>NZ_BAAFSF010000001.1:0-297500 GCF_045865415.1 Porphyromonas miyakawae
GAGGTCTGAAGTGCGTGTTGAACCGCACAGACACACCAGCGGACATCCGCTATTGGAGTAAGTCGGAGCAAGAACTCTTTGCTCCGACACAGCAGCTCAAGCAGATGATCTATCGGGAAGCGGTCGATGCTCACACCGCTAAGCGGTATTGGGAGAGCATCAAGGCGAGTGTGCTCACCTCATTTTATACAGATAGACGTATCGTCTCTGCTATTTCAGATGCTCTCGCAACAAGTGGTGCAACGCTCAAACGGTGCCTTGACCCCTCCTCGGGGATGGGGGCTTTTGCCGAAACATTTGCCAAGCAGACGGGCATTGTTGATGCCTTGGAGAAAGATCTGCTCACGGCTCGCATCAGTCAAGCGTTGCACCCTTATGGCGAGGGCAACATCTTCGTGCGAAATGAACCCTTTGAAGCGATAGCACCCCTAGAAGAGACGGAGAAGTATGACCTTGTAACCAGCAACATCCCCTTTGGAGACTTTATGGTCTATGACCGTGAGTATAGTAGGGGGAATGATCTTTTCAAAAAGGAGTCAACACGAGCCATTCATAATTACTTCTTCGTAAAGGGCTTGGACTGTACTAGAGAGGGTGGTCTCATTGCATTTATCACTTCACAAGGCGTACTCGATGCAGCTCTAAATGAGCCAATCAGACGCTATCTGATGCAAAACAGCCGACTCATCTCTGCTATCCGTCTGCCATCAGGTATGTTTAACGAGCAAGCAGGAACTGAAGTCGGAAGCGACTTGATTGTCTTGCAAAAGCAGTCAGGCAAAGAGATTGGCGAGGGCCTGGAGAAGCAGTTTATTCAGACAGTCGCCGTACCCAAGGGGGATGGTTTTACTATGGCATTCAACCACAACTCACTTTTCGAAGGCTCGTGGGATGATGTGGCACCTCGCACCATAGCTACCAGTCGTGAGCTGGGTAGAGACCCTTACGGCAAGCCAGCTTGGAAATATCGCTTTGAGGGAACTATGGAGGATATGGCTGAGAGTCTCCGAATACAGCTCACACAAGATGTGACAGCACGTTTTGACCGCAAGCTCTATGAGACGGGAATAGCGATGAGCGAGGAGGAGCGACAGAATGAAGCCGAGAAGCAATTGCGTAAGCTGGGCGTAACGGTCGGATTGCCTGGGGTGGAGCCTAAAGTAGACGAGGAGCAAGAAACAGACAACGCTTATGCTCTAATGCCTGATAGCATCAAGGGACAACTCCCCAAACTATATGACACCGAGAAGCAACTTATTGGCGATCGTATAGCTTATGTCCGATACTTCTTCCCGCTGGGTGCCTATACAGCCTACCTCTTAGAGTACAATCCAGAAGAACGTCTTGGGTTCGGAGCAGTTACAATGGGTTACGGTTGGGAGCTCGGTTATATCTCCTTGGACGAAATGAAAGAGGTTAAGATACATGGCTTGGGGATTGAGCGTGACCTTCACTTTTCACCTACAGCATTGCATAAGATAGCCGAGCTAGAGGAGCTTGTCCAAGGACGGTATAGCAAAGAGGTGGTACAAACAGAAACCCAAACGGAAGAGGTCGTGGATAAGTCCCCTTCAGAGGGAACTTCCGTCAACTCCATCGAAAAGAGTGAATTGGTAGAACCCACCCAGCAGGAGCAAGTCTCTTCAATGTTAGAACCAGCACCCAAAGGTGTGCCAGCTCTAACGCTACAGCATCAATACGAAGCGGATATACGTACAGACCTAGAAGCCCCACGAGAGATGGGCGGACAGATGGTCTACTTTGATGACGACCATCATCCCGTGATGGATACTACAGATGTCGGTCTGGAACAAGCGGGTTATTTATTTGCTCCCGAAGAGTACGAACTTTGGACGCAGGAGGTCGCTCGTGTTAACAAGGAGATCAAAGAGGTCAATAAGCAACAGACAGTTTCTAAGCCCAAGCAAAGCTCAGTAAAGCGTCCAAGAGCAAGAATAAGTACTAAGCTCTCCTCAATCGAGCAGCCATCTCTATTTGACTTTGCAGAAGTGGAGAGAGAAGTACAGCCAGTTACAGAGGTTAAGAAGTCGTTTGATGCTTCACCTCGTCCATTCCTCTCTTTGCCCGACTCGCATCTACGAGATGGGTCGATCGTGCTGCAAAATGGACAAGTGGGGTATCTCTCGAATCTGAAGCGACAGCCTACCTTTCATCCGATGGACTTGCCCTATGAGCGCCTAACCAAGCTCAAAGCGTACATCGAGATACGAGAAAGTTACCATCGGCTATACGACTACGAAGCGAACAATAGATGTGAGGATAGCGAGGAGCGTATAAAACTCAATCGGCTCTATGACGACTTCGTCAGTCGCTGGGGGTATCTCAATCAGAAGAGCAATACAGACCTCATCAAGATGGACGCAACTGGGGTCGAGATACTCTTCTTAGAGCGATCCGATAAGGGGGAATACATCAAGGCAGACATATTTGACCATCCTACCGTCTTTGCCACTACAGAGGTGACAGTAGCTGCCGACCCCACGGAAGCTCTCGTCTCTTCTCTGAATAAGTATGGCTCTGTGGAGCTAGACTATATGAGTTCGCTCCTCCCTGAGATGGAGGAGAGTGACATTATCTCAGCTCTAGAGGGACGTATCTACTACAATCCAGAAGTAGATGGCTACGAAGTGGCAGACAAGTTTATCTCAGGCAATGTAATAGAGAAGAGCGAGCAGATTGAGTCGTGGCTACTAGAACATCCCGATCATGAAGAAGCACAGCAAAGCTTAGCTGCCCTACGGGCTGCCACACCTACACCGATACCCTTTGCTGATCTTGACTTCAATCTTGGGGAGCGGTGGATACCGGCTAAAGTCTATAGCGCCTTTGCCTCAGAGTTCTTTGAGACAGAGATCACCGTCTCCTATCAGAGTACGATGGATGAATATGTTTTGCAATGTGATAGACGCAATGGCAACATTTGGCATAAGTATGCTGTGCAGGGAGAGTTCAGACGCTATGATGGACTTAATCTCTTAAAGCATGCGCTACACAATACCATCCCCGATATCAATAAAAACAAAGAGGTACGAGATCTAGAGACAGGCGAAACGAAAACTATCAAAGTACGTGATGGACATGCGATACAGATGGCTAATGCTAAGATAGAGGAGATACGTCAGGGCTTTGTGGATTGGCTAGGCAGAACGCCAGAGAGCTTTAAGCAACAACTATCCGACAGATATAATAAGCTATTTAACTGCTTCGTGCGCCCCAACTTTGACGGTGCGCATCAATCCTTTCCCGACCTAAATCTGAAAGGACTAGGTATCTCTGACCTCTATAAGAGTCAGAAGGATGCCGTATGGATGCTCAAAACCAATGGCGGGGGTATTTGTGACCATGAAGTAGGGGCTGGTAAGACCCTCATCATGTGTGCAGCAGCCTATGAGATGAAGCGCTTGGGCTTAGCAAACAAGCCGATGATTATCGGACTAAAAGCAAATGTCTTTGATATTGCCGACACTTTTAGAAAGGCTTATCCCAATGCTAGAGTTCTTTATCCAGGCAAGAACGACTTCAATAAGCAAAACCGCCAACGCATCTTTAACGACATCAAGAACAACGATTGGGATTGCATCATATTGACCCATGAGCAGTTTGGGATGATACCTCAAGCTCTAGAGATACAAGAGGTAATCTTGCAAAAGGAGAAAGACTCTATAGAGGAAAACCTAGAAGTCCTTCGTCAGCAAGGGGCAGACATTTCCCGAGCGATGCTCAAGGGATTGGAGAAGCGAAAGCAGACCCTCGAAGCCAAACTACAAGGCATTCAAGATAGCATTGCTGAGCGTAAGGATGATGCAGTGGACTTCAAAATGATGGGTATCGATCACCTCTTTGTGGACGAGAGTCATCAGTTTAAGAACTTGATGTTCAACACCCGTCACGACCGAGTCTCTGGCTTAGGTAATCCAGAAGGGTCACAGCGTGCACTCAATATGCTTTTTGCCATACGTACCATTCAGGAGCGGTCGGGTAAAGACTTAGGAGCTACTTTTCTCAGTGGCACGACCATCAGCAACTCACTCACAGAGCTCTATCTGCTCTTCAAGTACCTACGTCCTCAAGCACTCGAAAAGCAAGGCATCAATAGCTTTGATGCTTGGGCTGCTGTCTTTGCGAAGAAGTCTACCGATTACGAGTTCTCCATCACCAATGACATCATACAGAAGGAACGCTTCAGAACCTTCATCAAGGTTCCAGAGCTGGCAGCCTTCTATGCGGAGATTTGTGACTATCGTACCGCTAAGGATATCGGCATCGACCGTCCAGAGAAGAACGAGATATTGCATAACATACCGCCCACGCCCGAGCAGGAAGAGTTTATCGGCAAGTTGATGGAGTTCGCCAAGACAGGGGATGCAACCCTTTTAGGACGAGATGAGCTATCGGAAAAGGAAGAGAAAGCCAAGATGCTAATCGCAACGGACTATGCCCGGAAGATGAGCTTGGATATGCGAATGATAGACCTAGAAAAGTATTCGGACCATATAGACAACAAAGCCAGCCACTGTGCCAAGCTCCTCAATAACTACTATCAGAAGTATAACGAGCAGAAAGGAACACAGTTTGTCTTCAGTGACTTGGGTACTTACAAGCTAGGCGAGTGGAATGTTTACTCGGAGATTAAGCGTAAGTTGGTAGAGGAGTATCACATCCCATCTCACGAGATTCGCTTCATTCAAGAGTGCAAGAATGAGAAAGCGAAGAAAGCGATGGTGGAAGCGATGAATAGGGGCGATATACGTATCATCTTCGGCTCTACATCTATGTTGGGCACGGGTGTCAATGCCCAGCAACGAGCTGTGGCTATACATCATCTTGACACCCCTTGGAGACCGTCAGACTTAGAGCAACGCAACGGACGAGCTATCCGAAAGGGCAATTTGGTTGCCAAGGAGTTTGCCGACAACAAGGTCGATGTGATTATATATGCAGTGGAGCGTTCGTTGGACAGCTATAAGTTCAACCTGCTACACAACAAGCAGCTTTTCATCAATCAGTTGAAGAGCAATCAACTCGGTATGCGTACCATCGATGAAGGTTCAATGGATGAAGATAGTGGTATGAACTTCTCAGAGTATGTGGCTGTGCTGTCGGGCAATACAGACCTTTTGGAAAAGGCAAAGCTAGACAAGAAGATTACCGCATTAGAATCAGAACGTAAGAACTTTCTTCGTGAGCGAAATGGAGCTGTAGGTAAGTTGGCTGAGATTGATCATTCGCTCTCTTATCACACAGGCAAGATACAAGAGGCGAAGAAAGACTTAGCTTGCTTTGAGCAACGAGTGGAACGAGATGCTGAAGGCAACCCACTCAATCGACTTTCAATTAAAGGCGTAGAGGATTGTTCTGACATCAAAGAGATTGCTCATCGTCTTCAAGAGATAGAAGAAAAGGCTCGTACCAATGGTGAGTACAACAAGATTGGAGAGCTTTATGGCTTCTCTGTTATGGTCAAGACGGAAAGTTCCTCTCAGAACTTATTTGACCTATCGGTGAACCGCTTCTTCGTAAAGGGCGAGGGGAGTATTTACTACACCTACAATAACGGCAAATTGGCAAATGATCCTAAGTTGGCTTGTCTGAACTTCTTCAATGCTTTAGAGCGCATTCCCAAGGTGATTGAATCTCACGAGAAGGAGATAGCAAAGGTTTCAGCAAATAAGGAGGTCTACACCGCCATTGCCAATAACTCGTGGAAGAAGGAGGAGGATTTGCGTTCTCTCAAAGCCCAAGCTGCCGAGCTGGATAGAAAGATTGCCCTTACTATTGCTCCACCTTCTGAGTCCGAAGAAGCATATGAACAGCGACAGTCTAACCAAGCCAGTGAAGAACCTTCGCAGTCGCTCCGAGTTTCTGAGCAAGCAACCATAAAGCCACAAGAGAGTCAATCTCAAAATCCCGACAACGACTCTCCCAAGAACGGCTATCGCCCTAAGTGGAGATAAAATGAATTGGCTATCACTACTTCACCTTGGACATTTTGCAAATATTTCCAAGGTCGCATCAAGGCGATTTCTGCATTTTTGTGATGTTCATATTAATAATGTCAAGTAAGATCTGGTCTATACTTGACATTATTGATATACCTGTCTTGATCATTAAGATTTTTTGAGGATGCTCAGTTCTTATTCGCTCTACTCACTTAGATAGGTGTTTCCTGGATGGTTCAAAGTGATTTCTAAGTTTATCAATGCCCGCTTGAAACTTCTTGGGGTTTAGTTGTTTGAGTTTTCTAATGTTTAATAGTTTCCACTGAACCGATGGATAAGTGCTTAGATTACCTGCACAGCAAAGAGACCAATTGGGTGATCCTTGCTCAAATGACAGCAGAAACTCCTTGTCTATTTCAGTCAAACAGTTATTGACCTTACCAATTATCTCTGTACGAGCTTTTTGGTAATCTGTATAGGTAAATTCTATATCGGTCATCCCATTGAACTGATTATCTAATGCATCTTCTTGATCAATAGGATTAGGAGCAAGGGACTCTACAAAAGGCTTATCACTTCCCAATAAACACAAGAAGAATCCATCCTTTATTTGTTCGATGCTTTGCATCTCCATGTATTTACAATCGAATAGATCTCTTGGATGCTGTCTACTCAATGCTGCCGTTATCTTACCTCCATATAGCTGAGAATAAGGTACTATGCGTGCTTTACAATAAGCTTGAAATTCTTCTTGTGCTTTGGTGCAAAGCTCGACGATTTCCACCTCTCCCAATACTCCTCGCTTAGTGCCGTTAACCTCAATCTTTACCATAGCACCATTGAGGCTACATTGTAGTTTCCATACATCAGGTTTGTGTGTTACCCTAATGCCTGGTATTGCTCGCTCTATATTGACTTTTAGCGTTTTCAAGTGCTCATTGATGTGTTTGAGACTCTCTTCTCGAGACTCAATCGGGATATAGGTCAAGTCAATATCCACAGAATAGCGTGGCATATTCTTGTGAAAGAGATTGATTGCCGTGCCGCCATGTACCGCAAATTGTTCAATGCGATAAACCAACGGCATTATTCGGACAAGTAGTGCTACTTGACTCTTATAGGTTTCATTATTCATACGAATTCAATTCTTTTGGCACAGTAATTAAATATTTACTGATGTAAACTCCCGATTTTACTAACTGCAACTTATGTGTCCCTATGTCGACTTTAGAAAGATCTAAGTCTTCAAACCAATAGTGTCCTGCCTTTTCTGCCATATATAGGAATACTCTTTTTACTCTGTAATTCTGAGTCGTTTCAATAAGATTTTGCACAACTTTGGGGCGCAGGGTGGTCAATTGTTCCATGATATAAAATAGGTCCATATAATCATATCGTTTTGGAGCAAGTAAAAGACATTCCATAAAAGCTTGTTCAGGGGCAGAAATGAGTAGCTCCCAATCTAAATGCTTTATAGTGGCAACCTCGGGTGAGCTAAATGCTGTTGTTGAGAAAGTCTCAAACTCTTTGTCAAACAGATCAAACTTGAGCCATTGAGGTAACTTCTCTTTATCGGTCACCATCAAACGAGGTTTCCCCATAGGAACGTAATGATTAAACCCATATATTTCTAGCGCAGAGTGAGCTGCTATTCGCATTTCCTTATGCAGTTGTTCATTATAGGACTGTAATGCACCAAAAGCGGATAATTCTTCTCCAGTTCGATACATTACTCCATTGCAAAGCGATGTTAGCCATCCTGAAGAACGATATTTATTTAGTAATTGCCTAGAATATCCTTGCTCAGATAACCACCTAGAAAAGAATAGCCCGTTTTTAGTAGCTCCTTGTAGAAGCAAGTTTATTTTATTCTCCATAAGTCTACTATCAGTTTACATTTAGAGTAAATATCCAACTGCAAAGATAGAGTAAGTTCTTGTTATCTCAAAGGAGTAGTTGAATTATCACTTAGAAATGTAAACCGATAGTAGACATTTTGGTTTTAATTCAAACTCACGTGCAGATTTTCCGAAGAAAACGATGCCGTTCATTCTGAAAGCTGATCACTCTTCTTCTTTTCTGCGAAGCATTTCAACTATTTCATCTCGGAGGAAGAGAACGTACATTCCACCCACTAATGCAATTTCTCAAGAATGATGCTGTGTACCTCATTGTATTTCTTGCTCTTGTCAAACAACTTTATCAATTCCTCCTTCAAGTCAGCTTGACGATTCACTGACTCATTCTTTCGCCCTGATTTCTGTTAATGCGTAAACCTAACATCTACCACTCCTCTCTTCTTTTTAGCATCTCATCAATTTCCTCACGAAGGAACAATAGGCGACCATTAGCTTTGAGGTAGGGAATCTTACCCGCCCATACCCAATTGTAGATGGTCTTTTGCTCAACCTTTAGCAATCTAGACACATCAATGATGTCAAGATACTCAGGCTTGAGCGGTGGCTGTACAGCAGCGTCTATGGCTTGCTCTCGTAATACCAGCAACTGGTCTAGTTTTTCTTCCACATTCGCTAGCTTATCAAACAGTCGTTTTTGCCAAGGATCTTCTGTAAGATAGTCTAAGTATGACATAGTTCCCCTTTTTGATAATTCCCTGCAGTATCTTGAGACAAGATACGTTGCTCTCTCATATAGGATATATACTTCTTTGCTGTGCGCTCTTTGACTCCCAGCTCTCGCATTAAAACATCGCACAACTCTTGGTAAGAGAGACGGCGGTTGCTTTGAAAGATCTCCGTAACAATTGAGATCAATTCGTCTGTTTTTCGCTTCTCCTTATCCTCCTTAGACTTTTCACCACGATAGACATGCATCCCCAGCTCTTTATCCCATCCAAAGAGCATCATAGGAACATCTAAAGGGCTCCCATCTCTCACTTTCAAAGCCTTGACTACAGAGTATTCAGGATTGTCATCCTTTTCAATCGAAAGAATTCCTGCTGACTTACGTTGTAATTCTGAGCCTATGTGCCCACGAAGCTTGATCCCGTTTGGCACAAAGTGTAATACACAAATGATGCAGGTGTTATAAATCCCCGCTAGCCTGTAAAGCTCATCTACGACAGCGATACTCTCGGTCTCATCATTTGCAGAGCGCACTAAGTCTGCAATCCCATCAATAACTACTAAGTGTATCCCTCCATGTTTATGACGAAACAAGTCCATGCTTTCACGAATGAGTTTCAAACGATCCTTACGAGAAAGTGAGGCTAGATATAGAGAATGGTAAAAGTCAGGAACAGTCTCTACAT
This sequence comes from Porphyromonas miyakawae, assembly GCF_045865415.1. NCBI lineage: Bacteria > Pseudomonadati > Bacteroidota > Bacteroidia > Bacteroidales > Porphyromonadaceae > Porphyromonas > Porphyromonas miyakawae. The sequence goes on from NZ_BAAFSF010000001.1 coordinate 9,232, forward strand.
CGGCTCTCCGTAATGTCTTTCCCAAATTCTTGTATAGTTGAGCCTCAGACTGCTCTGTGTCATAGTGCAAAACAGCCAAGGCTTTTGGATTGGGAGTTATTTCTAATCCTAGTGTTCGCTCTGAATCTAACCTTTCAGCACATAATGTGCCTGCAAGGATAGAACCAATGTAATTACTCTTGCCCGTACCCTCTCCACCTGTAATGCAGAAAAGATTGTCCTGAGAGCCAAGAGGGACTCCATTGACTGAGACAACCGACTTAGAAACATCTGGAGGATTGTCGTAATCAATCTCACAAGATTGCAATATCATCATTGTTTCGCTGTATAGGCTGGAAAACATTCGAGCGAGAAGATCTCTTAAATCCTGCTGACTATGGCCTAGGGCAAAGTAGTCAGAGATGTCTTTCTCCGTTTTGATACCGCTCAAAGGTAGTTGTAGTCTAAGTACTCCAAATTCAGAAAGCGCTTCCACCTGTTTCTGTGCCTCTCTGACCCCTGTTTCATCAGAGTCGTATAAAATGATGAGGTGTAAGAAGCGAAGTGAAAGACTTTCGATAATACCTCTTGGTATTTGTGCAGTCTCGCTATTGAAGCAAATAGCATTGAAATGGTGTGCAGAAAGGGAGAGGACATCTTTTTCTCCTCCCGTAATAAATAGGATATCTCCTTTATTAGGCAGTCGTGCTAGCCCAAATACATACTCTTCCGATTTTTCTCCACCATATAGAAACCTCAGTTTACTATTCGGGCGATATATTTTGACGAAATCGTTGTGAGCGTAACAGAAAATGGGTTCTTCGGAAGATGAGGTGAGCTTAAAAGGTTTTCCCTCTCTACTCACCGATTCGTAGCAAGACAACGATTTGACGTGGTATTGCTCCAATGTTTCCAAGGAGATCCCATATTGCTCCCAAAAAGCAAGTTCCTTTTGCGTAAAGGGGCGCTCATAAACTCGGAACGATTTTTTGTTTGCTATGTATTCTACTTTATCCATCGACCCTGTACACCTCTTTTGACTCTGTTCAACGGCTTGCCTAGGATAGGTGGAACGGGCTGCTTTCATGTTTGTGTCTCCTCTGTATTCAATAGAAATCTTTAGATTTAGATCCTGGATAATAGTCACTAGAACCTTCTTGAATTCAGATCGGACGTCAAGCCCCAAAATTGTTGCAGCAAACCAGAAGCAATCACCTGAGTATGCTTCATTTCCAAAGTCTTTCATTCGATATGAGTCTGACTTAGGATCAAAATAGATATTACAAGATGCTCGTTTGTCATCATAGAGAGGATTGCGAAAGTTCCGCTTGGGAACAAAGTCAATTGGCATATAGAAGTAGAAAACCTCTAATCCTCGATTGGTCAACTGCAAGACCTCTTCTTTTAGTGTCATAGCTCTTCAAAAAGATTTTGTGCATCTTCCCCCAAATAGCCTTTCAGTATACCATCCTTGTAAGCATTCAACCGTTGCAATGCTTCTATGCGTCTAAACCCTTTGAACGTCGCACGGCCTGATTTTACAGCTATATATAGACCCTTAAAAGGATAAAGGACGTGATTGCAGGATACATAGCGGTATGGGACAGCATTGGCATCTCGCCATCGAGCAAGAGAAGCTTTTGATATTCCTAATAGACGCATAACGTCTGATGAATTTAGCTCGATCTTTTCCTCAAGGACGCTATACTCTCTTTTGAGTTCTTTGATGAAGTCTGCAACTTGGCGTACTTCCTCTCGAAGTCCTTGAATTTCATCAAGAAGTGTGCTAGGGTTGTACGTTTCCATAGGATTCTGCCAATGTTTGAAAGGTTTCAGCTAGAAGTGGAAGTAGCTTCTTCAGTAGCTCATGTTCGGTTTCTTTCAGGAAGATCTCAATGAGACGTTCAATATTGGATAATGTGTCATCTATTTCAAGCGGGTGAAAATGGCGAAGAATACGTAGTAGGTCCTCTTTCTGCACTATAAGACATTGATTACCATGATGAGTTTGCACAGAGGCGAAAGATTCAACCGCGCCTAACGGCAAATGCAGAATGAGCGTATCCATACCAAAAGCTTCAGCACATCTTTGATAAGTACTGAGGCGAATGTCTCTTTGGAACTTGCAAGTCTTTACAAAGTTCGAGTAGTCTAATCCGCTATCATATGCTATTTGCTTGACATTGTCACACGAAGCCAACATCATATCTAGTGTTGGGCAAATGACATACAATCGTCTATCTCTTGCGGGCTTAACGGGTCGATTTTTGTTCATGTTTCTTCTACTGTTGAATTATCACCTGCAAAGATCCTATTCAAAGCCCTTTATAGACGAATATCTAAACACCATTCATTGGTAATATTCTACCAGTGTGTGCATCAACACACTTCTCTGCATAGCGATAGCACTTCATAGATCTTTTGGTTATAACCCTCATTGTTTTAGGGAACGTCATAATGAGATAAGCTGAAGTGAGTAGCATCTCATATAATGACCGCCAGTGCACGGTGCAAGCCTTATCTATATATAAGGGCTTGCACCGTGCACTGGAATTGTAGCCAAGAAAATTAGAGTAATTTTATTCTCAGATATTTGGAGGTTGTTCTACTTATTCGTACCTTTGAACCCGAGAAATGCAAGCGAGCAAATCTCACAGCAATAGCTATGAGTATTCTCAAAATACTCTCCTATGGCTACAATTTGGCTACAATTAAATCTTAGAGGAATATAAACAACTACGATATAAGGAGTTAGAAGGCTTGGTTTACAACCCTCTCTCTCCGCTTTAAGTACTCTGACAGTACTGTTAGAAAAGTATAAGTATCGTAATTCTAAGGAGTTACGATACTTATCTTTTAATAGGTTTTTACCTCTTCATAGTTAATTGAGTCGAGGTTTCACCCAGCCATCTAAGCGAGAGGTGAAGCGCAGTCCGGGCATGGTTCGCTCAGGGTGATCTACTTGTAGTTTACTCAGTAGCGTATAGTCTGTTGCATTGAGTGCATAGTAGCTTGTGGCATCGGCAGTGGAGATCTTGAGGGTGTAGCTGTCTAGGTCATTGCCGATGATGGTGAGATCCTCTCTAAGTGGGTTCCACGAGGGAATCTCAAGGTGACAGAGTCGATACCCCTCCCGCTCAATCAGATAGAGCTGATGGTCTCGGGTGGAGACAAGCCCGATATGCCGACGACTCGGCAGCTCCCAGACGAAAGCTTCGGCAGCCTCCACACCCTTGGGCAGGTCAATTGCCCGCAGGTAGGGCTTGCCTACCATCTGCTTGAGGTGGAAGAGCTTACCGCCCTGATCAATGAGGAGATAACCGTTGTCATACTCCTTTTTCGCAGTTGCATTGCCGGCTACTCGCTGAGCAGGAAAGGCGAAGCCTTTTTCCCGAAAGAGCTTCGTATAGAGAGTACTTTTCGCCTCGTTTAGTCGGTTACTCTTCATATCCACGAACTCGATCGCTTGTTCTGTAATGCGGAAGAGGTCTTCGGGCATCTCTAGCTTGACTCTCCGAGAAGCACTCTCGAGGAGTGGGTAGAGCGCTACGGCAGGTGCCGAAAGGGTGCGTGGCGAGCTGCGAAAGGTGACACCGGCCCGCTGTATCTGCTGCGGAGTAACTGCCTCGCCATAGAGCGTGTCGGGCAAACGCCCATCGGTGAGTAGCTGACGGTAGTAGAAAGTGGGGAGCAGGCTATCGACCTCCTCACGACTATATTGTCCACCCCTACCGCTATGGTAGGTCATTGCCCCTTCATCGTGATCCGTGATGATAAAGTCATTTAGTAGCCGACTATAGATAGTAAACGGCTCACGGCTTCCATCTGCTTGAAGATAGTTGTACCACCAGGGGATCTGCCAGATGAGGAGTAATACAATGGTGATGTATAGGAATATTGTGGCTATGCGCTTCATGGTATTTTAGTCTTGTTTCCCCTCTTTGAAGCGACTCACAGAGAGCCACACCAGTGTGGAGGAGAGGAGGGTGTAGATAAGTAGCGTAGGCAGGAAGGGTGCGTAAGCGCCTGCTGTGGGGGATATGTAGCAGAGTCGTACCAAGAGTATAGCTACCAGGGTATAGAGTATTCGTCTGCGCCAAGTGGGCTCTAAGAGTATCCAGCTCATCAGGAGGTAGCCGAGGAAGCCTGCCAAGATCCATGGCAATGTAGCGGAGAGGACGTAGGCGAGCAGTTCATAAGCCAAGAGCCCTTGCAGTCCTACAAAGAGGATACCTATGTATAATAGGGTATGCCATAGCAGTAGCGTCACCCCACAGGCGAGCATCTCATAGGTCGAGCAAAGCGGTGACTGAGGGAGGTGTAGGGTAAGCTTGAGACTCCGACGAGAGAGCTCCGGTGCAAACTGAGCAACAGCACAGAGCAAGCCTAAAATGAGCGGTACGTAGCGCATACTTTCTACGAATACTACTCCCTTTTGTATCATCACGAGCCAGATATGGTCAGCACCTTGTAGTGCGATGGCTCGATGAATGCGTATCACCCCATAGAGCGGTACAGCTATTGCGACAAGTGTCGATAGCAATGCGTATAGTCGGAGCTTTAGCCACTCCTTATATATTATAGAGTTAAACATATAGATAGGCGTTAATACTTACCGGTAAGTCCTATAAAGGCATCTTCGAGCGTCGTCTCGTGTGCTGTGAGATCTTGGTAGAGGACGCCGGCCCGTGTGAGCCGCTCAGCAACCTCAGGCATTGGGAGAAATGAGTAGCACTCTCCGCATCTGTGGTGCGCCTCAAAGTGATACAGCCCCTCAATCTCAGGGAGAGGACGATCGTCTGTGAGGGTGCATCTGTAAAGGCGTCCTTCGTTTAGAATCTCAGCAACCGGCCGCTGTAGGAGAATAGAGCCGTAGTCCATAATAATACAGTCATCGATCAGTCGCTCCATATCCTGGATTATGTGAGAGGTGAGAAAGATTGTAGTTCCCTGCTCCTTTGCATAGTGGTGCAGATAGTCCACAAAGAGTCTTCGATAGCCCGGGTCCAATCCCATAGAGAAGTCATCGAGGATGAGGAGCTTGGGGTTTTGTGCTAAGAGCAGTCCGAGAGCGACCTGCGAGCGTTGTCCACAAGACATGCGACTAAGGTGCTGCCTCTCGGTGACCTTGAGTAGCTCCATCAGCTCATAGTAGGCCTCCTTGCGCCACTTTGGGTAAAAAGGTGCATAGAAGCGCTCTATCTGCCGAATAGTCATAAAGCTATATTGGACGTGCCCCTCGATGAGCAGTCCGATCTCCTGCCTGAGCCGGTTAGGCATACGGGTTATATCTTCGCCAAGGATGCGACAGACTCCCGACTTGGGACGGAGGAAGCCACTAAGGATATTGATTGTAGTGGTCTTGCCTGTGCCGTTTTTGCCAAGCAGACCGAGGATACGGCCACGAGGCACTGCAAAAGAGAGATCACGGTAGATCAGCCGCTTGCCGTAATAGTGGGTTAAATTGTGACACTCGATTAAGTTGTCCATATTAATTGAGAGCTATAATATAAGGGAATGTCTTTTCGGCAGTGGTTATTGCTATCTTTGGTGTTTAGAGGAAGATGAAGAGCAGCGGTACTGCCAGCCCGCTTAGTAGGAGAATGCCGCCACGACCTATGAGCCCACGTCGCCCGGGCACGATGAGTAGTCCCGTGAGGGTGATGAGTATGAGCCCGATGGCTAGCACATCGGCGACGATCGTCCACCAGCGTCCCGGATTGTAGTGGAGGCGGGTCATAGAGCTAATGAGTGGGCGTCGCTCGATCGACTCGTAGACGGCTACCCCCGTTGAGGTATCAAGAAGCAGGGTGGCACGTCCCTTTAGGAAAACTTTGAGCGTATGCTCGTCGGGGTAATAGTGCTTAGTATAGCTCCCCGATAGGTCTATCTCGTCCAAGAGCTTTCGAACGGCCACTGCGTCAAGGTGGTCAGCACCTTGCAACTCGCCTAAAGGGATCTGATACTCACGCTGAGTAATGATGTAGTGTGGATTAATCGAGTCTCGGTGGTTCATGTAGAGACCCGACAGCGCATAGATGAATATAAGCGAAGCAAGTAAATAGGAGAGATCGCGGTGTAGTAATCTACTCCAGCGACGCACACTCCTACCTACTTCCTTGAGGTTTACTCTCATAGAGATTTGTCAGCTCCGGATGGTTACTGCTGCTCTATCTGATAGCTTGTGGCATTGATATGGTAGAAGGAAAGGTACGCCTTGCCCTCTTGCGCTTCACGTTCAGCGATCTGCTTGCGGAAGTCTGCAATACGAGCCTCTGGTGTGTCGGCCGTTTCGCCACGAGCCTTCTTCTCATTGGTGCAGCCTGCCTTGCCCTCGCCATGCTCTTTGGCGGCTTGAGCTTTGAGCTGCTCCTCCCAGTTTTGCAGATAGGCCTCATCGATACGATCCTCAACAAGCTGTCCTGTGATGGTGACTATACTGTTGACACACTCCTGAGCAAAGGCCCCCATCTCCTCACTGGCCTCAGCGCGAATCACCTTGGTGTCGTCGCTACCCATGAGGAACGCTTTTTTAGCCCCATGCTTACAGAGGTGGGTGCAGATGCCCTGCACGGTAACCGTCTGACCGACGAGACTATCAGCAGAGGCGAGGAGTGCATCCACCTCTATATAGGCCGGAGCCTCCGTCTCTGCGGTTGCTGTTTGATCTTGCTTTTGCTTGTTGCAGCCCATGAAGGCGAGGGAAAATAGTGCTGCGAGGAGCACGAGTGATAGTTTGTTGTTCATACTTTTTGGATTTGATAACTATACTATTGAGATAATAGAGTGTGAAGTGATCGCTTCACTGACTTGCTCATATGGGAGTTTTGTCCCGCTCTCCCCATACAAAGAGGAGAGCAGGACGAGACTCTGATTAGATAGCAGGGATGTAGACACGATAGGTCTCACGATCCGTCTGAATGAAGTAGACACCTGTAGGTAGTGCGATCTCCATATCACCGGAGAGTAGTTGCTGTGCAACCATCTTACCGGCCGGCGTGTAGATAGCTACGGGACGAGCCTCATCGCTATGTAGGTAGAGCATACCTGCAGCAGTAGCAATAGAGAGTTTCACGGCTGCTATCTCCTCAACCGCTGTATTGGACTGACCGGACAACATCACCGTTGTTTTGACATCACCGGAAGTCAAAACAAGCTGAGCAGCAACCTTACTATTAGCCTTGATAGTGGCATCCGGGGTATAGGTTACCTTAATCGTAGCAGGATCATTGGAAATAGCTATTTCGCTCTTATCCACAGAGAAGTACTTAGCACCTTCGCCCTCAATGGTGCAAGTAATGGCATCCATCAGGTTCTTCTGCGTGACGGTTAAGTCAACACTCTTCGTGTTGCCTACGGGAATCATAGCAAAGTCTATTGCCTCTTCCGATACCTTGATGTACTGCTCTGTCTCAGTCGTTGCATAGAGATAGACCTCGTAGCTAGCACCGCCAGAGGTGAGGGTTAGCTTGCCGATACGTTCTTCGGGAGTCTTGGTGACTGCCGTCTTGAACTGTATCTCCAGAGCACCACCCGTAGCGGGTAGCTCCTTGAGTTGTGCCGTAAAGCCTTCGCCGGAGCAAGCCACCTGAATAGGTGCAGTTAGGTCTGATGCCAGTACTTGCAACGTTCCTTTACCTTCAGAGAGGTAAAGAGCCTTCCGGTCGGCAGATACGGAGGGGAAGGGGAGCTTGTGCGCAACAAAGAGGCTAAACCACTTGTCACACTCCAGCTTTTTATACCCCGATGTCGTAAGCAGGTCTGCATTGTTTTGACAACGAACAGCAGCCACATAATTATTGGCTACAACATCGCCACCGAATGAGGTGGCAGCCTTGCTTACCATAGGATAGTCTTGTACGGAGCCCTCAGAGAGATTGAGATCTAGCACACGATAATAGGTCTGTCCAAATAGAGCATAGGCATGCAAGATGACACGATCTCCCTGCGTAGAGATAGCCGTACAGTTGGAAATCCCCTTCTCTGGGAGTAGCGTATGCCACTCTGCATGGGGCTTGCCTGTAGCTTTGTCTATAGCTAGAGCATAGCCTCTGTGCTGCTTGAGCTTTTGCTCGAAGAGTACATTCCCCTCAGCATCGCAAAAAGCTCCGGCACCACGTCCCGCTATGTAGACCTTGTCCTTGCCGACAGCTATACCATCAACAAAGACCTTTGTCCAGTTGTGTTCCTTCACCATTTTAATCTGAATCTGAGAGATCCACGAGACCTTTAGATCTGTGTCTAAGCAGAGCGTGAAGAGAGTCTCTTTGTCAGACAAGACAAGTTTTTTGTCTCCAATGGTGATTGGAGTCTCAGCTTTTTCGGATGAAATACGACCTGTAGCATAGAGCTTTCCGTCATCATACTTAATAGCCATGAGTTTTGAAAATTCGATAGGATCCCCTTGCTCTGTGAGATGCTTAACGTAATTTCCCTCATTATCAAACTTGAGGATAAAGAAGTCTCCTACAGATTTCTGTACATCACCATTCCATCCAACATTGTTCTTCGCCTTGATGGTCGTTTTACCGATGGTTATGGCCGTGCGAACGAAGCCACAGACATAGACGTTCCCCTTGAGATCTACTGTTATACCCATAAAGTCTGCTCCTAGCATTGTCCCAAAATTGTAGCGCGTCGCATCGGGTCTAGGCTGATGATCCACATCAAAGAGTTTGTGATATAGAACTTTCCCCATAGAGTCAACTTTAATCAACATCGGCACATACTTGCGATACTTAGCCTCAGCATTAGGATCTTCTCCAGCCCCAACAAAGAGGGAAGATATCTTTATATCGTATGGAGTGCCATCTCCTTGTACAATACGCACTAAGTCTCTATCTGTTTTAGATGTTGAGTTAGCATCTCTAAGCATTAGAACAGCGACAAACCCTCCATCTTGAGTCGCTACGAGACTAGTTGTCCCAGCCTTGGCTATCTCGCCACGAGCTCCATATATATGCCATAAGAGCTTACCATCAGGAGCTATCTTATAGATTGATAAGGTCTCACTGCCACTATTCCCTTGCCCATCGTCTCCGTAAGAGACGGCTTTATCTGTAGGGTTAGGGGCATCATAGTTAAACACCGAACTAGAGTCCGTACGAACCTTGCTATAATAGGTGTTCGTAGCAAATAGATTCCCATCTTGCGAAGCGACGACTTCTCCGGGCGTTTGTGTTCGCTTCACATTATTGGAAATCACCCGATACCAGAGGAAGTTCTTCGCTATCCCCTCATTTGAAGTTTGTGCTTTTGTCACACTCGCTGTACAAAGGAGAGTGAAGAGCATAAGTAATACAGGTAATTTTTTTCGCATACTGATAATAATTGATTATTTATTTGATTGTTAGAATTTACGATTAGAAAGAGATGCCACAACGTATGGCTCCGTAGTCGCTACCGCACAGCTTGATCTGCGTGTGCAGATAATTGAGAGAGAGCCACAGCACATATCGATGAGTGAGCTGGAAGCCGTGCGTCATCTCCACACCGTAGCCCATCCGCATGGAGTGAGCTATCTGATAGGCTCGCTCCAGTGTCTCTCTATATGTCGGTATCGGCTGATGCTGTGGAGCCAACTGCTGAGAGGCGTGCCCCACGGGGATCCAGACTCCGCACGTAGGTCTGAGAGAAGCCATGTAGCGCCCTCTCGTATAGTCGAGCTGAGGCGCTATCTGCCCCACCACATGGTAGAGCGTACGCATAGCATTAGGGAGCAAGTCCTCCTCATGTAGTCGGTAGCCGAGAGAAGTGAATACACCCCACGACCAAGGCGTGCGAGGTGTGTCCTGACTATCCCAAAAGCCTTTAGCGCCAAACTCTAAGGTCTGACCATAGTATGACCGCTCCGTGGCTATGCGTGGGTAGATATTTCCCTTAGGATCACCGAAGAGATGGACTGCGCCTCGACGGATGTCCCCTTGTGTATAAATCGCTACACCCCAATGCCCCAGTCGTGCTGAGTGGGCGGTGTATCCTGCTTGCAGATCTATCGTGTGACCGTAGAGCGTTGAGAGGGGAAGGTTGTTGAGCTCTCGTATGATTCGATCGGTCGTCAGCAGATGCCATGCAGCTAGAGCATAGAAGCCTTGACGCGACTTGCTGGTAGGGGTTAGCCCGAGCGAGATGCCATAAGACAGCCCTTGATAGAAGAGCGAGGTATTGCCTCCCCTAAAGCGGTAGTAGTCTCCCCCAATGCCCGTAAAGTGATATTCACTAGCCACTCCGAGCTCACTCAGGAAGTTTACCTTGTTGTTTTGCTTGTAGCGGCCGATAGAGCCTGTCAGAGCTAACGCATAGTGGGTAAGCTGATAGCCAATGCCGAGTTGCCCCTCTAAGTGTGTCGCCAGATTGCGAGGACGAGGGTCGGTCGTGCGATAAGCAAATGTAGCACGATAGTCAGCCGTTAGAGAGAGTAGCCAGTTGCCGAAGCGATGTACCGTACCGGCCCCAAAGGTGTAGAGATCTTGATGCAGACATGCCGTGTGCGCTGTGTCTCCCATGACGTAGGGAGCGAGAAGGTAGTAGTCGGTCGTCTCGTTGAAGCGTATTCCCTCCGTAGCACGGTAGGTGTAGGAAGCCGCTCCCCAAGCGAAGTTGTTGCGCCGACGCAAGGCACTCTCTACGCGCACCGACCCATCTATGTCCTGCTTGCCCAACTGCGGGATCATAGCCTCGCCTCCATCTCGCCGCATAGCTCCGCCCAGCGAAATGTCTGTGCGACTACCTCGCTCTGAGAAAAAGTAAAGTGGCGACACCCCAGGCGACACCGACAGGTCGTAGCCAGGTCGCCCCTGTTCTAGGAGCGACCTAGCCACCGAGAGGGTGTCTGCAGCTAGAGGAGACCTCGCTGGTTCTTGTTGCTGTCCATAGAGCGAGCCCGTGAGCACACCCAGGAGACAGATTAAGAGCGCAAGAGATCTACTAAGACAAACAGAAGGATGATGCACCATAATCTAATTGAAGAGACTTTACTTGTCAATAGGCACGACCCCATCATAAGTCTTGGTCGTGCAGGGTGTACCCTTAGCATTGATAGCAGTACCTTGCTCCTCAATGAGCGAGGCCGTGACCATCGGGTTGAAGTCCTCAAACGAGTTGTTGGTGTCCTGCAGGATCACATGTCCCTCGGCATCCTTGCCTAGGTACTTACGTCGTACGCTGTGGAAGTAGCGATCTTTCTGCCCGTCTACCGTGCCACAGTTTGTATAGCCGGCGTCTATCGTCTCGGGCAGGATCGTCCACTGATGCACCGCCTCGACACTACAATTGACCCCATCTATGATCCAGTCGTTGGGTAGCTTATAGCATGAGCCTGACATATCATAGCTAATCCCATTGTGTGTCAAGACGTAGGTGTAGTCATACTTGTAGTCCTTGAGGTACTCCTCCTTAGTGATCGGCATACGAGCTATAGCATACGATGCAAAACCTCTATTGTGTAGGATGAAAAAGGACTTCGAGTAGCAGTACCACTTATCAAGGTTCGGCACTGTGCGACTATCAAAGTCTTGGTGTGTGGGCACACTAGACTCATCATACCACTCGAAGTTTGCCTTGGAGAGGTCGAAAGCATTTGGATTATTTACCTTGTGGTCAATGCCTATATCACAGAGTATCAGTCGCTCGCCAGGCTTCACGGGTTGCTCCTTACCACTGCCGGGGATGACATAGACGGCGTGTACCGCCATGGCTTCTTGACGTATGTCTGGCTTGTAGTCAAACTTGTGTGTAGGGTTAAACCCACTCTCACAGAAGGCGATCCCGTCAGCATAGAGCACTCTGTCTGTCCCGTTGTAGAGAACCACATAGCTAGTCCCATTATACTGCCTTCCTGCAGGGGCAGGGGTCAGTGTGCCCGTAAAGAAAATCTCCTGGATGACAAAGTCCTGAACGGTAGGCACGATGCGTAGCTCTAAGCGTAGCTTGAGTGGCTCGGTCGTTTGGTCGGTCACCTCCATATTCTCGATCTGTGCGGCCAGTCGTCCCTCCATTGCGACCCCGTGTAGCATATAGCGACAGGTCGCTGTGTAGTTTAGGTTGTACAGCCCAGGAGCGAGCTTGATACCCTCCAGCGTCTTATACTCCACGTCTTGACCTGTGGTGATGTTGTGTAGAGTGATTAGCTCCTCTTGTATTGTCAAGTCCGTGACATCCTCGGGCAGTATGCGCTCGAAGAGACAAGCGACGGACTTTTGCACCTTGGGGTTGTCGGGTGTGACAGGGTCAGGGCGACAAGAGGTCACAGCGACCAAGAGCACTGGCAAAAGTAGTATATACAGTAATCGTTTCATAGTGATCTATTTGTTGAGTTGATTATATTTTGATGCGTAGCTCCATGCCAAAGTAAGGGGTGGCAGTACGTCTGAGTGTAGCCGTTCCCACCTTGTAGTCGGGCAGGTAGTCTAATACATTGTTGGCAAAGAGAGATAGTGTAAAGAGCTTACCCAGCTGCTTGGATACTTTTAAGTTGACCGCAAGCGCTAAGGGGATGCGACTCGGCTTAAAGAGTGTATCACTATAGCGTATCAAAAGATGCTGCAAATAAGTGTCTCGCTCTGACTCAGCCGTGTAGGGGTGCAGCTTGCCATCGTGTACATCTAAATAAGCTATCGGGCGACCATCTTGAGGCAGACGGCGACGAGAGACCAGCCAGGTGCTCTCTACGGCAGTCGTTAGGATGAGCCCCCACTGTGGAATTTGCGTATCGAGGAGCAGATTGGTTGAGAGGGACTGATTTTCCGAGCCGTCCTGCCAGTTGTAGAGCCCTAAGTATTGATCTGAGAGAATCACATCTCCGTAGACTCCGGAAACGGCATAGTAGAGCGGCACACTATTGGAGTAAGTAGAGCGAAACCATGCGCCCCCAAGGATTAGACTCGTGTTGATATGCGGAATCCGCTCCGTCATAAGCTGAAACTCTACTCCCTCCTTGCGGATCATACTCCCATTCTCGGGGCGACTCGTCGACTCAATACGCGCAGCAGAAGTATAGGGGATGGTATTGATGTCGGGCTGTCCCGTCAGCTTGCTATAGTCAATTGCAGAAGCGTCATACTTATTGTAGGCATAGACCTGTGCCGTGGAGCGGTATCTAAATCCGGTAGTCATCAACTCATTAAAGTAGCTCACAGAGAACCTATTGCGCCCCCATTCAGCAGAGAGACGTAGATCCAGCTTCTGATTGCGCGTGGCGCGTAGCTTGTAGTTCGTTGCATCCTCTATATAGGTGCGGACGTAGTATAGACTGCGCTCATAGGGTGCGTTGATGTCGTAGTAAGCCAGCTGCGTCATATCTATGTAGCGCGGATCAGGGTATAGATAGTTGAGCGTAGGCATACGAGTAGTCATTCCCCAACCGGCATCAAATGAGAGCTTAAGCGTTCGGGATAATAGATCCCAAGCGGGCAAGCTCCAGCGCAAGTTGACACGTGGATCAAAGTAAGACTTATAGCTCAGTGTGTACTGCGAAGCTAAGCCTAAGAGCATAGAGAGTCGCACGCCCGCCTCCAGTTGGAGCGTATGTGCTCCGAGAGGCTGCGTGTAGAGATCCTCTGCATATAGAGCCATCTGCTGTAGTGCAGGGATTTGGTTGTAGGGGCGCGGACGGGTATCCCATGCTTTGGGAAAGAGTGGGTAGGAGAGATCGTAAACCTGCCCTCGACCGAAGTTCTTGGACAGCTCATAGTTAAAGCCCCCCTTCAATCTATGCGAAGCCTTACCCCACGCTATATTATACAAAGTCTGCCCCTTGATAAAAAGCGTCAACGGCTTACCATCACTCACATAGTCCGCTATATACTCGCGGCCGATCAGTCTGGCCTCGTGCTCACCGGCTTGGTCGCCCGTAGGAGTTATAGACATACGGTCCGGGGCCACGAGTCGGCGTTGGTGTAAGTAGTCAAACTGCTGCGCAGCCGAGAAGGTTAGCTCCACTCTCCGTAAGCCCTCTTTGCCGTCTGATGGTGCATATATATAGCGTGAGGTGAGTGCTATGCGGTTGTAGTCGGTGTAATACTCATCGGTGCGTCCGTAGGTGAGGTCAGGGTCTACCTTATTCTTGTCAAAGGTCCCCGTATAGTCACCGCTCACCTCCCACCTATGCGCTTGGTCACTACTCGTACCGTGATAGCGCAGAGAGCCGGTCAGCCGCCTATAAGTCTCAAAGGGAATACGCGGATCGGGCTTAGCGGATAAATAACTCACATCGCTATTGAGGATATGACGCCGAGAAGGGGTGAGGGCAAAGCCCTTCTCCACAGAGAATAACTTACTGTAACCATCTACCTTAAAGCGGCTCTGCACAGGTGAGGCTTGTTGTTTACGATGCACGAGCACCACACCGGAAGTTATATTGCCATACTCTACGGAGGGAATACCCCGGATGAACTCGACCCGCTCTATATTGTCCGTCTGTAGCGTACGCATATCCACACCTCGATTCACATTAACCTTGCCTGCACCTAAGAGCGAGCCGGAGGGGGAGGCGGTATACTGCATGTCCGCATCCGTATTGAGTGGCGCACCATCTACCATAAAGAGGGTACCCAGCGAACTGATGGCATAGTCTTGGTTGTTCGTCCTATTGCCCTGCACATTGATAGTGCCGGTCTCACGGAGCAAGAGATTGTTGACTCCCTTCATATTAGGCACGCTACTTTTGCCACCCGGTAGTAGTGCTGTCAGGTCGGAGAAGCTACTGGGCTGTAGATGATCAATGGCCGCCCGCTCAATCGTGGTGGAGCTGGTCAGATGTCGTCCCTCCTGGGCGGTCACAATTACCTCGCCTAACACACGTTCCATCGTAAAGGGGATACGTAGGTATTGGTCGCGCTGCAGGGTAACCTTCAGCTCCTTACGCAGACCTGTATAGCGCACCTGTAGGCGGTATTGCCCCGCTTGTACGGACTTAAAGGCAAAGCGTCCGTCATCGTCTGTATAGACCGCCAGATCCTTTTGTCCCTCAGTGGAGAGAACCACTATAGCGTAGGCTATCGGCTCACCGGTAGCGGCATCGTACACCACGCCCTTGAGGCTGTGACGAGCACCTTGAGCACATAAACTCCAAGAGAGTAACGAAAAAACTATATAGGACAGAAGAACTCTACAGATAGACCTACGCATAGAGGAAACACCAAAAACCCTCGCAAAGGTATATCGGGTTCATAACCGATAAAATAACTACTAATGGGTATTTTAGTCCGCTTCTCTCATTACTCCTTGGTAGGACCTGCGAGAAAAGGTCAAAAAGCTTACGCTTATCCCCTACCGCTCCACTTAAATGCTTATTTCAATAAACAGCACGATCTGGTGTGTCGCCAATAGCTCTGTGCAGAGCTCTCCGACACGTGGCATCATACGGATAATGCCCTACTGCCAAAAGAGCTCTGCACAAGCACAGTCCTAATACTTGAGAAAATGAGCGTCATTACTCGTTGATTTGCATAGGGCATCTTTGATGAGAGACCTTTTTGATTTATAAGCCCCTTTTGAGCAGAGCACTTCTTGTTGCTCTGTAAGCGCACTCTCTGACTAATTTCTATTTTGAAGTGCTTGGAATGCTCCCTATGGAAACCTAACTGAAGTCAACCGCTTGTCTGTTCTGGGGATTTGAATACCTCCCTTTCCACAAACAAGGGTGCAAATCAGCAAGTTATTCGATTTACACCCTTTTCTACACCCCAAAAATCATAGCAACCAAAACAACACCCAAGACGAAAAACATTTACTATTTGGATGTGGTGTGAGATTATCATTCTTCTTTTGGTGGTTTTTGCTCTTGCGTGGGAAGACGCTTTACCATTTTGTCGAAGTCGCTTTCAAGTTGAGCCATTTCTCTTTGGCGGTATATATTGAATTCTCGCTCGGCTTTTTTTATTGCTTCTTGATGCGATACACTTCCTTTGCCTTCCAACAGTTTGCGTTGCAGAGCTATGATTTGGTTGTCAAGAGCTGAAATCCAGTCTGCCATATGCATGGGACGTTCTTCAAGGGCTTGGAACTCGGCAAAGTCTAAAAATTGAGACACAAGTAGGTTAAGACGTTGCAGTTCTTTTTCCGTAAGATAGTTCTTAGCTATCTTCACATCATCTTTGGTAATATAATTCCCTTTGAAATTAGTCATACCCACCAGAGGCTTGTCGCTGTCCACTCTGTCATAAATGATCTCCGCTGCGGTATGCTCATGTACGGCATAGTGGAGTTTATTCTGTACCGAGGCGAAGAATGTACGTGAAAGGGCTGTTCGAGGGTCGTAATCTACCGAGGTTGCATAGATGTCTGTCACCTGTTGATAAAAATTGCGCTCCGATGCCCGAATATCCCGAATCCTTTGCAACAACTCTCGAAAATAACGATTGCCGCCCTGTTTCAGTCGATCATCGTCCATTGCAAACCCTTTTTGGATATACTCGTGCAACCGTTCGGTCGCCCATCGCCGAAAACGTGTTGCCACCTGCGACTGCACCCGATAACCAAGGGCGATTATCATATCAAGATTATAGTGGTCAATATTGCGTCGCACTTTTCTACTACCCTCCTGTCGAACTAACAAGTATTTCTTGTGAGTTGCCTCGTCAGTCAATTCATTGTCGGTATAGATATTCTTGATATGCAGGGCTATATTCTGTTGCGTAGTACCGTAAATCTCTGCCAACTGTCCCTGCGTAAGCCACACATCCTCGTCAGCAAATCGCACGTTTACCTGTACCAAGCCGTTATCGTCTTGGTAGATGATGAGGTGATTGTTATTTTTTTCTGCCATTCTACTCCTAATAAAAACCATTTTAATCTGTTTCCCGCTCTCCAATGCTCTCTAGGAAAGCCCCATACTGATCAGGATCTTTTTTCTTGATTGTTTCAAGAATAAACTTAGCGCATTTCTTAATTTCGGCGTGATCGGACACAGACATACCTCTCTCCATTAGGCCCTCAAGATGTGAGAGTTCATTGTCAATACGACCTATGGTAGTAGCCGCATACCCGTCAGAGAAGAAACGAGTCATCTTCTTATGGAGGCAATTTTTCTCATTGTCTGGATATTTATAATACAGATACGCTTCTAAAAATTTACGCGCATTGTTTCCAAAGTTGTAGAATAACTCATAGTTTTCGTTTTCTGTAGCCTGACTACATTTGTAGATTTGGTGAAATAAGTAATTAAACTCTGTCACATGTTCTTTCATATACTTAGGCATAACACTAATAATCGAAGAACTACCCTGCCTTTCCAACAAAAAACGCTGAATTTGAATATCCCTTTGCTTTATATCGCCTTTCTTATCTAGATAGGGTATAGTAAGTTCCTTTGTATGGAGCCGTTTGAGATACCTTAAGAAGTCTAGATTATGAGTAGATATAAAGAGCTGTGTCCACTGACGCTTAGCCACTATTTGCTGGTCTATCAGCGAGAATATAAAGAACACATGATTAGCATCCAAACTCGAGATAGGATCATCAATCCAAATTATCGGCTTTTCTGAAGCAGTCTCAACATCCTGTAGTTTTGCAACAAAGTACGCAAAAGCGACAAGATTACGTTCCCCTTCACTCAGGTTATAAGCTTTCTGCTCTCCTCGAAACACATCAAAGTAGACACCTTCCTCATTATCTTTTTTAACTGCTCTAAGTTCAATGAATCTATGTCCAAAATAGTTTTTCAGGACAGCATTTACTTTTTTAGCCCCCTCTTCTTCATTTTGACGGAGGCGCTCTTTTGCTTTAATCTCCTGCTCCTTGAAAAAAACAGCTTCTTCCTTTTCTTTTTTGGCGACTTCTTTCTCTTTGAAAACCGCTTCTTTCTCTGATATGATCTTTACTATTTCTTCAAAGTCTATGTCTTCCTTAAAACGAGAAACTTCAGATAAACGCAGTTTTTCCTGAGTTTTAGATTTCTCCTGCTTAAGCTTAGTACCATACTCAGTTGCACTTTTCTCAAGCTCCTCAATCCGATTATAAATTGCATAGAGTTCTGAAAAATCAAATGTGTGTTCAATATAAGAAGGGGTAGAATGAATCTCCTCTAATTTCTTTTTCACTTGTAGCAAAATGCCGTTCAACGCTGTGAGAAGTATCTCTCGGAGTTTATCCATGTCCTTATTAATACTCTCCACCTCAGCTTTAAAGTGCTGATAGTATTGATCAGGTGAGATTTTGTAGAGTTCCTTTGCAACTTGAATCTGTCCTTCTAGCCAATCAACCTCCTTCTTTGCCTTGTTTTTCAAATTCCTTGTAGCTTCGTCATAATGATGTTCTAATTCTGCCCAGCGATTTTTTGTAATTTCACCTCCACAGAACAGACAAATTTTCTTTCCCTCATGTAGTTTGCATCCTTCCTCAACCCATTTGTTTGCTATTGCATTACGTACTAATTCTTCAATCTTACCAGATGCCATTATCGGTTGCTCCACAATAGCTTTAATCCGTTGATTTATGTCCTCAAAGCTTGGTAGGAAATATTCTGATATGTGTGGGATTTGCTTTACCTCTTCCTTTAACGATGCCTTCAACTCACTTATTTGCTCGTCTGACAGGCGATAGGCTTTGTTAACCTTCTTAAGTTCATCCGCGAGTTTGGCTACATTGTAATTCTGATCGCCAAAAAATTGGGATAGATACTTGATACCAGTACTCTTATTCAGAGCCTTAAACTTAAGCTTCCTCTCTAAATTTCCTTTCTCTTCATTTATTTCTTTTTCCGCTTCTTGATAGTCCTTGACAGCATTCATCCTCTCTAGATAGAGTCCTGATTCATTCCCTTCTTCTGCTGACCCTAACTGAATTTTTAGTTCTTGGATTTCTGATTCAATCTGGGCGTTTTCACCCAATACGGCAAAAGGTGTTACACCTTCTTCAGGATTGGCGATGAAGAGTAGATTATCTTTCACGAAGTCTTCATTGAAGACACGAACTTGGATAGTAACGTTCGCTATAGATTTCTCGTCTATAGTATTTCCATCGCTCAGCTCCAACTTAAACGCCCCACTCTCATACTTTTCGAGTCCTCCTTTTAACTCAAAGGCACGAAAAATCCGAGAAATTGTAGTCTTTCCAGAGTAATTTCTACCAAAAAATATATTTATATCCCCCAGAACTACCGGCTTGCCTTGAGAACTTACGACATTCTTGTCCCATTCAAAGTCTTTGAAGACCCCAAGATTATTTATTTTGAGAAACTTCTTAATCATACACTAATAGAACTTAGATATGTCATCAGCGCATCATACTCCATCACACGCATAGTTTGCTCCATGTAGGCATAGTCGGGCGTGCCATCTGCTTGTGAGGGGAGCATAATAATTTGTCGCTTCATACGTTGGGCGTTAAACTTGTAGCCGTAGGCATATTTACTGCGTTGCTGAGCAATGGAGGTGGAGAGATAAAGGAGAGTATACTTATTGTTGGCATTTTCATTTTTCCAGCGTACACGCTTCACATCGTCAGAGAAGAGGGCTTCGTAGGGATGATAGAACGAAAAACCAACACTTCCATTGTAATTCACGCCCAAAACCTCTTTGTCAATACTTGCATTAGTACTGTCTACGAACTCTGTAATACCATTACACACTTCAGAAGCTCCAACAAAAGGGCGATTACCTATTGTCATATCAACCTTGGTAAGCCTAACCCCGTTAGCAATATATAGAATGTCTTCCATAAAGAAAGGCTTCATTTTACCCCCCGTTAACATTTGTTTGCACTTCTTGAAGTTGAAGTATCGCAATGCACCTCTAAGCGTATCTTGCTCTACTTTCTTCATAAAGGCAGACATAAACTCCCAGTCAGGCGTACCATCAGCTTGGATAGGGAGCATTAGGCGTTCTCTCGTGATACGTATATCATTTATCTCTCTGTTGAAACTATATTTTTCAGAGAGCCTAGTGATGATTGGAAGCATAAATAGGTAAGCATACTTGTCTATTCCTTCTTTCTGGAGTGATATTACGTGGTCGCTTGCAACGAATTCAAACTCTTGAAAGAATGCACTACCAACACTTCCACTATTAGCAAGGCTTATGCAATTAGAGAAAATACGTACCCTTTCCTTATTACCAACGAATCCATCTATTCCATTGTTCGTAGCTGTGGACGATACATAAGGGGTAGTTCCTTCTATATGGTCATCTTTCTTTAATCTTTTACCTCTTTGTATACGAGTGAAGACATCCTTAAATTGAAACTCTCTCCACTCCCTGTCCTCCAATGCACCAAGAGTAATGATATGCTCAAGTAGTTTTGCTTCCAGCTTGGGGAGAACTTCCGACAAAAGTTCGTCCTCTACTTGTTTCATGTAGGCTTCCATAAACTCCCAGTCAGGCGTACCATCGGCTTGAACAGGTAATAATACAACTTGCTCTTTCAATCGAGTTGAATTTATTGTATAGGAATACGAGTACTTCGATTTATGCTGTTCCAGTGATACAGATATAAACATCAAAGCATAGTATGAACACTTGATTTTGGGAGATAAGATGTTAACCTTAGTGCCTGTAAAGAACGGATACCTTTGAACAAACGGCTTTGCAGTTTCATTACCTATCGTAATTGCAGGTACATCGGACCACATTCGCTCAATGTCATTAGAGATAAATCCGTCTACTCCATTGTTACTTTCTTTCCTTGTCACATAGGCAACCAAACCAGTTCTATCAACCTTATTTCCGTCAAGACTATCTCCTATCCGTATTGAAAACAAGTCCTTAATTTTGAACTCTTTCCACTCCCTATCAGTCAATTTTAGCTTCTTATTCATCGTCTGCTGTATTATCGAAGAGATAACCTCTTCCGTGAGTAATCATATTGAACTGAAAGCTGAGATAATCCGCCATCGTTTTGCGGAAGTCTTCATCAGAGGGAATTTCGTCATTGAAGTAGTAGAACGAATGCAACCATTCGTCCTCCGGTTCGATGGTGGTTTCCACACAAAACTTACTCTCTGACTTGGTTCTTCCGTGCCAAACATCAAGCAAATGCTGTTTACGGTCTTTGGCAGTACCATTATCCACTAACCCCACGTGCTTAGCTACAACAAAACCATCGTCCTCGAAGTTGATGAACCTGCACTTCTTCTCCTTGGGGTGTGGCACGCCTGCCGTAAAGATGGCGATACAAGGATTTGTACCGACACCGTAGAATGTATTATTATTCAACGTTATCACCCCTTCCAGCGTGTGATGCTTGAGGATATTACGCTTGATGGTTTTCTCAGTGGAGGTCTTTCCCGTAACAGAAGATTGCGGTATAATGACAATTGCCCTTGCGTCCTCGCTTAGGGAGTCAAGCAAATGTTCGGTAAAAGCGATTTCGTACTTATCAGGATCGTCTTTACTCCCCTGTGAATAGGGAGGATTCATCATTCCGACTGTGCAGTGCATCTCTTTTTGAAGCTTACTCGCAGACTCAACAAGGAAATCAAAGTTGTGCAAATTACTCTTGCCATCACCACGCAATATCATATTGGTTGTAGCAATAGTAAACATATAGTCTTGCAGTTCAATGCCCATCAATTGTTCTTTGCGGATAGAACGTTGTAGGTCTAAGTCACCCGTCTGTTGCAACATTGAGTGCATCGCTGCAATGAGAAAGCCTCCTGTTCCACAGCAAGGGTCGAGTACTCTGTCTGAGGTTTTCAATCCTATCAAGTCGCAGAATAATTCTGTAATATGTCTTGGAGTAAGAACGATCCCTAGATTTTGCCCATCCTTACCCGAGTAAGCCATAAACTCTCCGTAAAACATGCCTAAATAATCATCTCCAGACTGAGAATAAAGGATAGAACGATGTATACTCTCTCGTAAAAACTCGGTATACTCGCGTAGGAGTGTTTTCTTGCTCTTTGGGTCTTTATCATTAATCTTACGATTATCTCTAATAACTGCAAATTGTGCCAAAATTTTATCTCGCTTGGTAGTAGGCGAAACATTGGCACGAGTAAGATTGGCTTCAATGGCATCATATATTTTTTTGCCATCCGATTTAACCGTATCGCCTGTAAGATCATCAATGGAAAATCCTTTGTAACTTTCCTCTCGAAGCGCTAGTAAAATACCTGAAACTACAAGCGGTTTCTCTTGATTAGTCAGACCTCCTTTCCAAAGCATCTCGTGCAGCGTTTCTGCGTCTTTGAGTATCTCGGCAGTAGTTTTTTCCTCCTCGCTTTCTTCTTGTAAAATCTCACGATGGTAGTAACGATCAATATTATCTTCATTGAAAGAGATAAAAGTTTCCACATCTGCCAACTCTTTAGGATAGAGACTGTCATCCAAAAAGATTGGGGTAATACGATGACGTTTTTCATCTCCAGAAACACCAATAGCAATGACTTTCTTATAATTCGTATGTAGAATTATATGCCGTCCATAGTGTAATGCACCATTTACGGCATACCCCTGTTTACTTGCTATGTCTTCAAGGAGATTATTATCCTTATCTCGTTGCTCGTGATAAACAGTGTTGGCTTTATTCTCAATGACTAATACAAAGTCTTTTACGACCCCCACAAACTCTGGCTTACCTACTTTTCCTGATTCTGCTTTAGAGGCAGTTTTCAATGCTTTCTCTATTTCAGGAACATCTGAGCTTTGGTAGCATAAATCTATATGAGCTGACTTCAGTAGCTCATACACCCATATATCAGTTTGTGCTTCTTTCTTTGCCATTTTATTTTACTAATTCTTTGGGTGAAACATTGAGTATGTCTGCCACTTTGAAGATGATAGCGAGGTTAGGCTGCTTGCGATTACAAACGTAGGCGTTGGTGATGCTGAAACTCATGCCTAACTCTTTAGCGAGCCATGTTTGAGTGATGCCTCGCTTCTTCAGAAGCTCCTTGATCAGGTTGCTATGATCGTTCTTCCGTCCCATTGGATGATTACCTATCTTTATATTGGTCATAAAGTTATGAACTTATAATGAATAAAAAAGGCTTTTTCACCACGACGAAGTGTTAGGACAAGAAGATAGTCAAATAATTGATGATGGAAGGATAACCACATGCTTTTGGCCAAATCTATCCACTTGAGTATGTCTCAAATTTCTTAAATATCTCCTTTATCTCAATATAGTGACAAAGAGGCGAAGCCTTGATTCCGACAACTGTCCCTTGAGTTTATTCTATAAATCATTAGGATTTAGCCGCGAAGGCAAAACGGATAGGGGCATTCGCCACGACGGAAGCGATGGGAAAGTTATCCTTTAAGGTTAAGGATAATGAGGGTTTATGCCATGGGATAAAACTTGCGGAGGGCAAGGAGCAGCCAGGTAGTTAGCACAAACGGAGCTGTGTAGAGCGGGAAGTGCCAGTAGTCAAAGAGCTGTGCCCCATAGTAAGATATTACAATTGAAAAGAGGATAGCCAACAGGCCTTCGCCTACACGCCCCCACATAGAGCGCAAGGGAGAGGGGAAAGTGGCCAGCGCAGCCGCTACCAGTAGAGGATTGTAGCCGAGTAAGCCACTGGAGAGGCTCTCTTGCCATCCGAAGAGCGTGGCCACGGCAGGCAGGAGCAGGAGCGTGCACAAACCCCATCCTTGGTGCTTCCACGAACCCATGAGTAGAATCAACATGATCACAAGGGAGAAGCAGAGATTGTCCTGTAAATAGATCTCCCCGAAAGAGAGTAGGTCGCCTCGCCATATATTGGTTGGAGAAGCAAGATCCCATGTAGCATCCCAGAATAGATGTATCGACGGAGAGGTTGGCCACAGTCGCATCAAAGGCACCAAAGCCCACGAGGTGAGTACAAAAGGCGCAGTAAGTACCGGCATACCGCCCATCCATCGCTGCATTAACCGAGTTACAAAGTAGGTAATGACGGCACCGATAGCCGCCCACAGCACGCCCATCCAGCCCCCGACTAAACTGTAAACGGCTATTGCGGTCAGCAGGGGATTGTAGCCGCTAAGCCCTTGGGTTACTTTGTCGGATTCTTCCCGGCAAATAAGTGCCAATAGATAGCTGATTGTGGTGGCGATAAGCCCTACTAACGCATATCTCGGTGAACATAGCAATAGCGCAAAACAGATGGCTAAGCCGCCCCAGGGTTGGCAGGCGAATATTACCTGCGTGTAACTATTGCCGATCGCTTTGAAGGCATTGGGTCGCGGAGATAAGTGCTGCTTTTTCATGACACTTTTTATTTTTCTATCCTATTTCTTTTAGGCTGCTCTTATTTGCTTTGTCGAAGCAATATGCGAAGTTATACAATATGCCGCATACGATAGATCATAAGAAGCCACGAGAAGGGGAAACGCACGTCAGGGTAAAGGCTTTGAAGCTAGTTTTTCCTCTTTTGCCGCAGAGTCTTTACACAGACAGGCGTAAAAGATTCAAGAAGTTTGTATCTTTCAGAGAATCAACAGATTATTAGAATAAGCGTATGAACAAATTTAATATAGAACTATCGAGTGCTCCTGATAGAGAAAACCTTGTGGCAGAAATTTGGTATGGGGAAAAAATGATTGCCGAAGTCAACAAAGAGTCAGGGGGACTTGTGGTAGAATTTTATTTTGATGGAAAAATCTCATTTATGTTGGATGAATTTTGCGAGGTACTTGAAAATGCCAAAAGAAGAATAACAGAAAGATAATGCCCGCAAAAAGATTCAAAAGCATTGTATCTGCCAGATAATCATATAGAGTAGAAAAGAGTGTAGGGTAAAAGGGTTACGAGTTGGAAACGAGCAAGTTTCTCTTTCTCTCTTTATTATGCAGTGCTTCAAAGAACTTTTATTTTGTTGTTGCAAAGGTACTGTTTTTATGACAGAGAAGATTGTAGTTTCATAAATTTAGGTATGAGAATAACTAAGAGGAGATATACGATTGATAATGTGTAGGAACAAAAAAAGGAGTGTTACAGTAAGTGTTACAGTATTAGATGGATGTGTGGTTAGAGGTTGGGGTAATCTGGTATGAGCATCTGCATCGGAGTCTTCTTGTTGAGGGCTCGATGAGGACGCGCTGTGTTATAGAGAGCAATCGTTTGCGAGAGGATCTCTCGAACTTGATCTATGGGCTTATCCTTGAAGTTGTAGAGCCAATCGTTCTTGACGATTCCGTTAAGTCGCTCTGCCATAGCGTTGTGCAGAGGGTTGCCGATCTGGGTGACTCTGGTTACGATGCCTAGGCTGGCCTCGTAGTCGGTCATCTGCTTGGAGACATATTGACAGCCTCGATCGCTATGGAAGATGAGTCCTTTGAGGTCAAAGCCATGCTTCTGGTAGAAGTCAACGGTCTGTCTTAGTGCGTTGTAGGGACCCTCTGAGGAGAGCGTGGGCTGCAGGTCAAAGCCTGTGATGATGCGGCTATAAGTGTCCATCGTCAGGGAGAGGTATGCGAAGCCTCCTAAATACTTGACGTAGGTTATGTCTGAGACGGTGAGCCGGCAATGGTCGGTGGCGATGCTCTCGCCAGTGGCCAGGAGGTCGTCAATGACTCTCCACTTGAAATCTAGGGGATATCCCTTTCGTACTCGGTTACTTTTTTTTGTTTCATAGTTGTTGGGGTTGGCTCCCCCAACTGTGTACTATTTCAGGAGAGGACAGCGGTGCGTCCACGGCGAGGATGGTGCGCCGTGGATCGTGTCGCTCGGTTATCGTTGGATGAGGAGGCGCTGTGCATCGTCACCTAAGCGGAGCAGATAGGTGCCCTCCGCATAGGCGGATAGGTCAATCTGCAACGTGCCATCGGCATCGGTACGTGCTTCGTACCGCAGTGCGCCATTGGCGTCGTAGAGGCGTACCAAGGCATCCGCCTTTGCGCCCTTCACGTTGACGTATGCACTTGCCGGATTCGGATAGAGGCGCAGGGCACCGGATTCTACCACATCCGCAGCGGTTTTCTTGGTGAAAGTGGCTTTTACTTTGGTATTTGCTGTAACTGTGAATTTTTTGGTGGCGAGGATATCGGTTCCGTTGGCGGTGAGTGCTTTTAGCTCGTATCCGTCAGCCGGTGTCGCTACGATGGTGAGCTCGGTACCCAATGGTACTGCGTTTAGGTCAGTAGCACCGGTAGCGGTGAGCGTGCCTTCGCCCTCTTTCGTCAGCGTTACCTTAAAGGGTTGTGCCTCCTCTGCGCCCTCGTAGTCAACAACCCGTTGGGTATCGAATTTGTACTTTAACGTATTCCAGTTCTTACCCTTGGCAATAGCGACATCGGATTTAAGGCAAATATTGCCCTCAAGAGCAGGTTCTTGCACCACAATAAATGTACCGGCTTGCTTTCCGGTATAGTCGGGTAGGCTGTTCACCAAGCGGGTCATCTCTTCGCCTTTAATTTGATTGCCGCAGCAGTTAAGTACGCTCAATTCGTTATTCTTATTCTTGGATACATCCAACGCTTTCAGTTGATTGTTGTAGCAGTAGAGTCCTGTCAACGCGGTATTTTGGGATACATCCAATGCGGTCAGCTGATTGCTATAGCAGGTAAGCGTTGTCAAGGCCGTATTCTTTGATACATCCAACATGGTCAGCTGATTGTTGTCGCAGTCAAGAGCTGTCAGTGCGGTATTCTGGGATACCTCCAACGCGGTCAGCTGATTGTTGTTGCAGTAAAGCGTTGTTAACTTGGTGTTTTGGGACAGATCCAATGTGGTCAGCTGATTGTAAGGGCAGGAAAGCCATTTCAACGCGGTATTTTGGGATACATCCAATGCGGTCAGCTGATTGCTATAGCAGGTAAGCGTTGTCAAGGCCGTATTCTTTGATACATCCAACATGGTCAGCTGATTGTAAGAGCAGGTAAGCGTTGTCAAGGCTGTATTCTTTGATACATCCAACATGGTCAGCTGATTTTTTGAGCAATTAAAGAAGGTTACATCTCCGGTAATGGTTACGGTTTGCGATGTGAGCTTATAGGTTACCTCTGTTCCGCTTATGGGTGTACCAGTAGCACCGCTCAGCGTGGGTGCTGCCCCCGTATAGTTCATCTGGAAAATTACCGTCTCCCCAACTGCCTTCGCAGTGGTGAAGGTGATCACGTTTGCTGCGCCCTCGTAGGCAACATACTCTTCGGTATCGGTTTTGTACTTTTGGGTATTCCAGTTCTTACTCTTTGCAATGGCCACATCGGATTTAAGGCAAATATTGCCCTCAAGAGCAGGTTCCTGAACTACGATAAATCTACCGGCATCCTTTCCGGTATAGTCGGGTAGGCTGTTCACCAAGCGGGTCATCTCTTCGCCTTTGATTTGATTGCCAGAGCAGGCAAGCCCTTTCAAGGCGGTATTCTTTGATACATCCAATGCGGTCAGCTGATTGTTAGAGCAGTCAAGCCCTATCAAGGCGGTATTCTTTGATACATCCAATGCGGTCAGCTGATTGTCAGTGCAGTAAAGTTCTGTCAACGCAGTGTTTTGAGATACATCTAATGCGGTCAGCTGATTGACAAAGCAGTAAAGTATTGTCAACGCAGTGTTTTTTGATACGTCTAATGCGGTCAGCTGATTGTTAGAGCAGTCAAGCCCTGTCAAGGCGGTATTCTTTGATACATCCAACGTGGTCAGCTGATTGCCAGAGCAGACAAGCCCTACCAAGGCGGTATTCTTTGATACATCCAAGCTGGTTAGTTGATTGTTGTAGCATTCAAGCGTTGTCAAGGCGGTATTCTTTGATACATCCAACGCTTTCAGCTGATTGTTGGGGCAGTAAAGTTCTGTCAACGCAGTGTTTTGAGATACATCTAATGCGGTCAGCTGATTGTCAGAGCAGTCAAGTACTGTCAACGCAGTATTCTTTGATACATCCAACACGGTCAGCTGTTGTCTTGAGCAATTAAAGTAGGTTACATCGCCCCGGATGGTTACGGTTTGCGATGTGAGCGTATAGGAGATCGTTTTCCCGCTCTCGGGTGTACCGGTAGCACCGCTCAGCGTAGGCGTGGCACCCGAATATTCCATATTGAGCAATATCTCCTCCCCAACCGCTTTGGCGGTGGTGAAGGTGATCACGTTTGCTGCGCCGGAGAGCGTAACCACGCTGACTAATAGGGCGCACATGAATAGTAATCTTTTTTTCATGACAACTAATTGTTTCTTGTATCTCGGACTTCTGCACCGGCAGTGTAGCCGCGAGAGGTGGTTATACTATTATTTTTTCTGATTATTCTTTATACCGCACATTCCAGTGTCAAGTGCAACATAGCTACGAATGTAGGAAAAAAACTTCATAGGGAGTTTTATAGCCTAGTTTTTTGTGCGGTCTGTTGTTTAGTTGATTCTGAATTTGTTTGATTTCATCGTCAGAGATTTCGTCAAATGATTTTCCTTTAGGGATGTATTGTCGAATCAATCCATTGATATTTTCAATGTGCGGTTTGTCAGCAGAGCAATAAGGTTTAGCAAAGAATACAGGGATCTTGAGTGCCCGCTCTATGGACTTGAAGTGTGTGAACTCAGTCCCGTTATCACCTTGAAATGCTCTCCCAATATCCATGCCCGCACGAAGTCGGACTTCGTTTCCGCACCTGATTTATGGAACAAATCAATCGCCCGTTGCTGGTCTTTCGGGTTGGGCAAGCGTACGTGCCAGTTGTCCCAGCGAGGCTTGTTGGTTGTTTCCGGCTGTTTTGAAAGTTCTCTTTCCTTATTCATAGCTTTCTTTTTTCTTTAATCACGACTTCGGAGTGATTTACCCCCCTTCGGGCAAGGGTCTTTGTGGTACAAATGGCAATTTGTGGTACAAAGACACACCTTGCCAATATCAAGAATTGATGCCACCCACTTAGGGGCGATTGGAAATTAGCTTTTGACTTTCTGAGCTAAGTTTTGAGTCTGGTTAAGACTTGACTCAGTTTTGACTTTGGTCAATTTTGACTTGAGTTAAAATCCACTTCTGGACCATACCAAATCTTGACTTACCCAACTCTTAACCGAAATCCCCTATGGCTTACTCATTTGACCGTAGGTAATTGTAAGTTCAGACTAAACGCTGAAAATGCCCGCAAAAGATTCAAGAAGTGTGTATCTTTCAGATAATCAATAGAATAAGAAAGTGTAAAGAGTGAAAAGGTTACGACTTGGAAACGAGCGAGTTTCTTTACCTATCTTCATTCTGCAGTGCTTCAAAGAACACGTCATTCTATGTTGCAAAGGCACATTATTGCCAACGAAAAACATTCAAAAGAAGAAAAATATCATTGTGCAGTTATAATATCCTTATTTGCTTGGAGTTATGGCATTAAATGCTTAATTTCGTGTGTGATACTTTTAACAATTAATGAAAGAAAATCTACAGATGAAAGCAATATATCGGATTAAATCCGTATTAGCGGAAAAGCAGGTTTCGGGCAAATGGTTAGCTAATCAAGTGGGACATACAGAGAATACAGTATCACGCTGGTGTTCAAATAAAGTACAGCCCTCTCTTGATAATCTTGTCAAGGTTGCCGAGGTATTGGAAGTAGATATTCGTGATTTGTTAAGACCTACATTAAAGAAGTAGAATACTATGGGAAACTTCAATGAATCCACTCGAGTACAGATGCCGGCAATGGTGCATCTAACCCGTTTAGGATACCAATATTTTGGCAAAATACAAGAGAAAGACGCTGGAGCCGTCTATGATGCAGATACCAATATCTTGCTAGAAGTATTTCAGAGTCAGTTTGAGAAACTTAATCCTGAGAATGCGGGGGCGTACAAAGAAACACTGAGAGAAATTCGCAAAGAACTCAACGATGATGATTTGGGACGAGGTTTCTATAAGCGTCTGAGATCAGTCTCTCCGATAAGGCTCATCGACTTTGACAATCCAGAGAATAACACCTTTCATTTTACAGCAGAGTTTACCTGTAAGAATGGAGATGACGAGTTTCGGCCCGATATAACTCTGTTTGTTAATGGTTTGCCTCTTTGCTTTGTTGAGGTCAAAAAGCCCAACAACCATGGGGGCATGGTCGCAGAGAGCAATCGAATGATTAGAGAGCGCTTCCCAAATAAGAAGTTTCGTAGGTTCGTCAACATCACTCAGTTGATGATCTTCTCCAATAATATGGAGTACGACACCCTAGACGGTATTGTGCCTGTGCAGGGTGCGTTTTACTGTACAGGAGCAAGAGATGCTACACCATTCAATTGCTTTAGAGAAGAAAACCCGTCAGGATTGGATGTAGCCCCTTTTCACGCTGCATACCCATATCTCGATAAAAATGCTGACGAGGAAAAAAGAATCTTAGCCGATTACAATAACCAGGTAATCCACACGAGTCCAGAGTATCAGAGTAATCTAGGTCTGTATACTCCCACCAATCGCATATTAACCTCGATGTGCAGTCCGTCACGTCTGCTCTACATACTCAAATATGGGATTGCTTATGTTCATAAGGAGCGAGAAGAAGACGGAAAGATTGAGACTACGGATCAAAAGCATATTATGCGCTATCAGCAACTATTTGCTGCCCAAGCCGTCACACAAAAGCTCTCGGAAGGTGTTAAGTCAGGCTTGATTTGGCATACACAAGGGAGTGGTAAGACGGCACTTGCATTTCATCTCACCTATATCCTCAGTGATTACTTTGCTCGACAGAATAAGGTCGCTCGCTTTTACTTTATCGTAGATCGAATTGATCTGTTAGAGCAAGCAAAAGAAGAGTTTGAAGCTCGTGGCTTGGTTGTCTCAACAGCGAACACAAGAAAAGAACTGATGCAACAATTCCAAACCAACCAAGCTCAACAAGGTCCCAGTGGACAAGCTGAGATAACGGTGGTGAATATTCAACGCTTTGAGAAAGACAATGAGAGAGTTGCACTAAACAGCTATGCCACCAATCTACAACGTGTTTTTATTCTTGACGAAGCACATAGAGGATACCGCCCAGGAGGCTGCTTCCTTGCAAATCTTTTTGATGCTGACAGAGATGCTATCAAAATCGCTTTGACAGGTACGCCTTTGCTGGGAGAAGAGAGAGCATCGTGCCAAATATTTGGAAACTACATACACACCTACTATTACGATCGCTCTATAGCTGATGGGTATACGCTTAAAATTATCCGAGAGGATATTGAGACATCATACAGAGAGCGGTTAACGGCAGTACATGAAAAGCTCGAGACGCTGGTAGAGAAGAAAGACATCAAGAAAAAACAAATTATCGAGCACGACAATTATGTAGATGAGCTGCTTCACTACATCATCACCGACTTAGTGAACTTCCGAAAGATACAAGGAGACGAGACTTTAGGCGGTATGATTATCTGCGAGACAAGTGGTCAAGCAGAGAAAATGTATGCTCACTTTGATCGTATACAAAAGGAGATAAGCCCCGACACACAGCTTCGTGCAGGCTTGATACTTCATGACTATGAAGATAAAGAGACTCGCAAGCAAATCATCAAGGACTTTAAGAAGAATAATTCTATAGACCTCCTTATCGTCTTCAACATGCTATTGACAGGCTTTGACGCGCCTCGATTGAAGCGACTTTATTTCGGACGCAAACTGAGAGATCACAATTTGCTCCAAGCCATCACACGAGTAAACCGCCCGTACAAAGATATGCGTTATGGCTTCCTCATTGACTTTGCAGATATTAAGCAAAACTTTGAGGAGACCAACGAAGCTTATCTCCAAGAGCTCAACCGATTTAATGACGTCAAAGAGACCGGCGATGGGAGCAATACAGACACATTTGCTCAAGTACTCGAAAGCAAAGAGGAGATCCTAGAGCGGATGAAAGATATCAGGCAGACACTGTTTGAGTACTCGTATGATAATGCAGAGGACTTCTCCTCTGAGATCTCAACTCTAGAGGACAAAGCCGTACTTCTAGATCTCAAGCATGCGTTAGTTTCTGCAAAGGATATGGCCAATATGGTTCGAACCTTTGGAGACGAAGATATGCGAAAGCTATTCTATAAGCTGGAATTAAAGAAACTACCCGATCTACTCTCAGAGGTACAGCATCGCATCAGTCTCATCAATCAAAAGGAGGCATTTCAGCTGGGCGATGAGACAAGGTTGCTCATCAATGAAGCTATGCTTGATATAGAATTTGATTTCTCAAAGATAGGTTCAGAAGAACTGCATATCATTGGTGGGACAGGAGCATTAAAGGAGAAATGGCAACGTACCATTACCGCTTTTACCAATAATTTCGACCAAGACGACCCCGAGTTTGTTACACTGAGAGAAGCATTTACACAGCGTTTCAAAGAACATGGATTTATTGTTGATACGGTGGCGAAATTTAATGAAGAAACCAAGGCTCTTGATGATGTAATGAAGCGTTTGCAGGAGATTCAAGTAAGGAACAATGCACTCTTGAAAAAGTATAATGGAGATGCAAAGTTTGCACGTGTACACAAGCGCAT
Source organism: Porphyromonas miyakawae (assembly GCF_045865415.1). NCBI lineage: Bacteria > Pseudomonadati > Bacteroidota > Bacteroidia > Bacteroidales > Porphyromonadaceae > Porphyromonas > Porphyromonas miyakawae. The sequence continues at coordinate 41,512 of NZ_BAAFSF010000001.1, forward strand.
ACGTGAGGTGAACAAGAAAAGAGAAACAGAGCATAAAGCCCCGATGTTCTCATTCAAGGATGAGGAAATAATGGTTATCTTGAAAATAATCAAGGAAGATATTGATGCAAAAGTGTATGACAAGAGTGATATATTGAAAAAAGACGCTTATTTCTCACGCACGGTGCTGTCGCTCATTAGCGGTTGCTTGTATCAGTTTCCACAGATAAAGCCCGAAATGGACGACTATAAGTTCATCAAGGAGCGGGTAGCCCAACAATATCTCAATCAATATAACGCAACTTACGGACATTCATAACAATGGATATTAAAGAACCAACTATACGTCTTATTGACGAGCTGAAAGCCACCTGTGCCAATTACGGTATGGGTAACGATGGCAACGAATATAAAATCATCACGCAGGTTTTCTTATATAAGTTCCTTAACGATAAGTTTGGATACGAATTAAAGAATGCACGCAGCGAAATTTCCAAGAAAATAAAGGAAGCGGAAAAGTGGGAAACGGCATACGCTGAACTCACGGAAGATGAACGACTATTGTTACAAAGTTCATTGAGTGCCGATGTACCTATTCTTGAACCTTATCATCTTATTTCCAATCTTTGGAATCAGCAGAAAAAAGGCGACTTTGATACTATTTTCGACAATACAATGACGGATATTGCCGAAAAGAATGCAGATATATTCTCTACGCAGACCACCGATAACACGAAGATACCCCTCTTTGAAACCCTTACAAACTTTGTTACCGACACGGCTCATCGTGCAGACTTTGCACGTGCATTGGTAGATAAATTGGTGAATTTTTCTTTTGAAGATGCGTTTGTAAAGCATTACGATTTCTTTGCCTCTATCTTTGAGTACCTTATCAAAGACTACAACACTGCAGGTGGTGGCAAATACGCAGAATATTACACACCACAAGCTATTGCTACCATTATGGCACGTTTGCTCGTGGGCGATGATACCGATTTGCATAGCCAGGAATGTTACGACCCATCGGCTGGAACCGGCACACTCCTTATGGCACTTAGCCATCAGATAGGAGAAGACCGCTGTACCATCTTCTCTCAAGATATTTCCCAGCGCTCCAACAAGATGCTCAAGCTGAACCTCCTTCTCAATGGTCTTGTTTCTTCACTTGATTATGCCATCCAAGGCGATACACTCGTGTCTCCTTATCACAAGAGCGATGATGGACAGAGCTTACGTCAATTTGATTTTGTTGTGAGCAATCCTCCCTTTAAGATGGATTTCTCCGGTACACGCGAAAAGATAGCTGCACAACCAGCGCGTTTTTGGGCTGGTGTACCCAATGTCCCTGACAAGAAAAAGGAATCAATGGCTATCTACACCTGTTTTATTCAGCATGTTATCAATTCTTTGAAAGATACTGGCAAAGGAGCTATTGTTATCCCAACAGGTTTTATTACAGCCAAAAATGGGATCGAAAAGAGGATCCTCAAGAAGATCGTCGACAAGCACTGGGTCTACGGATGCGTCTCTATGCCAAGTAATGTGTTTGCCAACACAGGCACTAATGTTTCGGTATTGTTTTTTGATAAGTCGGCATCAGCCGAAAAGGTGGTGCTGATTGATGCCAGCAAGTTAGGCGAAGAATATAAAGAAGGAAACAATCAAATTGCGTGATTTTGAAATAGAGCAAATCGTTTCCACATTTCGTGAGCGTAAGTCTATTGACGATTTCTCCGTTGCTGTAACCTACGACGAGATCAAGGAGAAAGGCTACTCTCTATCGGCCGGTCAATATTTTGACATTAAAATCGATTACGTAGATATTACAGAGGAAGAGTTCACAGCTCGTATGGATTCTTATCGTCAGACGCTTACAGAACAGTTTGCCGAAAGCCACCGATTGGAAGCAGAAATTATGCGTCAGCTTGATAGCTTGAAATTCAATGAGAATATACAGTAACGGATATGGTAACAAAAGATGAAGTACTTGAACTTTTACGTAGCACAGAGACCTACAGAATAGAACGTACGATTTCTACCGGCGACATGGATAAGTTTCAGGAGGCTATTTGTGCATTTTCAAATGATTTACCAAACTGCCGGGAAAAAGGTTATCTTATTTTGGGTGCTTATGACAATGGAACTTTATCCGGGCTAAGGGTAGATGATGCCTTGATGAAGAAAATAGCGGGGCTTCGTTCTGACGGCAATATACTGCCTTTACCGATTATGTCTGTAGAAAAGTTTGAGTTTGCCGAAGGCGATTTGCTTGTCGTAGAGGTGTCGCCCGCTTTGATTCCGCCAGTGCGCTATCGTGGAAGAACCTTCATTCGAATAGGTCCACGCAGGGACATTGCCACAGAGTCAGAAGAAAGAGTGCTTTGGGAAAAAAGGACATCTTATATGGCTACATTCGATGCTATGCCTTGTTTTGGTTCATCCCTAAAGGATATTGATGTCCAGTTTATAAAGCAGGAATATCTTCCACAGATAATAGATGCCGGTATCCTAATGACGGATAATCGGTCTTTACAAGAACAATTGGCCGCAATCCATCTTTATGACGTTGCCAATGATTGTCCTACAAATGCTGCCATTATTCTTTTCGGTAAAAATGCCTCTTTCTTCCTGCATGGTTGTTATGTTCAATATGTGCATTTCGAAGGAGAGGACACAGGAAGTGAAATTCTTAACGAAAGGCAGATTCGGGGCAGTCTGTGTTCAATACTGCCTAAGCTGGAAAGCTTTGTGAAAGATGCTATCGTCACAGCACGTCCGATGCCTGTGAGTATACTGCGAGAACAGATTGTGTTTAACTACCCTGAGTTAGCTCTTCGGGAGTTGCTGATGAACGCCTGCATGCACCGTGACTATCAGTCTAATATGCCTATCAGAATATACCAGTTCAGTAATCGGATCGAAATTCTTAATGCAGGAGGCTTGTATGGAGAAGCTCGTCCCGAAAACTTCCCTACAGTCAACGATTATCGAAACCCTATCATCGCAGAAGCTATGCGTGGAATGAAATACGTTAATATGTTCAACCGAGGCATTCAGCGTGTCAAAACCATGCTAAGAGACAACGGAAATCCAGAACCAGTCTTCAATGTGGGTAAAATTACAGCTTTCGAAGTAATGGTACAACCATCTTTGTCACTTAACTTAGTCACTGACGGAGAAAAAGTGACTAAGTCCGTGACCAAATCAACAGAAACGATGAACGAGGTGTTGGCTTTCTGTGAACGACCCAAAAGTCTCACGGAGATTATGGCGCACTTGGGGCTAAAGCACCGTAATAACGCCAAAAGTCGATATATCGACCCATTGATAGAGAATGGATTTCTTGAAATGACAATACCTGAAAAGCCCAACAGTAGAAATCAAAAGTATGTGAGAGCTTCATCTTAGTCATTTTAACTTAGTCCCTTGTGGTGACTAAGATGATTTTGACGAAGAAAGTACAAATACAAAAATGAGAACATCATCTTTGAGGCAAGTTCCAATTCGTGAATCGCAATTCACAAATTAGGCAGAAATGCCAGAGAAACTGCGCAAAGCTCTGCCAAGTATTGATGAACTAAAGAATTTGTTATGAATCAAAGTATTTCTCCAAAATATCAAATGAAGCTTGTTCAAAAGATAAATGACAGTTTATTTAAGCAATTCAAGAGTTATGAAAATGTTGAAGCGTATTTAAGTAAATGGCATCAAGAAAAACTGGAGTGGAATGATTTTTGGGAGAACTTCCAGTTCTATTATAGAGATGAGGAAAAGAAGAAAATCAATGCAATAAAGACACTCCATAATATTGATGGCGAAACATTACTGAAGATTGCAATTGATTTGGGGATAGAAACCCCTGATTATATTCCGAGCATACCAACTTTCAAAAATGAATTAAAGTCCAGTTATGAAACAGCAAGTCTAACATTTGAAAAGGCATTTAGAAATGTAGAGACTGATCCAAGCCTTGCAATTGGATTAGCAAATTCAGCCCTTGAAAGTATTATCAAAGAGATTCTCAAGGATTCAAGGATAGATGTAACATGGAGCGAAAAAGGGACCCTGACAAAACTCATTGGGAATATATGCAAAGCTTTCGGGTTGCAAAGTAGTGGGAACCTCCCAAAAGAGATAATGACTTTATCCAGTTCTCTAATAAATGCAGGGAAAGCGATAGAGGATTTACGTAGCAACAAGACGGAATTTCATGGGAAAACAGATGGAGATTTAGTGATTAAAGATGCTGTGTATGCTTACTTTGTCGTCAATGCAACAACTACTGTTGGTTTATTTCTACTTAACTTCTATAAATCTAATTATCCATCGATTGATAATACGCCTGAGACGATTTCTGATGATGAGCTTCCCTTTTAATCTAAATGGCAATGAAGAAATATAAGCTGGGAGATATTTGTATTTTCAATGCAAAAACTATAAGCCGAACAGAAAATATACTTATAGACTACTTAGAAACAAGTAATCTTATCAAAGGACAGATTACTAATGTGCAATCCGTCTGTTTGTTAGATGCCCCAAGTAGAGCTCAGAGACAAGTAAGGCACCACACAATATTGTACTCCTTGGTTCGCCCCAATCAAAAACATTACGGTATTCTTTCATTTCCTCAAGAAAACCTAGTAGTATCAACAGGTTTTGTTACCATAGATGTAAAGCCTGAATACCATTGTACAATAGATCCGTTATACTTGTATGCTATGTTGACTCAAGATGACATGACAGAGCATTTACAAACTATTGCAGAGGGTGCAGTATCGTCCTATCCTGCTCTCCTACCCTCAGATATAGCTAATTTAGAATTCGATTTCCCAACATTCGAAATTCAAAGAGCAACCTCTTTTTTCATAGATAATCTCAACCGCAAGATTGAACTCAATCGTGCGATAAATCATAATTTAGAGGCGATGATTGCAGGTATAATGGATTACAGGTTTTTATCGAACATCAATACGCTCCCTAAAAGGCTTGTTGGTGATATAGCTTTGATAAGAGCAGGTGGAGATTGCCCTCAAGTATGGTCCAAGCACAAAACAAATGATTGTCAAGTTCCCATATATTCAAATGGAACTGACTATGAGGGCTTGTATGGTTATACTAAAGAGCCAACTATTCTTAAGCGAGGAATTACAGTTGCAGCTAGAGGAACTATCGGATATTGTGTAATGCGAGAAGCTGGATATGTCCCTATAATTAGGCTGCTTGCAGTAACCCCCAATGATATAGGAGGGGATGTTTATCTACATCAAATTTTTAATCGTCTGAAATTTAAAAAAGATGGTTCAATACAGCAACAGCTAACAGTTCCAAGTATTGCATCAATGGAAATTCCATATCCTAATGCATCTGCGCTTAAGTCTTTTGCCGATCAGACTTATCCCATCATTAAACAGATGAGTAAAAACAAAACTCAAATAGAGCAACTCACTAAGCTGCGCGACGAGTTGCTGCCACTTCTAATGAATGGTCAGGTGTCGGTAAATTGCGACTAACGTCGCCATTTACGGCATCGGCTCGGCATAGTGAGAATACAATTCTCCTCTGCTCTCGCCTTGCACGTAAATTATGATTTATCGCACGATTGAGCCATAATTTATTTGTGACGCCAATAATGAAGTTACCGATATTCTCTTGCTCTTGAGGAGAGAATGTCGGTAATTCATATCTCATTATCTGCTCTTTATCACCACGTGGCATTTTGCTCCCTTTTGCGCCTTTCATAGCATATTCGAAAAATCTATCTTGTAGCAAGACCGCATAGAGGAAAGAGCTTCTATAACCTTCTTTCGCTCTAAAAACAAGAACATCAGACGAACATCCTCCTTCCTTATCCGCATGCCAGACCTTCTTTAGATAGGGACGTATATTTGCCACCAATACATCACCTTCTCGATAATGTGTTAGCGAACATACTACGGGGGGAAGGTTGGTGGCGAGGGCTTTCCCCTCTTTATTAGGCAATAGAGAGTCTGTAGTTACATTCCTTTCTTTTCCCCCTGTTTCGCCTGATTCTTAACAACTGACTATGCACGCAAAAAAGGTTCTGATCTTTTGACGGAAAGATTCTGATGTTTCATTTGAAAGATACTGATGTTTTGAACGAAAGGTTCTGATATTTTTCCCGGTGCTTGGGAGAGCGTGGATCACCCCATGAAATCACTCATCTAATCTCGTGCTTCACTTGGCTATTATCATAAGAAGAGGCCCTCCGTATAAATGCGGTGTGACGAGTTTCTGTTATCTTTGTTAGGCATTGTTGAGAGCCAAATAGAAAAAGAAAGAAAATGGACACGAATAAAAATCAATCTAATACCCCCCAAGCATTCCAACGCACTTTAGTCACCACGGCCCTACCCTACGCCAATGGACCGGTACATATTGGGCATTTAGCCGGTGTGTATGTGCCGGCGGATATATACGTGCGCTTCAAGCGCGCCAAAGGCGAAGAGGTGCTTTTTATAGGCGGTAGCGATGAGCATGGAGTTCCTATTTCTCTAAAAGCAAAGGCAGAGGGCGTTACACCCCAAGAGATTGTGGATCGCTATCATAAATTAATCAAGGAGTCTTTTGCAGAATTTGGGATTGACTTTGACATTTATTCACGTACCACAAGTGATATACACAGCGAGACGGCCAGCAACTTTTTTAAGAAACTCTACGAAGAGGGTAAGTTTATAGAGCAGGAGAGCGAACAGTACTGGGATCCGGAAGCGAAAATGTTTTTGGCGGACCGCTATATAGTAGGCACATGCCCACATTGCGGTAACGAAGGCGCTTACGGAGATCAGTGCGAAGCATGCGGTACCTCGCTGAATGCCATTGATCTGATCAATCCGCACAGTGCCGTGAGTGGAGCTAAGCCCGAGCTGCGCAAAACAAAGCACTGGTATCTACCGCTCAACGAATATGATCCATGGCTTAAAGAGTGGATACTCGAAGGGCACAAAGAGTGGAAAAGTAACGTCTACGGACAATGCAAAAGCTGGCTGGATGCCGGGTTGCAACCTCGTGCCGTGAGCCGCGACTTGGACTGGGGAATACCCATTCCGATAAAAGGGGCTGAAGGGAAGGTGCTATACGTATGGTTTGATGCGCCCATCGGCTATATCAGCAATACCAAAGAGTTACGCCCCAATGATTGGGAAATGTGGTGGAAAGATCCTTCTACCCGCTTGATACACTTTATCGGTAAAGACAACATCGTCTTTCACTGCATCGTCTTCCCGGCTATGCTTAAAGCAGAAGGATCCTTTATTCTACCCGACAATGTACCTGCCAACGAATTCCTCAACCTGGAGGGCAAAAAGATCTCTACGAGCCGCAATTGGGCCGTTTGGCTACATGAATACCTGCGGGACTTCCAGGGCAAACAAGATGTATTGCGCTACGTATTAACTGCTAATGCCCCTGAAACGAAGGACAACGACTTTACGTGGAAGGACTTTCAATCGAGAAACAACAATGAGTTAGTGGCTGTTTACGGCAACTTTGTGAACAGAAGTCTCGTACTAACGGAGAAATACTTCGAAGGCGTTGTGCCGCCCTGCGGTACCCTCACCCCGGTAGACGAAGCGGCACTTAGCGAGATGGACGAGGTAATTCCTCAACTGAACAATGCCTTAGAGAATTTCCACTTCCGTGAAGCACTCAAAGAGGCTATGCAGATCGCCAGAATAGGCAATAAATACTTGGCAGATGTAGAGCCTTGGAAGGTAATCAAGACAGATAAGCAGCGTGTAGCCACTATACTCAATGTAGCCCTTCAGCTAACCGCCAATCTGAGCATTGCTTTTGCTCCCTTCTTGCCCTTCTCTACAAAGCGACTGCTCCACATGCTTCAAATAGAGGCATTGGGTTGGGATCATTTGGGGCGTCACGATCTTTTGAAGGAGGGACATAAGCTGGGCAAAGCGGAGCTGCTCTTTGAAAAAATTGAGGATGCAGCTATTCAAGCACAGATAGAGAAACTTCTCGAGACAGAGCGCCTCAACGAGCAGGCAGCCAAGAAGGCACCGGACTTTGCGGCATCCTGCGCCTTCGATGATTTTGTCAAGGCCGATCTGCGAGTAGGACAGGTATTAGCTTGTGAAAAGGTTGCCAAGAGCAAAAAACTACTCCGCTTTACTTTGGATGATGGTAAGGGCGAACGCACCATACTGAGCGGCATAGCCGAGTATTACAAGCCTGAAGAGCTGATAGGCAAGAAGTTGCTCTTTATCGCCAACCTGCCTCCTCGTAAGATGATGGGAATTGAATCCTGCGGTATGATCTTAGCAAGTGAGGATTGGAAGGATGGCGCTTTGCGTGTTGTATTGGTAGACAACGCTATCGCACCCGGAAGTAAAATATCCTAACTATGAGACGACGCCTTTCTATTCTGATATGTGCCGCAAGCCTACTCATGTGGGTGACCGGATGTAGCGCCCCCAAGGAGTACACAGTGCGCATTATACATACGACTGATGTGCATGGTGAGCTCTTCCCCACTGACTTTATCTCGGGAGAGGATACAGGGGGTTCAGCGGCTCGCTTAGCCACTTTCCTACATGAAGCACGACAAAAAAATCCGGACCTCTTGCTTTTAGATGGGGGAGATCTACTGCAGGGTACCCCGCTCATTTACTATGACAATAGTCACTACAAGGAGGGCCCCCACTTTGCTACAGAAGTATACAACCGTTTGGGCTATGATGCCATGTGCTTCGGCAACCACGATATTGAAGCCGGGCATGAGGTATATGATGCTTTTGAGGCGAGAGCTGACTTTCCCATCCTATGCTGCAATATAACCCGAATAGAGACCGGTAAGAGCTACTATCAACCTTATAAGATATTTAAGCGGAACGGATTGAAAATAGCGGTAATAGGCGTGATTACACCGGCTGTACCCGAGTGGATCGCTGAGCCGCTCTATGCCGGAATGCGCTTTGAGGAACCGATTAGTGCCGTAGCCCACACACTGCAAGAAGTACAAGCAAAGGCGCAACCCGACTTGGTCGTTCTGCTTGCACACACAGGCTTCCAGAACCGTAATGCCGATATACAGGAAAATGCTTCAAAAGCAATTGCGGAGCAGATAAACGGCATTGACATCATACTAATGGGGCACGATCACGAGTCAGCCATTACGCAGGTAAAAAACCCACAGGGGGATAGTGTACTACTTATCAATCCGGCTAACCGTTTGCAGCGTGTGAGCGACGTAACGATCACTATTCGCAAAAAGGGAAAGCAGGTGATCGAGCGTACCATAACCCCTCAATTGACAGAGCTAAACGCCTATGAGCCGGATAGCGCCTTCATGAAGCATTTCGAAGCAGCGATCCACCACTTCGAAAAAGAGATGCAACAGCCGGTCGGTGCTATAGATGCGCCACTAAATGGGGGTGATGCACTCTGGGGTAGCTCTGCTTATATGTCCTTCATACATGAGGTACAGCTGGAGGCAACCGGAGCAAAGGTTAGCTTTGCCGCTCCGCTCTCGCTCTCTCTTAAGCTCCCTAGCGGTACACTTACCTACGCCGATATGTTTGCGCTCTACCCCTATGAGAATAGTCTCTACGCCATGGAGTTGACCGGTCAAGAGATAAAAGATTACTTGGAGTACAGCTATGGGCTTTGGGTCAATCAAATGCACACTGCATCGGATCATTTACTTGCTTTTAAGGCTGACTATAAACAGGGCGAGCGGTTCCCTACGCAAAACCCAACGTTCAACTTCAGCGCAGCAGGGGGTATTCGCTACACAGTAGACGTTACAAAGCCGGCAGGTAGCCGAGTGGTTATACAGTCTCTCTCTGACGGCACCGCTTTCAGCTTGTCGCATACCTACTTGGTAGCGGTCAATTCCTACCGAGGCAATGGGGGCGGCGGGCACCTGACCCGAGGGGCTGGCATTCCCAAAGAGGAGCTTCCCGGACGTATTAAGGCAACCACAAAAGATATACGCAGTGCCATTATGGAAAAGCTTTCCAAACAGCCTGTGACCCATGTAGCGGATGCAGCCAATTGGCACTTTATTCCGGAAGAAATAACTCGGGGAGCGATTGAAAGGGATAAGAAAATACTTAACCAATAGGAAGCTATGTTTTTCGTTGATGTAGCGCTTTTAGTGCTAATCGTGGTGGCCCTTTATTGGTTCGGCACGAAGCGTAAGCATCGACAGCGTACTATTACAGAAGAGTTGTTCACGTTGCCCGGAGCCTCGCTCAATGTAACAAAGAGCAGCCTGTTCCACTTTCCTAAAGCACCAAAGGGAAGCGAGCCCTATTTTCTCTGTTTTGATACGGAGACCTGTTCGACACAACCCGGAGATCTGCTGTTCTACGAAGAGGCCGTTGTACCTACGCGAGTGGTAGTACTCTCTTATGCACTACTTGATACTAAAGGGCGGCTCATTGAAAGCCACTTCGATCTACTGCATGCCGACGAAACTATTACGCCGGAAGCAGAGCAGATACACGGCATTTCAACCGTTATGATGCAGCGCTCGGGACATACCCCTACATCTGTATATACCCCATTCGCCCGTAGCTTAGAAAAGGCAAAAGTAGTAGTAGCCCACAACCTATTTTTTCACAAGGTAATGATGGATGCCGACTGCCTTCACTATGGACTTCCCTCCCTTCCCTGGAGTGGGAAGGCGGCACTCTGTACTATGGAGAAGGGAGAGTACTTTATGGAGCGCCTCAACCTCAATCCGATGCATAAAGCCCCACGCTTGACCGAGCTATATGGAGTACTCTATTTTCGTAAGCCGGACCTTCTGCTCTCCTATACCAATAAGGGAGAAGCCGATCTAAAGTTGCTCATCGCGGTACTACTATATATGCTGGATGCCCACACTCTCCCTCAGTTCAGAGACTATGACCTACTAAACGACTTAGAAAGCGTACAGCCCTAAAAGCGCCATCGGGTTATTGATATTCTTGATAGGTATAGCGCAGGGGAAAAGGGCATCTAAGGAGGTAATTTTCTATCTTTGCAGAGGATGCGCAATACATGAGGTAAATACCCACCGGCAAATGAGTAAGTAAGTGCTAAGGGTATGAGAGCTTATTGGGGTAGTGTGTATCTGCCAGAAGAAGGAACAAGTATAGGTAACAAGTTAGCCACGCGCAAGCATGTCGTTTTCGATTGAGACTCTGCTACTTTTTTGTAGTGTTATCATCTTTGCAGGTATAATTATCGGCAAGGTAGGCGTGCGTTTTGGTATTCCTGCATTATTGCTTTTCCTTTTTACGGGAATGCTCTTTGGCGTAGATGGATTAGGCTTCAAGTTCAGCGATGCCAAGATGGCACAAAATATAGGTATGGTCGCCTTAACCATTATCCTCTTCACCGGGGGTATGGATACGAAGATAAAGGAGATACGCCCTGTACTGGGTCCCGGGATAGTACTTTCCACGGTTGGCGTCTTATTGACTACAATCTTCACAGGCACCTTTATTTGGTACCTATCGAACCATTTTTCTCTGGGGCAGGTATTCTCGCTTCCGCTAGCCTTTCTGCTGGCAGCTACGATGAGTAGTACGGACTCAGCTTCTGTATTCGGACTATTACGCTCTCAGCGTGTGCAGCTGCGTAATAATTTGAAGCCTGCTTTGGAGCTTGAAAGTGGTAGTAATGACCCTATGGCCTACATGCTTACGATTGTACTTATGCAGTATATAGAGGGTACAGCTCTATCGGCATGGGAGATGGTATTTCAGTTCCTCTATCAATTTGTATTAGGTGCAGTCATTGGGGTAGTCATGGGATTTTTAGCCGTTCTATTGATCAATAGGCTCGCAATACCGAATAAAACGCTCTACCCTATTATGTTGCTTTGCTTGGTACTCTTCACATTTGCCACTACATCGCTTATTAAGTGTAATGGTTATTTAGCGGTGTACACAGCGGGTATTGTAGTGGGTAACAACCGCTTGAAGCATCGCTCGGGAATAAATAACTTTTTCGATGGATTGGCTTGGTTGGTGCAGATTACGCTGTTCCTGCTCCTTGGCCTACTGGTGAATCCGCATGAGATGCTGCATGTAGGTGTTTTAGCTGTATTGGTCGGCATATTCATTATGTTTATTGGAAGACCTCTTGCCGTATTTGTATCCCTATTGCCATTCAGGAAAATGTCGATCAATAGCAAAGCTTTTATCTCTTGGGTAGGACTTCGTGGTGCTGCGCCCATTATATTTGCCACCTATCCGGTAGTAAATGGCATAGAAGGGGCGGAACATATTTATTCGATTGTATTCTTTATCACACTGCTTTCTCTCCTGGTGCAAGGAATGACCATCACTCCCGTGGCTTATTGGTTGGGATTGGCTACTCCGGCACCCCCTGAAGGGAGCTTCGTAGGTGTGGAGATACCGGAAGAGACAGGCACTCGCATGGAAGAGCGTGTAGTAGATAAAAATATGCTTGCCCATGGATCCGAATTGCGTAGTGTGCAATTGGGAGAGAATGAGTTGGTTATTCTTATAAAGAGGAATGATCGCTTTTTAGTACCGAAGGGTAAAAGTAAGCTTCACGAAGGAGATTCGCTGCTTATCGTATGGGCGTCGAATGAGGAATCAAGCGAGGAGAGCAACAAAAAGCTTGTTCAAAGGATACGCCAGACCTTGATGCAGTAGAAATCTGTGTATTGCGGAAGGGTGAAGAGCGCGCGTATTGTATTATCGGATAGTCGTTATCGTCCTCATTATCGTGCATTGATAAGCTTGGGGCTACCTATTGTGATCGGACAGCTGTCTATCATATTGGTTGCTTTTATGGATAACATAATGGTTGGGCACCATGGGAATGACGAGCTTGCGGCAGCCTCTTTTGTCAATAATTTTCTAAATCTTTTTGTAGTGATGGGATTAGGCTTTTCCTATGGCTTAACCCCTATGGTTGCAGAGGCGCAGCACCGAGGCGATTGTCAGCGTTTGGCTGCACTACTGAAGGGCTCTTTTAGGATAAACATCTTGGTAGGGGTATTCTTTTCGGCGATTGCCTTGCTGCTAATTCCCTATTTGGGGTGGTTCAATCTACCCTCTTCGCTACTTCCTATCGTATTGCCTTACTATTACTTACAGATTGTTTCGTTCTTTGTTTCTATGCTGTTTAATAGCTTGAAGCAGTTCTTTGATGGTATGAGCGAAACGAGGTGGCCTATGTATGTGGCGCTCTTGGGGAATGTGATCAATATCATCTTCAATGCCTTTCTCATCTATGGCTGGGGTTGTTTTCCCGAGTGGGGACTTTTTGGAGCGGGCGTAGCGACTTTGTTGGGCAGAGTATCTATGTTTGTATTACTGTGGATTATATTCTGCCGCAAAAGGTCAATGAAGGCAATTCTGAGGCTCTATGGAAGCATCAAGGTAGACAAGCACATCTATCGTCGTTTGTTTAGTTTAGGTACACCCATTTCGCTGCAATTAGGTTTAGAGACTGCTTCATTTACTTTTGCGGTTATAGCGGTAGGTAAATTAGGCTCTACAGCACTGGCTGCTCATCAAGTAGCAGCTACTGTGACTACGCTTGGATTTATGGTGTATTACGGCTTGGGCGCAGCTACCGCCATTCATATTAGCCACTATCGCTCGGCTCATGATTATAAAGGGGTTCGCACGGCTATGAGGGCGGCTATACGGATAGGGCTGCTGATAGCTTCCGGGGTAGCTATATTTATTTTATGTACACGAAGTTGGTTAGGCTGCCTTTTTACTTCAGATAAAGAGATCATTGCCTATACGGCTTTGGCACTGCTTCCGGTAGTGCTTTATCAATTTGGAGATGTACTACAGATCCTTTTTGCCAATGCATTACGCGGAATGGAATATGTACGCACGCTAATACCCATTGCCGTATTGTGTCATTTGGTATTGGCACCTCTCTTGATATGGTTATTTGCCTTTGTGATAGTAAGGAATAATCCTATGGAGCAGCTGGCTGCCGTGTGGAGTGCTTTTCCTATTACCTTAACCTTAATGGGGTTACTTTTGCGGTACTCATTCTATAGATTGGATGCTTTGCGCAAAGCTTAAAAAATCAATTGTGTAAAAACATTACCTTTGTGGACTTATAGTAGCGTGGGAAAATGGATGCATTGAGCATACTCCAGGAGAGTGAAAAGAGCTTTTTTAGTCAGTTTCAGAAGACTTATAATAGTCTTTTGGAGAGTCGTGTCTCTATTGCTAATGATGCTTTAGAACGGCTAAAGAAGAGCAGTGGTAAGCATATGCGCCCCACCATCTTAGCTCTTTCTAATCGTTTAGCAGGCGGAGAGGTAGGTGAAGAGGCTGCTTGCATGGCTTCTGTAATAGAACTCTTACACACTGCTTCCCTGATTCACGATGATGTAATTGATAATAGTACGCTACGTCGCGGTAAAGAGACCCTCAATGCAATCTACAACAATCACATTGCGGTATTGGTAGGTGATTTACTATTAACTACAGTATTCGACTACGGCTTAAATCATTTTTCAAAGGATATACTGCAGATCGTAGCACGAACCGGCCGTAGTCTATGTGAGGGTGAGCTGCAGCAGCTTGCTGAATCTCAGCATACCGAAAGGCTTAGCATAGCGCGTTACAACGAAATCATATATCACAAGACTGCCTCTCTGTTTGAAGCGTCTGCAGCCTTAGGTGGCATGATAGCCGGTGCTTCACCGGAAGTACTGGGCAAGCTCTTTTCGATAGGGAAATGTATCGGCATGGCTTTTCAGATTAAGGATGATATGTTGGACTATGTAGGTGATGAGAAGATCGGGAAACCGCTTGGAAATGATCTGGTGGAAGGAAAAGTCACCTTGCCGCTACTCGTCTTATTGGAGCGTGCCGATAGTGCATCGTACGCAAAGCTTATGCAGCGTATAGAAGATAGTAGGAGTGATCTTACCGTACGCAATGAGCTTATTGCCTATACCGTACAAAACGGTGGTATTGATTATGCAAAAAACAGGATGCTTGAGTATGTATCGCAAGCCAAGCAACTATTAGCCTCATTTGAAGAAAGTAGAGCACGCAATCAAATGATCGATTTGCTGGATTGGATGGTACAACGCTCTTATTGAGCCATTCCTATATATGAACTAAAAGCGAGAGCCTCGCAACCGATATGGGTTTGCGAGGCTCTTTCTATAAAAGTTGTAGTGGCTTTACTTGATCACACCAAGCTCTTTACCAACCTTGATAAATGCTTCAATACAGCGATCAAGATGCTCTTTCTCGTGTCCTGCAGAGAGCTGTACGCGGATGCGGGCTTCTCCCTTCGGCACTACGGGATAGTAGAATCCTGTTACATAGATACCCTCTTCGAGAAGCTTGGCAGCATACTTTTGAGAGAGAGGCGCATCGTAAAGCATCACTGCACAGATAGCACTTTGGGTCGGTTTGATATCAAAGCCGGCAGCGAGCATTTTATCACGGAAGTAGTTTACATTTTCCATGAGCTTCGTATGACGCTCGTTACCTTCTTCCAACATCTTAAACAATTCCAATCCGGCACCTACTACTGCTGGGGGCAGCGAGTTACTAAATAGGTAGGGACGAGAGCGCTGACGCAGCATATCGATTACTTCCTTAGGTCCGGCTGTAAAGCCACCTACTGCACCTCCGAAGGCCTTGCCTAATGTACCGGTGTGGATATCAATCTTATCCATACAGTTGAATTGCTCCCCAACACCTCTACCCGTAGGACCAACTACACCGGCTGAGTGGCATTCGTCGACCATTACCATAGCATCATATTTTTCAGCGAGGGCACATATTTTGTCCATAGGCGCCACATTGCCGTCCATAGAGAATACCCCATCGGTAGCAATAATACGGAAGCGCTGTGCTTGAGCTTCTTGCAGGCACTTTTCAAGTTCTTCCATATTAGCATTTGCATAGCGGTAGCGCTTAGCCTTACACAGACGCACTCCATCGATAATAGAAGCGTGGTTGAGGGAGTCGCTTATGATAGCATCATCCGGTCCAAAGAGTGGCTCGAATACCCCTCCATTAGCGTCAAAGCAAGCTGCATAGAGGATAGCGTCTTCCGTTTTGAAGTAGTGTGCAATAGCTGCTTCAAGCTCTTTGTGTATATCTTGTGTACCACAGATAAAACGCACACTGCTCATACCATACCCATGGCTGTCCATAGCGCGTTTAGCTGCATCGATGAGACGCTGATTGTCTGCCAAGCCTAAATAGTTATTGGCGCAGAAGTTAATCACGTCTTTTCCTGGTTTAACCTTAATGGCAGCACGCTGGGGCGTAGTGATAATGCGCTCCTCCTTATACAGGCCGTCTTGCTTAATTTGATTCAATTCCTTTGCAAGGAATGTCTTCATCGATTTGAACATAATCTGTATGATCTTTTAAAAGTGAATGATACGTAAGTTACTTGTCGTTATTACCCGCTTCCTCAGCATCGGGCTTCTCTTCTTTAGACTCCTCTATACGGGCAAACTTAGTAAACCCATTATCCAAGAGCAGATTATACCAAGTGAAAAGCTTCTTTATATCGGTCGGGTACACACGACTTCTGTCGTAAACAGGAAGTATTTCTTCCATCAGAGCGTACAGCTCCTCTTTTTTCCCTTTGATAAAGCGTTCATCGCTCATCTTTTGCCCCTCTAAATGTGCGTAAACCTTATCCAAAACTTCCCCTAACGGCATCTCTCCCTCCTTCGTGTAGAGTGCTATCTCTTGAAGGCTCATGGCCTTATCGGATGCATAAATGGGCATGCGTTTCTTGTCCACTAGGGACTCCACGATAAAAGCGTTGTTACTCTGTGATAAGAGGCGGAAGAGCCCGGGTTTACCTGATACGGATAGTATCTTTCTTAGCATGATACGAAATAGTAGTCTTCTTTGTGTATTACCAAACAAATCGCAGACCTACGGTACAAAGATGTACTCTTAGCCAGCGCAACTACAAATATAGCTATTTTTACTGCCTATCGTGTAATCAATCGGTTTAATAGGGCTAAGCGCATTAAAAATAGACCCTTGAAGATAGTTTGACTTTTCCAAACTCCTCTTCAAGGGTCTATAGAAATAAGGTTATGAGGGCTATTTCAAAAGATACGGATCTTTCAAACGAAAGGTTCTGATGTCTCGTTTGAAACTTTCTGATCTTTTGATGAAAAGATATAGATGAATGGGCAACGCCCACACGATTCCCCTAAAAACGAGATAGGGGGCGGTAGATCAGTCAACCTCCGGTATGGATAGCTCCTTTCCGGGGATTAGCTTAACCGTGACGCTCTTTATGTCGTTTATACGCATGAGTGCCTCAATCGTTACATTGTGCCGTCGAGCTATCGAATAAAGCGAGTCTCCGCGCTTTACAGTGTAGCTACGATTGGGGTTCGTATTGATGGTTACTTCTTGTACGATGATCTTATCCCTTTTGATAGGATCTTGCTTGCCGGGCGCAGAGAGCATTAAATCGGATTGCTCCAATCGGGTAATAGCAGCAATAGGCAGCTTGATCGCATAAGGATGGATATCTCCGGGTATATAGCTCGCTTTGAACTGCGGATTGATCATCTTAAATAGCGATTCACTTATACTGGAGGCATTTGCCAATGAGGATATAGAGTAGCGATCACGGATATAAATCGTATCTACATCACAGGGTAGTGCCGCCTCATCTTCGTGCAAATCGTACTCGTTATGGTAATGCATGGTGTAATAAGCACCTACAAAGAGAGGTACATAGTCACGTGTTTGATGAGGTAGATAATTGTATATCCCCCAGAAGGAGCTCTTACCGCCACTCTTTCGAATGGCCTTATTCACATTCCCTATACCGCAGTTATAGGCGGCAATAACCATCAGCCAGTCACCATACACTTGATACAAATCCTTCAGGTGCTTGGCCGCTGCTTCGGTACTTTTCTGCGGATCCATACGCTCATCCACCAGCCCATTGACCTCCAACCCATAGGCCTTGGCTGTGGGTAACATAAACTGCCACAACCCCTTAGCTCCGGAGCGTGATGTAGCGCTCGGATCGAGTCCGGATTCAATGAGTGCAAGATACTTCAGCTCTGTGGGTATTTCATACTTATCAAAGATAGTTTCGATAAGTGGGAAGTAGTAGTTACCTAAGGAGAGCATGGAGGGGATCATACGTCTCTTTTTCTTGAGGAAGAGATCAATCCCCTTTTGTACAGAAGAATTGTAAGTTACGTCTATCTCAGTGGGTAGCTTACTAAGCCATGTGGATACATCCGCATCATTGAATTGAGTGCGGGGAGTGGATCCTGCTTTTTGATCATTATTGGTATTGATATTGAGAGGCTGCGCCGAGTAGCTTCTATGCCATTTCCTTAGCAGCTCTACTGCATCCGCCTCTAACTGAGAGGGAACAACTATTTCGCAACTTGAAGTAATAGGCTTGTGTGTTTGGCTTATCAGCGGAGACACAATCACAAGGGTAAGCGAAAAAAAGACTATTGCATGTCTTATAAGACGATGAAATTGCATTAAAAATTAAACTTACAAGTAAGCCCGAACGTCGTGTACGGTACCATTGGTGAGGCGACACGCCCTCCATTGGCCATAGAAAGATCAGGCGAAACATCAAAGGTAAATAGCTCTGCATCTACATAAGTATCTATAAAAGAGAATATGTACACAACAGCTGCTATTATTATGCTGAGGTCTCTACTGCGTTGAAATTGCTCAGTCCCACGCTTCAGTCTATTTTGTATATTACTATCTCCTACGTAATTAGCAGGATCTTGTCCGGGAGGAACAAAGCTCTTCCATGAATCATGATCCAAAGGATTGGGATTCATAAAATCGCGGTAGGCCGTTCGATACTCATTGAATTGGCTTGCATTCCATCCAATGAGATAGGTAAGTCCGCAAGCAGCTGACAAGACGATAGGCACTTTCCAGTACTTTCGATTATACAACTGCCCTCCACCCGGTATAATAGCACATAGAAGTGCCACAGTGGAGTTAGGAACAAAAGGCTTGCGAAGTGCCACTTTTTCAATATCTGCCGGTAGCTCTGCCGGCGGCAAGGTATCGACAGCCGCAGTGGTCGCAAGAGTGTCGGTATAAGTTACTTCAGGTACAACAGAGACATAATGCATAGGGGTGCGCTCAAATGAATATACTTCTTGAGCAAACAATACGCTCGAAGTAAAAAATAGCAGCATGCCTATTAATATTCTACTGTATATGCTGTGAAGCAACTTCATATAGATTCGTTAGAAAAGAGGCTATCAGCGGTGGCTCTCTTCTATTTGTTGTATTATATACATCAACTCCTCTTCTGAGTTGAAGCGTATGGTCAGTTTTCCTTTGCCGGTAGCTGTAGCAGATAGCGATACAGGGGCATTAAAGTGCTTACTCAGCTGCTTACTCAGTGCATCGTACTCATCGTTGCTATAAAAGCGATTCTTTGTTTTGGCTCGCTTCTTCTGATCAGTAGTACCTTCCAAGTATGCCTTGCAGCGTCTCTCCAACTCACGTACACTGAGGTGCTCATTCAGTGTCTCTGCATAAAGCGAAAGTTGCTCCTCCGGTTCGGGTAGAGAGAGTAGTGTACGGGCATGACCCATATCAATTTTCTTTTCGGTTAAGCCAAGCTGTATTTCTGCAGGAAGCCTGAGTAGGCGCAAATAGTTACTAATGGTAGCCCTATTTTTACCGATGCGTGCACTAAGTGTTTCTTGTGTCATCTCTGCCATATCCAACAGCTTGCGGTAAGCAAGTGCTATTTCAATGGCATTTAGGTCCTCACGTTGTATATTTTCGATAAGGGCCATTTCCATCATCTCATCATCGGCAGCTGTTTTTATATAGGCCGGAATGGTAGCTAATCCGGCTTCTTGCGAAGCACGCCAGCGTCTTTCGCCGGAGATGATCATGTAGTCGTTATCGGCAATCTTACGCACTGTAATGGGTTGTACAAGCCCTATTGACTTAATAGAGGCTGCCAGCTCGGAGAGAGCCTCCGGATCAAATGTGCGGCGGGGCTGCTCCGGATTAGGACGTACGAAGTCTATCGGCAGATCATTGATGGATGAACTCCCGGTTGCATCGCTCATAAGTGCACCTAAGCCGCGTCCTAATACATTATGTTCTCGTTTACTCATTTGGTTCTTTACTCAGCAAGTCCTCTCCCATACTCAGAGAGGGACTTCTATGATTGTTTATTCCGCTTAATGAGTTCCTCAGCAAGCTCTAAGTGATTTACAGCTCCCTTACTCTCTACATCATAGAGAATAACGGGAAGTCCATGTGAAGGCGCTTCACTTAGCTTTACATTGCGCTGAATAACAGTATCGAATACCAACTCACGGAAGTGACTCTTTACCTCATCATATATCTGTCGTGCAAGGCGCAATCTACTATCGTACATGGTCATTAAGAAGCCTTCAATCTCCAATTGTGGATTTAGTTTGCTCTTAATAATGCGAATCGTAGAGAGAAGTTTGCTAATACCTTCCAAGGCAAAGAACTCGCACTGCACAGGTATCAGTACAGAGTCGGCAGCAACTAATGAATTAACCGTAATAAGCCCCAAAGATGGGGAGCAGTCGATCAGTATATAGTCGTAGAGAGGTTTTAGAGGATGCAGCAAACGCTTCATGATGCTCTCGCGATTGGGTAGCTCGAGCATCTCTATCTCCGCACCTACGAGGTCAATATGGCTGGGGATTAAGTCCAACCCCTCTATCTTGGTATGACAAATAGCCTCCTTAGCATCAATCTCCTCTATGAGTGCTTCGTAGATAGTTAGCTTACCCTCTTCGGGAGAAACTCCGAGACCGCTTGTGGCATTAGCTTGAGGATCTGCATCAATTACCAGCAATTTCTTCTCTAAGGTAGCCAGAGAAGCAGCCAGATTGATCGTAGTAGTAGTCTTACCTACACCACCTTTTTGATTAGCTAAAGCGATTATTTTTCCCATACAATTGTCCTTACCAACAGCAAAATTACGCATAAAAATGATAGCGCACTTACTTGTTGATAACTCTACCGGATAAGAAACATTATCTAATAGGAGCTATAAACAAACCGGAGCACTGTACCCGACAGCCTCCAAAGATGAGTTTTGGATCGTGAAGAAAGGAGGGTTTGATTCCCCCTCCCAATTAATAAATTAAGCTATTCGCCCCGCTCGTTGCGCTTGTTAAGCACAATATGCAGTACGTATCCCAAGATTACAAGTATGATGCCGATGTAGAGCGTCACATTGCTTGTCGTGTGCATAAATGCGGGTACAGCCAGTACTAATACGCCGATCAACAGCACGATAGCACCAAGGTATGTAAGAAACTTTCTCATATCGTTTTACTCTTTTCTTGTTTTTTCCCTTTTGCAAAGAAACACATAAATATTGACTTACGTACTTTTTTGCCTCTTTGTGTTGTCCTCAAATCATAGTTCAAAGCCCGGTGGAAGCATTCCGGATACATCATATCCGTAGCTAATCAGCTCGCGTACCGAGCCACTGCTGATGTGGGATAAGTTCTGCTGTGTAAAGAGGAGTACCGTATCCACACCACTTAGTTGGTGATTGATATCTGCCAATGTACGCTCGTACTCGTAATCCACGCCACTGCGAATACCGCGAACCAAAGCAGAGGCTTTGTACTGAGCTACTAAGTCTGCCGTTAAGCCACTGAAAGTAATTACTTCTATGCGCTGGTTATCCTTGTAGTAATCGCCTATTTGGCGGTGGCGTACTTGTGCAGAAAACATGGGCTTCTTCTTCCCATTCACGCCAATGGCTATGATCACTTTGTCGAAGAGACGAAGAGCGCGCTCTACTATATCGTTATGACCGATGGTAAAGGGGTCAAAGCTTCCGGCAAAAATAGCCACTTTCTCGCTTGTCTCTGTATTACTCATCTTCTTCTACCAGGTTATCCATAATGAAGTCTTGCCGCTCAGGTGTATTCTTGCCCATATAAAAGGTAAGTAGCTTTTGCGGTTCATCTACCCGACGCATAGATACTTGTCGCAAGCGGATATTGGTTTCGGAAATTAAATCGCGAAACTCATCGGCAGATATTTCTCCAAGACCCTTGAAGCGTGTTACTTGAGCGGAAGAGCCTATTGTTTTCATCGCCTGCTGCTTTTCCTCTTCCGAATAGCAGTAGTAGGTATGCTCCTCTTCTTCTACCTCTGCACCCTTTGCTTTCTTTTTGAGGTTTTTCTTACGCTTGGCTTCTACTTCGTGTCGAGGTAACGAAACACGAAACAGCGGAGTCTCTAAGATAAAAAGGTGACCTCGTCGGATCAGCTCAGGGAAGAACTGCAAGAAGAAGGTAATCATCAGCAGACGTATATGCATACCGTCATTATCCGCATCCGTTGCGATAATTACCCGATTATAACGAAGCCCGTCTAAGCCATCCTCTATATTAAGGGCAGCTTGAAGTAGATTAAACTCTTCGTTCTCATATACGACCTTCTTCGTTTGTCCGAACGTATTAAGGGGCTTGCCTCTCAAACTGAATACGGCTTGATAACCGGGGTCACGTGCCGTTGTAATAGAGCCGCTTGCAGAATTGCCCTCAGTAATGAATATAGACGTTTTTTCGGGATCTTTCGCCTTACCATCATTGAAGTGGTGGCTACAGTCGCGAAGCTTCTTGTTGTGTAGATTGCTCTTCTTTGCCCGTTCTCGCGCCAGCTTAGTTACACCGGACATTGCCTTGCGCTCACGCTCACTGGCTTGTACCTTAGTGAGAATTGCCTCTGCGCTTTCGGCATGCATGTGCAGGTAGTCGTCCAATTCGGCTTTAAGGAAATCACCCACAAAGCGTTGTATTGTGGTCCCGTAAAGAGGTTCATTCTTGTACTGGGGTTCCTCCGGCACCATATCCTTACTGCCGAGCTTGGTCTTAGTTTGGCTCTCGAAAGTAGGTTCAATTACTTTAATACTGATAGCAGCAGCCATGCCACTTCGTATGTCGGCATAATCAAAGTTTTTACCAAAAAACTCTTTGATTACCCTTGCCACAGCTTCTCTAAAAGCACTCAAATGAGTACCACCTTGGGTCGTATTCTGCCCATTTACAAAGCTGTAGAACTCTTCTCCATACTGGTCTACATGAGTGATGGCAACCTCTATATCATTACCCTTTAGGTGTATGATGGGGTAAAGAGGCTCGCCTGTCAAGTCCTCCGAAAGAAGGTCTTGCAGCCCATTGTCGCTATGGAGCTTTTCGTCTTTGTAAAGGATGGTAAGGCCGGCATTGAGAAAGCAATAATTGCGTAGCATGGTACGCACATAATCGTCTCGATACTTATATTGCTTGAATAGTCTTTCATCAGGAGTAAAGCATACCGAGGTACCTTGCTTCTCTTTGGAGGGAACTATTTCACCCTCTTCCAGCAGTTTGGCATTGCTATAAACAACTTTCTTCTCCTGTCCTTCTCGGTGGCTGACTACAACAAAGGAGCTACTCAACGCATTGACTGCCTTTAGCCCGACTCCATTCAATCCCACAGACTTCTTGAACGCTTGCGAGTCTATCTTAGCGCCGGTATTCATTTTGCTTACCGCATCTACCAGCTTACGCAAGGGAATACCGCGCCCATAGTCGCGCACGGTCACTTGTCCCTCATCAGATATAGCAACCTCTATCGTAGAGCCTTGTCCCATGACAAACTCGTCTATAGAGTTGTCAATAACCTCTTTTAGAAGTACATAAATACCATCATCCGGCGAGGATCCATTGCCCAACTTGCCAATGTACATCCCCGGGCGACGGCGTATGTGCTCGTCCCACGAAAGAGTGGAAATATCCTCTTCTGTATAGTCTACCCGCTGTTCGTTCATCCCTGCAAAATTACGGATATTTGGATTAATAGCCAACGACAACGTTTACAATCCCTTTAACACAAGACGCAGAGGAAGATAGGGTAGAGCAAGATAGACGCTTCGCACCTCTTCGTCTATGTAAATAGGCTATTACTTAGTAGGAATATGTAGATCAGCGGCTCCCATTACTTCGGTAGATGTCTCCCCGATCCATCCGCATACTTGTTGCATGCCACATACGACCTTGATAAAGTCTATTCGGTCAAGTGATACCTTATTTCCCTCGTTGTCTACAGCCCAATCGATGTCCATACGGGCCCGTTCGCTACTATTCGGATAGTTATCCACGTAACCATACTCAAAGTTGGGAAGTAGGTAGGTACCATTGTTGTTTATCGCATTATCGGGTAGTCTTGTACCGCTTAGCGTGTAGCTTTTTTCTTTGATCCATGTAGGATAGTAGAACTGGGCGTGGTATTTGTTTTTGGGGATAAAGCCCGTATTACCCTGATTATCCTCCCAACGGATGTATTGAAGACTGTCGGCACTTGTCACAGGCTCCTTGTCCGGACGGAAATAGGTAACGGAGTAGTTGTGAATAGTTTTAGGGTTGTGATGTTCACTTCCGGCTAATTGATACCATTCCTCATGATCGGGTTTTCCATTTTTATTTAAGTCTTTTGCCACCCATACACAGCCCGGCTCTGCATCGTTGGCGCCCTCTTTTTTGTAAATCTCAACCGCATTACCAAAAACGATGAAGTCCATACCCGCTCTATTGACTACAGGGTGATCAAAAGTAAATATCACATAGCCCCCAAATGCCCCTAAGGAGATCAAAGCATTTTGCTTCAGGCTCTTTTCTGCCTCTGTGCGCATGTCTTCTTCTGTAGATGCGCTTTTGGAGGAGGGGAGTACATTAACAAATTGTCCCGGCGCAGGGCAGAATGTAAGCACATGAGCCAAATATCTACTGTAGGGCGTTTTCTCCGGTATTACCTCTATGGTAATGGGCAGCTCTGTGGTGTGCTCCTTTTCTGTAACGGACAGGGCAAGCTTATAGCTTCCGCGATCTCGGGCAAAGAACTGATAAGTGGGTAGTTCACTGCTCTCTTGTGCCACTCCGTCGGGTGTAGTAAGCTGCCATCGAATGGCTTGAAAGGCACCTTTAGGAGCAATATTGAGCTCATGGAGCCATTCAACGGTATAGACTTTCTGTATGCCGAAGGCACTATAATCAACGGAAGTAGGCTCCTCGCCCTGCTGCTCATTGTGTGGGGGTTGTGGTGTGCTGTGACTACAGGCTGCCAGAAAGTATAAAAGGAGGCACGCTGTACAAGCGGCAGCGTGTCTCGTTAGATGGTTAAGTAGTTTTTTCATAGTACGCCAAAGCAAGATTACTTCTTAGGACGGAAGGCGAAGCAGGCAGGTATAAAGCCGGTTTTCACTTCCCAAAGCAGCTTGCCGTCTTGAGAGAACGTGTAGAGCTTACCCTGCACTTCATAGTTATCCGCATCGGTAATGTATATATCGCCTGTTACAGGATGAATGGTCAATCCGTAAGGCGTCTTTATTTTAGCTACATACTCAGCAGGAATAAAGCTGTCAGAAATCTTTTCCTTGGTATTGGTATCGATTACCCCATAGCTAACCTTCGATACATTATTGATCCACTCACTTGCTATATAGTAAATGAAGTGTTTGTAGCGTACCATATTGGTGCAGGGGATATCGAGCTTGCTTACGTTATCCGAGGCATCAATTATGTAAAGGGAGGAGTGTATTTCGTTGTAATCGCCTCGTGAGGTAACCCATATATTGTTGCTTTCATCTAATAGCATACGATCCAGATTGATGGCAACGGGGATCTTCTTCATCTCGGTGAAAGAGCTTAGGTCAACAACAGATACGGTATTGTCGTAGTGTGGAGCCATATAACCTCCGGAATTGGCTACATAGAGCAAGCCGTTACGCACGACCATTTGCTCGGGCTGATACCCCACTTCAAGCTCTCCTGTGATTTGAAGGCTGGCGGTATCTATTCGGTACACTTTGCCAAGGGCCTCCTTACCAAATTCGGCTATACCATAGCTGGATACATATACATTGCCATTATATGAAGCAACGTAACGGCAGTTCGGTATATCGATCTGTTGGATACGACGTGTACCATTTATATTGATCACTTCTACTTTATTGGACGTATTAAGCACGGCAAACAGCTTAGAGCCATAGATATGCAGGTCGTTGCCTACATCGCCCAACTCCTTTACGACATTGGGGTTACGCGCTCCATAAATGTCATGAATGTAATAGCCTTTTTCGAAGCAGATGAAGTCCAATGAGGCATTGTTCTTCCCCATCCCTCCCTGATTCAAAATGTACACACCACCAAAGACATCCTTCGGACGGTGAGCCTCGGCTATTTTCTCATAATAATCCGGCATCTCTGGTTCATTCGTACAAGATGCAAAGCCGATCAATACGGCTAACAAGAGTGGAATAATAAAATAACTTCTTTTCATATTTTTGTTTTTAGGGTTATTCTAAAGTTTCTGCCCGGCATAGGATAATTAATAATCACTTCATATTGTCGGTTAAAGAGATTATTGCACTCTGCCAGTAGCTGCATATGGCATTTCCAAAGGGTAAAGTCATAGCTAAGCGACAGGTCGTGTGTATTCCAGCGCGGTACGTAGTTGACAAATATATTCTCCGATGCACTAAAGCGGGCGCCTGTGTACTGCATGTTGTAGGCAAGGAGCCACTGCTTATAGCCTAAGGCAAGGTTCACAGAACCACTATGCAGCGGTATATAGGGTATCTGGTGCTTATAATAGCTATTTTCCGGATTCGTTACGTCAATTGCCTTCTGGTAAGTGTATTGACTTCGTAACTCAAGGGAAGTACTTCGGGTAGGCCTTGTCTGAAAAGAGAGTGACGCATCTATCCCTCTAATGGACACTCGACCTAAGTTGAGCATGGTCCAGCGAAATTGCTGCCCCTTGGGATAAGCAACGATCTTGTTGTGCACTCGGTTGTAATAGGCATCACATCGCACGGCTAATGAGGTCACTTTACTAAAGTGGTGGGTATAGTCTATGCCGGCACTTACTTGTTGCGTTGTCTCCGGGAGTAGCTGTGGATTGCCAAAATCCGTGTAATAGAGATCATTGAAAGAGGGCATTCTAAAGGAATGCTTGTAGAAAGCATTGATATGTAGCAGCGGTAAATTGCGTAAGGGCTGCCAGGCTATAGTGACCGATGGGCTATACCGATTGAATCGCGGATGAGTATCCTTCTGCTTTGTCTTATCAATGATCCAAGTAGTAAGCAGTGCGCCTTGCACCTTTACTTGTGCTCCGGAGTAGGTAGTAGAAAGCGCAACAAAGTGACTCTGCCTACGCGGCCATACAAAGCCATATCGATCACCGGATAGGTGGTTCCAAAGAAAGTCATACGCCAGGGCCGCATACCACCCTTTGTGTAATTCGTAGGAGGCGGCTAATGAGGTGTACAGCTCTAATTGGCGGAAGCGGGTATCTATAGGTACCGGGGCATCGGAGCCGTTCTTGTAGCGCGTGCCGTAATGTGCCCATTTGGCAATAGCCGATAGGCGTAGCTTAGGGGTGAGGAATGTGTTGGCATAGGCTTGTGCAAAATTGTTATTGTCCCACATACGCTCACTACGGTACCATACATTGTTTACGATGGCTCCCGGTATTCCACGCTCACTGCCAAAATGATACACCTTGAATGTGTAGCGTCCTTTTGAAGTAGAGCCAAAGAGCGTCCCCTCTAAGCGTAGTGAGGTAATATCCCCATTCTCTCGTACCGCCGTTGTATCATAGGCTACTACATCCGTGCCGGGAATCATTTTGCGGTATCGGAAGCGATATCTACCATGGGCAGCCACAGGCTCCGCACTAAGCGAAAAGGCGAGGTGAGGCGAGAGCTTATACTCGTAGTAAAGAGAGGGATTGAATAGCCCGAAAGACCCGGTTCTTATTTTTGCCGTGAAGTGCTGCTTCTCATTGCCTTGAAAAGAGGGCGTGCGGGTTGTCAGATAGACCGTACCGGATGAGGCAAAGTCTTTAGCCGTCTGTAAGTAAGTGCTCTTTTGACCATGATATACCTCAACTCGTTCAATATTATCTAACGAGTATTGTCCTAAGTCAATTTGTCCGTTCTGTGCATTGCCCAACTCCACTCCATCGTAGAAGAACCCCACATGATGGCTTCCCATACTTCGTATATTGATTGTCTTCACCCCTCCGATACCTCCGTAATCACGTACTTGTACCCCACTAAAAGTGCGGAGTGCATCAGCTACGCTAAAGGAGGCTACCTGCTCCAACTGTTGGCCGCTAAGTACTTTAGGCTGTACTACTTCATAACGTGACCTTAGTGCCGTTACCATTACCCCTTGTAGGTGATAGGTAGAATCGACAGGAATAGGCTCTTGAGCACGAGAAAAGTACGAGATACCAAGCATGCAAATCGTCATTAGAGCGGATCTATGCGACATAAACTAAAAGGGGGAGTGTATCTCTATCTCCGAAACTACGCCTCATTTTCAGCGCGGCGTCGTTTCAGTTCTTTTTGGATGAGCGAACGTTGATATCGTATTTGTGTGCATCCGGATGCACACTCTTCGATGCGACGCATCAAATAGGGCGCCACCTTGCGTACCGTCCCATAGGGCGCATACTTTGTTACATTGTAGCCTGTATCAGCGAGGTTGAAGGATACATGGTCGCTCATCCCATATAGTTGGGCAAAGACAATGCGTGGGTCTCCCGGCGCAATCTCATTTTGCTCCATCAGCTGCGCAAGTAATTGGCAACTTTGTTCATTGTGTGTACCACAGACCAGAGAAAAACGATCCAAATGCGCTACAATAAATCTCAAGGCTTCGTTGTATTGCTGATCGGTATCCTCTTTCGTATCGCAAATGGGGGAGGAATAGCCCTTCTCTCTTGCTCGCTTTCGCTCTGCTTGCAGATAGGCTCCGCGCACTAACTTAATCCCTATTTTAAGATCCTCCTTCTCGGCTTTATCAAGTAAATGCTTTAGGTACTCCAGGCGATCCTTTTTGTACATCTGCAGAGTAGTGTATACGATCGTACGATGCTGGTTAAAGTGCTGCATAGCCTCTTCCGTAAAGCGATCTATAACAGCTTGATAGGCATGATATTGGGCATCTACAAGGATTGGCATGTCCAAGTCGTAAGCAAGCCGGCAAAGCTCCATAAAGCGATTGTAAAAGAGTGTAATCTCCTCTTTTTCGTCTTCCGAAAGGCTGTCGGGTTGCTCGGCATAGCGAACTAACGTATTGAGCGGCACTAATCCGCCGGGCTTGAAGATAGCATGGCTAATCAAATTACGATGGTCGGAAGCAAATCGCACACTATTAACCATTTCGCTATAGATAAGCACTCTCTCTTCCTCGTTGCGGCTTGCTTCTGCCGAATAGTACATAGTCGCTTTTACATCTTGCTCCCTCAGTTCATTTAGACGTGGGATGGAGTCGTCTAAAGTTTTACCGGGTACAAAGTGACTATATAAGGTCGGGTTTACGATCCATGCAATGGGAAGGTGTAGCTTATGGGCAAAGCGTATCAGCCGATTGCTCATAATACGAAAGCGCCATGCAGCTCGCCGAAGATCGCAATTAGTGCGTAACTCAAACGCAGTGGCTGTATCATTGAAATCAATCAATTGCATAGATCTTTATCGTGTTCCTCTTTTATAAGAGAATAGCTGAAAATTTCCTCTTTCAGCAAAGATAAATCATTATTCTCGTACAAGAGCAAAAAAAATCTCTCAACCTTGATAGAGTAGCCCCCTCAGGTTGTAAAAAAACATTGTCAAATGATAGTCCGACAATAGATATAGATCTTTTGGCTAAAAGATCTATATCTTTCAAAGGAAAGATCTGTAAGTTTTGTTTGAAAGATTAGAAACTTTTGTGAGGTGGATCTTTCCGTTGAAAAGCGTAACTTCGCATGAAAGGTGTAGAGCATGAGTAAAGAAGCGGATAAGAAAGCACAATCACTCGCCTATCGCCCTATAGAGGTGAAGGGGTGTCGGGTAAATAATTTGAAAAATATCTCCGTGGAGATACCCCGCGGCAAGTTGACCGTGGTGACAGGTGTAAGTGGTTCGGGCAAGAGTAGTTTGGCTTTTGACACCCTTTACGCAGAGGGACAACGCCGGTATGTGGAGAGTCTGTCGAGCTATGCCCGTCAGTTCTTGGATCGTATGCCGAAGCCCGATTGCGACTCCATAAAGTATATTCCCCCGGCTGTGGCTATTCGCCAGGGAGTAATTAGCCGAAATCCGCGCAGTACCGTAGCGACAGCCACAGAGCTATACGACTATCTGAAGTTGCTTTTTGCGCGTTTTGGTACGACCCTATCACCGATCAGTGGACAAGAGGTAAAAAGGCACACCGTACAAGACGTAGTAAAGCGCGCACTAGAGTATGAAGAGGGTACTCACCTCTTAGTAGTGGCCCCCCTAAAGCGAGACAGCACGCTATCGGTAGAGCGACAGCTCAGCGTATTACAAGCAGCAGGCTATAGCCGTTTGCTGGTGAATGATTCCCTTTGCCGGATGAGTGAAGTAGTCGATTGGCAGCCGGATGATGAGGTATGGCTGGTGATAGATCGACTCTCCGTAAGGCATGACAACGAGGAGTTCACAAGTCGTTTGGCGGATTCTGCCGAATTAGCCTTTTACGAAGGAAAATCTGCGTTGCAGCTCGTCGTGGAGAAAGAGAAAAAGGCTGTACGGCGTGACGACTTTAGCAATCGTTTTGAGGCGGATGGTATTACCTTTGAGGAGCCTACCACAGCCCTCTTTGACTTCAATAACCCAATGGGTGCCTGCCCTACCTGTGAGGGCTTTGGCAAGACCATCGGACTCTCGGAGGAGCTCATTGTACCCTATCCGTCCCTCTCTGTGTATGACGATGCCGTGGCCTGTTGGATAGGCCCTAAGTCTGCTGAATGGAAACGCTATTTCATCGCCTCCGTGGCCTCTTTGGGCTTCAGAGTTCACACCCCTTATCAAGAGCTTAATGAGCGAGAAAAAGAGCTTTTGTGGAATGGGAAAGAGGGCATAGGCGAGCGAAAAGAGGTTTATGGAATAAACGATTACTTCGCCATGCTCCGTAAGGAGTATTACAAGATACAGAATAGGGTTCGCTTAGCGCATTTTAGTGGTAGGTGCATTTGTCCAACGTGCAAAGGGCGTCGCCTCAAAAAAGAGGCTTACTACGTAAAAATAGGAGGAAAGGATATTGGCGAAGTGGTGGATATGACCATCGCAGAAGCAAAGCTTTTCTTTGATACGCTTACGTTGCCGGAGGGGCTTGAGCAGGCCGCAGACCGCATTTTAACCGAGATTAGAACACGCTTGAGCGTTGTCGCTGAGATAGGACTTTCCTACTTGCAACTATCGCGTGCCGCCAATACACTTTCCGGAGGAGAGAGCCAACGTATTAACCTTGCTACACGCTTAGGCAATAATCTTTATGGGGCTATGTACGTATTGGATGAGCCTACAATTGGTCTACACGATCGCGATACGGAGCAGTTGGTACACGTAATAGAGGAGCTTCGCGAGGCGGGTAATACACTTATCGTAGTAGAGCACGATGAAATGGTAATGCGTGCCGCCGACTACATCGTGGATATAGGTCCCAATGCAGGTCGCTACGGAGGAGAGGTCGTTTTTGCCGGTTCGCCCAATCAGATTACTTCGACTACCCCCGGCTATACAGCCGCATTTCTAACCGGTAAAGAGAAAATACCGGTACCCCCGATACGACGTAAATGGCGCAACGCCATTCAGATCTCCGGAGCCTGCAAACATAATCTGAAGAATGTATCCGTGAAGTTTCCTTTAGACGTGATTACCGTGGTGACAGGAGTGAGCGGATCGGGGAAGAGTACACTTGTGCGGGATGTGCTTTATCAAGAGACACTTCGCTATTTGGATAGAAAAGAAGGTGCTCCCTTAGGAAGAGAAGAGTTGCAGCAGGGAGCTAAGCAGAAGATACTTGGAGGAGATATAAGCCATATCCAGGCTGCTATATACGTAGATCAGAATAATGCAGGCAGGACTACCCGTAGCAACCCGGTTACTTATATGGGTGCTTATGATGCTATCCGTGAGCTTTATGCCGAGCAACCCCTTTCTAAGCAGATGGGTTATCAGCCCTATTTCTTTAGCTTTAACCGACCCGGTGGACGATGCGAAGAGTGCAAGGGAGAAGGTACCGTGACCATAGAAATGCAATTTATGGCAGACCTTACGCTGATATGCTCGGAGTGTGACGGCAAGCGCTTCAAGAAAGAGATATTGGACGTGACTTATGCCGGCGTTAATATATTTGAGCTATTAGAGATGAGTGTCAATCAGGCGGTAGACTTCTTTACAAAGCATTCGTCTGCACCTCAGTCAGGCTCCATTGTAGCTATCCTAAAGGTTTTGCAAAGGGTAGGCTTGGGGTATATTAAGTTAGGACAAAGCACCTCTACGCTCTCCGGTGGTGAGAATCAGCGCCTTAAGCTCGCTTATTACTTATCAAAGACGCGCAGCGAACCTACGCTTTTCTTCTTTGATGAGCCTACTACAGGGCTGCACTTTCACGATATCAGTAGACTTATGGAGTGCTTTGATGCATTGGTTGAGGCAGGACACACAGTGGTGATTATAGAGCATAATATGGAGGTAATCAAGTGTGCTGACTGGATCATTGACCTTGGCCCTGAAGGCGGTGCAGAAGGCGGCTATATAGTAGCAGAGGGAACGCCCGAAGCAGTTGCACTCTGCCCCGACTCCTATACAGCCCGCTTCCTAAAAGAAAAGCTCTCAGAAGCCAATTAATACGTATCAATACAGTGTGACAAGTATGGCAGAGAAGGATTTCAAATTGTACTATAGTGCCACTGAGGTTGCTGAGTTACTCAATGAATCTATTGCAACAATTAGCTATTGGGAGAAAACCTATAAGATCAATGCACCTCATTCACAAAAGGGGGTAAAGCGTTATCGACAGAAAGAGGTTGATAAGCTTAAGCAAATACACTACCTGATACGCAATAAGCATCTAAGCCGGCGAGGCGTAATAGCGGCTCTTCAATCCGGTCAAGAGGAGAATATCGACCGTCGGGCAGAAGTACTACGCCTGCT
The DNA here is from genome assembly GCF_045865415.1 of Porphyromonas miyakawae. NCBI lineage: Bacteria > Pseudomonadati > Bacteroidota > Bacteroidia > Bacteroidales > Porphyromonadaceae > Porphyromonas > Porphyromonas miyakawae. The sequence goes on from NZ_BAAFSF010000001.1 coordinate 74,491, forward strand.
TGAGAACGCTTCGAAAGAGATAGAGGAGATACTTCAAATGATGGATGAGTATCGTATGGCAGAGGTTAAGGGACACCTTGGCTCAAAAAAATGAAATGCAGATAAAGCGTAGTCGTGCTTACTGACGAATAGAGACAGCATCATTAGGCGACACACTTGGAACAATAGTTGATTCATTTACCTTTATGCGTTCCTTTCTTCGGACAATATTTTTCAAAAGAGTACCTACTTATGGAAGTCCTATGGGGGTAAAACTTGTAGCACTCCGGCATTTCGTTAGGATCTAATAAGAAATAAAAGAAGGTTGGAGAGCCTATACGCTTCCCCAACCTTCTCAGTTTGTAGTGTTACAGCAGTTGATCAGCGACCTAGCAGGCGAGCTATTGCCTGACTGTTGCGAATATTGCGAAACTCTGCATCACTGCGTGCTTTGCTTCGAAGCGAGGGGTTCAGTAGAATGGCTTCAGACAAAGCGGTAGCTGCTTGAGCGGCACTGTTCTGCCGTGCATAACAAACAGCCTTGAGGTAGTGAGTAAGAGCTGTAGCCGGTACGGCATTATCCAATAGGTCAATGGCTCGTGCATAGTTATGCGTCATAATTTGTGCAATGGCTGCTGTAGTGCTGTGGCTCTCTTTGAGCGTAGAGGCAGCTTCGTTGTGCTTGCCCTGCTTGAGTTGGAGTAGACCCAGCACTTCCTGTTTAGCTGCAGAAGCTTCTGCTTTGTCTACCTCTTCTGCTGCATCCTCCAGCCGTCCTTCATGGATGAGAAGCAGTGCACGATTTAAGCGTACTTGGCTTTCTGCGCCTGTACCTTTTATACTATTGAGCAGTCGGTCAGCTTCCGATAAATTGCCCTGTTGGATAGCTATTGCAGCTAAGTTATTAGTAGCGCGAGAATCTTCCGGATAGAGCTGTGCGGCACGCTGATAGTATGCTACCCTATCCTTTTCACTACGCTCCAACGAAATAGCATAAAGTAGCTCTTCCACATTGAGGGAAGCGGGATTGCTGCGTAACAAATCAGTAAGCTCTTCATCACTCTTGCCCGTGGTCTCTATGATAGCCGTAATGCGAGAGCGACGCAGCTGTGGCAAAATCTCTTTACTTATACGATCATACACCACACTGATATTACGGATTTCCCGTTCACGCTCTTCCGGATCACTATACATGCTTAATACACGCAAAACGAGCTCTTTGTCGGGCAAATCACTTGCTTCTACATAAGCACGGAATCCATCCCAGTCCTGAGCCGTATAGGTTGCTCTAATAGGAAGGTCTGTATTCCCTTTTCCCAACTCTTTTTCAATGAGGCGGGTTGTACTCTCTTCACGATGCTTAGAGAGCTTTTCATTAAGCTTAACACCACCTTCGGGAGATGCATAGGAGGATACTTCTACCGATACACTTTGATTGGGAGCCGCTTTTGCTTCCTCTACTCGTTTCTTCCAAGCTATTAACTCAGGCTTACGCTTCTCTGAAGGGCGGATTACGCTACTTTCAAGTAGAAATTTGATATCCTCATCTATGCGCTCCGTTACTACACGTTGGAAGCGATCTTCAGCAAAAGCCGCCGGGGTGGTCTGAATGCCGGCAAGTGTAGCTGTAGTAATAATACCGGAAGAGAGCTTAACCGGCTTCAAAGGTAACTGCTTGCCATCACGTGATGCTCGGAAAGTAATGTACAGATCACTCTCTGCTGCCTTGGGATCGTAAAGAAAAGACCCGCTAATGGTGCGCATTCCCCCTGTGGAATAAGCAATTACAGGATTATTATCTCTTACAGCTTCGCCCTGAAGCATAGCCGAAGACCCCCAAATCTCTCCCGTTGAATAACGCAGGACGGGGGTGATACGCAGTGATACATCCTTATGCATCCACTTAGCAGGTATGCTTACCGCTACACTGTAGGGTACTTCTTTACCTACAACCTCAGGCGGATTGGGTGTTAGGGAGAATAGCCCGCTGCTGAGCGGCTTAAGCTTTGGGCTGCAGGCTGAGAGCATAGTCAGCGCAAAGATCGCTGCAGCATACTGCAAGATTCGTTTCATGCTGTCGTTTGATTATCTAATTGTTTTGTTCTTTTCTGAAGAAGTGGCACAGTAATAGCAGCCACAAAAAGCAATATCAGTAGTGCAAAAGCTATAAAGGCTACAAGCTCTGTGCGATGCAAAGAGGGTGGATCGAAGCGGAATGTAATAGTATGTGCTCCCGAAGGGATAACCGCTGCTCTAAGTATCCAGTCTGCTCTCAGCATATTTACCGATTGCTTCGGATCTCCATCTAAATATACTTTCCACCCTTTCGGATAATACACTTCACTAAAAAGAGCCAGCTGAGGTGTGGTGCTATTGGTTTCATAGACCGCTTCGTTGGGTTGGTAATGTTTTAGGGATATAGTAGCTGTGGAATCCTTAATGGTCGGCAATGCCTTTAGTTCATCGGAAGCAAAGCGTCGGTCTATAATTGCGGTAGCACCCAAATGCTCCGTAGACAAAGCCGCCATTTCTTCATCCGGAGTAGGTACTATTTTGTATTCTGATACAAACCAAGCCGGGCCGTATGCATCCGGATTGCGCTGCACGATCTGCTTTGTTTTGTCTTCCGAGGGAACAATGAAAAAGCGGGTATTGAGCATATTGAGCACCTCCGGGTTCATATTAGCCAATTGTCGGTCAATAAGATCCTGGTAGCGCTGTAGCTTTGCCGCATGGTATCCACCTACACTGAGGTGCCAAAGAGAGGTTGTGGCATCGTTGAAGGTATTGACTGTCAGATTGAGTACCCTATCTGCCGGCTTAGCCTCACTAAGTATCTCTTTATCGGCAGCGGTAAGAGGGTGCGCAGCAGCAGTTATATGCTCGTTGTGAAGAAACATATCGTCATTCAAGTAACGCTTTGCAATAGGCCACATATCAATGAGCAGCGCAATAGTCATAAGCCCTGTCATTATCGTGGTTGAATTTTTCCGGTTTCTGAAGGCACCCTTCGTGAAAACAATAAGCAGCAAAGCGCCGATCGCTATTACAAAGAAGCTCCGCCAAGCATCACTGACTAGCATACTCTTGCGTGCCGTTACCAAGGCATCACGTAGGGAGCCGTAAATGGGATCTTGTGCGATCAGCGGACGGAGCTGTTCGGCTTCAAATTGTGATATAAAGTTTCCGGCAACAGAGGGGAAGAGTGCCAGTACAAGTGTAATGAGTAGGGGCAATCCAAAAGAGATAGCAGTCGCTACTTTGCGCTCTTTCAGTATATTCTTATTGTGCACTATTTCCACAAAAGCGAGTGCCGCCATAATGGGTAGGGTAAACTCAGCGACCACCAAAAAGGAGGATACCGAGCGAAACTTGTCGTACAGTGGAAAGTATTGTATGAAAAAGTCCGTCAGTGGCATAAAGTTCTTCCCCCACGAGAGCATAACGGAGAGAATAGTCACTATAAGCAATCCCCATTTAATAGGTCCTCTTACCACAAAGAACCCAAATATAGCCATACAAAGCAGGAAGGCACCTACGTACACAGGGCCACTTGTAAAAGGTTGTTCGCCCCAATAAGATGGACTCTGAGCGACAGTTTGACGCAGCTCGGGTTGTATCTTTTCCAATCTCTTAGGGTTGACTCCGATAGGTTCGGAAGCACCCCCGCGAATATTAGGTACCAGCAGCGAAAGCGTCTCGCCTACTCCGTAACTCCATTGGGTGATATACTCCTTACTCAGTCCTGAGGCATTCACTCCATCTGCATTGCTTTCAGAAGATGCCGTAAGCTCACTGCCCCCACGCATAGTCTCTTTGCTGTATTGATAGGTATGGTATAGATTGCTGCTATTCACTGCTACACCGATCAATCCGGCACCTAATGCCACACAAGTAGAGATTATAAAATGCTTAAATGTTTTCTTTTGGATCGCCTCCACAAGGAATGCTATGACAAGGGCTGCCATCACAAAGAGAAAGTAATAAGTCATCTGTACATGGTTGCTTAGTACTTGCAGTGCTGTGAATAGAGCTAAAAGGAACGCCCCCCACCATCTTTTTCCGCGATAGATCAATATCATGCCGGCTATGGTAGGCGGTATGTACATAAGAGTCATAAGCTTCCAAATATGCCCTGCGGAAATAAGGATCACAAAGTAGGAAGAAAAGCACCAAGCTATACTACCGAAGAGGGCAATCCAATCGTTAACTCGGAGTACCTTCATTAGAATAAAGAAGCCGATCAATAGTCCGAAGAGTAGCCACGGATAGTCTCCCAACAAGTTTAATGGCCTCGATAGTGTATAGGCGCCTTGAATAGTACTCAATGCATTGGTAGAGGGATACTCGGGTGCTATCTGGTACATGGGCATTCCTCCAAACATACTGTTGGTCCAGTAGGAGCGTTCGCCTGTTTTCTCATAAAACTTGCGCGCATCGGTACCCATACCGACTGCACCCTCCACATCCTGTCGATAGAGGGTACGCCCTTCAAAGGTGGCAGGGGTAAAGTATAGGGTAGCAATGAGTGCAAAGCAAAGCACAATGAGGGCATAGCGTCCTATGCGAAGAAGCTTGGTTCGGTCGGAAAATATTTTCATTGGATGGAGAATGTTATTCGTAAAAGCTATCCTTAAAGGCGTTATATCCGCGCTTCTTATGTATAAGGCTTTGCCAAGCGGCTATTATTAGTCCCGATCCATATCCTGTTACTTGAATAAAGGTAGCCGGTATGGCATAGAGCGAAGCCGAATAACTCCGTGTGCGATAAAAAGAATCAATTCCTACTAATAAAGCAAAGAGTAGCAGCAAAACCCATAATAGGGGATGCCAAAAGCCTACTAATACAAAAAGAACGAACAGCACCGTGGCAAAAGAGGGTAGTAAATGGATCAACTTCAAAGAGCCTTCGTGCCGCTGAGTTAGGTCTATACGAGCTGCACCACTATTGTACACCTGCTTAAAAAACTTACGGAAGTCGGTACGACGCTTATGGTATACCCAGGCGTTGGGTATTAGAGCCACTGCTCCTCCGGCCTCATAAACACGCATGGAGAAGTCTACATCTTCCCCGAAGCGCATAGCTTCATCAAAGCCCTTTAGCTGCTCAAACATACCTCGCTCCACACCCATATTGAAAGTGCGGGGACAATAATGCTTATGTTTCTTACCGCCTCTTATCCCACCTGTAGTAAGGGGTGAGGTCATCGCATAGTTAATACCTTTTTGCAATGCGGTGAAATCGTCAGCCGCACGATCCGGCCCTCCAACCAAAACGGCATTGCTACGAGCTATTCCATCCTGTAGGGCCAACACATAGCCTTCAGGAAGTACGACATCAGAATCTAAGAATACCAACCACTGCCCCTCTGCTGCCAATGCACCTACATTACGTGCTTTGGAGGGACCCCCGTTAGGGGTCTCAATATAGTGTATATGGAGATGCTCTTTGTAGTGTGACACTACCTCTTTACTGGAGCGGGTACTCCCATCCTCAACGATAATAACCTCAAAGTTGCTTACACCCTGCTGCTGCAAGCTGGCAAGCAATTCTTCTACCTCCTCCGGACGGTTATAAACGGGGACGATAAAGGATAGCAGCATACTACTCTTTAAGTTGCCACTCAGTACCCTCTTTGGTATCCTTCAGTACAAAGCCCAAGGCAGAAAGCTTGTCGCGGATTAAATCACTCGTTGTCCAATCTTTCTTGGCTTTTGCCTCTGTACGTACTTCCAAGAGCAACTCTACGGCTCCGTGGTAGGCCTCCAATCCGGCTGCACTACTATCTCGCTCATCCTTTAGCCCTAAAATATCAAACAAATAGGTGCGGAAAAGACTCTTTAAAGCCGATAAGTCGGTCTCGGTAAGTGTTTCGTCACCACTCTTGAGACGATTAATCTGCTTAGCTATTTCAAATAACTGGGCAATAGCAATCGGGGTATTCAAGTCATCCTGCATAGCCTCCTCAAGCGCTTTTTGATAGGGCTCTATGGTAAAGCTACTACTCTCTTTTGGGGCAATTGTATCGAGTACAGCATTAGCATCCATCAAACGCTCGTATCCCTTGTGCGCTGCCTCCAAGGCTTCGTTACTAAAGTCTACCGTACCGCGATAATGAGCACCAAGGATAAAGAAGCGTATAGTCATCGGACTATAGGCAGCGGTTAGCTTCGGGTGGTCGCCTGTAAAAAACTGCTCCAGTGTAATGAAATTACCCAAGCTCTTACCCATCTTTTTTCCCTCAATCGTGATCATGTTGTTGTGCATCCAATAATGGACAATGGCATGTCCTTCGGCTGCTTTAGCTTGCGCTATCTCACACTCATGATGGGGAAACATCAAGTCCATACCCCCTCCGTGAATATCAAACTCGTTACCCAAGTATTTACGTCCCATAGCGGTACACTCCAGATGCCAACCGGGGAATCCTTCGCTCCAGGGAGAGGGCCAATGCATCAGATGCTCCGGCTTAGCTTTCTTCCAAAGTGCAAAATCCAATGGGTTGCGTTTCTCATCCTGACCATCCAGTGTACGTGTTTGGCTCAGCATTTCGTCTAACTGCCGTCCGCTTAGCTCTCCGTATTGATAAGATTTACTGTATTTGGGTAGGTCGAAATAGACAGAACCCTCGCTCACATAAGCGAAGCCGGCATCTAAGATCTCTTGAATGAGGGCTATCTGCTCAATGATATGTCCGGAAGCACGCGGCTCAATGCTAGGCGGCAGTACATTAAGGGCATTCATGGCTGCATGATACCGTAAAGTGAAGTACTGCACCACCTCCATAGGCTCCAACTGCTCTAAGCGTGCCTTCTTCGATACCTTGTCCTCCCCTTCATCAGCATCGCCTTCTAAGTGTCCTACATCGGTTATATTGCGTACATAACGCACCTTATATCCCAAGTGCTGTAAATAACGGAAGAGCACATCAAAAGTAATGGCCGGACGGGCATGACCTAAATGGGCATCGCCATAGACAGTGGGACCACATACGTAAAGGCCTACATGAGGCGGATTAATGGGTATAAACTGCTCCTTTTTGCGGGTTAGCGTATTGTAGAGATAAAGAGGATGATTCATCGCTATAACTTATTCTTAGAGAATGTACTACTCTATGCAAAGGTAGCAAAACCCCTTTACATGTAGAGAGCAGTGGAAGCCTCTTGCCAAAAGATCTGTATCTATCCATCAAAAGATATAGATATTTGAAATGAAACATCAGAAAGTTTTGCCCAAAAGATACAGATCAATTTTCAAGTAAGTACTTAGAGAATTTGCCGATGGTTGTGGAGAAGACGGAAAACGCCCTCTGATTCGTATCACAAAAGCAAACAATAAAAGAAACAACCAGCAATGAGTGTATGCTCAAGTATTTTTGTTTTTAGAGAAAAGTTGACTACCTTTGTAGTCGTTCAGGTGAAGTACTCCTCGTACGTCGGGGATTTTTTATTCTGAATGCGTGTGATTGCGAGGTGGAGCAGTGGTAGCTTGCCGGGCTCATAACCCGGAGGTCAGGGGTTCGAATCCTCTCCTCGCTACTCAGTAAAGCGGCGGTGCATCGGTGGGTGTGCTGCCTTTTTTATTTCTACTCTATAGAATCCACTTTTTATCTCCTCCTTATTGCCCTTTATTGTATATTACTTTATAGGATAATATAGATACTAATCATAATAATAATGCCGTTGAAGCTGTTGATACCGCTCGATACCCGCATCAGTAGCGCAATGTGTATGTTCATATCTCTGTTGATAAATAGTTGAAAAGTTTTGCTTCTTTTCCTTGGTTATTTCATTTCTACTTTGGATAGAAAAGAAAAGGACAAAAGCAAGTTATTTAACAAAAACTTATCTACACGTTACGAACAACTTTTCGAGTAGTTATCAACGTATTATCAACAGTTGTTTTTTATTTGTATCCACTTCTTTTTGTACCTTCGTCATAGAAATTGTTATCTGTAATTAAAGAAGTAAATGACTGAATTGCTACTACCTTCTCTGCTACTTATCATTTGCATTGTAGTAATTGGCTATGGTGCTAATTTGCTCACGCGGGGAGCTGCTGCCATAGCCTTGAAACTGAATGTATCTACACTGGTAATCGGGCTAACCGTAGTCGCTATGGGGACGTCCATGCCGGAGTTAACCGTTAGTTTGTCAGCGGCAATACAGGGAAGCGGAGATATATCCATTGGAAACATATTAGGCAGCAATATCCTTAATATATTCCTCATTTTAGGAATTACTGCCTTACTTCGTCCACTTCGAGTGGCCAAGAGCACTGCATGGTATGAATTGCCCTTCTTACTCTTTGTTTCACTTCTGCTTTGGTTTTTCTGTTCGGATAAAGAATTGGGATTCGCTGATTCATCAACTTTATCTTGGTGGGAGGGAACTATACTTTTCATTCTCTTTATCCTATTTCTTATCTATACGATTTGGTTGGGTAAAAGACGCGAAGAACGTGTAGTAGAGAAAATTAAGGAGGACCGGATTGAACCGGAAGTATTACCTATACCTTTATGGAAGTCCTCTCTCCTTGTTTTGATCGGTTTAGGGTTGCTCGTAGTAGGCGGAAAGTATTTTACTGAACAAGCTGTACAGATTGCCAAATTACTGGGTGTGAGTGAGGCATTTATAGGACTTACCATCGTAGCATTGGGTACCAGTATTCCTGAGTTGGCTACCTCTATTGCTGCAGCACTCAAAGGCGATGCCGATATGGCTGTGGGTAATATAGTGGGTAGCTGTATTTTCAATATTCTCCTGATATTGGGGCTTGTCTCTATGATCAATCCTCTACCTGTAAGCGGTATTACAAGGCTCGACTTCATAATGGTAGTGGCCGCTCCACTTTTGCTCCTTTTCTGTGCCTTCTTCTTTGGCAAACGAAAAATAATGCGCTATGAAGGGGCTATTTTGCTTCTTTGCTACGTAGCTTATACGGTTCTATTACTGAATAATACGGGAGTTTTCTAATAAAGCATCTCTAAAGCAAGACGAGACCATAAAAAAAGGCACGAGCGAAATAGTTCACTCGTGCCTTTCTGTTTTTAGTCTTGCTTTAGTCTATGACGGATGTATATGGATACACATTCCGGTAAAGGCTATTTAGCCTTCCATTTCGCTAATTGCTTTGCGAAGGTTTCCTTCTAAGCTACTTGCGCCAATACGGAAGAGTTCATTGGTGAGCCACTCTTCTCCAAGTACACTCTTGATGATACAATAGTACTTAACCGCCTCCTGAGGTGTACGGATGCCACCGGATACCTTTATCCCGCAACGTACATCAAACTTATCGTAATACTCTTTGATAACTCTTGCAATAGTATAAGCTGCCTCTAATGTGGCTCCGGGACAGTCCTTTCCGGTAGAAGTCTTTACGAAGTCTGCACCACTGAAGATAGACATAATGGCAGCACGACGGATCAGTTCCGGATCCTCTAAGAGTCCACTTTCGATGATTACTTTAAGCTTTGCGTGCGTGGCGTGTTCCTTTAGCTCCCTAATTTCTAAATCTACATTTTGCCAGTCTTCGTCTAAGAATTCCCCTATATTGAGTACAATGTCGATTTCGTTTGCTCCGTCAGTAACGGCAAAGCTTGTCTCCATCAGCTTTGTTTCCATTAGAGTCTGAGAAGCCGGGAATCCGCCACTTACCGATGCAATACGTACCGAGGGATCCTTTAATTCCGCCTTAACCTGCTTTATATGAGCGGGATAAACACAAATAGCCGCTACTGAAGGTAGGTTATTTTCTTTTGATTCGTACTTTTTATTGACCGCTTCTACAAAGTTGTGAATGCTCGTTTTATTGTCTTTTGGCGATAGTGTAGTGAGGTCTATCGTGCTATAGAGAAAGCGTAGCGTTGCTGCTGTGTAAGCTTTGTCATACTCTTTCTCAATAATATCTGCTACACTGCGTTCAATAGAAGCTTTTGTACCGGCAGGCAGGAAAGAGTTGAATGCTTCCTGGTACTTATTATTGATAGGATGCTCGTGTTTTTTCTCTTTCTTATTCATCTGTTTTATGGGTCAATTTATTATTGTTTATGTGACGCACCTTGTCACGGTTTGTTTTCTTCTCGATATTGGCTTTAAGCGCCTTATCCAAATCAATATGGTAATAGTTGCCTATGCAGGTTGCTACCCACATAAGATCACTCAATTCGTCGGCTAAAAGTTCCTTTGCCCGCTCCGTTTCGTTCTCCGGGGTAATAGCAAAGCGCTCTTTATCTCTTTCACTCCAGCTCTGATCCCCTTCGGCACGTGCCATAATACGCGCTATTTCTCCTGTCTCTTCTGTGAGGATGGCCATGTTAGTCAGTGGGGAAAAATAGCGTACTCCATATTGTTTAATCCATTGATCTACAATATGTTGATACTCGTTTATTGTCATTTGCTTTACTTGATTTGTGTGCTGTCCAAAATAATAGTTACCGGCCCGTCATTAAGTAGCTTGACTTTCATATCAGCCCCGAACTTACCTCTCTGTATACGACCGGGCATGGCTTCCTCCAATTGCTCACAAAATCGTTCATATAGTGGTTCGCTGATATTTCCGGGTGCAGCCGCTATGTAGCTGGGGCGATTTCCTTTTTTGCAATTCGCATACAGCGTAAATTGACTCACTGCTAATATAGAGCCTGACACCTCTTGTACACTTCTATTCATTACCCCTGCTTCATCATCGAAAATACGAAGTGCTACGATCTTTTTGGTGAAGCGTGCAATATCTTCTTCCGTATCGTCGTGTGTGAAGCCAACTAACAGTAAAAGTCCGTTCCCTATTGATGAGATTGTTCTTCCCTCAACCTCTACAGATGCTTCCTTTACTCTCTGTACAACTACTTTCATATGCCAAAGATAAGCATTAATCTTTGATGTTTTTTCCCTCTTTTTGCGTAAAGAATTTTTTTATTGCTTCTGCACTTTTACTGCCTACAAGCTCTTTTATTTCTTCCTCTTCTGCAGCTTTTATCCGGGATACACTGCCAAAGTGCTTGAGCAGTATTTCCTTTCGTTTCGGTCCAATACCCGGAATGCCGTCAAGAGCCGATACTTGCTGTGCCTTTGCTCTAAGTGATCGGTGAAAAGTAATTCCAAAACGGTGTGCTTCATCCCTAATATGCTTCAGTACACGAAGTGTTTCGCTATTGCGTGCTAGTATGATGGATTGGCTATCACCTGGGATATATACCTCTTCTAATCTTTCAGCTAAGCCAATTATATCAATGTTCTTCGTGTCTATTCTTAGTTCTTCTAATGCTTCTAATGCACTTTTTAGCTGACCTTTGCCACCGTCTATCACGATAAGATCAGGAAATTGTCGCCCCTCTTCCTCTAATTTTTGGTATCTTCTTGTGATTACTTCCTTCATTGTAGCGTAATCATCCGGTCCAATTACCTGTTTCACGTGGAACTTTCTATACTCGCTTTTCGATGGTTTGCCATCTCTAAATACTGTGCAAGCAGAAACAGGTTGTGCGCCTAACGTATTGGAGTTGTCGAAGCAATCAATGTGACGTGGTAGCTTATTAAGTTGTAAGTCCGCTTGCATCTGTTTCATCAAACGGAGTTTTCTTTGTTCCGGATTTAGTTTATCCTGTTGCTTCTCTTTTTCCTTTATGTAAGCATCTACATTTGCTTCAGAGAGCTTGAGGAGTTTTAGTTTATCTCCTCTTTGCGGAATCGTTATTTTGTATCGCTCTTGTAGCCAGTCAATGGAAAAAGGAAGGATGATTTCTGTTGATTCAAGGGCAAAGCGCTCCATCATATCCGTAATAATCGTGGCAAAGATTTCCTCTTTTTCCTCTTCCAATGCCTTATGCCACTCCTCAGTTACTAAAAAACGAATGGCACCATTCTGTACGGATAAGAGATTTACGTAGGCACGCTTCTCTATTTCTTTATAGCTAAAGGCAACTATTTTCCCGTAATGGTTGTGGATAACCGTCTCTTGTGCATCGTAACTCTTGAGAAATTCTATAATCTGTCGGGCCTCTTCTGCCTCCTCGTAACGCTCTTCAGCAGCGAGACTTTGCATTCGGGCAAACTCTTCTTTATATACTTTGCTTATGTCTCCCTTTATGAGCTCTTCTGCTTTGCGAATGCTTTCTGCATAATCCTCCTTGCTTATCTTTCCTACACATGGGGCTTTACAGCGTTTAATGTGGTATTGTAGGCAAACGTTGTACTTACCTTGTGCTATACGTTCTTTTGAAAGCGGAAGGCGGCAGGTTCTTATTTTGTAAAGATTTCTAACTAACCAAACTAATCTCCTGGCTTGTGCGACATTAGTATAAGGTCCGTAGTACACCCCTTTGCTCTGATCGATATTTCGTACTACAGCGACTCGCGGAAAGTCGCCTTTGCTGAGCATTATTGAGGGATAGCTCTTATCATCTTTGAGGAGAATATTGTATTTAGGTTGGTAGGTTTTAATGAGATTATTCTCAAGGAGAAGCGCATCACTCTCTGTTTTCACCACAAAGAATCTCATATCCTTGATAGTTTCTACTAATCGTTGCGTTTTTCTATCAAGATGCTCTTTATTGAAATAGCTGCTCACTCTTCGCTTTAGATTCTTCGCTTTCCCGATATATATTATATTTCCCTCTGCATCCAAGTATTGGTATACACCGGGGCTTTCGGGTAGTAGCGAGATTTTTAGCTTGAGAGCATTCCCATCTTCCTTATTTAGTTTCACGTGAAACAAATACTTATTGTTTGAGAAGTACTAAGAGTACCGAAATATCGTGCGGAGAAACGCCCGGGATGCGGGCTGCTTGTGCCAGCGACAATGGTTTAATTCGTTGCAACTTTTGTCTGGCTTCTGTAGAGAGGCTCTCTATTGAGGCGTAGTCTAATCGGTCACCTAAGCGGAGGTTTTCCATGCGTAATAATCTTTCAGCCTCCATTTGCTCACGCTCTATGTAACCTTGATACTTGATAGCTATTTCTGCTGATTCACTTACTTCGGGTGCAACGCTATTAGCTTCTTCCATTTTTTCTCGCAAGGAAGGGAGTGCACTACTCAAATTTTCAAGCGAAAGCTTTGGGCGGAGCAGCAGTTCTCTCAGTTTCACGCCTTGACGTAATTCGGAGTCCTCCACTGTGCGTAGTAAATGATTCATCTCTTCCGGTGTTACGGAGAGTGATGTGATGTATTGGATGAGGGACTTTATTTGCTCTTCTTTGCGACAAAAAGCTTCATATCGGGCACTATTTACCAAGCCTACAGAGTGTCCCGTAGGGGTAAGCCTACTATCTGCATTGTCCTGTCTTAGCAGAATTCTAAACTCTGCCCGCGAGGTAAACATTCTGTAGGGTTCATCTACTCCTTTGGTCACCAGATCATCAATGAGTACTCCTATATAGGCTTCATTTCTCTTTAGAATAAGCTCCTTGTCAGTATACAGTAGGGATAGAGCCGCATTGATTCCTGCCATTAGTCCTTGGCAAGCTGCTTCTTCGTATCCTGTAGTACCATTAACCTGTCCTGCCATGTAGAGTCCGTCTATAAGCAAAGACTCCATCGTTGGCTTTAGTTGTGTAGGATCGAAGAAGTCGTATTCAATCGCATATCCCGGTTTGAAGAAACGTACATTTTGAAAAGCCGGTATGGTGCGTAGCGCAGCTAATTGAACTTCCGGCGGTAGGGAGGAGGAAAATCCGTTTAAATAGTATTCATTGGATTCATGCCCTTCCGGTTCTAAGAAGAGTTGATGATGGTCTCTTCCTGCGAAGGTTACTATTTTTGTCTCAATGCTTGGGCAATAACGTGGTCCAATGGAGTGTATTTGACCATTATAAAGGGGCGATAGACCTTCGTCAATGGCCTGCTGTAGAATGGCATGACACGCTGCATTGGTGTGTAGTACATAGCAAGGTTGTTGTGGGAAAACACTTGCCGTATGCATAAAGGAGAATCCTCTTGCTTCTGAGTCGCCATGCTGTATTTCGGCAAGGGATAGGTCTACAGTACGTATATTAATGCGCGGTGGAGTGCCCGTTTTCATCCTATCGGTTGCTATACCACAGTCAGAGAGCTGCTCTGTCAGTGCATTGACCGGTGGTTCGCCAATCCTTCCTCCCGGGAATTGCTCGGCTCCGAAGTGCATAATCCCGCGAAGAAACGTACCTGCCGAAAGGATTATGCGCGATGCTTGTATTTCTCCCCATAGATCGGTTACAACGCCTTTTACCCTTTTATTCTGTATGATAAGGTTTCTTACGGTATCTTGTATTATTTCTAGCGAATCCGTATGCGTAAGTTCATTGCGCCAGAGGATGGAGAAATAGTCTTTGTCGAGTTGTGCTCGGGGGCTCCACATAGCAGGTCCCTTACTTCGGTTGAGCATACGGAATTGCAGTGTTGCTTTGTCGCTTAATATTCCGGTCATTCCTCCGAGAGCATCTATTTCGCGCACTATTTGCCCTTTGGCAATCCCGCCCATCGCAGGATTGCAGCTCAGGGCAGCTATGCGGCTCATATCGGAAGTAATAAGCAGCGTATGCAAACCCATTTTAGCAGAAGCAGCGGCGGCCTCACAACCGGCATGACCGCCCCCGATCACAATGATATCGTATTTCCTTATTGTAGTCATCCAATTTTATTAGCCCTCTTTTAGAGGGTATACATTGTATTACACAACACTCCATAAGGTAGGAAAGTTCAAATGAGCACTTTTTTTTCAGAGAGGCGCGATGTGTATTTAGTACGTAGAATTGCCAAGTCAATTCTGCAAAAGAAATATTCTGTAACAGATTGATATACTGAATAATACAATGTTTAATAACCTCTATGGGTGCAGATTTAGTTTTCTCAAAAGTGAGAAAATAGAGAGAAAAATATCGGGAAAGAGGTATCTTTTGCGTTTATTTCAAAATAATCTGTTACCTTTGCATTCGCTGTCAGGCAAATATTCTGTTGGCGCGACTCCGTAGCTCAGTTGGTAGAGCAACTGACTCTTAATCAGTGGGTCGAGGGTTCGAATCCCTCCGGGGTCACATACTTTACATAATACTTACTTAATAGAGGAGGAGTGGTCTTGTGATCATTCCTTTTTTCTTTCTCTCATTGGTTAATCCCTTCGTCTCTCGATTCCTGCAAAAAGGGTACGTACTCATCAGCAGAGTGCGTACCCTTTTGTGGCGCGGTTGTGTCCTTATAGCAGGATGTAGCCGCTTAGTAAGTGCTTAATTCTTTACCGCTTGATGGTTAGTTGACGAGTAGTCAGCACACCCATAGCATCACGGAAAGTAACCAAGTAGTTGCCTTCGGGCAGGCCTTCCAGTCGCAATACAGCGTGTCCGCTTTGATCAGCGGTAATGGTTAGGAGGCGTGCTCCATCCGTTCCGTACACGCTTACTTCACCTTGTGGAGCTACTCCGAATAAGTTTGCTTCGCTGTTTGCAGGATTCGGGTAGAGGGCAATATTTTCGCGTGTGACAGTTTCAGCATCATTCTTAAATGTAGCGGTAACTTTTACGTTGCTCTTCACTACAAAACGCTTAGTAGCGGTGATATCCTCATCGTTAGCCATCAGCTTATCCAGCTCATAACCGGCTTCGGGAGCCACTTCTACGGTAAGTTCTGTACCATAAGGTACTGCATTAAGGTCCTTTGTCCCTTTAACTGTTACCAATCCATTGGCATTCTTCGAAACGGTTACTACAAAGGAAAGAGCATTGTTGGTACAGTTCCCATCCCGTCCGGAATAAAGGGTTCCTTTCTCTTCGCCCATCTTAGTTACAGAATATACATTCCATCCTTTGGATTTAGCGATGTCTACAGCATGCTTAGTTATGGTGTTGCCGCTTTGTGTATCGCTATTCTTTTCAGCTTCAGTGACTGCGATAAAATCTCCCGTTAGCCCGGATTTCTTTTGGGGAAGAGCAATGGCTATCTTCTCCATTTCGGAGCATTTGATATTATTTCCATCACAAAATAGGGTACTGAGTAGTGAGCATTTCGATATATCTAAGTTGGTGAGTAAATTCCCGGAACATGCAAGGTTAATTAAGTTAGGTGAATTTGTTACATCTAATGAGGTTAGTTTGTTACCGCTACACTCCAATCCTCTTAGATTTGTGGAATTCTGGATCTTTAAAGCGTTTAGACTATTCGCATAGCACGACAAATGCTTCATTTCTTTACACGCTGTGAGGTCCAAGGAAGTTAATCGATTTGCATAACAGAATAGAGAGGTCAGCTCTGTATTTTTGGATAGGTCTAAGGAGGTAATTTTATTGTTATAGCAATCTAATTCTTTCATCTTTAGGCACTTTGTTACATCAAGAGCAGTCAATTGATTGGCATTACAATACAAGTGAATCAATTCAGGGCAGTTGGATACATCTAATTGAGTTAGGTTGTTGCCATAGCAATCAATCCAAGTTAATGAGGGACATTCAGAGACATCAAGCGTCTTTAGCTGCCCCTTGTTACATCCGAAAGATAGTATTTCACCACTTAATGTAACCGTCTGCGATGTCAGTTTATACTCTCCATAATAAGCGACCGCAATTTTTTCTGCACCACTCAGTCCGGTAACCGATACGTCTCCTTTTGCTGTGAGCATTATTTTAATGGTTTCTCCAACTTTTTTATCAGTTGTAAATGTGATTTTGGAGCTATTGTTTGTACAGGTGACATCGCGTCCGGCATATTCAGTTTTCTTATAGGCACCGGGTGTAGCAGAGGAATATACTTTCCAGTTTTTAGCCTTGGCAACACCTACTGCATGTGTTGTGAGTACGTTGCAAGTTTCTAAATCTGCGTCTTTTTCGGCATCAGTAATAGCATCAAAAGAGGCATTATCTTTAAGGTCTCTTTGAGGAAGGTTTGCTGCGATTTCTTCCATTACTGAGCAATTTAGCAAATTACTACCGCAAGAAACCTTTTTTAGAGAAAGGCAATTCTTTATCTTCAGAGACTTGAGTTTATTGCTATAGCAGAATAATTGTTTCAGAAGAGTGTGATCTGAAAGGTCCAAATCTGTTATGTTGTTGCTGTGGCATTTTAGTATCTTGAGGTTTTTGCAAAGAGAGACATCAAGAGAGGAAATTTGGTTGCTGTAGCAAGCTATTTCAGTAAGTGCCGTAGACTTGATTCCTTTAATGGATGTAAGTTCATTATTGTTACAAGATAGGTACTGAAGCTTAGTACAGTTAGAAACATCCAATGTTGAAACTTTATTACGTTGAAAATCAATATAGCTGAGTTTTGGACATTGAGAAACATCCAAAGAAGTCAATTGATTATTCCAACAAACTAGTGATTCCAGATTTGTACAGTTGATAAGATCTATATTGGTGAGTTTGCTTGAATGGCAGCCGATGTTAGTAATATCTCCCACGAATTTGATCGTCTTATCGGTGATAGGATAGGAATAATATACACTATCGGTTTTTACAGTCCCATTAATTCCTTCGGCAACTACAGGGCCATTTGCCTTTATCAGTAGGCGTATAGTCTCTCCCGGTTGGCTCGTTGTAGTCAGGGTAATGCTTGTTGTATTATTGCTTTGTGCTGATGCGGATAGAGCAAAGACAAAAGCAGCTGCCAAAAGCAGCAATTTATGTATAATATTTGTTTTCATATTGTTTTTTGTACTTACATGTATTATTACTTCGCTTGCATAGTTTATGTACTATTTAGTGTATTCTATAGGATATGCCTAAAAGAAATAGTTTCTTTTCTTCAAATGCTAAGCCGTAAATACACAGCAATAATCTTGATAAACAAAAGAAGTGGATTTTAGAACTATACCAAGTATCTCCACCAAGCATAGCGTATTTACGGCATCAACGGACTCCTCTGATATTCTTTCCTGTAAGTTTTTTCATAATCAATGAGCTTCTTTATACATCAATACTTAGCTCCTTTTCAATAAGAAATGCGCTTTCTCTTACTTTTAATCCTAATTCCTTCGCTACAAATGGGCGGTGGAATAGATAGGAATACGCATTGAAATGGTGTTTATTAAGCAAACACAATATCATAAAATATATTCACTACTATATCAATTCGTAATTATAAAATATATTTTATAGGCATTTTCTCAAGCAACATTCTCTTAAACGCGCGAAATGTAGTAATAAATATTCGTTCTGCCAAAAACCTCTTTCTTTTCAAACAGTTTATGAAGAAAACGAGTATCCGATGCCGCCAATTAACTATTCCTAAAACGCTGTGAAGCCTTATAGAGCCTCTCCCGAAAGTTCTATGTGGACCGGAAATGGAGTATGGGTGACAACTGTTGCAGCTAAGGGGTTGGATTGCTCTGTAGAGGATAAACGAAAGATACGCACCTTCCCATGGAAAGGTGCGTACCCTTTTGTGGAGCGGTTGCGTTTCCTTTGAGGGAAGCAGCCGCTTATTAAGTGCTTAATTCTTTACCGCTTGATGGTTAGTTGACGAGTCGTCAGTACATCCATGGCATCAAGGAAAGTAACCAAGTAGTTGCCTTCGGGAAGTCCCTCTACGAGCAATACAGCGTGTCCGCTTTGATCAGCAGTAACGGTTAGGAGGCGTGCCCCATCCGTTCCGTACACGCTTACTTCACTCTGAGGAGCGACTCCGAATAAGTTTGCTTCATCGCTTGCGGGATTCGGATAGAGGGCAATATTTTCGCGTGTGACAGCTTCAGCACCATTCTTAAATGTAGCGGTAACTTTTACATTGCTCTTCACTACAAAACGCTTGGTTGCGGTGATATCCTCCTCGTTAGCCATCAGCTTATCCAGTTCATAACCGGCTTCTGGAGCTACTTCCACGGTAAGCTCTGTGCCATAAGGCACTGCGTTAAGGTCCTTGGTCCCTTTGACCGTTACCAATCCATTGGCATTCTTCGAAACGGTTACTACAAAGGAAAATGCATTATCGGTACAGTTTCCGCCTCGTCCATCATAGTCAGTGGCATTATCAGAGCCGGCAGCTTCAAGATAATGCACATACCAATTCTTCTCTTTTGCTACCTGGGCTGCATGCTGTGTCAATACATTGCCGCTACCCGGAGCTATGTCTCTTTCATCTGCTGTTACGGCATCCAGTGCGCCTGTGGCTAGTGATGTCCTATCGGGTAATGCATCAGCTATAGCCTCTAAAGCGGAGCATCCTAAGAGGTTCTCTTCGCATGAGATAAAGGAAAATTTCTCACATCCGGCTAGGTTTACGGAGGTCAAGCGGTTTTTATACGCAATGAGCCATTCCAGATTGCTGCATTTAGACATATCAAGGGAGGCTATTTGGTTGTCATAGCACCATACTTGAAATAGTTTAGTACATTGGGACACATCCAAAGCCGTTAACTTATTTTCTGCGCAGGTTAGCTTTTCCAAATTGGCACAAGTAGTCAAGTCTAATTCAGTCAGTTTATTTTGATGGCATCTCAGTTCTTTTAGTTTGGGACACTGACTCAAATCCAGCTTGGTTAATGCGTTGCCATGGCAATACAGCACTCTGAGCACGCCACATGAAGAGATATCCAAAGAAGATAGTTGGTTCTTCGAGCAGTTGATGTAATCGAGCTTGCTGCATCCCGATACATTTAGCTTGGTTAACTGATTCTTATAGCACCAAAAATCGCTCAGATTAGGGCATTTAGATACATCGAGTTCCTTTAGTTCGTTGTTTTCGCAAGAGAATGTACTTAGGTTGGCGCAGTCGAGGCTCAGAGAGGATACTTGTGCGGTGTGGCAGTCGAAAAATGTTATATCGCCACTAAGCGTTACAGTTTGTGCGGTAAGGGTATAGTCGTTAGCCATATCAAAGACAATATCTTCCTTGATCCCTTGCGCTGTGACAGCTCCATTTGCTTTTATTTTCAGCTTAATCGTTGTACCCACCTCCTTAGTGGTTGTGAGTGTAATATTTGCTTTGGGTTGGTAATCGGCACAGGTGCCTTCCAGCCCTTCAAAGGCTGTGTGGGTATAAGAACCTGCTGTAGGAACGGAAAAGACATCCCAGTTTTTGCTAACGGCCACTTGAACGTTGTCTTTGGTTAGGATGTTTCTTTCTCCCTCAGTAGCATTCTTTTCCGCATCGGTAAGAGCATTGAAGGAGCCCATGAAGTAGGAGGTTCTTTGGGGAAGCTCTTGCACTACTTTTTCCATCTTCTCACAGCTCAAATGGTTGTCTTCACAAGCAAGCCATAAGAGGCCATTACAAGAAGCAAGGGATAGATCGGTTAATTTATTGCTGTAGCAGTTGAATTCGCTTAATTTACCGTGTCCGGATACATCCAACGAGGTGAGTAGGTTCGTGTAGCAGGAGAACTCGGTAAGCTCAGTGCAGGAAGATACATCCAGGGTGGTTAATTTATTTTTAAAGCAAAAGAGTTCGCCCAGCTTGGTACATCCCGAGATGTTCAATTCTGTCAAAGCATTATTGCCACAATATAGTCCCCATAGCTTGGCGCAAGCCGAAACATCTAATTTAGTTATTTCATTATCAAAGCAGTATAACGAACTTAGGTTATCGCATTTAGATAATTCAAGAGCATTTATATTGTTACCGGAACAATCAAATTCCTGAATACCCGCCCCTTCAATCTTTATAGTTTGCGAAGTGAGGGTGTAGGTTTGTGTTTCCCCATCAGCGATTATCTTTTCCGTAAGTCCCGTAGCGGTAACCGCCCCATTTGCTGTGATGGCCAGTTTTACTTTATCGCCTACGTTTTTTGTGGTGGTAAAGGTAATGCTCTGTGCCGAAGCGGGCAGAGCAAAGAGCAGTAGGAGTGCTACAGACAGAAGTCTGTTTCTCATTTTAGTTTCCATGTTGTTTGTCTTTTCCTCTCTTAACCAATATATTTTATTTGTAATATGTTTCGAAATAATGCTATTTTCTTGCGTTGAGACAAATGTAAGAAATAAATCTTGATAATGTGCTTAAAATGAAAAAATAATTCTTTTCAGAAGTAAAAATAGATCAATTGTTCACTGTCTTTTTGTCAACATATCCTGCGCTTCATACAATCTGAGGGGCAAAATGGCATTTCTACGCCTAAAAAAATATCTGGATCTTTTGCTAAAAAGATCCAGATGTTTCAAACGAAAGATACGTACCTTTCGATTGAAAGATACGTATCTTTTTGTAGAGGGAGCGTTACCGCTTAGTAATGGGGTTTACTTGTTATTGTGCACGAAAAAGTCGGATTGACATACCCTTTTTTCCATATTCTGCGTACACATCGGCCATAGTAGCACGGAAGTTCATTGCCCATCCGTAGCCGGGACCATCATCGGAATAAGACCAATAATATCCATAGGACCCAACGCTTCTTTTTTCTCCCTTCAAGGTAAAACCACAAGCCGGGAATAGGCGTACCGCAATCATTTCTGTTTTGGCTTCCTCGAAGGGGAGTTTCATAACATCCTCAATCTTTATAGAGCTATCCACGGGGCGGGCGGTTATTTTAAGTACCTGTACGCCATCCACCTTTGTGAATTCATATCTCCACGCAGAGAGCCACTCAGTGCCTTTGAAACGCAGTGCATACGCAATGCCGTTCACATTGCCTCTGTAATCATTTGTAGAGGTTACGGTCTCGCCATTGATGACTACGGTTTCAGAAACATTGTCAAATGTTACGTTCAAATCAAAATTGACATAATCCTGCCTTGCGTATTCCGGTACAATGGATAGCCACTCTTGCTTGGAGGGCAGATGGTACTTCGTACCGTCAATGGTGATACCTTCCTTAAACTGCGCAACGGCTTCATCGAAGGTAAAGAATCCACTCCCCTCCGTGGAAAGCGTGGTTACGAATGCTGTACCGTCTGTATCCAGGTTGTATTCGGTAACAAACATCAAGGGAGTTTTGACTTCAGGTTTCTTTTCTTCCTTGTCGCGTTTGATGGTAAGTTCCTGAGTCAGGTTCTCCGGCACGGTAACCTTAGCTTCCAAAGTAAAGAGTGCTTCGTCTTTTCCTGCAGTTACCTTAAACGTTTTGGCAGCATCGTCAATGGTGATTTGGGTAGCATCTCCGGCTTTGAGCGCGATGGTAAATTGCTCTTTCTTGAGCGGTTTTTCTGAAATCATCTTTCCCTCGGGAGAGAACTCTTGCAGGGTGCCCTCTACAACTCCATCACCGCCTTGTGCGCTAAACGTGGATGGGTTTGCCGTAAATATGGCTTTAAAGCTATTCTTCGGCGTTGGATTGGGTACCGGTGTCGGAGTAGGGGTTGGCGTAGGCTCGGGTACCGGCTTCGGATCTTGACAGGCCACTGCGAAGAGCAGCATAAATAGTAAAGGAATAATCTTTTTCATACTAGCAGTGATTTCTTAAATGGTTGCGTTATGTATAATGTTCTTTGTATCGTAAGGCGTAGCGACAGAAAAGCAGGCACAGAGCGTGCGACCCACGTTGCTAAAGAGGAAGAGATCCCGGGCGAGTTGTTTATAAAACTATGTGTCCCATTCTTTCGTGCAGAGATAGTCATTAGTCAACTTATGTCTTCCACTACTAGACAAAGATAGCCATTTTCCCCTTTAGACAAAACTAAAAATGAAGAAAAGATATATAAGATTGGAAATATGTGTCTATTAGTTAGTAATTATCTCGCTACAATGCCAAACACTGTCTCTTTATGCAGTCAAATTGTTCCTCTCTGCTGCGGTATGAGTGGGGAGGTCAAAACGAAAGATACGCACCTTTCGTTTGAAAGATACGTATCTTTATGTGGAGCGGTTACTTCCCTTTAAGGAAGTGCAACCGCTTAGTAAGTGCTTAATTCTTTACCGCTTGATGGTTAGTTGACGGGTAGTCAGCTCACCCATAGCATCACGGAAAGTAACCAAGTAGTTGCCTTCGGTCAGTCCTTCCAGTCGCAATACAGCGTGTCCGCTTTGATCAGCAGTAACGGTTAGGAGGCGTGCTCCATCCGTTCCGTATATGCTTACTTCACTTTGCGGAGCTACTCCGAATAAGTTTGCTTCGCTGCTGGCCGGATTCGGGTAGAGGGCAATGCCTTCGCGTGCAACAGCTTCGGCACCGGTCTTAAATGTAGCAGTAACTTTTACGTTGCTCTTTACTACAAAACGCTTGGTAGCAGTGATATCCTCCTCGTTGGCCATTAGCTTATCCAGCTCATAACCGGCTTCCGGAGCTACTTCTACGGTAAGCTCTGTACCATAAGGCACTGCTTCAAGGTTGGCAGCCCCCTTAACCGTTACCCGTCCGTTGGCATTTTCTGATACGGTTACTGCAAAGGAAAGAGCATTGTCGGTACAATTGCCGTCTCGACCTTCGTAAGGCGTTACTTCATCATCCCCGGCATTGATCACAGAGAATACAGCCCAATTCTTGGATTTGGCCATTCCTACCACATGTTTAGTGATCACATTCCCGGTATTGGGATTCTGATCTTCATTAGCGGTAACGGCAATGAATGTAGCATCATCGTCAAGCTGTCGTTGAGGAAGTGAGGTTACGATTGCTTCCATTTGTGTACAGCCGATCCGGTTATCTTCACAATAAACGAAACAGATCTGGGGACACTTAGAGAAGTCTAATGTCTTAATTTGATTCTTATAGCATTCCAGCGAAATAAGATTCGGGCATTTAGACAGATCGATGGCAGTGAGTTTGTTGTCGTAGCAGTACAACTGCTTTAGACTCGGGCACTGAGAAATATCTAATGTAGTTAGTTCATTGTTGCTACACCATAGATGAGTCAGTTTAGGGCATTGTGATGCTTTTATGGAAACCAATTTATTTGTATAGCAATACACTTGGGTTAAGCTTTCACACCCTGAAATATTCAGATCGGTCAGCATATTAGCACTACACCACAGATGAATTAATTTGGTAGAATTAGAAACATCCAATTTGGTTAGTTGGTTGCCTTCGCAAAACAAATCAGTAAGTGCTTCGCATGAGGTGATATCTAAAGTAGATAGCTTATTGTCACCACACTTAAGCTTTTGCAGATTCTTACAATTAGAAAGATCCAAGGAGGCAATTTGATTGCGTTGACACCAAACGAATTGTAGGCTGGGACATGCCGATAGATTAAGCTCGGTCAGTTGATTGGCGTGACATAAAACCTTTATAAGCTTATTACATGCAGAAAGGTCAAGAGCAGTAATCTGGTTAGTTGCGCAGGTCAAGTTTTCTAAGTTCGGACAGCCTTTGACATCCAAGGTAGTTAACTTATTGCCGGAGCAGCTTATCTCTTTAAGCATTTCGGCACCAAAGAACTCGAGGGAGGTCAACGCATTGTAGTTGCACTTAAATACTTCCACGTCTCCCTGCAACGTAACCGTCTGTGCAGTCAGTGTGTAAGTTTGATTTTTGCCATCGGCAACAATCTTTTCCTTTATACCGGTAGCAATAACTTCTCCTCCGGACTTTACTGCCAAGCTTATAGTTTCGCCGACAGCCTTCTCGGTTGTGAATGAGATCTTATTTTTGTCTGTAGTACCACCTCCACATGAACCTTCTCGTCCGGCGTAGGGGAGGTATTCGTACGTTGCCGACATATAAGTCACAAGCCAATTTTTATTTTGTGCCTTCTCTACTGCATCTTTGTAGATGATATTATTCTCATCACTATTCAATTCGCTCTCAGAGAGTACTACAAAGCTTCCTTTCTTTTCGGCAGTCATTTGTGGCAACCCTTCTACAATAGCAGCAGTAGCAGAGCAATTCAGCAGATTCTTCTGGCAAGACAAGTAGTTGAGCGTGGAGGAGGGAGAAATAGTAAGCTGTGACAACTTATTCTCCGAGCAATTCAGCTCTTGTATGCCGAAACAGTTCGATACATCTAAGTCCGTCAAACTATTGGACTGGCAATATACGTTCTTAATGCTTTCGCACTGAGATAGATCCAAAGAAGTCAGGTTGTTTCTATAACATAGAAGAGCCTGCAAGGCCATACACTTCGATACATTCAATGATGCCAGCTTATTGCTGTAGCAATACAATTGCATCAGGCTGGGACAAGAAGAAAGATCCAGTGCGGTTAGCTCATTCTCTTGGCAATATAGGAATCCTAGACTCTTGCAGGAGGATAAATCCAAAGCAGTCAGTTCATTTTTATAGCAAGTAAGGCGTATTAATGCATTGCATTGCGATAGATTTAGTGAAGTCAGGTTGTTTTTGGTGCATCTGACGTTTTCTATTTTACTGTTCTTAGACAAGTCTAAAGTGGTTAAGTCATTGTTGTCACAGTCCAGTACTTGAAGGTTGGTACAATTTGATAGATCCAATGCACTCAAGTTATTTGACGTACAACTAAACTCTGTTATGTCGCCTTTAAGGGTTACCGTCTGTGCTGTAAGCTTATATGATTTCTTTCCTCCGGGTGTAATAGCTCCTTCCAAGCCTGTGGCTGTTACGGGGCCGTTCGCTACGATGAGTAAATCTACTTCTCCGCCTATTGCAGTGGTAGTAGTAAATGTCAGCTGAGGCTCTACCTTATCGGCACTCCCTTCGTAGACCTTATAGTTAGAGTCATATACCTGCCAGCCCTTTGCTCTTGCCTTGGCTACATTGGTTTTAGTACAAACATTCTCTTCCTTAGGATCCTTAAGGTTAATCACAAAGATATTGCCACCTTGTACGGTAGGAAGAGCGGCAATCAGAGAGGTCATACCCTCTGCCTTTATACAGTTGACACTACACCCAAGCTCCTGCAATACATTATTGTCAGCCAAGCCAATTGTTGTGAGTCGGTTCCCCATGCAATTGAGGGTTTTCAGAGCGGGGCAAGACGACACGTCTAAAGAAGTTAACTGATTGTCGATACAGGATATAGTATTCAGCTTAGTATTCTTTGATAGATCTAAGGCGGTTAGTTTATTCCGATCACATACTACCCTATTGAGCAAAAGGTTGTTGGAGATATTCAGCGTAGAAAGTAAATTGTCGGAACAGGTAAGCACCTTCAGTTGCTTATTGGCAGTTACATCTAATTGCTCCAATTTATTACCGTGACTGAAAAGTCTTTCAAGATTACTGCATTGGGATATATCCAAAGAGCTTATTTCATTGTTTAAGCAGTATATGGTTTGCAGAGAGTTGCCACTGGCCGATAGACCGGTGATCTTGTTGTTTGTGCAGTCGAAGTGAGTGATATCCCCACTTATCTTTACGGTGCTGCTGGTTAACTTGTAGTCGTGGGAATCCCCATCAGTATAGAATTTCCCATCAATACCTTCTACCGTAACAGTTCCATTGGCCCGTACTTCTAACGTGACCATGTCCCCGGGTTTTTTTGCTGTGGTGAAGGTTATGCTCTGTGCCGATGCGGACAGGGCAAAGAGCAGTAGGCCCCCCACCAGTAGCAGTTTGTTTGTAAAATGACTTCTCATTTATTTTTATTTTGTTCCTAATACGTTGTTCTTATAGGTATATGCTGATGACCTCTATTTGAAGTTCAATTTTGTATAGCGCCTTATTGTACGTTTGGGGTTTCAAACAACCGAATGGTAAATCCATAGTTGCTGTCATTCCTACGTACTCTGGCGGCTGACAGGTTGAAGTTTACGAACCATCCTCGTATTGAATCATATACTGTTGAGGACCAGAAGCGGCCCAAAGCATCTCTGTCTGACAACGAGCCATATGACATGAAGCCGGAAGCCGGGAATATGCGCACTACATCCTTTTCTGCGTCTGACTCCCAGAAGTCGGGTTTCATAATATCCTCAACCGTTACAGAGCTGCCAACAGGACGGGTTGTTATTTTAAGTACTTGGAATCCATCCACTTTTGTGTACTCATACTTCCAAGCAGAGAGCCACTCAGTGCATTTGAAACGAAGTGCATACGCAGTGCCTTTGGCATTTCCTCTATAATCATTAGTTGAGGTTACGCTTTCGCCATTGACCATAGTAGTCTCAGAGATATCGTTAAATGTTACGTAAACACCAAAATTCACATAATCAGTTTCTGCGTACATCGGGAAGAGGGCTAGCCATTCATCCTTGGAAGGCAGATGGTACTTCTTCCCGTTAATGGTGATATCCTTAAACTTTGTACAGGCCTCTTCAAAGGTAAAGTATCCACTCACATCCGTAGCATGCGTTGTAACGAATGCCGTTCCCTCCGGGTTCATATTGTACTCGGCCACATATTCCAAAGGGGTTTTGCCGTTGGGTTTCGCTTCTTTCTCTTTGTCGCGTTTGATAGTAAGTTCCTGAGTTAGGTTCTCCGGTACGGTAACCTTAGCTTCCAAAGTAAAGAGCGCTTCGGCCTTACCTGCAGCTACTTTAAACGTTTTGGCGGCATCGTCAATGATGATTTGGGTAGCATCTCCGGCTTTGAGTGCGATGGTAAATTGCTCTTTCTTGAGTTGTTTTTCTGAAATCATCTTTCCCTCGGGGGAGAACTCTTGCAGGGTACCCTCTACAACCCCATCACCGCCTTGTGCGCTAAACGTGGATGGGTTTGCCGTAAATATGGCTTTAAAGCTATTCTTCGGCGTTGGATTGGGTACCGGTGTCGGAGTAGGGGTTGGCGTAGGCTCTGGGGTTGGCTCCGGCTTTGGATCTTGACAGGCCACTGCGAAGAGCAGCATAAATAGTAAAGGAATAATCTTTTTCATACTACAAGTGATTTCTTAAAATGATTGCGTTATGTATAATGTTCTTTGTATCGTAAGGCGTAGCGAGAGATAAGCAGGCACAGAGCGTGCGACTCGCTTTCCCGAGAGCATATGTTGCCAAAGAGAAAGCGGACCATGTTACGTTGTTTGTAAAACAATTTGTCCAATTCTTTTGTGCAGAGATAGTCATTAGTCAACTTATATTCTCTACTACCGGACAAAAGTAGTTATTGTTTTCTTATAGACCAAACTAAAAATAAAGATATGTGTCTATTAGTTGGTATTGTGCTAAGGTACAATGTCAACACTATCTCTTTATGCAGTCATGTTGTTCCTCTCTGTTGCGGTATGTGTGGAGGGGTTAAACGAAAGATACGTACCTTTCGATTGAAAGGTACGTATCTTTTTGTGAGGCGGTTGCGTCTCCTTGAGGGAAGCAGCCGTTTAGTAAGTGCTTAATTCTTTACCGCTTGATGGTTAGTTGACGGGTAGTCAGAACTCCCATAGCATCGCGGAAAGTAACCAAGTAGTTGCCTTCGGGAAGTCCTTCCAGGCGCAATACAGCGTGTCCGCTTTGATCAGCGGTAATGGCTAGGAGACGAGCCCCATCCGTTCCGTACACGCTTACTTCACCTTGTGGAGCTACTCCGAATAAGTTTGCTTCGCTGCTGGCGGGATTCGGGTAGAGGGCAATGCCTTCGCGTGCAACAGCTTCGGCACCGGTCTTAAACGTAGCGGTAACTTGTACATTGCTCTTTACTACAAAACGCTTAGTAGCAATGATATCCTCCTCGTTGGCCATCAGCTTATCCAGCTCATAACCGGCTTCCGGAGCCACTTCCACGGTAAGCTCTGTACCATAAGGCACAGCTTCAAGGTTGGCAGCACCTTTAACCGTTACACGTCCGTTGGCATTTTCTGATACGGTTACTGCAAAGGAAAGAGCATTGTCGGTACAATTGCCCTCCCGTCCTTCGTACATTGTCTTGATTTCTGTCGCCGGATCAATAGAGTATGTGTTCCAACTTTTCTCTTTAGCCAGGTTAACGGCATGGGCCGTCACAACATTACCTGCACCGGGTTCTGCCTCTATTTCCGCTTCGGTAAGGGCAATGAAGGTGCCGGTTATTCCCATTGTCTTTTGAGGAAGTTTTTCTGCGATTGATTCAATAGCAGAACAACCCAAAAGATTGTTTTGAATCTTCAAATCCACCAGATTATCACAATGAGATATATCCAAGGCCGTCATTTGATTGGAGAAGCACCAGAGCCACTCCAATTTGGAGCATGGAGAAACATCCAACGTAGAAAGCTTATTATCAAAGCAAAGTATTTGCATGAGGTTCGCATTATTCAACAGGCCCAAAGCAGTCAGTTGGTTGCTGAATACACTGATAACCAGCAATTCCGTATTCTTTGAAATATCTATTGAGGAGAGCTGATTTTTGTAGCAATGCAGCTCTTTCAGATTAATGCAAGCTGATACGTCAAGTGTACTAAGATTGTTTTCTCCGCAGTCTAATTCTTCCAACTTAGAAGCTGAAGAGAGGTCTAAAGAGGTCAATGAATTACGTTGACAAAACAGTTTGGATATATTAGGACACCCGGTTATATCGAGCAATGATAAACTATTGATACCGCAAGCGAGGAATTCCAGTTTAGCGCATTCTGCCAAGTTTATTAGACTCAACTTATTGTTGTAGCATTGAAGCCCCATAAGCTCCTTGTTCTTGGAAAAATCCAAAAATGCTAATTCGTTGGTATTACAATCAAGGGCGCTGAGTGCGGTACAATTGGCAAGGTCTATCTCTGTTAACTTATTCTGCTGACAATCCAAATAAGACACGGATGAATTTTTAGGAATGGTCAGAGTGGCTATTTTATTTCTCTGACAATCCACATAAGATAGTGCAGGGCACCAAGATAAGTCTAATGCAGTTAATTCATTACCACCGCATTTCAGCGAGGTGAGGTGGGCACAGTTATTAAGAGCAATTTCGCTCATCTTATTGGACTTACAAGTCAATTCAAGTATATCGCCGGTAAGCTCTATCTTTTGTGCGGTAAGTGTGTAAGTAGTAGTTTTACCCAACTTTATAGCTTCTTTCAGTCCGGTTGCGGTTACCTCTCCATTGGCCTTTATGGTCATCCTTATCTTTTCGCCGACAGCCTTCTCGGTTGTAAGTATAATATTTGCTTTAGGTTTGTAATCTGCACAGGTGCCGTCTCTACCTGCATATTCCTCACGTGGAGGCCAGCTATAAGAAGCTACACAATATACGCTCCATTTTTTTGATTTCGCAATATCCACTGAGCTTTTCAGTATTACATTGCCACTCCCGTTCATTGCCATTTTTTCAGTCTCCAGGATGCATTCAAAAGCTGCATAGTCTGATTGACCTCGTTGTGGTAATGCAATAGCTAAGTTCTCCATCTGGGTACAATTGAGTAGATTACCCTGACAAGAAACCCTCACAAGGTTAGGACATTCAGCTACATTCAGTGAAGTTAATTTATTCTCTTGGCACCATAAATGAGTGAGATTATCGTGCTTTGATACATCCAAAGTGGTTATTTTATTGCTTTCGCAAGAGAGTTTTTTCAAACCCAAACACTTCGATACGTCTAATGAAGTTATGTTATTTCCGGAGCATAATAGGTCTTTTAGATTTAAGCAATCTGAGACATCTAATGCCGAAAGCTTATTGTTGAAGCACCATAGAACCTCTAACTTGGGACAATTGGCAAAAGTGAATGAGGTTAAGTTATTATCCTGACACTCCAAACGGATCATGTCGGCACCTTTAGCTATGTCCAAATTAGTTAACTTATTATGGTCGCAT
Organism: Porphyromonas miyakawae; assembly: GCF_045865415.1. Classification (NCBI taxonomy): domain Bacteria; kingdom Pseudomonadati; phylum Bacteroidota; class Bacteroidia; order Bacteroidales; family Porphyromonadaceae; genus Porphyromonas; species Porphyromonas miyakawae. The sequence goes on from NZ_BAAFSF010000001.1 coordinate 104,868, forward strand.
TTAAATACCTCGATTGGACCATCAAGTGTAATAGTTTGTGAAGTGAGGGTATAGGTCTGTTCGCTCGCATCGGCAACTATCTTTTCAGTAAGTCCTGTCGCAGTGACCGGCCCATTGGTGGCCTTTATGGTTAGCGTTACTTTTTCGCCCACCTTTTTTGCTGTGGTGAAGGTAATGCTCTGTGCCGAAGCGGGCAGAGCAAAGAGCAGTAGGAATGCTACAGACAGAAGTCTGTTTCTCAGTTTAGTTTCCATGTTGTTTGTCTTTTCTTCTCTTAACCAATATATTTTATTTGTATTATGTTTCGAAATAACAGTATTTTCTTGCATTGAGACAAATATAAGAAATAACTCTTGAGAATGTGCTCAAAATAAAAAAATAATTCTTTTCAGAAGTAAAATTGGAACGGTTGTTATCTGTCTTTCTGTCAGCATATCCTGCGCTTCATACAAGCTAAAGGACTAAATGGCATTCCTACCCCTCGAGAATAGGCCTATCTATTCCTAAAAAACATCTGTATCTTTTGCTAAAAAGATACAGATGTTTCAAACGAAAGATACGTACCTTTCGATTGAAAGATACGTATCTTTTTGTGGAGCGGTTGTGTCTCCTTGAGGGACGCAGCCGCTTAGTAGGTGCTTAATTCTTTACCGCTTGATGGTTAGTTGACGAGTAGTCAGTACACCCATAGCATCACGGAAAGTAACCAAGTAGTTGCCTTCGGGAAGTCCCTCTACGAGCAATACAGCGTGTCCGCTTTGATCAGCGGTAATGGTTAGGAGACGTGCTCCATCCGTTCCGTACACGTTTACTTCACCTTGTGGAGCTACTCCGAATAAGTTTGCTTCGCTGCTGGCGGGATTCGGGTAGAGGGCAATGCCTTCGCGTGCAACTGCTTCGGTACCGACCTTGAATGTAGCGGTAACTTTTACATTACTCTTCACTATAAAGCGCTTGGTTGCGGTGATATCCTCCTCGTTAGCCATCAGCTTATCCAGTTCATAACCGGCTTCGGGAGCTACTTCTACAGTAAGCTCTGTACCATAAGGCACAGCATTAAGGTCATTGGCACCTTTGACTGTTACCAATCCGTTAACATCCTTCGAAACTGTTACTGCAAAGGAAATAGCATTGTCGGTACAGAACCCATCTAGTCCTGCGTACTCTATCTCATCTTCCGTTTCAGTTTCTATGTAGTAGGAAATCCAATTTTTCGCCTTCGCTATTTCAACCGCATGCTTTGTCATTACGTTTCCATTCCCCGGAGCTGCATTCATTTCCTCTTCAGTAACAGCGAATAGAGCCGCATCATCATCGATAGTTCTCATAGGTAACTGTATGGCAATTGCTTCCATTGCGCTACAACCCATACGGTTATCTTCACACGAGAGTGACAATAACTTGGGGCAATTAGAGATATCTAAGGCGCTTATCTCATTGTTACTGCACTCCAATCTCTTCAAATTCGGACACTGGGTCACATCTAATGCAGTTAATTGGTTGTTGTAGCAGTATAATTGCTCCATTTTCTTACATGCGGATATATCTAAGGAGGAAATAGGATTGTCGCTACACCACAAATGCTTAAGTGCTTTGTTTTTGGTCACATCCAATCCGGCTAATTGATTTTCTTCACAATAGAGATTCCACAAATTGGGACACTTGGATACATCCAGTGAAGATAGCTTGTTGCCACCGCATTGCAAGCCTAACAGAAGGGGACAGTGCGTAACATCAAGCGATGAAATCTGGTTTACTTGGCACCACAAGTAGGTCAGCTTCGTATTTTTTGTTACATCTAATGAAGTCAGTTTATTTTGCTGACAATACAATTTCTGAAGTTCGGTACAATTACTTAAGTCCAAGTTTGTAAACTGATTCAGCCACGCTCTCAATAACTGTAGTTGCCCTGACTTTGAAAGATCAAGCTCGGTTAGTTTATTGTTGAAGCACTCAAGCATCTTCAGGTTAGGACAATGAGAAATATCCAAAGCCGTCAGCTTATTCTGATTACAATACAATAGGACTATATCTCCATTAAGGGTGATGGATGGATCGGTAATCGTATAGGTATTAAATGATCCATCTGCTTTAATGGCCTCTTTGAGTCCGGTAGCCGTAACCTCTCCGTTAGCCATTACGGCAATCTTTACAGTTTCGCCAATTGCTTTCTCGGTCGTAAATGTAAGGAAGTTTGATACCGGTACAGCGGCAGGTACATAGTCTACATATTGCGCTTTGGTGGGGTCCCAGGCTTTTACGCTCCAACCCTTTAGTTTTGCCTTGTCTACATGCTCTTTTGTGCAGATATTCTTTTCCAAAGTTTGGTCAAGATGCATGGCATAAAGAAGTCCGTCATTTGAAGCACTTCTGTCGGGCAGAGACTCGATTAGCTTTGTCATTGATAGGGCAGAGATGCTATTTTGCAGGCAGTAAAGCTCTTTTAATTGGGGAGCTTGTGATAGATCCAAAGCCGTAAGGCTCCCTCCTTGTACTTGTAGGGAGCTTAAGTCGCTACAATGGTAGAGTTCAATTTCCGACAAATTAGCTTTGGAAAAATCGAGCTTCGTAGCCTTGCTCTCCAAGCAGTATGATTGTTGATCCTGCACAGTAACCTCTTTGAGTGTGGTAGTAGCACTCTCCGCCTTAACTGTTTTTTGTTCATTACCCCAGAATTGAATGTCACTCCCTGTGGGGGCTGTAACAGAGATCTCTATATCAGCGTCTTTAGACTGCTGCGTAGTGAACGACAGATAGGGATAGCTTTCATTAGGCTGAACATCGAGTACCCAACCCTTGTCCTGTGCAGGCTTTAGGTTTACTTTATCCGTAGAAGGATTGTAGCGAATAGAGAGATGCTTTAGATAATCAGCTTGATAGGAAGGAACTGTTACACCCGAGATATTTGGAAGCGTCTTTATAATGCTCTCTATTGATTCGGGGGTAAGTTTATTCCCTGCTAATTGAAGGCAAAGTAGTCTCTCATTGTTGGGCGCAAGTTTCACCTCTGAGAGTGCGTTTTGCGTGAGCCATACCTCGATCAATTCCAAGCATGGGGAGAGATCGATAGCGGTAAGCTTCCCATTCATGGCCTCAATATTTTTCAATTTAACGGTATGCGAAAGGTCAAGCTCCTTAAGCGAGGTGTGGTGAATAGAAAGGGATGTAAGCTCTTTACAGGGAGAAAGATCGATTTTTTTGATTGGGTTGTACGAGAGGGTTAGTCCGCGAAGCTCCGTACATTGTGTCAGATCGATATGGGTAATTTGGTTTTTCCCCAAATTGAGGGAGACCAGCTCTTGCAGTTTGCCCTGTAGGCTAACAGAGGTGAGCTTATTCTTGAAAAGATCAAGCATACGCAGATGAGGCACTCCCGAGATGGAAAAGCTACTCAACCGGTTGTTGCGAATAGAGAGATCAGTCATCTGACTTTCGGGAGCAAGCTGTACTTCCGTAAGGTTGTTATCCGACAAGTCGGCACTGGTAATAGCTGCACCTAATGAGATAGTACCCGATAGTTGATTTTGAGAGATATCAATATTTTGAAGACTACTGCACCCACTCAAATCTATGGTTGATAGTTGATTTCCCTGAGCCCATAAATAGGTAAGTTTACTCTTCTTGCCGAGAGTCAGCTCCTTTAGCTTACAGGAGGACACATTAAGCGAATTTAGAAGGGCTGCTTCCGAAAGATCGATTTGGGCAAGAGAACTATTGCTCAGGTCGATATTCAGTAGTTTTAGCGACAGTCCGACTGTGGCTTTTGTCCATCCACCTGAAGGCGCAAGGATGTGCGAAATAGATTCTCCATAAATCTTGATGTTGCTACCCGATACTTTATCATAGATCGGATTTTCTTCGCCGTAGCTCCCTTTGGTATAGCGTTTGGGAACACCGCTCCCCCAGTCTATCCAGAAGTAATCGGTTGATGAAATCTGAATGGCTAAGTACTCTCCTTGCTGTTTTTCGGTAGTGGCATCCAAGAGTGGCGTCGTCGGACGTACTTGTGCCCTCATTACCGGTGGAAAGAGAAGCAAAACCAAAGATGCAAATAGTAATGCTCTTTTCATAATAAGCTTGTTCTGTATATCTGTGAATTTATAATTGCTTGTTAGCGATTTTTATTAGTGAGTATACGAACTCCGGTAGTAAAGGTACTGAATCTTTCTCAAAGTGGGGAAATAGGATTGGGAAGGGATGAAGCGCAGCAACGATATGGCTAAGTACGCTCTCCTATCCGTAGAAAATAAGCGTGCAATACCCCTCAAAAAAAGATCTGTATCTTTCAAATGAAAGGTACAGATGTTTCAAATAAAAGATATAGATGTTCCAAGCAAAACATCTATATCTTTTTGTTAATCTTGTTTTATCAGAATTGAAAGTAGATAAAAGGCTGTACGTCGGCACTCTTTACTTGCGATACGAGTATTACCAGTGCGACAAAGAGGAGCAACTGAACCGCAAAAGGCGCACGTGTAACAGCCCGCTCGGATATACGGTGTACTTTGCGGGGAAGGAAGTGTAGTACAAAGCCTAAAATAATGAGTGTGGCGACCGGTAAATACCCCTCAAAGAAAGGTATGATCAGCTCCGGATGGAAATTGGTGAATATCTGATTTACCATGAGCCATACGGCATTCACATCCTTGGCTCTGAAGAAGAGAAACGCAAATGTAACGAAGTGGAAGGTGAGAAGTACACTGAGTATGCGCCACCATGGCTTCATCTCGGCGGCAGTAGCCTTTGAGCGGGGAAATAGCTTAAAGCGCGATTTGTCGAAAGCCAACACTACGCCATGCATAGTGCCCCATAAGATAAAGCGCGAAGCGGCACCATGCCAAAGTCCCCCAAGGAACATAGTGATCAGGAGATTCAGGTAGGTGCGGAAGCGTCCCTTTCGGTTCCCGCCGAGCGGTATATATAGATAGTCCTTAAGCCACGTAGAAAGGGATATGTGCCAGCGTCGCCAAAACTCCGTTATAGAGCCTGAATTAAAGGGCAGATCAAAGTTTTTGCGAAAGCGGAAGCCCAAGAATAGAGCGATACCAATAGCCATGTCGGAGTAGCCTGAGAAGTCGCAATAGATTTGTAGCGTATAGCCATAGGCAGCAATGAGATTTTCTACTCCGGAGTATAGTGTGGGCGCATCGAAGACCCTATCCACGAAGTTGATGCTTATATAGTCGGAGATAACGGCTTTCTTGAAGAGTCCGATGAGTACTAAGTATAGTCCTTTGCCCAATTCCCCTTTTGTGAGCTGTGGGGTACGGTGTATTTGGGGAATAAAGTCGCGGGCACGCACAATAGGTCCCGCAACGAGCTGAGGAAAGAAGGAAACGTAGAAAAGATAATCAATCCACCGCTTAAGAGGGGTTAGCTTGCCGCGCCCTATGTCAATGATATAGCTCATTGTTTGGAAAGTGAAGAAGGATATTCCCACAGGTAAGAAGATGGGTAGCTCCTGCCATTCAATACCGCTGAGAGCCGCTACGCCCAATTGGTTCCCCAAGAGAGAGAGCAAGTTGCTGCCCAAGGCTCCGAGAAAATTAAAGTACTTAAAGAACCCTAGTATCGTTAAATTGATTGTGATGCTGAGGGCCACGAGTAGCTTCCTATGGTGTGGGCGGTCAGTGCGATAGATGGCTTTCCCAATGAAGAAGTCACTGGTGACCATAGCGATGAGGAGTAATACGTACCACCCACTGCTCATATAGTAGAAGTAGAGAGAGAAAAGCACTACATAGACAATACGTAGCGTCTTGGTGTTCCTTAGGAAGCAGTAGAGGGTAAAGAAAACAAGGAAGAGCAGCAAGAAAAGAGCCGAGGAGAAGATCAGAGGCCTCTCCGGCTGATAGGTGAGGATCTCCGGTAAACGAGAGAAATCCAACGAATAAAACCAGTCTGTAAGTGCCGAAATCATTGATTGAGTAAAGCAGCTATGGCATGTCCTACATAAGCACCCATCACTTGATACCCGTGAATGGAAAAGTGTATTCTGTCGAAAGCAAAGAAATTTCCCGCCTTATATCTTTCTGTGGCCTTTTGGTCTTGCTCCATGGCTTGGTACAAGTCAAAGTAATCTATTCGGAGCTCTCTTGCCTCTTCAGCGAGAGCCTCTCGCACAAGACGTGTATTAGGGTTTACTTGTCCGTTTTTTAGAAGTGTGGGGGGCGGGCTAACCAATAGAATGCGACTTTGTGGTGATAGTTTGGACTTAATAGAGCGAATAAAATGATCTACTTCACTCTTAAAGGTATCCTTTCGGAAGCGTTTGGCCAAAATCTCGTTTGTGCCTAATGAGATCACTACTAAGTCGGGATTTAACCGGCTAAAGGCATTGATGAAGTCAGGTTGATCATAGGTGGCATACATGGCTCCATTAAGAGCAATGGGACTGTAAAGAAAGCCCTTTAGAATAAGGTTGTTGGTGAGTAGAAAGTTACCATACAACGCTTTCTGAGAAGTGGGTTTATTGGGGTGCAGGCTAATGGAGGATACCAGACGGGGCAGAAGAATCGTATCAGACACAAAGCCCGACACAACCTCTTCGCCGAGGCGAAGAGTGGCACCTTTCGTGGTGAGGGGTGGGGTCTCATTCCCTCTGAAAACGACTATTTGATCAAAAGGTGTTGACTTGCTACGTATATGAAACGTGTATTTTCCTCCCTGACAGGCGATGCAGATACCCCCCGGTGGCGTATTGTCGCAGCATTTATTGTAGGAAATCTTACAAGCTCTCCAGCGTACATTGGAAGTGATTTGGTAATACTCGGGAGCATTTGTACCGGCCAATCGGTAAGGGGTGATCAGACCTAACCCGGCAAGGGGTCGCTCCTTAGCAAGCTCTTTGCGAATAGCCGCTGACATGTAGCCGGATTGGAGGTGGCTGTCGCCGATATGTACAATATGTATGATCTCTTGTCCGTGTGCCATATTTACATAGAAGGGAAGTAACAGACATAATTCCCAAAGAAGTCGCTTTTTCATATACCTAATTGCCTGTAGTACTCCTCTTCGAAGAGGAAGCTTTTCACAAACTGCTCCGCCAGGAATCTGCCTCCTCGAAAGCTAATATGCGTATAGTCCTTAGCTGCCCAGCCTTTAGCTGCCCAGTTGAGTATGCTGTTTGTGCCACCCATAGCGGTAAAAGTGTCCCAAAAGAGTACACCACACCGCTGAGCTGCATTGCGCTGTGCTTTCCTAAGAGCGATCAACTCGGGCATAGTTTCCATTCCTCCTTCCCCTTTTTGGGCTCGATCTGAAACGCCCATAATAAGTATATCCGCATGGGGGTAATCCTTTTGTAGTTTTTGTATTACCCGAACTAGTTTTTCTTCGTATGAAGTGTACTTGTAGACCCCTTTGGATACTACGTTCATCCCATATTGGAGGACAATAAGTCCATATGGACGCAGTCGGTTAAGAGCTTCTGCCGATTGGTCGTTTATACCCAATAGGTTAGTACCCGAGGAGCTTCTCAGTGAAAAGTTATCTACCATTATACCCTGCTCGGCACCATCTATGCACACCCCATAGAAGGTTGCTGCATCGGCATCAGTGAATTGCAACTTAACCCTCCGTCCCGTGTAGTGAATGGTATGACACTGTGGGAGCGCAGAAGGCGTGAGTGTCTCATATAGTACACTGTCGCCCACTTGTGCTGTAAAAGGTATCTCTGCTTCGCTCTTATAGTATATGGAAATCTTATGGAAGGGTGCCGACTCAGCCGGGAGGCAATACTCAACCCAGGGGTTAGTTCCTTGATAGATGTGCTGATTGAGCAGGTAATCGCTTCTATGATGAGTCAGTGGACTAAGCTCTTTCCATCCACCAAATCGGTGTGAAATACCGCGTCGATAACCGGCTACTCCACTGCTTAAAGGCATCCATCCCACACCGGTACCGCTAAAATGGTGTTGAAGAAGCCGCCGTACATCCAAAGTAAATATATCCGCTTCAATAAAGGAGTCGCCAAGAAAGGCCATGTAGAGCGGTCCGGAGTGGTGGATCAGCTTACTAAAGCTATGTGCAAGACCTTTTCTGTCGGGATTAAAGTCCTCAAAATAGACCTCTTTGGTCTCTGTGAGGGAGTCTGTGGCAGCTGCATTTATTTGGCTTAAGGCGTGTCGTATGGAGTCGGCTTCTTCTCTTTTTTGCTGGATAGAGTCTATGGGAGAGACTTCCTTCGCTACAGGTATAGGCTCCTCCTCCGATATAATAAGCGTGGAATCAGTCTGCTGTATACGTAAGGCACTGAGGAGATCGATTTGCCTCATACTGAAGCCTCCCCACTCCATTGGTACAAAGTATAAGGCTAGGATGAGTACGACAGCGGAGAGGATGAGCAGAAAGAGCCGCCCAAACTTATTCTTTCGACGCATTCGTTGTGTAGGGTGCGATTATACGTTCTTGGCTTTCTGCTCTTCCAGTATGTCGTGGTGATTCTTGAAATAGTGATTCAGGAAAAGATAGCCGAATATGCCCGAGAAAATACTTCCTACAAAGATACCGAGTTTAGCCTCATTGAGCATTAATTGGCTCTCGGGTCCCACATAAGAAAGAGAAGCGATAAAGAGTGAAACTGTAAATCCGAATCCTCCAAGCAAGCCCAATCCCAAGAGAGATTTATTGTGCATCCCCACAGGCATTGGTGTACGGGTGATCCATAGGTATAGCTTGGAGAAAAGGAATATCCCGAGCGGTTTGCCTATTATTAAGCCTAAAGCCACAGCCGAAGTAATACCCCCCAGATCTTCCCAGCTTACATTGCCCAGCTTGACGCCTGCATTTACGAATGCAAAGAGCGGTAAAATGAGCCAGTTCACTATGGGCGTGAGCTGCGTTTCTAATCGTTGCATGGGGCTTAGAGAGTGATAAGAGTAATGCGAGATGCTGTTAAGTACGTTGATTTGCTCTTCAGGCAGCAAAATAGTCCCTTTGCTAATGGTCTGATCATCCCGATGTAAGAGCGACATAAGGGTGCGTACGTGCGCTGTACTGGTAGTGGTGTCGTAGCGCGGTTTGGAAGGTACTGTAAGCGCTACCAATACTCCGGCAATAGTAGTATGTACTCCGCTGGAGAGGAAGAATATCCAAACAAAAAGCAGCCCTAAGTAGTACACCCATAGCTGTCGTACGTTAGCGTAGCGTCCCAGTAAATAAAGCAAAATGATCACGCCGATACCATAGAGGAGCATCGTCAGGTTGATGTTAGAGGTATAGAAGACAGCAATTACGATAATACCGCCCAAGTCATCGGCAACGGCAAGAGCCGTTAGAAATGTCTTCAGTGAAGTAGGTACTCCCTTCACCAGCAAAAGTACCGCCAGAGAGAAGGCTATGTCAGTTGCCATAGGGATGGCGGCTCCGTTTGACTCAGGATGTGTATGGCAGAAGGCGAAGAAAACCAAAATAGGAAAGATCATCCCACCTACGGCAGCCGTAACCGGGAATAAAGCCTTTCGTACGGTGGAGAGCTCGCCCACAAGTCCCTCCCGCTTAATCTCCAAGCCAACGTTGAGGAAGAAGAGTACCATCAGTACATCGTTGGCGAAAGTAAGCAGATTCATTGTCTCTCCATGGTAGGAGAATACATTGAAGGCTCCGATTTGTAATGTAATGGGTAAGTTGAGAAATTTCTCATAATCGTCAACGAGAGGGGTATTGGCAATGATTGCAGCCAGTACGGCCATGACGAAAAGTAGCACCGTCGCATTTGTTTTGCGTGATACGAAGTGCTGAATTGGTACAATGAAGCTGCGCGGTCTCATGCTCTTTGGCTTGACACTTATTTGTTCTTATTCCGTTGCCAAAGTTACTCTTTTCATTTAATAACTATCTCGGTAGCTTCACAGAATTGTGTATTTTCTCCGGACTGCTGTCGGAGAGAAATAGAGCAGCTCCCGTAGAGCGAAAAAAGATCAGGATGTTTCAATCGAAAGATATAGATCTTTTGGCGAAAAGGTATAGATGTTTTATATGAAAGTTACTGATGTTTTTTTAGAGACCATCTTTGCGGATGTTTTTCTCATCTTGAAGCGTGTTTCCCTTCGGTTCAAATTATTCTCGTTTACACGCTTTCATTTGGCCAGAAGAGCAAAGAAACTTGTTCGTTTTCCGAAACTTATATCCGTAATATAATGCTAATAGTAAGGAAATAAGTAACTTTGTATGAACAGGATTACGCAAGCGGCGTACCTATTTTATGTTGGATTTATCCGTAGGCATTTAGGTGCTTACGCCCTTTATTTTTTATGAGAGATAGAACCATTATCAACAGAATTATTAGTGCCATAGAGCACATGAGCGACAAACAGGGATGGGTATCGACTGAGAATGAGGACTTCGTAAAGGAAGTGTATGCGGGTATATTTGATGAAAATAACATCAAGGAATTAAAGCGATTCATAGCGGCCTCCAAGCAAATATTTGACACGCACGAAGAGGATGGGGTACAATGGGTCGCACTCAAGGGAAAGCATAAGGCTTTTAATAATAAACCTTCATTTTGGCAGCGCGTAAAGAATTTCTTCACTCAGGAGGAGGAAGAGGCGCAAGAGAAGGCACCTGCAGCAACGCCACGGCACGAAGAGCAAAAAAATACTCCGGTACCGCCTGCCCACAGAGCTCAACCCAAGGAAAAAACAGCGCAAAAGCCACTACGCAAGCAGACGGAAAGAAAGCCCTCACAGGAGCGCAATAAAGAGCGACCTCGCCAAGTGCAGAATGCGCGCAAAGAGCAAGGCGCACAGGCAGCATCGGACGTGACCATTAGTCAGCAAGCTATTGAGCGGGGAACGCTGAGGATTGACATGAAAGCCAAGCAGAGTGCCGAGTTGCTCAAGCTCTGCAATGAAGAGTGCTTTACTTCCGGTGAAAGACGTCACGGAGCGTATGTGAATATAAAGCGCTTCATCAATGAGATGCTGATCATTCAGCTGCGACAAAAGAATGGAGTTGTTCACGGCGAGGAAGAGCTCTTTGACAGCTCGCTTCGTACAGAAGCCGGAGAACCTATTTATATAGTTGTAGGCATTAAGGATGTGCGTAAGTTGAATGTATTGCGCTTTGTGGTAGGTGCTGAGCAGGTAACGGCCCAAGGATTTCCCCGGGTGCCTGTGTATCGCGCTATATTTAGTCCCAAGCAACTGGCTCCCGAGCAACTATTGCCGCCGCAGGATTTGAATACCATTAGGCTGAATAGCCGAGAACTAATAAAGCGTCATTCGGGACTATTCCCCGATAGCCTGAGGGCACAGATACCTGTATTGGATGAGATAGGGCAGATATCAGAGGATCTTTCGTTCCGTGAGCGACGGGATAAAGAGCATGCCCTTCGGAGTAAGCTACTAAGCGACAAAGAGGCCATGGTACTGATGGAAGAGTCTTTGAATAAGGCCTTGCTGATCTCTTTTGCCGCATGGAAAGACAGTCCGTACTCCGTTTGCTACGGATACAATAGCAAGTGGCAAAAGGTGGTTGCATTAATTCCCTTCTATTTTGAAGAAACGGAGGCTCCTACCGCTGTCTTGGTGCTCTCCATAGAGGATAATTTTGCGCAGCTCTATACATTGAGTGAAGCACAGTTGATGATTCGCTTACTAGGGCATTCGAAGAATACTTCCCGTCTTTGATATTCGGTGGTAAGATTAGAAAAGAAATTGAGAAATGAACATGAATGATGAAACAATACGCTCTCAAAAGAGCGAACACGATGATAATCGCCTCGACGAGTATGTAGATTTTGTAAGAAGTACAATTAAGCGTTTGGCCCCAACGGGTCAGAAGCGTTGGACAACGCCCGAGGCTGTTGAAGAGGCTCTTAGGGAGAGCTATTTTGCTACTACCTATAAGGATCTGGGGTACGACACGTTTGATCACTTCCTACGTGATGTGCGGTTTGAAGATTTTTGGGTAGTGGAGAAGGACGCAGAGGGTAAGGATGCCGTGCGCATACGCCTTCGTCGGGAGATTGCACAATACCTGAAGGGAGTGACCGATACCATTACGACTCTGTACAGGGGAAATCATAACGAGCCTATTACCATTGATTGCTTAAATGAGGCTTTGCGCGGTACTAATTATGCCGTAACATACACCGATTTGGGATACTCCTCTTTTGAGGTTTTCCTGACAGATTCTAAGCGTTTTAGCAAGTTTTGGAATAGCGAGAAGACATCGGATTATAGTATTCTCTTAGCTCCTGCAGGCGTAAACATTCCCTACGAAGCAAAGGGAAAGCCTATTGAGCAACCGCAAGCAGCACCTTCCCACAAAAAAAATGAAGAAGTTACAGCCTCAACCAATCAAACAGCTTTAAGTGAGGATGCCGTGCGTATAGCCCAGCGAGTTGAGGGTGCGGGACGTCTTCTCTTTGACGCAGAAGGATGGGTAGAGATCTCCAAATTAGAAACACGTGTGCCTGCTGCACAGCTACAGCGTGTAGGCTTTGATACCGTACAAGCCTTCGTAGAAGCCTATGCGGATCGCTTGGGATGGGAAGTGCAGCTGAGAGGAGAAGAAAAGATACCTTCCCTTCGAATTAAAGAGGAAAATCTTAAAGCTACTCCCTTGGGGTTGATAGCGCATAAAGAGACTCCGCGCACAAAGCGAACTAAAGCATGTAACGAAGAGCAACCTGAAATGCACCGAACTCAGAGAGAGTCTGTGCGACAGAGTGAGCCGGTACAAACCGAGTCTGCCTCTGAACCCAAGCAAATGATGGGATGCGGAGAAACTAAGTGTGGGGCTATTCCTGATCATGATGCTCTATTGATTAAGTCGGAGACCCTACAGAGCTTAATGGATATCTTAGCTCCTCAATATGCAGCTCAGTTTGCCGATGATACATTAGAACTATACCTGCGGTACCACTTGACACTCTATTTCTATCGTTTATACAGAGCCGATGCGTTGGTAATAGACAATAATAACCTGCTCTTTAATACGGGGTTGTTGGACAATACCAAACGCGAGATTGTGGCTATTTTGAGAGATGTACGCCATTTAGAGGGAAGTGAACCCTATGAGTTGGTTAGTTTTAGAGGACGGAAGGATGCGCTCCACCACGATGAGGGAGAGGATGTAGTGCCTGAAGGGGGAAAGCGTTTCTTTATGTTGGTGGATCAATCGCTAATACGTGAGCAAATGCTCTTGAGTGGTCTTCAGCCAATGGAAAAGAGTGCCTTTAAAGATATACTGCCTTCGCAGATAGAAGCCTTGGCAACCTCAAAGCGGGTGGATGAGCTATGCACTTGTGTGCCACCTCGTGACCGACAGAACAATGAGGCACTTTGTGAAGCCGTAGCAGCTGCATATGAAGCAAAGCGCATGTTGATGATAGGTGAGGCACCGAGACTCTATCCTCTGATGTACGATGTGAAGGCAAGGGAATTCTATTCCTTACTGTCGGTTGAACTAAATGGGGCAAATTATTGTTTAGCTATTGCCTACAAAGACGGACAGTACCGCCCGGTTACTTTGTGCACCTTTGAGGAGGCCTTAATGCGCACAGCTCCTCTTTCGTGGCCACGCAGCAAATAATTAAAGGATGGCTCCTAAGGAAATACTTTGGATAGACGATGAGATAGAGATGCTTAAACCCCATCTCATGCTCTTGGAGCGTCGTGGCTATCATGTGGATCAAGCTCTAAGCGGTAGTGATGGATTGGCTATGCTTGAGGAAAAGCGCTATGACGTTGTATTCCTTGATGAAAATATGCCCGGCCTCTCCGGTGTAGAAACTTTGCATCGAATACGGCAGGCTTGGCCGATGCAACACGTGGTAATGGTTACAAAGAGTGATGAGGAAGACTTGATGAACCAAGCCATTGCGGGACAAATAGCTGATTATCTCATTAAGCCGGTCAATCCGAATCAGATTCTCTTAGTGCTAAAGAAGCTTTTCGATAGTGATCAAATCATAGGCGAAGCTACGCTAACCGGCTATAGAGAGGCATATCCCTCCATAGCGCAACGCTTGAATGGACGCCTTAGTTATGAGGAGTGGGTAGCATTGTACAAAGAGTTGGTCCACTGGAGCCTTAAAATAGAGTCCTATAGCCCTGATCTAAAGGAGCTTTTAGAGCTACAGCAGCGCGAAGCAGAGCAACTCTTTTCGCGCTTTGTAATGGAGCATTATGCGCATTGGATGAGGAATGCCGACGAGCGACCCACGATGAGTCCTGACCTACTAAAGCGCTTTCTTTTCCCTTTACTCGATAAGGGTGAGAAGGTATTTCTATTGATCATTGACAACTTTCGTTATGATCAGTGGTTGTCAGTAAAGGATTTAGTCGCAGATCGCTTTACGGTGGACGAGACGCTCTATATGTCCATATTGCCTACGGCGACCCAATATGCGCGTAATGCCTTATTCTCCGGTATGATGCCCTCAGAAATTGCAAAGCACTATCCTGCTTTGTGGGTCAATGAGGATAGAGAAGAGGGAAAGAACGATCATGAGGAGGAGCTATTGCGTGAGTTGCTTGCCCGCCATAAAAAGGGATGTCCCCTCTCATACAACAAGGTACTTGAGGCGGATTTCGGAGAGAAGCTTGTTCAGCAATTGGATCAGTTGAAAAAAAATCGCCTGAATGTGGTAGTGATTAACTTCGTAGATATGCTCTCCCATGCCCGTACAGAGAGCAAAATGATACGTGAGTTGGCACCCGATGAAGCAGCTTATCGCTCGCTTACACGCAGTTGGTTTAGTCATTCTACTATGATGCCTATGCTGCATAAGATAGCGGATATGGGCTACAAGATACTGCTCTCTACAGACCATGGTACAGTGCGCGTTACAAAACCGGTGAAGGTGGTCGGAGATAAGCACCTATCTACTAACCTGCGTTACAAGTGGGGCAAAAATATGAGCTATAACGAAAAAGAGGTTTTTGAGATCTCTAAGCCGGAAGCCTTTGGATTGCCTCGCCGAGCCGTTACGGATCGCTATATTTTTTGTAGAGAGAGTGATTTCTTTGCTTACCCCAATAATTTCAATTACTACGTTAGCTACTACCGAAATACATTTCAACATGGAGGTATCTCATTTGAAGAAATGCTTGTCCCGATAGTGCAATTAACCCCTAAAGCATGATAAGTAAAGCACAAAACTTTGACCCGATTATAATACCCTCTGAGCAGACTATCGATGAGGCGGCTCGTCTATTTCTTCGCCGGACGAGTCCTTTCAGGGTATTTGCTTTTTATGCCCCGATGGGTGCCGGTAAGACAACCTTTATAAAGGCACTCTGTCGCTGCCTGCATATCAGTGATGTAGTAAATAGTCCCACCTTTGCCATTATCAATCGCTACGGGCTTGAAGAGGCGAAGGGTCAAATGGTGACGCACATAGATTGCTATCGCCTCAAGACGCTTGAGGAAGCTCTTTCTATAGGGATGCAGGACTATCTCAGCGGTGAGGAGTATTGCTTCATTGAGTGGCCCGAGTTAATTGAGCCCATCTTAGATGATGAGCTAACGCTTAGGATAGCTATTGAGGAGCAACCTGACGGTAGCCGAATTGTAAAACCTTATTTAGGAGCAGCATGCAAGAAAGAAGATTAAGTAAGATAGCTCGGCTAATTCAGAAAGAACTGGCTGAGATGTTTCGTTTAGAGACTCAGCAGATGCGCGGCGTTATTGTATCGGTAACCAATGTGCGACCTACGAGCGACATGTCGCTTTGCCGTGTGTATCTTAGCATTTTCCCCACAGATCGCACGGAAGCTATTATGGAGCATCTCAATACTCATGCAGCTACTGTACGTTATGGCTTAGGACAGCGGTTAAAGAATCAGTTGCGTACAATACCCGAACTCCAGTTCTACGTAGATGATAGCTTAGATTATATTGAGCATATCGATAAGCTCTTAGGCAAATAAGCCGTATGTATGCCTCATTCATTGCTCGGCGATATGCTTTCTCAAGGAGGCATTTTGATGCGGTACATATAGTAGCGCTCATATCGTCTTTGGTAATGGGCGTGGTAATGGCGGCTGCGATCATCATTTTATCTGTTTTTAATGGTTACGAGCGTCTCATTTTAGAGAGCACGTCTCCTTTTGATGCGCCTCTTCTGCTCAATCGGCGTGATGGTAAAGTCTTTGACGCTACCACTCCGGAGCTGGCCGATTTGTTGGCTTCTCTTGAAGTGGCTGCCCATAGTCTTACGATGCGTAGCGAGGGAATGCTCTTTGCCGGCAGAGAGAGTACACCGGTACTGCTCATGGGTTTGGATACAGGCTTTGAAAAGGTGTGTGACGTAACCTCTACAATTGCGATAGGAGCCTATCCACATAGTAAAGGCGATTTTTTGTTGGGTGCAGACAGCTACACGTCTTTAGGGATGCCTCTTCCGGAGGATTCGGTAAAAATGTCGCTTTTCGTGCCGCGAAGGAAAGGAAGTATCAATCCGCTTATCCCACAGTCCGCCTTTATGCAGAGTGAAGGCTATATAACCGGAGTGGTAAATGCGGGGCAGGCAGAATATAATAACACTCTATTTCTCCCTATCTCTCAGTTGGCTGATCTGTTGGATTACTCGGGAGATATGTGTGAAGCAATTGCTTTGAAGCCATCCCAAATGCAATCGGATGTAACGTTTCGTAAAGCACTGTCGCACAACCTGCCTGCTGAGTATCAGTTACTGACGCGACGCGAGCAGCAGCCTATGCTAATGCGTTTAGTTGCTATGGAGAAGTGGCTCTCCTTTAGCATCATCCTCTTTGTTGTTATCCTCTCTTCCTTTAATATAGTCTGTTCTTCTGCTATGCTCATCGTAGAGAAAAAGAGGGACATCCGTATTTTTAAGGCTATAGGTATGCCTCGGCACACCATTCCAAAGATTTTCTTTTTACGAAGCCTTATTACCACGCTAATCGGTATTTTGGGTGGCTTACTGGTGGGGAGCATACTTCTTATTTTGCAGCAAAGGATAGGTTTTGTTACTTATGTGGAAGGGTATATACCGGTACCCTATCCGGTGGACTTTAAGTGGGGGGACTTTGTAATAGCGCCTTTGGCACTGCTTGTCATTGGGGTTATATCGGCTTGGCTGCCACCGCGTATTTTAATTAGAGCATAATATTATCGGTTCGCTTATGAATACGGAATCTTATTTAGCCCGATTAGAACATGAGTATCCGGCGGAGTACCTCGTATTGCTACTTGTGGCGGAGGAGGCTCTTGAGCTCAATCCACAAGCTGTGTCAGATGATCTCTTCGGTGTGCTCTTTGAGCGTATTCGTTCTGACTATAAACAGCATAAGCCGGCTAGCTCTTCGCCTCGCTCCCATGTGGCAAGGGAGCTTTTGGCGCATTTGGAGGAGCAACATAAACACTTCAGTGATGAAGAAAAGGGCAATCCCTACTACCGGGGCATTTACTTGCAGTGTTTGCCTGCTATTGTGGAGCTGAGGGCAAAGAATACATCCCTACAAGATATGGAGTCAAAAGGGGAAATAGCTACGGCAATTAGTGCTGTCGTGGGAGTGGCTTTGCTTAAAAGTAGCGGACAGCATGTAGAGAAAGCTACGGAGGAGGCGGTGCGCTTATTCACACTTCTATTTAAGGTATTGGGCGAGTTGATGATGAAGTCAGAGCCCACTGCTGAGGAGGAGCGGTAAGCTTCTTTTTACAGTCTCTTTTTATCCTTTTTTCAAGGCTGAAAAAAGATCTATATCTTTCAAACAGAACATCTATACCTTTCAAATGAAACATCAAAACATTTCGTTTGAAAGATCTATACCTTTTATTTGGACGAGCTCTCGCCTGTTACTGATTCGTGCGTGACTTGTATTTCTGCCGAGAGGCTCATCCTCTTTGCATCACTTAAAGAGTTTTGGTGTCGCTTAAAGCTGCTTAATAGCTATATTTGCAACACTTTAGCACTTTATGATGGCTTCTGTAGAGCGGGGAGCAAGTAGCCATGTACAAAAACAATAACCCCCCACTGTGAAAATATGATCAAAAAGTTATTTACGCTTTCAGCGGTTAAGGCCGCTATACTGTTGCTCTTGGGTTTTTCCTACCAACAAGTGAGCAGTGCGCAAACTATTTCAATAGGGACTGTCCGTATTGATGCAACCAAAGACAATGCAGATGTATTGGGTAATGGTACCGTGAGCTATGAGGCTGCCAACTTACTTCTCAAGCTCAAAGGCGCCTCTATAGAGGGGAGCATTGTGATAAACGGGGTAAAAGGTCTTACGCTGCAGGTAGAGGGAGATAATAGTGTGGTGTCGACCAAGGCTGCTTTAGAAGTTACCAATAATAGTCAAGTCACGGTTACCGGAGACCGTCTCTCTCTTACGAGTAGTAAGAATAGCGCTGCAATGGTAGATATGCAGTGCAAACTCACCCTTAAAGAGGTCAGCGTGGTGGCTACGGGTTCGTTTGCTGCACTCGCCGGTTCTACCGGCTTTATGGGCGAGGTGCTGGAAATAGACAATACTAACCTCACGGCGCAAGGTACTGCTTATGCGATCGGTGACCTTCAAATCTTCTCTGCTACCAATGTAAAAGTAATCGAGCCTGCCGATGGAGCTTGGAATCCGGCTAACAGTCGCTATTGCGATGGTAATCAAAAGGTCGCTACAAAGGTTGTATTCAAGGCTGATAAGCAGAACGTGCAACCTCAACCCTTAATCCGGATTGGGGAGGAGGAGCTAAACTTAAAAATTAGCAACGATGATATATTGGGCGATGGTAAGCTTACCTATAGCTCAAAGACAAAGGAGATTACTTTTAATGAATATTCGGGCAATTTGCCGATTAAGGTAGAGCGAGCACAAGGGTATAGCTTCGTATTTAAAGGTAATAACTATATCGAGACACCGGCAGAGACGTTTGCCATTGACCAGAGTAGCGATATTACGCTTAAGGGAGAGGGCGAATTGACGTTGGTAAGCAAGGAAGCAACAGCTGTTTCTATTGGCGAATTGAGCAAACTCCTCATCTCAGACCTAAAACTGTCGGTAAAGGGGAAAAAAGGAATCAGCGGAGTAGACAGTAAGAAAGGTGAGGCGCTTGTAGTAGATAGTGCTGCGGTGACTATTATGGCAGAAGATTATGCCCTCGCTAACGTATCCTCATTCTCTCTTTTACATGCTCGTATTGTCAAGCCGGTAGAGGCTTATTGGAATTACGATACGCATCAGTTGGTGGACGTTGAAGGGCATCCCGTAACGCACCTTGTGATAGAGACGAAAAGCGACAATGAGGGCAAGAATCTCGGTATGCTTGCTATTGGCAGTACCTACTTGGATTTGAATAAGACTTATCGGGATATACTTGGGGATGGAAAGGTAAGCTACGATGCGGAAAGGCATACCCTTACGCTGGACAATGCAACCATTTCGTTCGAACAAAATGCGTTGTACATGCAAGAGGCAAACGACCTTATCATTAAGGTGGTAGGCGACTGTCAAATTACGAGTAGCAAGAAAGCCGCTATTATGATGTTTTATGATAGCAAACTTACGATTACCGGACCGGGTAAATTGACCATCAATAGCCCTGAGAACTGTGGAATCTACCTCTTGTATCGTAATGACCTGCTTATAAAGGAAGCGGATGTAACAATTAATGGCCGCTGGGCAATTGCCGGCCTGAATGGAAGCAGTGGCGAAAAGGTTGAGCTGGACAATACGCGCCTTTCTGCAAAAGGATGGGAGAGTGGCATTAGCTCTTTGGAGGAAATCAAGCTGACGCAGACGAAGCTCTCTTCTCCGGAAAATGCAGCATGGGATAAGCAGGAGCGATGCTATATGGTTGGCAAGGAGCGCGTGAAGGAGCTTCTGTTCCTACCCGAGAAGCCGGCAAATAGTAATGAGTCTATAGGTGGCGAATTACTTCCTAAGGTATTGCTTGATGGAGACAAAATGATCATTCAGGGCGAGCCGAATGTGTCCGTAGCACTCTACAACATGGAAGGGCGAATGATGCTTTGCCATACAATGACAAATAGGGGTGTGTGCGAGATACAAACAGAGGGTCTTCAGGCAGGGGTATATCTGATTCAAATAGGAAGCAGAAATGTTAAAATACTACTGAAGTAGCCGCGCAAGCAATTTATCTTTTACCCTATAACGGAGTCTGGCAGCAAGAGGCGTCAGGCTCCGTATTCTTTAATAAATGCTGTGAAATAACGGCTTAATAAAGGTGCTTTAAGGAGTGGTTAACTATATGAAAAGCACGAAGTATGCTTCTTCTTTTGACATAGTGACGCATTTCTTGTGGATTGATTTGTTATACTCTCTATTCAATTAGTACCGTAATAGAATAAATGACTATATTTGTCTCGGTTCTTACCGCTTGGTAATGAATACCGCTTGATAAAAAGCAAAAAAAGAAAATAAATAATATTTAGAGTCTTAGGTATGAGGAAATTATTACTATTCATTAGTGCACTCATTGCGAGTGTAACTATGTTACTTTCCGAATCACTGACGCCTGTCTACGATATAGGGGGAGTAGTGAGGGAGAGTAAGAGTATGCTCTCCGTTGGAGAGACGACACGCCCTGCCACGGCTATGGATTTTGGAGCAGCGATAGAAGCTACTGCCCTAACTCTAGCCAAGCCTATGATGGCACCTGAAGGGGCTACGATGCACAAGATTACGGTTATACAGCCGGAAAATGGTGTGATCACTATCTATGGAGCGGATAAGAAGACGGTACTCCAGCCCGATGCCGGTGGGGTGTATTCAATAGCAGACGATGCAGACTTCTATGTAAAAGTAGTACCCAATGCAGGATGTCGGATAGAGAGCGTCAAAGTGGGTGATGATACCTACAGTAGAGCTAATGGTAACTTAGAACCAAAAGAAGATGGCTCTTATTGGGGTTATAATTATGCACAGAAAGATATTACTATTTCGGCAGTGATTATAGAGTTCCTTGAGAGTGCTGTCACATTTGAGACCTCTTATGAAGAAGGTAAGGTCCTTTTTGCAGTAGCTGTATGGAATGAAGCCTATAGCGACTACGCCGGAATCTATTCAGGCGATAAAGTTCAAAAGGGAACGAAATTGAAGCTTGCTGCTTATTCGTCTGATAAAGCAACCTATCAAATCAAGGCAATTGTAGTAACTCCCGAAGGGGAAGAGCCTATTCGCTTAGCCGTTACGGATGCTGATTTAGATCAGGATGGTAATTATGTGAAGTATTATACCATGCCCGGTAAGGCTATTACGGTAAGTCCGGAATATACGGGCGGTACTGTCGTGGTTAACCCGAAGCTTACTTTCCAAGAGTCTTATGAAGGTGGCAAGATATTGGTATTGGCTGAGTATGACAGCAAGAACAATAATACTATTGCTATTCATAGTGGCGAAGAAGTGCCCGCAGGCACTCTGGTAACCATGACCGTAAGGGTTACCCAGCCGAGGGTCTACAAGCCAAAGAGCATCACCTTTGAAGTTGAGGGAAAAATTCCTTTCACAAGAAAGCTTTCTGATGATGGAGATGGAGATTACTCTTGCATGTATACCATCAAAGAGGATGCTAAGGCTACACTTAATTATGTGATTAATGCTCCGCAGAAGGTAACGATCACTCTGACGGCACCGGCTCCTGCAGAAGGTACGCTTGCCGTATCGGTTGGTGGTACAGATATAGCACCTGTAAATGGAGTGGTATCGGTTGAAAAGGGCAAGACAGTTCGTATTACAGCTACGCCTACTGCTCAGTATCAAGTTGAGGCTATTACGATTGATGGTGTCGCTTATTCAATAGCTAATGGTAAGGCTGTAGCAGATGCTGATGCTATCTACGCTGAAGTAGTAGCAAGTGCCAATATTGCATCTTGTACGGCTACCTTCAAAAGTAAGAAAACGATGCGCCACCTTACGGTTATCCAACCTGAGAATGGCGTAATCACTATCTATGGAGAGGATAAGAAGACGGCGCTTCAGCCTGATGGCTCCGGTGTGTATTCGGTTGAAGATAATGGAGACTTCTATGTGAAGATTGTGCCCAATACCGGATGTCAAATTGAGAGTGTTACCATAGGTGGCAATACTTATAGTAAGGCGAACGGCCAGCTATACCTGATGAGCGATGGCTCTTACTGGGGGTATAATTATGCACAGAGTGATATTACCATTTCAGCTGTGATCGTAGAGTCCCTCGAGAGTGCTGTTACGTTTGAGTCTTCTTATGAAGATGGTAAGGTCCTTTTGGCAGTAGCCGCATGGAATGATACCTATAGCGACTATGTGAATATCTATTCCGGCTATAACGTTCAGAAGGGAAGAAAACTGAAGCTTGGTGCCTATTCGTCTGATAAAGCAACCTATCAAATCAAGGCAATTGTAGTAACTCCCGAAGGGGAAGATCCTATTCGCTTAGAGGTTGCGGACGCTGATTTAGCTCAGGATGGTAGTTATGTGAAGTATTATACCATGCCCGGGAAGGCCATTACGGTAAGTCTTGAGTACACAGGTGCAACGGTTGTAGTAAATCCGAAGCTTACCTTCCAAGAGTCTTACGAAGGTGGCAAAATATTGGTAACGGCCGAGTATGACGATAAGGATAACAATCCCGTTGCGATTCATAGTGGCGATGAAGTACCTGTAGGTGCTATGGTTACTATGTCAGCCAAGGCTACAGAGCAGGGTGTCTATAAGCTGAAGAGCTTCACCTTTGAAGTTGAAGGAAAAGATCCTTATACAAAGAAGCTTTCCAATGATGGGGATGATATATATTACTGCTTCTACTTCATTGAAGAGGATGCCAAGGCAACGCTTAATTATGAAAATGCTCCGGAGAAGGTAAAGATCACGCTTACAGCTCCGGCTGCTGAAGAAGGTACGCTTACTGTATCCGTTGGAAGTAAGAAGCTAACCCCTGTAGATGGAGTGGTATCGGTTGAAAAGGGTAAGACAGTTCGCATTACGGCTACACCTACTGCTAAATATGAAGCTGAGTCTATTACCATTGATGGAGTTGCTTATACGGTAGCTAATGGTAAGGCAGTTGCGGATGCTGCTACGGGAGCTATCTACGCTGAAGTAGTAGCCAATGCCGACATAGCCTCTTGTACGGCTACTTTCAAGCTAAAGAAGGTGATTGTACATATTACCGTCACACAACCGGAAAATGGTACCATTACGCTCTTGGGCGCAGATAAGACAACCGTCTTGCAGCCCGCAGCAAATGGCACTTATGACCTTGATGAGAATGCAGCATACTATGTAAAAGTAGAGCCTAAGGCTGAATATCTAATCAAGAGCATTACGGTAGGTGATGAGGTCTTTAGTAAGGATAAAGGCAACCTCACCCTTAACGAAGATGGCTCTTATCTGGGCAACTTTACAGCTACTAAGGATATAAGCATTAGTGCATTGATGGAAAAAGTGCCGGTGGTTGAAAAGCATGCTGTGAATTACTCACCCACTCAGGCCAATGGTGATATCTTCTTAGTGGTAAGAATGAAGGGTGACGATGGCCAGTATAAGTACTTGCGCTCCGGAGCAGAGGTACCTGTCGGTACTAATCTTCTGCTTGTGGCTGCCCCGATGAAGGGCAAGAGTATAGTCAAGGCCTTCGTGGTTACTCCTGAGGGAGAAGATCCTATTAAACTGCCTGTAACAGATGCCGATAAGGACAATCTCGGAGCCTATACGAAGGAGTATGTGATGCCCGCTAAGGCAATTACGGTTACTCTGGATATAGAGCAGCCCGCACCCGATCCTGTGGTTAAGTTCAAGGAGTCCTATGAGAATGGAGATATTATGATATCTGCCTCCTATGTCAACAAGAATAATAAGACGGTAAAGGTATATAATGGTGATGCCGTGCCGATGAATGCCAAGTTGAAGATAGGGGCTATGTTCTCCGAAACGGCTAAAAAGAAATACCAGTTATTTAGCATTACATTAAATACGAAGGGCGGATCCATTACGCTACCTTTGAAGAGTGATGGTAAGGGATACTATTACTGTGAGTATGTAGTTAAGTCCGACGTAGAGGCTGAACTGGATTATAAGGAAGCCGTTGCTTACTACAAGATAATGATCATCCAGCCTACAGAAGGTACTATCTCTGCTAAGGTGGGGAACGAAACGTATTCGAGCAACACACCGGTTAAGGAGGGTTCTGTAATTGACTTTACCTTTACCCCGAGCAATGAAAAGTACAATGTAAAGAGCTGGTTGTTAGATGGCAATGCAGTAGAGAATACGAAGGATAAGAACACCTATCGTCTGACGGTAACGAAGGATGCCAGTGTGGGAGTAGCTGTGTATTCACCTATTGAAAATGTAGCTGCACAAAAGTTAGTTGTGCGTCTCGCCGGTAACGAACTATTAGTTTCCGGTTGTGCAGACAATGCCGTAGTACGCATTTACGATATTACAGGTCGTAACTTGATCGAAACTGTTGAAAAGCGAATAGATATGAGTGGCTATGCAGCAGGTATCTATTTCGTAAAAGTAGATGGTGCCGTTGTCAAGGTTGTACGCTAAGATCAGGTCGTAATTACTGAATATATAGCTTGGCCACCCTTCCCGATTAGTCGGGAGGGGTGGTCTTTTTTTTACTAATTGGTGGACCTTTAGATGGGTAGCATTGGGTACGGAGGTGCCCGCTCTAAGTAGACTTACGCAAAAGGTATAGATATTTCAAACGAAAGGTTCTGATGTTTCATTTGAAAGGTATGGATGTTTTGTTTGAAAGATACAGATCTTTTTTTCAGCCTGATGGGAGAGAGCTTAGTTTGAAATAGGCTCACAGTCTTAGAGCTATTTATTTATTTGTATCTTTGGAGTCGCAATTTTGATGATGGGGAGAAGGAAAAAAGTTGTATATATATGGACGCACAGCGGAAATTTATAGGCCCTCATGTAAGTGCTTCGGGCGGAGTCGAGCAGGCAGTTGTGAATGCCCATGAGCTGGGAGCAACAGCCTTTGCTCTTTTTACGCGTAATCAACGTCAATGGAAGGCAAAACCACTGAGCGACACCTCTGTCGAGACCTTTAAGCAGTTACTGGGTGAGTATGGGTATGCGCCTAAGCATGTACTTCCGCATGCAGGTTATTTGATAAACTTGGGTAATCCGGATGCCGAAATGCGGCAAAAGAGTGCAGATGCCTTTTTGGACGAGATGCAGCGCTGTATGCAATTGGGGCTTCCTATGCTCAACTTTCATCCCGGTAGCCACTTGAATAAGATCTCTATTGATGATTGCTTAAAGCTAATTGCTGAGGAAATCAATATAGCACTCTCGAAAACGGAGGGCGTAGTGGCTGTTCTGGAGAATACAGCCGGACAAGGGACCAATCTCGGCAACCGCTTTGAAGAGCTTGCCACCATTATAGAGCTCATTGATGATAAGTCTCGGGTGGGGGTCTGTATAGATACCGCACACACGCTCTCTGCCGGTTACGAGATACGTACAAGGGAGGGATATGAAGCGATGTGGCATCAATTTGATACGATTATTGGTAAACAGTACCTCAGGGCGATGCATCTGAATGACTCTAAAAAGGAATTAGGCAGTCGGGTGGATCGGCATGAAAGTATTGGCTTGGGAACAATGTCACCCCTCTTCTTCGATATGATAATGAACGATCCGCGCTTGAACGATATGCCGCTTATTTTGGAGACTCCTGACGAGAGCCGCTGGGCAGAGGAGATCAAGCTACTCTATGCATTGGCGAAGCATTGAGGCGCGAAGCAGCTATTCTTTTGCTGAAGTATACTAATATTTCTATTCAAATACAGAACACAGATATACGATGAGAAAACAATTACTTTATCTCCTGCTTGCGGCATGGGCTACCCTGTCGCTCCAAGCACAGACTCCACAACCCCCGAAGCCATACTATAAAACGGGTTTTGAGGATGTGCCGACCCAAACGCTCACCAACGATACCATTACGATCAATGGGGTTAGGTGGCATATCGTAAACGGCCGAATTATAGACGATAATAAAGCCGGAATAACTTTTGGCAACCGTGCTTTGGAGCTTACAGCCGGCTTTGTAGATGGTGTGCCTGCCATGATGGAAACAGTAGATCCCATTGAGGCTACTCAGGTAACTTTTTCCTATATACAGAGTGGTCTTGACGGGTTGATCTTCAACGGAGCCTCAAGTTGGTTTGTGAAAGAGCTTTTCAATCGCGGCAAAACGTGGGCTGAAACGGATCTGAAGTTTGATGCTACACAAGAGACTACGGGGCGTTATGAGCGGGTCGAAGAGCAGGCTGCTTCTTACCACTTTAGATTATATTTTAAGGATCTGGATAGGAAGAACGGCAGCGGATGGCGTATCATAGTGGATGATGTGGCCTTCTACAACCTAAAAAAGCCCGATGGCAGTATCGCCATGCGACAGCCATGGACCATCTATCCGGCGAGTATATTCAATCGCTTCGAAACGGCACAGACTACACTGAGCTTCCATCCGGTGGCAAATGGCGATGAGTGGATTATGGGCCCCCCTGATCAAGGTGGTGCTTCCTCCTCCTCTTATATAGAGATTCAGTTGGATGATAATACGCCTACACGTCACTGGCGTCTCCAATCTGTCGATTCGCTTATTACCTATGAGAATTTAGCGCTGGGGGATCACTCCATACGGCTTCGCTTTATGGATGGCAGCACCGGTAAGCCTTATGAGGGTTTAGAGGATCATGTGACAAAATTCACGGTAAAGCCTATCTCTACGCTGCATTCATTGGAAGAGCTGTTAGCAGCACCGGTGGGGGGCTTTTACGAAGTGATTTTAGATAAGCGGACTACCTTTGTAAACTTCCCTGTGATCATCACACCGGAAAAGTGGCTTTGGGATGGGGAGAAGGGAATCATGCTGTTTGATCCGAGACTGCACGATAAATTATTCGGTAGCCTGCCTGAGCATGCACTCATTGCTAAGCGCATTGTAGGGCAGTTGGTAGAGCGTGACCATAACCTCTACTTTGTATTAGATACTCCTGGGGAATATGAGGTTACCGACAAGCCCTTCCAATTCATTAATCGCACCACAAATAATATCAGCAAGCTGCTCGATAACCAAGCATACAATATGTATGCACCTATCTCAATACAAAACGTGAAACTAATGCCTAAGCAGGATGGCACGGTGCCTTATCGCTTTGGCCCGATGGAGGACATGACTATTACCGATAGTCAGGGAAATACCCTAAAGATGCAAAACTTCTTCCCCTTCCTCTTTCTGACTAATCCGAATGTAATACCGTCCGGTGCTTTGACCGTATTCGGTATGCTGGCACACCATCGGGTTACCGGAGAAGCTGTGCTACTGCCTATTATGGCACAAAACTATACTCCGGACAATGCCGAGCTCCTCACCGCTCCGCATGATGCAGTGCGCCTCTCTGTAAGCGAGCAAGTAGCTCGTTTTGATGCCAATGAGCCTTTTGAGCTTACGCTTCGAAGCTTGGATGGACGCTGCTTGCAGGCTTCACCGCTTGCCTTGGAGCACACCACGAATCTAAAGGGAGCTATGGTGGCCATTGCTCGCTTTGCCGATGGACGCATTTGGGTAGATAAAGTAGTATTGTGAAAGATAGAATGAAGCGAGTATTATTTTTTTCTGTTGCCCTACTGGCATGCTGTGCTCTATGCACGGGCAGGTCGTTTGCTCAGAATGAAGCAAGAAATGGGAAGTTAGATAAATCCTTTTCTCCTAAGCCCGATTCCAATCCGCAAAATGTGATTCTCTTAGAGCAGGGAAAGTTACTCGTGGATGGAAACTTTAAGGAAGTGGGTGGTCGAAAGATATCCGGTATCGCACGCTTAAACGGGGATGGTACCGCAGATCCCACATTTAATCCCGATGGAAAAGGTACCAATGGAATGGTTGCCTGTATAGCACGCCAATCAAATGGCAAAATACTGGCTATAGGCTCCTTTACAACCTATAACGATACACCTGTGGGGATGCTGATCCGACTCAATGAAGATGGTACACTGGACAAGAGCTTTAAGAATGATAATCTCTTTGTATTAGATGCCTCTTCCTATAACGGAAAGTATGAATGGGAGTTACAGCTAAATAAAATATTGGTTCGTCCCGATGATTCTTTTTATGTATTGGGAGGCTACAACCGACTAAATGGTAAGCTGGCTCCGTTGATTGCACGCTTTACAGCTGAGGGAGTGCATGATGAATCTTTCTTGCCTACCGATAAGGATATTTACTTCAAAAGCTCTCCCTATGTGGATGCCGCCCTTTTGCTTCCCTCCGGGGATATATACTTTGGAGGTATGTTTGGGGGATATAATGGTTCGTCATTGAACAAAAAGTTGATTCATATCACCGCTGAGGGTAAGTTTGATGAGTCTTTTGCCCGTCCTATGTTTGACTATGGTGCGCCTCGTGCATTAGCACTGAAGGGTAAGGATACAATCATAGTGGCAGGCTCTTTCTATAGAGCGTTCGGCAAGTTTGTCAATCTGATGACGGCGATTCATTTGGATGGTACTCCGGTAGAGGATTTTAATGCATACGACTTCTCGGATAAAAATGTAGAGGAGAATGAGGATATGATCAACGGCCTTGTAGTCACAGATAAATACCTATATATAGGTGGAGGAGCTTTGTGGAATGCGGCTCGTAGCTTTGTTTATCCCCTACTCCCCGATGCATCGCAGCCTTCGGAGGACGTGAGCTTTGGTACCGGCCCGAATGCTATTGTGAGCGGACTGACCTATGATCCTCAAGGATGGCTCTACATAAGTGGCTTCTTCACTTCTTTCAGTGGAGAGAGCAAGCCCTACTTTGTGCGTTGCGAAGTGCCTGCTACGAATACATCGGGTATAAAGTACTTGGAGCCTACTCGGAAAGCTTTGCGTATTGCAGTCGGGGAGGGCACCTTTTCCCTTAAGGGAGGCCAACAGACTACTACGCTCTGCATCTATGCACAGAATGGTCGTATGGCGGCTCGCTATGAGCATGTAAACACCGACGAAGTAATACAGCATCAATTGCCTGCCGGAGGCTATGTGCTGGTAGCCGACATGCAGGGAGCAAGCTACGCAACTAAAGTCTACCTCAAGTAGCTTTTCTTGCCGTAAGAAGAGAAGAAGCAAAAGTAACACTCTGTATACAGAACGAAATATCTTAGCGGCATTAACGTGTACAATCTTAGAAAGAGCCGATCGAGTGGCTTAAATAAGGGGGTATTGTGGTGATAATGTCTCTATTTTGTAGCTATTTCGAAACTTATCGTTACCTTTGTCTCTCAAAGGTACGCGTAACTAATCCTTTGGAGCTTTCTCCGTGGGGTTGGGTTTGTAGCGGATAAAAGCCGAAGAATGTGTATCTTTGGGCGAGAAGGTGAAGAGGGAAATAGCTTAGAAACGCTTTAGAAGCTGCCTAATAGGTGACGTGGAAGCGCGCCTTCAGGCATAAAGAAGAATATAAAAATAGAAAGAATAACACCAGTAAAGAAACGGAAAAGAATGTCTATGAGAAGATTATCTCTATTCTTCCTGACCCTATTTATGGGGTTGGGTTGGGCATCAGCCCAAACGCGGACAGTAACCGGTACCGTTATCTCCAGTGAAGATAATGAGCCGATCATTGGTGTGAACGTAGTTGTAGTTGGTCAGACCCGTATTGGTGCTCCTACCGACATCGACGGTAAGTTTACACTTTCTGTGCCGACCAATGCTAAGCAGCTGCAGTTTAGTGCAGTGGGCTTCAAAACGATTACATTGGATATCAAACCTGTGATGAACGTCACGATGACTCTTGACTCAGAAGTATTGGACGCAGTAGTTGTCGTTGGATACGGTACGGGGCAGAAGCTCAGTACGGTATCAGGGTCTGTAGCTCGTGTATCCGGTGAAAAATTGGAAAACAGACCTGTAGCTAACGTGATGGACGCTTTGCAAGGTCAGGTCAGCGGTATGCAGGTTTCTACGGGATCAGGTGACCCTAATGCAGTAGCTTCTGTACAAATTCACGGTCAGGCCTCCTTGGGAGCCGGTGGAGAACCCCTCTACATTGTGGATGGTGTACAAACTTCTGCAGGTATCGTAATGGCAATGAACTCGAGCGACTTTGAGAGCTACACTGTATTGAAGGACGCTTCGTCTACTTCTATTTATGGTGCGCGTGCTGCTAACGGTGTAATTGTAATTACTACCAAGAAGGGTAAGCACAATCAGGATGGTGTGGTTAATGCATCCATCATGTATGGTGTTTCTCAGCTGATCACCAGCAGCCCGATGAATCAATTGATGACCGGTCAGGAATTATTTGATTATCAAGCAAGACACATAAAATCAGATAAATTCGGCAACTTCGTAAAAGGTTTCCAAGGAACTAACTTCCGCGGTACGTTTGATAAGACCGGTAAGTATGCTATCATAGATAAGGACTACAACTGGTTGGACGTATATATGGGTCGTACGGCTCCTGTACTCCAAGCCGACCTCTCTGTTTCAGGAGGTAGCGAAAACATTACCTATTATCTATCCGGTGGTTACTTTAAGCAGGATGGTATTTCCGTAGACCCCTCTCACTACCAGAAGCTAAACTTCCGTGCTAATGTAGACGCTCGTGTAAAAGAGTGGATGCGCATAGGTGTAAATGTATCCGGTGGTTTGGTTAAGCAGACTGCTGCCGGTGGTTTCGGTGGTCCATATTTGGATGGTGGTACGTTTGGCTCCATGATTATGCCTAAGTACTACAGCCCCTACTGGACCGGTAGAGATGGAAGAGACTCTTTGAGTAGCAGTTATCGTGGTTATGCTAACTATATCCGTGTACACAGAAGTGTACCTGTATTTGAAAATGCACGTATGTACATGCCGAACTTCCTTCGCGACTTCGTGGATGATGAAACGAATACAACGCGTTTGAATGCAAGCGGATATGCACAGTTCACTCCGATTCAAGGTCTTACTTTGAAGACTCAATATGGTATGGATTGGTCTATGGGCCGCACCAGCTATAAGCTCTATCCTGATCATCCTCAGTTAACCGGTTTGGGTTCTAATCAGCAGGCATTTGATCAGGGCTATGTAGCTACTTGGACCAATACGGCTGAATACAAGTGGCGCGCAAATGACGACAATAGCTTTACCTTCCTTTTGGGACATGAGTTTGTAGATGCTAAGGGTGAGTCCTTCAGTGCTGCAGCACGTGGACTACTGAGTCGTGACTTTATGTACCTCAGCCATGGTCAGAGAGGTGACTATTTGGTTCTCCCGAGCCAGAGCAGTTACTCCTATGCATTCCTCTCTTTCTTCGGTCGTGTTAACTACACTTATAAAGATTGGATGGCATTCGACGTAACTATTCGTCATGACCGTAGTAGCCGCTTCGGTAAGAATCACCAAGGTGCTACCTTCTTCTCAGTCGGTGGTATGTATGATATCTATCGTACACACTTCAAGGATATTGATTGGATGAGTACCTTCCGCTTCAAGGCTAACTATGGTACGCAGGGTAACTCCTCAATTCCTCTCTATGCAGCAGAGCCTATGACGGGTATTATCAACTATACCGACGAACTTGCTTTCGGTGTAACGTCTATCGG
This sequence comes from Porphyromonas miyakawae, assembly GCF_045865415.1. NCBI lineage: Bacteria > Pseudomonadati > Bacteroidota > Bacteroidia > Bacteroidales > Porphyromonadaceae > Porphyromonas > Porphyromonas miyakawae. Next base: position 136,390 of record NZ_BAAFSF010000001.1, read on the forward strand.
TAATGAAGACCTTACTTGGGAAAACCAGGGTATGCTCAGTGTAGGTATCGACTACGGTATGTGGGATGACCGCTTATTGATAGGCTTGAGCTACTATAATCGTAAGACGCGCGACATGCTTATGAGTGTGCCTATTCCTTATGCAACCGGTTATTCTTCTCGTTGGCAGAACGTAGGGGCTATGACCAATCAGGGTATTGACCTTGATATTACCTATAAGTTTATCGAGACCAAGGATTGGGAAGCATTCTTCAGCACAACGTTCAACTACAATGCTGAGCGCATCGATAAGCTCTTCAGTGAGCAAACCAACCAGTACGGTTATCGTCTCGGTGACTTGGCTCACTATGATGTAGGTAAACCTATTGTAATGTATGCTGTACGCTTTGCAGGTATCAATCCTGTAAATGGTAAGCAGATGTGGTATACGAAAGAAGGTACGAAGACCGAAGAGTATAGTGACGAACTGCTCCAGCGTATTGAGTATGCTAAGGTTACACCTCCCTTCAGTGGTGGTTTCTCTTTAGGCGTTACTTGGAAGAAGCAGCTCTCTCTTGTAGCAGACTTCTCTTATATGGCAGGGGGTTACTGTATGAACAATGACCGTTACTTCCTCGAAAATAACGTTAGAGGTTTTATGTACTTGAACCGTAGCAAGAAGTTGCTCAACGAGTGGACTCCCAAGAATCCTTACACAGATGTCCCCAAGTTTGGTGAATCTATGAACTTCGACGATCGTCTTCTCGAAAATGCATCTTTCCTTCGTTTGAAGAACTTGCAGCTGAGCTATACGTTGCCGAATTCTATCTTCAAGAATACGAAGGTGATCCATGGCGTACGGGTTTACTTCTCAGCTCGTAACCTCTTTACTATTACCAGCAAGAGCTATAACGGATTTGACCCCGAAGTAAGTAGCGGTGGCTTCTCAATGAATAAGTTCCCCTCTACCCGTCAGTTCGTAGGTGGTCTTCAATTACAGTTCTAACCTATTAAGCGAACACTAAAAGACAATGAAAAAGATAGTTTATATTTTCTCCGCGCTGCTTTTACTGCTTGTAGGTACTGCAAGCTGTGATGTAACGCGTGATCCTGAGGGGACTCCCAAGCAGAAGCCTTTTGAGACACTTAAGGAAGCACAAATGAATAGGGATGCCGTGTACGCTTTGTTGCGTGGTGTGGAATCTCCCAATGCGTTGGATGGTATCGAAGTTCAGGGTGACCTGTATCACCTTACTTTCTTAGACAACAACAGCCTTTATGGTCTGTATCGTTGGCAAAGACAATCGGTACAAGATCACGCTATTGTAGCAGGATACTATGCTAACTACTACTCTGTATTGATGCAGGCTAACTACTTTATCCATCGTGCCAATGAATTAAAGGAGAATCCTGAAGTGAAGCTTACAGCTGACGACAAGGCTCTTCTTGAACAGTATATCGGCGAGATGAAGGTGATTCGTGCCTTGGGTCACTGGCGCTTGATTCAGCGCTTCTCAAAGCCTTGGAATGGTGTAGATGACGATGCTGAATTTAACGGCATCCTCCTTCAGACAGAGTATGCTCCTTTGGAAAATGCTCAGGCTAAGAAGGCAAGCCGTAAGGCTGTCTATGACCAAATCATGAAGGATTTGGATGAAGCTATTGCAGCCATTAAACCCAAAGCAAATAAGGAAGTAGTGCCTGCTATCTATATTACTCAGGACTATGCATACGCCCTAAAGGCTCGTGCATGCTTGACCAAACATGACTGGGAAGGAGCTTATGCAGCTGCTAAGCATGTAATGGATAACTATCCTTTGAAGGATATCTCCAACATGCAGCCGGCTGATAAGGTTACTGAGCTTGAGCGTCTGTGGGTAACTGAAGATAGCCCTGAAATATTGGTACGCTTCAAGACAACCCCTCAGTATGGTGCTTTCTCAAGCTGGATCTATGCGGCTTCTTTCGGGAGAGATTACGCCACCGATAATCCTCAAGACCTTACTATGGTAGATGTTATTTACTTCACACCAAGCTTGGTTCTTGAACAGTGGGTGGTTGACCTCTATGAAGAGAGCGATCCTCGTAAGACGGTTTACATTGGCCAGGAAACGTTCTATTTAGATGGTTCTATTTTGCCCAAGTTCAATACCCTCACCAAGTTCAAGGGTAATAAGTCTTTGAACCGTGATCAGAAGAAGCCTGAGTTTAAGTTAGGCGTACACCTCTTCAATGCCGCAGAAGCTTACTTAATAGCAGCCGAAGCAGCCGTAGAAGCTGGTCATACGACTGAAGCAATCGATGCTATCCGTATGCTGCGTAATGCACGCGGTGCATCCTTCGATGCCGATATATTCCAGTCTCCAGAGGACGTGCGTAACTTCGTTCGCGACGAGCGTGTACGTGAGTTGGTGGGTGAAGGTTTCCACTTCAATGACTTAGTACGCTGGGGAGTGCCCGTTAAGCGTGGTAAATCCCAAGAGCAACTTGAAAAAGCTGCCGGTCCACTGGGCGTGGAATTTGTTGTACATCCGGAAGATATGGATCTTACCGTTCCGCTTGATAATCCTATGTACATATGGGAATTCCCCACTCGCGACTTGGAAAATAACAAGAATTTGAGCGAACACCGCAACTGGTAATCATCAGATTCTGATTCAAATTACGATTGAGAGGCGTGCCTATGGGTGCGCCTCTCTCTTTTATAGGCCAATGATAGCACACAACTGTTTCTCAAAGGGACACCCATTCCGGAGCTTCTGCTTGTGCAGCGCTGAGAAAGTAAATAGCGGTTAAGTGCGTGATTATTGCTACCTTAGCAGTATATTTATACCTAAGTGTATGATAAGTAAGTAAAGGGGTGAAAGTTAGAATACAAATAGTTAACCGCAAGCAGGGAGACGGAGCGGTCTCCTTACCGCAATATGCCTCTTTAGGAGCTGCCGGTATGGATCTATCAGCAGCTATCCCTGAAGCAATCTCCTTACAGCCGGGTGAGCGCTGCTTAGTCCCCACCGGCCTATCCATTGCACTCCCCGTGGGGTATGAAGCGCAGATAAGGCCTCGTAGCGGACTGGCACTGAAGCGCGGAATAACGGTACTCAATGCCCCCGGTACGATTGATTCGGATTATAGGGGCGAGATAGGTGTCGTTCTGATTAATCTTTCATCCGAGCAGGTATGGATAGAGCCGGGAGAGCGTATTGCTCAAATGGTCGTAGCTCGTTATGAGCAGGTGGAGTGGGAGCCGGTCGATCAGTTGGATGCCACGGAGCGTGGCGAAGGAGGGTTTGGTCATACAGGGCGCACGAAATTAGTATGATAAGGCATTCTATTTCTACTCTTTTTGCGTTGTTGCTTTTCCTGCCGTCCATCGGATTGTGGGCAGCGCCTCCTCCTCTTCAAGCGGAGCCTTCTGTTCGTAGGGCGTCGGCACTTATTGAGCAGGCCTCTATATTGTCGCAAATACCTTCATCACGGGCAGAGGCCTTTCATCTATACCATATGGCTTATACCCTATCGCCAAACGGAACTGCCGCACGTGAAATGGCGCTTTTGGCAAAGGAGCGTACTGCATTTCTTTATTGGATGCAAGAGGCTCTCCGGCTAAATCCTAATGATGAGCGTGCCGTGATTTTACTGGCTGAGGACTACCTCGATCGCAATAGTTTTAGTGAAGCTGCAGAAACCTATGAGGCCTACTTGCAGCGTAACCCGAGTGCTATACGTCTCTATCCCCGTATGGCTTATGCGTATGCCAATAGCGGCAATTTGGATAAGGCTGTAGAGGCTCTTTCGCAGTATTTGCAGCAGAATAGCAATGAGGCGGAACGTATTCCGGCAGAGGATCTGCTCTTTCGCATTCTCTCTGAGCAGGGAAAGCGTGCGGAAGCTGTTGACCTGATTATGCGTAGCTACCGAAGCAGAACGACAGTTTCTCCGGAGCTTCTCTATACAACGGTTAACCGGCTATTGACATCCGGCTATTACAAAGATGCCTTAAGCTTGATACAGGATAACGTGGCATTGGTGCATGGAGATTTAGACCTGATGAGCCTTGCCACTACCCTGTTGATCATGAATGGCAAGCGTAACGAAGCGCGGCAGATGATGCTGGATATGGTCTCCAATAAAGGATTTGCAGAGGATGAGCTAATCGCCACAATAGTAAATCACATCTCCGCAGATCGCACGGATAACGGAGTGATTAATGAGTTGTATCTGCCGATAGGCGCCGCCTTGCAAGAGCGTTTCCCTAATTCATACAAAGTATCCGGTTTCTATTACGAAATGCTCGCCATGTTGAAGCAAGAGGAGCCGCTCTCTCGGCAATTGGAGTATATGGTGCGTACCTATCCGGATAGTACCAATGTATATCTGACGCTTGCTCAGCATAGGATAGATAAAAAGGAATTCGATGAAGCCGATAGTGTGCTGGATCATCTGATCGCTCGCGATGGTAAAGAAGCTACCCCCTATTTGATTAAGTCAATGATTGAAGGTACACACCGGAGTAATAATGCAAACGCAATACGCGTGATTGATCAAGGCTTGCATGGTGTACCAACTACCGATAGTACAGGCAGAGCCTCTCTTTATGTGGCTAAGGGAGATTGGCTGTATGCTTCCGGCAAAGTGGACGAGGCTTTTGTTTGCTACGATGAGGCACTTAGCTTGGAGCCTAATAACGTGTATGCATTAAATAATTATGCGTACTATCTCTCTCAAGTGGGGAGAGATATGGAAAAGGCGCTCTCTATGGCGCAAAAGGCGGCTATGCTCGCTCCCGAAGATGCTAATATATTAGACTCGTATGCCTATCTGCTCTATAGAAATGGAGACTATCTGATGGCAGGTATTTATATGCGTAAGGCAATTGATTTGAGCGAAAAGGAGCATGCAACTTTTTTTGAGCATTATGCGGAGATCCTTATAGCAGAGGAGCATTATGACGAGGCCTTGGAGTACCTTGAAAAGGCAAATGCAATAGAGCCATCCACCAAGCTTAAGGATTTGATAGAGGAGATGAAGCAGAAATTATGATAAGCAGGAGGAACATACTCGCAGTTATTAGTTTGTTGTGCTTCTTGTGGACTATGGCCGGATGCTCGGTCCGTAAAGCAACAAGAGAGACACATGGTGCTGCATTAGGTCTCTTAACCAAAGCAGAGGTACTGCGTTTTGTAGACGAACAAAGCGTGCCTACAGAGCCTTTTGCTATGGTAGGTACCATGTCAGTTGCTACCAATGGAGGAAAGAACCTGACCGCCCGTATGGAGCTGCGTTATATACCCGATAAAGGTATGACTATCTCTATACGACCTATTGTATTCTATGAGGCGCTTCGTGCGGGAATACGGCCTGATGGAATCACCGTAATAGACAATTACGGCAAGGGATATCTACAGATAGGCTGGACGGAACTGGCAGAGGCATTGGGTATGCCCATTAGCTACGAACTATGGTTGCGCTTTTTCTTCGGCAAGGCCCTGAATGGTGCTGCGGGTAATGTGGAGCTTCTTCCTGAGTATAGCTTTCAATCCTACTATAAGCCATTGCGCCTCAATGCGCTTTATCAGCTTACGGAGAGCAAACAGACTTTGCGCAAAGTGCGCTATACCTCCGGCAAGCAAGAGGCTGATTATGCGCTTACTGTGTATTACCCTGAGGCATTTGTGCCTTATGCGGGAGGAAAGGTGCCGACTTCGGTACAGTTTGATTTAGAGGGGAGCAATACGCTCCGGGGTACGCTGCAGCTTACTATGGAAGCGCCTAAGCGATGCAAACCTACCCTGCCTACACTTAGTAAACCCAACGGATATACAACCATTAAATTGACAGACTTGATAAAACTCTTGTCTTAAATACATTAGATACGCTTATGAAACGATTCTTTTTGCTTTCCTTGATTTTAATGCTGGTTACGTCTGCCGGTTTTGCTCAGAGTAAGAGTAAAGAGGTACAGCGATTGGAGAAAGAGCGTCAGGAAGCTCTCAAGGAGGTAGAGAAGACCGACCGCCAGCTCAAAAAGGTGAGCAACGACCGTTACAAAAAGCAGAAGGAGGTTAATCTACTCAAAAAGCAGGCCAATCAGCGCAAAAAGGCGGTTAATATATTAGACAAAGAGATAAAGGTACTGGATAAGGATATCGAAACCCTCTCCGCAGAAGCTGTCCGGCTGAAGGGTGAAGAGCTACGCAGACAAAAGTCTTATGAAGAAAGTGTAATTGCTTTGCGTCGCCGTGCGAAAAGTAACGATAGAATGCTCTTCTTGCTCTCTTCCTCAACCTTTGATGAGGGATTGCGTCGTATGCGTTTTCTGAGCCAGTATGCTGCTGCCCATCGGGAGGCGGCTAAGCAACTGCACGATACCCGCACACAAATTGAGAGTAATAAAGATGCCATAACAAGCAACAAAGAGAAGAAGTCTGCTTTGATGGAGACCCGCTCGCAAGAGATGAAAAAGCTCTTAGCACAGCAGAAAAAGGGTAGCGGAGAGGTTAGCCAACTCCGAGGTGAGGAAAAGAAGCTACAGCAGCAGAAAAAGAAGTACCAGCAGCGTGCAAATGCACTGAATAAGAAGATAGAGCAACGGATTGCCTATGAGATAGCAGAAGCCGAGCGTAAGGCACGTGAGGCAGCCGCTAAGGAGAAGGGATCTCCCGGGGCAGAAGAGCGTAAGGCGGTTACCAAAGGTGGATATGCCATGACCGCTGAAGAGAGACGATTGAGTGGTAGTTTTGCCCAAAATAAGGGTAATCTGCTGATGCCGGTATCCGGTAGTTATACGATAGTGGCCTCCTATGGGGTGCAACAGCATAAAACAGCGAGTCGGGTTCAAACCAATAAGAGCGGTATTGATATAGCCGTTCCTAAAGGCACCGGTGCAAGAGCCGTATTTGATGGTACTGTTTCCTCTATTTTTATGGTGGATGGCTACAATTCTTCCGTAATAATCCGACATGGTAACTATCTTACAGTCTATGCAAACCTACAGTCTGTAAGCGTACGAACCGGACAAAAGGTAAAGACCGGACAGAAAATAGGAACCGTAGCTGCGGGTGACGATGGGCGCGGGTTGTTGCACTTCCAGCTCTGGCACGAAAGAACAAAGCAAAACCCAATGTTATGGATACGATAAAGGTCGTGAGGGATGCATGCGGAGCCCTTCGCTTGGAGCATCCTTATGTATTTCCTAATGCTACGGCAGTGACCGTAGGTACTTTTGATGGAGTGCACCTTGGGCATTTGGCCCTGTTAACCCAATTGAAGCGAGAAGCTGCGTTGCGTCATCTTCCCTCTATGGTGGTTACCTTTGATCGAAGTCCTCTTGCTACGGTGCGTCCCGGGCATCCTTATACCCGTCTAAATGATGGAGCAGAACAGCTGACCCGCCTGGAGGCAGTCGGAGTCGATATCACTGTGGTACTTCCATTTGATGGTCCACTCTCTTTGTTGGATGCGGACCAGTTTTTGGAGCAAGTGGTAGTGAAAATGTTACATGCCCACTATATGCTTTTGGGCTATGATCACTCCTTTGGGCATGCCTCTCATTATGGTAATCAACTTAACATAGATCAATTGGCGGCTCGTCATGGCCTTACGATACAGCGTGCTGATATGGCTTGTGATACAGAGGGTAATCCATTCAGCTCAACCCGTATTAAGCAGCTATTGGGTAGAGGAGAAGTAGTCGCTGCCAATAAGTTGTTAGGCTATCCCTATCCTTTGAGCGGTATCGTGGTGTCCGGTCAGCATATAGGACGTACTTTAGGATATCCGACTGCCAATATAGTGCTGGCAGAGCCGCATAAGTTAGTGCCGCCCAATGGGGTGTATGCCGTGTATGTTCGTGTGGGCGAAAGGGTTTTCCCCGGAATGCTATATATTGGTAATCGCCCAACGATAAGCAGTGAGCAGGAGCGTTCTATTGAGGTACATTTGTTCGATTTGGATGAGGAGCTATATAACAAGTCTATTTGTATTGAATTAGAAAAGTTTGTGCGCAGGGATCAACGTTTCTCCGGACGAGAAGAATTGATTCGGGCTATTCAAGAGGATGAAAGGGTTATTCGGGAGTTATTAGGCTGTAGTAAAGTCTGATAGAAGTAACCTCTCTTATACGCTAAAAGAAGGGGAATCCGACTGTGAAAGTGCTCAATCGGATTCACCCTTCTTGTTTTTATTAAGGCACTGTTTTATCCCCTTGGTGTGCGATTGGACGAAAGTGGTGTTGCCAAGTCGGGTGTGCAAAATTACAGTTTTTGAAAAGCGTGGGCTTCTGTTTTGCAAAGTGTATGTGGCAATAGCGATTTGGGGGCTGTGTGAATTGCTTCTTGAGGATTGCAATAGTGAATAAAATACAAACGTTCTTGCAAGGTTATGTGAAATGCTTACTGCCTGATACAGTTTGAGTTAGGTATAAGAAAATGGCTTTAAAAGAGTCAAAATATGCATGCTATTCTATATAAAATAATTATCTTTGTAGCGAAGGGAAAAACTACTTTCTCGGATGGGCGAGTATAGCCTCGTGCAGATGAAAAACAAAGATAAGTGAGTATAAATTAAACTAGGCGCAAATCCGGTATAGAGGAACGGCTGAGTGCGCATAAATAGAATAATCATTAAGAGAGAAAGGAAACACAATTATGATGACGAGAGATGAGTATATCGAGAGTCTAAGGAAGTTAGATCTGAAGGTGTACTTTATGGGTGAAAGGATTAAGAATCCTGTAGACCATCCAATGATTCGCCCCTCATTGAACTCTTTGGCTATGAGCTATAAGCTCGCTGAAATGCCTGAACACAAGGAACTGATGACGGCAAAGAGCCATCTGACAGGGCACACGATTAACCGCTTCTGCCACATTCACCAAAGTGCTCAAGACCTCGTGAATAAGGTTAAGATGCAGCGTTTGCTGGGGCAGGAAACGGCAAGCTGCTTCCAACGTTGCGTAGGTATGGATGCCTTTAATGCTATCTATTCTACTACCTATGAAATGGATAAGGCACTGGGAACGGATTATTTCGAACGTTTCAAAAAGTGGCTCATCATGGTTCAGGACAAGGACCTTGTTGTGGATGGAGCTATGACCGACCCGAAGGGTGACCGCAGTAAGGGCCCGAGCGATCAGGCTGATCCCGATATGTATCTGCATGTAGTTGAAAAACGTGCTGATGGTATTGTGGTATGCGGTGCTAAGGCTCACCAGACCGGTGCTGTTAACTCTCACGAACACCTCATCATGCCTACTTGTAGCATGAGAGAAGCTGATAAGGATTATGCAGTTTGCTTCGCTATTCAAGGTGATGCCCCCGGTGTAAGCATGATCTATGGCCGTCAGAGCTGTGACACCCGTAAGATGGAAGCAGGAGCTGATATAGACTTGGGTAATAGTCAATTCGGTGGTCACGAAGCTTTGGTTATCTTCGACCACGTATTTGTACCCAACGAGCGCGTATTCATGTGCCAAGAATATCAATTCGCCGGTATGTTGGTAGAGCGCTTTGCAGGATATCACCGTCAGTCTTATGGTGGCTGTAAAGTAGGTGTGGGTGACGTATTGATCGGCGCTGCTGCATTGGCTGCTGATTACAATGGTGTCCCCAAGGCTTCTCATATCAAGGATAAGCTCATTGAAATGATCCACTTGAATGAAACCTTGTACGCTTGCGGTATTGCTTGCTCGGCAGAAGGAAAGGCAACCGAAAGTGGCGCTTATCTGATTGACCTGTTGTTGGCGAACGTCTGCAAACAGAATGTAACGCGTCTGCCGTACGAAATTGCTCGTTTGGCTGAAGATATAGCCGGTGGTTTGATGGTTACTATGCCGGCAGAACAAGATCTTCGTCATCCGGAGCTTGGCCCAATTGTACGCAAGTACTTGCAGGGTGCTACCGGTGCTGACACGGAAAACCGTATGCGTGTACTTCGCTTGATTGAAAATATCACGTTAGGTACTGCTGCAGTAGGTTATCGTACAGAGTCACTTCACGGAGCAGGCTCTCCTCAGGCACAGCGTATTATGATTTCTCGTCAGGGAAATATCGCTGCTAAGAAGGAGTTGGCCCGTAAGATTGCTAAGATAGATACTTCAAAGGATCACTTCGAAGTACCTGCAAAGAAGTAATATTCTGTGAAGCAACTAACTTATGAAAAGGTAGAGGAGCTACTTAAAGACAAAGTGGCTCCCTATCTTGCTTCTCATGGGGGCTCTGTCGAGTTGTTGAAGGTGACACCAGAGGGCGAGGTGCATATAAGTTTTCATGGAGCATGCGCCAATTGCCCTTCAATGGGGGATACTATTTCGCAAAGCGTGGAGAGTCGTCTTGAAGAGGCTTTCCCCGGAGAGTATGTCAAGGTTGTGGTAGAGAATAATATAGATGACGAATTGTGGGACTTTGCGAAAAAGATATTGCGTAAGTAAATAAAAAAGGAATAGGACGAAAACAATGATAGACTACACGAAGAAGATAGTAACGGCCGACGAGGCTGTGCGTCAAGCCGTACACGATGGCGAGACGATTGTTGTGGCACATGCAGCAGGAGCACCAAAACCACTTGTAGATGCATTAGCAAGTAATTATGAACGCTTTCACAACGTGAAGCTCTTTCACCTGATTACATTGGGGGATGCACCTTATTGCGATCCTAAGATGGAGGGGCATTTTCATTTGATGGCCGGCTTCTTGGGAGGAAATACCAGAGCTTGTGTGGCAGAGCATAGAGGTGACTTTATACCTGTCTTCTTCCATCGCCTCCCTTACTATTTTCGCGAAGGGCTGATCCCATGTGATGTGGCTTTTATTCAGGTGTCAAAGCCTAATGAAGCCGGTATGTGTAGCTTTGGTGTATCTTGTGACTATACAAAGCCGGCAGCAGAAAAAGCTCGTGTAGTGGTTGCTGAGATGAATGAGCAGATGCCCTTTATTGAGGGAGATAACTTCATCAATGTAAAGGATATCGATTATATCGTTGAAACAAATCGTCCGTTGTATGAATTGCCTCTACCTAAAATCGGAGATGTAGAGCGTGCTATTGGAAAGAATGTAGCTGATTTGGTGGATGATGGCGCTACGTTGCAGTTGGGTATTGGTTCTATTCCCGATGCTGTGCTTAGCTTCTTAGGTGAGAAAAATGATCTCGGTCTGCATACGGAAATGTTCTCCGATGGAGCTATTCCCCTAATTGAAAAGGGAGTGATGAATGGTAAGCGTAAGCAGATAGACAATGGTCTACATACTTCTACTTTCCTAATGGGTTCAAAGAAGCTATATGACTTCGCTAACCATAACGATAGCATCAAGATTGCTCCCGTTGACTATGTGAATGATCCTATGGTGATCGGTCAGTTGGACAATATGATTAGCATCAATAGCTGTATCGAGGTTGACTTACAGGGGCAGGTCAATAGTGAATCTATGGGGCTGACTCAATTCAGCGGAGTAGGAGGTCAAGTAGACTATGTACGTGGTGCTGCTATTTCCAAGGGAGGTAAGAGTATTATGGCTATCCCCTCTACGGCACGTAAGGGTACTGTATCTCGTATAGTAGCTAACTTTGCTCCCGGCTCTGCGATTACAACCAGCCGTAATGATGTAGATTATATTGTTACTGAATATGGTACGGCCCGCTTGGCAGGTTTGAGTCTGCGCGATCGTGCTAAGGCACTAATTGCCATTGCCCATCCTAATTTCAGAGATGAGCTGGAAGAAGAAATGAAGCGCCGTTTCTGCTAATACTACGAAAAAGACAAAACAAAACTAAGACACAATATACATACATATGCAACTGTTTAAGTTATCTACAAAGCTACACAGCTTTGATACTTTTGCTGAGTTCGCAAAGGAGTTTGAGCTTGGTAAAGACGACTTGGTAATTACCAACGATTTCCTTTATCAGCCCTTTATGAAAGCACTCAATTTGCCCTGTAAGTTTATCATGCAGGAGCATTATGGTAAGGGCGAGCCGAGTGACGAGATGATTAACCAAATATTGCGCGACATCGCCGGAACTCCCTATAAGCGTGTAATCGGTGTGGGCGGCGGTACGGTAATCGATATATCCAAGATCTTTGCTTTGGAAGGATTGAAGGACGATGTTCTTCCCGCTTTCGATAAAAAAATACCCATCGTAAAGGGCAAGCAGATTATCATTCTGCCTACTACCAGCGGAACCGGTAGCGAAGTAACCAACATTTCCATTGCCGAAATAAAGAGTCGTGGTACCAAAATGGGTCTGGCAGACGATGCCATCGCTCCCGATGATGCCGTATTTATTCCGGAACTGCTTAAGGGTTTACCCTTCCCCTTCTATGCGGCCAGTTCCATCGATGCGCTCATTCATGCTGTTGAGTCTTATGTATCTCCTAAGAGCAATGAATACACGCGCATATTTAGCTTGAAGGCTATTAGCACGATTATCCCCGTATTTAAGGCTATTGCCGAAAAGGGAGAGGATGAGCGCCACAAGCATCATGCCGTTATGTTGGAAGCAGCCAATATGGCGGGTATTGCCTTTGGTAATGCAGGTGTAGGTGCCGTACATGCTCTTTCTTATCCCTTGGGTGGTAACTATCATGTGCCTCACGGAGAGTCTAACTATCAGTTCTTTACTGAGGTATTTAAGCATTACCACGCTAAGAATCCAAATGGTTCAATTAAGGAGATTGAAGCCTATTTGGCAAAGGAATTGGGCTGCGATACGGCTAATGTATATGATGCATTAGATGCTCTTCTCGGTCAGCTGATAAGCCGTAAGCCTCTTCACGAATATGGTATGAAGGAAGAGGAAATCAAGGGCTTTGCAAAGGCTGTGATAGAAACACAACAGCGTCTCCTAAAGAATAATTATGTTCCTTTCTCTGAAGAGGAGATCACAGAAATATATCGTACTTTATACTGATTAGCGTATAAATAATTAGCACCTTTTTCTTATTGTGTAGCAGTTTGGGTGTAATACTGAGACTGCTACACAATACCCTTATGTCGTTTCATTACTCAAAAATATAGTTCACAACTTATAAAAATATGGAAATAAAAGAGATGGTGGCCCTTGCACGCAAGGCCCAATTAGAGTACCAAGCTACTCATAACCAAGAAAGTGTAGATAATATTTGCCGTGCAGCTGCAAAGGTTATCTATGACAATGCTGAAATGCTGGCTCGCGAAGCTGTCGATGAGACCGGTATGGGTGTTTATGAAGATAAAGTATCTAAGAATCGCGGTAAATCGAAAGGTGTTTGGTACAATCTTCACGATAAGAAATCTGTAGGTATCCTCAATATTGATGAGCGTACAGGTATGATTGAGATTGCTAAGCCTATGGGTGTGGTCGGTGCTGTAACTCCTACTACCAATCCGATTGTAACTCCTATGAGTAACATTGTATTTGCCCTTAAAACGTGTAATGCAATCATTATCTCTCCGCACCCCCGTTCCAAGAAGTGCTCTAAGCATGCAGTAGACCTCATCAAGGAAGCTATTAAGCCGTTTAATGTACCTGAGTATATGGTACAGGTAATTGAAGAGCCTTCTATTGAAGCTACACAGCAGTTGATGGCTGCCGTAGATGTAGTAGTAGCTACTGGTGGTATGGGTATGGTTAAGAGTGCATACTCCTCTGGTAAGCCTTCATATGGAGTAGGTGCAGGTAACGTACAGGTAATCTTCGACTCTGACATCAATTTTGAAGATGCTGCTGAAAAGGCTATTTATGGTCGCTCATACGACAATGGTATTATCTGTACCGGTGAGCAGAGCATTATCTATAACAAGAAGGATCACGACGCTGTGTACGATGCTATTCGTAAGCGCGGTGGTTACATTTGTACCGCAGAAGAAGGTGAAAAGATCCGTGAAGTCCTCTTCCCCAACAATGGTCCTATCAATAAGGATGTAGTAGGTCAGAGCGTTCAAAAGATTGCTAAGGCTGCCGGTATCAATGTACCCGAAGGCTCACGTGTGATCTTGGTAGAAGCTAAGGGCCCGGGTAAGGAAGATTGCATCTGCAGAGAAAAAATGTGTCCTGTAATGTGCTTGCTCTCTTACAACCACTTCGAAGAAGGTGTTGAGCTCGCTTGTACGAACCTTGCTGTTGAAGGTAATGGCCACTCTTGTGCTATTCACTCCAATAACCAGGCTCACATCATCCTTACCGGTTCTCGTGTAACGGTATCTCGTATCGTTGTAAATGCACCCAGTGCAACTACAGCCGGTGGACATATCCAGAATGGTCTCAATGTAACCAATACACTTGGTTGCGGTTCTTGGGGTAATAACTCTATTTCAGAGAACTTTACTTACAAGCATTTGATGAACATTTCTCGTATCGCTCCGCTGAATCCTGCTATCAAGGTGCCCAACGATAAAGAAATCTGGGAGCTTTAATAGAGTAAGCGAAGAAGCTTTTATATAATAGACACTGTCGGGTTACAATGGCTCGACAGTGTTTTTTTTCGCTTAATAATGAGATATTAGCTATAATGGCCACCTCTATATTGAATGGATCTATTGTAATGAGGAGGGGTGAAGAATGTACGGATTTAGTTTGTATATTAGTAGCGAAAATAAAACTCAATTTAGTTAGGAGGGCTTATTTATGATCTCAAAGAAAATGCAAGCAGCATTTAATGAACAAATTACAGAAGAGTTGTACTCGTCTAACATTTATATGTCAATGGCTTACCACATGGAAGGTCTTGGTTACGAAGGTTGTGCTCATTGGTTGATAAAGCAATCTGATGAAGAGCTTCAGCATGCTCGTGAAATGGCTTCATTCGTAGTCAGCCGTGGTGGAAAAGTTGAGATGCGTGCTATACAGGCAGTTAAAGATGAGTGGAAGAATCCGTTGCAGTTATTTCAAGCTGTTTATGAGCACGAGTGTCATATTAGTCAGTGCATCAACGACTTGTTAGATAAGGCTCGCGAAGAGGGCGATAAGGCAGCAGAAGAATTTTGCTGGCACTTTGTACGTGAGCAGGTTGAAGAAGAGGCTACTTCGGGCGGTATTGTCGACAAACTTAAGAATAATGGCGAAGGAGCAATTATCTTGTTAGACCACGTTATGGCGAGTCGTTGAGAAAGCATTGTTTTTTCTTAGTCATTAATTAAATAGTAATGGGGAGCACTTGCAAAAGTGTCCCCCAAATTTTTTGGGGGTGTGGACTATCTATCTGAGAAATAAGAGGTTACCGTTTGGAGAAGTGTGGATAGGTGACGATTTAGAAATGAACGAAGTGCTTTGAAGTACATTGTTTTGATGATTAGCTCTTTTTCGAGAGCTAAAGCCATGTTAGAAGAGTTCTTTCGCAAGACGCATAAGGACAGTTTTCTTGCTTCTGAGTGCATCGAGGAGCTGACAAAGAGTTTCAATGAACATTTTGCGCCACCAGCTCAATTCCCTGACTTATTACACAATGGGGATGTATGCCGAATACTGAACATCAGCAAGCGAACATTGCAACACTATCGAAACTCGTCCGTGCTGCCTTTTATCCAAATCGGACATAAGTGCTATTACAAGCGAGAAGATGTGGAAGCTTTCCTCGCTAACTCTAATACTCGTAAAGGCTAACAACTATGGAGTACGAAACTATTAATAAAGAAACAACAGAGATGAAACAACTCATCTCTGGCATTAAAGGTTTGACGAATCGAGTGAGAAGCATAGCTCAAACTCATCGTCCTCTTTTTGAAGGTGAAATCTACCTCACAGGACGGGAGGTTTGCGAGAGATTGTTCCTTTCCCCTCGCACCCTGCAAGACTATCGGGATAAAAACATTATCCCTTACACCCAAATTGCAGGGAAAATCCTCTATCGGCTCTCAGACATAAACAGAATACTGAGTGAGAACTATGTCAACAGAAACCTTCATCGGTAATGATGTAGGTCTTTGTTTTTATCCATTGTTTTGGTCAGAGTATCGCAAAAAAAACTCTATCTTTGCCATTGAGTATCTGTGTATGCTCTTGCCTCTTGATAAAAGAGGCAGGATATTTTCTCATATGCTCGAGAGCAGAGAAACTTAAAGCAACAAAGGACAAAGGAAGCGAAGCACATAGTTTCACGTTTATTAAACAGTCAATGAAGCAAAAGTAACCAATTAAATAATTGGGCATTCTACTATAATATGAATCGATATATTCTCTTTTTCTTCTCGCTGTTGCTGAGCCTTTCGGTATCGGCTCAAAAGGTTATTCTAAGCGATGAACTCTTACCCCTATCGGGCGAAAACAATACGACAGTTTATTTCGAAAAGGACAGCCGAAAACCCTTGCAGGGAGAGTGGCGTATCAAGCGGGAGCTTGACGAAGAGACTATTTCCTTTTCTAACGGACTGATGGATGGCAAGTACCACCGCTATCGGGATGGTGTACTGAGAGAAACGGGAGCGTATGACCAGGGGAAAAGAAATGGGGTGTTCACGGAGTACTACCAAGACGGCAAAACTGTCAGCAAGATTACCCCTATGAAGAAGGGCAAAATCGATGGCTGTGTAAAAACCTATTTCAAAGACGGTCGTTTGGATTTGGAGAAGGAATACCAGGAAAGTGTGGAAAACGGCTTTGAAAAGCGGTATGACAGCCAAAACGGTGCTCAAATACTTGAGACCCATTGGGTGAATGGGAAGAAAGACGGGGTCGAATGGAAACTCACGAAACAGGGAGATGGCGTTGAAAGCAAAGTTACACGAACTTATCGCATGGGCGTGCTACATGGGGCGTACAAAGAAGAAGTTTTGCGCAACGGAAATCCGATTTTGGTTGTAGAGGGACAGTATGCCGATGGAGAACGTTCGGGGGTATGGAAAGAGTACGACGCCACTATGAAGACGACAAGAGTACTAAGAAATAATCATTGAGACAAGCGAATTTGTATGACTGCATCAATAATTGCCGGAAGTGTCCTTGTCGCAATAGCTGTGCTTATACTGATTTGGGGTATAATCACCTCTAATAATCTCATTGCCAAGAAAAACAGGGTGGAACAATGCCGGAGTGGCATTTGTGTGGCACTCAAGCAGAGAAATGACCTTATACCCAATTTGGTGGCATCTCTTAAAGCGTATATGGGACACGAAAATGAAATCCTTACCCGCATAGCCGAACTAAGGTCTCGAGCAGACGGAGCCCCCGAAGCAGAACAAATCAAGGACGGGACAGAAATCTCCGCTCTTCTCAAACAAGTTAAGGCCGTTGTTGAGAGTAATCCGGATCTCAAAGCCAATGAGCAGTTTGTCTATCTCCAATATCAGATAACGGATATGGAGAAAGAATTGCAGGCTATACGCCGAACTTATAACGCAACCGTAACGGATTACAACAATGCCGTAGAAATGTTCCCGTCTTCATACATCGCTTCAAGAAAACATCTTGGGAAAGAAGCATTGATACGAATTCCTGAAAGTGAGTTGGGCGACATTCATATCAAGGAGATTTTCGGATAATTGATGAAAGAAGACCACTTGATTGACTTCAAGATTGTCGCTCAACAAATGAGAGGGCAACTAACCCACATAGCTATGTGGCGTAAGATTGTTAGGCTTCTCATTTATTCCGTTTACCCTTTGGCTCTGCTTTGGCTTGCATTCACTATATTCGGAAGGTATATCGTCGATGCTGGCAATTATGAAACCTCACAAATAACGGCAACGTATGTCGTCATATTCTTTGTCGCCTTTGTGGTCCTCAATACGCTGTTCTCTTTATGCCTAAATGTACTGAAGCAGAAAGAGGAAAAAGTAATGGGGCAAATTATCAACCAGCTATTTCCGGATGCAAATTATTCTCCGACAAAAGAAGTAAAGGTGTCCGATATTCGGGCAAGCAGACTATTCGGACCCACAAATAGGTCGGAGGGTACTCTGCAAGTGGCAAGTTACGGTGCATTGAGTTTCCCAACTCAGCATCAAGCATTGACAATAGCCGATATAGGAGTAACCGCAACAAATGAACAGAATACTAAACCATGGAGATCCTTTAGGCTCCTCTATCGGGCGATTTTCAGTCCGATGTGGGGCGCACAAGTAGAGAGCACGATGTTCAGCTTTAGGGGAATGTTTGGTTACTGCCGTCTTCCAAGAACTTGCAGGGGATTTGTTATGCTGCTTCCCGACCATTTGGAGGATAAGTTGGGCTACTTCGCTCTGACGATACAAAAACTGAGGGAGAGACATAAAGCAAAGTTTGTTTATTTGGAAGACCCCGAGTTTGAACGTCTCTTTACCGTATATGCCGATGACGAGGTAGAAGCCCGTATGATTTTGACCCCGGCAATGATGAAGGAACTTACCGCTCTTCGTTGTTCCTTTACTCATGACTTGATGCTCTCCTTTAGCGGAGATACATTTTATTATGCCTCCAATATGCCAAAAGGATTTCTTCGCCTTAGCGGGAAAACATCTTTAAACGAAGACCTATTGCTTGAAATCTACCAAGAGATCGGATTCTGTCTTTCTGTAGAGGAAATGATGGGGAAGCATGTGGATAAGTAGGAAATATGATATAATAGACTTATGTTTAACTTCAGAATAATACTTGTATGATCTGGAAAATCATCGTGGCAATAGTCGCTGTCTTGATTATTGCTTTTATCGTGTTTGAAATCGTGTCTCGCATCTTTGCTAAGAAAAACCTGAAAGCCTTTTTGGCTTCTCATCCTCAAACACCGCTCACCGAGGAAAAGAAAAGGTTACTGGTATTTGGAGCCATCTTGTCTTGTTATCGCAATGAGGACATCCTTAGTATTATCACCGATGATAATATGAATGTATACAAGACCGGGCTTCAAAAACAATGGAGCATTAATGGTCGGGAAGATGCTCTAGAGACGCTAAACGCTCTGCTTAATTTAGAGCGGAGTACGGAATTGGACGAAGTCCTTGCTCAAAGAGGTTCTTCCGAGGAACTTATTGAGCTGCAGACTTTGATAGCAGACGGGCTAAAAACGGATTTGGCTCAAGTCCGGACCACAACCTCCACGTATGCTTGGGACGTATGCCGACTGGTGAGCTTGGCAAAATGGTGTTATTGGTTGCAATACATCAGTGAAGCGGAAATGTGGAAGTACCTCAATGAAGGAGCGGTGAAAGCATCGTCATTAGGCAAAGACTGGAACGACTATACGGTCTCGTTCTTAATGGGCCGAGCCATTCAAGGATTTGGTACAGAGGATATCATAGACGATTGTAAGGCTCTATATCATAGAGAGTCTGACACGGATGTGTATTCCAAATACAGCTTTAAATAACTTTTCAAAGCTGACCGAGACCTCTGTGCAAAGGTCTCCCAATGATGGTATAATCAATGGTCCTTTACAAAAAGGATCATTGACTATATTATTATCTATGTCTATCTTTCTTGTGAGAAAGAGGAAGTCTTTGACAGCTGTTTTTTGTCAATCTGTCCATATCGTTTGCAATCTTCTGGTCGGTGATTTGGGCGTAGATTTGCGTGCTGGCAATAGACGAATGCCCCATCATCTTAGCGATGCTTTCTATCGGAATGCCTGCCTCCAAGGTCAGTGTGCCGAACGTGTGTCTTGCACAGTGCCAAGTCAACGGAGTACGGATGCCACATGCCAACCCCACGGCTTTGAGATGACGGAGTAGCTTCCAGTCGCTCATTGTATCGGGGAATATCTTGTAGTCCCCCCTTGCTATTCTCTTTCGTGTAAAGCGAAAGTATCTGCTCCGCTATCGGATGCAGGGGTATCAAACTCTCCACCTCCGTTTTCTGTCTTGCTTTGCGGATATACCGTTTTCCCTCGCTGTTCGTCTCGATTTGCGAAGCTCCTAGCCCTCGTAAATCAACAAATGCCAAGCCCGTAAAGACGGAGAAAAGAAACATTCTTCGGCTTAGTTCTGCCCCTTCATCCTGCAACGGGAATGCCAAGAGCTTTGCCACATTGCCCTTGCTCAGGAAACGAGGTCTGCGAGAGATTGTTCCTTTCCCCTCGCACTCTGCAAGATTATCGGGATAAGAACATTATCCCTTACACCCAAATCGCAGGGAAGATTCTCTATCGGCTCTCAGACATAAACAGACTGCTCCAAGAAAACTACAAAGGAATAATCAAGTAGATTGAGAGCAGAGAGACTTCTCTTTTGAGAGGATTGTTATAGTGATATTTTGCAGACGGTTTTTCCTATATGTACAACATACAATCCATTGGGTAGGGAGATTGTTGCTTGATTGGTTATCTGCCCTTTCCAAACAAGAGTTCCGCTGATGTTATATACATTGACAGATGCAGGCTCATAGTTCACGTTGCCGTTTGCCTCGATATGTAGCGTGCCATCCTTTCCGTACACTTTGTATGCATCGGTCGGCATGGTTGGCGTACTGATGGAAGTGGGCCATTGCCAAGCCTCCAACTCTACAATATTCTTGAACTCCGAAAACACCATGGATGTGCGGTAGGCATCGGCAGAACCCTTTGGAACATAAAGAATAGCAGTTTCCATCGGACAAGATTCGAATGGCAGATATGGGCCATCGCCATTTGTCCATTCTGTAGTCACTGGTGGAATTATAGGCCGTGCGTAAACCTTTTGCAATTTACTATTATTCCAAAATGCGTTCCTGCCTATAAAAGTCACACCTGCCGGTATATCAATGGAATCCAAGGGTGCGCTGTCAAAGGCATATTTCTCGATACGCGTGACCGTGGAAGGAATGTTTATTTTACGGAGCCTGAGGTTCCAGAAGAAAGCTCCTTCGCCAATTCGCGTAATTCCGTCCGGGATATTGACCTCCTCCAAAGCACTGCACCAATTAAAGGCATCATCTCCAATCTCCGTCAATTTATCGGTGAGGATCGTTACTTTGCGCAATCCTGCCATTCCCGAAAAGGTTTGTCTTAAAACTCTTACATTCTTAGGGACAACCGTTTCTTCAATCGTACTAATCCCATAATACGGAGAGCCATCCAATATCTCAACCGTTTCGGGTAAGATTGCCACAGAAGGAGAAACTTCACAACAGTTTATAAAAATGTTATCATACATTTCCCGAAGTTTGGATGGGATATTCACCTCTTTGAGTTTCCAGCATTCTGCAAATAACATATCATTCATTACTTCAAGATTGTCCGGAAGTCTCACTTTTTCTATTTTTATGCTATAAAAAAGTAAATTCTCACCTATTTCCTCCACACTTTCGGGGATAATCAACTCTTTGAGGAGAACATTATAACCAAAAGCATTCTTACCGATCTTTTTTAGTGTCTTAGGCAACTTATAGTCTTTTATGTAACTTCCGTAAAAAGCCTTGTCGGGTAGAGCATCATTCACCAAGCGTGCATCCTCCATGTCCAGATGCCTCAAGCATGTCTTGAGGGTATCCTCTTTCTCCATCGCTATTTTCAGATAACTCTCATCTTTCATGTCTGTGGGCTTTGGAGCAATGGGCCAACACAGGTAATGAAGGAATGCGATGTCTCTGTCGTTAAGTGTTCCCGTCACCCGAATGCGGGTGAGTTCTTCGGCTCCCGGTCCAATGACTTCCTGTAACGTTCCCGGAGTTTCCACGTGATATTCCTGCGCTTGGGCGGTTAGTGTGAATATCAGCAACAATAGTATTGAGTAAAGTCTTGATGTCATGGTTGTTCTCGTTAATTAAACGTTATAATGAAACCTTGTAGCTTCTTTTTCCTATTCGCACGACGTAGAACCCTTGGGGCAAGGGAACTTCCATGCGATTAGTCACCTGACCTTTCCAAACAACCTGTCCATTGATGCTATATACATTGACGAATACAGGTCCTTGGGCACCACCTGTTGTCTCGATATGCAGCGTGCCAGCCTTTCCGTACACTTTGTATGCATCGGTCGGCATGGTCGGCGTGCTGATGGAAGTCGGCCATTGCCAAGCCTCCAACTCTACAATATTCTTGAACTCCGAAAACACCATGGATGTGCGGTAGGCATCGGCAGAACCCTTTGGAACATAAAGAATAGCAGTTTCCATCGGACAAGAGTGGAATGGCAGATATGGGCCATCGCCATTTGTCCATTCTGTAGTCACTGGTGGAATTATAGGCCGTGCGTAAACCTTTTGCAATTTACTATTATTCCAAAATGCATTTCTGCCTATAAATGTCACACCTGCCGGAATGTCGATGGAATCCAAGGGGGCACTATCGAAAGCGTGTTTCTCAATACGCGTAACCGTGGAAGGAATGTTTATTTTACGGAGCCTGAGGTTCCAAAAGAAAGCTCCTACGCCAATTCGTGTAATTTTGCCCGGAATATTCACCTCTTCTAGAGCACTGCACCAATAAAAAGCATCATCTCCTATCTCCGTCAATTTGTCGGTAAGTATCGTTGCCTTGCGCAATCCTGCCATACCGTTGAAAGCACTTCTTAATACTCTCACATTCTTGGGTATTACCACTTTCTCAATCGCACGTATCCCGTAATACGCTGCACCATCCAAGATTTCAACAGTTTCAGGCAAGATGGCGACAGAAGGAGATATTTCACGACAGTTATGAAAAACGCCACCATACATTTCTCGAAGTTGGGAAGGGATATTCACTTCTCTAAGGTTACAACATTCCGCAAATAAGTCTTTATTGAGAATTTTAAGATTGTCCGGAAGTCTCACTTTTTCTATTTCTGTGCTATAAGTAAGTAAATCTCTACCTATTTCTTCCACGCTTTCGGGAATAATCAATTCTTTAAGAAGTACATTATAGTCAAAGGCATTCTTGCCTATTTTCTTGAGCGTTTTGGGCAACTTATAGTCTTTGATGTAACTTCCTGAAAAAGCATAGTCAGGCAGAGCATCGTTTACCATGTGTGCCTCCTCCAAATCCAGATGACGTAGGTTCGTTTTGAAGTCATCTTCTTTTTCCTGCATTATTTTCAAAAACTTCTCAACTTTCATTCCTGTAGGCTTTGGAACACCAGGCCAACACAGGTAGTGAAGGAAGGCGATGTCTCTGTCATTAAGTGTTCCCGTCACCCGAATGTGGGTGAGTTCTTCGGCTTCCGGTCCTATCACATCCTGTAACGTCCCCGGAGTTTCCACATGATATTCCTGCGCTTGGGCGGTTAGTGTGAATATCAGCAACAATAGTATTGAGTTAAGCTTTGATTTCATCAGTCATCGAGCTTATGATTAATATAAAGGAAGAAAGGAAGTGTCATCAAACACTCCTCTCCTTCGAAAGAATTTATTCCTTGATGAACTTTACGTCTCCACTCGCAAGGATGCCAGATATGTTCCTCGACTCGTCTGTGCTGAATGAGAGGACTGTCTCGTCCTGTGACAAAACCTTCATAATATTTGTCTCAAGGTTCTGTGCCTGCATCTTCAAAACACAGACAAAGACAAAAGCTAAGGTTAAAAACACGTATTTCTTTTTCATAATGACATTAATTTAAATGTGAAACAATCAAGTTAACCATAATGATATATCCTCCTTTCCTGAATCATAGTTTTGAGATGAAACGTTCGTAACCTATATGTACTACGAGTTTATTTGCTTCAATAATTCCCATCTAGATACGTGAAGTTTCTTCGGCTTCTGCAATCGACCAAATGTTCGTTTCTATCTTTACATTACGCAAATGACAGAATGACTACCAAATGACATCAACATAGTGCAAATGTACACATTTGAAAGCATTCCTGCAATAACTATAAATAAGCGTTTTGCATTGCTATATGTCATAATAAATCATTGTCTTTCTATACTCATTGACATTTCCTACTTAATTCGCCTTTTTCTCTTTCTCTTTTCTTTTTCAGTATCTCTCCATCAATCTCTCTATATCCCGTGCAATCTTCTGGTCGGTGACTTGGGCGTAGATTTGCGTGCTGGCAATAGACGAATGCCCCATCATCTTAGCGATGCTCTCAATAGGCACACCAGCCTCTAGCGTTAGCGTGCCGAACGTATGTCTTGCACAGTGCCAAGTCAACGGAGTACGGATGCCACATGCCAACCCCACGGCTTTGAGATGACGGAGTAGCTTCCAGTCGCTCATTGTATCGGGAAATATCTTGTAGTCTCCTCTGCTCTTCGCCTTCGTGTAAAGAGCGAGTATCTGCTCCGCTATCGGATGCAAGGGGATCAAACTCTCCTCCTCCGTTTTCTGTCTTGCCTTGCGAATATACCGCTTCCCCTCGCTGTTTGTCTCGATTTGCGAAGCTCGTAGCCCTCGTAAATCAACAAATGCCAAGCCCGTAAAGACAGAGAAAAGGAACATCCTTCGGCTTAGTTCTGCCCCCTCATCCTGCAACGGGAAATACCAAGAGCTTTGACACATCGCCCTTACTCAGAAAACGAGGTTTGTGAGAGATTGTTCCTTTCCCCTCGCACCCTGCAAGACTATCGGGATTAAAACATTATCCCTTACACCCAAATCGCAGGGAAGATTCTCTATCGGCTCTCAGACATAAACGGAATACTGAGTGAGAACTATAGGAAGCGTCTTAACTTGTAGTCGCCACGATTCTTTTATATTTAATTGAGTAGGTCGGGAAACGAAAGTTTTCTGACCTACTTTCGTTTGTATGATGGGGCTGCCATACTGAGAGGCGACTCTGCTCCGAAGAGCAGGGTCGCCTCTCAATAAATATGTGAGACCAAGTCTCAGAACCAGATTAGTTCTCTATGGTTGGAGTACCTGTTCTAGAGGATCCGTAAAGAGGATCTGTAGGAGCATAGTCAGAATTCTTTGTTCCGTCATACTTGAGGAATTCGACATTGTCGACTTTACATTTTTCGAACTTCACTCCGGTAGCATCAGCTATGTCTCCAACAAGCCCTGCAATGTTTGTTGTCTCCGAGCCATTGACACGTAGGCTGACGTAGTTAGCTGTACACTCGGTTAATGTATGGTTTTTGTTTAGAGATCCAACCATACCTCCGATTTGATTGCCTTTTGCCTGAATTGTGATATTTGTCACACTACACTTCTTGAATACGAAAGGCTTTTCGGGATTCGTATATCCGATGAGTCCTCCTACATTCTGGGTCTTGAGGAAGCTGTTAGCCCCCTTAATGAAAACGTTTTTAGCATGTACGTTCTCTAGATTTCCAGAGAAGTATCCAACACATCCGGCAAAGTAAGCCGATTCATTGTGAGTCTTTCCGGGTTCTACCTTTACGCCTTCGAGACCATTGATCGTGATGTTTTCGAAGGTTAGATTCTTGATATCTCCATACCAAACCCCAAAGACCCCTGTTTGTTGCTCTCTCGAGAAGAACCCACTGCTCTTGTATAGGAATTTTTGAACACTGAAGTTACGTAGGGCATGGCCGTTCCCATCGAATGTTCCGCAGGGACCACCAAAAGCACCGTCGCGAGGCCCGATGGGGTACCAGTCAATACCATTCATGTCAATGTCCGACTCGAGCTTGAAGACTTTATTAGCACCTAGCTCTTTAGGGTTATCAGCGACCCACATCAGCTCTTCACGATTGGTGATGTGATAGGTCTTGATTGTTTTACCACCCACCTCACTGGTAGTAATTGCGGGCTTCTTGGGAGTTACTCCTTGAGGAGCAAACCAAGACTGGTGATTGTTGTACTCCTCAATAAAGTTCTCTTCGATAAGCACCTTGATACTAGTTCCAGTAGTTAGGAGGTTACCCATGAGCGTAGTTAGGTAGTTACGTTGGATAGGTACATTGACAGCGAAGTCGTAAGTTGAGACAATCTGACCTGTTGCGCCACCCTTTTTAGCCGTGAAGACTACGTGAAGAGGTGTTTGCTCAGACTGGTCAGTCATTAGGTAGTCTACAGTCATGGTGCGGTTGTGCTCATCAGAGTCATAACCGAGCATGTAGTCTTTCTTGTCCTTGTCTATATTGACATCGTAGGTGATGATGCCTGCATCATCTTTCGCCGTGAGAGGAGTTCCCGTAGAGGCGCCCGTCAGGAGGTTCATAGAGTTGAATCTCTTACAATCTGTCCCATAGTACTGGATGGAGAAGTAGTCAGGCTTGTCATCTGGAACTAACCCCCAGTCTGTAGCAACGACACGGATCTTAGAGAATGGACGGCGTAGCACGAGCGTCTCGTTAAGAGCCGTCGTACCAACATTTATCTCCTTCGCAATCCAATAAGCATCGCGAGACTCGTCGTTTAGTTGCTTGTTAGCGTCATCGATGCAAGTGATGTTTGCGAAGTCGGAGGTGTTGTAGTGAAGGTCGTCGGTCTCACCTTGCTTTACGAAGTCCGCCCAGACCACGAACTTGTATTTTCTATTGGGTGTTAGTCGTAGCTCATAAGTGATTTCCTCGTAGGAGTCTACGGTCTTGACTAAAGGCTCAATGACACTCTTGCCGTTATCGTTGTAGACAGCGAGCTTGTATCGGATGTCGTATTGCGACATGTCTACGTTAGTGATACCACCCTTGGCACTAGAGCTATTGGCGGAGGCACGGAGGGCCTGCATCCCTTCGGGGAGAGATAGCTTGATAACTACTTTACCCGGATCATTACTGTCTAGCTGGTCATTCCTCTGGCATGAAGCTCCGATAAGGAGGATCACCAGAGAAGCCAGGAAAAACTTGATTCTTTGATTCATACTGATATTGTTATTATTGGTTTATGATATGTGATTTGGATCTTCCTTTGTGTCTTCAGAGAAAGGACACCCTTGTATTTCTGATTACCTATATCTTGATAACAAATTCGCCATCGAAATCTTCATCAATCTGGATACCATCGTCTTTTCCGAGGCTCTTGGTCAAGAAGTACCCCTCAAGGAGCGTCTCATGATTCCTTAAGAGAGGGATATGTACGCCGTTTATGTGGCTGATTTCCTTGTCGTGGTCATAAATATGGAAGTCTGCGACAACGACATTCTCTTCGTTCCAAGAGGTGAATATATAGTCTAGAGCTAGAGACACCGTTTTATGGTCAGAAGAGACGTATATATCTGGCTTGACATTCACGCTGTAGTTTACCCCAAACTTATTCGGTCTGCGCTCGGGTACATTATATCCGACAGCTGCGAATTGGGTATAGATAATCTTTACGGTGATATCCTCGATATTACTGCCCGAGAGTAGGTAGTCTCCGTAGTCAATAGCTCTAAGCCAATAGCGAGCGTTGGGTCTCTCCATATGTATGGGTATCTTACGATCTCTAATCACCTTATGGGCATCGGCTGCAGAGGCTGGGTATCCCTCTGGTGTCAGAGTATAGTCTATGATGAAGTCTTCGGTCCCGACGGAGCAACTCCTCAAGTGCGCATTCTGTGGATAGGTCGAAAGGTCTGTGCCAATGTGCGTGAGATCTGATGTGATGTAGTGCCAGTCCTTGATCTCATTCGCCTTAATGTAATCGGCAAAGGCTGCAACCTTGTACTTCCCCTGAGGTAGATACACATGTATCGTGTCCTGTGGGGGGAGGGCGTTGTGAGGCTGAGTGACCACTCTTCGCTCCACTACGTGTCCAGCTTCGTCATAGATCTCGGCTGTAATTCTCATCTGATACCCATCCCCTAGCTCGTAAGGTAGTGAGGGAGTCTCGTTAAGCTTAATTACTTTCGAGTTGTATTTCTCATCGAAAACCACCTTTTTGTAGTAAGGCGGAGGAGTCCTATCTGCATTAAACTCTAGGATTACTAGAGATTTGTTAGGCGTAGGGTACTCGTGTATGGTCCTATCACAAGAAATAAAAGAGAGGGTGGATAGGACTATTACTATGGCTATGGATAATCTGTACTTCATCGGTTATATTTCATTTGCGTGGGGTATACCACTTGTACATGATGGTTAGTCCAGCTCTAGTTATACCCCAGTAGCTTTCGTGAGTATTGCTCTTGAATTTGGCGCCGTTGGACCAGTTTCGGTATGAGTCGTAAATATAATCTGCGTACCCGATACCGATGTTCGCTTCTAGAGCCCATCTCTTGTCTTTGCCGAAGTTCCAAGAGTATCCGTATCCAACGCCCACATTCCATAGTGCATGGTTGGGGTCTTGGTAGCGGCCCTTATCGTTGAGGGCAATATTGAATCCGAGTAGAGCTCCATGTAAACCTACGAAATGTCCCTCTCCGGCTTTTTGCCCGAGCCAGTATCTAAATTCTGGTTGCGAGCCAAGAAGTCTGATCTTCCTATCTGGGACTCGGATGTCGTAGGGTGAGTATACAAAGGGGATGTCTAGAGAGGTCTTTCTCCACAGCTCGACCTCTACGCCAAGGTTCGCTACGAGAATCCCATCGAAGAGGAGATTGTTTTTAAGGGCGAAGAAACGTGTCTCAGGAGCGGGAAGAAAAGAGGCGTCTAACTTTGGTAGCATATTTGCCTCGGGGCTCGGAAGGAGTGTCGGGGGCATAGGCGGGATCTTAGGGAGCTCTACATTATAAGCCTTGCATACGATGACCATGCGGGCATTTCTAAAGGGAGTAAAGAGTCCGTAGATCCGTAGATGAGGTTATGCCAAGTCTTGCCGTGATCAATAGCATGGATCTTCCTTTTTCTCAACTCCCAGTCAGGTGTATTATCAATGATCTCCAATAAGCGGTCTCTGTAGGGATAGTCCTTATCCTTGATTAGGGCTCTACGAAAGCCCTCCCAGTCCTCTGCAAGGTTTTGAGTGCGTACCAAAGCCGGGTTCACAGAGGTGTTGTTGAGAATAAAGTTCTTGAGGATTTCAGACCTCCAGAAGCCTAGATCGTAATTGTGCGCTACTGGTCCCTCGGGAGAAGCACTACCTCCGATCCATAGATACTGGAAGTCCACTCTTTTGTCTTGCAGTACTTGGTTGACGAGAGCAGCCACACTGTCTAGTTTAGGAGACGGGATGTATGTATGCTTGTCAATCTCAAAGATTATAGGAACTAGCCCTGTTTCGCTGTATGCGATGGTGGAGTCGGGCTTGTTATTGGGGAGGAACACTACGTGCTTAGGATACACCATATGCCCGATGATAGGACTTAGCTTATCATCTTGAGCATAGATAGATACCGCTAGAGCTAGTGTAGATACTATTGTCAGTATAAATCTTCTCATGAGGAAAGGTTGCTTATAGAGGTTTGACCGATATCTAGGAGGTAATCATAAAGGCTCCTTATTTACCTTTGGGAATAGCGAAAAGATAAGGGTAGAACCCTCAGTCTGTTTGTGCGAGATAATGCCATGTCCTTAAAATACAACAGCTCTTTGGTGAATGCTGAGAGTTAAAATGATTGATCTTCTGGGACAAAGATAGTTTTTTTTTTTACAAAAAAAATTAGCCGAAAAATTACGCAATTTCCATCAATACCTCTCTTAATTGAATATACGACGTACACCACACACTTTCTGTTTATATCGCCCTTCACGATATGCCAAACGGCAGACCTTCTTCACCGCTAATGCCATCTTACGATAATGACCTTGCGAATGCCCCAGCTTTCCGACAGAGTAGTGTTGTAAGCAATCCAATAAGTCTTCTTCTATCAGTCCGAAAGCAATATCCGAAGTGTGGAACTTCTCTTGGATAAAGGCGTGCAAGTGCTTGCGAACTGTGTAATAACTTCTCATAGTCGTAGCCTTTATTTCAACACCCACCTTTTGCTTCATCTCTTCAAGCAGTTGATCATATCGCTCCAAAAGGGAGATTTGGCTTTGCATACTACCTTGTAGCAACATCCTTGATGTCAGTCGCTGTAAAGACAATCCCTCGCTCACAAAGGGCTTGATAAGCCGACTGCGCTGAAAGAAGCAAGTGCTCCAACTTGCCATTCGTTGTCTCAGCTTCACGGCTCTTGCCGTTCAGCCTGCTCTCACGAGCATTCCACAGCTTGGGGTCGTACGACAGCTTGCAACTGAACTGAGCAATCGTTCGCCCATAGGTTCCCCACAATCCTCTCCCTAATGCTCTTCCCCCTAATAGTTTCTCCGTAATTTTTTGGTCGCAGACTATCTAGCTGAGAAGTAAGAGGTTACCGTTTGGGGAGATGCGGATAGGTAACGATTTAGAAATGAGCGAAGAGCTTTGAAGTACATCGTTTTGGATAGCCAAAGAACGCTCACTATTATCACTTGCAAAGGTAGTGATTCGTGGGAGAAAGTGAGCGTTCTTATGTGATTTTCGTCTTAAAAGTTTAGTCGGAGCCCAAACATTACAATGAAAGGGGAAGAAGATGTCTTATCTCTACAGCCGTTGCGAGCGATTACGATTGACAAGCTGTTTCCATTTCTGTTCGCACCAATCTGGAACAGATAGTCCATTGATGATAAGAATAGGCTGACGCTTCTTGTTGGTTGTAATGCGTAGCTCCGCATTTTCCTCCGTGAAGTTTCGCTTGTACATTCCCGAATATGCCGTAGCCGTACCACAAGTTCTCCCGAAAGTCTACCTTCATACTAGCATTGAAGTCTTCTCGGTAGGGTGCATGATAAAGGGCATACCCGTTGTACCGCTTGGCAGGTTCGACACCATAGGTAGTATGCAGATATTCGGCTATTGGTATTGCCTTAAGATGTTGTAGATCGTAATATTCGTTGTTCATTGCTATTGTCTTTGGATTGTTCGTATTCATTGTTCACGTGTTCTTCGTATTCATTGTTCACGTGTTCTTCGTATTCTTTGTTTGCTGTCTCATTGTATGTTCTGTTCTCTCTATTTTCTCTTTTTGGAGTTTTCCCCTTTTTATCTTACTACCTTTCTACACTGGGGTAAGTGATTGACAGTGAAAGAGAAAAGTGTAACACTTCGTCGGGGTTTATCCTACTACACCATCTGTCTACACCACTTGTCCTCTATTAAGCTGTAGAAGCGTAGAAGGATTGTAGTAACATCTGTCGTAAGATGAATGTCTTCTGTAATCCTTTCTCTTTCACTGTATTATCCTTAGTTGTAGTAACGTAGTAAGGAGAATAGGAAAGAAAAGAGAAAGGGGTATTACAAAGGGAGTGCAACAACAGAGTGCTATGGTGGTTGCTCGGGGTAAATCTTACGGACGGCATAGACATATACGGGATTGCCATTTATCCTGCGACACTCCCTCGTATAGCCAGCCCTGCGCAGGGCTTCGCCCATCCGTTTGGGAGAGAGGGGTTGTCGGGTATAGCAGGAGAGATACCCCACAATCTCCGAATTGGTCATATAGAAGCGTTTCGTAGCTATTTCAGCTTCCGAGGGAAATGTGAAGTAGCGGAGCAACAGCTCCATCTCTGCGGTATAGACTTGGAAGACTTCGCTGTTTCTATGCAACTCGACAATCTCTTCATCGTTGAACCAATAGCGAAAGCCGTCATTCAATAGGGTCTTGGCTTCGCTGTAAACAGCATCTATCAGGATTGATTTAGCACTATCTATATCTATTGCCAATACTTCAAAGGGGAGGAAACGTCTGCTCCCTGTAGGGTCTGTGAGGAAGTCGTTGCCATTGACCGATGCCACGAAGCTTGCCAAGTGGGGTGGCTCCTCAATGTGCTTCTCGTAAGGCATACGATACTTCACCTGCGGACAGGTAATAAGAGACTGTTGCAAAAGCCCACGAGCTGACTTAGGACGACCAGATTGAGTTTTTTACCATAAAATCGTCCGCTTGTTGGTGTAGTTAGACTGCCCTTAAGCTTCATTTTATCCTCTCTAGAAGGTCTAGAGACCTCCTAGAGGGGCTTCCTTTAGCTTTGTTGCATAATCAACTGGGGCGCACGTTTGAGATTGAACGCCAACGATTCGATAAGATTTTGATAATGGGTCTTGCGAAGCCCTCGGTAACGACATCGTCCGCCATGAAACCAACGAATGATACTGCCAAAGGTGCGCTCAATAACCCATCTAGTGCCACTGATCAAGCTGTTCAAGGACTTTTGACTCTCTGTAAGGGGCTTACCTCGTGTAGCCTTGTGCATAATACCATCTTCTCGTTTGAGATCCTTCAAAGCTGTGCGATTCTTTTGGGAGGTATAGCCCTTGTCGGCTAATATCATGTTTCTTCTGGAAGTCCGGCCTTTTCAACTAGTGGAATGATTTGGGTCGTGTCGGAAGTGTTTGCCGAAGTGGTGATGACCTCTAGGACGAGTCCTTGAGAATCTGTCAAGGTGTGCTTCTTGTAACCATAGCGATACTCTTTGCCCTTCTTGACCCAACGGGCTTCTTAGTCTACTCCTCGTTTGGTTGAGACTACCGTTTGTTGTTATACCTCTTCAGCTTTTTTCTCCTCATCGGTGCGATTATCTTCGCGATCGTCGGCGATAACTATTTGACGCCCTCCAGTGGGCTTATTAGGGCTGTCAACGATGCTGGCATCCACTATAGCATCCTCTTTGATCGTCATAATTCCATGTTTCTGAAGTTGCTTATTGAAGAGCTTAAAGAGCTTTTCTATAAGCCCTTTGTCAACAAGCTCTATACGAAAACGACATATCGTACTATGTCTGGAGAAGCTTTTGTGAGGTCTAACTCTAGGAAGTCACTCCACGAGATGGAGTCGTTGATGCGCTCTTCGACCTCTCTGTCGGAAAGCCCATACCATGTCTCTAGAAGTAGAATTTTGAAAAGTAAGAGAGGTGGATAACTGGGAGCTCCCATGGGGGTGGTCGCCTGCTTGAGGCAGTGTTTGTTGAGCAAGTTGGAAATGGGACGCCAATCAACCAGTTGATTGATTTGACTCAAAAAGGGATTTCTCATCTTGTTGCGTCTATCGATAACTGCGATGTCTGCAAAGGAGGGTGCTTTGGTCTGTTTAATCTTGCTCATAGAGATAACTAGTGTGCCTTCTAATACAATACAAACATACTAATAATCAACTAGATATGCAATAATTCAGCCCTATTATACGTGCAACAATCTCCTTGGGGAATTTCTCCGTGGAGGCGATCGCGCTCTCAAGTTCCCAAACACTTTCCAACGTTGGAAACATCTAGACTCTGGGAAGTGGGGGCTACGCCTTTACCGCCGAACATATAGAATGAGGGAGGAGATACACCAAATACGGTATCTCCTCCCTCGCATTGTAGAGACTACTATGAGAGCAGTCTCAGGGGCTTAGACAAGGTGCCTATGAGGCATCATTACTCTTTGATCAGTAGCTGTGACTGACTACCTACTCGTAGCAGATAGGTGCCATGGCTGAGAGCATCGGTGTATATGACGTTCTCAGTCTGCTCTAGAGTCATCTGCAGGACGACCGCTCCCTGCATAGAGGTTAGATAGGCTGTCTGACCGATAAGCTCTGCTGGTATCGTGATGACGATACGCTCTGCAAAGGGGTTAGGATAGACAGCTAGCTCTGCCTCGGAGATCTGAGTGATGGCATTCACCTTGCGGAAGGTCACCTCGACCGTGAGGTCCCGACCGCCCAGTGTGACGATGAGCTTATTGCCCTCGATCTTCGTATCGGCACCAGCGATGGCAGGCTTGCCATTGACCATCCATTGGTCTAGCTCATAGCCCTCCTTAGCCGTAGCGGTAAAGGTGATGATCGCACCCTGCTCTACCTGATCCTTGCTCTGGATAGCCTTAGCATCGGCACCAACCGTCGCAGCGATAGTACCACCCTCACCAGCAGTAAAGGTGACGACATGCTTGACGATGAGCTTCTTGAAGGTCACCTTGACCGTAAGATCCTGGTTGCCCAGAGTGATGATGAGCTTATTGCCCTCGATCTTCGTATCGGCACCAGCGACGGCAGGCTTGCCATTGACCATCCATTGGTCTAGCTCATAGTCCTCCTGAGGCGTAGCGGTAAAGGTAATGACAGTGCCCTGCTCTACCTGATCCTTGCTCTCGATAGCCTTAGCCTCGGCACCGGCCGTTGCAGCGATAGTACCACCCTCACCTGCGGTAAAGGTGACGGCATGCTTGACGATGAGCTTCTTGAAGGTCACCTCGACCGTGAGATCCAGATTGCCTAGAGTGACGATGAGCTTATTGCCCTCGATCTTCGTATCGGCTCCAGCAACGGCGGGCTTGCCATTGACCATCCATTGGTCTAGTTCATAGCCTTCCTTAGCCGTAGCGGTAAAGGTGATGACAGCACCCTGCTCTACCTGATCCTTGCTCTGGATAGCCTTAGCCTCGGCACCAACCGTTGCAGCGATAGTACCACCCTCACCAGCGGTAAAGGTGACGACATGCTTGACAACTAGCTTATGGTACTTGACATCAATAACGGCATCAGCTCGCAGTGTGAGGCTGGCCTTGAGGGTCTCAATATCAGCTACTGGAATTTCTTGACCATTGTTGGTCCATCCATCTAGGACATAGCCATCCTTGACAGTAGCTTGAAATTCTACGAAGGTCCCCTCTTTGACCTTGGCTTTGGGCTCTACAGTTACCTTGCGACCACCATCGTAATAGTAGGCTTCGATAGTTCCCCACTCGTTGTCTGGCTTGTAGTCGACCTCATACATCTGCTCCTTCCTGAAGGTGACTTTGACGTTGGTCTTTGTCTTAATCTGCCAGTTTATAAAAGGTCTTCCAGTGAGCTGGCTCTGTACCTGACCATTGACAATCCATTGATCGACCTTATAGTCCTGCGCTGTGTTTGGCTTCGCCGTAAAGCGCATGTAGTCATTCTCATTTACTTTTGAGCCGCTAGGTATGATCGTACGACCATTGTAATTAGCTCCGATGATATCTCCACCCTCACCAGCAGAGTAGGTAACCTCGTAGGTGACGATGACCTTCTTGAAGGTCACCTCGACCGTGAGGTCCTGGTTGCCCAGGGTGACGATGAGCTTATTGCCCTCGATTTTCGTATCGGCACCAGCGACGGCGGGCTTGCCATTGACCTTCCATTGGTCTAGCTCATAGCCCTCCTGAGCCGTAGCGGTAAAGGTGATGACCGCGCCCTGCTCTACCTGATCCTTGCTCTGGATAGCCTTAGCCTCGGTACCAACTGTTGCAGCGATAGCACCACCCTCACCAGCGGTAAAGGTGACGGCATGCTTGACGATGAGCTTGTGGTACTGAACCTCAATGCGAGAGTCAGTTTTCAGAGTTATCTTGGCTCCCTTAGGAGTTGAGTCTTTGATTGGGTTGCCATTACAAGTCCAAGAGTCGATTTCGTACCCGTCCTTGACAGAAGCGCTAAAGTATACGATGGTGCCTTCTTTGAGTTCTTGACCAGACTCTACATCAATGAAGCCTCGTTGTGAATACTTAGCGGTCAGCTTACCCCACTCATTGTCTGAGGTGAAGAAGACCTTGTACTTATTCTGCTTCTTGAAGGAAACAGAGATCTTGGTATCAGTATTGATAGGTATGATGATGAAGACTTTACCAGTATACTCTGGTTTGACCTCTCCATTGATAGTCCACTGGTCTATCATGTAGCCTTTATCTGTGTCAGCTATAGCTATCAGGCGAACCATTGTTCCCTTGTCCACTTTAGATCCACTATCCACCTTAGACTTAGCATCTCCAGATAGTCCCACAATGCGACCACCCTCACCAGCGGTGTAGGTGACGGAATACTGAGGCTTCTGAGGAGCCTTATAGACGGCCTTAACCTCTGTATCTTCGTTGATCACAAGCTCTCGTAGGCGGAGCGGATTGTATCTGTCACACTCCTTTTTCGTGTTGTTTACGAGCCAATACTCCAGCGTGTAGCCCTCTGTGAGTGTCACGACAAAGGTCACTTCAGTACCTGCAGGCACCTGCTCGCCAGACGTGATGTAGACATCCTTGTAGCCGTTGAACCCTTCGTCCTTGAGGTAAGAGGCAGTCATCTTGCCACCCTCATTTACGGCATCAAAGGTTACGGTACATAGCTTTGCCTTGTTGCATACCACGGCGACCGTCATATCTTCCTTTGCCGTAACGGTCAGCATCTCGGGCTTGACGGTAGGAGTCTTGGTGCCATTGTATGTCCAGTGATCAATGGTGTAGCCCTCCTTAGGAGTAGCTAGGAAGGTGATCATATATCCCTCCTCTACCTTATCTCCAGGCTTGACGTTGATACGTCCAGAGGATTGCGTGTCATAATAAGCGACGAGCGTACCCCACTCATTCTCCTTGGTATAGTTGATCGTGCATAGCTTAGCCGGCTTGTCCTCCTTAAAGGTTACATGTACCTTGAGAGCCTCACGAACAGAGCGAGTGAGTTCTGGCTTACCAGCAAAGAACTGCTGAGGCTGATCATTGACAGTCCACTGATCAACAAGATAGCCACTCTTTGGCTTTGCGGTGAATGTAACCCGGCTGTACTGAACGATGGCATCACCACTCGAGATGCTCTTCTGAGCCGATCCCTCAGCCACAGTAGCTACAATAGTACCACCCTCACCAGCAGTGAAGACAACGGGGAAAGTGACAGGAAGCTTCTTGAAGGAGACCTCCACCTTTAGAGGCTTATTGCCAAGACGCTCCTGTATCTCCTTCTTGCCAGCATAGCGCGTGATTATCTCGCCATCTATGCGCCACTGATCGACCTCATACCCCTCATCAGGAGTAGCTGTAAATATAATGTACGAGCCTTCATCGAGCTTAGATCCAGAGTCAAAGGCGGTACCTAGCAGAGTACCTTGGATGGTACCACCAGTGCTAGCAGTGTACGTTACGGTCTGCTTTGGCTTAGTAGTAAAGGTGATGCGTATCTTGCTATTCTCACGGATCGTGATGGTCTGGCTAGTTTTGCCCTTGGAGGCATCAATAGGCTGATCATTGAGATACCAGAGGTCTACGACATAGCCCGCCTTTGGCTCGACCTCAATGTTAATCTCGGAGTCCTTAGGTAGCTCCTTGCCACTCTGAAAGGCTACGTAGTTGTAAGAAGTACGATCATAGTATGTGGCACTCTTGATAGTACCACCCTCCTCTGCGACATACTCGACCGTGTAAAGCTCTATGTCCTTGAGGAAGGAGACCTCGACATTGAGGTCCTTGTCAGCTTTTTGGGTGATGGTGTTGCGACCCTTGCCCTTTGCAAAGGGCTCTCCGTTGATCGTCCACTGATCTGTCTTGTAGCCGCTCATAGGCCTAGCGTTGAACCGTAGAGCTACACCATCATCGACAGTGCTACCAGACTGCACCTCTGAACCAGTAGATAGGAGGCACTGGATCGTACCCCCCTCACCTGCTGTAAGCGTAATCTTGTGCCCTGCCGGAGTGGTCTGCTTGAAGACGGCTCCGATGGTGTCGTCTTCTTTTGCAGTAAGCTTACAGGTGTGCTCATCGACAACCATCAGATAGCGACTCCCTTTCTCCCCATTGAGGGTCCAATAGTCAAATTCGTAACCCGCTTTTGGGGTAGCTGTGAAGTAAGCCATCTTACCCATAGGGACTTTATCTCCCGAGTGGAAGGCTTTATGATTGAAGTTGTCATCCTCGTAATAGGCAGTAATGGTGCCCTTGGGAGCGTCCTCTTGGAATGTAAAGACGACCCCCTCGAAGCTCTGTCCTGAGGACTCAAAGTCTACCTTGATCTCAGTATTGCCACGGACTACTACGGACACACTCTTCATTCCCTTAGAGCCTTCTATTGCGACACCATCTTGGTACCACTGCCCTATGGTATAGCCTGAGTTTGGCACGGCTGTAACCTTGAGTGTTGTGAATTTAGGAACCCGATCGCCATCGTCTATGTGGATCTCCTCCTCATCTCCTGTAAATGGGTTGCGCTCAAGATAGTATGCACTGAGCATGCCTCCATCAGGCGTAGAGGGTGTGAGTCTAACCCTGCATTCATCTGTAGCTGTCTTAGGCTCCTTCATAACGATGACGACATTGATATCCTCTCCAGGCATCTCCATCTCCATCATCTTGGCACCTCCATACGCCTCAGGCTCATGCTGGGCGAGCTTACCATTGACCGTCCAGTGATCAATCTCATAGCCAGCCTCTACAGTTGCAGTGAAGGTAAGCTGTGCACCCACAGGGAGCTTGCGTCCTGAGGTCACTACCACCTTGCCCTCAGAGGGTAGGTAGGTAACACATCTTAGGTCAGAGACACCTTTGGGTAGGGTGTAGCGGACGGCATAAGTCGCTTCACTAGACTGACCACTTGCCTTACTGCCCCATCCTCCCAAGAGGAGAAGCAGGGCAAAGACAATCGGGTGAAGTATTCGTTTTGTCATAGTTTGTATTTGTTGAAATGTAAGTTATAGTATAGTTGTCTATAGTCTCTCATCGTATCAATAGAAATCGCTGAGCCCCATAGACTAGTAATGCTTTATGGAGTGGCGTGTGTATCTCAAGCATTTGATTAGCAAGACCTCTATATATCAGTGCCCCCTCGAGTGAGAAGACGGAGAGGATAGCTGTACCATCTAGATGCTGTGGAGCAACGACCCATCCACTCTCTATCGGGTACCAAGTCAAAGCCTCCGCTGATGGAGTGACACACTCTTGAAGAGCTGTGATGACGGTGACGCCACCGCCCTCCTTCTAGCCATTGACTGTCCATTGCTTACGCTCTGCCTGCTTGATCGGCTCTGACGTCAGCTCGTTGTGCTCCTCTAGAGACGGTTGACCATCTCTGGTGACATAGGAGACATTGAAGATTTTGCCTCGTATCTTTGACGATGGAGCGATGTCGTTTAGGTCATCGATGAGTTGCTGCATAGCTTGACGCTTGATCTGATTTCTAAAGACCGAAAGCGTCTCCAGCTTGTGGAGGTGAACTTTACGTCTCCGCTTGCGAGGATGCCAGATATGTTCCTCGACTCGTCTTTGCTGAATGAGAGGACTGTCTCGTCCTGTGACAAAACCTTCATAATATCTGTCTCAAGGTTCTGTGCCTGCATCTTCAAAACACAGACAAAGACGAAAACTAAGGTTAAAAACACGTATCTCTCTGTCATAATGACATTAATTTAAAGGCGAAACAGTCAAGTTAACCATAATGATATATTCTTCTTTCTTGAATCATAGTTTTGAGATAAAACGTTCATAATCCATTTGTATACGAGTTTATTTGCTTCAATACTTCCCATCTCAATATGTGAAGTCTCTTAGACTTCTGCAATAGACCAAATGTTCGTTTCTATCTTTACATTACGCAAATGGCAGAATGATTACCAAATAACATCAACACAATGCAAAGATGCAGATTTGAAGGTATCTCCGCAATACCTATAAATGAGTATTTTGCATCACACATTCCAGTGTCAAGTGCAACACGGTTACGAATGTAGGAAAAAACAGGGCTGACGCATTATAATTCCATTTCGAAGATTTCCTCTGGAGTCATGCGTGCAAGCTTTTTCCTTAGGCGAAGCGTCGAGGGACCTTTTCTCTTTTCTTTTTCAGTATCTCTCCATCAATCTGTCCATATCCTTTGCAAGCTTCTGGTCGGTGATTTGGGCATTGATTTGCGTGCTGGCAATCGACGAATGTCTCCTCATTATCTGTAAAGAGATGCTCCCGATTAAGGACAATCATATCGCAGTAGGCAACACCCGTATAATAGGCGAAGAGAAAGAGGTCGCGAGCAGCCTCCAACTTCACCCCATACGGCTCAAAGGTCAGGCTCTGCAACTTATCCAACGATGCCCTATCCAATGCACGAGGTTGTTTGTTCTCCCCTCGTTCGATCGTACCGCTCCAAAAGGGTGATTTGGCTTTGCATACTACCTTGTAGCAACTCCTTGATGTCAGTCGCTGTAAAGACAACTCCTCGCTCACAAAGGGCTTGATAAGCCGACTGCGCTGAAAGAAGCAAGTGCTCCAACTTGCCATTCGTTGTCTCAGCTTCACGGCTCTTGCCGTTCAGCCTGCTCTCACGAGCATTCCACAGCTTGGGGTCGTACGACAGCTTGCAACTGAACTGAGCAATCGTTCGCCCATAGGTTCCCCGCAATCCTCTCCCCCCTAATAGTTCCTCAGTTTTTTTTGAAAAAAAGTATAGATATACCATTTGAAAGATCTATATCTTTCATTCCAAAGATCTGTACCTTTTCATGGGAAGTTATAGATGTTTTGTGCGCGTGCTCAGGAAGCACTGAATAAGCGGAGTAAATCGGTTCGCAGTTATGTGCAAGAGTCAATTCAACCGTATTGCAGGAGTACTTTACTCCCATGTAACAAATTACAGCTACCTTTGTAGAGCAATAGGTACTCTTTAATGTTTTATAAAAGAGTGCGCCAAGCCCTAAAAGCATACAATTAGTAGATAAATAGAAGACGAAAAAAGTTATGAAAAAGAATGCATTACGCTTTTTCCTGTGTCTGGCTATTTTTGTAGCCGGTGCACTTGGAGTGAGTGCGCAGGTCATCGTAACCGGGACCGTGTTGGATGCTGAGAATCATCAGCCACTGGTAGGTGTATCGGTAACGAATGGTCAGGGTGCTGCACTGCGTGGTACTACCACGGATCTGGATGGACATTTCCGCTTTGAAGTACCTGCTACAAATCGCCGCATAAGCTTCAGCTGTATAGGTTACAAAGTATATTCAGTAGAGCTTCCCGGCAATGCTACAAGCTATGACTTGGGTACTGTATGGATGCATGAAGAGGCAGTTTCTCTTGGTGCTGTAGAGGTAATTGCGTCTATTGTGCCGAAGGATCGTCACACCCCTGTGCCGGTGGCTAACGTGAGCATGGCTCAAATAGAGGCTAAGACGTTTAATAGCGAATTTCCCGAAATACTTAAATCTACTCCTTCTGTATATGTAACCCGCGGTAATGGGGGGTATGGTGATTCCCGTATCACACTGCGTGGTTTCGGAATGGAAAACATCGGAGTTATGATCAATGGGGTGCCGGTAAACGATATGGAGAACGGCAAGGTCTATTGGAGTAACTGGGCCGGTCTGACCGATGTATCAAGCTTGGTGCAGATACAGCGCGGTTTGGGTGCATCTCGATTGGGCATCTCTTCGGTTGGGGGTACCATCAACATCATCACAAAGAATGTAGACGCCACTCAGGGCGGTAATGTATTCATGGGTGTGGGTAACGATGGCTATATGAAGTATGGCTTCAACGTATCTACCGGTTTGATGGATAATGGTTGGGCACTTTCTGCCAGTGCCAATACGAGCTATGGAGATGGTTGGGCTAAAGCAACTAACTTCCGTAGCTACAGCTATTTCTTGAATATATCCAAGAAATTCAACGAATCACATACCTTGTCACTTACTGCATTTGGAGCGCCACAGT
Organism: Porphyromonas miyakawae; assembly: GCF_045865415.1. Lineage (NCBI taxonomy): Bacteria > Pseudomonadati > Bacteroidota > Bacteroidia > Bacteroidales > Porphyromonadaceae > Porphyromonas > Porphyromonas miyakawae. Next base: position 177,380 of record NZ_BAAFSF010000001.1, read on the forward strand.
GGCATAACCAACGCTATCAAATGCTGACACAAGAGCAGTGGCAGTCGCATCCCGACGGTATCAAGGCAAACCTTGAATATGGTTGGCATGACGGTAAGATTCTTACGCCGCGTCACAACTTCTACCACAAACCTCAGATTTCACTGAACCACTTCTGGAATATAGATGGTAAGAGCTCACTCTCTACAGCACTCTATGCGTCTATCGCACAGGGAGGTGGCCGTCGCTTAGATGGTAAGGTAGGCAAAGATGAAAATGGTAAGAGTGTGTATTATACCAACTGGATTGAGGCCTTCAGGGGAAACATCAATCAGAAGATTGGTATGCGTACCGGTAGCGGCTTAGTAGATTGGGATGCTGTTTGGGCTGCCAATGCTGCTATGGGTGATGAGGGTAGTAATGTAATCCTTGGTAATAGTATCAATAGCCACCAATGGTATGGATTGCTCTCTACTTACCGCAACCGTATTGATGAATATTTTACGGTTACAGCCGGCTTTGATGGTCGCTATTATATAGGTAATCATAAGAAGGAAATTTATGACCTCTTAGGGGGTAAGTTCTATAAGAATCAGTTGATGAACAGCCACGTACAAGAAGGGCGTACCAGCTTAGGCGTAGGCGACATCTATGACTACCACAACTTAGGTAAGGTGCTGTGGACGGGCGTATTCGCACAAGGTGAATTTACCAGCGAAGAGTTCGATGCTTTCTTGAGTGGATCGCTTACTTACGAAGGCTATCGCTATGTAGTACCTGATGGCTACCGTGCCGATAACTATAAAAAGTTGCTTGATAACCCCAGAACAAAGGATATTGCTACCCGTAAGAACTCTCCTATGGTGAACTTTGTACCATTCAGTATCAAAGCAGGTGCGTCCTACAAGTTCTTGGATTTCAATCATATCTTCTTCAATTTAGGGTACTTCACTAAGGCGCCTAAGTTTGCCGGTGCATTCCTTAACTATACCTCGGAAGTAAATGAGAATCTGACGAATGAGAAAGTCTTTACCGCAGAGCTTGGCTATGGATTGAATCATGAATATGTAACGGTTAACTTGAATGGATACTTTACGAATTGGAAAGATCGTTTCGTGCGTGTCAATAGCTTGCTGGAGCGTAATCAATTCTTCAACTATCGAGGCCTTGCCGCAAATCACTGGGGTATAGAGCTTGATGTAGAAGCACGTCCTATCAAGGAACTTACCATCAATGGTATGTTCTCTTGGGGTAACTGGCTCTGGGGTGGTAAAGCTAAGTATGATATCTACGACGAATCACAGACCTTCTTGGGTTCAGGTGAAGTGGACCTGAGTGGGGTACACGTAGGTAATGCTGCTCAGATGACCGCAGCGCTCTCTATTGACTGGGAGATGTTCAAGAACTTCCATGTAAAGGGTATGCTGAACTACTTTGGTAAGAATTATGCTGACTTTGAGCCTACTCAGAGAATCTCAAAGGATAAGAACGGTAACTTGCAGGCATACAAGGGAGACTCTTGGAAGATGCCGGATTATACTCTGGTAGACCTTCAGGCAAGCTACAACTTCCCCATCTACGACAAGATTAGAGCTACTATCTTCGGAGGTGTGAATAACCTCTTCAATAAAGAGTATATCTCAGATGCTAAAGATGGTACTAAGGTAGATAGCAATGGTGTTCGTACCGGTGTAGACGCACGTGTTTACTACGGAATTGGACGTACTTGGAACTTAGGTATGCGTGTTAACTTCTAAGCGTTAAGAAGTTGCCTATAAGGGGCGGATTACCCCTGTCATTTAAGAAGCTCTTTTGTGCAGAAATGCATGAAGGAGCTTCTTTTCCTTGGAATGTGCTAACTTTGAGACAAATAAGCATTACCTGTATATGATGAAAGTGACTCTATTGCATAAGCTGAGACGCAGTTTGCTGTGCGTATGTCTGATGGCCGGTGCACTGCCATTGATCCATGCTCAACTTATAGCGCCTATTACTCCTACAGAAAGTACTTCTAAACTGAGGACTGCGGAGCTCTCGGAGATCTCTTTGCTGCCGCCCTCTCAGGCTATTATTGATAGTATGGAGAGCGTGGAAGAGAGCACACAGCTTCGTGACGGGTATAGGATCGCAGTGCCCGTTAGTACAGATATCTCAGTGCTTGAAAAGGGGGTATGGCATCATGATCATAAGGGAAATAGAGTGTGTGAGCTGGCGCTCTCGATCAAAGGAGCAAAGAGCCTTCAGCTCTATTTTGATCGCTTTTACATACCTCAGGGAGGACGCCTTTTTATCTTATCTCCCGTGGGAGAACTGCTCAAAGGCGCATTTACGGAAATTAATAATACGCATCTACAGGCACTACCCATTGCCCCTGTAGCAGGTGATCGAGTAGTCATTCGCTATGAAGCATCGAGTAATACAACCGAGGAACCGCTTCTGCATCTTGCTTCTGTGGGCTATGGATTTCGCACTTTTGATGCCCATCCTGGGGATAGTAAATACGAGACTGGTGAGCCATGGATGAGGGGTACTTATTCCTGCGCGCCAAATATCGTATCGCTGCCCAAATTAGATGAGGTAAAGCGCAGCTTGGTATTAATGATGGTACGCGGATCCATGATTTGTAGCGGTGTGCTGATCAATAATATGACCAAGGATGGCACTGCTTATATACTTACCGCCTCCCATTGTGTGAATGCGAGCTTTCGTCGAGCCGGAAATAAGAAGTATATACAGGAGTCTGCCCGTCAGTCCGTCTTTTTCTTTAACTTCTATTCGCCTATTGGCGATAAACTTATACGAGGCGTAGAGGAGCACACCCTTGCAGGTGCAGAGGTAGTGGCATTGGATGAGCGGAGGGATTTGTGCTTGTTGCGTATCGTAGGAGTGGAAAGTGAGGGTAAAACCCCTTCCGGTGGTATCCCTGCCGTCTATCAGCCTTATTATGCCGGTTGGAATGCGAATGCAAATCCCAAGGGACCTTTTTATGGAATACATCACCCAACGGCTTCTGTTGCCCGTTATTCCTTATGTCGGGATGCTTCGCTTGATATAGATGAGTTTGATGCAGGGCAGATGCACTGGTATGATTCTCATTATCATGTCAAAAAGTGGCAAATAGGTACTACGGCAGGAGGCTCGTCCGGTTCTCCTCTATTAGATCAAAATTTGCAAATTGTGGGGGCACTCACAGGAGGTAGCTCTACGTGCAATGAGCCAAAGGATGATTTTTATTACTCAGTAGAGCGCTGTTGGACTGGTAACGGAGTGGATAGCATCTATCTAAAACCCTATTTGGATCCTACCGGTACAGGTAATAGGCAATGTGACGGATTTGATCCCTACGCGCCGCTTACCACAAAGATTCTTTCCAACCATCGTTATGCGCCATGGCGTGATTCGGTCGAGTTCGTGGCTCCCCCTACAGAATATGACGGCTTACTTACTACTTACCGAGTGCGTGAAAAGAGTATGCTCTCCGGCTTGATTATATTAGCGGAGATGACCCGATCGGCATCACAAGAAATGCAATTAGTTGCTTATAAAGAGGCGGCTAATGGCACCAAGGAAGAACTCTATAGAGCAGACTTTACGCTCCCCAGCTTCCAACGTTTTGTGGGAGGTGGTACCTCTACAGAAGAGGTTGGGCGTACGCTAATAGGACCTATAGCTGCCTATATACCATTTGGACGAGAAATAGAGATTGCTAAGGATCAGATCCTTTATGTGGGATTGGAGAGCAAGGTTGGTAAACCCCTATCCTTTGTCCCTTGTAGAACCAAACCTTCTGCCCAAATAGGGGGCGCGACGCTATACAAGCGGATAGGCGAGAGTGATTACCATGAAAGTAGTCCTTACAAAGGTTACTATTGGATAGATGCTTTAATAAGGCCATTAGAACAAGCAGCAGACACCCTATCGCCTACGCTTACCATGCCACAAGCATATATATTCGGAGCTAGCCTGCGCCTTGTGCTTCCTAAGGGAGCAGCAGAAAGCGCAACCGTTGCTATCTATTCACTACATGGGGAAAAGCTCTTTACCTATACCACACAAGATGAAGTTAGTGATGTAGCTCTGCCCAATATAACCCACGGAGCTTGGCGTGTGCTCTATGTGAGCTATCGGAAAGAAAACTATGGAATGGTCGTGTATATAGGTCAGTAACTTATATGGGCTCATTGGAGGTGTGTGTTTCCTCTGTAGAGGAAGCAGAACTGGCAATTAAGTGTGGTGCTGATAGTGTTGAACTCTGTATGGCTCCAGAAATAGGTGGGCTTACTTTCAGAGCGTTATACGAAGAGGAAATACAGCGTTTAGGCGCTTTAGGAGAACATGTTCGTCTGCTTATCCGATTGCGTCCCGGCTCCTTTTGCTACACCAAAGAAGAAGTCGACATCATGTGCCGACAAATAGAGACTATACGCACACTACTTCCTCGAGCCGGCTTTACTATTGGTGCACTCTCCCCGTCCGGTACTTTAGATCGGCTTGCATTAGAAAGCCTTTGCAAAGCTGCAAAAGATGCAGAGCTTACTTTCCATCGCGGGATAGATGTTTTACCGGAGCCCTGGCAATACGTACCACAAATCAGAGAAATGGGATTTAAGCGTTTGCTTACCTCCGGAGGAGCTTCTTCCGCAGTGGAGGGAACTGAGGTGTTGTCGCTTATGCAGCAGGCATCAGGCGATACCCTTACCATAGTAGCAGCCGGAGGAGTAAGAGCCGAGCACATTCCGTTCATCCGAACGAAGGGAGGGCTACAGGCTTTTCATGGGGGCTTTAGAGGCGCAAGAGATAGGGCAGAAAGTAGCTCTGCAAGGCGAGCTCCCGATGGAAGCTATTTAGATGCCTGGTGGACAGAAAGCTACTTAGATACAAACTTACTCACCGAGGCACTAATGGCAGTTAAGGCTGTGTAGGTGCCGGTAAGCTGGTTGATACAAGGTTAGCCTCTTTCATCGCCTTAAAAGAAAGCGGCATGTTGGTAGACGGAACAAGTACGGAAGTTCCTTTCGTAAGGGTGAGTACCTGTTTGTGGGCATCTTCAATGATGCATTCCCCATCTACAGCTGTGAGTATAGCGCAGCTCTCTTTGAAGGGCGGTGCATAATTCCCGATCTCACTCTTAATCCATATATTTTCCATTACGAAGTGAGGAGTGGAGAGCATCAGCGTGATACTATTGGGAAGAGAGCGGTAGGGCACAGCACGAAGGGTACTTTGACTCAGATTGGCTACCTCTAAGGCTTCATTAAGATGCAGGGCGCGTGAGCGTCCTTCTTTGTCTACTCGATCATAATCCCAAAGCCTATAGGTGGTTTCGGAGGGCTGCTGTACTTCAAGAAGAAGGGTTCCTTTGCCTACAGCATGGATGGTGCCGGCCGGCACATTGAATATATCTCCTTTATGTGGCGTTACATGATGGGAGAAGTCGGGGAGCCTTCCACTAATAGCGTAATCCACTAATTCGTGAGGCGGGGTATCTTGTGCAAGGCCTAAGATAATGTCTGCGTTTTCTTCAGTATCGATGATATACCAGGCCTCATTTTTCCCTCGGGGCTTGTTGCTGCCCTTTCCCACTTCTTCATCGGAGGGATGAACTTGAATAGAAAGATTATCTGTTGCATCAATGAGCTTTATCAAAAGAGGGAAGTGCTTTCCATACTTAGCAAAAAGAGTTTCGCCTAAGATCTCTTTTGCGTAATGCATCATCAGTTTATTGAGAGAATATCCTTTCAGCGATTCAGTTATAACCACGGAGCAAGCATCCTCTAGAGGGGATAGTTCCAAGCTCTCGCCTATGCCATTCACTTTAAGTGCTCCTCCCTTTAAGTCAGAGATGCGTGTGCCACCCCAAATCGTATTGCGATAGATAGGCTTAAACTCAAGTATTGGTAGTATCATGATGGCTGTTGTTGATTATGGTTACCTCCGTAGTACTCTTCGCGTAAGCGCTTGAGACGGACTAATACAAAGAAGAGGAGAATAGGAAGGAATAGCGACACACCAAACGTGATGATGAACTGTGTGTCTGCCTCTATTTTACGCACCAACAGTGCATAGAGTCCCATGGATAGGGCCAAAAGAAGTAGGGCACCACATAGAACAGCAGGACGCATGTATATCTTCCTCCTCCACCTCATAGTTAGTCGTGATGATAAGGTAAATGATATATAATGGTAATAGCACGGTACATTTGCTCCACCGCAATGAGGCGTACCATCTGATGCGTGAAGGTAAGTTTGCTTAAGGAAATACGCTCCGGCACAGCTTTGTAAACTGCTTCAGAAAAGCCATATGCGCCTCCTACAATCCAGGTCCAGCATTTTATTGAGGAGCCTAACTTAGCCTCCAACTGATCAGCAAGTGCTCTACTTGTGTAGCTCTTTCCTTTCTCGTCCAAGAGTATAGGCTTTTCACCGACACCTATTCGCTGGAGGATTTGCTCGCCCTCCCATTCCTTTACTTTCGCCTCGTTGCCTCCGGTAAGGCGGTGTGGGGCATCAGGGACAACCTCTATTTTGAAAGGTAGCCGATAGTTTATGCGCAAAGCATAATCATTGATTAGCTCCTGCATAGTCTTTTCTTTTGTTTCGCCTACTACCAGCAGCTTGAGCTGCATACCTGCAATTGCTTAGAAGGGAAGGTCGTCTCCCTCTTGCTCGGGGAATTGCTCGCCGCCCATGCTTTGAGAGGCTTGATTGAAGCCGTTGGCAGATGGATTGGTGTAGCCATTTTGAGCTGCCGGGGCCTGATATGGAGCTTCGCCGTAGGGTTGCGCGGTTGCGTCAGTCATTTGTATCTTATCGATACGGTAGCCATTTACATTCGTGTACCAACGTCCGTTGAATTCACGGCTCTCAATATCTATACCTACCCGCACTTCATCGCCTTCAGCTATGTGGAACTGATCTACTCGGTCACCAAAAAGCGCAATACAAACCTTGCGCTCATACTGACCGGATTGAGTCGATAGGATAAACTCCTGCTTGCGCCATGCGTTTCCTGCTTTGCTTACTCCCTCTACCTCCGGTAGGATCTGTACAATACGTCCTTGAATATCCATAAATAATTAATATACTTTCTTAGTCTTTACTTTGCGCTAAACCCTATTAGCTGTCTCACTTCTCTAATGGTCTTTGTCGCAGTTTCTCGTGCCTTGTCGGCACCCTCTTTTGCCACACGCTCTAAGAGAGCTTGATCGCCTCTTATTTCTAATATACGATCGCGAATGGGTTTTGTGGTTTTTACTATATCAGCAGCTAATTGCTTTTTGAGATCACCATAGCGTACAGAGCAGTTATTATAGGCCTCTAAGAAGAATTGGTACGTATCCGGCTCAGATACGATCTTCATTAACGAGAATAGATTGGCAATAGGTTCTGCCATCGCACTATTCGGCTCTGTGGGACCACTATCGGTAACAGCTTTCATTACCTTTTTGGTAATAGTCTTTTCGTCATCTATCAGATAAATAGCGTTTCCCTCGCTCTTGCCCATTTTACCGGATCCATCCAGTCCCGGTATCTTTACAGGAGATCCAAAGGAGAAAGAGGCCGGTTCGATGAAGTAGTCTACTCCGTATATATTGTTGAATCGACGTGCATATCGGCGCGCCATCTCCATATTCTGCTCTTGATCTTTACCTACCGGCACCTTCACTGCCTTGTGTAGCAGTATATCAGCAGCCATTAGCGTAGGATAAGTAAGCAGTCCGGCATTTACATTTTCAGGTTGCTTGCGTGCCTTTTCTTTGAAAGTGGTCGTGCGAAGCAACTCTCCCAAGTATGCATTCATATTGAGATAGAGGTATAGCTCAAGTACTTCGGGTACATCGCTTTGTCGATAGATTATCGCCTTCTCAGGATCTATACCACAAGCTAAATACTCAGCCAAAATGGTATAGGTACTCTCAATAATGTTTTCCGGGTGGGAGTGTGTGGTCAGTGAGTGCCAATCTGCAATGAAAAAGCGACAGTCGTATTCATCCTGCATCTTTACACAATTCACCACGGCACCATATAAGTTTCCTAAGTGTAAATTACCCGTGGGGCGTATTCCACTAACTACTATCTCCATATTCGTACGTCTTACTGTCTGTGACAAAGTTACGTAAACTTGTGCTACATACCAATAGTGCCCGTGGGGTGATGCATAGGATATTACGTAATGCAAAAAATGGCTTTTATCTTTTCTGCAAATCTTTCATAAACAGAGACTCGTAAGCGGCTTCCCTTATTATAGGGAGAGCTCGTTACGAGTCACTATACTTGTTAAGCAGAAAAATGTGCTATTGAATAGCTTTCCGCTTAGAGGTCGTCGTCTATGGAAGCACTCTTTGCATAAGCTCCTGGGCGTGCTTCGAAGAAGTCTGTTTTAATCAGATTGGGGTTGCTGTATTGTGCTACCCACTTCATACTCTCCGGCTCGGTTTCATGACCCGGGAATAGTACGCTGAAGCCTAAGTCGGTGGAGCGAGAGTTGGCTAACCACATAATATAGTCGCTTACCATAGAGGTATTGAGCCCCTCTATGTCGTTGCCGATTACGTATTGTCCCCATGCGATCTCTTGTCGTGCTCCCTCGGCAATCATCTCTTCAAAGTGCTTGACGGCTTGTGGGGTAAACAGCTCCGGCTCCTCGTTTTGCATCTCTTTAATCATAGAGCGGAAGAGCCACAAGTGTGTATTCTCGTCCCGATTGATATAGCGTATTTCCTGTACGGAGCCCGGCATCTTGCCAATACGACCCAGTGCATAGAAAAACATAAATCCGGAGTAAAAATAGACTCCCTCCAGTATGTAGTTGCCTACCATAGTCTCCAAAAGTCGCTCCGGAGTCTTATCCTTTTGGAAGGCATTGTAAATATCTCCTATGAATTTATTTCTTCTTAGAAGGTGTTCGTCATCACGCCACTGATAGAGTATGTCGTTACGCTCTTCGGGGGAGCAGATGGTGTCGAGCATATAGCTGTAACTCTGCGAGTGGATAGCCTCTTGAAATGCCTGTATAGTGAGGCACAGGTTCACTTCATTGGCGGTAATGTATTCCCCCACGTTGGGTAGATTGGCAGTTTGCAAGCTATCAAGGAAGATGAGAAACGAGAGAATCTTGTCGTAAGCAGTTTTCTCTGCATGGGAAAGGATACGATAGTCCTTTACATCTTGGCTGAGGTTAATCTCTTCCGGAATCCAAAAGTTATTCATCGCCGTACGATACCAATTCGACACCCACTGATACTTGATGTTGTTGAAGTCGTTGAGATTTGTCGTATTACCGTTGATAAGGCGGCGTTTAGAGAGCTCTATATCTCCATGCTCATTAAAGAGCGCCTTTTTTTTCAGTTCCATGATAAAAGTCTTTATTTTTCCGGGATCCTATGTAGCAAGGCTTGACCTTTTGTCCCCAACGATCCCTTTCTTTCTAAAATGTCCTCCTCATTATGAAGCGCATGTTTCACACTCTTCGACCTCTAACGAGAGGCTTCGTACATAATAGAGGCTCTTAACCCCTCCGTGCCAAGCTCGTAAGTATAGGTCTCGGATCCCACTAAAGGAAATTTCCTGAGTGATGTATAGGTTTACGGACTGTGCTTGGTCAATGTGTCGGCTTCTGATTGCAGCGGCATCTACCACCCACTTTTGGTCAATTTGATGGGCTGTTTTGTAAAGCCAGAAGGTGGCATCGGATAGCTCGGGTGCTACGCGTGGTATGATTGTACCCTTTTTCTCTTCAAGGAAGAAGCGATTCATAACCGGATCTACTCCGGCTGTAGTGCCTGCTATAATGCCGGTGCTACTGGTAGGTGCAATAGCCATCAAGTACCCATTGCGCAACCCATGTTTTGCCACATTGCTTGCCAGCTTATCCCACTCAGCCCCCGTGTAATGGCGTTTGTGGAAGTAGGCTCCCGTCTGCCAATCACTGCCCTCAAAGTGTGCATAGTGCCCCTTTTCTTTGGATAGCTCCATGGAGGCCTTTATGGCGTGGTAGTTGATCCGTTCAAAGAGCTGATCCATGTATTGCAGATGCTCCTCGCTCTCCCACGCAATTCTCTTTTTGGCGAGCAGATGGTGATATCCACTTGTGCCTAAGCCGATAGGGCGCATTTTCATATTGGTGAGGCGTGCGTAAGGAATGGGGTAAAAGTTGAGATCGATTACATTATCCAAAGCACGCACCACGGTGTTAATCACATTCCCTAACTCCTTGTCATCATCGCAAGATATATTGCCTAATACAAGCGAAGCTAAGTTGCAGACTACAAAGTCGCCGGGAATAGTCTCCTCTACTACAATCGGCTCTCCCTCTTCGGTGTGTACTGTAGTCTGCTTTAGTTTGATCTCGCTCTGATTTTGTGCTATTTCGCTACATAGGTTAGAGCAATAGATCATGCCGCAGTGATTATTGGGATTCATTCGGTTGACCGTATCTCGGTTGAAAATGAACGGAGTGCCTGTTTCCACGGCACTTTTAATAATCAACCGAAGCATATCTTTCAGTAGTATGCTACGCTTGGGGATGCGCTCATCCGCTACACAGTCCAAGTAGCGTCTTTCCCACTCCTCGCCCCAGTAGTCTTCCAAATTGTATCCTTTGATAGTGGCTACTTCATGCGGACAGAGCATGTACCACATTCCGTTGGGATCTACCTCTAACTGCTGCCAGAAGTAGTCCGGAACGCAAATGCCGGGGAATACATCATGCGCCTTCATACGGTCGTCCCCATTATTTGTCCTAATCTGTAGGAATTCCGGCATATCCCGATGCCAAAGATCCAAATAGAGAGCTACCGAGCCTTGACGTACGCCTAGCTGATCTACAGCGACGGCGGTATCGTTGGCGAGCTTAATCCATTTCAGTACCCCTCCGGCTACTCCTTTAAATCCACGAATATCGCTCCCTACAGCACGCACTTTGCCTATGTAGATGCCCATACCGCCTCCATACTTGCTGACTTGTGCAAAGTTGCTGATCGTGCGATATATGCCAATCAGATTATCGGGCATGACATCTATGAAGCAACTGGAGAGCTGATGTAGTGGCTTACGTGCATTGCTCATTGTAGGTGTGGCCATGGTTACCTTGAGCGTGGAGAGTATGTCGTAGATCTTTTTCGCCCAAGCTACACGCTTTTCGCCTTCCGGTATGGCTAAGTGCATGGCTATTCCCATGAACATCTCTTCCGGACGCTCCAAGACGGTGCCTGAACCATCTCTGATCAGGTAGCGCATATGTACTAAGTGTAGCCCGCTATAAGTGAAAAGGCGGTTGCGAAGCGGTTGTAAAGCCTCTGCCAGCTCGTCTACTTCCTTGCGGCTATAATGCTCCAGTATGTAGTCACCATACAAACCAGCCTTGGTGAGGTAGGATATTTTTTCGTAAAAGCTATGAATGTCCCGCTTATTCTCCTCGGCTACGAGTCGCTCTTCCATATCTAAAGCGAGTAGTCGCCCTGCTATATAGTCCCATCCCGGTGCCTCCGGTGTAATCAGCTCGACAGCGGCCTTTATGAGTAGGGGAAGGGTAGCTGCGCCCTCTTTAAAGAAGGATAAAAATTTGCTGCCCAGTAGGGACAACGAGTGAGCGGCATCGGGATACTCTTCGCGAAGCTCTTTCAGAAGGGAAATAACCCTTTCGTCTTTGATATATTTGCGGAACTTGTCGATCTCTTCGCGTGCTTCTCCGTGTTTGGTGCGATAAAGAATATACGCTTTGGCGACCTTGAAGTGTTGATGCATCATAAGGGTTGTTTCCACAATGTCCTGCACCGCTTCCACTTCAATTGAGTCACGCTCTCCTATTTCCTTTATGATGTCTCTTTCCAGTGCATCCAACTCTCTTTTGTGGAGTGTCTCTTCCGTGGCGCTAAATGCCCTACTGATGGCACTGCGTATTTTCTCTGGTGCAAACACCTCCACTTGCTTATTGCGCTTGATGATCTGCATGGCTGTATAGTTTGTTTCTTCGTTTGAATGCTACAAAGATAAGAAAATGACCAACCTATTGGTGTGCAAAATTAAAAACATCAATAGTTTGTGGTAGGGAAAATTATAAGCTCTATCGTCATACACCGGCACATTCTTTCTTGGATATCCGGTTAAGCTCTCTTTTTTATCTATACCCTTTGTTAAAAACCCTATAGCCTTTTTGTAGAAACCCTATAGGGTTTTTGGGAAAAGGCTATAGGGTATCGGTGAATAGATCTTTACAGCGAAAGAGAATACTTCGAAAAAATGTCGCCTTCTTGCGCTTTTCTGAGAGAAAATCTCCGCCTGTTTTACCTTAGAATGCCGGAGGAGTGGAAATGGTATAGATATTGTATATGAGTAAATAGCAAATGGGAACAAGAATGAGACAAAGAATTAAATGCAAATCAGCTGAGTGAAAATAATGAGGGGTAGCCGCTTGCAATTTGTATGAAATCCTTCTGCAAAAGTGTTGTTTTAGAAACTTTTTTTCTCTACCTTTGAAAGTGAGGGAGAAAAGAGCAGTTTTGCAGCACTATACCGAAAGAGCGCATTAGGCTCTCCCTTTGGAATAGAGATGCATTGATTTCAAAATGGAATATTTTACCTGCGAAGTGATGCTGAGTAGTAGGAAAAAAGAGAATATAATAACCTTTATTTGACCAAAAAATCAACATGAACAAGACAACGAATTTTGCTATTAATTGTGCCATCGGTGTAGCTATAGGCACCGCTATCGGCTATCTGATTGACAGAGACAATCGCCGCCGCTTTATGGATAATATGAAGGGGGCTGCAGATAAAACCCGCGACAGTGTGGTAGAAGGATACTATGAAGCCAAGGAAAAATACTATGAATTACGCGACAAACTGAAGAAGGAAGGTGCTGAATTCATAGATGAAGCAGAGGACTTTGTGGAAGAAAAAGCCGATAATCTAAAAGAGGCAGCCGGAAAAGCTAAGGAAAAGATTACCGAGGAAAAAAAATAACGAGCTCAGTAGGCGATAAGTAAAAAGGGAACAGCTACCCACTTGCGGCGTAGTACACTTTTGAGTTAGAGTTGTACGTGAGAGAGGTGGTGTTTGTATCCAAGTGAGGTTGTTGTTCCCTTCCATAGAAATGATAAGATATGACGGACGATAAGTTTAGCTTCAGTGCAGTTATTGCACATATTACCGACTGGGTGAGGTCTGTGTATAGGCATGGATCATTCCGGCTTATGGAGGGGATTCGAAAGGCGATGAATGTAGCTTTGCGTGGAGTCCTGTTGCTGATATTCGTGCCGTTAATATTGATGCTTTTAGCCATCTCATTGGGTTTCGGATTCAAAAGTTGGTTAGATACTTCATTTGCAATAGGGTTCCTGATGGCGGCTGCCGCCTTGTTAGTCCTTTTCTTTGTAGTACTCCTTATTGGGCATGCCGTGCTGGTTTCCCGACAGTCAAAAATGTTGGGAGAGTTTCTTGATAAAATGGGAGGAAAAGCAAGTGACGGGGAGGACAACATTGAAAAGAAGCCTTTGACAGCATTACTGGAAAGGGAATCCTTCGAAAGTGACTTGGACGAATCAAATAGTGGCATCTCTCCGGATGAGAGAGCTCAATAAGTAAGAGGTACAGTATGGCGAAAAAAGAGAATGTATTTCGGCGTTTTGAGGCGGAAAAGCGTAAGTCTGCCGACGAGTACCAAGAAGCCCGCATGAGGATTAGTGAAGATACGGCTTATCTCCGCGGAAAGAATTTGAAGGACATTACGGCTCTCGTAGTCAACGATGGCTTTATAGAGAAAAATTCAACTGTATATAAAGTGCTGGCCTTCCTTGGATTGAACAAGTCCAGTGAGGCCAAAGAGAAAAATACACCATCCCAAACAAAGGGAGGACGTAAGGGACTTTTAGATCGTGCCGTTAACACCTATGAGCGGATCTCCAAGAGCGGGGTGCCCGGTATGGTGTTTGATATCGTAAAGCCTATGCTGATTGGGCAGGGAGTGGCAATGGGACAAAGGTTGTTGCTGCGCAGTTTGAGCGGATTAAACCCTTTCAGGCGACGCCGTCGGAAGCGTTAGTCTTTTCTTCCTTATTAGACAGCCGGTTCAAGCGACCGGCTTTTTTCGTTAATTGAGTGGAGCTGCCAATCTGTAGGTTGGGGCAAAGTAGTGATGCGCAATTGTGTAATATTTACTACCTTTGCTCTCCTGAAGAGTAATTGATTAAGGATATTACACACTTATGGCAAATCAGAAGAGCAAAGAGAACGGGGCACAGGAGGCACTCTCGCGCGGTGAGAAGTTTTTTGAAAAGAATGCAAACTTGCTGCTGTGGATCCTTCTCGGAATAGTAATAGTAGCGTTTGGCGTTTGGGCTTATGTACAATATGTACGCAAGCCGCATATTGAGCGCGCCAATGAGGCTCTCTATGTAGCGGAAGATCAATTTATCAGTGGTGGCGACAGCACTGTGCTGAAATCCGAGGGACTGACTGACCAAGGCGTGCTTGCCGTTATTGATAAGTACTCCGGTACGAAGGCAGCTAACTTGAGTCACCTCTATGCAGGTATCGCATACTATGATATGGGTAAGTATGAGGAGGCATTAAATCACTTGAAGAAGTTCAAGGCAAAAGATGAGATGCTCGCTCCCAGTGCTATTCGTATGATGGGTGACTGCTGCGTGCAGTTGGATAAGTTGGATGAAGCCGTGAAGTACTTCGAAGAGGCTGCAAGCAAGGCTAATAACGAAGTGATCTCTCCACTCTGCTTGATCAAAGCGGCACATGTGTACGAAACGCAGCAAAAGTATGATAAAGCATTAGCTGCCTACAAGACGGTACGGGATAAGTACTATACTTCTTCTGAAGCTCTGCAAGTAGAGGCTGATATAGCTCGCGTAGAGCTTCTTCTCAATAAGTAATCAATGACTACGGATACAGGACAAGTGCCCGCTACATACGAGCTTCGGAGAAGAGATCCGAAAGAACTGTATGTGGCGGTTGTCTATGCACAGTGGAATGCGGATATTACGGTGCCGTTGAAAGAGGGTGCCGTACAGGCTTTCGCTACTGCCGGTATTCCCAAAGAGCATATAGTGGAGGTGGCTGTGCCGGGAGCTTTTGAGCTTACCTATGCTGCTGCCAAGTTGCTGCATGGAGTACGTAAGTATGATGCTGTGGTGGTATTAGGTTGTGTAATACGAGGAGAGACCAGCCATTATGATTGTATCTGTAATGCCGTAACTCAGGGGATTACTTCTCTCAATTTATTGCATACTACACCGGTTCTCTTCGGGCTTGTGACGACAGAGAATAAGCAGCAGGCAATAGATCGTAGTGGGGGTAAATATGGTAATAAAGGTGCGGAAGCAGCAATATCTGCATTAGAAATGATAGATGTTAGTTGTTTTTTATCAGAAAAGTAGTACCTTTGCACTCAGCTTCTAAGAGGGAAGCTATTTAAGACAGCGCGTAAGCGAGTAGGGGCAGTTGCCAGAGTGGCCAAATGGACTTGACTGTAAATCAAGCGGCGTATGCCTTCGGTGGTTCGAATCCATCACTGCCCACCTCTCTAACTTAATGTTCGTTGCTCTTTGTTAGAAGATTCCTTCGAATGCGGAAGTAGCTCAGTTGATAGAGCATCAGCCTTCCAAGCTGAGGGTCGCGGGTTTGAGCCCCGTCTTCCGCTCAGAACCTCTCTCATCTCTATCTTGTATCGGGGATATGCAGTGGAGAGAAATAAAGCCCGGATGGTGGAATCGGTAGACACGAAGGACTTAAAATCCTTTGGCTATTGCAGCTGTGCGGGTTCAAGTCCCGCTTCGGGCACACTGTTATTAGAGTTGACTTAGTAAGGAGATGTCACATCGCTGACATCTCCTTTTTTTTATCCCTTTTTTGTTTTCGATTGAGGAACTGTTGATTTGTCGGAATTGCTTTACTTTGTGCCGGCAAAGTGGACTTATTTTATGGAAACAAAGCAGTGGGCACCTATCGGTGTGTTTGATTCCGGCTACGGTGGTTTAACTATTTTGAAGGCGCTTAGGGCGCTTTTACCTCAATACGATTGGCTTTATTTGGGAGATAATGCGCGTGCCCCTTATGGGAGCCGCTCTTTTGATGTGGTACATAAGTTTACCCTTCAGGCTGTAGAATATCTTTTTTCGGCAGGCGCCCCTCTTATTATTGTGGCATGCAATACCGCGTCTGCAAAGGCTCTTCGTACAATTCAGCAGCAGGATTTGCCCTGTATGGAGGATCCAACGAAGCGTGTTTTGGGGATTATTCGTCCCACTGTGGAGGCTCTGGAGCAAATCACGCACAACAAGCACATCGGTATACTTGCTACAGAAGGAACTGTCGCAAGTGGTAGCTATCCGGTAGAAATAGAGAAACTTTTCTCGGGCTTTACCATTAGTCAGGAAGCGTGCCCTATGTGGGTGCCTTTGGTGGAGAATGGAGAAGCAGCCGGAGAGGGAACGGATTGGTTTATTCGCCATCACCTTACCCATCTTTTGCAGCAAGATAAGGCTATTGATACTATTCTCTTGGCTTGCACTCATTATCCTCTTTTGAGGGCTAAGATAGCGCAATACCTGCCCGAAGGTATTAGCATCGTGGAGCAAGGTACTTATGTAGCTCCCTCGCTTCAGGACTATTTGCTGCGTCATCCTGAGATGGAGCAGCGTTTGAGCAAAGGCGGAGAAGTGCGCTATTTGACTACGGAGTCGCCGGAGACCTTCTCTCGCAAAGCTTCTATTTTTGTAGGTGAGTCCATTATGGCAACGCATGTAGTGATCGATTAGAGCTACGCCTCTCTTCTGCTACTTAAAGGTTGCCCCTGTGCAAAAATAGGGTTTCTTAGAGCATGAATTGTTATCTTTGTAAGGTAATATTTAGAGATTAAGATGACAATGAAGAAAAAAGTATGGATCATTGTGGCACTCCTGAGTGTAGTGAGTGTGTTCACTGCTTGCGGTGCACGTCAGACCAAACAATCTATTTATAAGGATATATTAGGCAAATGGCAGGTAAGCGCACTACGCGGTGATGCTGTTACCCCTGAAAAAGGGAAGCTGGAGTTTAGCTTTGACTTGCGTCAGGGACGCATACATGGGTATGGGCTATGCAATCAGTTTAGTGGCAGCTTTGTCCTGAAGGAGAGTGGCTCCCTGTCTGTAAGTGAGCTTCTGTCTACTCTTGTAGGGTGCGAAAATGATTTTTTGGAAACTGCCCTATTTGATGCACTCCAAGAGGCTACCCGGATTGAAATAAAGGGCGATAAAGCCCTTGTGTATGGGAAGGGGTCGGACACAGCTATAATGGAGCTGAAGCGTCGCTAAACAAAGTTTAATTGCCTTGTAAGCAGCCTTCCTACACTCAGCGAGTCTGTGGAGGGCTGGGCTATAAACATTCTAACACCAAAGAAATTTATGAATCGTCACACCAATATATTCGGCATTTCTCTTTTTCTTATAGGTTTGCTTTTGGGGGTCGTTCCCTGCCAAAATATTCATGCACAGATAGCAGTTTCTTCCTCAACACATGCCGGCTCACTCATTACTTTGGAAGAGGTAACCGGAGGGGCTTTTTACGATCGTTTTACGGGCGCGCGCATCATGCCCTTTCCCGGAGATGGCGATATGTATACCAGCATTAGTAGGGATGGAAGAAAAATCAATCTGTATAGCTACAAAACCGGGAAAGAGGTCGCTTCGATAGTGGACTTACTCTCGGCACGCGGAGGTGATCAGATAGATCGAATATGGTCCTATACGATAGCGCCTTCGGGTAAGAAAGTGCTTTTGCAGACGGAGCCGGAGCTGATCTATAGGCGTTCATTCAAAGCGAAGACCTTCGTTTATGACGTGGCTACCCAAAGCGTGGCACCCCTGAGTGGGAAAGAGGATAAAGTAATGATCCCCACCTTTAGTCCCGATGGTAGAATGATTGCCTTTGTGCGTGACAACAATATCTTCATAAAGAAGTTAGACTTCAATAGCGAAGTGGCAGTAACGACAGACGGCAGAATAAATGAGATCATCAATGGCTCTACCGACTGGGTGTATGAGGAAGAGTTCGCTGTTACGAGCCTTCTTTCTTGGAGTGAAGATGCCGCTACACTGGCTTATGTATCGACGGACGAAAGTGCTGTGAAACCCTATACGCTTACTTACTATGGAGATAGCCTGTATCCTGCTATGTATTCCTATAAGTATCCGAAGGCAGGTGAGGATAACTCCGTTGTCTCCGTACGCATTTACGACGTACTCACTAAGGGCACCCATACCATTAAGCTACCACTTGAAAAGGATAGCTATATACCTCGCATCACCTTTACTCCGCAAGAGGGACAGCTGGCGGTTGTAACGCTGAATAGACGGCAGAATGATCTCCGTCTCTTCATGGTAAACCCTAAGACAACAATAGCTCGCGAGGTGCTGCGCGAGCAGGATAAGTGCTATATCAGTGAGCAATACATTCATACCCTTGTGATTGATGCGGAGGGCTTTGTTATGCAGAGCGATAGGAGCGGCTATAGCCACTTGTATCGCTTCAATAAGCAAGGAGTTATGACAAAGCAGCTAACGAGTGGAGACTATGATGTGACGGATTTCTATGGCGTTGACCGCAATGGGAATGCCTATTACCAAGCTGCTCTACCTAATCCGGGAGAGCGCCGGATCTATCGGGTAAGTCCAAAGGGCAAGAGTATGCTGTTGGCAGGAGATAAGGGCTTTAATATAGCTCGCTTCGGGCAAGACTTCAGATGGTTTATTTTGGAGCATTCTACACGTCAGATGCCGCGTACGTATTCTGTGTGCTCCGGAAAGGATGGTAAGAGTGTGCGTATCCTTATGGATAATAGTGCGCTTAGGACTAAATTGGCTTCTATAGCTCGTCCGGAGAGTAGTTTTACTACACTTACCACACCGGCAGGACATTCCCTTCGAGCAGAGCTGATTAAGCCGCTGAATTTTGATGAAGGGAGGCAGTATCCGCTTGTGATGATCCAGTATAGCGGTCCCGAGTCGCAGCAGGTAGCGGATCAGTTTAGTATGGGCTGGGAGGAATACTTGGCGCAGCAGGGCTTTTTTGTGGCTATTGTAGATGGTCGCGGCACAGGAGCAAGAGGAAGCGAGTGGCGTAAAAACACTTATATGAGTATAGGCGTCAAGGAGACTGAAGATCAGATCGCTGCAGCGCACGAGCTGGGTAAATTGCCCTATATAGATGCTTCAAAAATAGCAATTTGGGGCTGGAGCTATGGAGGGTATATGGTGCTCCGGTCTTTGTGTTGTGGTGAGGGAGTTTTTGCTGCCGGTATAGCTGTAGCGCCTGTTACGGACTTTGCTTTCTACGATACAATTTATACAGAGCGTTATATGCGTACCCCTCAGGAGAATCCAACCGGCTATAAGAGTAGCTCCGTATTACCTATTGCCACCAATCTAAAGGGTAAGTTATTGCTGATTTATGGGGCAGTGGACGACAATGTACACCCACAAAATAGTATGTGCTTCTCAGAGATACTGATACAGAATAATATAGCATTTGATATGGCTGTCTATCCTGACTCAGATCATAGTATCTATGGAGGAAATCGCCGACTACATCTATATACGAAGATGACAAACTTCCTGAAGCAAAACCTTCAGTAAAATAGATGCAAGAGAGAGAAAAGCCTTTGAAGCACGTGCCGAAGCCTGATTGGCTGAAGATCAAGCTTGGGAGTAATGTGACATATCAGCACACAAGAGAGGTGCTGTCGTCGCATATGCTTCATACCATCTGTAGCAGTGGCCGGTGTCCTAATCAAGGGGAGTGCTGGTCTCGCGGTACTGCATCCTTTATGATAGGAGGGGATGTGTGTACGCGCTCTTGCCGCTTTTGTAATACCAAGAGTGGGCGTCCTGCTCCCTTAAATCCGGAGGAACCTAACTCAGTGGCGCACAGTATTCGGGAGATGAAACTTCGGCACGCTGTAATCACCAGTGTGGATAGAGACGATTTGCCTGATGGAGGCAGTTTACATTGGCAAAAAACTATTGACGCCATACGAACGCTCACTCCGCAGGTTTCGCTTGAAGTACTCATACCGGACTTTGGTGGGAGTGAAGTGGCTTTAGATAGGATTATTTCATCTAAGCCCGATATCATATCGCACAATATGGAGACAGTGCGGTGTCTTACCCCCTCGGTACGTAGCGTGGCTACCTATGAGCGTAGCTTAGCGGTGCTGCGTTATATAGCCTCTAAAGGTATAGTGACCAAAACAGGCTTTATGCTGGGGTTAGGCGAGACCTATGACGAAGTATTGGAGCTTTTGAGGGATATTAAGGACTGTGGTGTTACAGTAGTTACGATAGGACAGTATTTGCAGCCTACCCGTAAGCATCTTCCCGTGGTTGAATACGTGCATCCCGATGTATTTAATAAGCTCAAAGACGAAGGAATGAAGATGGGATTTCGACATGTGGAGAGTGGCCCATTGGTGCGCTCTTCGTACCATGCTGAGCGACATATGCTGTGATGCGTTTATGAGGCCTCTACGAATACTTATTGACCAAGGAAATAGCTTTTGTAAGATTGCTTTCTCGCATGAGGAAGAGCTTATATCCTCTATTACCGTAACGTTGGATAAGGCCGTTGAATCGATAGCACGCTTTCCCCGGTTTGACGAGAGTAGTGAGATCGTATCGATCTATTGTTGCGTAGGTGAGTGCTATGAGCCTCTTCGTGCGTGGCTTTTGAAGAATGCTGCACGCTTGATTATGTTGGATGAAAAGACCTCTATTCCTATGGCAGTAGAGCGATATGATCGTACTTCGCTGGGGGTGGATCGTATTGCTGCAGCTGTCGGGGCTTTGTCCTTATATCCTATAGCAAATGATTTCTTGGTGATAGATATAGGTACTGCGATTACCTTCGATAGAATAAATCGGAAGCGGGGATTCTTAGGAGGTAATATATCTGCCGGTCCGGGTCTGCGGGCTGAGGCATTGCGGAGTCATACTGCCCACTTGCCGTATGTGGAGCCCGGTAAGCATAAGGTAGACATAGATTTTGCCCTTGATACGAAAAGTGCCATTGCCAATGGAGTCTTTCTCAGTGTACTTTATGAAATAGAGGGCTATATTGCGTTAGTGAAGAAAAATTGCCCCGATGCCCTTGTGCTGCTGACAGGAGGCTATGCGTCCTATTTTGTGGAGAAAATAAAAAACGTGACCTTTGTGGAGCGACTTACAATGGTCGGATTAAATAGTATTGTAAGCTACAATGAAAATATTGAGAGCAATTAACCGTACAATAAGTTTGCTTATCCTTTTGGCAGCTGCCTTAGGGATGCCCTTTACGGGACAAGGTCAGAATAATAGTACTGAGTCGCCCTATACACGCTTTGGTATCGGAATGCGAAACGAAACAGCCTCTACAGCTTCTCGAGCCTTAGGAGGAACAGCGTATGCCTTAAGGCGTGCCGATATAATCAATTCAAAGAACCCGGCTTCTTATGCGGCGGTAGATTCGCAAACCTTTATCTTTGACTTTGGAGGTTCCTTCGGGGTTAGTTTGTTGAAGGATCAGAATAATAAGGATACACGCATATTAGGAAACTTCGAATATGCCGCTATGCTCTTTCCCATTACGAAGTGGATGGCAGTAAGTGCCGGTATAAAGCCGTATGCTTCGGTAGGTTATCGCCTTGGGACAACAGAGCCAATCCCCGGAGCAAAAGATCGCAATTTTACGGTTGAAAGTAGAGGATTGGGCAATATTAGTAACCTCTTCTTTGGGATGAGCTTTGAGCCGTTCAAGCACTTTACTTTAGGGGCTAACTTTAGTTATCTCTTCGGTAAGGAAGTACACGCAAGGGCAATTGATTACGGCACCTCAGCTTCGTATAATCCTAATTTCTACGAGACGCTTTCATTGAGAGCATTTAAGACAGATCTCGGCCTGCAGTATGCCTTTGCTGTAGGGAAGCAGGGATTGCTTACGTTGGGGGCAGTGTATAGTCCCTCACTGCCCTTCCGGAGTAAACAAACCTTTTGGGATAATATTTCGCAGGGGGGCGCCATAGTAAAAGAGGTGCGAAGGGATACTATATCATCTCGTGATGCCTTTCGCATGCCCCATGAAATAGGTCTTGGCGTCGCTTATTCAGTGGAAAATAAACTTTTGCTGCTCGCAGACCTCCAATATAATATATGGAACAATGCGTTCATTGACACTTCTAAGGCTACTCCGACCAATCAATTTGGCTTTTCCTTGGGTGCGAGCTTTATTCCCGATAGTGAGTCTCGCTCATTGGGACGGCGAATGGAGTATCGCTTTGGCTTATCAGGAGAGAATCACTACTTGCAGCTCCCCGATGCCACGGGTGCGCTTAAGGGCTCGCTCGTAGGCGCTATCTCAGCCGGTATAGGTATCCCCATGGTTGACCGACGCTCTTGGGTGGATCTGACAGTTGAGTACAAGCATCTGATGCCACGTGCCAAAGGATTTGTGTCGGAGAACTACTGGCAACTCACATTTGGCTTGCGCTTTAACGAGGCTTGGTTCCGTAAGCTCAAGCTTGATTAACAATAATGAAGCGAACTATCGCTATCTTTACAACTACATTACAAAAAAGAACTATTAGACACGTAATACAGACCAATGAAAATTAGAAACTTGCTCTTAGGAGCGTTACTACTGAGTCCGGTCGGATTTCTTCACGCACAGACCGGAGTGACGGATGGGTCACCTTTCGGGCATGGTGAAGACAGTATTCGCTGTCGCGAGAATATAAGCCTGCTCACCTCCTATGCAAAGAGTGACAACTACAAAGATGCGCGTTTGTTTTGGGAAAAAGCCTATAAAGAGTGCCCCGGAGCAAGCAAGAATATTTACATCTATGGGGTGAAGATCCTTACTTGGGAACTGGAGAATGCCGCTTCTGCTCAAGAAAAAGCCGCTAAACTGGATGAGTTACTTGCACTCTATGATAAGCGTGCTGAGTACTTTGGAGACGATGCTAAGTATGGTCGCGATTGGATCTTGTCACAGAAGATATCTGACTATATGCGTTATGTAGCTCCCGAGAAGCTTGATTACGATCTTATTTATAAGTGGACGAGTAGTGTCGTATCCGCTGAAAGTCAGAAAAAAATAGATCCCCAAGTTGTTTATTTCCATGTGTTCTCATCACTCAATAAAGCCATTGGTCATCCCGAATGGCATGAGAAATACATCAACGACTACATGGCAGGTAACGATCATTTAGAGCAGTCTATAGAGCTATCTAAGAGTGCCGGTGATACAACGACCATGGAATTTGTACAGACACTGAAGGATCAGTTGGATGGTCTCTTTGCTCAGAGTGGTTTGGCAGATTGTAAGATGCTTGCTGATATCTACGGTAAGAATCTGGAGGCTAACAAGACGAATCAGGCCTATCTGCAAGCTATGTTAGATATGTTCCGTATCTCAGATTGTGAAGATAGCCCCCTGTACTTCAAAGCTAGTAAATACATGTTTGCTATTCGACCCACAGCTGCTTCAGCTGTAGGCTTGGCAAGAGAGGCACTAAGCAACAAGCGTATTAGCGAAGCAACCGACTACCTCAATAAGGCAATCTCCCTGACTCAGGATCATAAGCTGAAAGCTCAGTGTTACTATACGCTCGCTACGATACAGATGAATGCTCGAAGCTATTCGCAGGCTCGTGCTTTGTGTAATAAAGCAATGGCAGAGAACCCCAATATGGGTGCTCCATTGATACTGATTGCACAAATGTATGCTTCTTCCGCTTCTTCTATTTATCCGGATGATCCCGTAAAGCAGCGCTGTGTATTCTACTTGGTAATGGATAAGTTGGAGAGAGCACGCTCGGTGGATTCCTCTGTAGCAGGCAAGGCCGGTCAACTGATCGCTACGTATCGTAGGAGCCTTCCCTCTTCCTCCGACATATTTATGCATCCCGAGTTAGACAAGGGTAAAACGTTCCACGTAGGGGGATGGATCGGTGAATCCACTGTTATTCGATAAGCAAGCTCTACGTAAAAGACTATTCGTGAGTAAAGTACTTCTCCTTATAGGGAGTGGTGCTTTACTCCTTTTTTGTTTTACAGCTTCTTCGTGTAGTAAGAAAAAGAAGCCGGAGTTGGAGCATATTACCTTTGATGCCAATGCCGGCTACTCGATGCTTACTCGCAATGTAGATGTAGCCGTTTCTGACTCCGGACAAACGAAGTATCGTCTATTAACTGATGCGTGGTATATTTATGATCAGGGCGATAGCTCTCGTTGGTTCTTTCCGGAGGGCTTCTTAGCCAAAGAGATTGACTCTCTTAAAACTATGCCCACGCAACTATCATCCGATACAGCTTATTACTTTACGATACAAGATACTTGGCTCTTTTTAGGGAACGTGAAGGTAGTGAATGAACGCGGAGAGCGCTTCTTTGCTAAGCAGCTATACTGGGATAAACCACACAATCATGTTTATTCGGAAGATACGGTCAATATCATAAGCGGGGAGCGACACTTGACCGGATCCGGCTTTTCCGCTAATCAGGATTTTACACTCTATTCCATCTATAACAATAATGGTGTAACGGTGGTAGAGGATGACGATAAATGATATGACGATAGCGCTTAATTTACTTTTTCTCTTCGTACTAATCGTTTTCTCCGCCTTCTTCTCGGGGATGGAGATAGCATTTCTTTCAACGGATCGTCTTCGTCTACAGATTGATAAGGCACGCGGTGGATCCGTTAGCGGTGTACTGCGGCGTCTTTTCCGCAATACAAGCCTTTATATCACGACCATGCTGGTGGGCAACAATATCGTCATCGTTATGTACGGATTAGTTACATCGGCATTGCTTAATCCGCTGCTTGCCACATTCTTTAGTGATGGGGTAGTGATTCTGATCAATTCAATTGTATCGACCTTTGTGATTCTCCTTTTGGGAGAATACCTGCCTAAGAGCTACTTCAAGCGCAATGCCAATAAATGCATGCATCGCTTCGCTTTTCCTATTTATTTCCTTTACATTATTCTCTATCCGATCAGTGTTTTTTGTGCTTTGATTAGTCGCTTCTTCATTTGGATTAGTGGCTCTTCCAATAAAGCGCAGAGCATTGCGCCTAAGCTGACTACTGTTGATCTGGATCATTATCTAAGTGTGAGCATGCAGTCGTATTGTGCTGAGAAGCAGCCTTTGGATACCGAGGTGAAGATCTTACAGAATGCTATTGACTTCTCGGAGGTTAGGGCCCGTGATTGTATGGTGCCGCGTAATGAAATTGTGGCATGTGATATTGATACCGATGTAGAGGAGCTAAAAGATATTTTTGTTACAACGGGATTCTCCAAGATCGTTGTGTATAAGGAAAATATTGACGACATAGTGGGCTATGTACACTCTTCTGAAATGTTTCGAGGGGGGGATTGGCAGAAGCGGATGCGCAAGACGCTCTTTGTGCCGGAGAGTGCCTATGGGCATAAGTTGATGCGTCAGTTAATGCTTCGTAAGCAAAGCTTAGCTGTTGTAATTGATGAGTTGGGTGGTACTGCCGGTATTATCACTTTAGAGGATTTGGTAGAGGAAATCTTTGGAGATATAGAAGACGAGCATGACAAAAAGAAGCTTATAGCAAAGCAACTTGATGAGTGTAATTGGGTTTTGAGCGGACGTATAGAGATAGATGATCTGAATGATCGCTTCGGCTTGGACTTGCCTGAGTCGGATGATTACAATACACTGGCGGGATTTGTTATTGATCACTGTAACTCAATTCCTGAGAACAAAGAGGAGGTAACAATCGGTAAGTATCATTTCACGGTACTCAAGAGTAGCTCTAACCGCATTGAGCTGCTTCGACTCACTATACAAGAGGATGAGTAATGCATCCTTTCTCATGAAAAAATGAAACGCTGCCCCAATCCTATCGATTGAGGCAGCGTGCTTTTTAGGGCATGATCAAATAAATGTGCCTGCCCTTTTAGAGTACTTTACTTACGCTTAATAGTAAGCTTAGTAGTAAAGTAGGGCTCTTCGTTTTCGTATAGTACAAATAGGTATTCTCCCTCTGAGAATGCGGCAACCGATAGGGTTCCCTTACCTAATGAATCACTTGTTGCGGATGCCAGTAGATGCCCCGATAAGCTATACAAACGTATTGCCGAATAGGGCGTAGCACCTTGCCAGTACACGCTCTCCGACGTCGGATTGGGATAGATAGCTAAGGCCGTTTCCTGAAGCGTGGCGGTAGGATTGCGGAAGCTCGCCTTGATCGTTACATTACTTACGGCTGTAAAGCTCTTTGTCGCTGTAATATCTTCATCATTGGCCCATAGCTTGTCCAATACATATTTCTCATCGGGAGAAACGCTTACTTTCAGCTTGCTCCCATAGGCAACCTTCTGTAGGTCATCGGCTCCCGATACGGTGATGCGTCCATGTGCATTGGGTTCTACCGATACGGTGAAGGTGAGTTCACTATCGGTGCATTGACCCTTTCTGCCTGCATACGGGTGTCCATATCCATAGCCGGGTTGCTTTACTGAGTAGACGCTCCAGTTCTTGCTCTTTGCAATATTGGCAGCATGCTCAGTAAATACATTGCCTGTAGAGGGGTCACCTGTTTCCTCTGCATAGATGAGTACATCTATTGAAGCAGTCTCCTTCGTAGAGCGATCGGTCAAAGCCTCGGCAATGGCCTCCATAGCAGTACAGTTCAATAGGTTGTCTTCGCAAGAAAGCCAAAAGAGATCCTTACAATCAGAGATATTTAGTGAAGTAAGGCGGTTGCTGTAGCAATAGAGATATTGCAGATGAGTGGAGTGTGATGCGTCTAAAGAGGTGAGTTTATTGTTGTAGCACATTAGAGACGTCAGATTGGGGCATTGTGCTACGTTGAGGTGCTCCAGCATATTCCCATAGCACCAAAATCTTTCTAATTTCTCTCTTCCGGATATATCAAATGTGGTTAATTGATTTGAGGAGCAGGAAAGTGTTTTCAGCTCTCTACAGGCGGTTATGTCCAGGGTGGACAATTGGTTGTCGTCACATGCTAAGTACATCAGCTGTGGGCAGTAAGAGAGATCTAATGAGGTGAGTTTGTTGTTGTGGCAAAAGAGCGTTGTCAGATTTTCGCATTGCGTAACATCCAACGTTTCTAATTGATTGTCTTGGCATAAGAGCGTAGTCAGCAAGGGGTTCTGAGTGGTCTTGAGCGAGGTTAACTCAAGTTTGCTACAATTCATTTTACTTATATCGCCACTTAGGGTAACCGTTTGTGCCATAAGTGTATACCAAGTAAAAGTACTATCTGTCTTTACCGGCTCTTTTAACCCGGTTGCTGTTACAGGGCCATCAGCGTCGATAAGCATCTTGATCTTCTCCCCTACTTTCTTGTTTGTAGTAAATGTGATGCGGGCGCCACTGAAGTCTTGGCAAACTCCCTTTCTCCCTGTGAACGGACTTTGTTTATCGGAGCCTCCGACCTCGGCACTCAGTATGCTCCACGCCTTTTCGCTCGCTATGGCTACGATATGCTCGGTTACTATATTCCCTTTACCTGTGGTCGCCTTCTTTTCCTTATCACATAAGGCAATTAGGGATGCTTTTTCGGAAGCCTCCCGCTTGGGTAAGCTGGTGGCAAGCTGCTCCATCTCTTCACAGCCAATGAGGTTGTCTTCGCAGGCAATGTGTTTGAGAAGCGTGTTGGATGAAACATTTAGCGCAGTGATACGATTGCTGTAGCAAGAGATAGTTTCTAAAAGCGAGCAGGCAGATACATCCAAAGCGTGTAGCGTATTGCCGCCACAGTAAAGCTCCTTTAAGTTTGTGCAAGAAGAGATGTCTAAAGCACTCAGCGCATTTCGTGCGCAATCCAATAGGGTTAGGTTCGTATTTTGTTGTACGTCTATAGTTTGTAGCGCATTATCGGCACAATGTAGTGCTGCGAGGGGCTTGCATTGCGATACATTGAGTGTGGTGAGTTGATTCCCTTCACAGATAAGTTTTGTAATATTTCCCTGTAGCGTGATCGTTTGTGCAGAAAGAGTATAGGCGTGACTTGTGCCATCTGTGTTAATTGGCTCTACAAGTCTCTTTGCCGTAACGGCTCCGTTGGCTTGTATGCTTAGGGTAACTTGCTTCCCAACGGCTCTTTCAGTAGACAAAATAATCGTACTGGGCTCGAAGTCAGAGCAAGAGCCTTCTCTTCCGGTATACTCGGTTTCCTTGTCATCATCTCCGACAGAGAAGACATTCCAATTCTTAGCAGTCGCCACTTCTACAGCATGAGTAAGCAGGATATTTCCTTCTCCGCTTTGCGCTGTTCGCTCTTTGTCTGTCAAGGCATCAAACACGGCTTCTTCTTCCGGAGTGCGAGTGGGTAGTGCGCCCACTAAAGTCTCCATAGCACTACAGGAGAGTCGGTTGTCTTGACACGCTAGGTAGGCAAGCGCAGTGCAGCCCGTTAGATTGATCGTTTTTAATTGATTGTGGTAGCATAAGAGGTACTCCATACCCTCATTGTCGGATGGGTCTAACTCCGTAAGGCGGTTATTGCCACAGTCTAAGTAAGAAAGGGCCCCTTTATGGGGAAGGAGCAATGAGGTTAATTGATTGTCCCAGCACTCTAAGGAGGAAAGCCTTGCGCATGCCGACACGTCTAAGGATGTTAGTTGATTGGTGTAGCAAGTGAGCTCTTCCAAAGTGCCACATTGCGATACGTCTAAAGTGGTCAATGCATTGGACGTACACTCGAGCTTGCTGATATTACCCTTTAGTGTCACTCTCTGGGCGGTCAGGGTGTACGATTTCTTTTGACCCGATGTAATGGCCTCGCTGATGCCGTTTGCCTCTATTGTGCCGCTCCCCTTAATCAGAAGCTGCACTGTCTCTCCAACTTTTTTGGAGGTAGTAAAGGTAATGCTTTGCGATGCTGCCGTAGCAGCAAAGAACAGTGTGAAAAAGGCGGCTATTGAGATATAATTAGTCACCTTTATGAAAGTTTTTTTCATATCCTTTTGTTTTTATTCCTGTACTGCAAAGGTAGTCATTCCTATAAGTAGACCTCTGAATTTGGAAATAAAAGTAAAGTTTTCTTATCGGTTGACTTTGCAGAATGACTGAGACTATAGGAATAGATCCGAAAGGTGATAAGTGTAGGGAAAAGAAAGAGGCATGTAGCGCGGTATCGTCCTGCTACATGCCTTTTTCTATGAGGTACAGTAGTGCTATAAGCCGGGTTCTGTAGCGCAAATGCGCTGTCTGCCATTTATCTACGAACTGCGTTGCCGCAGCCCTCCAGCAATCTACCCCTCGGCATCGGACGGGTCGTCCTACAGCGCCGGTATACATGATCTTGCAACCCATAAGCGGTACGGCAGACACTGTCACCAGTGTCTCGGTAGGCTCTTACCCCACCTTTTCACCCTTGCTCCTATAGAGAGGAACTCGTCCCCGGGAGCGGTTATTCTCTGTTACCTGCTTTTACGGCTCACGCCGCCTTCCCGTTAAGAAGTATGGTACCCTGTGTTGCCCGGACTTTCCTCCCCCACGCATGACGCATGGCAGCGGCAGACCGCACTACTGTATAATTTTGGATTCGTTTATCCCATTAGTGCCTCATCTCTACACGCTTGGTAGGAGGCTCTTTACTGTTGCGCTCTTGAACAGCTTTTACTACAGCATCAGCAAAGTTATCAAAAAAGAGCGACAGCATATTATCCTTCTGAGAGGCGGAAGGCTGCCCCTGATCTCCGGAAGAACATATACTTTCAACGATAGGAATTTGAGCCAATAGAGGGAGCTTTAGCTCTTGTGCCAAACGCTCGCCACCCCCTTTGCCAAAGATATAATACCTATTGTTGGGAAGCTCTTGCGGAGTAAACCAAGCCATATTCTCCACAATACCAAGGATCGGCACTTCGATTTTGTCATTCGTGAAGAGATCAATCCCCTTGCGTACATCTACTAAGGCAACTTCCTGAGGGGTGGTTACCATAATGATGCCACTAAGTGCAATCGTTTGCACAATAGTGAGGTGTATATCACCGGTACCCGGAGGCATATCTAAAAGAAGAAAGTCCAGCTCCCCCCAATTAGCTTGTGTAATAATCTGAGTTACTGCATTGGATGCCATTGAGCCGCGCCAAATAAGTGCCTTGTCGGGATCTACAAAGAAACCGATTGACAGTAGCTTGATCCCATTGAAAACCTCAATAGGCTCAATCAGCTCTTTCCCATCAATCTCTTGTGCAACGGGACGCGCCTCCTCGCAACCAAACATCTTGGGCATGGAGGGACCGTATATATCCGCATCAATAACCCCTACCCGATAGCCTTTCAAGGATAAAGCTACCGCCAAATTAGCCGTTAGTGTACTTTTGCCTACTCCCCCTTTCCCGGAGAAAATGGCAATCGTATTTTTTACCCCTTTGAGTGGCTGCTCTGTCGTCTCGGCAACCGGCTTAGCTTCGGGGAAGAGCGGGGTGATATTTCCTTTGATCTCTATATCGGGGGAAACAAAAGTGAGCAGTGCCTGTTCGGCTGCTTTAATGACCGACTTATGAAAAGGGTCGTTATGTTTAGCGAAGCGTAGGTTAAACGATACTTTATGCCCTTCTATGCGAAGTGCTTCCACCATTCCAAGTGATACAATATCTTCACCTGTACCGGGGTATCGAACCTTTTTGAGTGCGTCTAATATGAGTTGTGGGTATAGGTCCATGATAGGAAAGCGAGCTTATATATATTATTTGCCGGGATGCATAAATCGTGTGATGCTCTTATAATCATCGTGGGGAGGTTCATGATCAGGCTCAATAAACTGCTCCGGTGCATCCTGTAGCGAAAAAGCTATGTATTTGATCTTTTTCCCCCGAGCAAGCCATTGCGCTTCGTAGCGTGTAGAGGCATAAGGCACTTTTTCGCGTAGTGGCTCGGTGGAATGGTATAAGTCATTGGTAGCTGCTTCCGGCTCTATGTGATTAGCCTCTAAAAGCAGCAGCGTATATTCATAAAGGAAGTTGCTATCCGTCTTGAGGAAAATTTTCCCTTCCGGAGATAGAATGTGGCGATATCGCTCCAAGTAATAGCTGCTGATAAGCCTTCCGCGTGTGCGCTTCATCATAGGATCCGGAAAGGTGATCCACAGTGTAGATACCTCCTTAGCGGCAAAAAACGAGCCAATCATTGCTATGTCGGTGCGCAGAAACGCTACATTGTGTAGCGACCCTTCCACTACCTGTTTGGCCCCTGCCCATATCCGTGCGCCTTTGCGGTCAACCCCTATGTAATTCCCATTTGGGAACTCTTGCGCCAAAGCAACCGTGTACTCGCCACCACCGCAACCCAGCTCAACTGTGATAGGGTGTTCGTTGTGAAAAAAGTCGGTCTCCCACTTTCCTTGATAGGGAAACCCCTCTTCCTGTAAGCGACTCCAGGGATATTGAAGTACAAAGGGAAGCGTATCTATATAGGCGAATTTGGCTAACTTGCCCTTTCCCATGGTGGTGAGTTAGTGCAGTCTGTTACTCTTTATCCTCATCATAGAGGCTTTCTTCGTAATCCAACTCAGCCTCTACTACAGCTTGGATAACGATATCTTCAATGGGCTCCATACCGTCCTTGCGGATAGCCTCGCGGATGAAATCACTCATTTCGTCCAGATCCAAGACCACTTCTCGGTCCTTGTCCTCATCCTCCTCAGTGTATTCGTCCATGTAGCCGCGCGCATCGTAGAAGTCGTAAATCAAGTCAATGATATAATAGAGATCATCGTCGTCAAGAGATTTATTCATCTCATCGCTCAGTGTGTGGCGGATAAAGGCGATAGCCTCCTCATCATCGTAGATGTCGTATAAATCCGGGTTGCTCATAATTGGTAAGTGCTTAATATAAATGGCTTATAAAGTTATTTTCTTGCGTCCTGTCGGAGTGCTTGATAGTAGGTATCTAGCAGTTTCTGTGCCCCCTTGAATGGGGTAATGCGGTCCTGCAGAATACACTCTTCGATCTCTTGCTGCAGTGCTTTTACGCGCTCATCTTCGTAGAAAGAGTTTTTAAGTGTGTCGTTGATGGTTTCGTACATCCACCATTTTGCCTGACGCTGTCTCTTGAGATCAAAGAACCCCCTATCGACAGTAAAATGCCGATACTGATCAATCATGTCGAATATATCTTTTATGCCGATAGCATAATAGCCTGAGTAGGTGAGCACTTTAGGCTCCCAGCCCGACTCAGTTGCAGGAAAGAGCTGAAGAGCATTGCGGAAGTGAGAGGCCGCCAGCTTGGCTTTGTCGATGTTGTCCCCATCTGCTTTGTTGATGATGATACCATCGGCCATCTCCATAATCCCTCGTTTGATCCCTTGCAGCTCATCACCTGTGCCTGCTAACTGTATGAGTAGAAAAAAGTCTACCATTGAGTGCACCGCAGTTTCACTCTGTCCCACGCCTACTGTTTCGACAAAAATAGTATCAAAGCCGGCGGCTTCGCAGAGAATAATCGTTTCTCTTGTCTTGCGCGCCACACCTCCTAAGGAATCCCCGGCCGGACTTGGACGAATAAAAGCGTTTTTCTCTCGCGAAAGTGCCTCCATACGCGTTTTGTCGCCCAATATACTTCCTCCGCTTACCTCACTGGTAGGGTCAATTGCTAGTACAGCCAGTTTATGCCCCTGCTTAATAAGATGCATACCAAAGGTATCAATACTGGTACTTTTACCTGATCCGGGCACGCCCGTGATCCCTATTCTCATGGAGTTGCCACTATGCGGAAGGCACTTTTCAATGATCTCTTGTGCCATGTGGCGGTCTGAAGCCAGGGTGCTTTCTATGAGCGTAACCGCTTGACTTAAGAGAGATACATTTCCTTCCAGGATGCCTGCTACATATTCGTCTGTCGTGTAGCGGCGTCGCTTACGTGGTTTGAAGTAGGGGTTTATAATCGGTGGTGCTTTAATGCCGCGATTTACCTTGAGCCCTTGGTAGGCAGGGTCATTTTCGGGGTGATCAATGTGCGCACTATCTTTGTCAAAGTGTTGTTGCATAGCGGAAGGTTGTTTATTGGTTGGTACGAGCCATAATGCGTATTTTGCGCAGTGGTCCTGCCGGATCGTTGCAGAGAAGGGAGAGATCGCTCGTAAGGCGCTGTTCGTCGGTTTGAGCTAACTTAGCCGTATCTATCCGGTAGCTGATTGTACCCTCCTCCCCCGGCGCTATACAAGTTTGGCTAAGCGCGGCTTCAATAAGGCTTGTATCGGGATAAACTCCATATAATAAAAGCGGTTTTTGCCCTATGTTTTTCAGTCTTACTATGCCCTTGTAGGTGGAGTCAGTAGGGATTATGCCCAGGTCGATGTAGGTGCGTAGCTCTAATTGGGGTGCTAATGAGTCGGATCGATCCAAATCCGGCACGTAGGGTAGGGAGATGGCTATTTCTCCGGTGCCTACTATCTGCCCATTTCGTTTAGCCGTAACCCGGATAGGCCGACTTATCAATCCATAAGAAGTCTGTGGCGTACCTTTGGCAACGGCAATGACTTCCATGGGTTCATGATCGCCAAGGGCAATGCGTGTTGCCGATAGTGTAATTTCGTCGGTTTGTGGGCTTAGGGTCACCTCAAGGGGTTGCTCGCTCTTATTGGCTACAATGAAGCGTAGCCTACTCGTTTGTGCCGTGCTAACGATCCCGAAGTTAAGGCGAGGGGAATTGATATAAAGGTCCCCGATGTGTAGGCCTTTGTCTTTCCCTTCGCTGAGCGAAATTACAATCCCTTTGATATATAGCAAAAAAGGCTCTTCTCCCGCATTGGAAAAAATGCGAACCTCTTTGATAAACTCACCGGGGCGGTAGAGGGGATCAAAGCTAACGGATACAAATCCACTCTCTCCGGGTGCCACAGCTTCCAAAGTGTATTTGGGGGTTGTGCAGCCACAATCGGTGTGTACCGCAGTGATTACAAGGGGCTTATCGCCTGTATTGGTGAAGGGAAAGAGATGGGTCACGCTCCCCTTCTCTTCAGCTACCATGCCAAAGTTGTGGGTGGTTTCGCTGAACGTCAATGTTTGTGCTCCGGCTGTGCCTATCCATGCGAGTAGCCCCAGCAGGAAAAGTATCCGTCTCTTATTCATTCTCAAGCGTACTTAAGCCCCGTGTGTGGTGCTTTTTACTCTACTACTCCTTTAATCCGCACAATGTAGGCACCCTCCTTCCCATTACTATAGATAGCGATGGTTTTCACAAATTGACCGGGGCGACCGGCAGGATTGTAGGTAACCTCTACAATAGTGGACTTGCCGGGAGCAACGGGCTCCGTATTGTATTTAGGCTTTGTGCAGCCGCAAGAGGCTGTAACGCGCGTTATTACTAAGGGTGCGT
This sequence comes from Porphyromonas miyakawae, assembly GCF_045865415.1. Classification (NCBI taxonomy): domain Bacteria; kingdom Pseudomonadati; phylum Bacteroidota; class Bacteroidia; order Bacteroidales; family Porphyromonadaceae; genus Porphyromonas; species Porphyromonas miyakawae. The sequence continues at coordinate 211,710 of NZ_BAAFSF010000001.1, forward strand.
TGCCTGTATTCTTGATAGTAAAGGCATGGGTTACATGTCCGTCAGCCTCTTTGATTGTACCAAAGTCAAACGAATCTTCAACGGCGAATATCACGGCTCCCTGTGTATTAGTCTTCTGCTCCTTCGTTTCTTGGGCGGATAGCGTAGCTATGCCCAGCAGTAGTGCTGTAAGTACAAAAAAAACTTTCTTCATAAAACAAGAACTCTCTTTCTTTATCATTACTTTTCTATTCCCTACTCCCTGAAAGAGATAGGGCTCCTTATGTTGCAAATATACGATAATATCGCCTAATGATACTCTGTTGGTCTCACTTCCCCTTATGGCAACGTGTTATACAACGGCAATTTTGTCCGAGAGGCTTTGCCTTTGCAATAAGTATTGATCTATTAGACTTCAAAAAAGATCAGAACCTTTCATTTGAAACATCTGTATCTTTCCAACGAAACATCAGTACCTTTCAATCAAAAGATGCCTATCTTTTTCAATGACCTGTGGTCTTTGTTTTATAACCCTTGAAAGGCTGTTGTTTTCGGAGCAATCCCTATATAAAGAATCCTATTGTTGGAAACTTCACGGAAAAATGGTTACTTTGTAAAGAGGATACACTGAAGCTTTATGTTTTCAGGAAATAACGAAGATAGATTATGGCAAAAAGGCGGGTATTACTTAAGCTGAGTGGCGAGTCGCTGGCCGGAGCGCGCAAAGAGGGAATTGATAAATCTTGTTTGGATAGCTATGCAGCAGCGATCAAAGAGAGTGTCCTATTGGGCAATGAGATAGCCATCGTAATAGGGGGCGGTAATATCTTTCGCGGTATGGCGGGAGCTGCTTCCGGCTTTGATCGTGTGACCGGCGATAGTATGGGCATGTTGGCTACCGTGATTAATTCGCTTGCATTGACTGCCTCTTTACAAGCCATTGGACAGGATGCTTTGCTGCTCACGGCACATCCTATGTCGCCTATTGGATCGCACTACTCGGCACCGGTCGCTAAGCAGGCACTACGTGAGGGTAAAGTGGTACTCATTGCCGGTGGTACGGGCAATCCTTTCTTTACTACGGATACCGCTTCTGTACTGCGTGCTATTGAAATAGGGGCAGACTTGATGCTTAAGGGGACGCGTGTGGACGGAATTTATACGGCTGATCCGGAAAAAGATCCTTCAGCAAAACGCTTTGAGCGAATTACTTACGATGAAGTGTATGCACGAGAGCTTAAGATAATGGACTTGACTGCCATGACCTTAGCGCGTGACAACGGACTTCGTATCAGAGTATTCAATATGGATCAAGAGGGCAACTTAGTGCGCTTAATGAAGGGAGAGCCTCTGGGTACCTTAGTAGAAAACGAATAATAAATATAAGTTACATACAACTATGCAACAGATTGACGAATATATAGCCATAGCAGAAGAAGCTATGAAGAAAGGTACCGAGTACCTGGAAGAGAAGCTCGCTCGTATTAGGGCAGGCAAGGCCAATCCGAAGCTATTGGATGACATTCGGGTGGATTATTATGGCACGCCTACACCATTGAGTCAGGTGGCTTCCATATCCATCCCCGATGCACGCAGTATAGTGATCACACCGTGGGAAAAGAAGATCATCAAGGATATTGAAAAAGCTATTATCGACTCTCCCCTGGGAATTATGCCGGAGAACAATGGAGAGATCGTCCGTATCGGTATACCTCCTCTTACAGAAGAGCGTCGTAAGCAGCTCGTTAAGCAGACAAAGAATGAAGTAGAAGATACTAAGATCAGCATACGTAACGCACGTCGTGATGCCATCGATAAGATCCGTAAAAGTGTTAAAAATGATGCGTTGCCGGAGGATGTAGCTAAGGATGCGGAAGATCGTATGCAAAAGCTGCACGATAAGTACATTGAGGTAGCTGACAAAATATTTGCAGCTAAAGAAAAAGAAATCCTTACGGTATAATAAAGGAATCACGACAGCCTTTAATGGGCCGTCGATCAACTTGTATTGAATATGGAGACTGCACTCGTAATCCGCGCTATGGGCAATGTGTGTCGAATTGCGGATCATACGGGCGCAGTTAGGGATGCCGTAGTAAAAGGTAACCTTAGACTCAAGGGAGTGCGTTCGACCTCTCCCGTGGTCGTGGGAGATCGAGTGGAGGTATCCTATTCGGAAGAGGGACATCCGCCTATGGTGGTGGGTATATTACCTCGGCGCAACTATATTATTCGTAAAGCAGCTAATCTATCGAAAGAGTCTCATATATTGGCCGCTAATATAGATTGTGCCTTGCTGGTTGTTACGCTTACACAGCCTGTTACCACTACTACTTTTATGGATCGCTTCTTAGCTACCGCAGAAGCGTATAGTGTGCCGGTAGTCATTGTTTTTAACAAAGTGGACCTTTACACGGAGATAGCGTTGAAGCAAGATGCAGTGGATCTTGCACAGCTATACCGATCTATTGGCTATAAAGTATTGCAAGTGTCCACTAAGACTTCGGAGGGCAAAGAGGAGTTAAGCGAGCTGATAAAGGGTAAGATTGTACTTGTAGCCGGTCACTCCGGGGTAGGGAAAAGCTCTCTGATCAATATGCTGTTGCCGGAAGTTGATTTGCCGGTAAGTGAGCTGAGTACGCACTTTGGTACGGGTACGCATACCACTACTACAAGTGAGATGATACCCTCATTGGATGGGGGATATATAATAGACTCCCCCGGAATAAAGGGGTTTGGCACGCTGGAAATGGATGAGCAGGATACCGCACATTATTTCAAGGAATTCTTTGCCTTGAGTGCTCAGTGTCGGTTTAATAATTGCCGTCATCTCAATGAACCGGGTTGTGCTGTACGTGCGGCAATAGACAGAGGGGAAATAGCTGTCTCGCGGTATATAAGCTATTTAAGTATCCTTGGGGATAAGTACGCCGGCAAGTATCGTCCTCCACAATAAGGATGGAATAAACAAGACTAAACTATAGAATGAAAAAGAAGGCCACAAAAGCAGGGGGAAAGAAATCGTCTTCCAAGCGCTCTAATAAAGCGAGTACCGGCAAGTTTGTGCTTAACGATAAGACAGTGAAGAAACTACAGGAGTTCTTCAGAAGTAATGTAGGCGGAAGCTATAATTATCGTCAGGTATCGGCTTATTTACAGGCGCAGACGAAAGAGGAGAAAGAGCTAGTCAAAAGTGCATTAGAGCGTTTAGCTCAAGAGAAAACACTGGAGCGTGTGGGGCGAGGTAAGTATCGTTTCCATGGTGCACCGGCTACGATAGAGGCTACTTTTCAGCGACGCAACAATGGAGCCAATAGTGCCGTGGCAGATCAAACAGAGATTGCCGTCAATGAGCGCAATCGTCACCATGCCCTGAATGGTGATACTGTATTAGTACGTCTCTTTCCTCATAAGAAAGGAGCCAAGCCGGAAGGTGAAGTGGTTAAAGTGCTCAAGCGTAGCAAGGAACACTTTGTGGGCGTTGTGGAGCGGAAAGGAGACTACGCTTTTTTGGTAACGCATGATAAGTATCTGGATAGCGATATTCTGTTGCCGAAGGGAAGCTTTGAAAAGGCGCATGACCATGATAAAGCCATTGTACACATGGTCAAGTGGCCTGAGAATAGTAAGAATCCGATTGGAGAGGTAGTTGACGTATTGGGTAAGAGTGGTGTAGCCGATACAGAGATGCACGCCATCTTGGCTGAGTTTGATTTGCCTTACCGATATCCGAAGCGTGTGGAGCAAGCCGCCGAAAAGCTGGATGCAAAGATTACAAAGGAGGATATCGCTGAGCGGGAGGATTTTCGTAAGGTCACAACTTTTACGATAGACCCTGCCGATGCAAAGGATTTTGACGATGCTATCTCAGTGCGGAACCTCGATACAGACAGGTGGGAAATAGGGGTACACATAGCGGATGTCAGCCATTACGTAAAGCCCGGTTCACTAATTGATGAGGAGGCCTATAGTAGGGGGTGCAGCGTTTATTTAGTAGACCGTACAGTGCCTATGCTGCCTGAGCGTCTTTGTAATGATATATGCTCATTGAGACCCAATGAGGATAGGCTCTGCTTCTCTGTGATATTTACAATCGATACGGTTAATGCCCGGGTGGTAAACTATCGTATCCGTCACACCGTTATAAATAGTGATCACCGCTTCTCCTACGAAGAGGTACAGCTTATATTGGATGGAGAGGAGGGACCATACGCAGCGGAGCTTCGCCTACTGGATCAAGTGGCGCAAAAGCTTCGCAAGGAGCGTTTCAAGGGAGGTAGTATCAATTTTAGTTCTACTGAGGTGAAGTTTCTTTTGGACGCTCAAAGTAATCCTATTGGTGTGGAAACGGTAGTCAATGGCACGGCTCATCAGTTGATAGAAGAGTTTATGCTACTGGCTAATAGAACGGTGGCAAAGCGCATTAACAATCCGACCCGAGGTCCTAAACCAAAGACAGAGCGTGCTTTCATCTATCGTGTTCATCCCCCTATTGACGAGTACACCTTCAAGCAGGCTGCCGCTTATCTGGACGAAAGTAACTTGCTCCCAATGAAGCTCCGTAGAGAAGCAAAACCTACGGCCGGCACGATTAATAGAGTGCTGGAGCAGATTGCCGATACCCCAAGGCAGCCGTTAGTTGAAATGGTATTGGTGCGCACATTGATGACTGCTTACTATAGTTGCGATAATATAGGGCACTTCGGTCTCGGATTTGATTACTATACGCACTTTACCTCTCCTATACGACGCTATCCGGATTTGGTTGTGCATCGCTTGATAGACCGCTATCTATTTGAGAAAGCCAAGAGCGTGAAGTACAATGAACTGAGCGAAGTGGCAGAGTATACTTCTAAGTGTGAAGAGGTCGCTACCAAGGCGGAGCGAGCTTCGGTGAAGTATATGCAGGTACGCTATTTGGATACGAAGATAGGGAAGATATTCGATGGTATTATTTCCGGTGTTACCGAGTGGGGTATCTATGTACAGCTCGTGCAGAGCGGCTGTGATGGATTGATTCCTATTCGCTCTTTGGAGGATGATTTCTATGAGTTGGACGAGTCGGGCTTTTCGCTCATTGGAAAGCGTTATAAGCGTGTCTATCGAGTGGGAGAAAAGATTACAGTGCGTGTAGTCTCGTGTGATGCCGAGCGCCGACTAATTGATTTTGAGGCGGTAGAATAGATCTATGACAGACCAAATGGAAGAGGCTCCTCAGAAACTGGAATTGTTAGGGTTCAATACCGATGAACTGAGTTCTTTCGCTGTCTCTTTGGGTATGCCGCGCTATGCAGGGCAGCAGCTTACGGAGTGGCTGTATAAGAAATGCGTTACGTCATTTGATGAAATGACCAATATATCGCTTAAGTACCGAGAGCTCTTAGCAGCCCATGCTACTATCGGTAGGCATGCGCCCGTACAAGTACAGGAGTCGGTAGATGGTACTAAGAAGTACCTCTATGCTCCCCGTGAGGGGCATTGTGTTGAAGCGGTATATATACCTGAGGAGGACCGCAGTACACTCTGTATATCTTCCCAAATGGGGTGTAAGATGAATTGCCTTTTCTGTATGACCGGCAAGCAAGGATTCAATGGCAATCTTACCTCGGCAGAGATTGTGAATCAGTTTCTTTCATTGCCGGAGCGTAAGCATATCACCAATATAGTATTTATGGGCATGGGAGAGCCGCTGGATAATGTGGATAATGTGCTCAAGGCGATTGAGTGTCTCACGCTGCCCAAGGGAATTGCGATGAGCCCACGGCGCATTACCCTCTCTACCGTGGGCGTAGAACCCGGGTTAAGTCGCTTCCTGCAAGAGTGTGATGCGCACTTGGCTATTAGTTTGCATTCCCCCTTCCATGAAGAGCGTATGCAGCTGATGCCGGTAGAGAGAGCAGTGCCTTTTGAGCAGCTGATACGCAAGCTAAAGGGCTATAGCTTCGCAGGGCAAAGAAGGTTAACTTTTGAGTATATCGTTTTTGGTGGATTGAATGATACCCCCGGGCATGCCAGACGTTTGCAGCGCCTCTTGCGCTCAATCAATTGCCGGGTGAACCTCATACGCTACCATGCCATACCGGGAGTAGATCTACCGCACACGGATGCAAGGCGCTTGGAAATATTTAAGCAGCAACTTGAAGATGCCGGGGTAACCGCAACTATTAGAGCTTCTCGAGGGGAGGATATATTGGCGGCTTGCGGTATGCTCTCCACGCATAGACAAGCGCAACAGACTACTGAATCCAAATCTTGATCATTAGTCGGAGGGCGCTTCGCTTTATTGTCCTTTGGAATATTTATCTTTGTACTGTTATGAAACAGTATCTTGATTTGCTGAATAAAGTACTCCGAGAAGGGGTTGAAAAAAGCGATCGTACGGGTACCGGTACCAAAAGTATCTTTGGCTACCAGATGCGCTTTGATTTGTCGGAAGGCTTCCCTTTGCTTACTACCAAAAAACTGCACTTGAAGAGCATTATATATGAGCTTCTATGGTTTCTTCGTGGAGATCAGAATATAGCCTATCTGCATGATCATGGAGTGAGTATTTGGGATGAATGGGCAGATGAACAAGGCAACTTGGGCCCCATTTATGGTGTTCAATGGCGTTCGTGGCCTCGTTATGATAAAGGTTCGATAGACCAAATTAAGTCTGTGATAGAAGAGATAAAGCGACAGCCCGATAGTCGTCGTATGCTTGTCTCTGCATGGAATGTAGCGCAGCTAAATGAAATGCGCTTGCCCCCTTGCCATATTCTGATGCAATTTAATGTGGCAGCAGGGAAACTCTCTTTACAGCTCTACCAGCGCAGTGCCGATCTATTTCTCGGAGTGCCCTTCAATATTGCTTCGTACTCACTTTTGTTGATGATGATTTCACAGGTGGTCGGATTGCAGCCGGGCACATTTGTGCATACATTAGGCGATGCACACTTATACCTCAATCACATAGAGCAAGCTAAGTTGCAGTTGGAGCGAGAGCCACGCTCCCTACCACAAATGAAGATTAATCCGGAAGTAAAGGATATAGATGCCTTCTGTTATGAGGATTTCCTTTTGGAAGACTATAATCCCTATCCCCATATTAAGGCTTCCGTAGCTATTTGATTAAAAGATATGACCATATCAATCATAGTTGCAGAGGGCTTGGACCGAGCTATTGGGAGAGATAACGATCTCCTGTGGCGTCTGAGCGGTGATTTGAAGCGTTTCAAGGCTACGACCATGGGACACACTATCCTTATGGGGCGTAACACATATGCCTCCTTGCCGAAAGGTGCACTCCCCGGCCGACGCAACGTAGTAGTGTCTACACAGATCAGTACCTTGCCGGATGCCGATGTATTCGCATCAGTGGAAGAGGCTCTCGGCAATATTCGCCAAGCAGGTGAGACGGAGCTATTTGTAATAGGCGGTGCTATGCTGTATCGTACTATGTTGCCCTATACGGATCGCCTTTATTTGACTACCGTAGAGGCGTATTTCCCGGATGCAGATGCCCATTTCCCGGAGATTGATTTTAGTGAGTGGAAGCAATGCGGAAAGGAAGAATATTTCGAAGCTGATGAGCGTAATGAGTATTCTGTTCGTGTTGCTCTGTATGAGCGTAAAGCAGCGACAAAGAAAGAATTTATTGAATCGAGTAATGAGTAAACCCTCTATACCTAAAGGAACCAGAGACTTCCTGCCGAGTGAAATGCTTCGGCGAAACTATATATTTGACACAATTAAAGAGCAGTTTCGACTCTTTGGATATGAGCAAATTGAGACTCCCTCACAAGAGTTGATGAGTACGTTGATGGGTAAGTATGGGGAGGAAGGAGATCGTCTTGTATTTCGTATCTTAGACTCAGGAAACTGGCTGTCAAAGCTTAGCGATGAGGACATTTTGGAGCGTAATGTGGCCCATCTTACTACGAAGGTCGCGGAGAAAGGCTTGCGGTACGACCTTACTGTTCCGTTTGCCCGATTCGTAGTACAGCACAAAAGTGAAATTTCGTTGCCCTTTAAACGCTATCAGATACAACCTGTATGGCGTGCTGATAGACCACAGAAGGGACGCTATCGGGAGTTTTATCAGTGTGATGCCGATGTAGTAGGAACTGATTCCCTGCTCATGGAGGTTGAGTTTGTGGAGTTAGCGAAGGCTATCTTCTCAAAGTTGCAGTTGAAAGTGGTTATGCTACTCAACAATCGCAAAATACTCGCCGGTATTGCTGAAAGCATAGGCATTCCGGAGCGTTTGACTGAGATGACGGTGGCAATGGATAAGTTCGACAAGGTCGGCTTAGAGGGCGTAATAGAGGAATTAAAGAAATGCGAATTTAAGGAAGGCTGTATCACGGCCTTAAAGCCCTTCCTCCTTTTGGAAGGTGACAACGAGGCACAGCTCTCTCAGTTGGAAGTGCTGCTAAAGGCTAGCTCTATTGGATTAGAAGGCATACAAGAGATGCGCTTTATCCTAAGCCATTTGCCCCAGGAAGTGGAAGAGGCGTTTGAAGTGCGTTTTGATAGCCGGTTAGCTCGTGGCTTAGGCTATTACACGGGTACTATAATGGAGATTAAATCCCATGAAGTGGAGATAGGAAGTATTAGCGGAGGAGGACGATACGACAACCTGACCGGTATCTTTGGAGAGAAAGGACTGAGCGGAGTAGGTATCAGCTTTGGTGCTGAGCGTATCTATGATGTATTGGAGAAGTTAGACCGCTTCCCGAAAGAGTTAGAAGGGAGTTGCCAAGTGCTTTTCGCTAACTTAGGAGAAGAAGAAACCCAATACCTCCTTCCCCTACTACGAAACTTGCGAGAGAAAGGTATCTCTTGTATGGTCTATCCCGACTGTGCGAAGCTGAAGAAGCAACTCTCCTTTGCGGATAATAGAAAGATCCCTTACGTAGTAATTGCCGGAAGCAGCGAAATGAGCGAAGGTAAGGTCACGCTGAAGAATATGACAACAGGGGTGCAGGAAGCCCTCGCAAAAGAACGCTTAGTAGAGCAATGGATGAAATAGGAAAGGTGCATTACCCGCTTCTTGAAAGCATCAATGAGCCGAAAGACCTGCGCCGCTTACCCAAGAACAAGCTGCCGGAGTTGTGTCGAGAGATACGTTCTTTCCTATTGGATGAGCTTTCCACACATCCCGGTCATTTAGCCTCTTCCTTGGGAGTCGTTGAGATAGCGGTCGCGTTGCACTACGTCTACATCACTCCCTACGATCGTCTCGTATGGGATGTGGGACACCAAGCATATGCCCATAAGGTGCTGACCAATCGGCGAAAGAACTTCTCTACACTTCGCGAGTGGGGCGGTATGTCCGGCTTTATCTCTCCCGAGGAGAGCCCTTACGATACGTTTACCAGTGGTCATGCCTCCAATTCGATCTCTGCTGCTTTGGGAATGGCGGTAGCTGCCAAGCAGAAGAATGAGCCGCGCCGAGTGGTAGCCATCATTGGAGATGGGGCAATGACCGGTGGTTTAGCCTTTGAGGGGCTCAATAACGCCTCCTCTTTTCCCAACAATATGCTTGTTGTCCTCAACGATAACAACATATCCATAGATGCCAATGTGGGAGGACTGAATAAATACCTTGTAGATATCAATACGAGTCGTGCCTATAATGCAGTGCGTTTTGATCTCTACCGAGGAATGAAGCGTTTGAATCTAATCGATGAAAAGAGCAAACGTACGGTGCAGCGCTTCAATAATTCGTTTAAATCCATGCTTTCCCGTTCACAGGGTAATTTTTTTGATGGACTGAGCATCCGTTACTTTGGTCCTGTGGATGGTAATGACGTGTTGCGCTTGGTGGATATATTGAGCCGGATTAAGGAAATGGAGGGCCCTAAGCTTCTGCACCTTCGTACTATCAAAGGAAAAGGTTATCCCTTTGCAGAGGCTAGTCCTACAACTTGGCATGCGCCCGGACGCTTCAATATAGTGACAGGGGAGCGAGAAAAGAAGAATGGCCTGCGCCCTCCTAAGTTTCAAGACGTATTCGGACACACATTAGTAGAGCTGGCAGAGCAGGATGAACGAGTGGTGGGGATTACGCCTGCGATGCCTTCTGGGAGTTCGATGAATATGCTGATGAAGCGCTTCCCGGAGCGAGCTTACGATGTGGGGATTGCAGAGTCTCACGCAGTTACTTTTGCAGCCGGCTTGGCGCATGAGGGAATGATTCCTTTCTGTAACATATACTCATCCTTTGCGCAGCGGAGTTTGGATCAGATCATACATGATGTCGCCATTGCCAAAACGCCTGTTATATTTTGTTTGGATAGAGCCGGTTTAGTAGGAGATGATGGGGCCACTCACCAGGGAGCATTTGATTTGGCTTATCTGCGCTATATTCCTAATCTCACGATTGCCGCACCGATTGATGAGCATTGGTTGCGTCATCTTATGCTTACCGCTAAGGAAGCTTTCTGTCCCTTTGTTATTCGTTATCCGCGTGGAGAGGGATCCTTGATAGATTGGCATAACGAAGCAAAGAAAGTGCCTATTGGAAAGGGTCGTAAGTTGGTAGATGGTGAGCGAATAGCTGTGCTATCAATAGGTGCTATCGGGGTTGAAGCTCGTGAAGCGGTAGAGCGTTTACATAAGGAGGGAGTAGTTAAGCCTGCTCTCTTCGATATGGTTTTCCTCAAGCCCATTGATGAGGATATTCTGCAAGAGGTATTTAGTGGATACGATCGTATCGTTACGGTGGAAGATGGCTCCCGTATCGGAGGTTTGGGTAGTGCTGTAGCTGAATACATGAGCGAGCGCGGCTATACAGGAAAGCTTCTGCGGTTAGGTCTTCCCGATGAGTTTATACCGCATGGCAGTGTGCCGTTACAGCGCAGCTATGCAGGCATTGATGCAGAGCATATTTACCAGTCTATATTGTCGCTATGAAGATCATTGTAGCAGGTGCCGGGGAGATCGGGCAGCACTTAGCTCTCAATCTTGCCAATGAAGAGCATCAGGACATAACCCTGATGGATGAAGACGCACATAGCTTAGAGAAGATAGCCACCGGACAGGATATGCTCACCTTTGCGGGTAATCCGACCGATGCTCATGATCTAAAGGAGTGTGGTGTAGAAAGCACAGATCTTTTCATCAGCGTGATGAACGATGAGCATGCTAATATATTGGCCTGTATGCTGGCCAATGACTTCGGGGTGAATGAAACCATGGCACGGGTGAGTAATCCGCGTTACTTGGGGCCTGAGTATGCGCGTTTCTTTCATGAAGGCGGAGTTAAATCCCTTATCTATCCTGAGGAGTTGGCGGCAGAGGAGATCAATACAATACTTCGTAATCCTTGGGCACGTAAGTACATTGAGTTGGTCAATGGCATGATCGCATTAGTAGGTGTGAAGGTGCGTTTTGGATCGGAGATAGTAGGCAAGCGGCTTGTGGAGCTGACCGTACCGGAGCGCAAGATATTTCACGTCGTGGCGATCAAGAGAGATTCGGAGACCATCATCCCAATGGGTGAGACTCGCTTTGAGCATGGTGACATAGTCTTCTTTACTGCATTGGCGAACGATATTGACGAGGTGCGTCGTATATGTGGCAAGCAGAGTGTGACGGTAAAGAAGGTCCTCATGATGGGCGCATCTGATATAGCCTTACGTGCTATTGATAAGGCAAGCCGCAGCATACACTTTGTATTGATTGAGGAAGAGAAGGAGAGAATTAATCAGATACGGAATTGGTTGCCTCAGAATGTAACCCTTTTTCACGGGGATGGTCGTAATACATCCCTACTCAACGAAGTGGGTATCTCGTCTGCACAAGTCTTCGTGGCGCTTACTGAGAATAGTGAAACGAATATATTGGCATGCTTAGCTGCGAAGCGGTTTGGTATTTTTAAAACCATTGCTCAGGAGGAAAATGTGGATTACATACCGCTTGCTGAAAAGTTGGATATCGGTACCATCATCAACCGTAAAACCATTACTGCAGGGCATATTTACCGTCTTCTTCTAGGTCAGGACACCAATACGGTAAAGAGCCTTACTATCGCAGATGCGGATGTCGCAGAAGTAATTGCACGCAGAGGTGCACCGATCGTGGGTAAAAGAGTGCGTGACCTCACGCTTCCTGAGGGAATTACTTTGGGTGGTATGGTACGTAATGGAGTACCCAGTATGATCAATGGTGAAACGGTAATTGAGCCGTACGATTTGGTTATTGTCTTCTGTCACGGAGTGATGATGGAGCAAATACGCAAACTCTTTGAGGCGTAACAAAGCTGTGCCAACAAAATATATATCTAAGCGGAGGTTGCACAATCAGGCACCTTGGATTAATTTCCGTTTTATTGCCTATGCAATAGGCAATATGTGCCTTCTGGAGAGTGGCTTTTTGCTACTCTGTGTGCTTGTCTCACTCTTATGCAGAGAGAGTTCTTTAGGGCCTTTCCTATGGACTGCTCTAATCATGGTCGCAGTTGCCTTGCTGCTAAGATCTTGGGGAAAAGATCATACAAAGCACAGGCAACATGTGGGTAGCCGAGAGGGCATGCTGGCTGTGACCTTGAGCTGGATTACCCTCTCATCCATCGGTATGCTGCCTTTTGTATTTGGTGGCTATGTACCCACAGTAGCAGATGCATTCTTTGAGACTGTATCGGGGTTTACAACGACCGGGGCTACCGTATTTGAAGAGATAGAAAACCTTCCTCACGCTTTGTTGCTTTGGCGTAGTATGACGCAGTGGCAGGGAGGTATTGGTATTATTTTCTTTACGCTTGCTCTTCCGCAAGTGAATAGTGTCGGGGGCTCTTCGCTCTATAATGCAGAGACTACAGGCATCAAGCATGAGCGTTTTTTGCCGAGAATAGCTGAAGTGGCAAGACGTTTGTGGGGGGTTTATGTGGGACTTACACTGCTGCTCGTGTTGCTCTTGTGGGCAGGTCCTATGAATCTATTTGATGCGGTTTGTCATGCCTTTTCCTGTATTTCTACCGGAGGCTTCTCCACGCACAATAATGGAGTGCTCCACTTCAATTCAGCGTATGTGGAGTACGTGCTTACTCTATTCATGTTCATCGGCAGTATCAACTTTACGTGGATTTACATGAGTCTTGCGCATCGAAGCTTAAAGCGGCTCTATCGGGAAGAGGAGTTTAGTTGGTTTGTGGGCTTTTTGGCATTCTTTATAGTGGCTACATTCTTGTGGCTGTTCCTTAAAAATATATACTCCTCCCCTGAGTTGGCTTTCCGTCGGTCTATTTTCCAAGTGGTTACACTTACAAGCAGTACGGGCTTTGTAACTGCGGAAAATGTGAATGAATGGCATTCGTTTTTCTTTTCTTTGGCGATCATTATGATGACAGTGGGCGGCTGTGCCGGTTCTACCTCCGGTGGATTTAAAATAGGGCGTTTTATGGTCATGGTAAAGAACCTCAGCAATGAGTTCAAAAAGCGTATCCATCCCAGTATGGTTACCAATGTGCGTTTTAATGGTAAGGCGGTGGATACTGATGTGGTTATACAGGTGCTTGCCTTTGTAGGACTCTATTTGGGAGTAATCATTATTAGTACGTTTTTGCTTTGTTTGGGGGGCAATAGCTTCCTCTCTTCAGTGAGTGACTCAGTAACCTGTATCTCTAATGTAGGTCCCTCATTTGGTCCCCATGCTATGAACTTCTCTTTAGCCGGAAGTTTTGAAAAGGTCGTATTAAGCCTTGTTATGTTGGCCGGTCGCTTGGAAGTATTTACACTGATAGGAATTTTTGTGCCCTCTTTTTGGCGGAAATAACACTTTTTTAAGGCTCTTTTGCATGTCTGCAGGTGGAGCTGGATCTAATAGAAAAACAGAATAAAATACCTGCGTAAAAAAGATCTATAAGTTTCCCGCAAAAGATCTATAACTTTCATTTGAAAAATCAGAACCTTTTGAATGAGAGGTATAGATCTTTTTTTATGGACTTTTATAGGGATCTGCCTATAGTGTGTAGAAAGGTATCAAAGGCGCAGAAAGGAAGCGCATTTTTTCGTACCTTTGTATAAGTGAAGGTAGTACCTTGCACACAAATATAGTAGCGAATCGCAGCTTGTCGGAAAGGCCGGACAAGGAAGAGTCATTTTTGGTGATCAGTAGATTCGTTGGCTGAGCAGTGTGATGGGTGGTATTCCTTTAATTGAGTATTCAGAGGAAGAAAGGAAAATGATACAGAATAGCAGACCCGGAGGCGAGAGTACATACTCTGCCGATAAGATACAAGTATTGGAAGGTTTGGAGGCAGTCCGCAAGCGTCCGGCCATGTACATCGGAGATATAAGTGAGCGAGGCCTTCACCACTTGGTAAACGAGGTAGTGGACAACTCTGTGGATGAGGCTCTGGCCGGGTATTGTACCGATATAGATGTGCGGATACTTCCCGGAAATGCCATTCGTGTAACGGATAACGGCCGAGGAATACCGGTCGATATGCACCCAAAGGAGCACCGTAGTGCTTTGGAAGTGGTGATGACTACATTGCATGCCGGAGGTAAGTTCGACCAATCAAATTACAAGGTCAGCGGAGGTTTGCACGGAGTGGGTGTTTCTTGTGTGAATGCTCTTTCCAAAAAATTGGTAGCAGAGGTTAAGCGAGATGGCAAATTGTATCGTCAGACCTATCATGAGGGTAAGCCTGAGGCTGCTGTACAGGAGGTAGGCACCGCAGATGGTAGTGGTACTATCATTACTTTCTATCCTGATGATACCATTTTTACGGCTACCGAATATAAGTTTGATTTATTGGCTCGTCATCTGCGCGAGTTGGCTTTCCTTAATGCTGGTCTTCGTCTTCGTCTAACGGATGAGCGAGAGCAGCTTGAGAATGGTAACTATCGCTCGGAGGAGTTCTTTTCTGAGCAGGGATTGGTAGAGTTTGTAGCTTATTTGGATCGCAATAGAGAGCCACTCTTGCCCACACCGATACATGTGGAGTGCTCTAAAGAGGGTTTTCCTCCCATCGATATAGCAATCACGTACAACAAAGACTACCAAGAAAATGTCTACAGCTATGTGAACGATATTAATACGATTGAGGGGGGAACACACGTTACAGGTTTCCGTCGTGCTCTAACGCGCACGCTTAAAGCGTATGCCGATCAGTCGGGCATGTTGAGTAAAGCCAAAGTGACTGTTGTGGGCGATGACTTCCGCGAAGGATTGACTGCTGTGATCAGTGTACAGGTAAAGGATCCACAATTTGAGGGACAAACCAAAACAAAGCTTGGAAATAGCGATGTGGCACCCGCTGTCGATAAAGTAGTGGGAGAGGCTTTGTCGGAATACCTTGAAGAGCATCCGGAGGAGGCAAAACTGATTGTAGAAAAAGTACTACTTGCAGCACAGGCGCGTACAGCAGCAGAAAGAGCGCGTAGCTTAGTACAGCGCAAGACGGTACTATCGGGAGGTGGCTTGCCCGGAAAGTTGGCAGATTGCTCTTCGAAGGATCCCGCTAAGTGTGAGCTGTTTATAGTCGAAGGAGACTCTGCAGGAGGTACGGCTAAGCAGGGACGAGATAGAGAGTTTCAGGCTATTTTGCCCCTTCGAGGAAAAATCCTCAATGTGGAGAAGGCGCAAGAGCACCGAATCTTTGAAAATCAAGAAATACGAAATATATACACTGCCTTAGGGGTTACCGTAGGTACGGAGGACGATCCGAAGGCACTCAATCTGTCGAAGTTGCGCTATCACAAGGTGATCATCATGACCGATGCCGATGTGGATGGAGCACATATCGGTACCTTGATCTTGACGTTCTTTTTCCGTAAGATGCGTGAGCTGATAGAAGATGGGTATGTCTATTTAGCTACTCCACCGCTTTACCTCTGTAAGAAGGGAAAAGAAGAGGAGTATTGTTGGACAGAGCAACAAAGGCGTGCCTTTGTAGAGCGTTTTGCCGATGGAAATGAAAATAAGGTGCACATACAGCGCTATAAGGGTTTGGGTGAAATGAATGAAGAGCAGTTGTGGCAAACTACTATGAACCCGAATACGCGTATCTTGAAGCAAATCACGATGGATGATATTCTCTCGGCCGATACACTGTTCTCAACATTAATGGGTGAAAATGTGGAGCCGCGTAAGAAATTTATTTCCGATAACGCTAATTATGCTCGCATCGACGCTTGATATAGCTCCAAGCGATGATCTGCCTCATGCCTTATCTGCCCTGTATAGGGAGGCAGACGAGCAGCAAGGGTATAACCCTAAGCCGATTATAGGACTCGTTTCGCATGCTACCGAAGCCGGCAGCAGTGTAGCAGATGCCTATGTGAAAGCAGTGGCAGATGCCGGCGGAGTACCTATTCTGCTCCCCATCTCAGAGGATCTTTCCGCGTTGGATTCCCTATTGAATACTATCGATGGGCTTTTGCTGACCGGGGGCTGTGACTCGCTTTCTGCTTATTATGGCGAAGAGCCAAGTCCCAAGTTGGGCAATGTGCAGGTACGACGTGACAGAATGGAGCTACCGCTTGCACTTTATGCCGTGCGACGTAATATTCCCATTCTGGGTATTTGTAGGGGAATGCAGCTGATCAACATAGCTTTGGGAGGCACCCTCTATCAGGATCTCGAGAGCGAGTATCCTACCAAGTTAGTGGCACACGCTCCCAAAGTGGAGCTTGCCTATGGGGCACACTCAGTACGCCTCAGCGGAGGAAAAAATGAGCTACGTGATATTTTAGGTCTTTCTGAGGGTCAACCCCTAATGGTTAATAGTCTACATCATCAGGCGGTTAAGCGAGTGGCAAGGGGCTTGCGCGTTGTGGCTACTGCTTCTGATGGGGTAATAGAGGGGTTAGTGGGCTATCCGGAAAAGAACATAGTGGCCGTACAGTGGCATCCGGAGCAAATGGCTTCCAAAGGGGACGCTACGATGCAACGGCTCTTTGCCTGTTTTGTCAAGGAAGCTGCTCTGTACAAGCGCGCTAAAGCAATCCATCAGAATATCATTGTGTTGGATTCGCATAACGATACCCCGATGGAGTTTACCTCTACGACTGATTTGTCTGTAAGAGGTAATACACAGGTTGATTTGCCGCGCATGCGTGAGGGAGGAGTATCAACCTCCTTAATGGTGGCTTATGTTCCACAAAAGGCCTTGACTCGCGAAGCGGAGCGCAAAGCCTATCAATATGCATTGGATAAGCTTGATGAACTGAAGCAACGAGTAGTAGCTCATCCGCAGCTTGTGAGGTATGTAACAAGTGCGGAAGAGATAAGGACAGCTAAAAGTGCCGGGCTGCTTGCCATTGCTCCCGCAATAGAAAATGGCTACGCAATGGGTTCCGATTTGGGGCGGTTAGAGGAGTTTCGTAGATTAGGCGTGGTCTATATAACACTTTGTCATAATGGAGATAACGCAATATGTGATGCCGCTCAAAAGAGTAAGCGTACCCATGGAGGCTTAAGTGCACTTGGAAAGAAAGCTGTACTCAGAATGAACGAGTTGGGGATATTAGTGGATGTATCCCACACTTCTGCTGAAACGACTCGTGATGTACTTCAGTTAAGTAAAAAGCCAGTTATTGCAAGTCATTCGGGCGCTAAGGGCGTCTACAATCATCCAAGAAATTTGTCGGATGAGCATATACGGAAGATTGCAGAAGGAGGAGGTGTAGTACAAGTATGCCTCTATCATAGTTTTGTAGCGCCTCGCCGTGAAGAGGCGGATGTGCGCAAAGTGGCAGATCATATTGATCATATAGTCAAGGTAGCAGGCATACAAGCAGTAGGTGTGGGAAGCGACTTTGATGGAGGCGGCGGGGTAATAGGTCTCCGCGGAAGCAATGATTTGATCATGCTTACCATAGAACTTCTCAGACGAGGCTACTCAGAGCAGGACTTGCGTGCTTTGTGGGGAGGTAACTTTCTGCGCGTAATGGAAGCAAATCAACGTTAGTGGAATACTTTTTGTATAAGTAGTAGTTATATAGTAGTACGGAGAGCGTATTACCGGCAATATACCAATCAAGACAAGAAATACAATGCCCTTAGGACACAATAATAAGAACCAAAATAATCCTCCGCAGCGCTCTAAGGCGCCTTTTAATCCTTTTTGGATATACCTTATCATAGGAGTTTCGCTCTTGGGGCTGCTTTTTATCAAACCATCCAAAGCACAGAAAGAGCTGAGCTGGAATGAGTTTAAAGCCTATGCAACCGAGAATGCCTTTTCTAAAATAACCGTGGATAGGCAGAACCTGACAGCGGTGGGTACAGTAGCAGACAATAAGTTAAGCGAGGTCTTTAGTCGTCAGGAAATACGCCGTATAGGGAATACGACTCCCCGAAGTAATGCCGTCGAGTATGAAGTGGTGACACAGATCCCCTCCGTGGACCGCTTTAGTGAGTTTACCGACGGACAGGAAATATCGGCTGAAATAGTTTATGCAGCGCGTAGCTTCCCTTGGGGATCTATTTTGTTAAATACGATACCCTTCCTACTTCTCATCTTCTTCTGGATCTATATCATGCGCCGAATGAGTGCGCAGAATAGTAAAGGCGGTGGAGGTATTTTCTCTGTGGGAAAGAGTAAGGCTAAGCTTTATGACCGAGCTAAGGTAAATGTGACCTTCAAAGATGTGGCCGGCCTTAATGAAGCAAAGCAGGAAGTAAAGGAAATTGTAGACTTCTTGCGTGAGCCGGAGCAGTTTACCCGATTGGGGGGAAAAATACCAAAGGGCGTACTCTTGGTAGGTCCTCCGGGAACCGGTAAGACTTTGATAGCTAAGGCAGTGGCAGGAGAAGCTCATGTGCCTTTCTTCTCTATGTCCGGGAGTGACTTTGTAGAAATGTTTGTTGGCGTAGGGGCAAGCCGTGTACGCGACCTATTTACTCAAGCCAAAGAAAAGTCGCCCTGCATAGTCTTTATTGATGAAATAGATGCCGTGGGACGCGCTAGAGGAAAGAGCAGTAACCTCGGCGGCAATGATGAACGAGAGAGTACCCTCAATCAGTTACTTACCGAGATGGACGGATTTGACTCCAATAGCGGAGTCATTGTGATGGCTGCAACCAACCGTGTAGATGTACTGGATAGTGCATTATTGCGTGCCGGACGTTTTGACCGACAAATAAGTGTGGATCTGCCCGATATTAATGATAGAAAAGAGATATTCGGTGTTCACATGAAAGGCCTTAAGCTAAGCAATGATGTGGATGTGGAGCTACTTGCAAGGCAGACTCCGGGATTCTCCGGTGCTGATATAGCAAATGTATGCAATGAAGCGGCTCTAATTGCAGCAAGGGGTAAGAAAAAAGCTATTGATAAAGAGGATTTTAATAATGCCGTAGATAGAATAATTGGCGGTTTGGAGAAAAAGTCCCGTATCATTACACAAGAGGAACGCTCCAGTATCGCTATTCATGAAGCCGGACACGCTACCGTGAGCTGGATGCTGCAGTATGGCAATCCTCTGGTTAAGGTTACTATTGTGCCTCGAGGAAAGGCCTTAGGTGCCGCTTGGTATATGCCGGAAGAACGGCAGATAACCCACGAACAGGTTCTGTTGGACGAGATGTGCAGTCTATTGGGAGGGCGAGCTGCTGAAGAGCTTTTCTTGAATAGAATCTCTACAGGTGCCGCCAATGACTTGGAGCGGGTGACTAAATTAGCGAGAGCTATGGTTACTTACTATGGCATGAGTGAAAAGCTGCCCAACATTAATTACTACGACCCTCAGGATGAGTATGGCTTTAGTAAGCCTTATAGCGACAAAACGAGTGAGCTGATTGATGCGGAGGTACTTCGTATTATCAACGAACAATATGAGCGCGCCAAGAGTATTCTGCGAGAGCATGTGGAAGGGCATCATCAAATTGCCGATCAATTACTTGACAAAGAGGTGATATATACCGAGGATGTAGAACGTATCTTAGGGAAGCGGGCATGGGAGTCTCGTGCTGATGCACTGGCACGAGAAGATGCAGAACAAAAAAGTAAAGAAGCTGATACCAAGGATACAGAGGGGAATTCAAATGCTCAATCCGTTACGCCCGGAGAGACAGAAGAAGCGCCCAAGGAGAATCGTCCGTTACCTCCTCCCATTGATCCACGTCTTTTGGAGCCTCGTTGAGGAGCATTTTTATAATATTAGAATAATAGTGAACAAGAGCCATGCGAGCCCTGAGTAATATCTTCGTAAGGACAGTTTTCGGAGCAGTCTATGTACTATTGATACTTGTCCCATTCCTGCTGCAAAGCGAATGGCTCTTTGCTATTGTCTTTTCCTTTATCGCATTTACGGCAGTGGTGGAGTTTAACAAGTTAACCTCCATCAATCGAACTCGTCCGTTGCGGACAATCCTCGATGGAATAATAGCTGTGTGGATGTTGCTCAACGGAATGTTGGTAGCGAAGGGAATGTATCTGCCTGAAGTGTGGTTGCCGCTGGTGGTATATTTGCTTTATACCCTATTGAAGAGTTTGTTTTCAGACAAGGACGCTGAGCTTCCTAATATAGGTAACTCGTTGATGATGCTGACCTATATAGGAGTACCTGTTTTCCTAACTGCTTATCTGTCCTATCAAAAGCTACCTACTGGGGAGTGTGTTTTTACGGGGAGCCGTATAATAGCTGTATTCCTCATTGTATGGATTGCCGATAGTGCTGCATACCTGACAGGAATGGCTTTTGGAAGGCATCCGCTTTGGCCTGCTCTTTCTCCTAAAAAGACCATAGAAGGGGTTGTAGGCGGAGTCGCTTTTGCGGCGATAGTGGCTTCGTTTTTCCCTATTTTCTTCCCTTCTGCCTATGGAGCCTACACATGGTATAGCTGTACCATTTTTGGGCTTTTGGTGAGTTTAATGAGTGTGTTGGGGGATTTATTTGAGTCTATGCTGAAACGTCGTGCCGGAGTGAAAGATTCGGGCCACTTAATCCCGGGGCATGGGGGAATATTAGACCGTATAGACAGCTACTTAATGGCGCTGCCTACCGCCTTTATTCTGTATCTATTGGCACACACGTGCTAAATTTTCGGGAGTGCTTTTGTTCCCTATTGTCAGAATTCGTTTGTGAAATGAAAGCGAATGGAGGGAAACTCTTCCTCCGCCATACGAAGCAGATAGGGTGATTCTGCCAAGAATACATCTCTCCCCTCTATATCGCGTGCCATTTGTTGCACTTTGCGTAGTTTGAAGTGCTCCAAGGCGGTGGAATCATCTGTCTCTATCCAGCAGGCTTTGTACAGGGAAATAGGAGTCCATCTACATTCAGCTCCGTATTCATGAAGGAGTCGGAACTTGATTACTTCAAATTGAAGTTGTCCCACTGTGCCGATGATCCGGCGATTGTTGAAAGTATTGATAAAGAGCTGTGCCACACCTTCGCCCATAAGCTGCTCAATCCCTTTAGCTAATTGCTTTTGTTTCATCGGATCGGCATTATCAATGTACTGGAAAAGCTCCGGAGAGAAGGAGGGTAATCCTTTAAAGTGAAGCTCTTCTCCCTCTGTAAGGGTATCGCCTATCTTAAAGTTTCCCGTGTCGGGAAGTCCCACTATATCCCCTGCAAAGGCTTCTTCTACGATCTCTTTCTTCTGCGCCATAAAGGCGGTTGGTGCCGCAAAACGAAACTTTTTGTCCAAGCGTAGGTGGCGGTAGTACTCGTTCCTTCGAAAGCAGCCTGAGCAGATCTTTACAAAAGCGATTGAGCTTCTGTGATTCGGGTCCATATTGGCGTGTATCTTAAATACAAAGCCTGAGAAAGTCGGTTCGTATGGCGATACAACGCGCTCCTGAGCCATCGTGTCTTTAGGGCTTGGCGCTATCTCAATGAAGGTTTGCAGAAGCTCTTTTACCCCGAAGTTATTGAGTGCAGATCCAAAGAATACAGGCGCTTGCTGTCCCTTTCTGTAGGCTTCTAAATCGGGTTTCGGGTAGCATCCTCGTACTAGTTCGCTCTCTTCGCGAAGGCGGTGGGTACTCTCTTCGCCTATGTATTGGTGAAGTGCCGGGTCTTCCAAGGAATCAATTTCCACAACCTCTTCGGCGACATGTTGCTTGTCACTTTTGAAGAGTGACAGAGAGCTTTTGAAGAGATTGTACACGCCTTTGAATCGCTCACCCATACCGATAGGCCATGTCATAGGGCATACCTGCATGGCTAACTCAGCCTCTAACTCATCGAGTAAGTCAAAGGCGTCTCGCCCCTCTCTATCCAGCTTGTTGATGAATACAATCACAGGAGTGCTTCGCATTCGGCAGACCTCCATCAGGCGTCGTGTCTGCTTTTCAACCCCCTTAGCACTATCTACCACAATGATAACGCTATCGACTGCGGTGAGCGTACGGAAAGTATCTTCCGCAAAGTCTTCGTGTCCGGGGGTGTCGAGGATATTGATCTTGTACCCTTCATACTCGAAGCCCATCACACTGGTAGCTACGGAGATTCCTCGCTGGCGCTCTATCTCCATCCAGTCACTGGTGGCAGTCTTACGGATCTTATTGCTCTTAACCGCACCGGCTACATGAATAGCACCACCATAGAGTAGGAGTTTTTCGGTAAGCGTAGTTTTCCCTGCATCCGGATGGGAAATAATGGCGAAAGTACGCCTTCTGCGAATCTCTTCTTCTAATGAAGCCATACTTATTTAGCAACGCTTACGGAGCGTGTTTCTCGAATTACTGTAATTTTGACTTGCCCGGGATAGGTCATTTCATCCTGTATGCGTTGGGCAATTTGTGCAGAAAGCCGACTGGTAGCTGCATCATCTGTTTGTTCAGCGCCTACGATTACGCGCAGCTCACGTCCTGCCTGTATCGCATATGTTTTAACTACTCCGGGGTAGGAGAGAGCCAATTGTTCCAAATCATTCAATCTCTTGATATAGGCCTCTACTATTTCGCGTCTAGCACCCGGTCTTGCTCCGCTAATGGCATCGCATACTTGCACAATAGGTGCGATCAAGCTCGTCATTTCCACTTCATCGTGGTGTGCACCTACTGCGTTGCAGATATCGGGTTTTTCCTTATACTTTTCGCAAAGTTTCATTCCCAGTATAGCGTGCGTAAGCTCGGGTTCGTCATCAGGTACTTTGCCAATGTCATGCAGTAGTCCGGCGCGTTTTGCTCTCTTCGGGTTCAATCCCAGCTCAGATGCCATTACAGCACATAGGTTAGCTGTTTCGCGGGAATGCTGTAGCAAATTCTGTCCATAGGAGGAACGATATTTCATTTTCCCAATCAAGCGAACCAATTCGGGGTGCATGCCGTGAATCCCGAGATCGATCAAAGTGCGTTTTCCTGTTTCAACGATCTCTTCTTCAACTTGCTTTCGCACCTTCTCCACCACCTCTTCGATACGTGCGGGATGAATACGTCCATCTTGTACCAACTGATGTAGGGCTAGGCGTGCTATTTCCCTTCGCACGGGGTCAAAGGCCGAGAGAACAATTGCTTCAGGGGTATCGTCTACAATGATCTCCACCTCTGTAGCTGCCTCCAAAGCACGAATATTGCGCCCTTCTCTTCCTATGATACGCCCTTTCACATCGTCATTGTCAATGTGGAATACAGTTACAGCATTTTCAATGGCTGTTTCGGTAGCAACTCGTTGGATACTTTGGATGATGATCTTCTTTGCTTCGCCTGAAGCGTTCATCTTAGTTTCCTCAACGATTTCATTGATGTAGGCTTGTGCTTCTTCGCGAGCTTCCTGTGTCATGGCGTCAATTAGATGCTGCTTAGCTTCAGCGGCACTCAGTCCGGATATTTGTTCCAAGCTACGCTTGTTCTCGGCTATAAGCGCTTCTAATTCATGTTCCTTGGACGTGATGATCTCCTGTTGCTTTTCTAAGCTTTCACGTAATGCTTCCAGCTCTCCGGTTCGCCGTCCGATTTCGCTTCTGTCACGGTTCAGCTCTAGCTCCAGATTTTGTATTTCAGTCTGCTTCTCTTCTACGATTTGCCTGCGTCTTGCGTAATCCGCCTCCTGTGATTCTTTGAGAGCTCGCAGCTCACGATCGAAATTGCGGCGCTTATCGCTCTCGCGTTGGCGCGTGCGCTGCTCCATCTCCTGTGACTCTTTTTCAGCGCGATCGCAACGTGCGGCAGCCTCTTCTTCTGCTTTGGCTACAATTGCTTTGGCATTTTGCGTAGCCTCTGCGATTTGCTGTTTGCTCAGCTTTGAAGCTCGTTTGAGGATCTCCTTAAATAATAGCACCCCGATGACTGCCAGTACCACAATCACCGCGATAGCTGTAAAAATTATCGTCTTCTGCATACCTGCATTTTCTCTGCTATGCTCCCTATCGAGAGCTTGTTAAGTAAAAGGTAAAAATCGCCCTATAAAGGGAATGAGTGCAGAGTGCTTACAGGGAATACTATATAGAGGGAGCGAGTGGAATAGTGCTTAAACCTCGAACCGCTCTAAAAAAGCGGCTGTGCGCTTACACAATTTTTCTAAGTGCGCTTCAACAGGTTGAGGATCCTTTTCACTCTTAATGATCTCAAGCTGAATAGCTGTCTCTATGGCAGCCATCAAGCGGGGCGTATCATCATCGGCATTTGCAGCTATAGAGCCGTATTTAGCTCGATAGGCATTGACCCGTTCATTGAATAGATCTCGTGCTCGTCGGTAAAGGGGTTCCTCACGAGGTGCTACCACCAAGCTGAGCTCGGTGCGGTCTACCAATAGACTAATCCGCTGCTTTTCTTGAATGGGGGGCATCTCTTAACTTTAATGTCGCACCAAGGTGCTTTATCCTTATTCTATCTCCGTTTCGAGGCTTTTAATCGCCTTTTTTATAGTCTCTTGTAAGCGTTCTAAGCGACTCCTGGCCATAAGCCAATCGCCATCATCCGCCACAATTAGGCGCGAAGTGAGCAGGTGACTATTTCTTTGGCGTAGATGCTCTGTCTCGTGCAGCAGGCTATCTCGAATGCCCTCCAAGCGTTGTATTTCTGCCTGTTGGCTTTCTATTTTGGCTTGCTGTTTCTCCACCAAATGCTCTAAACGTCGGATTAACTGATCCAGTTCCTGCAAATAGAGCTCTTCTTTTTGTGTCATTGCCCTTCCACACGCAATTGCAGCGCGCTTTTACTTCCGCAAAGATACTCTTTTATTCTCATTTTATTGTGATAACGGCTCTTCGAAGCATATAAATCCTCCTCTCCGCACGCTCTATAGGCTCTTTCTCATTAAGGGAGAGAATTAAACCCTTACCTTTGTGGAAATCTTGTGTATAGACGTATGCGAGCAGATATTTTTAAGGATTTTCAGCCGGCACTGTTAACCTCCCTCAAAAATTATAATCGGGAGAAGTTTATGGCCGATCTAATGGCCGGTATCATTGTGGGGATCGTAGCACTGCCTTTGGCAATTGCATTCGGTATCTCATCGGGTGTGACACCCGAAAAAGGGATTATCACTGCCATTATTGCAGGCTTTATCATCTCGTTCCTTGGGGGAAGCTCCGTGCAAATAGGTGGTCCTACGGGTGCCTTTATTGTCATTGTGTACGGCATAGTCGAGAAGTTTGGTCTGCAAGGCTTGGCGATTGCCACGGTAATGGCCGGTATTATGCTGCTCTTAATGGGCGTCATGAAGCTAGGATCGGTAATAAAATTCATCCCCCATCCCATTGTAGTCGGCTTTACCAGTGGTATTGCGCTAACGATCTTTTCTACACAGATAAAAGATCTTTTTGGGCTTAGCATTGAGCATGTGCCTTCTGATTTCATTGCCAAGTGGGGGGTCTATTTTGAGCATTTCCACACTATAGACATTTGGTCTACGATAATAGGCCTTGTGAGTGTAGTAATTATCTTTCTTTCCCCAAAAATATTTAAGAAGATCCCCGGCTCTTTAGTGGCAATCATCCTAATGACGTTAATTGTTTACCTAATGCGCCACTATGCCGGAGTGGAAGGAATTGATACGATCGGTGATCGATATAAAATCAGTGCCACACTACCCAAAATGGCTCCGATAGGAATCACGCTGGAGAGTATGAGAACGCTATTCCCGTCAGCATTTGCAATTGCTATGCTCGGTGCAATTGAGTCGTTATTGTCGGCTACTGTGGCCGATGGGGTTACGGGAGAGCGGCACAACTCCAATATGGAGCTGATAGCGCAAGGTGCAGCCAATATAATCACGCCTTTCTTTGGGGGAATACCGGCCACGGGTGCCATCGCACGTACCATGACCAATATAAATAATGGGGGTAAAACACCTATTGCCGGCATTATTCATGCCGTTGTGTTACTGCTTATACTGCTCTTCTTGGGCGACTTGACGAAGCATATACCTATGGCTTGCTTGGCCGGTGTATTGGTGGTGGTTGCCTACAATATGAGCGAATGGCGCTCCTTTATATCACTTTCGAAGCAGTCTCGCGAAACCTTTATCGTGTTGATGGCGACGTTCCTTCTAACGGTTATCTTTGATCTGACCATAGCCATCGCTATCGGCTTGTTGCTCTCCGTATTCATTTTCATGAAGCGTATGAATGAAAGCACTACCATATCGCAAGACTCCGGTAAACTTGATGTGCTAAAGGGTGTGGAGTATGACGCGGATAATCTGAAAAATAGTCTACTACACATACCCAAAGGGGTAGAGGTGTACGAGATTGAGGGACCCTTCTTTTTCGGGGTGGCAAATAAATTTGATGACCTTACACGCGAGATGGGCGACAAGCCTAAAGTGAGGATTATACGCATGCGCAAAGTACCATTTATGGACTCTACCGGTATAAACAATCTGGAAATGCTTTGTCGAAGAGCGCAGAAAGAGAGAATACAAATTGTCTTATCGGGAGTGAACGAAAGTGTAAGCAAAAGGTTGTATAAATCGCATGTGCCTGATATGATCGGTAAAGAGAATATATGCAACGATATACATCATGCTTTAGAGCGTGCCGATGAATTGATTAATCCTGCCGAAGCCCATTAACCCACCGCTTTGTAGAGCATAAAAAATAGACATAAGTAGGTCACTTGAAAGGTATAGATCTTTTACTTGAAAGATCTATAAGTTTCAAACGAAAGGTTGAGATGTTTTAAATGAAACATTAGGAGCTTTTTGTCGGGGAAAATATACGCTAAAAAGAGTGTAACGCGCAGAATAGTCACACGCCTTATTGCTTTTTGTTTTTTTTTTTTTTGTGTACATTTGCTGCGCAATAAGGTAATTAATTAGATAAAACACAGCTCAATTGAGAAAATGGTGGGCGAGCAGTTCGCCGGCTTCGGCATTTTGTTCGTTGGGCTAAAGGGGGCGAAGTGAGTCCCTATTCATTTAAGGAGACAACACTGAAACATGAAAAAACTGCTACTCACTCTGATGCTTGTAGTGCTCTGCCTGCCGCTCGGTGCGCAGGAAGCGTCTTATGAATTGAAGGGATTCGTCGCTATGAGTGACGGAACGCCTATACCGGGCGCCACGCTCACACTAAAGAGCGATAGCGCAGATACCCAGCTACTCGGTACGGTGAGTGATACGCGCGGTAATTATCGCTTTACGTTAAGCAAAGCGGGTACCTATCGGATGGAAGTGCGCTTTATTGGTTACAAAACGTTGAGTGAGGAGATTACTATTGCACAGCCTAAGACGGAAAGGAACATTACGTTAGAGGAAAACGTTATCGAGTTATCGGAAGTGCAAGTGGTTGCCAAACATACCAAGCTGCAAGCGAACGGCAATATACGGGTTCGTCTCAAAGGTAATCCGGTTACCAAGGGTAAAACTATGTCGGAGGTGTTACGATTCGTGCCAAGCGTAGAGGTGCACAGCAATCAATTGCTTATCAACGGCAAGGAGGATAACTTGATCTACATTGGCGATCAGGCGATCACCCCGGAGCAACTCAACGCTATTCCCCCATCCATGGTGGATCACATCGAGGTAATACCCAACCCGGGAGTCACTTTAGGAAAGCATATTAAGGGAGGCATCCTAATGATTACCCTAAGGGAACAGGAGGGGTTGCTCGGCTCCGTCAGCTTGCCCGCACAGTTCGATCAGTTGGGTGTTGTGGATGTGGGGCCTGTGCTCTTTTTGCAATATCAAAAAGCCAAAGTATCCCTCTATAATACGCTGCGGGGTGGCGGAGGACGCTATACCACTATATATGAGCGGCAGGATTGCTACGAAAGCGATGCCGTGCCAACCATCACGACTGCTGAAAGTGAGAAAAAAGAGTACGCCGTACTGGATAACTTCGGGCTGCGTTACCAAATCAATAAGCAACACGCCTTAGGTGCTTTTGGTGGGGTAACGTATAGTTGTCCCAAGGAGGAAACCATTAATCGGAACGAGCAAAAGCAACCCATACTGACCCAAGGGTATCGCCTGCATAGCCTAAATCTGAATGGTGGCATAAGTTATCAAGGGCGACTGAATGTGTATGAAGGCATGACCATTGCCTCTACACTGACCTATAGTCACTCCCGAGATAACTCCAGTGCCTACTACATTATGAATAGCGACGAGAAGGCACAGAGTACTAACCGACGGCACTACCTCAGTTTTCATCCGCGCGCTTCGCTTACCTTTGCCGGAGGGCATACACTTGCAGCGGGTATTGCCTATGCCTATGCCTCGGATTACAACGATGCCACAGGTATCGGTAATCCCATACTGGCGCAACTCAGGGAGCGGCGGTTCACCCTATCGGGCTTTGACTTTTCGCCCTACGTAGAGTATAGCAAAATGCTGACCAAGCAGCTCTACCTGCAAGCCGGCCTACGGTACCAAACCACCATAATGCACTACCGCGATGCTCTTAACCAAAAGTTAGACTACACCGTGCCTAACCGAGGACTGTACCCCAATCTGCTGCTGCAGTATATGATTAATCCGGAAAAGGCATCGGGGATAGGTTTGGCGTATCGGCATTTCTTCTCGTTACCCAACTATGGGTACTATTCGCCTGTGGCTACCTATCAAACAGCGAACTTGTACAGCATCGGGAATCGCGAACTCCGTCAGGAAACATTTGACGAAGGTGAACTCAATTACTACCTCAACCGGGATTGGAGCTTTACCTATCGGGTGCGGTATGGGCGGCACATTGTTCGGATTATGACTTATCGGGACGAGAGTGCCTCCGATCTCTTTTATACCAAACCGGACAATGTAGGCACCCAATGGGCGCACTATGCCTCCGCCGGTTTCAGCAAAACGCTGTTCCCCTTTTGGCGCACGAACAACAAGCTTTACTTCCGTTACGACCGTGAATGGATGCCCAACTACAGCGTACAGAACTTTTTAGTAGGAGGCTCTACTACGCATCAGTTTACGCTTACCAAATGGTTAGGCTTGACCATCGCTTTCTCAGGCGAGACGGCTCAAAAGCGATTGGGCTATACCATCGGAGCAAGATACGGATTGGATGTGGGCTGTTATGCCTCGCTACTGAAAGATCGATTGCAATTGAGCATCGCAGTGAACAACCTTGTGAACAATAACGATACGCTTGTAATGAGGACGGGAAACAAAACGGAGCTGCTTCGTATTGACTGCTCCCCGAAAACTCGCCTCGTGTTTACCGCTTCGTATTCGTTTTCCGCCGGAGATGTACTCAAACCGGTTAAGCGAGAGCAGGCGGCAACGCTCAATACGGAAAGACCCATTCTGTAGGGTATGAGGGCACACTTCTCCCCATAGATACAAGGCGGGTAGGAATACCGCTTTTTAGGATTAGCTTCTTTGTGTGGAATTTGCTTACTTTGTAGGTTGAAGAGAAAGAAAAGTAAGTAACTATAAAACAACAACAGAAATGGCAACACACAAGGAAGACCGGAACTTCTTTGCCGAGTTCCCCCCGATCACAACGGAGGAGTGGAAAGCAAAGATAACTACCGACCTTAAAGGGGCGCCTTACGACAAAAAGCTCGTTTGGCGTACCGGTGAAGGCTTTACCGTAGAGCCGTTCTATAGACGGGAGGATTTGGAAGGACTGACGCACCTTAATGTAGCACCTGACACATTCCCCTATATACGTTCTACACGCAATAACAACGAATGGTACGTGCGTCAAAGCGTGGCGGGAGCAACGCCTGAGGCAGCCAACAAAGAAGCATTGGATATTTTGGGAAAAGGGGGCGATTCGCTCTGTTTTGTGATTAAGGACGAATGGATCGAAACTACCTCGTTGAAAAGGCTGCTAAAAGATATCGAACTGACCGCCATTGAAATATGCTTCACCTGCTGTATGGCAAAGGCAGCAGATCTATTGAAGGTCTTTGCGCAAGTAGTAAAGGCTCGCGGCTGCGATGCGGCTAAGGTACATGGATGCGTGAACTACAATCCTTTCAAGCGCGAATTGGTGAAAGGACGCGTCTATACAGGGCGGAATACGGAAATTCGTGCCGTGATGGAGGCTGCCAAAGAGCTTCCTGCGATGCGCGTCTTAGCAGTGGAAGCTCAGTTGTTCAATTTCGCCGGAGCCTATATTACGGAGGAATTGGGCTGCGCATTGGCGTGGGGCGCTTGTCTGCTGGATACGCTGATTGAAGCGGGCTATACCGTGGAAGAGGCTGCAACGCGCATACACTTCAACTTCGGCACCTCGTCCAACTTCTTTATGGAAATAGCCAAATACCGCGCTGCACGCTGGTTGTGGGCGGAAATAGTGGCATCCCACGGAAGTGGCGACGAATACAAAGGCGATTGCGCCAAAATCTATCAGCACGCCGTTAGCTCTACGTGGAACCAAACGCGTTACGATAGTTACGTAAATCTGTTGCGGAGCCAAACCGAAACGATGAGTGCCGCTTTGGCGGGCGTGGATGCTATTTCGGTAACCCCCTTCGATACACCTTACGGTACGACGGACGATTTCAGTCGTCGTTTAGCGAGGAACCAGCAACTCTTGCTCAAGGAAGAAAGCCATTTTGATAAGGTTTTGGACCCTGCAGCCGGCTCCTACTATGTGGAAGTGCTGACTGATAAAGTGGCGAAACAGTCGTGGAGCATCTTTTTGGAAATTGATGCTGCCGGTGGATTCGCCCAACAAGCGGAAAGCGGAAAGATACAGGAACGCATCAACGCCTCTAATGCCAAACGGCACGAAGCAGTTGCCAAGCGTAAGGAAACTTTATTGGGAACCAACGAATTCCCCAACTTCAACGAAACTATTAAAGCAAAAGTGGATCAAGCAGCTTGCGTTGAGGGGCATTGCTGCGGACAGGATCACAGCAAGGAAGGCACTACTACCGCATTGGACTTTAGCCGGGGGGCATCCGCATTCGAGTCGCTCCGTTTGGCTACGGAAGGGCAAAAGCACCAACCTGTTGTATTCATGCTTACCATAGGGAACCTCGCCATGCGTTTGGCGAGGAGCCAGTTTGCCGGAAACTTCTTCGCTTGCGCAGGCTATAAGCTTATTGATAACCTGGGCTTTGAAACAGTAGAAGCAGGCGTTAAGGAAGCGTTGGACAAAAAAGCCGATGTAATCGTGCTCTGCTCCAGCGATGATGAGTATGCTCAGTATGCTCCGGAAGCATTCAAGTTGATTGATGGCAAGGTACCGCTAGTAATTGCCGGCAACCCTGCCTGCACGGACGATTTGAAAGCGTTGGGTATACGCTACTTTGTACACGTTAAGAGCGACGTGTTGGCTACGCTGCAAGAGTTTAACAAGCATTTTGGTATCGAAGAAGCATGAAACCTAACTATAACAACATCAATATAGAAGCCCGATGTGCCCAGCACAAAGCGGGCACACCGAGTGCGGCTGCGGCAGGAGCTCTTTGGCATACGGCCGAGCTGATTGACGTAAAACCGGTGTACACAAAAGAGGATATTCAGGATCTGCACCACTTGGATTATTGTAGTGGGCTGCCACCTTTCCTACGTGGCCCGTACAGTGCTATGTATCCGTTACGTCCGTGGACCATTCGTCAGTACGCAGGTTTCTCTACGGCTGAGGAGTCAAATGCATTCTATCGGCGTAACTTGGCATCCGGGCAAAAGGGACTTTCGGTTGCCTTTGACCTACCTACGCACCGCGGCTACGATGCGGACCATCCGCGTGTAGTGGGAGATGTGGGTAAAGCAGGCGTATCCATCTGTTCGTTAGAGGATATGAAGGTGCTGTTTGATGGTATTCCTTTGGGTAAAATGTCCGTCTCCATGACCATGAATGGGGCTGTGCTTCCTATTCTTGCTTTCTACATTAATGCAGGCTTGGAGCAGGGGGCTAATCTTGAAGAGATGGCGGGCACCATTCAAAACGATATTTTGAAGGAATTCATGGTGCGTAATACCTATATATATCCTCCTGAATTCTCCATGCGTATTATTGCGGATATCTTTGAGTACACCTCACAGAATATGCCTAAATTCAACTCTATCTCCATTTCCGGCTACCATATGCAGGAGGCCGGTGCTACGGCAGATATTGAGATGGCCTATACGCTCTGTGACGGAATCCAATATTTACGTGCCGGAGTCAATGCAGGCATACCGGTAGATAAATTCGCTCCTCGCCTATCCTTCTTCTGGGGGATCGGAGTCAATCACTTCATGGAGATTGCCAAGATGCGTGCTGCGCGAATGCTTTGGGCTAAGATAGTGAAGAGCTTTGGTGCAGAAAATCCTAAGAGCCTGACCCTTCGTACACACTGTCAGACATCAGGCTGGTCACTGACAGAGCAGGATCCGTACAATAATGTGGGGCGTACTTGTATTGAAGCTATGGCAGCTGTTTTGGGGCATACCCAATCGCTGCACACCAATGCGTTAGACGAGGCTATTGCGTTGCCTACTGACTTCTCAGCGCGTATTGCACGTAATACACAGATCTATATCCAAAAGGAGACGCAGGTTTGTCGCGGTATTGACCCATGGGGAGGCTCTTACTATGTAGAGTCGCTCACTAATGAATTAGTAGAAAAGGCATGGGCACACATACAGGAAATAGAAGAGATGGGTGGTATGGCTAAGGCCATCGAAACGGGTCTTCCCAAGATGCGTATCGAGGAAGCTGCTGCACGCACTCAGGCTCGCATCGACTCCCATCAGCAGGTTATTATTGGTGTCAACAAATATCGATTGGAGCATGAAGCACCAATTGACATTCTTGAGATTGATAATACAGCCGTTCGCACCCAGCAGGTAGAGCGCCTTAAAGAACTTCGCAAAAATCGTAATGAGAAAGAGGTTAAGGAGGCACTTGCCGCTATTACGGAGTGCGTGAAGACAGGCAAGGGTAATCTGCTTGATTTGGCCGTAAAGGCAGCAGGGAAGCGTGCCTCTTTAGGGGAAATATCCGATGCGTGCGAAGAGGTTGTCGGTAGATATAAAGCAGTCATTAGAACTATTTCAGGCGTGTACTCAAAAGAAACCGGACAAGACCAAGAATTTGCCTACGCCAGTGCGTTGGCTAAGGAATTTGCAGAAAAAGAGGGTCGTCAGCCTCGTATTATGATAGCCAAGATGGGACAAGACGGACATGACCGCGGTGCAAAGGTAGTGGCTACCGGTTATGCCGATGTGGGCTTTGACGTGGATATGGGACCGCTGTTCCAAACTCCGGAAGAGGCCGCTCGTCAGGCAGTAGAGAATGACGTGAATATACTTGGCGTCAGCTCGCTTGCTGCCGGTCATAAAACGCTTATCCCACAAGTGATCGCTGAACTGAAGAGGCTGGGACGCGACGATATAATGGTTACGGCAGGTGGGGTTATTCCGGCACAGGACTACGACTTCCTATACAAGGCAGGCGTGGCAGCCATCTTCGGGCCCGGTACTCCGGTGGCTTACTCAGCCGGTAAGTGTTTGGAGCTTCTATTGGGTAAAGAGGGAGCTACTGCCTAATCCCATTATAGCATTTAATGAATTCACTATAATATGACACAAGAGGTTAATAGAAAAATAGAAAGAGCACTGATCTCTGTTTACAACAAAGAGGGACTAAAACCTCTGTTGGAGACGCTTAGTGCCCTAAACGTAGAGTTTATTTCTACAGGGGGAACGCAGCGTTACATAGAAGAGGCAGGCTATCCCTGTCGAAAAGTAGAAGACTTGACCGGTTTCCCTGCTATTTTGGGTGGTCGTGTCAAGACGCTTCACCCTACTATCTTTGGGGGTATTCTGGCACGTCGTGAGCTGGAACAAGATAGGGCAGAGATGCAGCAGCACGCTATTGAGTTTATTGACCTTGTTGTGGTTGATCTATATCCCTTTGAGGAAGTACTCCGTGCGGGTGCTTCCGAGGAGGAGCTTATAGAAAAAATCGATATCGGAGGAGTCTCCCTTATAAGAGCGGCCGCCAAGAATTACCATGATGTGGCAGTCATTGCATCAAAAGATGCCTTAGGGGACTTCTGCAAAGCCGTAAAAGCGCACGAAGGAGTTACTACGCTTGAAATGCGCCGTACATGGGCTGCAGCTGCTTTTTGCCATGTCACTGCTTATGATAGGGCTATAAGCGACTATTTCTCGGGAGGCGAGTCTATACCGTTGCCTCATGACTTACAGCCGGCTCAGGCGTTGCGCTATGGAGAGAATCCGCACCAAAAGGGATACTTTTTTGCACCGGAGAAGGCTTTATTTGAGCAACTACAAGGTAAAGAGCTTTCCTACAACAACCTGCGAGATGCAGATGCTGCAATGCAACTCATTGCTGAGTTTGAACAAACTCCCTGCTTCGCAGTCATTAAGCACATGAATCCCTGTGGCATAGCCAAAGGGAAAGACATTGCAGAGGCTTGGCAAAGAGCTTTTGATGCAGATAGAGAGTCGGCATTTGGAGGTATTCTGATAGCCAATCGCTGCATAGATGAAAGGACAGCAAATGCCGTATCGGGGATATTCTTCGAAGTGCTTATTGCACCTGATTATACGGAAGAGGCGCTTAATTGTTTAGCAAAGAAATCTAAGCGTATAGTACTAAAGCAGCTTGATGCGATTCATACTACTTTTAACTATACGAGTGCCCTTAACGGACTTATGTGTCAGGAACGGGATGTGGCTTGCGATACAGATTGTCGTCAAGTGACTGACAAAGCGTCTACAGAGCAGGAAAAGCAAGATATGCTCTTTGCTATGAAAGCGGTTAAGCACTGTAAAAGCAACGCGATCGTATTAGTGCGGGATGGCATGATGCTAGCTCATGGTATAGGTCAAACTTCGCGTATTGCCGCCTTGCAGCAAGCTATAGACAAAGCGAAGCGCAACGGATTTGATTTGCACGGAGCCGTAATGGCTAGTGACGCATTCTTCCCCTTTAGTGATTGTGTAGAAACTGCTGCACGGGAAGGCATTACCGCTATTATACAGCCCGGAGGATCCATTAGAGATCAAGAGAGCATTGATGCAGCGAACCAACATGGTATAGCCATGCTCTTCACCGGGAAAAGACATTTCAGACACTAATTGAAAGATACATATAGAGAGCAAGTA
Source organism: Porphyromonas miyakawae (assembly GCF_045865415.1). NCBI lineage: Bacteria > Pseudomonadati > Bacteroidota > Bacteroidia > Bacteroidales > Porphyromonadaceae > Porphyromonas > Porphyromonas miyakawae. The sequence continues at coordinate 247,049 of NZ_BAAFSF010000001.1, forward strand.
TGGGATTATTCTCCTTCAAACAGGAATTGGCAATTGATTTGGGAACAGCCAATACGGTCATCCTTAAAGATGGTAAGATCGTACTGGATGAACCCAGCGTGGTAGCCTTTGACCTTCGTACCAATGAAGTACTCGCAGTAGGAACCAAAGCACGGGAAATGTATGAAAAAGGACATGCCTTCATTCATACGGTCCGTCCCCTTAAAGATGGGGTAATTGCTGACTTTAATGCTGCCGAACAGATGATTCGGGGCATGGTTAAGCAAATCAACAAAAAGTCTCACCGCCTCTTTTCTCCGGCACTAAAGATGGTTGTAAGCATCCCTTCCGGTAGTACAGAGGTGGAAACGCGTGCCGTGCATGACTCCAGTGAGCATGCAGGAGGAAGAGATGTGTACATGCTCTATGAGCCTATGGCTGCGGCTATCGGTATCGGGGTGGATGTACTTGCACCGGAGGGAAACATGATAGTAGATATAGGTGGAGGTACGACCGAAATAGCCGTTATATCCTACGGAGGTATTGCTACTAAACAATCCATTCGTGTAGCCGGTGACGTACTGACGAACGATATCGTTGAATATATGCGTCGCACTCATAATGTGCGTATCGGTGAGCGTACCGCCGAAGAGATCAAAATAAAAGTAGGAAGTGCACTAAAAGAGCTGGATAATCCGCCGGAAGACTTTTTGGTAACCGGTGCAGACCAGATGGATACCTTACCTCGGCAGATACCGGTCAACTACTCAGAGATAGCCTCATGTTTGGATGTATCCATCAAAAAGATGGAGGATGCTATTCTGAAAACACTGGAAGAAACTCCTCCTGAGCTGTATGGTGATGTCGTAGAGCGCGGTATCAACCTGACCGGAGGAGGCGCTTTGCTGAGGGGACTTGATAAGCGATTCTCCGATCGCTTCGGAATAAAATTTATCGTACCTGAAGATCCCCTGCACGCAGTAGCAAAAGGAACCAGCGAAGCACTGAAGAATACTGATTCATTTAACTTCCTTATCCGATAAGCAGTGCTTATCGCCATGCCCCAATGCGCAAGTTCTTCGATTTTATCGTTTCAAAAGTGCATTGGCTACTCCTCATTTTATTTGAGGTAATTGCCCTGACGCTACTTTTCAATCGTTCAGCCTATCACCACTTTCTCAATATTGGGTATTCAAATCGAGTTATGGTTGAGTTACTCAGAGCAAGTGGTGAGTTCAAAGGCTACATTGGATTAAGAGAAGAGAATAAGCGCTTAGCCAATCGAATTATAGAGGTCGAGACGGCTTATCATGCCCTTCGGCAGAGCATGGACTATGCCAAGGCAAATAATGACTCTGTATCCGGACTGCGGTTGGATACCCTTCAAGCGCACCCTCCTATCCATTATAAGGTGGCAAAGGTGCTCTCTACGTCAGTAAACAGCAATTACAATCTGATCATTATTGATAAGGGGTCAAAAGATGGTATACGCCCCGAGATGGGAGTACTCTCGGCACATGGCGTAGCAGGCATTGTTGCTTCTACGAGGGATCACTATGCTGTAGTGGTGCCTCTTACCAATATCAACCTGAAGCTTAGTTGTAAGTTATACCATACTAATTTTATGGGTACGCTTTCGTGGGAGAGTCCGCAGCAAGAGCTACTTAGGCTCAACGATCTGTCTATTCATGCTACTTATAGTCCCGGAGATACAGTGGTGACAAGTGGGTATTCCTCTATCTTTCCGCCTGATTTATACATTGGGCGTGTGGCATCTAAGCCAAAGAGTACGGATAAGCTCTCGTTCGGTGGTAAGTATGTGGCAGTAGAGCCGGGCACGCAGTTTGCTACTTTGCAGTGGGTATATGTAATTATGGATCAACCCACGGTAAAGCCTTCTGAGCTTGACTCGATAAAAAATAACTACTATTGGCAACAATAAGAGAATAAGGGAGGAGATGAAGAGAGCGCATTTATCTTTCGTTTTGAAGCTACTCATCGTACTATTGTTGCAGATATTAGTACTGAATGAGCTGTTTCTATGGCGTTATGCCACGCCCTTTGCTTATCCCTTATTACTTTTCTTTTTCCCCATTGATACGAAGAAGTCTGTATATACCCTCACCGGTGGTCTCGTGGGGCTACTCATTGATGCCGTTTCGGCTACTGCCGGTTTGCATACGGCTGCTTTTACGGCGGTGAGTTTCCTTTATGGGTATCTACTTCCTTTCTTTGTAGTAGCCGATGCTGATCCTTCCTCTCTCCCCTCTGTGCAGAGAGATGCCAGCAAGCCTTTAGTTCTACTGCTATTGATCTTACTGCTCCATCACCTAATACTCTTTTCCTTGGATGCAATTGGAAGTGCTTCTATAGGTTACCTTGCCCTACGTATGCTGTGTAGCTTAATAGCCAGCTATGTAATAGCTATGATCGTTATGCTCTTTACAAATAGAAAGAGCAAGTAAACTAATCAGTATGCCCAAAGCGCATCCCAAAAATGATTTCGGCGATCGGCAGGTACTTATGGTGCTGCTCTCTGCTGTGGTCATATTCGGGTATATAGGACGTCTTTTCTATTTGCAGATTATTTCTGATGAGTATACCCGTAAGGCAGAGCGAAATGCTTTCTATTATCGTATTCAATATCCTGCCCGAGGCGCTATATTTGACCGCAATGACAAACTCGTAGTGTATAATGAACCGGTCTACGACATTATGGTTACAATGCACGATTTGAGCCAATTCGATACAATTGCTTTTTGTAACCTCTTAGGAGTAAATAAAACTTTCTTTGACGCCCGACTGGCTGCCGTTACCGACCGCAAGGTTAATCCGGGCTATACACGCTACGCACCCCAACTGCTCTTGTCGCAAGTTACACCCGAGTATGCAGGTCGATTCCAAGAGCAACTATTTCGCTTCCCGGGATTCTCTGTAAGGCAACGCTATACCCGACACTTTACCATGCCGAATGCAGCTCATATTTTAGGATATTTGGGTGAGTGTAACCGCAATGAATTAGAAGCAGACTCTACACTCTCCGTAGGGGATTATATAGGTAAAAGCGGAGTGGAGAAAAGCTATGAAAAGGTACTTCGGGGGCAAAAAGGCTATGAAGTGCTGTTGCGGGATGCCCGAGGTCGCTTGCAGGGAAGGTATAACAATGGTCTTAACGATATACCCGGTGAACCGGGGAAGAATATCAACCTATCGATAGATATGGATTTACAAGCTTTTGGAGAGCGACTGATGCGCGGAAAGCTTGGTGCTATTGTGGCAATTGAGCCATCTACAGGAGAAATATTAGCCATGGTGTCATCCCCGGGCTATGATCCGTCACGACTTACGGGAAAGGATCTCCCTGAGAACTATCGAATATTGCAAACAGCGATAGGTAAACCTTTATTTAATAGGGCAACTATGGGAACCTATCCGCCCGGTTCGACCTTCAAGGCAGCACAGGGGGCTATGTTTCTCTCAGAGGGGGTAATTAACCTTTCTACACGCTTCCCATGCTATCACGGCTATCCCCCTTTGCATAACAAACCGGCTTGTCACGGACATAGCTCGCCTTTGGGAATCCAATTTGCTATTGCCACTTCTTGCAATTCTTTCTTTTGCTGGGGCTTACGCAATATGATAGACGACCGTAATCGCTATAGCTCTGCACAGGAGGCTTTTACCCATTGGAAAGACCATATGGTTGATTTGGGATTCGGCTACTGCTTAGGCATCGACTTACCGGGCGAGAAGCGCGGCTATATACCGAATAGTGACGTGTATGATAAGATATACAAGGGGCGATGGAATAGCTCTACTATTATCTCCGTTGCTATTGGGCAGGGAGAAGTCACTGTTACTCCTCTTCAAATTGCCAACTTGGCTGCTACGGTGGCCAATAGAGGGTATTACTACAAACCGCATATTGTGAAGCGTATTCAAGGAGGAACTTTAGACTCTATCTATCTAACGCCTCATGTGACTACAATTGATCGCTCGGCTTGGCAGGTAATAGCCGATGGTATGGCAGATGCAGTTAAGATGGGCACCTGTAGAGGCGCTGACTTTGCTCCTGGGGAAATAGTAGTATGCGGTAAAACGGGTACAGCTCAGAATCCACATGGTAAGGATCACTCTGCGTTTATGGGCTTTGCACCAAAAGACAATCCGCGTATTGCGGTTGCTGTCTATGTAGAGAATGGCGGCTTTGGTGCTGTGTACGGGGTGCCTATTGGGCGACTGATGATAGAATATTATCTGAGAAATGGGGAATTAAGCCCTTCTGGTGAAGCCGTTGCAAGGGTCATGGAAGAACGACAGATTGCTTATGGACAGACTATCTAAACCCCACCTCACCTCCGGAGGTACTATCTTCTCTCGCATTGACCGATGGCTGGCAGCTTGCTACTTTGCCCTCATCATTATTGGTTGGGTAGCTATTTGCGGAGCTAGCTACAGCTTTGATATAGCTGCTCTTTTTTCTCTTGATTCACGTCCGATAATGCAGCTTATCTGGTGGGGTATGAGCCTTCTCTTGATACTATTTATCTTGCTCTTGGACAAGGATTTTTTTCCCACCTTTGCACCCATTCTATATATTGCCTTTATCCTTTTGCTGCTTGTTACCCTCTTTGTCGCTCGAGATATCAAGGGGTCACGCTCGTGGCTCGAAATAGGCTCCTTAAGGTTGCAACCTGCAGAATTTGCCAAGGTGGCTACTGCACTAATGCTTGCTTACGTGGTAAGCCGATACAATTTCCATTTTCACTCTTTTCGAAGTTATGCGGAGGTATTCGGTATTGTGTTGCTGCCGGTAGTGCTTATCATATTGCAAAAAGAGACTGGTAGTGCTTTGGTATACGCTGCTTTCTTTATTGCTCTTTACAGGGAGGGGTTCTCAGGCTACTTCTTAAGTATTGCCTCGTTGATGATCTTTCTTTTTGTTGCGGTACTTACGTTGAATGGTGTGCAATGGGGCGCCACAAGGGCCGATCTGTGGCTTGTGGCTACTACTACACTGCTTGCTGCCATTCGGATGCTCTTTCTATTACAGAGGCGCTATGTAAAGGACTTTGCACGTTCGCTCTACGTTATACCTGCCGCTTACCTTCTTACCATAATCATATCGCTTTTCATACCCTTTGATTGGAGCTATACGGCTATATTCCTACTGACTGTATTTATTATTTATGTACTCTTCTTAGCTATCCGTTATGCTTCTCAACGTTATTTGTGGACTGTGCTCTTCTCTGTTGGTGTGATCTTGTACTCACTTTCGGTGAATCAGGTCTACAATCATGTATTGCAACCTCACCAGCAGCAGCGTATTGCTGTTTCCTTAGGTCTGAAACAGGATATTCGTGGGGTGGGGTATAATGTGAATCAGGCTAAAATAGCAATTGGTAGCGGAGGATGGACCGGAAAGGGCTTTCTTAAAGGCACGCAGACGAAGCTGAACTATGTGCCTGAGCAGGATACGGACTTTATCTTTTGTACGATAGGGGAAGAGTGGGGCTTTATCGGAGCTTCTCTGCTCTTACTCGTTTATTTCGTACTTATTTTGCGGTTGATTTACCTCGCAGATCGGCAAAGCTCTGCATTTGCCCGTATATATGGTTATTGCGTAGCGGCGGTATTTCTCTTTCATGTAGCCATCAATGTGGGCATGGTGATCGGTATTATACCGGTGATTGGCATTCCGCTTCCATTCATTAGTTATGGGGGCTCTTCGCTGTGGGCATTTACCATAATGCTTTTTATTTTCATCCGTTTAGATGCAGCAAAAGAATAGGCTTTTGCACAAGATGAAGAGGAGGAGAATGCAACAATCCTCTTTCTAGTACAGCTTTGTAGCTATCATTTGCAGTAGAATACTGCTATCACAAATCAAGAGGCGTATGTCTGAGTTTTTGTACCTATGACAAATACTCCACATACGCCTCTGAACGCTTGGTATGAAGTTGTGTAGGCTCTTCCCCTACATGCGCTTAGCTTTTATTCTACTGTAATGGTAGTGGTGCGGTCGCAATTTTCTACAATATATTGTCCTTTTGCCAAAGTGGAGAGGTCTAATTGCATATCGCTTCCTTCTGCAAAGCTCTTCAGCACCATTTTTCCACTCAAGTCGTAAAGTACTACATATGAATTAGCCACTATACCTCTTAGCTGAACAAGGTGGTGCGCTGGGTTAGGATATACGCAGAAAGCCTGCATATCAATTTCCTCTGTGGCATTTGCAATATCGAAAGTTGCTTCTATCTCCGTATCTTCTGTGATGATGAAAGACTTCTCTTCCAGAATATCTACTCCGTTTGCCTTGAGTGCTGTTAGCTTGCTATTGGCTCCAGGGGCAGGTACAAACTCTAAAATAGTACCATCGGTTACTGAGTTGAGATCTACGTCCTCATCCGTGATACCGATAGTTCCCTTACCTTCTCCCAGCACTTTGATAGAAACTTTCTTTGAGGGAATCTCTATTTTTACCATTTCATAGGAATTCTCAACGCTTTTTGGCAGGCCGAGCCGACCCTTTTTATTGCTACCAAAGACATATACTTCGCCTTTCTTATTTTGTGCCATTGTATAGCGCTCTCCGCATACAACAGATACCCAGTCAGAAGCTGTGCCGATTTGGGTGAGTGCCGTTACTCCGGTTACGCTCTGAGACATAGCTAATTGGCCTGTTTCATTGCTGCCGAGCCCCCACATAGTGCCATCTTCTGCAATAGCGATAGAGTGCTCTAAACCGGCAGAAGCTACCAGCCATTTTTTGTTCTTGTCAATGCAAGTAGGACTCTCGACCGGATTGTAACCAGAAGCTGATATTTGGTGCTTATTGTTGTTGCCCCATCCCCAGAGAGAGCCATCCTTCTTGATAGCCAAGGCATGGTGGAAGCTGATATCAATGCTTTGCCAATCGTTGTCTGTGCCAATTTGTATAGGGGTAGTATAGACTCCATCTGCCTCTTGGCCCAATCCTAACTGACTGAGTCCATTGTCGCCCCACCCCCAGAGAGTGCCATCTTTTTTCAGTGCCAAAGTTTGCCACATACTTGGTGCTAAGGTGACCCAATCGCCGGATGTATCCAGCTCAGAGGGAGCGAATTTGTTTTGGTGGGCGGGGTCTCCATTTCCCAACTGCCATCTTGCATTAGATCCCCATCCCCAAAGCGAGTCATCCTCGTCAATAGCAAGTACGGTGAGGTAGCCGCCTTTCATATATTTCCATTTATGGGTGCCAAAATCTACATATTCCGGACTAACATATCCATTTCGATCTAACTCATTCATGCCGGATTCGCCCTCAAAGTTATTGCCGAAGAAAACATATTTACCCTCCTTCGACACGAGAATGACAAAGCTATAGCCGCGGTAAATGCGCTCTGCCTTAAAGCCTTTGGGCAGCTCCAATCTCTTGTAGCCGTAAACATTTGCTGATTCGTCTTCGATGCCCTGACCTAAGCCAAAAAACACATTGGACCCGGTACTCCATACCGTGCCACCTTTCATTAGTAGGTAGGAGACTTTTGATTTCCCCCCATACTGCTTTATGTTTTGCCCATTAGCTGTCGGACTTGCCACGAGTAGCGAGAGCAATAAAGCGCATAGTGAAAAAAATTGATGTTTCATAATTCTCTTCCTTTATATTGATTATAGTTTTTATAATTGCGAAGACTTCTTCGTATAAGTTTTATTTGCTGTTTGTTATATAATATAATTAATTTTCTGCGGCAAATATAATAAATACTTATCATAATAAGGCCCTATGAAATGAAACTCCCCGAGTATAGTATCGGGTAGTTAGGTGCTTTCCGTGTTTTTTGAGGGTGAAATGTGCTGTAGATGAAGAAGAAATGAGTGGCTATCCTATTTAGCAAAGGAGTGGTTGTATGCTGCTTCGCACGGCATAAGGCGTGGCTGCGTAATCCACTACGAGCAAACTAAAATTTGATCACGTACAAATAAAAATTTGTACATGTAGAAAAAATTTTTTGTTCGTGAGCAAAAATATTTTTGTACGTGATCAAATTTAGGACACTTCAGCAGCGTGAAGTATTACTCCGACGTGGCTTACCGAAATTTGATTACTCATTCACCTGACTGTGTGGAGGTCATCAGCAGCCTCACGCCATAAAGGTGATTTTTACAATGGGTGGTGACTATTTTATTTGTGCAGCAATCTCTTTTCCAATGGATACGCCTTGTGCGATACGCGCCGCTAAGCCGATGCCATCCCTTATACCTCCTGCAAGCACGAGCCCCGGATAAGCCTGCTCTATCTCGCGAATACGCTCTAAGCGCGCCGGTGAGGTCTCATCATACTGCGGAATGGCTTTGCGGTACCTTGCAATATGCTGTAGGGAGGCGTTCCGATTAGCCGGGATGGAGAGCATGTGCCTCAATTCTCTTTCGGCAATGCACAGAAGCTCTTCATCGCTGTATTCATCAGGATTTAGGGGTTTTTCATCACCGCCCATAAATATATTGAAGAGAAGACTATCTTCATAAGGCACGCGATTGCGAAACATTTCTGCCGTGAAAAGAATACCCAGTATAGAACAGTTTTCGCAAGAGGGAACTAACCCACCAAATGCTTTTGTTCTTATTTCGGGCAGGTGGTCAAAGCCAATAACCACCTCCGTAATGGGGGCATAGCGAAGCTGCTCAATAGGTGCCAAGAGAGGAGCAATTTCATTAGGCAGCACGCTGTGCAGTAGGTCACTGCGTACCGTGGTTATATAGTGGTCTGCGGTAATGGTATGCTTTTCTTCGTGCTGGTCGGTATAGGTTACGCTCCAACCGGTAGAGGGTGCGTAGTCCGTGTGTACAATCTCTGCCCCGGTTATGACTGATCCTTTCGTTTTTAATTTGTTTTCTAACGCTTCAATTAGGCGGGAGAGCCCACCCTCAGCAGAGAAAACCTCTTTGGTTACGCGGGGGTCTTTTGCTTGATGCTTTAAGGCTTTGCGCAGGGCTCCGCCTATGAAGCTGCCATAATCCTGCTCTAAGCGGTAGAGCTTGGGGAGGGCATATTGGGTGACTATCCTGTAGGGATTGCCTGCATAGATGCCTCCGATAAAGGGATCTACCGCATAATCGACGAAGCTCTTGCCCATCCGTCTTTCGGCTAAAGCTCCTACCGATTCCAACGGATCGGTACCTCTCTTGCGGAAGGGTTCTCCCAGTAGGCGCAATTTGTCGTAGATGGTGAAGAGAGGAGTCGTAATACCGCTCCATAAGCCGGAAGGAAGGGCATGAAAAGAGCGACCTTTCCAGATCAAACGTCGCTTTGCGTCTTTTGAAGCCACTTCAAGCACAGCCTCCGGAGCCACAAAGTTGAATAGCTCTGTTACTTCCGGTGTAGAAATTGATCCTGTATTGGGACCCAATTCATAGGTGTATCCCTTGTCGCAGATAGTGTGGATCTGTCCGCCCAACCGCTTTTCCTTCTCAAGAAGTACAAAAGGAATCTCCCGCTCCGCCAATACAGCGGCCAAAGAAAGCCCTGTAATGCCCCCACCAACAATGATAACGCGGGCATTGTGGTAGTTCTCTTGTCTCTCTTCCGTAGTAATCATCTTTTTCTTCTTGTCAATCTTGTGGACTGCTTCCCTCGCTCATAAATAAAGGCACTCACCGACTTGCTGCATAGGGCATATGCAAGGGGTGAGTGCCATAATCGTGTAATAGATTGGCCTATTAGCGGTAAACGACCGCTGAAAGTCTAATCCTATTAGTCAAGCTTCTCCTTCAGTTCAGCCAGTGCAGATAGGTCGCCCAAGGTAGCTTTTTCTACTTTCTGAGCAGATACTTGCTGTTGTACCTTAGCTTCGGCCTTGTCTTGCTCATCCTTACGCTTACGCTCTTCTTCACGCTTTGCGTCATCGTATACGCGGAGGTGAGAAACGAAGATACGGCGATTTTCCTTGCTGAATTCAATTACCTTGAAGGGTGCTTTTTCATCAACTTGGAGCTTAGAGCCGTCTTCCTTGGTAAGGTGCTTCTGGGTGGTAAAGCCTTCTACTCCGTAGGGGAGTGATACGATAGCACCCTTATCGGTGAAGCTAACGACCATACCTTCGTGTACACTGCCTTCTGTGAAGATCGTTTCAAATACATCCCATGGGTTTTCCTCGGTTTGCTTATGACCCAGGCTCAAGCGACGGTTTTCTTTGTCGATTTCAAGGACAACAACCTCTAATTCGGCATCAATTTCCGTAAATTCGCTCGGATGCTTAATGCGCTTTGTCCAAGTCAAGTCGCTCAAGTGAATCAGTCCGTCTACGCCCTCTTCCAACTCAACGAATACACCGAAGTGCGTAAAGTTGCGCACACGTGCCGTGTGACGGCTGCCTACAGGGTACTTTTCTTCTATGTCAATCCAGGGATCGGGCTTCAGCTGCTTGAGACCTAAGCTCATCTTGCGCTCTTCCGGTTCAATTGAGAGAATAACTGCTTCTACCTCTTCGCCTACCTTGATGAAGTCATATGCGCTGCGTAAGTGCTGTGTCCAAGACATTTCGGAAACGTGAATGAGCCCTTCGATACCGGGAGCTACTTCTACGAATGCACCATAGTCGCTAACCATTTCAACCTTACCCTTGATAATATCGCCGGGCTTGAGGTTCTTGTCCAAAGCATCCCATGGATTGGGCGTAAGTTGCTTGAGACCAAGTGAAATACGTGTCTTGTCTTCGTCAAAGTCAAGGATTACCACGTTAATCTTCTGATCTAATTCAACGACCTCATTGGGTGAAGATACACGACGCCAAGAGAGATCGGTAATATGAATCAACCCATCTACACCGCCAAGGTCCACAAATACACCGAAGGGCATAATATTTTTCACAACACCTTCGAGTACCTGACCCTTTTCGAGTTTGCTGATAATTTCTTTCTTCTGCTGTTCAAGCTCAGCTTCAATGAGTACCTTATGAGAAACAACTACATTGTGCTGCTCTGCATTGAGCTTGACAATCTTGAATTCCATTGTCTTGTCGAGGAGCGCATCGTAGTCGCGAATAGGACGTACGTCTATTTGAGAGCCCGGCAAGAAAGCATCTACACCGAAGATATCTACTACCATACCGCCCTTAGTACGAGACTTAATGTAGCCGATGATTATTTCATCGCGTTCGGCAGCCTCAGAAATGCGTTCCCAAGCACGTTCAGCACGTGCCATGCGATGTGAGAGTACTAAATGTCCCTCTCTGTCTTCGAGGTTATCCACATAAACCTCTACTTCGTCTCCGATCTTGTAGTCGGGATTGTACTTAAATTCAGACGCAGCTACGCTACCGGTCGATTTGCTGCCAATGCTGATAATAAATTCACGTGCTGCCTTGGGAGGACGCGGTACTATGTCAACAATATGACCGATTACAACTTCTTTTTCCTTAATATTGGCAAGTGTAGCTTCATACTTTGCCAAGTCGGCTTCGCGATCCTCATGGATGGCTGTGGTGCCCTGTTCAAACGCTTCCCAATTGAAGTCGGGATCCGGCGTAAGATGTTCGAGTTTGTTCATCAAACTTTTCTAATTGGTTATTACTAATAAGTGATACTTTATTTTGTTGTTTAAACTATATCGGTGCAAAGGTACTAATTAGTTTTGAATCAATACCTTTATGGCTTTCTACAGGCGAAAAGAGGAGCCGGGAGAGCCTGAAAAAGTTTCGAATCACCGCCCTACGGCAATGATGCGAAGTGTATTTAGCTATGTGTTTAAGCACATTTCATTGTGCTTTAGAATACATCTATACCTTTCAAATGATACATCTATACTTTTTGATCGAAATATCTATACCTTTCATTTGAAACATCTATACCTATTTAGAGGCTCATTATGTGGGTTTGTATTTCAGTCAGAAGGTACTAAGTAAGCGATTAGTATTGTGTGTGTTGCGGATCGAAGTTAGTCCACCCGTCCATCCAATTATCTCCCTGAGCAAAAGCACCGATGTAGGATACCTGTTTGAGTACTCCCAAATTGCTAAAGTTGGCGCCACTGAGCAACTTACTACCGGCAGCAGGACGCGGATCAAAGTTTTTGTCCAAAGCATTGCAGCTGGTTAGGCCGAGTTCCGCAATAGTTTCAAATATTTGGTTTCCATTGGCGGGATTCTTGAAGTATTCTTCGCTGAAGGGAGTACGTTTTTTGTCCTGTCCTTCCTTGTTATCGCTGTTGTCGCTCCATACCGGTTCGGTTTTCTTATTTACGTCGGTTCCGATAATTCCGTTCCCTGCAAATACATTGTTCTTAAAGTTCATCGTACCATCCAGAGCCCACTTTTGCGTGGTGCTACCCTTATCGTTTTCGATAATCAGTCCAACGGGCCAGCCGATGAATACTGAGTTGCAGATGTTTAGGTGCGAATTGCGGCGAATTTGTGCGCCGGAAAGGAAGGTACCCAGCTTGGCACCATTCTTAGGATCCATACCCCCACCGTTGATGTAATCTGCCGTATTGGCAAAATCAGCTGCGGAAGCCATCGGACCAATGGAAGTTACGTTGGAGAACTTTGCGGCAGTCCACGGCGTTTTAGTAGAGCCTTTACCGTCGTTATCGCTTTCAAATCCATTAGACCAGGATGTATCGGCGATGCGGGGGTTACGCACGCCCAAACAGAACTGAACGTTACCGCTGAAACCGAAGTCGGTATCGAAATCATCGTCCCAACCCATGTAGGCAATCAGGTGGTTACAATTGACCGTTCCACCGAACCATTCGAAGGAATCGTCGTTACTGTAGGATACCTGAACGTGGTCGATTTGCGTACCGCTTCCTACGCTACCGAGCGTAAGTCCGTTAATCTCGTTATCAGGTTGATAGGGATAGCCGGCAAATTCAATACGTACATAGCTGAGAATACCGCTGTTATCGGCATTGTCGTTACCACCGTGCTTAGCGTTCACACCGCCTTCGATGCTCGCTTCGCCCTGATTATTGATCGCTTTTCCGCAAAGAATGATACCACCCCAGTCACCGGGCCGACGGCTACCGGCAGGTTGTGCGCTGGTAAATACGATCGGTTGCGTTGCGGTACCCTTAGCAATCAGCTTACCGCCGCGCTGCACGATAATGGAAGCCTTGGTATCTTTATCGCCTTTAATTACGGTTCCCGGTTCGATGGTAAGGGTGGTTCCTTCGCTAATATAGAAGAAACCCTTGAGCAAATAGGTACCCTTTTTGAGGAGCCAATCGCCCTTTTTGACGGTATATTCCTGTTTGCCGTCACCAAGTTGCTTTCCGTTCGCAAAAAGTTCAATCAAATTGCCTTTTTCTTCCGGGGTGGGGATCGGTTCCGGGTCCGGTTTCTTGTCGCAGGAAGCGAAGCTCAATCCCATAAGTACAATTGCGCCAAGCGCAAAAACCAATTTCTTCATAACAATTCCTTTTTCTGTTTAAAGTGGTTATTCTGTTTCTTTTTCTGTTTTGTATCGATAATTAGCGGAAGCTGTATCCCAAAGTGAGTCCAAAGGAGCGCCCCAGCTTATATTCTTTTGTAACCTCTTCGGCACTTTTGTGCGTTCCGTCGGGCAAAATACCCTTGGGGAATTGCACGTACCGAAGCTTGCTGTTGAGCAAATTCTTGATATTTAGTTTGAGATTCCATTTTTTTGCGAACTCCCAGCCCAAAGCCAAATCGAGGCTGTGACGGGGCATTTCGTAGCTATCAGGGATAGCGTTGTTGATCAGCCCCGTTTGCGATTGGTCGCTTCGGCCTACCCCTACGATGCGCTTACCAATGATATTGTACTGAAGTGCCGCGGAAAGCCCCGTAGGCTCGTTACGATAAAAAAGCATCGCATTGACGATAAACGGCGATTGACCCTGCATGGGGCGGTCGTCCTCCTGACTTCCTTCGGGAAAGGCCACTTTGCTGTGGATGTAGGCGGCATTGAATCGGAGCGAAAGTCCCTTCAACCCGATAAAATCGAGATCCTTATTGACCTCCAGCTCTATACCTAAGTTATCCGCCTTCAGTGCATTTCGGAAGTAATAGAGGTAACTGCCGCCCGTAACGAAGTAGCTCCACTCGATGGGGTTACGGAAGTGCTTGTAGAAAAAAGCGAGCGAAACTAGCTCCGTTTGGGATGGATACCACTCATAGCGCAGGTCGATGTTGTGGATTTTAGCCGGTTTCAGATCGGGATTACCGCCCACATTGCTGAAAAGATCGAAGTCGTAGTAGATAGAGCGGGATAGTTCGCGAAACTCGGGGCGATTTACGGTCATTCCGTAGGAGAGCCGTATTTTGTGATCTTTGGCTACATCGTAGCTCAGGTTTACGCTCGGATAGAGGCCGCTATCGTCATGATTGGTGGTTTCGGTACCCTCTTCGCGCAAATAGGCATTACTAATGAGCTGCATACGGTTAAATTCGTAGCGCACGCCGGCATAGGCGTTAAACGCACCCACGGCAATATTGTAGCCGGCGTAAGCGGCTGTTTGCCAGCTTCGTCCCTTGTAACTGTTGCGTTGGTCCACTTCCTCGTGGATATAGAGCTTTTCGGCATCGTAATTGGCATCCAACAATACGCCCTCCACAGGATCTCTGTACTCAAAATCGGCCGGTACATTGTCGTTATTCCACCGGTAGTAAAAGATGCGGTTGGTATAGCTACGACGGCGATGTTCCCCGTAAAGTCCTGCTTTGAGGCTGTTTTCTGTAGAGCCGAGCGTAAACTTATACTGATAATCTGCCTTGGCGGAGAAGATATGTTCGCCGAGGTAGCTAAAATCGCGGCTAATTTCGTTTTGATCAATGCGGAACTGGCCGTAATGAGGATCTACCTCGTTGTCGTTCTGCTCGCGATTGATGCGCCTCCGGTCCGGACGATCGTTATTGGCAAAGGAGTATCCGATGCACGCTTTCAGCTGCGATGGCTCGGAAAGCGTCCACGAGCCGTTGAGCTGCCCCGAATAGGTGAGCCGGCTGTTGTAGAGGTATTCCTGCTGCTGTTGGAGGTATTTTTGGCTCAAATTCTGATATCCGTCGCGAAAGGTATAGCGGTTCAGCCCGATAACGTTAACCGTATTTTTGAGCGCGTAGTTGGAAGTGGCGTTTGGGGTAAAGGCAATATTGCACAAACCGCCCAAAATGCTCGTAATGCCGTATTGATCGTCCTTATACTCATTATCGAACGATGGTTCGTCGGCAATCCAATTGCGCAATCCGTAGCGGTTGTTGATCATATCCACTACACGCTGATACTTATGCTCGTAGTTGAGCGCGGCGATGAGCCCCAGCTTTTCGCCGTTGCCGAAGCGAAATGTATGATTTACGGAAGTGAGCAGTTTAACGTCGGCAACCGGCTTTTGCTGCGATAAAGCCCAACGGTTGTTGAATCCGCTCTGAGTGAGCCGCGTAATCAGTGCGGGATCGTTGTCATCCACAATAGCGGGAAAGTCACCTCTCAGGGCACGAAATCCGCCGTCAAAGCCGAGAAAATCGGTATTTCCCCCTTTGTAGTAGGTAAACGGACGGAAGTGCGTTTGATCGTTCAGGGTACCGCCCAATGAGATACTAAAGTCGTTTTGCTCGGGAATATCCTTTGTGGCAATATGGATGAATCCGCCCGAGAAGTCCGCAGGATACTCGGGTGCGGGGCTTTTTACAATCATCATGTTGTCAATTTGGCCGGAAGGAATCAAATCGAAGGAAAAAGCGCGGCTATCCGGCTCGCTCCCCGGCACGGAGGCTCCGTTCATCCATACATTATTGTAGCGTTGCGACAGCCCGCGCACCATTACGTACTTGCTGTCCATCAGCGTGATACCTGGGATTCGCTTGATTACTTCGGAGGCATTATTATCCACCGAGCGTTTAATCTGTTGCGCAGAAATACCGCTCGTAACCATTGTGTTGGTGCGTACTTGGCGGATAAGCGCTAAATCGCTGTTCTTGCGCACGGTGGAAACTACCGTTACATCGTCCAATACCTCCGTCTCGCTGTACAGTTTCACGGTCAGATTGCCGTTAAAGTCCGCCGGATTGATTTGCAATTGGAGCGTTTTGTACCCCACGTAGCGCACTTCTGCCTGATAGGTTCCTACCTCTAAGCTGAAACTGAAGTTCCCGTCAACGTCCGTTACGGTGCCTTGATCGATAGAAGCTATGTAAATGGAAGCTCCGATAAGTGTACTGCCATCAGCGGCATCTACAATGGTTCCCTTGAGTGGTTGTTTTTGTGCAGAGAGACCTATATAGGTCAGTAGTGTAATCGCTGTAGTGAGGGCTATACGTATGAGCCCGTTGGTGTGGTGTTTCATCTAAATGCTTCTCTTCTATAATGTAGCCTTTCGATGGCAAAGGTCTCACTATAGTGTTACAAGAGAGCATCTATTTTGTTACGATATGTCGTTACTTTTATGACGTACTTGTTACATGTACGGAGAGGGAAACGGATTGTCGCTGCAGTATAAATAGAAAGGAGTTGCCGCAGAGCTGTTATGCTCCGAGCAACTCCTTGTGGAATGTAGTGTTTAGAAAGCCTCTCCTTTTTATTCCACGATCAGTATTTCACTCACGCCATCCGACTTCAGTAGATAATTACCCTTCGATACTCCCGATAAGTTTATCTCAGCAGCTCCATTGGCATCTGTGTGGGTTGTTTGGATAAGGGTGCCTTCCATCGAGTAAAGGTATATAGATGCATTGGGCTTAGAGCCGCTGATGTACACATAACCCGATGCCGGGTTGGGGCTTATTCTAACGTGTAGTGCAGCAACAGACTGATTGGCGGTTTCTCCTTCGTAGGGACGGCTGGTCGCATAGTTACCATTGTAGTCCCACACTACCCAGTTCTTGGCTTTTGCAGCCTTCACGTTGGTTGTAGAGCAGTGGTTCTTCTCTTTTGGGTTCTTGCTGTCTATTACATACAAATTGCCTTTCTCCTTCCCTTGCCGGTTAGGCATGCTTTTGATAAAGGCTTCCATTTGCTGTAAATCGATAAAGTTTCCATTGCAGCCTATCTCTGTTAGTTCGGGGTTGTTGGATACATCTAGCGTGGTGAGCTTATTTTCGCTACAGTCCAACTCTTTCAAAGCAGGGTTCTTGCTTATATCTATCTGCGACAAGTCATTGAGGAAGAAGAGAAGGTGCTCTAAGGCTGTGTTTTGCGATACATCCAAGCTGGTGAGGTGCAGGGAGGGACACCAAAGGAATAGAAGCTTTTTGTTCTGCGTTACATCCAGTGTATTGAATGAGTTATAACCACAATAGAGCGTTTCGAGATCTGCGCATTGTCTTACATCTATACCGTTGATGGTATTTCTGTAGCAATTGATATAAACAAGGTTTTTGTTCTTTGTGATGTCCAACTCCGGTAGTTTATTGTCGGAGCAGTAGAGCTTTTTCAGATCGGTACAAGCTGTGAGGTTTAGGGTACTAATCTTATTGCGCGATATCTTTAGTTCATTCAGTGAGGTTAGTGCGCTGACATCAAGCTCAGAGATAGCATTATCCTCGCAGCTCAACTCCTTTAGAGTAGTGGGAGGTACCAATTCTTTAAGCGCACACTTATTGCAGCGGAGCACTTCCAATGCCTTGTTGGCAGACAGATCCAATGTGCCTATGGGGTTCCCACTGCACTCCAATAGTTTGAGCGAGGGGGCTTTGGAGACATCCAGCGCTGTGATTTCATTGGTTGAGCACTGAAACTCGGTAATTTTACCATGTAGTACAACGTGATTATTTTTTACATTCAGAAAAACGAAACCTCCGTTTGCCTCTATCTCGCCCTCTACGCCTTCACCGGTTACCTTTCCTTCGGCAGATATGATCAGTATGATTGTGGTAGCCTCACCGCCCAAATCAAACGAGATGCTCTCTTCAGTCTCCCTCAGCGAGGGGGTAGTTGCGTGGAGTTGGCCCATGTTCGTGGCGAATAGGGGCAAGCTCAATAGAGTTAGTGTGACATAATAAAGTAGTTTTCTTTTCATAATTGTATATTTCCTTTCTATTTTATGAATTTCTTTCTCGCTTTCGGAGGTGTGCGTAGGCTTAATACGCCTTCTTGCATCTCTTTGATTAAATAGGATTGCATGCGAATTTGTCCGACAAATATAGAAAATAATATTCTCTTTGTCACTTGTAAAAAGAACGTATGGCCTGGGGTAAAAAAAGGTTCTGATATTTCGAATGAAAGTTACAGATGTTTCATTTGAAAGGTATAGATGTTTCAAATGAAAGATACTGATGTATTGAGAGAGGAAAGAAAAAGTTTATGCTTGGGAATCATTATCTTTGCGCATGATAGAAAGCAAATGAAATGAGATCAGTCAGAGTAGGAGAGCAAATACGCTTTTTAAATGCATCCGGAGGCGGTGTGATTAAGCGAATAGTAGGCAAAGTGGCTTGGGTAGAGGGCGAGGATGGCTTCGAGTTACCTACACCACTCAATGAATGTGTGCCTATAGGTGATGAGTTGGAGGGGGCCCCTTTCTACACACCGCCGGTAAGTAAGCCGAGTCAGTCACAACAAGCCACTCCTGCCCCCATTGAGGAAGCACCTGCTCCGCACCTTCTTTTGCCTGAGCGTGAAGGCGGTGACAAACTATCTGTCTATATGGCTTTTTTGCCCGTAGATGAGAAAGCTGTTAGTCGCACGCCTATAGAAATGTACCTGATTAATGACTGCAACTATATGTTGTACTATGTACTTTCTAATCGCTTGGCCAACGGTACTTACAAGAAGATCGCTTCCGGTACAATAGAGCGTGATACGCGTATTTTTCTTGAGGAGATCCCCTTGGAAACAATTCCGGAGCGGGAGCACATGTCGCTCATGATACTGCCTTACAAAGAGGAAAAAGCCTTCGACTTAAAGACTCCCTATTCATTTACTATACGTGTGGATGGGGTACGCTTTCTCAAGCGTCATGCATTTCGAGAAAATGATTTCTTTGACGATGATGCCATAATTTATCCTCTCATAGAGGAGGACGAAGTGCGCGCCAAGGCGGTGCCTCTCGCGATTTCCGAAGAGACTCTGCTGGAGGAAAAAGTACAAGCAGAGGAAGAGCAGCGTCGTCGGAGGCGGAGTAGGCAAATGCCCCGACACCGTAAACCTGCCGAAGAGCCGCCTGTAGAGGTTGACCTACATGCGACTGCGCTCCTGACAACGACGGCAGGTATGAGTAATTCAGAGATAATGGAGACCCAGCTCGCCGAGTTTAGACGCGTGATGGAGAGCATAAAGGCACAGCCCGGTAGCCGGGTAGTTTTTGTGCATGGTCGCGGAGAAGGGATATTGCGTAAGGCTATTTTAGATGAACTGAAGAAAAAGTATCCCAAGGCCTCTGCCCAAGATGCCTCATTTAAAGAGTATGGGTTTGGTGCTACCTTAGTCGTTATTCACTAAATGGCGTTAGAGATAGAGCGCAAGTACTTAGTACTAAATAATGCCTATGAAGCAGCGGCCGAGCGAGTGTATCGTATAGAGCAGGGCTTTCTTGTGGCAAAGGAAGAGCTGGTGATACGCGTGCGTATTAGAGATAAGGAGGCTTTTCTCACCATTAAAGATGCTACCAACGACAATGGGTTGAGTAGGCATGAGTGGGAGTACGCTATTCCACTACGTGATGCCGAAGAGCTACTGAGTCAGTGCGGCTCTGCGGTGATCCGTAAGGAGCGTTTCCTGATTCCCGAGGGAAAGTATTATTGGGAGGTAGATCGCTTTCATGGCGCTTTGGAGGGCTTAGTGGTAGCTGAGATAGAGTTGGATGACGCTACTGTAGAGCCTCCCTTGCCTTCGTGGATCGGAAAGGAGGTAACCGGTTGCAGAGCCTATTACAACGCTGTGTTGGCCGTGGAGGGAATGCCTGAAGCAACGCACACCTAAAAGATAGAAGAGATATTTATTCGTGAGAACATTATATAATGCTCCCTCGTCGTTAATACAATCAGTATTTGGACTGAGTTACGCACACAAGTGTGTATCTCAACTTTTTTACCTCAGCGCATGGTGTCTGAGGACCCTTGCAAAGTCTCCATGTATACGGATTTTGCCATTTCTAATCCAGCCCTTTAAAAGGGTTTGTTATATAAAAGAGAAAAACATTCTACCTGCCTCTATGCAATGGAATAGGGCGGGGAGGTTTATTTAATCCCGATTTGGGAAGATAGCAAGTAACCAGTTAATAATATTTTTATGCTAAAAAGAAACTTTTTTGTTTATGCGATGATGACGCTGCTATGTCTCGCTCCGACCGTTCTTCGGGCGCAAGTGGAGTGGGATGTCATAAGTGTATCGAGTACATCGCTTTTACCCAGTGCTACCGTTTATGCCGTTGCCTCTGTGGAGGATAATGCGGACGGCAGCTTTACAGTATTGATAGGCACCCCCAAAGGGGCTTGTATG
This sequence comes from Porphyromonas miyakawae, assembly GCF_045865415.1. NCBI lineage: Bacteria > Pseudomonadati > Bacteroidota > Bacteroidia > Bacteroidales > Porphyromonadaceae > Porphyromonas > Porphyromonas miyakawae. The sequence goes on from NZ_BAAFSF010000001.1 coordinate 267,395, forward strand.
CTAAGTGACGGAAAGCGTTACGAGGTGCCCGGATTGGAGAAGGAGAAGGTGGTTAAGATCCTTATTGACAGTAAGGAAAAGGTTTGGTTTTGTACGGAAGACAATGGTTTGATCAAGGTGGATCCAGGCCACGACAATATACACTATACTAATGCAGAGGGGCAGCTGGTGGATCTACTTGTACAAGATATTGTAGAGGATGAAAAGGGTGGCTTCTATATAGCAAACGGAAATGCCGTCTCCTACTTAGACAACAAAGGAAAGTTTGTAACCTATCAGCTTACTGCTAACCCCATGTCGCTGATGTTTTGCCTTACCTATGATAAGGGGAGTCAAACCGTATATGTGGGCTCCGAAGCCGGTATATATAGTCTAAAGGATGGTAAAGCTCAAGCCATAGAAAGCACCGCTGCATACGGCTCTGTTCATCAGATGCTGTTTCATGACGGTAAGCTTTGGGCAGCTACTGAAACAGGTGTGGCTTGCTACGATGGCACAACTTGGAAGATGATAGAGGGGCTTCCCTACGAATACTTTACGACAATTGCTGTATCCAAAGAGGGTGATATATGGGTAGGAAGTGACGATGGTGCTATCGTGGTCCTTAATGCAGCAGATGGTCTGGTCAAGCAAACCTATAAAACCGAGCATGGCCTACCGGCATCTTCTCTCTATTCATTGACATTTGGCTCTGCAGGTCATGCCTTTGTCGGCACGCAAGGAGCAGGCTTCCTATATTATAAGGATGGCAAATGGACACAAATTTCTCCTGAGGGATTGCTAAGCGACAACGTGCGCTCTGTATATCTTGATGAGGTGGAAAATGTTGCCTGGATAGGCACAGCGGAAGGAGTGTCATCAGCTCAGTTAACGGAGCAAGCGGACTCGGAAGATAGCTTCAAGTGGCAAAATTATACACCTGAGAATAGCAATGTGGCAGGGCGTAATGCACGAAGAGTATGCAGCGATATGTTGGGAGATACCTGGGTGGCATTCTTCGATGGCGGTATATCGTTTTTCAACCCTGCAACCAAGAAGTGGACCTCTTATACTCCCGATAAGAATACCTTCCCACACAAGATGGCTACCGATATACTTATCTCTTCCCAAGGCGAGACGATTGCTACTACCTTTGGAGGTGGCTATGCGAAGTTTATTGGCGGAAAATGGGTGCCCTACACAGAAAAAGAGGGCGTACCCACAAATTCAATTTTCGGAGTTACCGAGAGTGCTGACAAAACGCTTTGGTTCGCTTCCGTAAAGGGGGCTTTCTCACTCAAGAATGGTGTGTACACCTCTTACACAAAGGCTTCTCACGCTCTGCCGGATGATAACGTACGCGTTGTCTTTTGCGCCCCCAATGGGAATATATACTTTGGTACTAATGCCGGGTTAGCCATTGCGCCTGAAGGGAATTTGAGTGCTCCTTTTGTTTGTCCTAAGGCACTACAAGGTAAAATGGTTAACCATATTGCCATGGACAAAAATGGCAACCTGCTGCTCTCCTGCTTGAACGACGGACTATATATCTACGCTGCTAACGGAGTAACTGCCAAGGTGGATGCTTCAGTTGGCTTTGAGGCAAATGAAGCTCGTATGTGCTACATAGACAATGATGGTGTATTGACCGTCTGCACCGAAAAGGGACTTTACATTACGGGTTTAGAAGATATAATAAAGGTGCTGGAAGCGCCTGTCATTGAAAAAGAGAGTGTGGTGGTCTATCCCAATCCGGCATCCAACTTATTCTCTTTCGGTAAGTGTGTAAAACGTGTATCACTCTGCACTCTTCGCGGAGAGACGCTTCGTACAGCTACAAACGTATCGCAACTCTATGTGGGCGATATAGCGGAGGGTATGTATATCCTTACTCTTGACGGAGAGAATGCGAAAGTGACTATCCGCCGATAGAGCGCTTTCTAGAAATCCGTTAGGTAGCGTCTGTAATCACAGACTGCTGCACCATATTTATAGGGTGGGCGACTCGTATGAGTTGTCCACTCTGCTTTTTTGAACCTTTTCTCTACGTTAGCTGTTTACGTTTTGGTGTGTTTTCACCTTGCACTCTTCTATTCGTAGAGCAAGAGTAAGGTGTGGAATATAACCGCCCCTTTTACAAAAGGATTACTCGGGGAAGCCCGCTGTGATAAGTCAATAAGAAACAACAATATATAATACAATGAAGCGACTACTTTTGATTCCCTTGCTAAGTCTCCTCGTGGTGACCGGTGCATGGGCAGATGGTGGTATGTGGCCACTCTGGATGCTCTCTACACAGGAGGCACAAATGAAGCAAATGGGGCTTAACCTTGATGAAATAGATATTTATAATCCTAACGGCAGCTCGCTGAAAGATGCGGTAGTGCTCTTCGATGGCGGATGCTCGGGCGTACTCGTATCGGATCAAGGTCTTTTGCTCACCAACCATCATTGTGGATACGACCAAATACAAGCGCACAGCTCGGTAGGAGCTAACTGGCTTGAAAAAGGATTCATGAGTCTCACTATGGCAGAAGAACTGCCCAATCCCGGTTTGGAAGTGGAAATTGTGGATGAAATCCGCGATGTTACCGCAGAAGTGAATAAGCTACTCGCCAAGCGGAAGCTTGTAACCGGTATGGAGTTCCTATCGGCCGGCTACCTGACCAATACACTAGCTCCGGAAATTGTAGGTAAGAAAGCGGCTGCCCGTCCCGGATACAAATACGAAATCAAAGCGTTCTACGGTGGCAATAAATATTACATGTTTACCAAAAAGGTGTTCCGCGATGTGCGTTTGGTAGCTGCTCCACCCAGCTCCATAGGTAAGTTCGGTGCCGATACGGATAACTGGATGTGGCCGCGCCATACGGGCGATTTCTCCATTTTCCGCATCTATGCGGATCGTGAGGGTAATCCGGTTCCCTACAGCAAAACGAATGTACCCTACAAACCGAAGCGTTGGGTGCAGGTAACTGCTCAGGGCGTAGCGCCGGAAGGATTCGTCTTTATTATGGGATACCCCGGCACCACGTACCAGTACTTTACGCCGGACGAAGTGACCGAATGGGGCGAAATCGATAATAATATCCGTATCGAGATGCGCGGCATCCGTCAGGAAGTGATGCTGGGTGAGATGCTTAGCGACGAAGCTACCAACATTAAGTATGCCGCTAAGTATGCTTCTTCGCAAAATGGGTATAAGCGTGCGCAGGGAGCTAACTGGGCAATCAAAAATCGCAAGCTGGCTGATCTGAAGCGTGCCCAGCACGAAGAAATGCTCCGCTTGGAAGCGGCTAAGGGCGATGCGCAGGGAAAGACCGCGGCGGAAGTGATCAGTCGCTCCATTGCAGCACGTAAATCGTTGCAAATTCGCAAGCAATATCTGCTGGAAGGTATCCTTTACGGCATTGAATGCAGCCTTGCTCCGCTGCCCAAAGCGGAACTATTGGATAATTGGGATAATGCAGCCAAGCGAAGTGAAGGATTGGAAGATCTGCGCAAGCAGTTTGAACTGTTCTTTGATAAGGATTACGATCCGGCAGTGAACCGCAAAATAGCCAAAGCACTACTAACGCGTTATGCGGAACGAATTGCCCCTAACGAGCAACCGCAGGCGGTTCGCGACGGAATTGCCCAGTATGGTTCGGCCGAAGCTTATATAGATAAGCTGTTCGATACCTCCATTTTTGCCTCCAAGGAACGCTTCGAAGCGTTTATGAAAGCGCCGGAACGTGACCTTTTGGCAAATGATCCGATGGTACAGTTTGGACGCTCTTGCCGTATAGAGTTCCGCACGCTCAACGAAAAGCTGCAAGCATACGACGCGCCTCTGGCTAAGGCTCGCAAGGAATATATAGCGGCTCGGATGGCTAATCCGCCTTTCGGCAAACAGCCGTGGCCCGATGCCAACCTAACGCTCCGCTTTACTTATGGACAAATTAAGGGCTACAAGCCGCACGATGCCGTACTTTACGGGGAAAGAACCACCTTGGATGGCGTGATGGAAAAGGAAGATCCGCACAATTGGGAATATGTGGTAGACGAACGCCTCAAGAAGGTTTACGAAGCAAAGGACTATGCGCCTTACGCACTTTCGGACGGACGTATGCCGGTAGACTTCTGCGCAACTACTCATACTACCGGAGGGAACTCGGGCAGCCCCGTATTCAATGGTAAGGGCGAATTGGTCGGTTTGAACTTTGACCGTAATTGGGAAGGCGTAGGCGGTGATATCGAATATCTGCCCGATTACCAGCGGAGTATTATTCTCGATATTCGTTATCTGCTACTGGTCGTGGACAAGGTGCTCGGCGGCGAGCGGCTTATCCGCGAAATGAACCCGATTCATTGAACAAAAGGTATATGGAAAAGGGAAACGATTTGCTCCGTATGGAGGAAGATATCGTTAAGATGCTCCGCACCGTATACGATCCGGAAATACCGGTCAACGTATATGATTTGGGCTTAATCTATGATGTGGATATAAGCGATAAGGGGGTAGTAACCATCACGATGACACTTACCGCACCCAACTGCCCCGCTGCAGACTTTATCGTGGAGGATGTCCGCCTCAAGACAGAGAGTGTAAAGGGAGTAGTACGTGCTGATGTAGTACTTACCTTTACGCCCACGTGGGATCATTCTATGATGAGTGAGGAGGCTAAGTTGGAACTGGGCTTTATGTAATATAACTCGGTTGCATGAATCCTATTTTCTTTACTTCGGATGCACATCTCGGAGCGGCTGTTCATAAGGATAGTCGCTCCGTAGAGCTTCGATTGGTTCGCTGGATGGAGTCAATAGCAGATACTGCCGGAGCACTCTATTTCTTAGGAGATATGTTTGACTACTGGCATGAGTGGCGCTATACCATTCCAAAGGGCTACACACGTTTTCTGGGCACTGTGGCACGATTGGTGGATAGTGGAGTGGAGGTGCATATCTTCACGGGTAACCACGATGTATGGATGAAGGGCTACTTTGAAGAAGAATTAGGTACTCAAGTGCATCACCATGCCATACAAGTTAACTTGGGAGGAAAGACTTTTCGCTTAGCTCATGGTGATGAAGAGTGCAAAGAACGCTCTTTTAGAGAATCCCTTTTGTATAATACATTCCGTTCCCCAACTCTGCAAGCCTTATATGCCTCTATACATCCTCGTTGGTCTACGCCGATAGCTCAGGTTTCCTCGAACACGAGTCGACAGCAGCATGGGGATCGGGACGTGCCGGAGGTAATGCCTCCAATAGAAGAGGAGTGGTTAATCCAATGGGCTGCTCGTGATGCAGTGAAGCATCCGGAGGTTGACTACTGGCTTTTTGGGCACCGACACAGGTTAGCAGATTATTCCTTGGGTAATGGTAGACGAGTGCTTCTGTTAGGTGATTGGATACGGTATAATTCTTATGCCGAGTGGGATGGAGAAGAGTTGTCGCTTAATACCTTTTCTGACTAAGTTACTTGAATCAGCACTCTTTATATTATGGGAAAGAGTGCACTGGCACTTGATAGCGGACAAAGAGCGAATGCAACAAAAGCAGGGGACACTTCGTTATAATCACTGAAGGAGGTAGAGACTATTTCATAAGATGATAGCTTTTATAGAGGGAGAAATAGCCCGTCTGACTCCTACCGGAGTAATTCTGATGGCGGGAGGAGTGGGGTATGATATCAGTATTACCCTGCCTGACTATACAGCACTGCGGGACGAAGCAAGGTGTAGGTTGTGGATTACGGAGATCATACGTGAGGATGCTCACCAACTATATGGTTTCCTTAGTGAGGAGGCACAGTTCTTTTTCGAGCGTTTGCGAAGTGTTTCCGGGGTAGGACCAGCCACGGCACGATTGATCCTAAGTTCCTTTGCCCCTATGGAGCTTGCTGCGGCTATTGATAGTGGAGCAGTGGAGACTTTACAAAGCGTGAAAGGAATAGGACTTAAAACGGCACAACGAATTGTAGTAGATCTAAAGGGAAAGATCGTACTTACACCCGACTTCACGACCTCCGATAAGATGCCTTTCGACAAAGCATCTCAGGTATTTGAGGAGGCTTCTAATGCACTCAAGACGCTTGGTTTTGTCGATACAGCCGTTCGCAAGGCAGTAAAGAAGGTTATAGAGGAGAATCCTGATCAGCCCGTAGAAGTGGTTATCAAAAACGCTTTGAGGCATCTTGCTTAAGAAGGAATCTATATGCCGATTGGGAGTGGGTTGTCTGTAGGAGTAAAGCAAGTTGCCGGGGTACTCATAGGTCTTTTGATATTGTGCCAGCACGCTTTTGCACAGACCGATTCTGTCGCAGGTCGCATAGTGCCTCCTCGCAATAAAGAGGAGGTCGAGGCTACCCCAATCCTTGACTTGAAGCTTCCTTCACAAATCAAAAGTGAATTCATATTTGATCCCAAAACCGGTAACTACCTTTATGTTACTACTCTAAATGGTAAGCGTATAGGTACCCCTATTGCTTATACCCCGGAAGAGTACCTCGCCTACCTAAAGCGCAATGAAAATATCACTTACTTCCACAATAAGGAGCGGGAAGAGGCTTCCGAAGAGGGTAAAAAACGCTTCAATCCCTTTGATTTTGGCTTCGAATTAGGACCGGCAGAGCGTCTGTTTGGTCCCGGAGGAGTGAGAGTGCGCACACAGGGTTCTGCAGAGCTTCTCTTTGGAGTGAAGACCAGCGCTACCAATAATCCCTCCTTGCCGGCACATGCAAGAAAACATACCTATTTCGATTTTGATGAAAAGATTCAGGCTAACATGCAGGCTTCAGTAGGAAGTAAGCTGAATTTCAATCTAAATTACAATACTGAGACTACATTTGATTTTGATGCTCGTAAGCTGAAGCTTGCTTATGAGGGAGAAGAGGATGATATAGTAAAGCTGGTAGAAGCCGGTAGTGTGTCGTTACATCCGCAGAACTCTCTTATTCAGGGTGGTGCCTCCCTTTTCGGCATTCATACTAAGTTGCAGTTTGGTAAGCTGGATGTAAGTTTAGTTGTAAGTCAGCAGGAGGCAGAGACTAAGCGGGTATCTTCGCAGGGCGGGGTACAGACTACCCCATTTGAGTTCTCTGCTAATAAGTACGATGAGGGGCGACACTTCTTTCTTTCTAAGTGGTTTTATGATCATTATGATGAGGCACTTAAGACACTTCCCTATATATCCAGCGGCGTAGTCATTAACCGCGTAGAAGTGTGGGTGACCAATAAGCGCGGACGCTTCGATGATGCCCGTAATATAGTGGCGTTTAGTGATCTTGCAGAGCCGGGCAATACTTACAACTCACGGTGGAGTGGTAATGGAGGTATGCCTGCCAACGATGCAAACTTACTCTACCAAACTATGCTCGGATTGCCTGATTTGAGGTATATAGAGCAGGTTACCCCTATCCTCTCTTCCATGCTCCAGGGAGGAGTAGAGTATGAAAAGCTCGAGAGTGCTCGTCTTCTTACTACATCTGAATATACGCTGAACACGACTTTAGGATACATCTCGCTCAATACTAAGTTGGCAGATGATGAGGTACTTGCCGTAGCATTTGAATATACTTACCGAGGGCAAGTGTATCAGGTTGGTGAGTTTAGTACAGACAGAAGTGATGATGGCAATGGAAACCTTTTCGTCAAACTAATCAAAGGAACGAGGATGACTCCTTCGTCCCCTTATTGGCGTTTAATGATGCGTAATGTATATGCATTGGGTGCTAATGTACAGGGGCTCACGAGTGAACGCTTCAAATTGAATGTCCTTTATCGGAGTGATACTACAGGCATAGCGATACCGTATATTACGGAAAGTAACATCAAGGGCCAACTTCTGGTAAAAGCTCTTGATATGGATCGCTTGGATAGCCGTAACGAGCCTCATCCGGATGGTGTATTTGATTATGTAGAGGGTTATACGGTCAATAGCAGCCGTGGGTGGATCTACTTCTCTACGGTGGAGCCTTTTGGGAAAACTTTAGCAGAGAAAATAGGAGATCCTGCAATTGCGCAGAAGTATGTGTATCGTGAAATATACGACACAACTGCTGTAGCTGCCGCCCAAGTGGCAGAAAAGGATAAGTTTATCCTCAAGGGCGAGTATAAAGCCTCCCAAAGTGGGCAGATCTCTTTGGGAGCAATGGGCGTAACACCCGGTTCGGTGCGCGTAACAGCCGGAGGTGCGCTCCTAACGGAGAATGTGGATTATACGGTTAACTATGCAATGGGCACAGTAACCATTATCAATGAATCTATCCTCTCCAGTGGTACACGCGTAGAAGTATCTTTAGAGAATAAGGGCTTCCTCAACCTGCAACGTAAAACGATGCTTGGGGCGGACTTTAACTATCATTTCACCAAAGATTTTACCCTTGGAGCTACCGCCATGTATCTTAGCGAAATGCCGCTTACTACTAAAACGGCGGTAGGCGATGAGTCAATGCGCAATTTCCTTTGGGGGGCCAACCTAAGCTATCGAACCAAATCGCAAAGTCTCACAAACCTACTGGATAAGATCCCTTTCCTTAATCTAACTGCACCGAGTGAAATATCCGTGAACGCAGAGTTTGCACACCTCATTCCGGGGCATTACGAGGGACGTTATGCAAAGGGGTATAGTTACATTGACGACTTTGAAACATCTCAAGGGCAGATAGATCTAAAAAATCCCTATGCTTGGACTTTGGCTTCCACTCCCTTTCAGGATACCCCCTCGCCTCTCTTTCCGGAAGCCTCTTTGACCAATGATGTGCGTTACGGTGCACACAGAGCGCAATTGGCTTGGTTCTATATAGATCCTATCCTCAATAGAAGTCGCTCCTCAATGCTTCCCTCGTATATACGAAACAACCCTGACTACCTAAGCAATCACTACTCGAGAGAGGTGAGTATGCTGGAGTTGTACCCCTACAAAGATTATAATCAGGCGCAGCTTAGTTACTTGCAAACGCTTAATCTGAGCTATTATCCATCGGAGCGCGGCCCCTATAACCTTAATCATGAGGATATGCTTCCTGATGGTACATTGGCTCATCCGGAGCGTAACTGGGGGGGTATTATGCGCAAGGTTGATCAGAGCAATTTTGAAGCCGCTAATATAGAGTACATCGAGTTTTGGCTCATGGATCCCTTTATATACAACCGAGAGTCGGCAGGTGGAGGCGATCTGTATATCAACTTAGGTGAGATAAGTGAAGATATCCTCAAGGATGGTCTCAAGTTCTTTGAGAATGGTATGCCGCTCAATGATGATCCTCAAGCCACGCGCAGTACCGTATGGGGTAAAGTGCCGATTCGTCAAGCCGCAGGCTATGCATTTGACAATTCTCCCGGTTCGCGTGAAAAACAGGATGTGGGACTTAATGGGCTGAATGACGAAGAAGAGGCCAATTGGCCGGCTTATATCACCTATCTGAATGGAGTGCGCAGTAAGCTTTCTGCAGAGACGGCCGAGGCTTGGAAAAATGATCCTCTTAGCCCTTTCAACGATCCGGCAGGGGATAATTTTAAGCACTATAGAAATAGGGACTGGGATGAACTCCGAGCCCCAATATTGGATCGCTACCATTATTACAATGGCGTGCAAGGAAACAGTGCCGAAGCAGATAACGCAGCAGATGCGTATAGTGTAGCTTCGCGTGTGATGCCTGATGTGGAAGATATTAATCAGGACAATACCTTGAGCGAGAATGAAAGTTACTTCCAGTATCGCATTGAACTGAAGCCCGATCGATTGGCTGTCGGACAAAACTATATCACCGATGTACGCTCTACTAATGTGACGCTGGCCAATGGTAAGCGTGAAGAAATAAAGTGGTACCAATTCAAAATTCCCATTGCTCAATATGAGGCTTCCATAGGTGGAATTGCGGACTTCAAAAACATTCGTTTCATGCGTCTTTATCTTACCGGATTTAAGGAGGTAACCTACTTGCGCTTTGGCTCTTTTAAGCTGGTACGCGGTGAGTGGAAGACTTATACACGTGCCTTGCATGATCTGAACGTGGCACCTATCTCTGATGGCTCTTTGGAAGTGAGTACCGTTAATATAGAAGAGAATGGGGATCGCCAACCCATCAATTATGTACTGCCTCCCACAGTCACGCGTAGCTTAGATCCTGTGCAAACGCAGGCTACCCAACAGAATGAACAGGCTTTGAGTCTTAAAATACGCAACTTATCGCCTGCTGATTCAAGAGCCGTATATCGCAATACAGCATTGGACTTGCGACGCTATAAGCGAATAGAGCTTTTTGTACATGGTGAGGCTCTTTTGGATGATGATACGCGCCTTAGCAATGGGGATCTCTCTGTGTTCATTCGTGTAGGAAGCGACTATGTGAATAATTACTACGAATACGCTGTCCCGCTCTCCCTTACCCCTTATGGCGTGTACAGTAGCGATGTGGCGCAGGATCGTGCTGCCGTATGGCCTAAGTCGAATAAAATGGAATTTCCGCTAAGCCTCTTTACCGATCTTAAAATCGCCCGCAATGCAGCGGCAGCATCCGGCAGTGCAATGGCTGATTTCTACCACCGTTTCTCTCGCCCGGATGAGGAAAATCCTGCTAATTCGGTTACCGTGGTGGGAAATCCCTCTCTCTCTAACGTGAAGACGATTATGATAGGGGTGCGTAATGCTTCGGGACGGGTAAAGAGTGCGGAAGTATGGGTAAATGAGTTGCGCTTAAGTGATTATCAAGAGCATGGCGGATGGGCAGCCAATGCCGATGTGCAGGTGCAGCTCAGTGATTGGGGAAGCTTCAGTGCCCGAGGTATCATGCAGACTGCCGGATTTGGCGCATTGGATCAAACCCTTTCGCAACGGCGTTTGGAGGATATGCGTCAAGTGAACCTATCCACACGCTTGGAGCTGGGACGCTTCTTCCCTGAGAAGGCGTCCGTAAGCATACCTTTCTATTATGCCTACAACGATGAGCGTATCACACCCCAGTATAATCCTTTGGATGAAGACTTAATCCTAAAGGATGCGCTTAAGGCTGCTCCTACCAAGCAACAGCGCGACTCTCTCCTTAGTCATTCCGTTACGGAGACCCGTTCGCACAGTGTGTCGCTTTCCAATATGAGAGTGGGTATCAAGAGTAAAACTCCGATGCCGTACGACCCTGCCAACTTTATCTTCTCCTATGCCTATAACCAAACGGATCATAATACACCCGACTTGGTTTACGACAGACGTCGGGATTGGCAGTTCTCCGCTATTTATGACTACCAACCTGTAGTGCCACCGCTCAAGCCGTTTGGCTGGGTGAAGAGTAACAATCCGCAATTGAAGTCACTCAAAGAGTATCGAATCAACTGGCTCCCCTCTAAAATAAGCCTTGCCAGCTCCATTATACGAAATTATAATGAGCAGCAAGTGCGTAACTTTATCCCCGGTATAGGTGATGCAGAGCCTCTTCCTGCTACATTTATTCGGGACTTTGTGTGGACGCGTGCGCTTACACTTAATTGGAATGTGACGGACGATATCCAGTTCTCTTTCCAGAGCGGTACGAATGCGCGGATTGAAGAACCCAATGTGCAGGTTAATAGGCATCTGAATCCTGATGCGTGGGCTATTTGGCGTGATTCGGTGCGACAAAGTATTCGTGAGCTTGGACTCCCGATGAAGTACGACCAGCAAGCTACCCTCAATTGGAAGCTTCCTATCTCCCTAATCCCTTACATGAGTTGGGTTACCGCTAATGTAAACTATACGGGCACCTACAACTGGGATCGAGGTGCCATGCTGCCGGAGGGCTTTACAATGGGGAATATTATTCGCAATGAGCTTCGCTTAGAGGGAAGTACCTCGCTAAACTTTTCTGCCCTCTATAAGCTTATACCTTATCTGAGTGAGGTGGAGAAGCGTATTTCTGCGGTGGGTAATACGCTACAGAGTACTACTCGAAACCGCAATCGTAGAGATCCCTCAGGGCAGGCGGATAGAAATGATAGAAAAGCGGTGACCCCTAAGAGACCCCGCCGTTTCGAACAGACTGTAACCCTCTCTCCCGATAGTGCTACAATTGTCCGACATGGGCTGAACAGTAAAAAAATCCACGTGATGGCAACCGATACCTTAGGGAAGCGCTTTACACTTAAGTATAAGGTAAAGGATGCGCAAACAATACAGATTACCAACCGCGATTCCGCGGTTGTAAAGCTCTCCGTAGCTGATGTTACAAAGCGCACAGCAGATGGTCGGGCCACCGCTGTATTTACCGATTATTTGGTTTACTCATTAATGCTGGTTAAGGATCTACAAATCAGCTACCGACGTAACCAAGGCTTCAACATTCCTGGGTTCTTGCCTGATGTACGGGCGGCCGGAGGACAAGCTTCGCAAGACGGCATCTTGTCGCCCGGATTGGATTTTGCTTTTGGCTTTGTAGATCATAATTGGGTAGAGAAAGCCGCTGAGCGCAATTGGCTTACCTACCGTGAGGATAATGTCACCCCCTCTGCTTATACACAAGGCGAGGATCTCTCTATACGTCTAACCCTTGAGCCGGTGAAGGATCTGCGGATTACGCTCTCCGCTCTGCGTAACGATACACGGCGGGAAGAGACGCAGTATATGTTTGCAGGTATGCCCCGGACTTTCGGTGGAAGCTTCTCCATGTCTACTATAGGCCTTAAGAGCTTCTTCTTCAATGCAAAAGGCGAGAATGGCTATGCGTCTCCCAACTTCGACAATTTGCGCGCTTACCGAGAGATAGTGCGTAATCGTGTGATGGATGCCTATCATCAGGCCGGTGCTGAAGATATTCCTATGATAGGTGAAAATAGGGCGGATGTACTGATCCCTGCCTTCCTTGCTGCCTATACAGCAACTGATCCTGAGCATGTGGCGCTCTCCCCATTCCCCTCCCTCGGCGCGCTCTTACCTAACTGGACCATTAACTACACCGGATTGAGCAAATTACCCGGAATCAATAAGTTGTTCCGCAACTTTTCTCTGAGTCACAATTATTCGGCTGTGTATTCGGTGGGTGGCTATAACTCTTTCTTGGGGTGGATGCCACTCGATGGCGACAATGCCGACTTGGGTTTTGTGCGTCGTGTAGACGCCAATGATCCGAACGCCTCGGGTGATCTTGAGTGGATGCCGGCTATGGCTTACGATATTCCCTCTGTGACTTTTCAAGAGGGCTTTAATCCGCTTTTGGGTGTGGAAATAACGCTAATTAACGGCATTACTACCTCCTTGCGTTGGAATCGCCGCAGAGCCATGACGCTCAATCTAACCGCTGTACAGGTGATGGAGAATACCGCCAATGAAATTACTGCCTCTTTGAGCTATAAGGTAGACGATATCGCTAAGTTGCTAGGGATAAAAAAGCGTCGTCGCCCGGCACGTTCCACAGGAAATACCGCTAAGGGCAGTGAGGCTAAAACGCAACAGCTCTTTACCTCCGGTGGGGCAATGACACTTCGCTTGGACTACTCCTACAACCGGAGCAGTATGCTAATCCGTAAGATTCAGGATAACTTTACACAGGCTACCAATGGCAACGTAGCCCAAAGTCTCAAGGTGAGTGCCGACTATGCGCTTAGCCGTATGCTTACGCTACGTGCTTTCTTCGATTGGAATATCAATCGCCCTCTTGTCAGCAGTGCCTCTTTCCCTACCCGCAATACCAACTTCGGGATCTCTCTCCGCATCAACCTAACTCAGTAGCCGGATTTCCTTGTCCTTATAAGAAGAAACATAGCAAGATGAAAATATCTTTGCTAATGTGGCTTTGTGTTTTGTTTTTTTTATCTTTGCGATGTTAACACTATGACAAGGTAAACTTATGAAAAAGAATCATTACATCTATCAAGGGCCTCTTTATTCTATGAAGAAGATAATCCTATGCGTAGTGACGGTCGTTGTGGTAGTGCTGTCGCTTTTTGGCTGCCGACGTCATCCGGAATTACCTGTATACAAGCATTATTTGACAGATCTGGTTCGTGTTGATACCATTGTAATGAAACCCGCTACACCAAAGAATGAGGAGTCGGTTGCCCAATGTGCCGGAGTAGAGCAGGCGCTGCCTATCTTATATGCCAGATTGTGTGAAAAAAAGAGAAAACCCGGTGGCCCCGGTGGTTTCAGTTATATCGGTATTCGAGAAGATATCTTGATTCGAAACCCCGATCCGGAGCGTATAGCCTACATTATTTCCATAGGGGATAATCACTATTATGATCGCAGCAATGACCCTTACTGGCGTGAGGCAGGTATTTGGTATCCTATTACCTCCTTTTCAGTCAAGTGTAATAAAGATCTCAACGAACACTTCAAAGCCGGAGATGAATTGAATTCTATCATCTTACTCCGTTTTACTGATAACTATACATACATCAAAAAAAGATACAGGGGAGGAAACAATCCCCCATCGAAAACTCTATTTGCCAATGATAATGAACGCTTACAGCGTACTTTGGTCCCTGGGGAAATGTTTGATATTTATCTTACGGAGATTCCTACTGATGCGGCAGGAGAGGAGGTGGAGTTCTCCATTGAAGTGAGTTTTACCAACGGAAATGTGGTAAGGCAAAAAACCACTTTGCAGGTGCCACTAAACTTTATATAAGACTTTCGCAAAAGGTCTGCCTATAAGGAAATAGCATCCTTTACAGAGACGCTTGATTTGTGCTGCCGATAACCGGCACGGATCAAGCGTTTCTTTATGTCTAAAGTGAACTGTATTTGTAGACCGACCAAAAGCAGAATAAATATTTACGAAGCTTTCGTAGGAGTAAGTGACTCGGGTGGGATTCAAACCCACGACCTTCAGAACCGGAATCTGACGCTCTATTCAGCTAAGCTACCGAGCCATTTTCGTAAGGCTGCAGAGCGCCTTACGGGTGCAAAGGTACGCTTTTTTCTTCTTTCCGCTTATGTCTTTGAAATAGAATGAGCTGACCTCGTTGGGGTGCTACGCTGAAGAAGCTTGCAGCAAGTGGCACATAAAAAGATGCGGATGAGGGATTAGATAATCCGCTTACAATGGATTGCGCAAAAGATAGGTATCTTTACCGCAAAAGGTACAGATGTTTTGTTTGAAAGGTTCTGATCTACTCAACGAAAGATACAGATCTTTTTTTGCCCCTTTTCAGGGTGCAAAGTATCCCTCCAGAGTGTCGTAACCATATCTTCACATTTGCGTAACATGAGGGTAATTCCTATGTATTAATATTGCATCGTAATACTACGCAAGGGACTCGGAGAGCGAGTGTGCCGAAGAGTATTGCAGCAATGAATAGCGATAACAAACTAAGTGAGAATAAGATATGAAAGGAATTAAGTGCAGTGCATTTTGTTGGACAGCCGCTGTATTGGCTGCGTCACTGATATTTGGAGCTGCTTTTTTAACCTCATGTAGCGGTGAAAAGAAAGGAAATGTAAGGGGATTGGATGCAGCCGGAGCTACTTTTCCCCTCCCTTTTTACAATGTAATATTCAAAAATTATCAAGAGCAAAGCGGAGTTCAAATCAATTATGGGGCCTTAGGTAGTGGAGGCGGTATCCGTAGTTTGAATGACAAAGTGGTGGATTTTGCTGCTACGGATGCATTCCTTACGGACGACGAAATGGCAGAAATGCCCACCATCGTACATGTGCCTACTTGTATGGGTGCCGTTGTGGTTGCATACAATTTGCCCGAAATAAAAGACTTGAAGCTTACCGGTACTATAATAGCCGATATTTACTTAGGGCGAATTACGCGGTGGAATGATCCCGCTATTGCAGCCGTAAATGAAGGAACTAAACTTCCCGATAAGAGCATTTCACCGATTTACCGTGCCGATGGCAGCGGTACAACGAATGTATTTAGCGATTATCTGTGCAAGGTAAGTGAGGAGTGGGCCGCCTCTGTGGGTAGCGGTAAGTCGCTTAAGTGGCCTGTCGGCTTAGCTGCCAAGGGAAACCCCGGTGTGGCAGGTGTAATTAAGCAGACGGATGGCGCCATTGGTTATATAGGTAGCGAATACAGTTTTGCTTTAGGTGTTCCTACTGCTGCTATCCAAAATAGAGCAGGCAACTTCGTTTCTCCCTCTTTAGAGGCTATATCGGCAGCAGCTGCCGGGGAGCTTCCTGCGGATACTCGGACAATGATTACAGATGCCGAGGGAGCTACAGCTTATCCGATTAGTTGCCTTACGTGGCTCATTCTCTACAAAGAGCAGAACTACGACAAGCGTACGCTAGAAAGGGCGCAGGCTACAGTGGACTTTATGCATTGGATATTGAGTGATGAGGCACAGAATGAAACGATCAACGTGCACTTTGCGCCTATCCCTGCGAAACTGCGAGAAAATGCTCTTGCAGCCCTTCGTACTATTACTTACGATGGCAAACCCATCGAAGAGTCAGGCAACGGAGATAGGGCTGACCAATAGCAATGCACAATAGTACTTATTGATTCTTTCGTGTACGACCAAAACCTTACTTTTTCTATTCCTCAGTAGTATGTGTACGAAGTGTCACTCCGGAGTAAGCACCCATTGTGGCTCCCCTATTCCCGAATGCACTTCTTACACTTACTCTCCCCACTACTACGACAGAATGCGGTAAGTGCTATTTATCTACCATTTCCTATGGAGCGAACTCTTTCCACTGCGAAGCAAAACTCTGCACGCTTAGATCATCTCTTCCGAGGTGCCCTGAAAGTTGCGGGTGTATTGGTGCTTTTGATAGCAGCGGCACTCATTGTTACACTTCTGGTAAATAGCCGTGAGGCCTTTGGCAAGTTTGGCTTTTGGGGGTTTCTAACTTCCTCCGAGTGGAACCCGACAGCAGGCAGTGAGCAGTACGGGGCTTTGACATTTATCATCGGTACCGTAGTAACCTCCCTTTTGGCACTGCTCTTCTGTATTCCTTTCTCACTTCCGGTTGCTCTTTTTATCGGAGAGTATTTCAAAGGAAGGCCTATAGCGCGCATTATATCCTCTCTTACCGATCTATTGGCAGGTATCCCCTCTATCGTGTATGGGTTGTGGGGCTTCTATACTTTGCGCCCACTCATAGATGCTGTTGATGGAGCAAATTACAATGGGTACGGTATCCTGACCTCATCACTCATATTGTCCATCATGATCATTCCTTATGCAGCCTCCTTGAGTAGTGAGTTCATCCGGATGACGCCCAAAGGACTCAAAGAGGCGGCTTATAGCTTGGGCTGTACGCGTACGGAGGTTATTTGGCGCGTTGTGTTGCCTACCTCACGAAGTGGCATAGTCGCTGCCTATATCCTTGCTTTAGGACGTGCTTTGGGTGAAACTATGGCAGTTACTATGCTAATAGGAAATACAGACCAAATACCTAACTCTATATTGAGTACCGGACAGAGTATGGCAAGCTTGATCGCTAACCAATTTGGGGAAGCTCAGGGACTCAAGCTCAGTAGTTTAATGGGGATCGCCTTCTCGCTTTTCCTCATCACGGCAATCATCAATGCGATTGCCAAAGTAATCTTGAGAGAAAAAAAGTAGCAGAATAAAACTATATGAGTAGCCGTCGTTTGAAGCACCAGATCACGCGTAGGCAGGGCGATAGAGCCTTCTTCTCTACTTGTGTTGCGTTAACTTGGATCTCTGTATTACCTCTTTTTCTTATCCTGGGGACCATCATATTTAAGGGAGTCGGGCAGATCAATGGGAGCTTCTTTGTAGAGCCATCTCCTACGGCAGTGGATGCCATGATGGCAAAGATGCAGGTTGATAGTGTAGCAGGAGGGCGTGTGATCCTACCCGGGGGCATCGCTAATGGTATAGTAGGTACCCTTATTATGGTTGTAGTAGCCTCTCTAATCGCTATCCCTATTGGGGTGCTGGGCGGTATCTATCTCTCCGAGGAAAGAGGTACACGCTTAGCCTCGGTGGTGCGTTTTATTACAGACCTTCTGCAGGGTACCCCCTCTATTGTATTGGGCATCATTGTCTATATATGGGTGGTAGTTCCTTTGGGTAACTACTCTGCTTTGGCCGGTGCCGTATCGCTGGCTATTATGATGCTCCCCCTTATTATACGCTCAACCGAAGAGACCTTGCTTCGGCTGCCCAAGTCAATGAAAGAGTCGGCTTTGGCATTGGGCACAAGTTATCGCTCAACCGTACTTAAAGTATTGCTACCTTCTGCTTCCGGAGGGCTCCTGACGGGTATTTTGCTTGCCGTGAGTCGTATCATAGGCGAAACGGCACCCCTGATGATGACTGCTCTCGGCAGTAATCATATTAACTGGAATCTCATTACCCCCTCATCGGCTGTGCCGCTGCTGATATGGGAGTTCTACAACGATCCTAATTTGATAGAAATGATTTGGAGTAGCTCCCTCTTTTTACTTGTATTGGTGCTTACTCTCAATATTATCGCAAAGCGTATTGCTGCAAAGCGAGCTATTTAGTTATTTTGTGCGTAATGGAAACTAATCCCTCTCTAAATACTCAGGAATATAAGCCTCTTGACTCCGATGTGGCATCACACGAGCATTTGGATAATAACGACCTGATCGTGCGTATTGAAGATCTCTCCGTATCTTATCAACAGGGAAAGAAGGCTATTGACTCGGTCTCTGCAGGTATATACGATCATGAGATAACCGCCATTATGGGTCCCAGTGGATGTGGTAAGAGCACGCTCTTGCGAGCAATCAATCGGATGCACTCTCTCTATAAAGAGATCACGGTGACAGGGAAAATATTTATCCGAAATGAAGATATCACCACCAAAGAGCCGATGGAGGTGCGTCGAATGGCGGGAATGGTATTTCAGCAGCCTAACCCTTTTCCCACAATGAGCATTGCCGACAATGTAATGGCCGGGTACAAGCTTAACGGCATTCGGGTGTCAAAGCATGAAAGGGAACAGATACTTGAAGAGAGTCTCCGTAGTGTAGCACTATGGGATGAAGTAAAAGATACCTTGGATAAGAAGGGCTCATTCCTCTCCGGAGGACAGCAGCAGCGACTCTGTATAGCTCGGGCTATGGCTCTACGTCCTGATGTATTGCTGATGGATGAGCCTACTAGTGCGTTGGATCCAATTGCCACAAAGCGTATCGAAGAGCTTATTTTGGAGTTGAAGAAAGAGATCGCTATTGTTATTGTTACCCACAATATGGGCCAAGCAGCGCGGATCTCCGATAGGTCCATGTTCATGTACCTTGGTAAGCTTATTGAGTATGACTATACCGATAAGATGTTTACTAATCCTGCGGACAAGCGGACGGAGCAGTACCTCTCGGGGCAATTCGGTTAATTTGTACATTTGTAATGATGATAAGCAACAGTATTCCTTTACTTAGAACTATTTAGCAGAACGAAAAGAATTATCATGGCAGGCTTGCAATCCAATTTAGAGCGTCAGCATCTGTTGATTAGAGAGAATTTCAATGTACTTTCTAAGATCATCAGTCAACAGGCGCAATTAGTGTACACGCTTTTCAATCGTGAGGCTTCCTATGAAGATAAGGAAGCTGAGATGGAAACCAATGAGACCGTGGTGGATAGTTTGGAAGTGAAGATTCGCACGGAGGTGATCAATGGGATTGTACTCTATACTCCTCGTGCGGCTGAGAGTAGACGTATGTTTGCCTATATTGATGCCACGGGCTTTCTGGAGCGTATCGCAGATCTTTTGCTTAATATAGGTATGGTGAGCCCACAAATATCCTACGATACAGAGTTGGCGGACCAAATAGCCCCTCGCTTGTCTCGGCAGTTGATGCTTGTCGTTAAGATGGTAGAGGATGCCATCGTAGCTTTTACTGTGGGAGATACAGCCTTGGCAAGAGATGTAATAGTGCGCGACCTCGATATTGATACAGAGCATAGGAGTATATGCGACGATATCCCTGTACTGATTGAGGGTGGGGACAAAGGCCCCACGGCAATTCGTACTGCACTTATCTTTAATACAATCTCCTATAATATTGAGCGTATCGGTGATAATGCCACTAACATAGCTGAATCAGCCATCTATCACGCCGAGGGGAAGAATGCCCGCCACGTGAGTATAGCTTCGGCTGCTAATGATGAAATGTAAATATTATGTCTGTGAAGAATAACGAGAAAGAACTCTATAGCATCCTAATCGTGGATGATGAAGAGGATTTACTGGAAATCCTAACCTTCAATTTAGAGAGCCAAGGGTATAAAATAGATCGGGCTTCATCTGCCGAAGAGGCTTTGGCTAAGGATCTTACCCAATATAATCTCCTCCTACTGGACGTTATGATGCCCGGAATGAACGGATTTAAGTTGGCTGAGGTAATACGTAAGGAACGCAAACTGGATATGCCGATTATCTTCCTTACGGCAAAGGATACCGAGAATGACCTACTTACCGGATTTAGCCTTGGGGCAGATGACTATATTTCTAAGCCCTTTAGCGTAAAAGAGTTGCAAGCAAGAGTACATGCAGTGCTCCATCGTAGTAGGGATATAGCTCCTGTAGACACGAATAGCTCCGGCAGTAAAATATGTGTGGGCAACCTTGAGATAGATCTCATGGCGAAGCGTACACTACTCAATGGAGAAGAGGTAATACTCACCAAAAAAGAGCTGGAAATTCTGATTCTTCTCGCATCGCAACCTGATAGAGTGTATTCGCGTAGCGAAATACTCGACAAGGTATGGCGTGACGAGAGCTACGTAATGGAGCGTACAGTGGATGTGCATATAACGCGACTTCGCAAAAAACTGAAAAACGCTTCTCTTGCTATTATCAATCGAAGCGGTTTCGGATATTGTCTCTCGGAGATAGAGGGTGGCAACTAACTTTAAATGCTCATACTGTAATGCTGCACTTTAATTATCGTACACAAGCGACGCTTTTCTCCGCAGTCTTGTTCATTGCGTTTGGTGCTGCTATCATTATTTTTCAGCACAACGAAGAAAAACGCTTTCGTACCGAAGCACTCTTCGGTAAAATGGAGGACTATACCGATTTGATCAATGCTTCCATAAGCTCCTGGCAGGAAGCGGTACATACGGATTCAACCCTCTTACAAGAAAAAATGCCTCCGATAGAGCACTTCAAATCAATTGGTCGCTTGCTGCCCGATTCGCTTCGGATCACCGTTATTTACAACGATGGAAAGGTGATCTTCGATAATGAAAAGAGCCAGGGTAGTATGGAAAACCACTTTGAGCGTCCGGAGATTGTACAAGCGCGCATTAAGGGTGTGGGCTTCAGTAGTCGTCATAGTGTCTCGATCGGTAAGGAGCTATTTTACTTTGCTAAAGCGTACCCCGACTACTTTGTGCGCACAGCCCTTCCTTATGAGATTAAGTATAAGGGTATTGCAGCCTCAAGTGGCCTCTTCCTCTATTTTATCCTCGCACTCTCGATCCTTGCTTTCTTAGCGGTCTATTTTTTTACAGATCGCTTAACCAAGTCTATACGTGTGCTGCAAGGCTTTGTGGAGAGTGCGAATGAAAAGGGTAGCTTTGACTACAGCGTGCAGTTTCCGGACACTGAGATAGGGGAGCTGGGAGAGCAGATCAAAACGACTTTCCGCAAGATAGATCAGTACAACAAAGAGGCAAAAGAGGAACGCGAGAAACTATTGAGCCACTTCTCCCATAGTGGGGAGGGAATCGCTTTCTTCAGCGAAAAGAACGAATATACTTATGCGAATAGCCACTTTGTACAGTTACTTAATAGTATGCTGGATGAGCCTACTTTTATTATCGATGAGCGCATACTCGATACTCCCGAGCTGACTCCGATCAAACGCTTTATTTCCAAGCGTGAGGGATCACTCCTTAAATACAAGGTGACAAAAGAAAATCGACACTTTGAGGTGCGCGGACAGTGCTTCCCGGATGGTTCCTTTGAGATAGTGCTGACAAATATCACGCAGATAGAGCAGAATAGATGCCTTAAGTATGAGATGACTAATAGTATTGCGCATGAATTGCGTACTCCGGTTAGTTGTATTCGCGGCTTTATAGAGACTCTTCTTTCAGGTGCAGACCTTTCTGAGGAGAAACGAACCTATTTTTTGGAGCGTAGCTATTCGCAGCTCTTGCGCCTCTCTGAGTTGATCAGTGATGTATCTACAATCAATAAGTTGGAAGATGCCGGTGAACTGTATGATAAAGACAATGTGTGTGTGAGCGAAGTCGTTTCGGAGGTCTCTCGGGATCTGGAAGACCCACTGAAGGCTGCGCAAATGACACTGGAGAATGCGATACCCGATGATCTAATGGTTTATGGCAATCGATCACTCCTTTATACCATATTTCGCAATTTGGTGGAGAATAGTATCAAGTATGCAGGGATGGGGAGCCACATTGAGGTTCGACAAACCCTTGAAGACACTGACTTTCATTACTTCCTTTTTGCGGACAATGGTGTGGGAGTAAAGGATAAGAAAAACATTGGCAAAATATTTGATCGCTTTTACCGTATGAGCGAAGGACGTAGTCGCTCCGATGGAGGTAGTGGATTGGGATTGTCCATAGTGAAGAATGCCGTGCTCTTTCACGGAGGCGAAATTCAAGCGAAGGATCGCCCTGCCGGTGGTTTAGAGATTTTCTTTTCTATTGCTAAGGAGTCGCACTTTATATCTGTCAATGGGAAGCAGAGCACTACGGAGACTTTGAGCGCAGAGGACGAAGCCTTGTAGCGCACTCCTTTTATAAATACGCTTTAGCTCTACATTCGAAAGAGAGTCCACTGAGAGGGACGGAAAACACACCTCCTGATGCGCTAAATGGGCATTGGGAGGTGTGAAGCATGTTTATAGTCTCGGACGAATCTCTTTCTTCAATGCTTTTTTGTATCTAATATTCCTTTGGTTATATGCTGCTTTGCTTTGTTTGTGCATATTTTATAGGTCAATTGTATAATATAGGACAAAGGATGTGTTTCTTTTAGAAAAAATAGTAACTTTACGTTAGAGAAAGGTCAAACAAAAATAGGTGACGTAGAAAACAAGATTAATTTAAGTGATATGAAACAGAATTTGACTATCGCCGCCCTTGCTTTGGCGGCATCCCTGCTCCTCTTTGGATGCAAAGGAAGTGAACCCGACCCGACCCCTCCTGTGGTTCCACCGACCCCTCCTGTAGAACAGGCGGTGACATTTGCTAATCCCTTAGAAAATCTGGGAGCACCGGCCAACGATTTGATAAGTGCCGAGAAAGCTCGAGGTAACGCAGCTACCTACGATGAAGCCAAACGGCAGATTAGCGTACAGGTAAAAGACACTAAAGTGGCACAAACAATTGATTATTACCTCGATGAAGCAGGTAACTACCGATATGCCGCTACCAACGTGACGATGAAGAGCGAAGCCGATCTGCTGAAAGCTTTGGAAGCTATGAAGTACAAGGCTGAAGCAAGCTTATCCGTAAATCCGGATGTGGTTGTATATCTAAATGCCTCTACGGGCTTCTCCTATTCGCTTAATAAGAAAGCAAGTGAGAAAGGAGTTTATCGTCTTATCTATTTAAAGAGTGACCAAGATGCTTTCTCTTGGGGGCGAATGACGATGCTTGATAAAGAACCATTCGGTATTCCACTACTGGCGAAAGGCGTTACGGTGGAACTGATGGAGTTCTTTGAAGCGCGTTTGGGACATACGCTGGATACGGACCGCTCCAAACCTGACAAGGGCGTTTATGTATATAAAACAGGAGACGCTAAGCGTCCGGCTGTGCGCTACTGGTTTGATGTGAAAACCAAAATGTACCTTGAAGAAGCTTCAGTGGAATTTACGCCTGAAGCCTTCCCCGAACAAGCGGTATGCACCGAATATCTCAAAAAGTTTGGCTTTGCACCGACTATAGCTGTGGATCAACAGCTTAACCACATTCTGTATAATAAGGAGCGTACGCTCTGTGTAGGTCTATACATTAAGCCTGAAAAGGGTAAAGAGGCCGACTTTATTCCCGAAGTACACTTCTATTACGCTCCTTTAAAAGAGGATCTTATTATTCCAGAGAAAGTGGATTTCCCCTTCCCGATAGATGATTGGCAGTTGACGGGAACCGAAGTGATTGCACAGTACAAAAAGAAACCCTATTTCGTGAGTATGATGACTGATCCGCAAATGGGTATACCGGTGATTACTACTAATTCAAAGGACTTTGAGAAGATCACTCTTCTTATTTTTGATGAGGATTATATAGGTGTCACAATGGTTGCAAAGAATCTGGCTACAGTTTACTCTCCCTCTATTGTGAAAGCATTGGAAGATGCCGGCTATGTGTATTCAAAAGAAAAGAGTGTCTCACTGCCTTCGTACGTTAACGAGGCAAAGCATAGTCTTTGTCAGTTAGACGTAATGGCAGTCGGTGGCTTCTTCGGTGTGGCGTTCAGCGATTTGAATGCGGAATAAAAGTTAGCTACAAAGCAGCAAAGCCTCCATTGTATGAGTAATGGGGGCTTGCTCATTTGTTTGGCTTGACCTTTGCCTCATTGGCACAGAGAGTGCGAGCTTCATAAGGGGATCTGTACCTGTTAATAGAAGGGGTTGTGGAGCAATTACGCACAAACGAGTGTGAAGGCATTCTCTGGTGAGAATGCGCATATTCGCTAATGCGTAGGCAAAGTTGTACAGCAGCGTGCACCCTTCTCTTACAGACGAAGAAGACGTGGCACCGTTACCCTTGTAGTAATCTCAGAGTTTTTTCTCCTGTCCTTTTACAGCGACAAAGCATACGAAAGAGAGAAAAAGGTCTAAGCTATATGTATTGCTTAGTTAGGTACATCACAATGAAAAAAGGGGAATGCTCTGAGGCACTCCCCTTATTTTGTTCGCTCTCACCAAGGGTGATGCAAGGAGAACGTAACGCTCTATCGGAGCAACAGACGAATAGTTTTGCCGTTCGCACTCAAAAGACAGTATCCGCGTGGCATCCGCGATACATCAATAGTGACATTCCCTTCGGCATCGCTCTGCGCTTCGTAGAACAAATTTCCGTTCAAATCCCTTAAGGTAACTGTAGAACAGGGGTTTAGTCCACGCATTTGAACGCTTGCTGTAGCGGGGTTGGGGAAAGCAACTATTTCCTGAGTGGAAATTTCGCTTATATCCGTAGTTCCTGTGTACTCCTTGTAAGTATCTTCCGCAATCCGGTAGTAAGGGGTCCAGTTCTTAGCCTTTGTTGCCGATACATTTTCCTTGCTGAAAACATTTTCGTCAACGGTGGATCCATCACTCTTAAGTTTCATACTGTCAAGAACGATCAGTTTAACATCAACCTTACTTCCGGAATAGTTGGGTAGTGTAGAAACTATCTTTTTCATTCCATCTTCCTTTAGCTTATTGAGGTAAATCGCTACCGTTTTTAGCGTTATGGAGTTGGGAAGCTCCATAGTGTTAAGCATATTTTGATGGACATCGAGCATTTCCAGCTTATTGCAGCCCGATACGTTGAGCGATGTAAGCTTATTATCGTAGCAAGATGCATTTATAAGCTCAGGGTTATTTGAAAGATCCAAGGAAGCTAGTTTGTTTTCGGGACAGAAAAGTGTAACCAATTTCGTACACTTGCTAACATCTAGCACATCAATCCCAACGTTATCACAACCTAAAAGAGACAGAGCTGTGCAGCCTGATACATCCAAAGAAGAAAGCGTATTGCCACCGCAGTATATGGTAGCAAGCTTATCGTTGTTCTTGAGGTTGAGGGCTTGCAGTTTATTGCTATAGCAATAAATAAGCTCCAAGTTCTTGCATTGTGTTAGATCGAGAGTTGTGATTTTGTTTTTCTGACAACGAAGTTCTTTGAGTGATGTGTTTTTGGTTAAGTCTAATGCCTCCAATTCGTTATCACTACAATCAATGCTTTCCAAAAGAGTATTTCCAGAAATATCCAACATAGTCAACTTGGCCTCCCAAATGGTCAGTCCCGTTACGTCTCCAGTAATGGTAAGATCCTGTTTCTGAACCGTGTAGGAATGATAACCGGCTTGAGCATTTTCCTTTACACCGTCAATGGAAAGAGCTCCTTTGGCAGTGATTTCTATCTCAATCTTTTTTCCCACACTAATCCCTGTGGTCAGTTTTATTACATTCTGTCCACAAAGAGAGGTAGCAGACACTAAAACTAACACCGCCAAGGCGGTCAGTAAATGTGTAATGTTCTTTCTCATAACTATATATCTATATCTATATTTGTCGTTCTATCTATGCATGTTATACTTTTACTATCACTTTTTGAGCATTATCCGACCAAAGATAAAATAAAAGTTTGAAAAGGTCTCCAATCAATGAGTTTGTCAATTAGCTCTAGAAACTCATTGCGTGCTTTGGATTTTCTTGACTCGGTAAAGCCTCAGTAAATAAGAAGGGTGAAATGTTGCTGTCTGCTTAAATTCCATATTTTCTTTAGTTATTCAAATAAGATGTTAATAATCAATGAGATATGAAATGTTTTAGCTTGGCTTTTCGTGTACAATTGTCTCTTTAATGAAACATCTACACCTATATACGATAACATCAACCTCTTCGCATTGAGCACGCATATCTTTGGGATAAAAAATAATCCTTTATGGAAATGTACGTTAGTCTTGAGTAACGGAAAATTGATTTGCTATGCTAAGAAAAGGGAAATGCATTAGTACTATTATTTACATATTGCCATATTTTCAATAATTATTTTGATTGGCGTAAGGGATTGATTGATAGGAAGAAAGGGGTGATATGAGGGGAAAAGAGGTCGATGAATAAGGTTGCGGGTATTGTTTATAAAGAGAAAAGTATTACCTTTGCATCCGCAACTGAGACATAGGGCACTTGAGCGATAGTGTTGGTCTCGATGCGACAGAGCAAAGGAGAAAATAAATGATCAAACATTTGGTCAGAATAAAATAAGTTATTACCTTTGCATTCGCAACCTGAATGAAAGGGTCACCAAGCGCGGTGATGAACAGGTAGCGGAAGGCGGAGAGTAAGGAACAAAGAAAGTCTTCGAAAAAAAAAGACTTTTTCTTATGGCAGATTTGGTCAAAAGAAAATAAGTTTCTACCTTTGCAGTCCCGACCCCAAAGAACGGGTTGCCATGGGAAGCCATGGTGCAGTGCTTGGGGGCGTGGAAATAGAAGCGATCTTTGACAGGCTTTGAACAAAGAAATAGATGATACAAAACAACGAACAGTTGTGTAGTACAATATAACGATCTAAGAAGAAAGGTGATAGACAAGAAGCCCGTCATTTCTGATATCACGAAAGTGAAGGAAGGAATAACGAGGGGAATACGGATCTATAAACATCATCCCAAGAGCTAAAAGGAAGAAAACAAAAATTGTAAATAACAATGGAGAGTTTGATCCTGGCTCAGGATGAACGCTAGCGATAGGCTTAACACATGCAAGTCGAGGGGCAGCGCGAGGTAGCAATACTTTGGCGGCGACCGGCGCACGGGTGCGTAACACGTATGTAACTTACCTCTTACAACCGGATAACACGGTGAAAGTCGTGCTAATATGGTATAGTTTCACATTTTTGCATGAGAAGGTGAATAAAGATTTATCGGTAAGAGATAGACATGCGGTCCATTAGATAGTTGGTGAGGTAACGGCCCACCAAGTCGACGATGGATAGGGGGACTGAGAGGTTGACCCCCCACACTGGTACTGAGACACGGACCAGACTCCTACGGGAGGCAGCAGTGAGGAATATTGGTCAATGGGCGAGAGCCTGAACCAGCCAAGTCGCGTGAAGGAAGACGGTTCATAAGGATTGTAAACTTCTTTTGTAGAGGGGTAAAGGTGCGTACGTGTACGCATTTGCAAGTACTCTACGAATAAGTATCGGCTAACTCCGTGCCAGCAGCCGCGGTAATACGGGGGATACGAGCGTTATCCGGAATTATTGGGTTTAAAGGGTGCGTAGGTGGCTATTTAAGTCAGGGGTGAAAAGCATGAGCTCAACTCATGTCTTGCCTTTGAAACTGGACAGCTAGAGAAGAGACGAGGTATGTGGAATGTGTGGTGTAGCGGTGAAATGCATAGATATCACACAGAACTCCGATTGCGCAGGCAGCGTACCAGACTTAGTTCTGACACTGAAGCACGAAAGCGTGGGTATCAAACAGGATTAGATACCCTGGTAGTCCACGCAGTAAACGATGAATACTAGTTTTTTGCGATATACGGTAAGAGACTAAGCGAAAGCGATAAGTATTCCACCTGGGGAGTACGCCGGCAACGGTGAAACTCAAAGGAATTGACGGGGGCCCGCACAAGCGGAGGAACATGTGGTTTAATTCGATGATACGCGAGGAACCTTACCCGGGATTGAAATGTAGGAGTTAGATGATGAGAGTCATTGTCCCTTCGGGGCTCCTATGTAGGTGCTGCATGGTTGTCGTCAGCTCGTGCCGTGAGGTGTTTGCTTAAGTGCAATAACGAGCGCAACCCACGTTGATAGTTACTAACAGGTTAAGCTGAGGACTCTATCGAGACAGCCGTCGTAAGGCGAGAGGAAGGTGTGGATGACGTCAAATCAGCACGGCCCTTACATCCGGGGCAACACACGTGTTACAATGGTGAGGACAGCAGGAAGCGACATGGTGACATGAAGCAGATCCCAAAACCTCACCCCAGTTCGGATCGGAGTCTGCAACTCGACTCCGTGAAGCCGGATTCGCTAGTAATCGCGCATCAGCCATGGCGCGGTGAATACGTTCCCGGGCCTTGTACACACCGCCCGTCAAGCCATGGGAGTCGGGGGTACCTGAAGAGCGTGACCGTCAAAGGAGCGCTTAAGGGTAATACCGGTGACTGGGGCTAAGTCGTAACAAGGTAGCCGTACCGGAAGGTGCGGCTGGAACACCTCCTTTCTGGAGGCTCTAAAGCGTGTAGGAGTGGTAAAACGCTTATTATGCGCAGACGGGATGTAATAGATAATAAGTACCCTATGGATGGGTTCTTGTCATCGCCGCCCTTCTTCTTTTATGAAAAGTTCAAAGCCTAACGATATAAGTAGGATGCTTGCCGCAAGGAGCGGAGCTCAGCACTGAGGCGTGAAAGTCCTCAGCCGGTGCAGCACCGACCAGAAGAGGGCGGTAGGACATCAAGAAGTCCTATAGCTCAGTTGGTTAGAGCGCTACACTGATAATGTAGAGGTCGGCAGTTCAAATCTGCCTGGGACTACAGTGACTCTAAAGCGATAGAGTTAAGAGTACGGGGGATTAGCTCAGCTGGCTAGAGCACCTGCTTTGCAAGCAGGGGGTCATCGGTTCGAATCCGATATTCTCCACTATCCCTAGTCCTTGAAAGAGGACGTAAAGGGGAAGCGATCTTTGACATGATTTTATACGAAGAAACAACAAAGAGTAGAGCGCTGCTCAGTTGTGGCCGCCTTGCGTAGTGCAAGGAGAAGCAACGGAGTAGCAAGTAAAAATAAAAGAATAGAAAGCAGCGCATTGTATGAGTTGATTAGGAAACTGATTAATGAGGACAATGACTGTATACTCAACATGTAATAAAGGCGAGAATAGGAGTCGAAAGACTTTTATTCAGGCGACGAAATAGACAGAAGGCAGACGGTGGATGCCTTGGCTCTCGGGAGCGAAGAAGGACGTGACAAGCTGCGAAAAGCTGCGGGGATTGGCACATACGACGCGATCCGCAGATATCCGAATGGGGCAACCCGCCGGAGAGGAGCTCCGGCACTTTCCAAAGGAAAGAGCGAACGTGGGGAACTGAAACATCTTAGTACCCATAGGAAGAGAAAACAAAAGTGATTCCCTTAGTAGTGGCGAGCGAACGGGGATTAGCCCAAACCAATACTGTTTCGGCAGTATTGGGGTAATAGGATTCTCCACAACGTGTACAGCAGTATAGTAGAAGGGGTTGGAAAGCCCGGCCACAGAGCGTGATAGCCGCGTAGACGAAATATAGCTGTATATAAGGGGGACACCTGAGTAACTCGGGACACGAGAAATCTTGAGTGAATTAGCGGGGACCATCCCGTAAGGCTAAATATGACTGAGAGACCGATAGTGAACAAGTACCGTGAGGGAAAGGTGAAAAGCACCTCGCATAGAGGAGTGAAATAGTACCTGAACCCGTCTGCTTACAAGCGGTAGGAGCTCCGTAAGGAGTGACTGCGTGCCTTTTGCATAATGAACCTACGAGTTGTCGATGCCGGCAAGGTTAACTGTTAGAGACAGGA
>NZ_BAAFSF010000001.1:300000-677500 GCF_045865415.1 Porphyromonas miyakawae
TCCCATTCCGAACAGAGAAGTTAAGCCCAATCGCGCCGATGGTACTGCGTAACAGTGGGAGAGTAGGTAGCCGCCATCTTTTGAAGAGGCATTTGAGTAGCCAAAGGCTAACTTGAGTGCCTCTTCTTCTTTTTTATTGCATCGCTGCGCTGCCTCTATTCTCTATGAGTATCTTTTGGCACGCATTTATACCTCCTTCATTTATCTATTCTCCCCTCTTTCATCCTTTCCCTCCTTTCCCTCCTTTCCTCAATCGTATCTTCTCTATACGTACTTGCGTAGCTGCTCTCTTCGAGCATTTATCTTCAGTGCGTACTATCTTCTGGTCGTACTATTCTCTTGACGTACTATCTTCTGTGCTTACTATTTTCTAGTCGTACTATCTTCTGGGCATGTCTATTGTCTACATGTATCTATGCTCTACCCCCCCTGCACGACCTACTCTTCTCCCTTAGCTGTTCGGGTTGCTTAGCTTTTTACTTTGTATACCCCTTTTTACCATCTTATCAGCTCTTCTTCTTAATCCTGCTTCCCCTTCTCTCAATATCCTTTCAATTGGCATTTCTGCTTGGCTGCTCTTGTTGCCAGCTAATTGACTTTCCTTTATACGACAGGGGTTTATCTTACTCTCTGTGTATAAGGAAATGCCACTGCTTTCTTGCAAAACTACTTGCGAGCAGGGCTGATTTGTGGTCTAGCGATTTGCCGACTTGTATGTGCGCCTACTGGATATTCTACAAGCAATTCTCAGGCTGCTTATCTTTTTAGTGCCGCCAAGTGGTGCGCCAAGTGGTGCGATGTGCATCCTAAAGCCAATCTCCCCACGATGGCTTTTTCGCTGTTTTACCTATCAATTGAAAGACTTATTCGCTGTAAAATACTTTAATCTTACGAGCTGTGCCATAATTTGCTTTTACTATTCTCTGAGAAATGTGGCGAATGGCTTGTGTTGTGCTTGGCTTTATTCCGGTAACTGCCGGTATGTTGTTAAATCGCTTTTCCAATGAAATATAGGACACAGCATTTTTTTATAGTAGTGCTATTGCAGTGCTTAGGCCTATGTGTAACCGCTGTAGAACTTGAAATATTCTATAATCCGCTCCATTTGTCGCTCCTTCCTTATTCCGTTTGTGGATGATTGGTCAGCTTATTAGAATGCATAAATAGGAAAAGATCGGCTTCCAAACGGGTGAGCCGACCTTTTTACACCAGTAAAGAGCGGTCGGAATGCTTATAGACCGCAATGTTTGTTTTTCATAGTTTGTATGGTATTATTGTGCTTCTTTTGGGTAGTTTTTATAGGCATCTACAATTTCGTCTATAGATATTTTGAGCAGTGCCATTTCTTTAAACAGAGCGGGGAGAAGGCTCTTTTTTAGCCGCTCTTTACGCTCTTCGATTATTTTCTCCGGAGCTCCGGGCGCAACAAAGTATCCCATGCCGCGTTTGTTGTATATCAGTTCATCGCGCTGCAGTTGTTCAAACGCTCTCATCACTGTATTGGGATTTACTTCTACATCCATGGCGATGTCCCGTACGGAGGGAATTCGCTCATCTACGTTGTATTCGGCAGAGAGTATTTTATCCTTCAGTGATTCCGCTATTTGGATGAATATGGATTGTGAGTCTCTCATGATCTTTGCTGAAGTTTTTTAAGCCGGAAGTAGCAGATTACGTAATTTCCGATGGTGATTAGGTAGAAAAGACTCTTACTGATAGCAAAAACTGCGTTGTAGGGATCTACATGAGTGATATAAAAATCGGGAGAGTTCCATCCGAATGCGTCCAAAAGTAGGGAAATCAGTCTTGTGATGATAAATAACGAAACGGCCAACGCTACAATGAATGTAACGGACTGCGCCATATTTCTAAAGCGAATAACGCTGTACAGGGCTATGGAACAGGCAAAGAGTATGTTCATTATTATGCTGAAAATCGCACTGAAGGAGTTATTCGTAATCCAATGATTTCCCCAAATGAACCATAGTTTGCCCGGATTTGCCCGAAAGTATGACGGATTAAGCAACGCCTCAACGAATAGAGAGCATTGTATGATGATATATCCCATTATGACCATCAGGATACCCAAAATGAGCAAGTGGGCATATCGCTCTCCGTTGGTTGCGGGGATGGTACTATACGATACGGAGGACATAGCGTGCAGCCTTCTGCTCACATACATGAAGTAGAAGAGGCTCAGTAGTACCACATAGGGTACACTCATAAAGTAGACAACGCCGGTATAGTATAGATAATCCCCTGAGAAGAGTGTGCGCAAAAGGAGCGGTACTAAGAATAGTGCGAAGGAGCCTGCGATCAAACTGAGCAGCTGAAGTCTGTTGAGCTTCAGGTCCATAAGGAGCAGTTGCCCCACACGTTTTATGGAAAAACTGTTTTTAATCTGTTTCATAGTGATATAGTGCAATGATTAGGTTGTTTTATTGTTGCAGTGTGCGGAGTATCGCTTCTTTGTTACAGGTAAGCGCATTGAAGAGTAATTCAGTAGAGAAAACGCTCTCCGGCTCTTCCTTTTCCTTGGCGAATACGCCAAATCGCCCGGCAGGGGTCATTTCCTCATATAGAGGCGTATCTCCCTGCTGTACAGGGCGGAACGTAAATTTGTCGGATAGCTCGCTGATACTACGGGTCAAGGTGATTTGGTTCTCCTGCATAACTACCAAGTAGTCAATGATTTGCTCCAAATCGCGCACTTGATGGGTGCTGATCATGATGATGCGATCCTCGCATAGGTATTTGGCGAGAAGCCGACGGAACAGACTCTTGGAAGGAATGTCCAATCCGTTGGTGGGTTCGTCCAAAAGGAGGAGATGCGTGCCGAGTGAGAGGGCAAGGGCGATAGCTGCCTTTTTTTGTTGGCCTTGCGACATTTTGTCCATACGCATCTTGTAATCCAGCTCAAACTCTTGCATCAGGCTATCGGCCTCACTTTGGGAAAAGTTGGGGTAGAAAGGGGCTACTGCCGCAAAGTAGTTCCCCACGGAACAACCTTTTAGTGTAGGGTTATTCTCGGCAAGGTAGTACACATCGCCAAGGAAGCTCACTTTCCTGCGTGCCGGCTCTTCGCCGAGTACCTTCATTTCTCCTTTTGTGGGGAACATTTGTCCCGCAATTAGCTTCATAAGCGATGTTTTTCCCTCGCCATTCTTACCCAAAAGCCCGATGATGTGCCCGGGTTCAACCGACATGCTTAGCCCCTTGAATAGGAGCGACTTGCGCGGGTACTTGAACTGTAAATCATTAATAGCAATCATACGCTGTGTTTTCCAATGGTTATTCTTCTATTTCTGTTCTATCTTTCTTTTATTCATTAGTGTATTACTAACCTAACACACCACAAAGGTGATACTAATTTGCAACCTATACAATAGTAGGATAATTATTTATAGTTATTTAACATTAGCCGGATAGCTTTTGCCGTACAAAAAAGCTCTGTAGAGCGCCCAATCTCCCTTGCGAGAATGGTACCTTTTGCGGGTAGCGCTCTTTCCCTCCGAATAGATTGTTAGAAGTACAAACGTGGTTATTCAATAAAAGATCAGTACCTTTCGGATGAAAGGTATAGATGTTTCATTTGAAGCATCTATATCTTTTGGTTGAAGCATCTATACTTTTTAAGCCGATCCGGTGGCAGAAGTTGCATGTGCTCATTTCGCTGTGAAGATTTCAGCCAAAGGCTCGCCATTTCCTCCCCTCAAATCGTTTATTCAGTACAAAAAGGATAACTTTGTATGAGTGCACTTGATAATCTGTTGTCACATTACCATAGGAATGCAACCAATAGACTGAAATAAGCTACACACAATGGCTAAGAAAAAGAAAATAGCAGAGGCGGGTACGCCCAGCCTCGAAAAACAGTCTCGATGAAAATGGACGTACGTCCATGGAACAAAGAAATGCTGACGCAAAAGCTAAACAGGAATTAGAAGCTTTACAACAAATATGGGACGCAATGAGACGATAAGAAACATATTATATTCTATCTTGGCCGTTTTTATTTTGGCTAGTTGTCAAAATAAAAATGACATCAATAAGATAGTCTCGAATCATTGGCAGCAAGATAGCATAGATTGTATTGTAGACTTTTCTTCTTGTTTTAGCTTCGACTGGGATATATGTTATTATTTCTCCAGCAAATGCTCTTTAGAGGAGATTAACAAGGATTTAGGCATACGGTTTAATGAGTTCGAAGACACAAGTGATAGAATGATTTTTGTTCAAGACAAAAGAATCATTTACACACAAGACTGGTATTATATACCAGATAAACCACAAACTGGCGTAATATTTGATCATAATATAAGAAAACTAAAAATAAAGAAAGGCGATGCGAAATTTAGAGTAGAAAAGAAACATGATATGTACTTGCTAACTCCAATCTATGTAAAGTAAGCCTGTCCTATTCGTCAAGGCAAGGATTTTTGTAAGTCTCTCTAAGTAAGAGATTGTCGAAGGGTTTTCTACGATAACCTTGAAAGTCTCTCCCAAGAGCCTTGCTCGGACAAAGTCGCTCTTTGTCTTTACTCCCCGGCTTTCGGATAAAAGTATAGAAGTTTTGGCTGAAGCATCTGTACTTTTTGAGTCGGTCCGGGGGCTCAAGTTTCAGGTTCTTATTTCTCAGTGATAAGAGACCTATTCTTCCCTTTTTTTTATTGCTCTTTCCGGCCTTATACAGTCGAATCGCTTATTGGAATAAATAAGGTAACTTTGCGACAGAGAAAACACAAATAAAAAGTAAGAATAGCATGAAAAGATTGGTTTTATTACGTCACGGCGAAAGTACGTGGAATAAGGAAAATCGGTTTACCGGTTGGACAGATGTTGATCTGAGCGAGAAGGGCATAGAAGAAGCGCATCGGGCAGGTCAGTTGCTTTTGGCGGAGAAATTCCACTTTTCGGCTGCCTTTACCTCCTATCTGAAGCGCGCTATAAAGACGCTTAATATCGTATTGGACGAGATGGATCTGGATTGGATTCCTGTGGAAAAGAGCTGGCGTCTTAACGAAAAGCATTATGGTGAGTTGCAAGGATTGAATAAATCGGAGATGTCTGCCAAGTATGGCGAAGAGCAGGTGCACATATGGCGTCGTAGCTATGATGTACCTCCAATGCCAATGACTAAAGAGGATGAGAGAAGTCCTTTCCAAGATCCGCGCTATAAGGGAGTGGAAGGGGATTTACTCCCCCTTACGGAGTCGCTTAAAGATACCGTTGCACGTATTCTCCCCTTCTTTGAAGGCTCTATTCTGCCCTCACTAAAAACTCATGATGATGTACTTGTAACGGCACACGGCAATAGCTTGAGAGGTATTGTAAAAGTACTCAAGGGAATAAGCGACAAAGATATTCCCGCACTGAATCTTCCTACGGGGGTACCCTATGTCTTTGAATTTGACGAACAGTTGAATTTGAAGTCCGACCGCTTCTTGGGTGATCAGGATGAAATAAGGAAGTTGCAGGAGGCTGTAGCTAATCAGGGGGCAAAAAAATAATCACATAACTATCGTAACAACATGGACTTAACTCATATTGAACACATTGGCATTGCCGTGAAAAGCATAGAAGAGGCCCTTCCTTTCTTTGAGGGGGTATTGGGACTCAAATGCTACAATATAGAAGAGGTAGCGGATCAAAAGGTAAAGACTGCATTCCTTAAAGTGGGTCAGACTAAGCTGGAGCTGCTGGAGCCTACCAGTGATGAGAGCCCTATAGCTAAGTTTTTGGAAAAACGAGGCGAGGGGATCCATCATATTGCCTTTGCTGTGGAAAATTCCACTGAAGCACTCAAAGAAGCCGAAGCGAAGGGCGTGCGCCTTATTGATAAGCAATCGCGCAAGGGAGCTGAAGGGCTCAACATAGGCTTCCTGCATCCAAAGAGTTGCCACGGGCTGCTTTTAGAGCTTTGTGATTGTGCAGATAAGAAAGCATAAGTTTATGTTCACTAGTAACACGACACTAATTTTCCAATCACTATATATTAAAATATGAGCCAACAAATAGAGAATATTAAAGAGCTGATTTCTAAGCGTGAGCAAGCGCGCCTTGGAGGCGGTGAAAAGCGTATTGAAAAGCAGCATGAGCGCGGCAAATATACGGCACGTGAGCGTATCGCTATGCTGGTTGACGAAGGGAGCTTCGAAGAGATTGATATGTTCGTTGAGCTTCGTTCTACCAATTTTGGTCTTGATAAGAAGAAGATACTTGGCGACGGTGTGGTAGTCGGTAGCGGTACGATAGATGGGCGCTTGGTATATCTCTTTGCACAAGATTTTACCGTGCTGGGAGGTGCTTTGGGCGAAATGCTTGCCAAGAAGATTTGTAAGGTTATGGACCTTGCAATGAAGATGGGAGCTCCCGTAATCGGATTGAACGACTCAGGCGGTGCGCGTATTCAGGAAGGAGTGAATGCTCTTTACGGATACGGAGAAATATTTGAGCGTAATATACTTGCTTCAGGCGTAATTCCTCAGATCTCTGCCATCTTTGGTCCATGTGCAGGTGGAGCTGTTTATTCGCCGGCACTAACGGACTTTAATATCATGGTAAGAGGATCCTCTTATATGTTCCTTACCGGTCCGAAGGTAGTAAAGACTGTGACGGGGGAAGATGTCTCTCAAGAGGATTTAGGCGGAGCCGATGTACACGCTTCCAAGAGTGGAGTATCGCATTTTGCAGTAGATACGGAAGAAGACGGTATCCGACTCATTCGTCACTTGTTGAGCTTCTTGCCACAAAACAATCTTGAAGAGCCTCCCTATGTAGCGTGCAATGATCCGATTGATCGCAAGGAGGATTTGCTGAATGAAATTATCCCCGATGAGCCCAATAAGCCTTACGATATGTATGAAGTAATTGCTGCTATCGTGGATAATGGTGAGTTTTTGGAAATACATGCCGACTATGCACGTAATATCATAGTGGGCTTTGCTCACTTCAATGGGATGAGTGTGGGTATTGTAGCCAACCAGCCCCAGGTAATGGCGGGTAGCTTGGATTGTAACTCTTCTCGTAAGGCTGCGCGCTTTGTACGCTTCTGCGATGCTTTCAATATTCCTATTGTAACGCTGGTCGATGTACCGGGATTCTTACCGGGTACGGGTCAGGAATACAATGCCGTTATTTCGCACGGAGCTAAGTTGCTTTATGCCTATGGAGAGGCTACGGTACCCAAAGTAACGGTAACCCTTCGTAAAGCCTATGGAGGAGCCTACATTGTAATGGGCTCTAAGCATTTGCGTGCTGACCTGAACTATGCGTGGCCCTCAGCAGAAATTGCCGTAATGGGTCCGAGCGGAGCCGTTGAGATTATCTTTGCTAAAGAGGTTGCAGCTTCAGAAGATCCGGCAAAGACAGCGCTGGAAAAGGAGGAGGAATACCGCAAAGCGTTTGCCAATCCTTATAACGCTGCTTCCTATGGGTATCTGGATGATGTGATCGAACCGCGTAATACGCGCTTCCGCATTATACGTGCGCTCGAACAGCTCCGCACAAAGAAGGAAGGAATCCCGGCAAAGAAACACGATAACTTACCGCTTTAAGCCTAATTTATGATTGCTAATAAGCAGGCTTTAGGGTGTCTTCTGCTACTTGTAGTAGCGGTGTTCACTCTGCCCTCGTGTGGCAACAGGCAACCCAAGACAGGGCCTGTTGTCCTCAACGAGGTACTTGTGGATAATGAAAGTGGCATTGTGGATGGATATGGTGAGCGCACTGCGTGGATAGAGCTATACAATCGTACGGCCGCTACAGTAGATGTGAATGGTTGCTATCTGACCAATGATCGCCACGACCTGAAGAAGTACGCTATTCCGGCAGGGGATAAAAGAACGAAGATAGCTCCCTCTCGGCACTTACTTTTCTATGCGGATGGAAACGCTTCAAAAGGAGTCTTCTACACGAACTTCAAGCTGAATAAAGGCGAAGAGACTTTTATCGCTTTGGTAGCAAGTGATGGAGAGACTATTTTGGATAGTGTGACTATACCGGCTACATTAGCGACCGACCAATCTTATTGTCGTATCCCCGATGGAAATATATCCCCCAAGGACAAGGAGGCGAATAATATTTGGAAGGTGGCAGGTGCCGGAGCTAACAGCTCACCGGTGGTTACGCCGCAAGAAAATAATGATGCTAAGAATAAAGCAGATCAGCACAGTGCACTTAAGGAGCGTGACCCTCATGGTGGGGTAATGACCCTTACGGCTATGTTAGTTGTTTTCTTAGGGTTAACCCTTCTTTTCTTAGCGTTTAAGCTAACGGGCTATATCTCCGTTCAGCTTGCACAACGCCGCTCACAAAAGACTGGAAAGAAACCTGCCAAGGGCATGACAAAAGGAGATAGTGCATTTATTCCCGGAGATGTATCAGCCGCTATTGCAATGGCTATCTACGAAGCTCAAAATGAGGTACATGATGTAGAAGGAGATGTGATTACTTTGCTGCACGCTTCGCGTAAGTACTCACCTTGGAGCTCTAAGATCTACGGCTTGCGTACCCCTCTCGGTGCTAAGGTGCCGGCTCGAAAGAATAGGTAACAGAAAGGTTTTCTTGTTATGAAAAAGGAAAAAATAGACGATCCGCGTCTTGTGGCTGCTCTGATGGCTTTAAGCGAAGAGCTTGCAGATATGCCGCATGATATGGATAATGCTAAACTGACAATCAAACGTACTAACAGTGTATCCGCATGGTCACTAAAGACTAATATGATGCGCGAGACACCGATTCGCTTATACTAAAGAAACAGATTATCTAACCCTCATCATAATATTAGATCATGAAGGAGTATAAATACAAAATCAATGGCACGGAATATGTCGTTGCGATCAACAAAATAGACGATAAGGAAGCTGAATTGGAGGTAAATGGCACTCCGTTCAATGTGGAAATACTCACAGAGAAAAAGAAGCCCGCTCCCACAGTCAAGCGTCCTCAGCCGGTAAAGCCGGTAGAGCATGTAGCTGCGCCTCAGGCCGCATCCACCGGTAGAAGCTCTGCAATAAAGGCCCCATTACCCGGGGTTATTATTGATATCCTTGTCAACGAGGGCGATCAAGTAAAGCGTGGCCAAAAGCTCCTTGTATTGGAAGCTATGAAGATGGAAAACAACATCAATAGCGACAAGGATGGCACGGTGAAAGCTATTAAGGTACGCAAGGGAGATTCTATCCTGGAAGGTACTGATTTAGTGGTTATTGAGTAATTAACCCTACTGATCCAACTATATGGGTAGTTTTTGGTCCTTTCTTGGAGAAAACTTAGAGACCTTCTACTCCTTTACAGGTTTTGCCAACGCTACCTACCAGCATCTTATCATGATACTGGTGGGGTTGGTGTTTATCTTTTTGGCTATTCGGTTTGAGTTTGAGCCTCTGCTGCTTATCCCGATTGGCTTTGGAATGCTTATTGGTAATATTCCTTTCAAGGATGCAGGTTTGCAAATAGGTATTTATGAGGAGGGAAGTGTATTTAACATCTTGTATCAAGGAGTGCGGCAAGGTTGGTATCCACCGCTTATATTCCTTGGTATAGGGGCAATGACCGACTTTTCGGCACTTATATCCAATCCAAAGTTAATGCTCGTAGGAGCCGCTGCACAGTTTGGTATCTTTGGGGCTTATACGGCTGCGCTCTATTTGGGCTTTACGCCTAATGAGGCAGGGGCTATTGGTATAATCGGAGGTGCAGACGGACCAACGGCAATCTTCTTAAGCTCTCGTTTAGCACCGGAGCTAATGGGGGCAATTGCTGTGTCGGCTTATTCCTACATGGCTTTAGTACCGATTATTCAACCTCCTTTTATGCGTCTTTTGACGACCAAGAAGGAGCGTTTGATTCGGATGAAGCCACCGCGCGCCGTATCCAAAACAGAAAAGATCATTTTCCCGATCGTGGGTTTGCTGCTTACGGCATTTCTTGTGCCGAGTGGTCTACCGCTTTTGGGCATGCTTTTCTTCGGAAATTTGCTTAAAGAGAGTGGGGTTACCAAGCGTCTGGCCGATGCAGCCAAAGGGCCTATCATAGACATTGTCACCACCTTATTGGGACTTACGGTAGGCGCCTCTACACAGGCGACAGAGTTCCTGACAGGTAAGTCGGTAATGATCTTTGGCTTAGGTGCTTTCTCTTTCATTGTGGCCACCTGCGCCGGAGTACTCTTTGTGAAGATTATGAACCTCTTCCTTAAGAAAGGCAATAAGGTTAATCCGCTTATTGGTAATGCCGGGGTAAGTGCTGTGCCTGATTCGGCACGTATCTCACAGGTGGTGGGCTTGCAGTACGATCCTACCAACTATCTGCTGATGCATGCCATGGGACCAAATGTAGCCGGTGTGATCGGTTCTGCGGTTGCCGCCGGTGTTTTATTGGGGTTCCTCGGTTGATCTACCCTGATAGCATTCTAGAGTGTTACACTTATCATAAGGCACTCTAACCTCATTATTAGGTTAGGGTGCCTCTTATTTAGTGAAAAAGCATTGTCCGGTAGGTACGTCGTACTTTACGAATGAGTTCAAGCGACTATCCGCTATTATTAGGACAATAGGCTCTTATGCTTTGAATGAAAGACATGGATCTTTTTGAAAGAAAAATATGGCTATTCTCCTCAATATAGAGAAGGAAGGGAAGAGAATATTATGTTACATTGTGTAAGTTTGCTATCTTTGTATAGGGATCCTGAGGGGTGAGAACTTCCTCAGATAGATCAAGATACTCAAGTTTTGCTGCTTTATGGACTGGATTACAAATCTATTTTTTAATGAAGGGGTCGCGCAGTCGATTTTGCTTATATCCATGACTATTGCCTTTGGGCTTATGCTGGGGAAGATCAAGATATTCGGTATCTCCTTGGGAGTTACTTTCATTCTCTTCGTAGGCATATTCCTAAGTGCTATAGGGATGCAGGCAAGTAAAGAAACGCTCCATTTCTTTCAGGAGATGGGCTTGATCCTATTTGTCTTTTCCATAGGTTTGCAAGTGGGGCCATCCTTCTTTGCGAATTTCCGGAAGGGGGGTGCCAAGCTTAATCTTTTGGCTACCTGTATCGTTCTATTGGGTGCAGTCACTACGCTTATCATCCATTACGTTACAGGCACACCGATTAGCACCATGGTCGGCGTGATGAGTGGAGCCATTACCAACACCCCCGGCTTAGGCGCTGCGCAGCAGGCTTATGTAGATGTGAAAGGTGTGTCGGATCCCTCCATTTCGTTGGGTTATGCCGTGGCATATCCATTGGGGGTTGTGGGAATTATACTATCCCTTATTGTGCTAAGAATGATCTTTCGGGTGAATTTGGATAAGGAGCAACAGAAGTTGGATGATGCTTCGGCACACAATGAAAAAGAGCTTACACCGCTCTCGCTGGTGGTGAATAATCCCTCCGTATTTGGAAAAAGTGTATCGGCTATCTCTCAGCTGCTTAAAGGTAGCCACTTTGTGGTAAGCCGTATCTATAAGCACAAGCAGGAAGAAATATTTGAGGTCGGTCCTGATACGATATTGGAAGAGAATGACAAGGTGTTTGTAATAGCTCCTAATGCAGATGTGGAAGCGGTGGTCTCCATGATTGGTTATCAGGTAAAGATGGACCGTAAGCAGTGGATCCCTACGGCTGCTAAGTTTACAGCTAAGCGGATTGTGATAACCAAAGAGGAGGTAAATGGTCGCACTTTGGAGCAGCTTAATCTGCGTGCGCTCTATGGGGTAACCATTACACGGGTAGAGCGCTCGGGCTTTGAGTTCCTTGCCTCTCCTTCGTTCCGCCTGCAGTATGGGGATGTACTTACCATTGTGGGTAGTGACTCCGGCCTGACCAATGTGCGACAAGTATTAGGCGATAGAGAAAAGCATCTCAACGATCCTAACCTGATCTCTATCTTTTTAGGAATCGTATTAGGCGTAATCCTTGGATCTGTCCCTATTTTTATTCCGGGTATTCCGCAGCCTTTGAAGCTGGGATTAGCCGGTGGACCGCTTATAGTTGCCATTCTTCTATCCAGCTTTGGATATAAATATCGTCTAATTACCTATACGACCACAAGTGCCAATTTGATGCTTCGTGAGGTGGGCATCTCCTCTTTCCTGGCTTGTGTGGGGCTTGCTGCCGGAGGTAACTTTGTAGATACAATAGTGAATAAAGGCGGATATATTTGGATCCTGTACGGCTTCCTTATTACCGTTATTCCCCTTTTGTTGGTAGGAGCTTATGCGCGTGGTAAGATGAAAATGAATTTCCTAACCCTTATCGGGCTTATCGCCGGCAGTACAACGGATCCTCCTGCCTTGGCTTATGCCTCCTCTCATGGCGACGGGAGCGCAGCGCAATTGGGATATGCTACAGTGTACCCGCTAACTATGTTCTTGCGGGTGATAGTGGCACAAGTGATGATTCTCTTTTTCCTCTAAAAAAGCGATTAGAGGGCTCTTTTGGAATGAATACCTATTTATTGGTATAATAATAGTATCTTTGAGGAGTCCAAAGCCTATGTGCGTGCGGTATGCTGTAAGAAGTATCCTTCGCTTTGTGAGGAGAGTAGACAAAAGTAAATAGGAAATATAACAAACGACAACTGATATTCTAAAACCATTATGTGGCTTTCAAAATCTTCTGTGGGCAGAAAGGTGGTGATGAGTGTGACAGGATTGGCCTTGATCCTCTTCCTTCTCTTTCACATGTCAATGAACTTAGTGGCAATCTTTAGTGCAGAGGCGTACAACATGGTTTGTGCCTTCTTAGGTGCTAATTGGTATGCCTTGGTAGCATCTCTGGCACTGGCTGTTTTGGCAGTGATACACATCTTTTATGCAACTTGGCTTACGCTGATGAACCGTAGAGCACGTGGCAACGACCGATATGCGGTTACGGCACGTCCGAAGGGAGTTAGCTGGGAGTCCAAGAATATGTTTGTCCTGGGTCTTATTATATTCTTAGGCTTAATACTGCACCTATGTAACTTTTGGGCTAAGATGCAGCTCGCTGAGTTGATGGGACAACATGATTTGGGTATAGAAGGAGTATCCGGTCCACAAGATGGTGCCGGACTGATCCGCTACACCTTTAGCAATCCTATTTATGTAATCCTTTACATCATTTGGCTTGTGGCTCTTTGGTTCCACTTGACTCATGGTTTCTGGAGTGCGCTCCAGACATTGGGATGGAACGGTAAGAAGTGGTTGCACCGCATACAGGTTATCTCTACTGTATTCGCAACAATTATAGTACTGGGCTTTGCTGTAGTGGTTTGTGCCTACTTTTTCTTCAATCTTGAAGCTGGAGCTCTTACATTCACTAATTTTTAATGGCTAAGCATAACGAAACTATGAATAAATTAGATGCCAAAATACCTGCCGGCCCAT
The DNA here is from genome assembly GCF_045865415.1 of Porphyromonas miyakawae. Taxonomy (NCBI): domain Bacteria; kingdom Pseudomonadati; phylum Bacteroidota; class Bacteroidia; order Bacteroidales; family Porphyromonadaceae; genus Porphyromonas; species Porphyromonas miyakawae. The sequence continues at coordinate 313,372 of NZ_BAAFSF010000001.1, forward strand.
TAGCCGACAAGTGGACTAACTATAAAGATCACCAGAAGCTCGTCAATCCTGCCAACAAACGCCGTTTGGATATAATCGTGGTAGGTACGGGTTTAGCAGGCGCTTCTGCAGCTGCCTCGCTTGGAGAGATGGGCTTCAATGTGCTGAATTTTTGTATTCAGGATTCGCCTCGTCGTGCTCACTCTATTGCAGCACAAGGGGGAATCAACGCAGCTAAGAATTATCAGAACGATGGCGACTCGGTATTCCGTCTCTACTATGATACGATCAAGGGAGGCGACTACAGAGCTCGGGAGGCTAATGTATATCGCTTGGCAGAGGTAAGCAATGCGATCATTGACCAATGTGTAGCGCAGGGCGTACCCTTTGCACGCGAATATGGAGGATTATTAGATAACCGTTCCTTTGGAGGGGCTCAGGTATCGCGTACTTTCTACGCTCGAGGTCAAACGGGGCAGCAGCTTCTTTTAGGTGCCTACTCGGCACTCAGTTGTCAAGTAGCGAAAGGAAGTGTGAAGCTCTATACACGGCATGAAATGCTTGATTTAGTGATCATTGATGGTAGAGCACATGGTATTATTACACGAAACTTAGTAACCGGTGGATTGGAGCGCTTTGCTGCTCACGCAGTGGTGATAGCTACCGGAGGGTATGGTAATGCCTTCTTCCTCACTACCAATGCAATGGCTTCTAACGGCTCTGCTGCTTGGCAGTGCTATCGCAAGGGGGCTTTCTTTGCTAATCCTTGTATGGCACAGATTCACCCGACTTGTATCCCGATGCATGGAGATTATCAGTCCAAGTTAACTCTGATGAGTGAGTCTCTGCGTAATGACGGACGTATTTGGGTTCCCAAGAAGCTGGAGGACGCTAAGCGTTTGCAGAGAGGTGAAATAAAGGGTCACGACATTCCCGAAGAGGATAGAGACTACTACTTGGAGCGTCGTTATCCTGCTTTCGGTAACTTGGTTCCGCGTGACGTAGCAAGCCGCGCTGCTAAGGAGCGTTGCGATGCCGGATACGGAGTAAATCAGACCGGATTAGCTGTGTTCCTTGACTTCGATGATGCTATTAAACGGATGGGTAAGAAGGTCGTTGAGGAGAAGTATGGTAACCTATTCCAGATGTATGAAAAGATTACTAACGACAATCCTTATGAAACCCCTATGATGATCTATCCGGCCATACACTATACGATGGGCGGTCTGTGGGTAGACTATGAGCTGCAGACGACAATCCCGGGGCTCTTCGCTATTGGGGAGGCTAACTTTAGTGACCATGGAGCCAATAGATTAGGTGCTTCTGCACTGATGCAAGGCTTGGCGGACGGATACTTTGTATTGCCCTATACGATGCAAAATTATCTCGCAGATCAGATTAGTATACCTCACTTTACTACGGATCACAAGGAGTTTGACGAAGCTGAGAAGGCTATTAAGCAACGTATTGATCGCTTAATGAGCTGTAAGGGAAATCGCTCTGTGGATAGCTTGCACAAAGAGTTGGGACATATCATGTGGGAGCACGTCGGTATGGGACGTGATAAGGCCGGTCTTGAAGAAGGAATTCGTCTATTGGAGGATTTACAGGGGCGTTTCTATAAAGAACTTCACATCCCCGGAGAGGCCAACGACCTTAATATAGAGTTGGAAAAGGCTCTACGCTTTGAGGACTTTATCGGTATCGGTCTGTTGATGGCTCATGATGCGTTAGATCGTGAAGAGAGCTGTGGCGGACACTTCCGTATTGAGCATCAGACACCTGATGGAGAGGCAATGCGTGACGATGAGCATTTCGCTTATGTATCCTGCTGGGAGTATATGGGCGAAGATAAGGCACCTATAATGCATAAAGAGGAGCTTGTTTATGAGTTTACGGAGCGCTTGACCCGTAATTACAAGAGCTAATTAAGACACATCGAACCGTTATGGAAAAGAAGATAGATAAAAATATAGATATCACCGTAAAGGTATGGCGTCAGAGAGGGCCAAAGGAGCGTGGGCACTTCGAGACTTATCAGCTCAAGCAGGTTTCTCAGAGCGCCTCATTCCTTGAAATGATTGACCTCCTCAACGAACAGTTGGTGGGTGAAGATAAGGATCCTATTGCTTATGACCATGATTGCCGTGAAGGGATCTGTGGTATGTGCTCTCTCTACATCAATGGGCATCCACACGGACCGGATACGAGCATTACGACTTGTCAATTGCATATGCGTCACTTCAATGATGGCGATGTGATCACAGTTGAACCTTGGCGTAGTGCAGGCTTCCCTATCATCCGAGACTTAATGGTGGATCGCTCTGCTTACGACAAGATCATTCAGGCAGGGGGTTATGTATCGGTTAATACCGGAGGCATTCCCGATGCTAACGCGATTGCAATTCCCAAGCATAAAGCAGAGGAAGCAATGGATGCAGCTGCTTGTATCGGTTGTGGAGCTTGTGCAGCTGCTTGTAAGAATGGCTCTGCTATGCTCTTTGTAAGTGCTAAAGTGAGTCAGCTGGCCCTTCTGCCTCAGGGTAGACCGGAGGCGGCTCGCCGTGCAAAGGCTATGTTGGCTAAGATGGATGAGTTGGGATTTGGTAATTGTACCAATACACGCCAGTGTGAAATGGAGTGTCCGAAGAATGTATCCATTACGCATATTGCACGACTAAATAGAGAGTTTATCAAGGCAAAGTGCCGCGATTAAGCTGAAAGCAAAGTTCTTGCTAAACTAAAAGACAAACCCCTTTCGAGTAGCTACTCGGGAGGGGTTTTATTTGGGAGTCTTCTAAAGAGTATAATCCATTTTACATATAGAGCCCCTCACGGTTCCTTTTTCTAATATTTATTGAGAATAGCTTTCAGACGGCTTAGGGTATTGAGAGCTTCCAGCGGAGTCATGGTATTGATATCGGTTGCTTGAAGTTCATCGCGTAGCTTTAGTAGCTGCGGGTCGGATATATCAAACAGGGAGAGCTGTATTCCCCCGGAAGAGCGTTCCTTGTTTGGTTTGGAACTGCTCTTTGCGCCTTTGGGAAGCTTTGCTTGCAAGTCCCCTCCCACCCGCTCTGACTCCAGGGCTTGTAATATTTCTTTTGAGCGCACGATAATGGGAGAAGGTATACCTGCCAGTTTTGCCACTTCTATACCGAAGCTATGCTCATTACTGCCCTCTACCAGTTTGCGAAGGAAGATCATTTCTCCATTTAGTTCCTTAGCCGACACATTGAAATTATATACATTGGGTAGAGTGTCTGCCAGCTCGTTCAATTCGTGATAGTGGGTAGCAAAGAGTGTCTTCGGCTTTAAGTTTTGCTGATTGTGAAGATACTCCACAATAGCCCAAGCGATAGATATTCCATCAAATGTACTGGTACCGCGTCCAAGCTCATCAAATAAGATAAGGCTTCGAGGGGTTAGGTTATTGATAATGTTGGCAGCTTCCTGCATTTCAACCATAAAAGTGGACTCCCCCGAGGAGATATTGTCCGATGCCCCTACACGCGTAAAAGTAGCATCCACCATGCCTATGGTAGCCGCTTCAGCCGGTACGAAAGATCCTATCTGCGCCATTAGCGTAATGAGGGCTGTTTGCCGCAGAAGAGCACTCTTACCGCTCATGTTGGGTCCGGTGATCAGCATAATCTGGCACCCGTCATTCTCCAGATGAATCGTATTGGGGATATAAGGGGCGTTGGCAGGAAGCTGACGCTCTATTACCGGATGACGACCTTCAATGATATCAATAGCGAAGCTGTCGTCCACCGTAGGCAGGGTGTAGTCATACTTGGCAGCGGCAATAGCAAAGGCTGAAAGAACGTCAATCACGGCAATGGCCCGGCATGTATGCTGAAGCGTCTCTATATAGGGCTGTATGGCCTCAACCAGTTCACTGAAGAAGCGTGTTTCAAGCTCCAGTATTCGCTGCTCAGCTCCCATGATTTTATCCTCGTACTCCTTTAGCTCTTCCGTTATATAGCGCTCGCTACTAACTAAGGTTTGCTTACGAATCCACTCGGGAGGAACCTTATCCTTATAGGTATTTCTAACCTCCAAATAGAAGCCAAAAACATTATTGAAGCCTATCTTTAGGCTGGCAATGCCGGTTCGCTCACATTCTCGCTGTTGCATTTGTAGGAGGTACTCCTTGCCATGCTCCGAAAGCTGCCGTAAGTCATCCAATTCCTCATTGAATCCCTCTGCTATCGTATGTCGGTCTTTCGAAGGCGTTACGGGAGGGTCTTCCGCTAAGCTATAGCGTATACGGGTGACCAAGTCAGGCACTGTGTCGATTTGCTTTGCTAAGGTTTCTAAGTCTTCACATCCGGAGGCGAGAAGTCGCTCCTTAATAGGCACCAATGTCTCCAAAGCAATACGCAAAGCCTCTATTTGTCGCGCATTAGTACGGCGCATAGCTATTCGGGCTAAAGAACGCTCCATATCACCTACATGCATAGCTCCCTTTTTGGGATCTATAAAATCCTCATGTAGGGAAGTATTCTTATAAAAGAAGTCTACTATACGTTGTCGCCTCTGAATAGGGGATACCTCTTTTAGCGGAAAGCGTATCCACTCGCGTAGCAAACGTGCACCCATCGGAGTAACTGTTTCATCCAAAACAGAAAGCAAACTACTCCCGCCTGCATGCATTGGCTCCAGCAACTCTAAACTGTAAATAGTGAAGCTGTCGAGCCGCATCCTCTCTGAGTCGGAGATGCGTCGAATGGAGGTAATGTGTCCTAAGCTACCATGACGCGTAATATCAAGGTAATTCAGTATCACTCCTGCTGCGGTAGTGGCTAACGGATACTCTTCCAACCCGAAGCCCTTAAGGCTTTGAACACTGAAATGACGCAATAAACGATCTCGGTTGTTTGCAGCATTAAAGTACCAATCATCAGCCTTATACAAAAATGTATCGATACTAAAGAGTGCTTTGAAGCGGTCGTGTAGGTCTAACGATACAATTACCTCCTTTGGTTGATAGGCATTCAATAGTTTTTTTACAAAGGTTATATCACCCTCTGCTGCCATATATTGTCCGGTGGACACGTCCATGAATGCCACTCCGTAAAGGTGCTCTTTATCTGCTTCTACAATGGCGGCTAAGTAGCTGTTTTCCTTGTTATCAAGGATAGATTCAGTGACTGCTGTACCCGGTGTTACAAGCTCTGTTATACCTCGTTTTACAAGCTTATTGGTCAGTTTGGGATCTTCAAGCTGATCGCATATAGCTACCCGTTTGCCGGCCCGAATCAATCGCGGTAAATAGGTGTCTACTGCATGGTGGGGGAAGCCGGCCAAATCGACTCCTGCCGCCCCTCCGTTTGATCGCTTGGTTAAGGTTAGCCCCAGAATACGGGAGGCCTCAATAGCATCCTCCGCAAACGTTTCATAGAAATCGCCCACTCGAAAGAGCAATATGGCATCGGGATATTTCTGCTTTATGCGGTAGAATTGCCGCATCATAGGTGTATCCGAGCGTGCTGCTGTCCTCTTTTTACTATCGTTTGCTTCCGACACTGTGATCCTTGTATTATATACTTCTTCCTCTGTACAAAGATAATAAATGAAACCCTAAAGAAGATGCCCTATTAAGTGGACCCTGGCCAGGTACTGGTTCCCTTACGCAGTCTTATGAAATTTCGTACTTTTGTAGTGACTAATTAGAGAAATTACAATACACAGATATGAAAAAAATTACTTTTCTAATGGCACTGCTGTGGACAATTTGTTCATTTGCGCTTAGTGCTCAAAACAGCAACTCTATTCCCCAAGATGAGAGAGAGGCTTTAATTAGAATCTACAATTCGGTACGCGGTACCTCCGAAGAACTTGTGTGGAATCTTAATGCAGATCCGAGCCAGTGGAAGGGAATTACCATTGCCGATGGACATGTGATAGGAATACAGTGGGTTGACTTCGGATTAGATGCCACACTGCCGGAAGGCGCATTTAGTAAGCTGCCCTACTTACAGAGCATCAACATCAGTAACAATAAAATAACCGGCCCTTTGCCCGCTGATATAGCAACGCTCAAAGAGCTTCTCTATTTGCAGATAGGAGATAATCTCTTTACCGGTAAGCTTCCTGACTTTAGTGGGCTTTCTAAAATTGAAATCCTTACTTATGAGATGCTCTCCTTAGGAGCAAATAAGGGTAAAGTAAGTGGTACGCTGCCGGACTTTGGCAAGCTTTCTCAATTGAGGTACTTCGACTGCAACAACTCTAATCAGTCGGGTTCCATTTCCAAGGGAATAGGCAAATGCACAGAGTTAATCTCCTTTGATATATCATGTAATCATGTGTCAGGAACGGTACCTGCAGAGCTGGCTCAATGCGTGAAATTGGCCGATCTCTCTCTCTTGCAAAACGAACTCGAGGGCGAGTTTCCCGATCTGAGCGCACTTACTGATTTGGGTAATAGCGATTATCCGAATGTGTGGGGACGCTTCTTTATTTGTGAGAATAACTTCACCGGTGACCTCCCCTTATGGATCTTCTCCCTCACCAAACTGAAGCGAATTGCCGTGCAAGAAAATCACTTTACCGGTACCCTGCCTGAGGATATGAGTGCCATGACCAATCTCGTGGCTTTCTATGCCAATAAGAATGAATTATCGGGTGCCTTACCTAAGAAGTTGCCGCAAAATCTGGAAGATCTTGATCTGAGTCGCAACAAATTTACGGGTAGCATTCCACAAGAGTGGCAGACGTTAGAAAACCTAAATATAGTGCATGTTGAGCGGAATCTCCTCTCCGGTCCTGCCCCCGCTTATAGCCCCAAGATGAAGAGCCTGGAGGTGCTTGATGTTTCTTTAAATAACTTCTCTTTTGCTGACTTTAAGGACTGGCAAAGCTTTGCAAAGGATCCTGAGACGAGCTTCAACTTTGGGGTACAGCGCAACTTTGCGCCTACAGAACGCCTCGATAAGCGAAAGGGCGAATCGGTTACCCTTACTTGTACACTGCCCTCCGAACAGCCCGGACAGCTTTCCTATCAATGGATGAACGTATCTACCGGTCAGCCTGTAAATGGGGGCAACGCCGCTACGCTGCAGATTGACAATCTGAGCGAGAGCGATGCTGTGCGCTATGTATGTCTCGTTACTACAGATTACTTTGGAAAAGATCCCTCAGGAATTACCGATCACAAGGGTAATATCGTTTTGCCTATGATGGCAAGTGGCTTCTTTGATCTCTATGTGGATGGAAAAATCAATAGCGTAGATAGAGTATCACCCGAAGCTAAGGTGCATTTCTATCCCACATGCATCTCGGATGGGGTACTGCATATCAGCGATGCGAATATAGTGCGCAGCGTAGCGCTCTATTCAATGAATGGAGAGAGGGTGTGGAATGCCTCAGTAGAGGGTGCAGATTCCTTTAATTTGGGGATACTTCCTCTCGGTGGTTATTTAGCTGTAGCCCTGCTCTCGGACAATACACTCTGTACGCAAATGATCACCCTTGAATAGTAGTGTATTGTTCTATGAGGCACCATCTCCAACTCTTAGTAAGATAAATTAGGGGATAGCTATCCGCCCTAAAAAAGATCCCTATCTCTCAATTGAGAGATAGGGATCTTTTAAATGAAATGATCTGATCTGTACCTTTTTCTGCCTGCTTGGGAGAGATAGAGGAAGATCAATAGTAGCAATTATTGATAAAAGTCTTTCTCGCTCGGTGAATAGCTCCTTATAATTGTACGAAATGATGGGGTAGTTACCCAAAGAGAGCATGCATGGCAAGGAAGCGTTGCTTAGTTGCTGCAGGCGTTTGATAGCCGCTTTTGATCCAACGCGTTTCCATACCGGTTGCTATTTGCTCTACAGTTTTTACATTGTCTAAATGGGTCTTTGAGTAGAAGCAATCGGCATAGCAGATGAGCTTTTCCTCCAATGATTCGGGTTCATACGAGCGATCTAAGGGCAGTGGAAGATGGTCGCGCAAAACCTCATCCTGTGTTAAGCCGCTCGCAGTATGCCGTTCGCAAACCAGTGCATGGCAAGGAAGCCCTAATTCCCTCAGTAGCGCAGCACCTAATATGCCATGTTTGATGTAGGGTTCGCTCCCATAGCAATGTATCGTGGGGGCATTGGTAAGAAAGATCCCAATGTCGTGCAGCATAGCCGCTTGATAAACAAAATCCTTATCCATTGAGAGCTCGGGATGATGAGAAATGATTGCCAAAGCCTTCTCAGCCACATCGGTGGAGTGGCGTACTAATATGCGGTAGCAATCGCTCCCCGGCTCATAATACTTCGCTATGATTTCTAAAGGGTTGAGGTCGGATAAAAGAGACATAATATATAAGGGTAGAGAATAGAGCTAATGGAATTCAGAAAAGTAAGGGGAAAAGAGTCTGTTGATATTCTATAGAACTGAGCAAAAGTAGTCGGGCAGCCCCTTGAAATCAAGAAAACTGCCCGACGGAACCTTATCTCCCATTCATCATGGGAACTCAATAGCTGTTCAGTTCAGATGCTTAGCAAACGCCCTGAGCAACCATTGCCTTAGCAACCTTCATAAAGCCGGCGATATTAGCACCCTTTACATAGTTGATGTACTTACCTTCGCGACCATAAGTAACGCACTGTTCGTGGATGTCCTTCATGATCTGGTGCAGACGCTCATCAACTTCTTCGTTAGACCAAGAGAGGTGTATAGCGTTCTGAGACATTTCAAGTCCTGAGCAGCTTACCCCACCGGCGTTTACTGCCTTACCGGGAGCGAAGTTAACCTTTTCGGCTACATAGTATTCGCTGGCTTCAGCAGTACAGCCCATGTTAGAGGTTTCAGCTACAAGCGTTACACCATTCTTAACGAGCATCTTAGCATCTTCGATACCCATTTCGTTTTGTGTTGCGCAGGGCATAGCGAAGTCAACTTTCTGTTCCCAAGGCTTCTTACCGGCGAAGAACTTAGCGTTCGGGAATTTCTTTACATAGTCAGCTACTACGTCGTTGCCGCTGTTACGTAATTCAAGCATGCAATCAAACTTTTCGGGTGTATTGATTCCATCGGGATCATATATATACCCATCAGGACCGGAGATGGTAACAACCTTAAGACCTATTTCGGTAGCCTTCTGAGCAACACCCCAAGCTACATTACCGAAGCCGGAGATAGCAAGCGTCTTGCCCTTGTAGTCGATACCCAGTTCGTGGCACATGTTCTGAACAAAGTACACAGCACCGAATCCGGTTGACTCAGGACGGAGGCGAGAACCGCCAAATTCAAATCCCTTACCAGTCATTGTACCTGTGTGCTCGCGAGCGAGCTTCTTGTACATACCGAACATATAGCCTACTTCACGACCACCTACACCTATATCGCCTGCAGGTATATCTGTGTCAGGACCAATGTTACGCCAGAGTTCGGTCATAAAGCTTTGGCAGAAACGCATGATTTCAGCTTCAGAACGACCCTTGGGAGAGAAGTCGGAACCTCCCTTACCACCACCCATAGGCAGTGTGGTCAAAGCATTCTTGAAAGTCTGTTCAAATCCTAAGAACTTAAGGATGGACAGATTCACAGAGGCGTGGAAGCGGATACCACCTTTGTACGGGCCAATAGCATTGTTGAACTGTACGCGGTAACCGATATTGACATGAACCTTGCCATTATCATCAGTCCAAGGCACACGGAATGTAAAGATTCTATCGGGCTCTACGATACGCTCAATGATCCCTGCTTTTTCGAATTCAGGATGCTGATTGTATACATCTTCGATCGAAAGAAGCACTTCTCTAACAGCTTGGAGGAATTCTTTTTCTCCAGGGTGCTTTGCCTCAAGAGAGGCCATAATTTCACTCGTCTTCATAGCGACTAATATTATTTATTCTATCACCTACAAAGGTAGGTATTATATGTATATAAAGCTAATTCTAACTAACAAAAAGGACGGAATACTAATTACTTAAGCATCCTCTCCTTCAGGCTCTCGCATATTGGTAAAGACGTTTTGTACGTCTTCGTCTTCCTCAATCTTTTCAATGAGCTTATTTACGTCAGCGGCTTCCTCAGGAGTTACATCACGGTAATCTTTAGGAATGCGAACAAACTCGGCAGAGAGTATTTCATATCCCTGCTCCTCTAAGTAGCTCTGTAAAGCTGCATTAGTGGCAAAATCTCCATAAAGGGTGATACCATCCTCTTCCTCTTCGATATCTTCTACCCCGAAGTCGATGAGGTTTAGCTCCAGCTCTTCAAGGTCTATACCCTCTTTTTGTGCAATCTTAAAGAGGCATCGGTGGTCAAAAAGGAATTCCAAGCTGCCGGATGTGCCGAGGCTACCGCCATTCTTATTGAAATAGCTGCGGATATTGGCTACTGTACGCGTATTATTGTCTGTAGCTGTTTCAACGAATATAGCGATGCCATGCGGTCCGTATCCTTCGTAGTTGATTTCCTTATAGTCATCTTGTCCCTTTTCTACAGCACGTTTGATAGCACGCTCCACGTTGTCCTTGGGCATATTCTCTTTCTTTGCCGTTTGGATAAGGAGTCTCAGGCGCGGGTTGCTATTAGGATCCGTACCTCCTGCCTTAGCTGCTATTGTAATCTCTTTACCAATCTTTGTAAAGGTACGCGCCATGTTGCCCCAGCGTTTTAGCTTTCTTGCTTTTCTGTATTCAAACGCTCTTCCCATAGAGTTGTATTATAATCAGTCTGTTTTATAGATATGTTTTGTTTATTTCCTATTGAGGGGTGTACGCCTCTATCTCAATGAAGCTCCCAGCTGCTTAGTGAGAGCCGATTCAATATTTGACATGATGCGCTCTATTTGCTTGTCTGTCAAGGTAGCTTTTTCGTCTTGGATGCGGAAGCGTACTGCATAGCTCTTCTTACCTGCCGGTAGGTTCTTGCCTGTATACACATCAAAAAGGACGGCATCACGCAGTGATTTTCCTCCCGCTTTACGAGCAATATCCACAATTTCCTTAAACCTTATTCCTTCATCTAACAATAAGGCCAAATCGCGGGTTACTATTGGCATTCGATTGATCTCCTTTGCTTCGACAGGGTATTGAGCTGCCTCGCGGAAAAGGAGCTGTGTATCTATTTCGGCATAGAATACAGGCTGCTCAATATCAAAGGCAGCACAGGTCTTTGGATGGATAGAGCCGAGTGTGGCAAGCACTTGTTTGCTTCGTTTGCTCTTAAGTATGATCACGTCTTGGTAAAGCTCTTCCTCATCCGGGATCAGCTCTTCGGTAGAGCCTTTAGGAATATTGTAATGAGCCAGTATTTGTTCCACTACGCTCTTCAGCATAAAGAAGGAGGCACGCGAAGCAGGATGCCGCCAACTATCCTTATGTACTTCTCCGCTGAGCCATATACCCAGCATGGAGCGTTGAACAAAACGCTTATCCAACTCTTGTCCTCCTTCGGGATTCAAGGCATAGACATTGCCCCACTCATAGAATGCGCAGAGCGTCTGCATACTCTTGAAGTTACGTTCGATAGCTTCCAAGCCTCCATAGAGAAGAGTCTGTCGCAGTACAGCCAGCTCCCTACTCAACGGGTTGAGTAGGTGAATGAGCTTTTCTTGTGGGTATAGCTTCGCAGTATAATACTTCTCGTTGGTAAGCGAATTAGATAGTATTTCGCGATAGCCGGCACCTACCAGGTAATCGGAGAGACGTCTTTCGGCTGCTTGTCGCCTATCTTCTTCGGTGCGAACGCTCAGATTCGCCTTTAGATAGCCACTGAGCGGTACTTCATTGTATCCGTAGATGCGGAGGATTTCTTCTATCACATCGCACTCGCGCTCTACATCTGAGCGATAGCGAGGCAAACGAAGTGTGAGGCAGTCGCCCTCCTCTTGCTCTATCTCTATATCCAAGGCTGCCAATATGGTGCGTACGGCTTCAGGGGCTATCTCCATGCCTATAAATTCATTCATGTGTCCCAAGCGAAGTTGGCAATGACGCTCCGGAAGAACTTCCGAAACAATGTCAACAGGCTCGCCCTCCACTTCTGCACCACAGTGCTCCACAAGAAGTGCTACAGTACGCAATAGCGCCTCTGTACAGGCAGCCGGATCCAAACCTCTCTCAAAACGGAAAGAGGCATCTGTCGATATACCGTGCCGACGTGCGGCTTTACGTATGGCTGTAGCGTTGAAGTTAGCGCATTCAATAAATACCCGTGTGGTATCATCTGTTACTTCCGCTGCCGTAGCGCCTAATATACCTGCCATGCAGAGTACACGATTATCGGCATCGCATATCATGATCTCTTGTCCGCCCGCTTTGCGCTCTACACCATCCAGTGTGGTAAATGCTGAGCCTTCGGCAAGATGCTGTAGGGTAAGGTGGCTTCCCTTAATCTTATCCGCATCGAAAATATGAATGGGCTGACCTAATTCAAAGAGCACGAAGTTGGAGATGTCCACGATCGTATTAATACTCTTATGACCGGTTTCTTCCAAACAATCACGCAACCATTTGGGGCTTGCCCCGTTCTTTAGATTACGTAGTGTGATGCCGGTATATCGAGGGCATTCCAAAGAGGGTAGGTTCACCGATACCTGTACCCCTCCCTCGTGCTGCTTATGGGGCAGAGGGGGTAACTCAGGTTTCTTTGCTCTGATCGCCTGTCCTCTCTTGTGTGATAGGTAAGCGGCCACATCGCGTGCCACTCCAAAGTAGGAAGTTGCATCCACTCGGTTGGGCGTAATATCGATCTCAATGAGCCAATCCTCTTGCAGTTGAAACCACTCGGCTGCCGGTGTGCCGGCTTTTGCCTCCTTGGGGAGTACCATAATACCGCTGGTATCTTCTCCTACTCCAATCTCTTTTTCACTGCAGATCATGCCCATGCTCACTTCTCCGCGGAGCTTGCCTTTCTTTATGGTATAAGCTTCCCCATAGTAATAGAGTGTGGTGCCGATAGTAGCGACTACAACTTTTTGTCCTGCTGCTACATTGGGAGCTCCGCACACAATGGGCAAAGGTTCCTCTTCTCCAATATTAACGGTAGTAAGGTGCAGGTGGTCGCTATTGGGATGTGCCACGCAAGTGAGCACCTCGCCTATTACGAGTCCTTTGAGTCCACCTTTTATTTGTTCGACTTTTTCCACAGAAGCCACCTCCAATCCGATCCCTGTGAGAATTTCGCTCAGTTCGTCGGGGGTTAAGTCTCCCACTTCAGGTAAGTAGCTTTTCAGTCTATTGTATGTAACCTCCATTTAATTTCCTTCCAATTGGACTGTAATACGAGATTTATTCGTTCTTTTTGCCGGTATTGTTTTCTAATAAGTTGGGCTCTCCTGTGTCGGGGATTATCTTCATTGTCTTGAAAGCGAATGGGATACCCTTTTCGTTGAAGCAATCATAGATGCGTTTGTTGAAGTCCCAATAGAGCGACCAATAGTCAGTATTTTCACACCAAGCACGCAGCATTACATTAACGCTTGATTCTCCCAGCTCGCGAAGTACAATAGTGGGTTGCGGCTCTTTAAGCATACGTTTCTCTTCTGCAATGAGTGCTTCTAAGGTTGACTTTACAAAAGAGACATCTGTCTGATATTCTACGCTAAGAATCCACTGACAACGGCGCAACTTCATCTCGCTGCAATTGGTAATTGCGCCTGAGGTGAGTGCTGCATTGGGTATATAGACTTTGGAGTTGTCGACCGTTTTTAGGGTAGTAAAGAAGATGGCTATTTCGTCTACCTCGCCTTCCCCCTCCTTCGATATAATCCAATCGCCCACATGGAAGGGGCGCGTGAAAAGTATCACTATACCGGCTGCAAGGTTCTGCAACTGCCCGCTGAGCGCTGCACCGATGGCTACACCGGCACCTGCCAGAAGTGCTGCAAAAGAGACGGCTTGGAAGCCTAATACATTGACTGCTATGATAACGACTATCAGTATGCAGATTGTTTTCAGTAGCGAGGAGAGAAAGCTGATCACTGCCGGATCCGCATGGCGCCTTGCCAAGCTTCGACGAAATAGCTTGGTCAGTTTGCGGGTCAAAAAGATTCCGATGTAGGCCAGTATAATAGCAATGACAACCCGGATGCCAAAGTCTATCAGTCTATCTACCCACGTAGTCAAGTACCCTGAGTAATCGATACTGCGCAGGTCTTCTCCATTTGCTGCTTTGTCGGCAAATTCCTGAGCCAATTTTCCCGGCTGTAAAATCGTATCAGTGGTTTGTGGATCCATACCTATTTATTATGTAACTAATATTCTATTGAGTAGCTTATTAGCAATGAACTCTCTTTCTCTAATAGAATGCTCTTATTTTGCAAAGGTAATCAATCTGCGCCATTATGTGGCTGTGCTCTTTCGTCTAACATCCCTATGGATGAAAGAAATACTCTTAGTAAACTTGCCTTCAAGAATGTGTTGTCGGGAGCGAAGAAAGGTATAGATATTTCAATTGAAAGGTTCTGATATGTCATGAGAAAGATTCTGATGTTTTAATCAAAAGGTACTGTTGTTTTTTTTACACCACCTATCTCTCTAATGAGCGTGCTTTGCTTATGCCCCTTTCAACGTGCTCCTTAGAATGATTTGTAAATAAAACCCAATGTGCTCATCCAAAAGTTGCTTTCTGCCTATTTCAGTAAGTATATCGGCAAATAAGACGGATGTATGGTAATAGAAATATAATTCGTTATCTTTGTGTGAAAGGAGAGAAGGCGCATTTGCCCAAGTAGTTAGCTTAAATAATATAATAGGAAGTTGGGCAAGCGACGCTTCGTTATCCCAGTGTTTGTATATAGCCGTTATGGAAGAATTGAATCCTACCCCTAAAGAGAATCAGCCTCAGACAGAAGTGGCTCCCGAAGTGGAAGCTCAGACCCCTCAAGAAAAGCCGGAAGTGCCAGTACAGCAAGATTCCGATCCCGTGGCGAACGAACCTACCGCACCTCAAGAAGAGGCTACCCCTGAGCGCATCTCCGATAAGGATAAAGTTGAAGCGCATCCGGACGAAGCTCCGGAGGAGAATACAGAAGAGCAGATCGTTCGCTACTCCGATCAGGAGTTAATGGCGATGTCTACCGGTGAGATAGTAGATGCCTTGGCTACCCTTTTGGAGCAGCCTACGTTGCCCTCCAAGCGCTCTGTCGATACACTGCGTCGCATATTCAACAGCAAACTGCGTCGCTCTTCTTCCTCGAACGAAGAGGCACCTACAGAGGAAACGGAAGCATTGCAAATACAAGAAAGTCGTCTCAATGACTTATACCGAGCTTTTGTAGAGCGCTTCAGGGAGCAAATGGCTAAGCAACACGAGGAGGCCGTGGCTAACCTGGCTGTAAAGAAGCAGTTGGCAGCCCGCTTAAAGGCTCTTATTGAGAGTAGCGAGGACTTCGGGGTAATCACAAAGAATTTCAGAGAAATACAACAAGAATGGCGTAATACCGGCAAAGTGCCCGAAGCAGACTACAACGACTTACAACGCGAATGGTCACTACTGGTAGAGCAATTCTACGACCTAAGGCAGTTGAACGATGAGTTTCGTGCCTATGACTTTAAGAAAAATCTTGCCTCCAAGGAGGAACTAATTGAGCGTGCTAAAGCACTAACCGAAAGCCAGGACCCACCGGCAGCACTTCGCGAAATCAACGAATTGCATTTCCTCTGGAAAGAGATCGGTCCCGTTGAAAAAGAGAAGCGTGACGAAATATGGAAAGCATTCTCCGAATACTCCAAGATCGTGCGCCAGCGTGCCGATGATGTATTCCTCTCACGTAAAGCGGAGCAGGAACAGAATTTAGAGCAAAAGCGTAAAATATGCGAAGCTATCGAGGAGGTGCCTTATGGAGATCTCAAAACCCACCGTGAGTGGCGCGAGTACAGCGACAAGATTATAGATCTACAACGCAAATGGAAGGAGATCGGAGCAGTGCCTCAGGCTGAAGCAAAACCCCTCTATATGCGTCTGCGTGCTGCCAGTGACCTATTCTTCTCAAAGCGTACAATTTTCTACAAAGAGCTACACGAAGAGCAAAACGACATCTACGAGCAGAAGCTTGCTTTAGTCGAAGAGGCTGAGTCACTGGCTAACAGCACTAATTGGAATGAAACAGCCGACCGACTCAAGGCTATTCAGCAGGAATGGAAAGAGGGCGGATACATCACAAACGGACGTAAAAACAAAGAGCTTTGGGAGCGTTTGCGTGCCGCTTGCGATACGTTCTTCTCTGCCTACAACGAAAGGCGTAAGCAGCGCCGACGTGCTTATCAGGAGCAAGTGGGAAATCTGAAGCGCAAACAGCAGTTGACTAAGGATGCCGAAAAGCTACTTGCCAATGAGGAGGGGCTTGCCCGCGAGGAGGTTGAAGAGCGTTTGGGTAAGATAGTAGAAGAATTCAGAAGTGTGGGACATGTGCCCATGAAGGAAAAGGATGCCGCACACAGAGCCTTCTACGATAAAGTAAACGACACGTTGCGCAAGTTCAATATTGTGCTACGGACTAATCAAGGCCGTAACCACAATCAGACCACGGACAATAAAGCCCGCTCGGGGGAAGACAACAACACACCCATCGCGGAGATCAACGACGTAAAGCAAGCCAAGCAGCGTATGGAAGCACTTATCCGGGAGAGAGATCGGATACGTACACAAATAATGACCGCTTCCGGCAATGCAGGGCTCATCACGAGTAGTAGTGAGTGGGGCAACAAAATGATGCAGGGCGTAGAAAAGAACATTGACGTGCTTAAGCAACGCCAAGAAAGCATTATGCAAAGCATTGCTGAGTGCCGTGCTAAAATCAAAGAGCTCCGAGATGAAAAAGAAAAACCCACCCAATCAGAGGAGGGGCAAGAAAACGTAACTGAAGAGTAAATTATTAGTATATGGCGAATAAACGAGACCTAAAGCGAGATATGCGCATTATTGCCGACAATCTGGCGGACGATATCTATGCGCTTAAGCGTAGTGCGCTAAGCGATGCCGAAAGGGAAAAAGCGAAAGAGCTGATCAATCGTGTGGCTGCCTTGGAGGCTAAAGGAGTAAAAAAGGTGAGTGAGGCGGTTAAATCAGTAAAAGAAAAAGAAAGAGCATCCTCTTTCTTTGCCAAGCTCCGCCGAGAATTTAATGAAGATGTAGCACTCATCGAAACTGAGATAAAGAAATTAGTGCACTAATCGGGAATGCATCCATACCGAGACTTCCGCTCCGGTATGGATGCTTTTCTTTTACACCAAAGGAGCGCTTCTTGGCCGCTTTGGTGCCTTAACGGATAATCAACTTCTCCCTATACAGACATTTCCGCCTTCGCAATGCAAACAGATCATTTAAAGATTGGTGCTGCCCAATTGGATATAGCAATTGGCCATGCAGAAGCCAACCTTCACAAAGTACAGCAGTACACCACTCAGGCGGCAGCAGAAGGATGCGACCTAATCGTCTTTCCGGAAGTAATCACCTCGGGATTTGCCGATTTTGAACGTTTAGCCGAATTACCTCCCTATACCTCTTTAGAAACGATCAGGGAATTAGCGATCAGCCACAAAGTGGCCATTGCCTCCTCTATGCTTTTGCGTGAGGGTGACTCCATATACAATCGCATCTTTTTAGCCACTGCCGAGGGCGATCTACTTACCCAAGATAAGCGTCATCTATTCTCTCCCGGTGGAGAGGCCCAATATGTTTCTCCGGCATTAGAAAGGCATATTTACCTCTTCAAGGGCTGGCGGATTCTGCTGACAGCTTGTTATGATCTGCGCTTCCCGGTGTGGTGTCGCAATCGCAATAATGAATACGATCTTATCATCAATTGTGCCAACTGGCCACAACCGCGTCGGCGTGTGTGGCAAACGCTACTAAACGCACGCGCTATGGAAAATCTCTGCTACGTATGTGGGGTTAATCGAGTGGGCACAGATGACGATGGGTTGCATTATACCGGAGACTCGGCCATAGTAGATCCACGCGGCAATCATCTTGGCGAGGCTACACCCGAAGAAGAACAGTTTTTCTCTGCAATCATTGAACGTGAACCGATGGAGAAACTGCGTCATAAGTTCCCTGTATGGAAAGATGCCGATTTGTTCACACTTATATACTGACGTGTAGCCTATTCTGATTTATGGGAGTTAAGCATAAGCGGACAGCCGGGTGGGTACTGTCCGCTTTTACTTTAGAAAAAAGAGGGCACTTACTGCCAAATGATCGCTCACACCTCCTAAATAGTGTGTCCCTCCATAGGTGCGAAGCGGAATAGAGCGTCCATCAGCCAGACGACGCATAGATAGGTGCGGCACATTAGTTACTGATCCTACCACTACCTTTACACCTCCAAGTGTACGGTCTAACAAACTTCTTGAGACGATGAAGCGGTCCAACTGCTCTGTAATACCTCCGTAATAGTAGCTGCCGGGGTAACTGTCCTTACTCAGAAGGGTAGTAATGTCATACAAATTCGCTTGGTCGGACAAAGGGGCATCTTTGCACAAAGGCGGAAAGAGATGGATCGAGGAGCGGTCATAGGGCGTGGCATTAAAGTCCCCCAGAATAAGAATAGAGCGGTTGGGGTCTACAGCCAGCAAGGAGTCACACTGAGTAGCTAAGAAGGTCATCGCCTCGTTGCGCACTTTGCGAGATCTCCACGCTCCCCCTCGGCGAGAGGGAAGATGTACAATCAGCAAATCCAAAGGCGCATCATTGAAAAAGCGTCCTTCTACATGGAGTATGTTACGACTTCGCTTGGTAGTATCAGAGATAAACGGAATAGTCCACTCTTCCGATCCGACAATACGGAAACGATCCTCCAGATAAAGAAGCGCTACATCCATACCGCGCGGATCATCACTGCAAGAGATCGTATAGCGATAGCCGGCGGCACCCAAGGGAGTTGTAGCAAGGAGCACATCCAGCACACAGGCATTCTCTACTTCACAAAGGGCAACCAACCAGGGCCAAGTAGTACCTCCTGCGTTACTAATGGCTTCTGCTATTGCTTGTAGTTTGCGATTGTATCGTCCCGACGTCCACTCTCGGGCCGCTGTAGGAAGGTATTCAAAGTCGTTATAGCCGACATCATGGATCGTATCGCATAAGTTTTCCACATTAAAGGTCACTATACGGAAAGCCTCTTGCCCCTTTGCGGAAATGCCTCCACACCCAAAGAGCAATAGTAGCACTACTCCCCAAACTGCCTTTCTCACCGCCATAGCACAAAGATAAAGGGATCTTTGCGATATATTGCACAATGGTTATGCAAAGAGGACTGCACCTACAGCGAGTACAGCCCTCTCCAACAATCAAATGGGTTGCCCTTACCTTTTAGGAAAGAAATGAAGCATCAAATCCAAAAGGAAGCAGGAAGGAATTATCTTCTAATATTAACGCATCTCTTTCTCCCGGTAAGATAATACGAATGGGCGTCTTATATCGCGTGCTTGTCTCAAGTATTACTTGTCGGCATCCTCCACAGGGAGAGGCCCTATTCACGCGCTTCTTACCCTCTGCAAAAGCTACTATCAGTAGTTCTTTTACCGCCTTGTCGGGATAGGTAGCTCCGGCATGAAAGAGTGCGTTTCGCTCTGCACAAATACCCTGCGGATAGGAGGCGTTTTCCTGATTACTGCCTGTAACGATGGTGCCGTCTTCCAAACGAAGTGACGCTCCCACGAAGAAGCGACTATAAGGTGCATAGGCATTGCGGGCGGCTTCTATTGCAGCAGTTTCTAATTCGATTAAGGCATCGTCAAACTCTTCACGAGGCAGAAGACGATAGTTTATGTGGAGTTGTTGTTCTTTCATGGGTTTAGAAATTAATTCCAAAGGATAGAGTAGCCTTATTACTGTGCGTGTTGATGCGGATAGGATCGGGAGTTTTTATTATTGCATTCCCATTGTTATCGCAATAAGTCGGGAAGGGGTAAACTTTACTCTTTTGCGTACTATAGACATAAGCGAAGTCCATATAAAAACACTTTGTGAAGTGGTATCCTATCCCACAGGTGAAGGCATTTGCTCCGCTCTTGAACTCGTAGTGAGGTATTGTGCCGGCGGTACGTACTTTGGGTCCTGCCGTGGGGAATGTGTAATTCTCTCCTTCCACATCACGAGAAGGAGCTGTTTGCCACAATCCTCCGACACGAAGTGCCAAACGAGATATGGGTTTCACCTCTAAGCCGACACGCATCGTATGAGCGGCCTTGTAGTGCTTCGATATAGCATCATTATCTAAGGTGAAAGGTCCTATATCATCGGATATGCGCATCATACCATAAGGAACTAACTCATAATCAAAACTGATCAGCCCTAAGTTCTTGTAGGTATAGGCTATCCCGAAAGAGAGACGAGTAGGAGTCATCAGATTGTACACATAGTAGGCATCGGCCGGCGTACTTGCCGCATAATACCATTCCTTTTCGGGTAGCAAATGGCCATCCTTATCCAAGCCTTGGGAGTAACGTGAGTTGCCCCATGCTCGGTAGGTGTCGGTAAAACGATAAAAAGTGGGTGTGGTCAATGCAAATCCTAAGCGCAAGCCATCTACAGGTAATGCAATAAGCCCAAGCGAGAATGCAAAGCCGTCTCCTCGAGTCGATAATTCATTCTTTAAGTTTAGATAGTCGTCAAAGGGAAATTGCTCATTGTATTCGCTTCGATAGTTCATGCGATTATACATATACTTGAATGAGAAGCCTGTGTAAAGTATATCGCGGTAGTTGAATCCAAATGAGAAGTCGTAATCGCGTGTATAACCGGATTCGGAGAATCGGAGTAGGCTGTTTGCCGGTCCGTAGGGGAGATATCGTCCTGCGGAAGCATCGTAATACTCAAAGGCCGAAGTGTAATAGGAACCCATATCATCCTTCCGAGCAGATGTCCAGCCACTCTGGTAACCCAAGATAGCTAACCAAGAGGCCGCTCCATCTACATAGGGATCATAATTGGACCTTGAAAAAAAGTCTGTCTGAGGAAAACCGTCCGGTGTAACTTTGGCAGTGAAGTCGGCTAAGGAATATTCGGTAGGGCGGCGGGAGGATATACCTATGCTTCGATTATACACATAGCTTTGATTCATATTGAAAGCGAAGTTGAACGAATAGTCCCTCTTTTTATCAAAGAAACTTGCTACATATCCCAATTGTCCGGAGTGAAAGTCAGTCTTTCTCTTTGCATTCGTTTGATTATACCAAGACGTTCTTACATCACGTGAGTCGGTATTCATTGTATAAACGAATTCAGACTTACGAAAAACAGCCGTTGCTGCAGGGTTGTAGGCAATGGCAGACAGATCCCCTCCTAAGGCCGTAAAGGCACCGGCAAGAGATTCATAACGAGCCGTCCCGCTCAATGCTTTCTGACTCAAACGAAAGGCATCTGTTTCGCTCTGTGCACTTACCGAAAGAGTTGCGGAAAAGAAAAGCAACGAGAGCACTATATAGCAATTACGTATTTTCATTTTTCTAATATTCATATTGTGTGTTGACGTTCATTCTGTACAACAGAAGTTTCTCCCACAGGGGGAGAGACTACTGCGGCTCTATTATTTAGCGTCCTCTATGTCCTCCGGAGCTTGAGGTGGAACCGGAAGAACTTGGCGAGGAAGAGGAGGAAGAGGGAGACGAATAGCTACCTCGACCACTTCTACTTGATGGAGAAGAATAGGTATTGTCCCTTGATGTAGACGAAGGTCTTGTATTCATAGTTGAAGACCTACGCTGACTCGGCTCAACGGACTTATAAGAGCCTCTACCACTTCTGTATGATGGAGTACTTACCCGCTCTCTACGTGTGGGGGAGGTTGTAGAGGGATCTGTACGGAATACCCCGCCTCTGGAGATGCCGTCATAGCTGCCACGACCTCTTTGATCTCTACCCAATTCACGCCTTTCACGCTGATTGCCTACAGAGTTTCGTCTATCGTTGTCAATTCGCTCAAACTGACGACTCCGATTATTTGAATTGCGATCTGTGATGATTGTACGCCCTTCACCCTGATTGAATGAACCTCGCCCTCGCTCGTTCGTAACAAAACGATCGTTGTCGGTAATACGCTTATTTGGATCAGTCCAATAGGAACCGCGGTCATAACGTCCGCGCTGTATAAGCTCATCTGATGCTACACTACTTCTGCCGTTACGATTTTGAGTAGTACCATTCGAGGCTACTACACGTCCACGCTCTACACGGTTATTAGAAGCATAGGAAGAGGCTCCTCTACGTCCATTGGCGTAGTAGTTGCGACTGTAGTAACGTCCCGAATAGGGGTCGTACCCATAGCTCCCATCCCAGTATCCATCCCAATAGCCATCACGATATCCGTAGCCATAACCACCCCCGTAGCCATATCCCCAAGCATAGCCAGGCCCAAAGCCATAGCCGGGACCCCACCAAGGATCGTAATAACCCCAGCGAGATCTGCCCCAAGGCCAATAGGAATAATAGTAGTACCGTACCCAGGGGTCAGAGTAATACCAAGGACCATACCAAGGATCATACCAAGGGAAATAGGAAGAACTTCCATAGCCCCATCCATAAGAAGGATATACATTGATCGATACATTACCGTCATACCCGTAGTAATCCTCCTTGTAGCCATAATCATAATCCCCGTAACGGTCATTATCAACGATTACGACCACGTTGCCCGACTGTGTATTCATCAGTATGGTAGCAGGGTCATGGAAGCGGGCTATTCGTGAAGAGTATTGACCGGAATGACGCTTCTTCGCTTTATTCTTATAAGCTTTCTTCCCGGACTTATTGCCATAGGCTACTCCACGCTTCACTTGTGCATTGTCATTCTGGCCTCGGTGATTATAGGCATCTATGTCGTCCTCGCTCAAATCGTAGCCATCTTGTGCATATTCATCTTCTGCATAAGCCTCCTCTTGGGCTCGCTGCCGCTCCCATTCAAGGCGATCTTTCTTCATCCGCTCGGCTTCTGCTTTGCGTGCCGCTTCACGCTCTTTCTTCGCACGAGAGGGAGTATAATACACATCGTCGTCATAGTTCTGCGCCATGCTCCCGATGCTTGTCATTCCCATGATGAGAGGAATGATTAGTGCGGTTAAGATTATTCGTTTCATGTTGCTATAATGTTAGTGTATCTTGCTATATCTTTTATTACGCATTTGCGTATCTTGTGTTTTTGACGGCTTGACAATCATCTATTTTATTAAATGGGAGCCAAACATTCTTATTTATCTAATTAGAGTGCTCTTCTCGTTGGTCGTTTAATAAACAAGCATCTAAAGCCTTACATCGTAAAGATAGTAATAAAGAAAGAATAAAGAGTAACTTTCCGAGCAAACAATAGAAAAAAGGTATCTTTCCCTGACAATTAGGCAACTCAAAAATAGAGTACAAAGAGGGATTACAGCACCGCAATAAGTATTTTTCTTTGTAGCTTTACGGAGGATATGTCGCAGAATAGTAAAAACATCACAACGGAGGATCCCTTTCAAGCGCAAAAGGATGAAAATGCTCCTCAAAATAACCATACAAAGGAGCAAAAGCCTAAGCCGACCAAGCGTATTGGCTTCTTATTCAAGCGAGTGGGACGCTTCTTTGATCGAGAAATATGGCACGTTGAGCGCAATGAGATAAAGGGAATTAAGGGCTTCGGCATTAATGCCCTGAAGGTGCTTTATCTAACGATTGACGGCTTTACACGGGATCAAATTGGACGAAAGGCAACCTCGTTGGCTTATAGCACTGTACTCGCCATCATTCCTTTGTTGGCTGTAGTGGTAGGAATAGCAAAGGGCTTCGGCATACAGGACTATATATCTAGTTTCTTGTATGAATATCTGCCTACCCACCGCACTGAGCTTAACCAAGCCTTTGACTATGTAGAGAACTATCTGACACACGTCAGGAGCGGTTATTTTGTGGGAATCGGGGTAGTACTTCTCTTCTACACCGTGTTCAATCTTCTCACGACAATTGAAAATACATTCAATGAGATATGGGAGATCGACCATAACCGTCCATTAGGCAGCCGAGTAGCCAGTTATATGGGCATGCTACTGCTTCTACCGGTTATGATCACCATATCCAGCGGTCTTACGCTGATGATGAGTACGGTCAATAATACCTTTCTGAGTGAATATGCCATCATCGGTCCTGTGGCAGAGCAGCTATTTAATATTCTTCCCTATGTGCTGATTATCTTCGTTTTCACGGGACTATTCATGGCACTTCCCAATACGAAGGTACACTTTATACCGGCTCTTATATCGAGTACTATTGCGGGTATTGCTTTCCAAATCTTCCAGATGCTCTACATTAATGGCGTGTTGTGGATTACTAAGTACAATGCCATTTACGGAAGTGTGGCTGCCTTTCTCCTGCTTTTGCTGTGGATGCAACTTACCTGGATGATTACGCTACTATCTGCCAAGCTATGTTATGCCATACAGAATGTAGATAACTTCTACTATCACAAAGAGTCTGCCCGCATCTCACGACGCTATCATGATTTTCTTGCGCTTATTATAGTGGGACATATCATGAAGCGCTTTGTAGATCCTAATCAATCGGAACTATACGATGCCCCTTCGCTGGCGAAAGCTTGCGATATGCCTATTGTACTCACTCGACGTATTGTTAGAGAGTTACTTGATGTGGGGGTAATTACAGAGGTGATAAACAGAAAAAAGGATCACCGTACCCCTTCCTATTTACCTGCTATAGCACCCACTCAGCTTACAGTAGGCATGCTGTTAGAAAAGATTGATCGCTGCGGTACGGAGAATTTTAAGGTGGATTCCTCCACTCGCTTTGCCGGTGAGTGGCGGCTGATCAAAGAATCGCGAGAGGGGCTTTTCAATGCAACCGGCGAAACATTGGTCAAAGATCTTCCCCTCACTGCTGAGTAAGAGTAGCCTGTCCGATTACTCCACGTAAAGGAGAAAGCCCTTTAGATACTCTGTCTCCGGATGATATATATTGATGGGGTGGCAGGGTGCTTGACCTAATTGGCGCAGTATTCGTATTGGACGCTGTGCATCCAAAGAGGCGGTAAGAAGAGCCAAACGGAAGTCTTGTAGCGAAACTAATTGGGAGCAACTAAAAGTAAATACGAAGCCTTGAGAAGCGACCTTCTCTAAAGCCAATGCATTGAGTTTACGGTAACCACTCAGTGCATTTCTTATATTTCCTCTACGCTTTGCAAAGGCAGGCGGATCGACAATCATAAGATCGTAGGTGCCTTTTGTCAATCCACTGAGGTATTCGAAAGCGTCTTCCGTAACAGTATCGTGACGTGCGGCAATAGCTTCCTCAAAATTGTCGTTCACCGCCTGTGCTGCCGCCTCAGTAGCCCGCTTACTACTATCGAGAGAGACCACCTTTGCAGCTCCGCCTTTTAGCGCATATAGTGAGAACCCTCCCGTGTATGAAAAGAGATTAAGTACATGCTTATCTTTTGCATACTGAGCGACCAAAGCCCTATTCTCTCTCTGATCAATAAAGAATCCCGTTTTTTGACCATGCAGCCAGTCTGCCGCTATACGTAAGCCGTTTTCAAAAAGTGGCTCCTCTATGGCTTCACCTACCAAATAGCTATTGACCGTTGCAAAATCCATTGTCTCCGGTAGTGTCATTACGGATTTGTCAAATACGGCTTTTATTCCAAATTCAGGGAAATCACCCTGCAAGATATGGGCTATGAGTGTTCTTCGACGATACATGCCTACCGTATGAGCCTGCAAGACCGCTGTAGAACCATACACATCAATTATCAATCCCGGCAAGCCATCCCCTTCGCCATATACCAACCTATAGACATTGTTGTCCGAACGTATCAATCCCAGAGCAAGTCGCAAGCGGTAAGCTGCATTGAGTCGCTCTCTAAAAAGATCCTCTTCTGAGGTAAAAAGGTCCGGTGTAAAAGTAAGGATGCGCACGAATATAGAGTCACCCTCGTATAACCCCAAAGCGATCTCCTCATGCTGACAGGTTACGACCCTTACCAAATCACCCACTTCCGGCTTTCCCTCTACCTGTGCTACTGCTCCGCTAAAGACCCAAAGATGACGTCTTTTAAGGGATGTTTCACGAGAGGGCTTTAGTACAATGGTAGCACGTATCATGCTATTCTTGCTTTCGTCTATATTTTTCAACATGAGTTAAGTTATTTTGCTATTAGGGGATTATTGTACGCTGCCCAAGACTTTGTGCAAGCGCTTTCTTCAATTCGTTTAGCTTTTGCATAGAGAGCAAGATCTCGGCTAATCGCTTGCTACTCTCTTCATCAGAGGCATTGCCGAGAGCTGCCAGTTCAGCTCCATACTTATCTAAACGGCGGCTTACAAACTCTGCTTTAATCCCATTGATCAAGCGCACAACGGTATCGAGGAGGGTCTCAGGGTCAGAGAGTTCATTTTCATCATCTACCCCCATTGAATCACGTGAATAACGGCTTAGGTGGTATTTATTGCTTAGTAGGTCTACAGCCAGCTTAGCTATTTCTTCATCTTGATGGTTGGCAAAATAGGTAGCCGGCTTAGCCGAGGAATTTTCATCCAATAGGTGTATGCATTCATCTAAGCAGCGAGTAAAGATAGGGGAGCAGTCATCCACCTCATCCGCTTCCAGGGCTGCCTTTACAAAGTGCGCTAAGGTATAGCATTCTTCACTTCCGTCTTCGTTGGCAAAATGAAAAAGAAAGTCGCCCTGCCTAATAAATTCACGAAGCAGAGCACGCTCATTCACCGTGATCGGAGTTCGCTTCTGCACCTGCTTCGGCTGAGATGTTGTGGGTAATGCTTGGGATAGGGGAGGCGTAGTTGGCTGGGGCCCCGTTCGCAGCTGTTCGTAGCGAAAGTTTCTTATTTGTCGTAGGAGGAGTGCTTCGTCGGTACGTAATTCCTGTGCTACAGTTTGGGCAGAGAAACTTCGTTCAACGGGATCGGGGATCCGTGCTATTGAGCGGAGGAGGTCGTTTGTCAGCGCTGCTCGCTCTACGGGGCTTTTGGCAATTTCTTCGCTGTATAGTTTCGTTTTGAAGGTTATAAAATCGGTCTCATGCTCCTCTATATAAGCCTCAATCTCACTATTGCTGTGCGTCTGTACGAAGGAATCCGGATCGTGTTCAGGAGGCAGTACCAATACTTTGATGTGTACCCCTGCTTCAAGCATCAAGTCAATACCGCGTATTGCTGCCTTTATTCCTGCCGCATCACCATCGAAAAAGAGTGTTACATGACGAGTAAAGCGCCTAATCAGACGTATTTGCTGTAGCGTAAGGGCGGTGCCACTTGTGGCCACTACATTCTCTATTCCGGCTTTGTGCAGGGCGATCACATCCATATACCCTTCAACGATAAAGCACTTATCCTTCTGGCTAATCGTTTTTTTTGCTTGGTAAAGTCCGTATAGCTCGTTGCTCTTCGAATAGATGGGGCTTTCCGGAGAGTTGATATACTTAGCACTCTTGGTATTGCGTGAAAGAATGCGACCCCCAAAGCCTACAATACGGCCACTGACACTATAAATGGGAAACATAATTCGCTCCCTAAAGCGATCTCTGGCAGTGGAATAGGTTTCGTTAGGCGGTGTGGCTAAGCCGGTTTCGTACAGATACTTTACATTGTATCCCTCTGCTGCAGCTCGATCATGCAATGCGGTGTATTGTCGTGGGGCATACCCAATACCAAATTTGTCGACTAACGCTCGTGTAATGCCTCTGCTTCGTAAGTAGGGTAATGCTACTGCAGCTCCCTCATCCCCCTCTAATAGTTCGTTTCGAAAGAATTCTTGGGCAAACTTCTGCGTCAGATACATACTTTCAGCTTCGTTTTGCTTCTCTCGCTCCTCATCGGTCAACTCTTTTTCAACTACGGGGATATGATATTTTTGCGCCAACCGCTTTAGGGCATCAGCAAAAGAGAGCTTTTCCAACTTCATTACGAAGGAAACAGGTGTGCCCCCTTCTCCACAAGCAAAGCATTTGCATATATTTTTTGATGGAGAGACATAGAAGGAGGGTCGCCTATCATTGTGAAACGGACATAACCCCACATAATTAACCCCGCGCTTATGTAACGTTACATAGTCGCCCACTACCTCAACAATATTGGCAGCATCAAGGATTTTCTGTTTTGTTATGTCGTCTATCATTGCGTTATCCTCTGTAGTAGATACGCTGAATGCGCATAGCCATGTGCGACAATATCTCGTAGGGAATAGTGCCGATTGAATCGGCTAATTCTTGCAAATCCGGTGCTTCACCTCCAAAGAGCGTAACCCTGTCCCCCGGCTGTGCATCGCTTCCGGTGAGGTCTATCATACACGTATCCATACATATATTGCCGATGGTGGGGTAGAGCTTGCCTCGTATGGCCACTTTCCCGACTCCACAGCCGAAACGTCTATCGTAGCCATCCGCATAACCAATGGGAATAATCCCTATTTTGCCTCCCTTTGGCAATAAGCCATGCCTTCCATATCCCACAGTGCTGCCCGGTGGCATATCGGATATCTGTAGCAGCGTAGTACGGAGAGTTACCACGGGGGTAAGTTTCTCTTCCGGTGTAGGCGACACGCCGTAGAGACCTATCCCTAAGCGTACCATATCAAACGCATATTGGGGGAAACGCATAATGCCTGCTGTATTGAGGATGTGCTTGATGGGCTTATACCCTAAGACAGCTACCATCTTGTCGTATGCCTCAGAAAAAACCTTGATCTGACTCATCGTATACTCATCGTTCTGCGGCTCATCGGCAGCAGCCAAGTGAGAGAAAATACTTCGTACCGAAAGCACACTCTGACGGCTTATCCGCTCTGCTACGGCAAAAGCCTCTTGGGGAGAAAAGCCCAAACGGTGCATACCGCTATCAATCTCCAGGTGAATGGGAAAATGGTCGAAGCCCTGCTTGTCAATTTTGTAATACAATTCCTCAAACTGACTCATTGAGAAGACCACCGGATCAAGATTATAGTCAATCAGTGTGGAAAAAGCATTTACCTCCGGATCCATCACTACAATAGGCGTGAGGATCCCCTTCTTTCGAAGCTCTTTGCCCTCGTCTGCCACTGCCACTGCCAGAGCATCAATGTGGTGCTCTTCCAGCATTTTAGCAGTTTCGTAGGCACCGGTACCATAGGCATTGGCTTTGACCATCGCCATCACCTTTACCCCTTGCGGGATATGTCGGCGAATGCTTTTTACATTCTCTGCCATTGCCTCCAGGTTTATCTCCATTACCGTTTCGTTAATCTTTTGAGCCAACCGCTCCACAATAGTCTCAAACCGATAATTTCGCGCCCCTTTTACCAATATTACACTATTAGCTAACTTTCCCGGCAGGGAGGAGCGAAGGAAGCTTTCTGTATCCGTATAGAAGTACCCCTCGATCTCTTTGAAACTTTCTTGATAGGCACAGAGCTCCCGCCCGATACCTATAATCATGTCACATTCGTAGCGCTTGACCATATCGGCCACCATACGGTATAGGTTACGTGTGAGGAAGGCACTTTGCAGTATATCGGAGAGGATTAATACACGACGCTTGCCGGCATGTAAGGCGCGTCGCTGCATAAAGTCTAATGCGATAGCAAGTGAATTGATATCATTGTTGTAGGCGTCGTTGATAATTAGATTATCTTCACCGCCCTCTTTCACCTCAAGGCGCATCTCCACAGGCTCCAGCTCTGCTAAGTGTGGTGCTGCACACTTTGGTAAGTCGGGTGATAGTACCCACAGCAACAGAAAGGCATGCATGGCATTCTCCAAGGAGGCTTTATCGGTAAAGGGTAGTTGCAGCTTATACGCTTTACCATCTAAGATGCACTCAATGTGGGTAAGCGCGGTCTCTCGCTCCATCTCTTTCACGAAAAGCGGTGCTTCGGGATTTTTGGTACTCCACCCCACAGCACGCTCAAAGAGTCCGTTACGTCGAAGTCCCTCCTCTATTTCTGCATCATCAGCACGGTACACAATTCGCTCGCTATCCTTAAAGAGTCGAAGCTTCTCATCCAACTTCTCTACGGTATCGATAAAATTCTCCTGATGTGCTTGCCCTATGTTGGTGATAATCCCATATGTGGGGCGAATGATTCGCTGCAAACGCTCCATTTCTCCGGGCTGCGAAATACCTGCTTCTATGATAGCTACCTCATCGGTCGCATCTATTTTAAAGAGGGACAAAGGCACCCCCAGTTGCGAATTGAAGCTACGCGGAGAGCGCACAACTTTTTTTTCATACGAAAGCAACTGATAGAGAAATTCCTTGACGGTCGTCTTGCCATTGCTCCCCGTTATGCCCACTACCGGCATAGTGAAGTTGCGCCTCCACGCACCGGACAAACGCTGCAAGGCCTCCAGAGGATCCCGCACATAGAGCACATTACTATCAGCCAGCACACTATCGTCCAGTACGGCATCCCTTGCCACTACAAAGCTACGCACATCATGCTCATGGAGTACATTGATGTAGCGATGTCCATCGCCTGTCATGGTTCGAAGGGCAAAAAATATGGTGGTCGTGGCATCGGTAAGCGAACGACTATCGGTCAGCACATGCTCTATCTGTTGCTGCGCTTGGTGAAGCGACACTTCTACCGGATGCACACATGCGGCTATTTCCTCTATGCGATAATTCATTTTGCTTTGGTCTCTTTGTATTTGTATCTCCAACAGGACAAAATTACTGCTTTCTTGAGACCTTTGCATAATACTTACTGGGGATATTACAATCGGCATCCCGGCTCTACTAAGTATGTAGTAAGTCTCTTACTGCGAAGCCTCCATTGGGTTACCAATATACGAATAAGAAGTTGCTTAAACAATATAACACACTGAAGTCTCGTTAATATGAGTAGATTAGAAAGGCGAGACATATGGCTCCTATTAAGATATCTATCATCACTGTCTGCTACAATGCTGCGCAGGTGATTGCTCCGACGCTTCAGAGTGTCGCCAATCAGCATTATCCCCACATCGAGTATCTCATCATAGATGGAGCTTCGCAAGATAATACTCGGGAAATAGTGGCGCAAATGGTCCCCCAAGCTCAATTTATTTCAGAGCCGGATAAAGGAATCTACGATGCTATGAACAAAGGAATCTGCCGTGCCACCGGTGACTTTATCTGGTTCTTGAATGCCGGCGACACGCTTCGTTGTGACGATACAGTTTGTCGTGTGGTGAAGGCAATTGAGGCACAGGCCATACAACCGGAATTTGTATACGGCGATACCATGATCGTGGATGAAGCGGGACACGATCTTCATCTCCGTCGCCTCCGTCCTCCCAAGCAACTTAACGCCAATAGTTTCCTGGATGGTATGCTCATCTGCCATCAATCCATGCTGGTAGCACGCAGCATAGTGCTGCCCTACAACCTTTGCTACCGTCTGTCCTCTGACTATGACTGGGCCATTCGTATGATTGCGCGAAGCAAGGAAAACCTTTTCATTCCGGAGGTGTTGAGCAACTTTCAAACCGGTGGAGCAAGTACACGCTATAAGCTTCGCAGTCTGCGCGAGCGCTTCGCAATCATGCGTCGCCATTATGGTACAATGCGCACAATAGGCGCACACATCCGCTTCCTCTTCACGCCGGTACGATAAAAAAGAATTTTAAGGGGACCCAAAAAGATCTGTATCTTTCGCTCAAAACATCAGAATCTTTCAAACGAAACATCAGAACCTTTCATTTGAAACATCTATATATTTTGAAACGCTCTGCAAATAGGGTGTCGGCATTTTAAAAAGCAAACATCCAAAAAGGAGAGGTGGGGGCAGTCAGCCCTAAAACATATTGGGTTACTGTCATTCTGTCCCTAATAGGCATTTTGTAGCATAGAATCGCCTAATGATACTACTTGGCACATATATTGCATGTAAATAGTCGGTACGTATCGCCGGTAGCAGTGATGAAAAATAAGCAGGCGATCGAAGCCTTGAGTAAGAAATATAGGACATATAAAATATAGAGATAAACATTATGACAATTAAACCATTAGCAGACCGTGTACTGATTAGGCCGGACAAGGCAGAAGAGAAGAGTGCCGGGGGTATTATTATCCCTGATAGTGCAAAAGAAAAGCCCCTGAAGGGTAAAGTAATTGCAGCCGGTAAGGGCACTAAAGATGAGGCTATGGAGCTGAAGGAAGGCGATACAGTCCTTTATGGTAAATATGCCGGTACAGAGGTTGAGATCGACGGAGAGCACCTGATGATTATGCGTCAGAGTGATGTTTTAGCCGTTTTAGGATAAACTATTATAAGCTGAAAATTAGATTGACAAGAACGAAATAAAGCTATGGCAAAAGAAATAAAATTCGATATTGAAGCACGCGATCTTCTCAAGCATGGGGTTGATCAGTTGGCTAATGCAGTAAAAGTAACTCTCGGCCCTAAGGGACGCAACGTAATATTAAGTAAAACTTATGGCGCACCGCAGATCACGAAAGATGGTGTTACGGTAGCAAAGAATATAGAGTTGGAGTGCCCCTTTGAGAATATGGGTGCACAGCTCGTAAAGGAGGTTGCCTCCAAGACAAATGAGGATGCAGGTGATGGTACGACTACAGCAACCGTGCTGGCACAGAGTATTATCAATGTAGGGTTGAAGAATGTAACGGCCGGTGCCAATCCGATGGAGCTGAAGCGTGGTATTGATAAGGCTGTTTCTGTAATAGTAAAAGATATTGCTTCTCAGAGTCAGGCTGTAGGTAACGATTTGAAGCGCATAGAGCACGTGGCTAAGATATCTGCCAATGGGGACGAAGAAATCGGTTCTCTCATTGCAGAGGCTATGGGCAAGGTGAATAAGGAAGGTGTGATCACAGTTGAAGAGGCTAAGGGTACCTCAACCGAAGTTCAGGTGGTTGAAGGGATGCAGTTTGACCGCGGTTATATCTCTCCCTACTTCGTGACCGATACAGAGAAGATGCAGTGCGAGATGGAAAATCCCTATATCCTGCTTTATGATAAGAAGATCTCTGTGATTAAAGATTTCCTGCCCTTACTTGAAAAGAGTCTGCAGACAGGTCGTCCTCTTCTCATTATTGCAGAAGATATAGATAGCGAGGCTTTGGCTACATTAGTAGTAAACCGCTTGCGCGGTGGTCTGAAGGTGTGCGCTGTAAAGGCTCCGGGCTTTGGCGATCGCCGTAAGGAAATGCTGCGCGATATAGCTGTATTAACCGGTGCAACCGTGATCAGCGAGGAAACAGGGCTTACCTTGGAAATGGCTACCATCGATATGCTGGGACGTGCCGAAAAGGTTACTGTAGACAAGGATAATACAACTATTGTAAATGGTCTTGGTAATAAGGAAGACATCGCAAGTCGTGTAGCTCAGATCAAGGGTCAAATCGAAAATACAACGAGTGATTACGATCGTGAGAAACTGCAAGAGCGTCTTGCTAAGTTGGCAGGCGGTGTAGCCGTCCTCTATGTAGGAGCTGCCAGCGAGGTAGAGATGAAGGAAAAGAAAGACCGTGTAGACGATGCACTGAGTGCAACGCGTGCGGCTATTGAAGAGGGTACCGTGCCCGGTGGTGGTATTGCTTACATCCGTGCTGCAAAGGCTTTGGAAGGACTAAAGGGAGATACGGACGACGAAACAACCGGTATCGAAATCGTTAAGCGTGCTATTGAGGAGCCGCTTCGCCAGATCGTAGCTAATGCAGGCAAGGAAGGTGCCGTAGTGGTACAGAAGGTAAGAGAGTCGGATGGTGATTACGGATACAATGCGCGTACCGATAAGTTTGAGCATTTGAGTGAGTCCGGTGTGATCGATCCTGCTAAGGTATCACGTGTGGCATTAGAGAATGCTGCTTCTATCGCCGGTATGTTCCTCACAACTATGTGTGTGGTAGCGGATAAGAAGGACGATAAGGCAGATGCCGCTTCAGCAGCTGCAGCCGCAGCCGCTATGGGCGGAGGTATGGGTGGCATGATGTAAAAGCCGCACTCATAACAGATTAATTGATACGTACAGAGTCTCTTAGGCAATGCAGCCTGAGAGACTCTGTCATTTTATAGGTAACGAAAGAATACCGTTCTACCTAATAAAAAAGGTAGCCTTGAATACTCAAAGCTACCTTCGTAAACTGCAATTATGACTTTTGGCGCTCCCTCTTGGGCTTGAACCAAGGACCCCCTGATTAACAGTCAGATGCTCTAACCAACTGAGCTAAGGAAGCATTTCCAACGACAAAGGTACAACAAAAATGCAACTTTGCAATACCTTAACCTATTTCAGACAAAATATTTTTCTCTTTCTCCTCTATTCGCTCCTTCTTATCCTCCTTTAAGGTTACTTATTGCACCAAATAATCTTAAGAAAAAAGATCAAAACAAAAGCAACGAAGTAACTATGCAGCTGCATGAATTACCTCGTCGCCTCTTATATGAGATTATCAGCGTCTATTTACTCCTCTAATATGCGTTGCTTAGCAGCTGCATATTGCTCTTCAAGCTCTTTGAAGATGGTAGCGACGCTCTTTATCTCGGATACCATTGCATGCACTTGACCGATTTCTATCTCACCCTCGTCAATATCACCTTCAAATATGCCTTTTTTGGCGCGAGCCCGTCCAAGTAGTTGCTGTAACTCCTCTTTGTCGGCACCATGCGTCTCTAATTCGATAACACGTTGGGTGAATTCACTCTGTAGAAGTAAACGTGTGGGAACGAGCTTTTTCAGTACTAAACGTGTATCGCCTTCGCCCCCTTCAATGCAGACCCGCTTGAAGTTTTCGTGTGCGCTGCTTTCTTCACTCAAAGCAAATAAGGTACCGATCTGTACCCCTTCAGCACCTAAAGCTTTTGCAGCAAGTATAGAGCTTCCACGGGCAATTCCGCCTGCCGCCACTACCGGTACGGAGACAGCCGCTGCTACAGACGGAATTAGAGCCATTGTAGTGGTCTCTTCCCTGCCATTGTGCCCTCCAGCTTCAAAGCCTTCTGCAATGACAGCGTCTACTCCTTCCTCCTCTGCTTTGCAGGCGAATAAAGTACTACTTACTACATGTAAAACTTTACACCCGGCTTCCTTAAGGCGTCGTGTGTAGGTCCTCGGTGAGCCTGCTGCTGTAACCACTACCGGTACTTGCTCGGTGCAGATTATATTTATTATTTCCTCTATATCCGGGTACAAGAGGGGAATATTTACCCCGAAAGGCTTATCCCCGAGTGCCGTGCGGCACTTTGCGATATGCTCGCGCAGTACCTGAGGATACATAGAGCCGGCTCCGAGTAGGCCTAACCCTCCCTCTTCGCTCACGGCTGAAGCAAGGCGCCAGCCACTGCACCATACCATTCCCCCGGAAATAATAGGCTTCTCAATATTGAGAAGCCTAGTAAGTCTGGTTGAACCAAATGAATTTGTGTGACTCACAGTGTGAAAGCGTGCTTATTTAATGCCCAACTGAGCCTTGATCTTCGGTGTGATGTCAATAGCCCCTTTGCCTACATAAAGCATTAATGTGCTATCCACTACATATGTGATACCTTCTGCTTCACTTACCTTCTTGATTGCCTCGGAAACTTTCTGCTGAATAGGCGCAAAGAGAGCTTCTTGCTGCTTCTGTATATCTTGTTGCATTACGTTAGCAGATTGTTGAATGCGATTTTGCATGTCAATTAGCTCCTGCTGACGACTTTTTTTGATTGCATCAGAGAGTCCGGCTTGCTCATTGACGAATTGCTCGGTCTTCTTGGTGTATTCGTCTTGCATGGTCTGTAGCTCCTTGGTATACTTTTGGTCAAGCTCTTGAAGACGCGTTTGAGCATCTTTACTCTCTTGCATGCTAGTCAAGATTTCTTGAGAATTGACAAGGGCAACCTTCTGTTGCGCAAATACCATCAAAGGACAAAGTGCCAAAAGTAGGCTGATAAAAACTTTCTTCATGATTTGTGTTCGTTATTAGGGAATTAATTATTTCTAATGTTATTAGTGTGCGTATCCTAACTTCTTGAGTACGGAGTCGCTAATGTCAATACCGGGGTTTGCATAGATAATGCCACTTGTGGCACGGTCTAATACTAAGTAGAAATTGTTGTTTTTAGCAATCTCCTTGATGGCATTCCAGATCTCATCTTGGATAGGCTTCATCAATTCATTACGCTTCTTATAAAGTTCGCCCTCAGGGCCAAAGTACTTAGTCTGAAGCTCGGTGGCTTCTTGCTCCTTCTTTACAATAGCATCTTCACGCTCTTTCTTTTGTGCTGCACTAAGGTAAACGAGGTCACTTTGGTACTTCTTGTACATAGTTTCTGCATCGAACTGTAGCTTTTTGACCTCTTCACCCCATTTCTTGGAGACGGCATCCAACTGCTCATTCATCATTTCATAGTCAGGTATATTCTTGAGGATATACTCCATGTCGACGAGTGCATATTTCTGTGCTACGGCAAAGAGAGATGCCGCCAACATCATCATAATGGTGATAAGTCCTTTTCTCATTGTCTTATACGTTTTTAGGTTACTCCTCTTACAAAGATACTAATTCAGCAGAATTGGTAATCTAAACTTAGAACTCTTGCCCTAAGATAAAGTGTACATTACTACCGCCTCGCACGGAAGACCCGTCCGGCTTGTCAAATCCGTATCCCCAGTCAACCCCGATTAGTCCCACCATGGGTAGCGTGACACGCACTCCGACACCAGCTGAACGCTTGAGGGAGAAAGGATTGAAGTCGGCTATCTCACTCCAGGCATTACCAGCTTCAAGGAATGCTAGGGCCCATATATTAGTTTGTCCTTTGAAGAGAATCGGTACTCTCAGTTCGGCAGAGAGACGTAAGAAAGCGTAAGCATAGTCGTAGTTATTACCGGCAATAGACCCATTGCTATATCCGCGTAACCCAATAGCCTCATTCATGTAGCTGCCCACGCCGCTCATACCATCACCGCCCATATAGTATGTGCCAAATGGCGAAAGCTTATACTTAGTATAGCTGCCAATAAAGCCCATATCAAAGCGAGTCATTAGGACCGGTGTATATTGGACAACAGCCGGATTGAGTAGTGGGGCAAATACTTTTCCACTGAAGCGCCACTTGTGGTATTCAATGAAGCGGAACCGCTCTTTAGAGGATAGACGGGGATCGCTGTAGTCCTTTTTGTCAAATAGAGAATAGGGCGGAGTAGCAGTAACCGAAAGAGAAAAATCACTTCCTCGACGCGTAAAGACGGGATTATCGATAGAGGTCCGTGAAAAACGTAGCTGGAAGCTAATATCATTGGCATTACCATTGTGGAATCCTCTGAAGGTATCGTAAATCCAATCATTTAGCATATAGAGATTATAGTTGGCGGACAGGTACAGCTGGAACCAATTGTCCGGTTTATTCAGTCGTTTCCCGAAACCGATTGAGGCTCCCAATATTTGCAAAGACTGGTTAGGATTATAGGCATTCTCCATAAGAGAGTTATTCCCATAGCCTCCATAACCGCCATAATCTCCGTATCCACCGTAGCCATAGCCTCCATATCCGTAGCCATAACCTCCATATCCATATCCGTATCTTCCTAAGCTTCCAATTTGGTTATTGTAGTAGCGTGTATCCAAAGCGGTTTGCCGAGAGTAGAAAAAGCTGGTACTAAAATAATTTGGCTTCTTACCACCGAACCAAGGATCAATGAAAGAAATACCATATTGTTGGTAGTATCGCCCATTGGTCATCGCATCTATGGAAAGTGTTTGTGCGTCTCCCTGTGGTATGATGCCTTTGTACATCTTAGGATGGAAGAGGTTGTAGATGGAGAAGTTAGTAAACTTCAACCCTACACGAAGAATAAGTCCCGCTTGGCTCCACCCTAAGGAGATTTCAAACTTATCACTACGCTTAGGCTCAAGATTATATTCAATATCTACGGTACCATCTTGAGGGTTAGGAATAGGCGTCGGGTAGGAACGCTCCGGGTCGAATTGATCAAGTTGATTGAGCGCCATGTAGGAGTTGAGCAAATCATCTTTACTAAAGAGCTTGCCCGGCTTAGTGAAGAGCTCGCGGCGCACTACATTATCATACAATATATCATTTCCTTTGATGATAACCTTATTGATAGTGGCTTGAGGCCCTTCCATTACACGAAGGTCTAAACTTACTGAGTCGCCCTTGATAGCTGTTTCAATGGGATCAATATGGGCAAATATATAACCGTTGTTGTAGTAAATGTTGGCTACAGCGTCCTCATCGGTAGTAAGGCGTCCATCCAAACGCTTCTGGTTGTAAGTATCGCCCGGCTTTATCCCGAGTACAGCGGAAAGGTATTCGGATGGGTACTTGGTATTGCCCACAAATCGAAGGGAGGATATGTAGTACTTCTTCCCTTCGTTGATACTGATCTCTATTTTGATGCGTTTCTCATTCTTTTCATCTCGGTAGATGGTATCGGATACAATCTCGGCATCTCTGTAGCCGGCTTCATGATAGCGACTGATGATGTTGTTAAGGTCTTCGCGGTATTCTTTTTCAATGAACTTCTTTGAGCTGAATATCTCCAATATACTGCTCCATGCACGTCCTTTGCTCAAG
The DNA here is from genome assembly GCF_045865415.1 of Porphyromonas miyakawae. Classification (NCBI taxonomy): domain Bacteria; kingdom Pseudomonadati; phylum Bacteroidota; class Bacteroidia; order Bacteroidales; family Porphyromonadaceae; genus Porphyromonas; species Porphyromonas miyakawae. The sequence goes on from NZ_BAAFSF010000001.1 coordinate 351,802, forward strand.
CTGAATAGCTCGTTGGTCTTTTTCATTGCCTTGCGAAGTTGCTTGCCGGAGAGTGCTTCATTCCCCTTGAATATGATCTCACTGACCTTTATCTTGCTATTCTTACGAATGTCGACCAATACATTCACATGATTCTTTTGGGATAGATCGTCGGTAGTGATTACGTCAACAGCAACGTCACTGAATCCTTTTTCATTAAAGTACTTAGTTACGAGTTGAATCGTTCGATTCGCTGTATTGGGGGTAATTTGAATACCGGTACGGAGTCCTAAACGCTCTTCAAGTTCCTTCTTTTCACTCTGCTTGATGCCCTTATACTCTACGTTGCTAACCCTTGGACGCTGTAACAAATCTATTTTCAGCCATACCTCTCTCCCCACAACCTTTGAAATACTGATAGTGGCATTCTGAAAGTACCCGCTTCTCATGAAGCGCCTTACCGCATCACTAATAGCTATTCCTGGGATGTCAATCTCGTCTCCCACATTGAGTCCCGATAAACTCAGCAGTATAGTTTCGTCGTAGCCTTCGCCTCCTGTCAACGAAATATCCGCTATTCTATAGTTTTGCGGCACGGCATAGTTGATTTCAACAGAAGGGGTGAGTTGGGTACTATCCGTTTGTGCCTGTACGGGGAGAATGGCCGGCAGTAATAGTATTGCCCACGGAATAAGACGATAAAAAACGCTCATTGGAAAAGTTGTACTCATGGAGTTGTATCAGTGTCAGGAAGCGCTCCATAACGGCGCTCTCTGGAATTAAAGTCTTTTATTGCTGCTTCCAGGTCTGCTTTAGAAAAGTCAGGCCAAAGCGTAGATGTAAAATATAACTCGGTATAGGCCATTTGGTAGAGTAGAAAATTACTTATTCTCTGTTCTCCTCCGGTTCTGATCAGCAGATCCGGATCGGGTATACCGGCAGTTTCTAAAAAGGGCTCAATGGGATTATCGTAAGGGTTTAGTTGCTTGTTGCGGCAAGCCTCTAACCCGTTAACAAAAGCTTTGTTCAGCTCCCATCGGGCTGAATAGCTCAAAGCTACAATAAGCGTAATAGTGTTGCATTCGGCAGTTGATGCTACAGCCTGGAGGAGGTGGGCCTTGTGGTCTGCTCCTAAACGGCTTAGGTCTCCTATAAAACGCAACTTTACGCCTGACTCTACCAATTTGGGGGTGTATTGTGTAATGCTCTCTGCAAAGAGTGCCATCAAAGCATCTACCTCGCCTCGCGGTCGGTTCCAATTCTCTGTACTGAAGGCATAGACGGTAAGATGCCGAACCCCTAAGTCGGCTGCATTGCGGAGTGTATCGTGCAGGGCGCGGACCCCTGCAGCGTGCCCTTCTCCGCGCTCTTTGCCTCTTGCTAAGGCCCAACGGCCATTGCCGTCCATTATGATTGCTATGTGCTGTGGTACATTCATAGGTTATTGCATTGAGCCTTAATGTAACCAAATTCATAGGTGACAGCCACTACAACAGCAATGATTCCATCCCCACCCTTCCACGGAAGTGCGCTGAGACGATAGGGATTGTTTAGGAAGTCGCTTTCTGCAGTGGGCGTATCCAGTCGGTCGGAGAAAAAGTGCATGCCTTGTACTTCCAAAAGAAGGTTCCACCTATTTGCTATCTTGTACTTGAGTCCAAAAGATGCGGCTACGCCCGGCAGAAAGGCAGGGGATCGCTTCGTAAAAGCTATACCGAGTGGAAGCCCTAAGGATAGGAAGGGTACTAATCTTCGGGTAGATAGGAAGTGAAACTTATCGCTGTAGGGATAAAAGTTGTATTCAAATCTGGGTTGAAAGAGTATAGCCGAACTATTGAACGAAATGGCCTGGCCGGATGGAAACTGCTCCGGATGTCGCTTCGTAGAGCCTCGGAGTAGGTAATATCCCAATGTGCCACTGAAAGCCATGGAGAGGTTCATATTATAGCGTCCTACTATTTGCAAGGAAGCTCCGGGAGCGGCAAAGGGAATAGTCGGATTGGCATCTCCCAAATAACCGACAGTACCCAGGGACGCCCCTACGTCGTAGCGGTATTCCTGTGCAGAAAGTGCGGCTGCGGTTACAAAGAGAAGAAGACTCAGGCTAAGGTTGCGCATAGATCTTCGGATAGCCCACCCAAACTTCTTCCTTCCACTCTTTTTGCGGTGTTTGTCCCCCTATGAGCCAGACTCTATGACCCGGTGTGATCATACCTACCATAGCACTGCGGCCGGTGCTTCTGAGATCCCCTTCGGGCATTGCCAAGTCGCGGTTCATAGGAAGCCACGTGATGGCATCTGAGCTTGTAAGTGCTATTTGGTTGACAAAATAGAAGTAACAATCAGCCTCTCTGTCGTATAAGAATAGGGGCTGCGCTGCTAACTTCGGTAGGGAGTGCTCTGCGGACTTCTTCAAGCAGAGCCAATCTAATGCTGTAGTGGTACTCCAAACGCCATCGCACAGATTGCCGTCTTGCGAATAGCCTCCGGCCAACATGAGTAAAGGATAGTTGGCTTGTGTACGATTGAGATGCCCAAAGCCATGAGTAGGGAAAGAGTCCGGCACGGCTTCTCCCTTTCTTATTACAAGTTTGTTGTCTACTACAGAAGCGGCTGCAAAGTAGCTTTTATGCCCATTATCCGCATCTTGTATAATAAGGGCTGCCGTAGGATAAAGATCACCCGGCTTAATAAACCCACCCAAGAGAGTTTGGAATCTCAAATCTTTAGTCTCTATTTGGGAAGCAAGCTCGCCAAATGTACTCCATGAACTTAAGTTTAGCGTAATGGGTGAGCCATCTTTTGTCACATTCTCTCGCAACAATGTGTAGCGGAAGTCTCTATCGGCATCCGGTATGTAGACCATGTCTATAGCGTGGTTTACTTTTTCGGCTTTCTCTTTTACAAATGGGCTATTTCTATGTGGATAAACTACACTGTAGACCTCTGTCGCTCCATTACGATAGAGCAAGTAACGACCGCTTTGTTCCTCGGCTCCATATGTCGAAGAGGGGTAAAAATCAACGCGCTCCACATTTGTCATATGGGGAAAGCCAAAGTGGTCATTCTGCTGCCAGATGTAAGTCTCAGGATCGTACTCATACCTGTTAATCTCCACCTTGTAGCGCTTTGACATAGTTGAGTCGCGATTGGTAATCTGCACCTCAATTCCTTTCTCCCAGCCACTCAGGTCAATAGAGTCTGTCGAGATCGGCTTCCTTACTGCTCCATCTACGAAGATAGTGGTTGTATTCGTTTTGAAGACGGCTATTGTAAGCTTAACGGTATCGAAGGAACTACGATAAGGGAGCGGGATAGCATTATAGATGCGTCCATTACGGTGGTCAATAGAGAAAAAAGTTTGTGCAAGCTCCGGTAGATTCTTGCTTTCCATCTTGAAGCGGGTTATTTGCACCGTGTTTACGTTGCTGTCCACCACCTCCTTTTTATTATTGAGGCAGCCTGAAGCGAGCCAAACGAGTGCCAGCATCGCCGGAAGGGCATTCCATAATAGTCTCTTCATTATAGTGACCGATCATTAAGTTAACTACAAAGATAAGAAAATCCATCAGTCAATCCTTACTTTGTGGAGCTCTCTCTCTATTACAATAGACGATTGAAAGATGTAAATATTGCGAATAATAAAGGAAAAAGAGGGGCGGCAAAGGACAAAAAGGAGCACTCCGCAAAAGAAGTGCTCCTCTAAAACCTTTAAGTAGCCCCTGGGGGAATCGAACCCCCCTTTCAAGGATGAAAACCTTGCGTCCTAACCGATAGACGAAAGGGCCCCTATGAGCGCATAAAACGCCTATTCCTTATGCACGTAATGAATTGACGTGCAGTGCAAGCTTGCTCTTTAGGTTTGCTGCCTTATTCTTGTGGATAATTCCTCGCTTAGCCAGTTTATCCAACATAGAGCTAACGCGTGGAAGAGCTTCAAATGCTTCCTCGTAGTCTGTCGCTGCTCTGAGCTTCTTTATTGCTGTACGTGTTGACTTCCCGTGGTATCTGTTAGCGATACGACGAGTTGAGGTTTGTCTGATTCGTTTTTCTGACGACTTATGATTTGCCATTATAGCTTCTTACTTCTTAATTAGCATAGCTTTCTCTCTCTATCGCCATGCTGTCCTATATAAATGTAACTCTGCTTCAACCAAACAGTTGAGTAGCCCCTGGGGGAATCGAACCCCCCTTTCAAGGATGAAAACCTTGCGTCCTAACCGATAGACGAAAGGGCCTTTATTAAGCCATCCTTAGACGCTCTAAGGACTTCGTGGGTGCAAAGGTACTACTTTATTTCTAATCTACAAAAGGTTATAAGGGTTTTTGTATCGAACCCTCCTTATTGAGGTCTTTGGCTATCTTGTCCAGCAATCCGTTTACAAAGGCTCCACTCTTTACGGTAGAGAACGCTTTGGCTATTTCTACATACTCATTTATGGTAACCGATACCGGTATGTTGGGGAAGGTTAGGAACTCAGCCGTGCCCATCTTTAGCAGAATTTTGTCACAAGTAGTGAGCCGGTCGCTATCCCAATTGACCAAATAACTATCAATAAAGTCGGCTTTATGCTCTCCGTGGTGTAAGGTAGCACGGAGTAGCTCGTAGGGGAATACCTCATCTTCCTTATCCCGATACATAGGCATGAGAATACTATCCAGAGGCTCCTCTTCGCATGAGCGTTTGAGCGTCTTGAGGGCGAAATCCTTCTGTACCTCAACGGGAGCGATAGCAAGTCGTGTCGAATTGTACACATTCTCTTCTTCCTTGAGGGCTTTGACGGTTTGCTCTATTTCGTCTGTGTGAGGCATCTCCTCTACTTCAATTTTCTCCGTATAGTCGTAGCTTCGGTCCCAGTAAATGCTGATGTCCTGCAAAAGGTCGTCTAAATGCGTATTGCGAAATGTGTAGCGTGAAAGCACTGTAACCCAAAATGCAGCATCCTCTTTGTAGGTATGGTACTCCTGAGCGGAGTATTGCTTGTAGATATCGGTTGATAAAATTTCCTCCAGTAAGAGTCGAAGCGTCTCATCATAGCGTCGCCACGACAGATCTTTTTCTCTGAGTGTATCGGCAAGTTGGTCACAATTATCAATCTTTTGGGCAAGTAGATTGCCTGACAATACCATGTTGGGATTTTCATCCTCCTTGCTTCGAATAAGCCGTTTGCGGCATCGCTCCTGCTGCTCTGTGTAGAGGGCTGTTAGAGAGGGTACTAAATCCAATAGAAAAAGGTATAAACTATGTGTGCTTTCCAATGAGAGGCGAAGCTCGCTCTCTGTCTCTCGCACTGTCGTGCCCTCACCAAGGTTGTATGCGTATAGGGCTTGGAATACCCTTATTCGTGCCAATGATCGATTTATCATATTTTCTCCCTTTTCCTATCCATTCGGGGCTACAAAGGTAACCAATTGAAAGAAATAGAGCGAATAAGTTAGCCTAACAGTATTAAGCTTCTTATCGATCCGCCCCCAAGTAGAAAGGCGCAGAAAAAAGATATAGATGTTTCAAATGAAAGGTTCTGATGTTTCGTTTGAAAGATTCTGATGTATTGAACGAAAGATACAGATCTTTTTTCTTGTGCAGCAATGTCCTTAATTCAAAGCGTTTTACTACTTTTGATCAAAGAAGGGCAGGAGTAGCGCTCTTAGTTACGAAGAAAAAAATAATGGAAAGGCAGCGTACACTCAATTTAAGGGGACAACTGATGGATTTATCCACCCCTCAGGTAATGGGTATTATCAATGTAACGCCGGATTCGTTTTATGCCGGAAGTAGGAGAAGCGGAGAGAAAGCCATCACGGAGCGGATAGAGCAGATACTACGTGAAGGCGGTACTTTAGTAGATGTAGGCGGATGCTCTACACGGCCCGGCAATCGTCTGCCTGACGAAGCAGAAGAAATGGAGCGCCTCCGGCCTGCTTTGGAACTACTGAGCAAACACTACCCGCAAGTACCTATTTCCGTGGACACGTTTAGAAGTCGGGTAGCCCGAATGGCTGTTGAGGAGTATGGAGCAGCTATTGTAAATGATATATCCGGGGGTTTAGCCGATGAGCAGATGTTTCGCACTGTAGGAGGCTTAGGGGTGGCTTATATACTGATGCATATATCGGGCACCGTGGAGACAATGCACGAAGAGCCTCACTATGAGCCTAACGTAGAGAGCGCCGTGGCTGACTTTTTTATTCGCCAAGTAGCGGCTCTTCGTAAAGAGGGCGTAAATGATATTATCTTGGATGCGGGTTTTGGTTTTTCTAAGAGTCCGGAGGATAATTATCGTCTGATGGCACATTGTGCCGATGCCTTTCGCGACTTGGGTTTGCCACTGCTGGTAGGGGTATCGCGTAAAAGAATGATTTGGCGACTTTTGGACTCCTCCCCTGATGAGGCGCTTAATGGAACTACCGTACTGAATACGATTGCACTGATGTTAGATGGTGCCGATATACTTCGTGTGCATGATGTGCGCGAGGCTGTGGAGGCTGTTAAATTAGTTGCTCAGGTCAAAACTTATTTATCACGTTAAGGTGCTATGATGCTACTTTGGTTACAATTCTCCTTCAAGGATGCTGTAGATATTTTTCTTGTTGCCGTTTCCCTCTACTACATATACCATGTACTGAAGTCGAGTGGATCTAAGACGCTTTTTATGGGGATCATTACCTTTTTCCTTATTTGGGTTTTGGTCTCCAAGATTCTTCAGATGCAGCTGATGGGGAGCATACTCGATATGTTTATCAGCGTAGGCGCTATCTCATTGGTCATTATTTTCCAGGAGGAGATTCGCCGCTTCCTCTTCACTTTAGGCTCCACAAAGCGTTGGAGCTTCCTTTGGTCACTTTTCCACAACGATGCTACGGAAGAAAGTGAAGAGCAGAGTCGTATAGTAGCCTCTATTGTGCTTGCTTGCCTCAATATGTCGCGTAAGAAAACGGGGGCACTCATCGTAATTCAAGAGTCTATGGATTTGGCGGGCTACATACATACCGGCGAAATGTTTAATAGCGAAGTCAATGCTCGTCTGATAGAGAATATTTTTTTCAAAAATAGCCCTTTACATGATGGCGCAATGATTATTTCCGATGGGATGATTCGTGCCGCAGGTTGTATTTTGCCGGTAGCAACCGGTAGAGATCTAAATAAGGACTTGGGGCTACGGCATCGCTCGGCATTGGGTTTGGCACAGGAGACTGATGCAAAGGTGATTATTGTGAGTGAGGAGCGCGGAAAGGTCTCTTTCGCTCAGAATGGGGTTTTGCATGTGGATATAAGTCTTGAAGAATTGCGACAAGCACTTGAGAAAACATCCTTGATAGGCATAGAATAGTCAGGTTCGACTGAGTAGAAATCTTTTTCGGCTTTTCGTGTACACAAGGAAATAAGCGAAATCTTACACTATGGGTAAAACAATGATCTACTCTTATATGCCGCGACTTTTTAGAGGCGTAGCTGCACCTCTTGTGGCAGGGGGTAGCTATGAGCAAAATGGTAGCGGTAAGTTTGCCGATATGGATGAGAAAGCTTTGCAGCAGCTTCGGTCAATGGGCTTTACCCATATTTGGCCCATTGGAGTGATTCGGCATGCCTCTCGCTGTGCCTTTCCTGAGCAGGGAATAGAAGCCGATCCACAAGCCACTGTGAAAGGACAGGCAGGCTCTCCTTATGCTATTGCCGACTATTTTGATGTGGCTCCTTACTTAGCGCACGACCCTGCAAAGCGTATGGAGGAATTTGAAGCCCTTCTGGAGCGCTCGCATCGTATGGGGTTGAAATGTATCATTGACTTTGTACCCAACCATGTGGCACGTACTTACCACTCCCTCTCGCATAAGGACTTCGGAGTAGCCGATGACCGGACGAAGCGCTATGAGAGAGATAATAACTTTTACTGGTTGCCGGATGAGAAACTTATTTTGGAGGGCACTCCCAACTATACAGAGTGTCCTGCACGAGTGACCGGAAATGATCGTTTCACTACGCAAGTGGGTGCAAATGATTGGTATGATACGGTCAAGCTTAACTACGGAATAGATTATACCACCACTCCGCCACGAGAAGATTTTGAGCCCATACCGGCTACTTGGCATGATATGCTGGAGATACTACTCTATTGGGCAGAAAAAGGGGTGGATGGCTTTCGCTGTGATATGGCAGAGATGGTTCCCGAGGCATTTTGGCGTTGGGTTATCGCGATCGTGAAAGCCCGATATGCGGTGTGCTTTATAGCGGAAATATATCGCACGGAGCTGTATGAGGCTTTTAGGTTGGCAGGCTTTGACTATCTCTACGATAAGGTGGGACTCTACGACACTCTGATAGATGTAACCAAAGGATTTCGCCCGGCAGAGGCCATTCGTGGGGCATTGGAGGCTGAGGCCGGCTATAGGGAGTACATGCTCACCTTCTTAGAAAATCATGACGAGTATCGCCTCGCTTCAAAAGGCTGTTTGGGTAGTGCAAAGGCCGCCATTCCGGCCCTAGCTGTAGCTCTTTTTGCCGGCAAGGGTCCCTATATGCATTACTTTGGTCAAGCTCTGTGTGAGGAGGCAAGTCGACCAGCAGGCTTTTCAAAAGGAGCCGGACGCACCTCTATATATGATTTCGTAGAGGTGCCTTCTGTCTCAAGTTGGATACGGGGTGATTATACGGATTTTTATCTGGGCCATAAGGAAAAACGCCTGTCGGAGCGATATAAAGAGATGCTGTATTGGGCTTCTGCACTCAAGGTGGTAGAGGAAGGTAGCTATTACTATTTGCCTTCAGAGAGCTATAAAGTAGAGGGCGCAGATCCTTCAAAGCTATATCTGTTCTTACGTTATAATGAGGATGAGGTACTGCTATCGGCATCTAATTTTAGTACACAAGAAGCACATATTACTCTTCGTTGGCCCTCTCATCTATTGGATTTGATGAAAATAGGCGATGGTGAACGGGTAGCAAGATTAGTTGATTTGAATGGTACAAAGGTGCTGCCTTACTGTAGTATAGCATCTTTTGCTCCGTTATCTTTTGAGGTGAATAAGCAAGAAGTTACCTTATTGCACTTCATATTACAAGAATAAAGCGTATTTTTGCAGTACCGAAGCGCACAAGCGCTTTGTATCTGCTTGTAAAAGCATAAAAGTGGGAATAGAAAAAGCAATCATTAAAGGAGGAAGATAGGGGATTATGATACAAGATAATGCACCATTCTTGGTCTTTTCAGGATCTCAATCACAACATTTGACAGAGCAAATCTGTAAACATTTGGGCTGCTCGATGGGTAGGATGAATATACAGCACTTCGCCGATGGCGAGTTTGCTGTTTGTTATGAAGAAAGTATTCGCGGGGCAGACGTATTTCTTGTTCAGTCCACAAATCCGTCAAGCGACAACCTGATGGAGTTACTTCTCATGATCGATGCTGCCAAGCGTGCCAGCGCACACTATATTACAGCAGTGATCCCTTACTTTGGCTGGGCCCGTCAGGATCGTAAAGACCGTCCGCGTGTATCTATTGGAGCTAAGTTAATCGCCGACCTATTGGGGGTGGCAGGTATCACACGTTTGATTACGATGGATTTACATGCCGACCAGATACAAGGTTTCTTCAATTGCCCTGTGGATCACCTTTACGGGAGTAGTATCTTTATGGATTACATCGAAAAAGAGATCCCCTTACAAAACTTAGTGGTCGCAACTCCTGACGTGGGAGGTACGAAGCGCGTTAATAGCTATGCAAAGCATTTAGGCGTGCCTATGGTGATCTGCCACAAGAGCCGTATTCGTGCTAATGAAGTAGCTGAGATGCGTATTATCGGTGATGTAAAGGGTAAGGATGTATTATTGGTTGATGATATCGTCGATACAGCCGGTACCATTACTAAAGCTGCTGACCTGATGATTGAGAACGGAGCAAGAACCGTGCGCGCCATAGCAAGTCATGCGGTAATGAGTGACCCTGCTACCGAGCGAATAGAGGCAAGTAAGCTGACCGAAATGATCTTTACCGATAGTATTCCCTATTATAAGGATTGTAGCAAGGTGAAGGTGCTTTCAGTAGCTAAGCTAATCGCTGAATCAATCCGTAGGGTTTGCTCACACGAGTCTATTAGCTCACTGTACACATTCTGATTGCACAGAGCATAGAGCAGACGATTATAGAAAAGGGAGTAGCACTAATTCTGTGCTGCTCCCTTTCTGTTATTTATTGCGCGTAAGAAAGAGGACTCTAATGAAGCCTTCGCTGAAGGATTCGCTATTTCATAAAATCTCTATTAGCGAGCATTGATAATGCTATTGAGTACGCGTGCAGTATGAATCAGTTTACCGCTCTTGCAGGAATATATTTCTACGCTCCACACATGTGTAGAGCGCCCTTTGTGCAATATGCGGGCCTCCCCTCGCATGGTGTCGCCTTCCATGGCACCGGCTACATGATAGCCGCTCACTTGCGTCCCCACTTGTATCTGCCTATCCTTGAGTAATACCACGGAGCCGAAGCCTGCGAGCGTTTCAGCAAAAGCTAAGTTGGCTCCACCATGTACGATTCCCATGGGTTGGCGAGTATGCTCATTCACCGGCATAGTGCCCTCCACATACCCTTTAGCTATGTGTGTGCAAGTGATCCCCAAGGTGGCGATCAATGAGTTGACGGTCAGTTGATTAATAGCTTCCGGAGTGATGGGAAGAGTTTCTGTGTCCTCACGTATGTATTTATTAATGAGGTGCGCTATACCACTCTGTGAAGTGGGGAGCGTGATGTAGTCGGCACAAGCTTTTACTGCCTCCGGGGCATCTCCCATAGCAACTCCAAGACCGGCAGACTGCATGAAGCCGGTATCCTCGGGGCGGTAGCCTACACAGATAATCTCCTCTCGGAGTAGATCTAATTTTTCAATAAAAAAATGGAGTAGGTCGCAGGGACTAATCTCTCGCTCTTGCTTCGTATGGCAGTTGTAAATAGAGCTTCCTCCTTGCGGTAATAAATAGCCACTATAAGTATCTAACTGAAGAGGCCCTACTAAGGGAAGTAGGGAGTCGAGAGAGCTACTGCCAATGATAGCGATGCGTAGCCCATACACAGCTTGTGCGGCTACAAGTGCCTCAATTTCTATGTCGGAAAGGGTATGGTCCTGCCTATACAGGGATCCCTCTGCATGGAGAAAAAGGAGCTTATATTTTGATGTGCGATTCTTTTGACTCATAGCGTGATGTAGATTGGTGTCAGTGTGCTTCAAGCCAGTTTGCCCCCGTATCTATAGATACCTCTATAGGTACGTTCAATGTGCCTAATGCGTTCTTCATCTCTTCCTCAACGATATTTTTGAGGAGCCCGGTTTCATCTATGTGGGCATCGAAATTCAACTCGTCGTGCACTTGCATGATCATACGGCTTTTGAGATGCTCTTTGCGGAGACGCCGGTCAATACGCACCATGGCTATCTTGATCATATCGGCAGCAGAGCCTTGAATGGGGGCATTGACTGCATTGCGTTCTGCAAAATTACGTACTGTGGCATTACGGCTTGTTATATCCGGCAGGTAGCGGCGGCGACCCATAATAGTCTCTGCATAGCCCTTCTCTTTAGCTTTAGCAATACATCGCTCTACGAAGTTGGTAACGGCGGGGTAGTGGCTGTTGTAGCCATCAATAAGTTCTTTTGCCTGTCCCATGGGAATACGTAGTCGCTTGCTTAGTCCGAAGGGGGAGATCCCATAAATAATGCCGAAATTAGCTGTCTTGGCATGAGAACGCTGTTGTGCTGTCACTTGATCAAAAGGCACGCCATAGATACGTGCCGCAGTAGAGCGATGAATGTCTAATCCATCCTTAAAGGCCTGTATGAGTGCATCATCCTCGCTAAAGTGTGCGAGTAGACGTAATTCAATTTGTGAATAATCGGCACTCAGAAAGGTGTACTCCTCGTTAGTCGGAATGAATGCAGCACGTATCTCTTGTCCGATATCAGTGCGGACGGGTATGTTTTGTAGGTTGGGATTGGAAGAAGAGAGGCGACCGGTAGCAGCGATAGCCTGATTAAAGGAAGTGTGTAATTTGCCATCAGCATGAAGAAAGCCCGGTAGAGCTTCAATATAGGTACTCACCAGCTTACGAATGCCACGCCACTCAAGCAATTTATCTACAATAGGGTGGTCCACACGATACTTATCCAGTACCTCCTCGCTTGTTGCATAGAAGCCAGTTTTAGTTTTTGCCGGACGAGCGTCTATCTGTAAATCGTCAAAGAGCACCTCGCCTACTTGTGCGGGGCTGTTAAGATTAAAGCGTTTGCCGGCTATATCAATTATCTCTTTTTCTAATCTTTCTAATTGGTTTTTAAGCCCTTTCCCTGCTTCATTGAGTCGATCCACATCCAGTCTCACACCATACTCCTCCATATCTTTCAGAACAGCAACCAAAGGCATTTCTACCTCGTCAAAGAGTGTTTGCAGAGAGTCGTTGCAAAGTTCTTTCTTTAGTATGGGTTGAAGACGAAGAGTGACATCGGCATCCTCAGCGGAATAGTCGCTGAGCAGAGCTGCAGGTACATCTTGTCGCAAAGAGAAGTTTTTCTTATCAGAGAGAGCCTTATAAGGCACCATCTTCCATGAGAGATACTGAAGCGCTTGTGCATCTAAGTTGTGAGGTTTTTCAGGTGCTACCAAGTAATGCGCTATCATCGTATCAAAGAGAGGCGTTGGATAAGCGACTCCATAGCGGGCAAGTACCTCGGTATCAAACTTAGCGTTTTGCGCCACTTTTAGAATGTGCGTATCGGTCATGAAAGAGGAGAGCGGAGAGAGAATGTGACAAACCGCCTCCCGGTCTGTGGGGAGTAGTACGAAATAGGACTCACCGGGCGCAACTGCTACGGAAAGGCCTACTATATGGCACAATAAGGGATCTGTACCATCTGTCTCCGTATCAAAAGCAAAAGAGTCAGCTTCTGAGAGCCGTTTCCAGAGAATGGCGAGCTCCTGCTCAGTTTGCAAAAGGCGATAGTTGGTATCTCTCGTCTGATAGCTGTAGCCCTCCGGTTCAGGCTTCTGTATGTTCACTTCGGAAGAAGAGTGATCCCTGTTTGCTGTATCAAAGAGAGTGCCGAGAGACTGCTTAGGATAAAGTCGGTTGAGTAAAGACTTGAACTCCAATTGCTCCAAAAGAGCCGTTAAGGAGTCTCTGTCTGCCTCTTTTCGGGCAAAAGACTTAATGGACTCCTCTATAGGTACATCCAGTCTAATCTCTACCAACTCTTTAGAGATAAGTGTAGTCTCACGATTCTCCTCTAACTTCTTTTTGTGTGCCGGCTTTAGATCATTCAGGTGCTCATAAAGGCTTTCGATTGAGGGGTATTGCCGTAGCAGTGTAGAGGCTGTCTTAGGACCTATACCGGGGCAGCCGGGGACATTGTCGGAGGTATCTCCCACTAAGCCTAACCAGTCGATTAACTGCTTGGGGTTACTTATATCGTGCTTTGCACAAACATCTGCTATCCCCATTTCTTTGAAGCCTCCTGTGATAGGAACCAGCATAGTAGACAACTCAGTAACGAGCTGACCATAGTCCTTATCTGGTGTTACCATAAAGGTGCGATACCCTTCCTTTTCGGCACGCTGCGATAAGGTGCCGATCACATCATCCGCTTCAAATCCTTTTACACCAATAGCAGGGATATGAAGCGCATCCAGCAATTGGTGAATGATCGGTACGGAGCTAAGGATGTCTTCCGGGGTAGCACTTCGTTGTGCCTTATAGTCCTTGTACAGCTCGTTGCGAAAGGATCCTCCCTCTTTATCGAAAGCTACAGCTATGTAGTCCGGATTATACTTGGTTAATATATCAAAGAGGGTAAGGGCAAAGCCGTAAGTAGCACTCACATTTTCTCCTTTTGAGTTAATCCTTGGGGAGCGTATGAGGGCATAATAACCGCGGAAGATTAGTGCATAGGCATCTAATAGGAAAAGTCTTGGTTGTGCCATATTTATTTATCGCATCTTAAGTGTAGCAATAGATAAAGCTGCTAAAATAAGAGCAATTAGCCAAAAGCGTATGCTAATCTTGCTCTCGGGGATTACATTCATAGGTCGTTGTATGAGTGCATCTATTCCGCTATTGCCGGGCTTTTGAAAGTGATGATGCAATGGCGACATCTTAAAGATGCGCTTACCTGTACCGGTGCGCCGCTTCGTTATTTTGAAGTAAGCCGTTTGTGCCAAGGACGAGAGTCCTTCGACAAAGAATAAACCACAGAGGATAGGAAGCAGAAACTCTTTGCGTATCATAATGGCGAAGGCTGCAATAATTCCTCCCAGCATTAAACTTCCTGTATCGCCCATAAATACTTGTGCCGGATAGCCGTTGTACCATAGAAAGCCCAGTGTGGCTCCAACAAAGGCAGCTGCAAAGATTACTAATTCCTCGCTTGAGGGTATGAACATGATATTTAGGTATGAGGAGAGTTCTATATGGCTCGATACGTATGCCATGATGAGTAGCACCATCCCAACCGGAGCTGAACATCCGGCTGCCAACCCATCTAACCCGTCGGTTAAGTTAACGGAATTACTGATAAAGGTGACTATAAGGATGCTTACAATGATAAAGAGGATCCAGCCCGCTACTTGCTTAGCCTCTCCTTTGAAGGGCAGTATATCAGCGTAGTCAAAATTGTTGTTTTTTACAAAGGGGATAGTCGTTTTGGTGCTCTTCGTTTCCTTATCAGCAAAATTCACTTCTGTGACATGCCCATCCATGTAGGTCTCGCTATTCTCTCTAATAGCTGCTTGTGGACTAAGGAATAGCACCGTTGCTACAATAGTTCCAACTGCAATTTGCCCGATTATCTTGTAACGTCCATGCAATCCCTCCTTACGCTTCTTGAATACTTTTATATAGTCATCCAAAAAGCCCAGTGATCCCATCAGCAAAGTCGTAATCAGCATGAGGATGATGTACACATTATCCAGTCTGGCTAAGAGAAGTGTAGGAACAATAATGGCGATAATAATGATAATACCCCCCATCGTGGGTGTGCCTTTTTTACTTAGTTGCCCCTCCAAATCCAAGTCGCGAATTGTCTCTCCAATCTGATGCTTACGTAAACTACGTATAATGGCCCCTCCGACCCATGTTGTAATGAGCAACGATAGTACAAAGGCTATCATGGCACGGAAAGATACATAATGTAGCAAGCGTGCACCTGCTATATCCCATTTGTCTAGTAAGGAACCTAAATAGTAGAGCATGGTATAAATGTTTAGTTGTTAAGCAATGTACGAAGAATCTCGGCATCATCAAAATGATGGCGGACGCCCTTCACCTCTTGATAAGTTTCGTGTCCTTTTCCGGCAACGAGTACAACGTCTTTTGGCTTTGCCAATGCAACAGCAGTGCGTATGGCTTCTGCTCTGTCTGTGATACAAAGAGTGCGAAGTTGCTCTTCTGCCGTTAACCCCTTCTTCATGTCTTCAATGATAGCCTCCGGCTCTTCAAAGCGTGGGTTGTCTGTGGTGAGAATGAGTTGCGAAGAGCGGTCAAAGGCACAGCGAGCCATCATAGGTCGTTTGCCCTGATCTCGATTGCCTCCTGCTCCCACAACGGAGATCACGCCTCCCTCTTCTGCTAACAGTTCGCCAATGGTGTCGAGTACTTTCTCCAAGGCGTCCGGTGTGTGGGCATAGTCCACGATAGCTGTACAACGGTTGGAGGAAATAACTTCAAAGCGACCTCTGGCATGGTCTAAGCGGCTGAGAGCAATTAAAATATTTTTATGTGATTCCTCATCCTCTGCCTTTAGTAATAGTGAAGCGGTAGCCCATGCAGAGAGCACATTGTACACATTAAAATCTCCAACTAAGCGGGTCCATACCTCCTGCCCATCAATTTGTAGCAAGGTGCCTGATAGAGTGTGTTCCAATACTCGCGCTTGGAAGTCGGCAGGAGCGTGCAGCGCATAACTATAGTGGGAAGCCCGGCAGTTCTGAAGCATTACACTTGCATGTCGGTCGTCTTGATTGACTAATGCAAAGCTTTCTTGTGGTAAGCTGTCAAATAGCTTTTTCTTAGCGGCTATGTAGGCATCCATAGTCTTGTGATAGTCGATGTGGTCACGTGTCAGATTGGTAAAGAGAGCACCTGCAATGTGCAGCCCTGCGATACGATCCTGATCAATGGCATGTGAGGAAGCTTCCATAAAAACGTACTGACAGCCTGCTTCAGCCATCTCGTACAGAAGTCTATTTAGCGCAATGGGGTCAGGGGTAGTTAGTTTAGCGGGGGTAGCCTCTTGATTGATGCAATTCTCAATAGTGCCAATTAATCCGGCTTTGAATCCCATATCAAGGAATAGACGGTGCAGAAGGGTAGTAGTGGTTGTTTTGCCATTTGTGCCGGTCACTGCTACCAAGGCAAGCCGTTGGGATGGATTTCCATAAAATGCCGATGCTAAATAGGCTAAAGCAAGGCGAGAGGAAGTGATGCGGATGTGCGTTGCTCCGGCTTCATTTATCCGCGCCTGCTCCGCCTCGGCAGGAAAGTGCTCACTTACCACTACCGATGCCCCTTTGTCCAATGCTGTATCAAGGAACTCCCATCCATCGCGGACGGCTCCGTTAACCGCTATAAAAAGGCTTTTTTCAACAACCTGACGCGAGTCGGCCGTAATATGAGAATACGTTGCATCGAATAAGGCATGCCCCGATACTTCAGGATGCAATGTACTGAGTATGCTAAGGATCTCTTTAAGGGAGTATGAGCAAGGTGTGGCACTATCTGTCATTGGATGAGGTATTAGAAAGATGATTTGCGTTAGATTGTGACTTGATGCTTTCCAGAGAGAGACTTACAACGGTAGAGGCATCGATAGGACTTCCGGCAGCCGGTTGTTGGGCTACCACAAATCCATTTCCTTCAAGTTTTACCTTGAGTCCGATACGCATCAGGCTATAGGTGGCATCAGCAGCGGATAAGCCTATTACACCGGGCATCTTACCGGTTGCCTTAAATTGTTGTTTGCCGGGTCGTGATACTTTAGAGAGAGAGGGCTCCAATGGTTGGATAACCTCCTTGAGATGATTGGGATTATACCGGTGATTGTGCAGTGTGACCCCCTCGGCTATCTCTTTTACTACCGGTGCGGATATAGGTCCTCCGTAAATGGATATGCGTCGTGGTGCAATAATATCTACGAAGCAAACATACTCCGGGGCTTCCGAGGGGAAAATGCCGCAGAAAGAGGCTGAATAGATATATCCACGCCCTGTGGAGCCTACTTGCGCCGTACCACTCTTTCCACTGATATTGACTATATCGGATTGCGCCAATTTTCCGGTTCCCTCTGTTACCACCATGCGGAGCATCTTTTGAAGTGCTTGGGCAGTGGCCGGGCTGCATATGGAGTCGCGTAGAACCCTTCTCTCACCTCTATAGAGGATGTGACCATCTACAGAGACTACACTATCTACCAGATAGGGACGGAGATAGTGTCCGCCGTTGGCTATCGCTGCATAAAAGGTAGCCAGAGTAATCGGGGTAACCTGCGTTTCGTAACCATGAGCTATCCAAGGAAGACTAATGGCACTCCAAGTAGGGTCTGTAACGTCCTTGATGCGAGTGGTTGCATAACCCGGGATCTCCAATTGGAGATCATCGCATAGTCCAAAGCTTTTCACTTTGTCGATGAAGCGTTGGGGGTTGTCGCTGTACCCTTTGAGTGCTATTTTAGCCATTGCCACGTTGCTGGAGAGTGCGATACATTTCTCTACAGTAATAGATCCCTTCAGTTGGCTTCCGTGATCGGTAATGGTGCGCCGTCCTATTCTGTAATAGCCGGGACCGACATCTATGAGGCTGGTAGGTGTAACGACCCCATCCTCCAAAGCAGCCATTATAGTAGCAGCCTTAAAGACGCTGCCGGGGTGGAAAAAGTCGCTAAAAGCAATGCAATAAGCCGGCTCATAATGCGCACTATCTCTTCGGCTGAGGTTGCTCATGGCTATAATTCGTCCGGTAGATACCTCCATCAGAATTGCGGTTCCTCGGTTGCCTTGTGTTTCGATAAGTCGCTTTTCAAGTGCCCGGTCAGTAATTTTTTGCAGATCTACATTGATGGTCGTGTAGAGCGAGCCACCACTATGAGGCTCTTCCAAAGTAATCTCAGTCCACGAGCCCCCGATGCGCTGCTTAAGCGTTCTGCCGGGGCGACCCACGAGTAAAGAGTCGTAGCCGGCTTCTAATCCGGAAGCGCCTTTGGTAAGCAAATTACCATCTCCATCCCCTAATACGTTGCCTATAACGGTTCCTGCCAAATCGTCGTAGGGATGCATACGGCGCTGTCGCTCCTCCTTGCGAATGCACCGCAAAAGGCTAACTGTAGACTTTCCTCCCTTGCTGTTTACATATTGGTAATACAATGCAGGGTGCGACTTGAGCTGCTCAAACTCCATGTAGGAGATCTCTTTGCCTATCAGATTAAAGGCCCGAGAGCCTTTCTTATCCCCTTTCTGCCAGCGTGCAAGAAGCTCCTTTTTATTTAGAGGAGTGCTTTGTACAATGTTTACAAGCGCATCTGCCAGCTCTTCCATCTTCTGGGTGTAGGCGCCTTTTTTCTTTAGAATTTGTACCGATTCACTCTTGAAATCAAAAAACAATTTGTAGTAGGGAGCTGAAATAGAGAGCAACTCTCCCTCTGCTGCATAGATACTGCCTCTTAGGGGAGGAATTGAGTCCTCTTTGGGCGGACTGAGCGTTTCTCCTACTTCGAGCCACTTTGCCCCCTCCACAAACATAATCTTATATACAGTGCACCAAATCGCTATGACAAAGCCTACGAAAGCCGTACCAATGATGGTGCGGTATCGGCGAAGCATGTGTTTACGTTCCTTGCGTACGCGCTCCTGTACCTCCTGATTGGACTCAGTTTTTGTTGTCTCTGCCATAGTAGATCACAAAGGGTTGATCTTCTTTCTCTGTCACGGTGGAGTTTAGCTCTTCAAGTCGAGTGCGCATAGTTTCCTCTCGAGTCAGACGCGATATATCGGCTTTGATGAATAGCTGCTTATTACGGACGGTCTCTAACTCGTTTTCCAGTTTACTGATCTGCTTGGTTTGGGATATGGTTACATAGCCCAGAGCTACGTTGCAGAAAAATAAAAAGAATATCCATACAACCAACGGTGCCCACCTACTATTGATAAAGCGCACTATCAATCCACCACTCAGCCAATAGAGAGGACTGCGGTATTTCTTTGCCTTCTTCTTGGGCGGTGGTGTTTGTGATATGCGTTCCTCGGAAAAGTGTTGAGAAGCCTCTTGCGGCAAAGGCGCTGTGGTTTCAGACAGCTCCTCCTCTTCTTGCTCAAGATGGTCTTCGGAAGGTCCTTTCTCTTCCTGAAAAGGTGAGGTGAAGGGTTGCTCTTCCGCTGAAGCGGGGGCAGAAGCCTCGTTGACTATATCGTTATATTCTTCCTCTGTTAGTCTCATGACCTCTACTGACGCTCTGCAACTCTTAGCTTGGCACTTCGGGAGCGGCTATTGCGTGCCAGTTCATCAGCTCCTGCTGTAATGGGTTTGTTGTTGACTGCCTTAAACAGGCGTGGCGCAGCACCATAAAGCATAGCTTGCTGCTTTGTGATAGTCACCTCCTGCTTAAGCCATTGCTTCACAATTCGATCCTCTAAAGAGTGGTAAGTGAGTATGGCGATGCGTCCACCTACGGGGAGCAACTCCTCGGAAGCAGTCAACAGCGCCTTCAAGGCGCCTAATTCATCGTTTATTTCTATTCGAAAAGCCTGGAAAATACGGCTTAGCTTATTGCGACGTTGCTCGGAAGCATGGGGCAAATAGGGTTGTAGACAAGCCACTAACTTTTCCATGGACCGGATCGGCATGTCGGTACGGGCTTTTACAAGTGCAGCTGCGATCTGTCGAGCATCGTGTAGCTCTCCGTATTGATAGAGAATATCAGCCAATTCGCTTTCTGCAGCACTATTGATCAATTCGGCTGCCGAGATCCCTGCACGCGGGTTCATACGCATGTCGGGAAGTGCCTCCTCAAAGCGAAAGCTAAAGCCTCGCTCAGGTGTATCAAAGTGGTGCGACGAAACCCCCAAGTCGGCAAGAATTCCTTGCACCTGCGACACCCCATAGTACTCCATCCAATGGGCTGCATAACGAAAGTTGGACGCAATAAAAGTAAAACGCTCATCCTCTGGCGCATTGGCGGCTGCATCAGGATCTTGATCAAAGCCGTATAAGTGCCCTTGTGCGGAGAGTTGCTCTAAAATACAGCGCGTATGCCCACCTCCGCCAAATGTGGCATCTATATAGATACCATCAGGGTCAGTCACCAAGAGCTCTACGGAGCGCTCTCGAAGCACCGGTACGTGATAGCACCCGGCTTCCGTCTGGGGGGTGTGGAGTTCCTCTTTCATGCTTGTCTAATTCTCTTGCAAAGGTAATCAACGGCAAGGCTTTTTCAAACTAATAGACACTTTTCTATATTGTCCGGAAAAATATGCTTCCCCAACAAGTGAAAATGCGGATTGTTTGTTGAGTAGGCGCATAAGATAAGGACTTTACAAAGGATGTAGATCTCTCGTCTAAAAGATCAGAAAGTTTCAAACGAAAGGTACTGATCTTTTAATTAAAAGTTATAGATGTTTCATTTGAAAGTTATAGATGTTTCGGGGAGGGTGTGGGGGGAATGAATTTCCTCGGATAAAATACTTGCAAAATATTTTAAGGCTAACTTTTTGCATAAAGAAAGGTTGCCTTTTCGGTTGAGCCTTTTTTAGCTACGCCGGTTAATAGTGAACAAAATGAGGTAAAACTTGTTCTAAAAGCGAGTTTAGAGCGATTATGGGACATTTGGTAGCTATTGTGGGGCGCCCCAATGTGGGGAAGAGTACCCTTTTTAATCGGTTGGTTGGCACTCGCCAAGCAATTGTCAACGATGAAGCCGGCACGACGCGTGATCGGCAGTATGGGCATGCGGAGTGGACGGGAAAGACCTTCTCGGTGGTGGATACCGGTGGCTGGGTGGCCGGTAGCGATGACGTATTTGAGAGCGAAATCAACAAGCAAGCTATTATAGCAGTAGAGGAGGCGGATGTAATCCTTTTTGTGGTAGATGTACAAGATGGTATCAATGAATTAGACAAAGAGGTATCGAATGTCCTGCGTCGAAGCGATCGTCCTATATTAGTGGTGGCGAATAAAGCCGACAATTTTGAGATAGGAATGCAGAGTGCTGAGTTTTACGCACTTGGATTAGGCGATCCCTATCCTGTAAGTGCCATCAACGGCAGCGGAACAGGCGATCTGTTGGATAAAGTGGTGAGCCTCTTTAAGCCGAAGGAGCGGGAGACAACAGAAAAGGATTTGCCTCACTTTGCCGTGATAGGGCGTCCAAATGCAGGTAAGTCCTCTTTAATTAATGCTTTTCTCGGTGAGGATCGCAACATTGTAACCAACATAGCCGGCACAACGAGGGATGCTATCTATACAGAGTATAATAAGTTTGGAATGAACTTTTATCTTGTGGATACAGCCGGTATCCGCAAGAAGGGTAAGGTGCAGGAAGATCCCGAGTACTACTCAGTGATTAGGGCAATTCGTGCGATTGAATATTGTGATGTGGCTATCGCACTAATTGATGCTACACGCGGCATAGAGGCACAAGATGTGAATATTATTTCACTTGCCTTGCGCAATAGTAAAGGCTTGGTAGTGTGTGTCAATAAGTGGGATTTGGTGGAGGATAAGTCTCCGGCTGCTATTAGGCATTTTGAGGCTGCAATTCGCGAGCGATTGGCGCCTTTTACCGATTTTCCTATACTATTTGTATCGGCACTCACTAAGCAACGAATCTTTAAAATACTTGAGACAGCGCAGGGAGTATATAATCGGAGAAAAAGCCGTATACCTACACATAAGCTGAATGAGGTTATGTTGCCTATTATAGAGCAGACGCCTCCCCCTTCGTGGAAGGGTAAGTACATCAAAATAAAGTATGTAATGCAAATCCCGACCGCTGTGCCCTCCTTTGCTTTCTATACCAACTTAAGTAAATGGGTAAAGGAGCCTTATAAGCGTTTTTTGGAGAATAAGATTCGCGAGAACTGGGACTTCAACGGCGTACCAATTAATGTGTTTATTCGCGATAAGTAGCCGATAAAGTGGGGAGGGGCTTGTATAGGCTACTCCCCTAATGATGGATATTGAGTTTACTGAACGTCCCTTTTACATTGCAGGGGAAACTTTTATTTCCGGCTGTGCCATAGCGGTCTATGAGGAAATTCTCAAACAAACGAGCCGGTAAATCTGTTGTAGGAGAGATATGTCTGAGACTATGCGTGCAACCTTTATTATCCCGGCAGGGGGTAGCGGTGTACGCTTTGGTGCAACCTTGCCTAAGCAGTTCGTCTTGTTTCAGGGCGAGCCGCTTATCGGTTATACCCTTCGGAGAATAGCGCCTTTTGCTTCTGAGATCATACTTTCGCTTCCGGAGGAGTATATTTTCTATACGCAAGAGTTAGTTAAGCCGCTCTCTCTCAAGGTACCAATCCACTATGTGAAGGGTGGAGCAACTCGTTATGAGTCTGTGCGTAATGCCCTCGCTATATCTCCCCAAGAGGGTCTGGTAGCTGTGCATGATGCAGTGCGTCCGTTTGTGGCAGCTCAAGTGATAGAACAACTCCTTTTGGAAGCAGATCTGAAGGGAGCGGCAGTGCCTTTTCTCCCCTTACGCGATAGCCTTAGGCAAAAGAATGAAAACGGCTCTTGCGCAGTCGATCGAAGCAACTTCTTGGTAGTGCAGACCCCTCAAGTATTCCGCGCGGCTCTTCTATGTAGGGCATACCAAGAGCCATACCGCAACTCCTTTACCGATGATTGCTCCGTATATGAAACCGCTTTCCCCAGGGCTGAGATAGCTCTGGTAAAAGGGAACGAGGAGAATATAAAGATCACGACCCCCTTGGATGCCTTTCTATTCGATGCACTCCGACAAAGAATAGAGTAGTCTATGCCTCAACAACGTAATTACTTAGATACTCCTCTTCGTTATCTTCCCACGCTTGGGGAGAAGCGAGCGACTCTGTTAGAGAATGAGTTGGGGCTACGCACTTATCGTGATCTGATTTATTACTTCCCGTTCCGTTATGTAGATCGTACAGTGATTACACCCATTCGGGAGTTGCGCAATATTCACCGTGAAGTACAACTTAAAGGATATCTGACTGACTACCGACAAGAAGGAGTAGGCCGTAAGCAACGCCTTAAAGCAACATTTAAGGATGCAACCGGGCAAGTAGAGCTTGTTTGGTTTAAAGGAAGTGATTGGCTCAAGAAGCGTTATCCGGAAGGGAAGTGTTATGTACTTTTAGGGCAACCTCGTCTCTATAATGGTATTTATTCGGTCTCTCATCCTGAGTTAACGCCTGCCGAGAGCCCCGACTTGGCAGTGGGCGCTCTCTATGGGGTGTATAATACGACCGAAAAGATGAAGCGTGCACGTCTCACCCCAAGTGTATTAGGCAAGATCATCGCCTCCTTGTTGCACCTTATTCCTACCTATGTAGAGGAGACTCTTCCAAGTGAGATATGTGCGCAACAGCACCTTATCCCATTACCCGACGCACTGCAACAGATTCATGTGCCTCGAAGTACAAAAGAGCTGCAAGCGGCGATTCATCGTCTTAAGTTTGATGAGCTATTCTATTTGCAGCTCATGCTTCGCCAAACCAAGTTGGAGCGGCATAAGCGTTTTGAGGGGTATCGCTTTGAGCATGTGGGATTTACGTTCAACAGCCTTTATGACTCCCTCCCTTTTTCGCTTACACAAGCCCAAAAGCGTGTGATACGTGAGATTCGGTTAGACTGCAATGCCGGACACCAGATGAATCGCCTCCTGCAAGGAGATGTAGGCTCCGGAAAAACCTTAGTAGCGGCTTTCTCTATGCTGCTGGCCATTGACAATGGTTACCAAAGCTGCCTTATGGCTCCTACGGAGATTTTGGCGGCACAGCACTACGCTACACTCAGTCGTTTGCTGTCACCTATTGGCGTTGAGGTCGCATTGCTTACCGGCAGCTCAACACCCAAAGAGCGTCGCCCTATATTAGAAGGAAGTGCTGATGGTACACTACCTATATTGGTCGGTACGCATGCACTTATTGAGGAGGGCGTGTGCTTTGCCCATCTGGGGCTTGCCGTGATTGATGAACAGCACCGCTTTGGCGTGGCACAGCGTGCTAAGCTTTGGGGTAAAGCCACTGATGTGCTACCGCATATCCTTATAATGAGTGCTACACCGATACCGCGCACACTGGCCATGACACTTTATGGAGACTTGGATATCTCTACCATAGATGAACTTCCCCCCGGACGCAAGCCAATTGTAACAAAGCATCTGTATGAAGACGGTATATCTCTTGCCTATGATTTTATACGTGATCGAATAGCCGAAGGAAGGCAGGTGTATGTGGTTTTCCCTATGATAGAGGGTTCGGAGGCAAGTGATTATGCCAACTTGGAGACCGGTTACAAGCGATTTGTCTATATGTTCGGTGAGCGTAACGTAACTTGGGTGCATGGCAAACTCCCGCCAAAGGATAAACAAGAGAGAATGGATGCTTTTGCTCGTAATGAGGTACCTATTCTTCTCTCTACGACCGTGATTGAGGTAGGAGTAGATGTCCCTAATGCAACGGTGATGATGATTGAAAATGCTGATCGCTTTGGCTTGAGTCAGTTACATCAATTGCGTGGTCGGGTTGGCCGTGGAGACAATCAAAGCTACTGCATCTTAGTTACCCCGCGAGCGCTCTCATATACTGCTAAGCGACGAATGGAGGTGATGACAAGCACTACGGATGGTTTTGTAATTGCCGAGGAGGATATGAAGCTCCGGGGGGCAGGGGATATAGAGGGTACTCGGCAGAGCGGAGACTTGAGTAAGCTCTCCCTTGCCAAACCCACAGAGGATGTGCTCCTTATGCGTCTTGCAGGGGCTGTTGCAAGCGATGTACTCGCTGCCGACCCGGAGGCAAAGAATCCTCTCTATGCACCGATGTGGCTGGAGCTTGAACGGCTCTATCCGAGGGAAGAGCGTTGGGGAAATATCAGTTGAACCACGCGCTAAAGGTCACTCTATTCACGTACTAAAAGAAATCAGGTAATGCACCGAGAGCGTACATCACCTGATTTGTGTATTAAGCCCCTTGCTACGAAGGTTTATTTGGTCCTTGTTTCAAAAAGCCTGATAGAACGTCCGTAGAACTTATAGTATCCGTCAAAGCTGGTATAGGCAAACTGCATATTGAAGCCCATGAAGTAGTAGCCCTTATAATCGGATGTACCGGCCCAATAGTAACCATACTCTCCCACGGTGAGCATATCCCCCTTTTGTCCCGTTCCGGATGTATTGCTTCCACAGGCAGGGAAAACACGCAGCACGTCCTTATCCTTATCTTTGTCCCAGAAAGAGTTGGTCATAATATCCTTTATCGTAACCTCGGATCCCTCCTCAATGGGGCGGGCCAGTATGATCAAGATCTTACCCCCTCCATATTGATTGTCTGCATAGGAGTAGACCCAAGCCGAGTGGTACTTGGTGCCCTTGAAGCGAATGGCATAGCATACTTTGCCACCCTCACTGTAGTAGTCGTTGGTGGAGGTGATGGTTTCCCCATTAACCACAACCGTTTCGGATTTATCTTTGTATTCCTCTACTCCATTGGTATCAAACACTATATAGGGTCGCTTACCTACCCAATTCGGAGCAATCGCATACCACTCTTCACGGCTCGGCATGTGGTAAGATTTGCCGGCAATAGTAATATTTGAGAACTTAGCCACGGCATCGTCCCAAGTAAAGTAGCCGGAGGCATTATTAGCTTGACTTGTGGCAAAGGATATGCCGTCCTGTGCCACATTATACTCTGCTACATAATTGAGTGGTAGCATAATTTCGGGATTTGGGTTGGGTGTTTCTCCGGCTTTGCGGTGTATAGTGAGCTGTGTAGCAGTGGCACCGTCCATATGCGGCTTTGCTTCAAGTGTAAAGGCGGCAGCTTTCGTCCCCTTTGCTATGGTAAAGTTCTTTTTGTCGGTGTCAATGGTGATCTCCGAGGCATTACCCTCCTTGAGCGTTAGAGAAAAGTCTTTTGCAGCGAGTACCTTTTCTTCTACCACCTTGCCACTTCCATCGGTAGCGGCTTGCTTACCGAGGACTATTCCTTCGCCACCCTGTGCGGAGAAAGAGGCCGGCTTAGCCTCAAAGGAGAAGGTGAGCGTTCCTTCGCGTCGGATGCGGAGCTTTTGTGGCGCACTTCCTTCGGCTGCCACTTCCAATTCAAATTCTGCGGCATTTCCTTCCTCTACGACAAAGGTTTTGGCCGCTGCATCAATGCGGATTCCCTTTGCACTACTCGTTAAGGAAAGCGAGAAGTCTTTTGCCTCCAGAGCCTTCTCTTCAATAGTTTTGCCGTCGGCATCGGTAATGATACGTTTGCCGGTCACAGTACCCCGTCCGCCATTAGCAGCGAAGCAATCGGGCGTAGCATCAAATGTGTAGGTGATAGTACCTGCACGCATGATAGTGATCTTTTGCTTCTGGCCCTTGGCAACTCCGGATGTGACAAAGGCTTCCAACTCAAAGGTAGCGGCATCGCCTTGTACAATGGAGAAGGTCTTACCTATTTCGTCCAGGGTGATCTGCTCTTTATTGCCTGAGATAAGCTTAAGCGTGTATTCATTTGGCTTGAGTGGCTTCTCGCTCTCTATTTTCCCATCTTGGGAGAGTTCTTGCAGCGTGCCGATAATACGCCCATCTCCGCCGGCCGCAGAGACAGAGGAAGGCTCTGCTTGGAAGAGAGCCTTGTAGTTGTGAGCTTGCGGTTTGGGCTCCGGATTAGGGTTATTATCGTCCGGTTCGTTGTTACAACCTCCTACAACAAATAGTGCTAGCAGTGTGATAAATGGAATAATCCTCTTCATTATAATTATATGATAAGTTAGTTGAATTATCGTGTTACGGCTTTTCGTTACTTGGATTGAAATGGGTGGAAGTAAGTACTCTTTCACAGTGAAATGCTTGAATAGAACTCGATCTATTGCATCTTTTCCACACGGGATACATACATTCTTGCGAGACAAAAGTAGCAATAAAGTATTGAATTTATGTTTCTTCCGAAACAGGCTCTGAGGGCTTCAAAAAAGTATAGTCCCTCAAATGAAAAATACAGATGTTTTGAGTAGTGAGAGGGTGAATACTTTTTATATATAGGCTAATCGCTTGAATCATAGGGAAAAAAGGGGGATTTATTAGAAGCTAAGAAAAAAATGAAAGTTTTTTCTCCTCTTGATGCAGTATTTCCTGTAGGTCTGCATTATATAGGTGAAGACAGGAAATAGAGCGAAGTAAACAATAGACGACTCAACACGCCAACACAACACAATACACACCAACACATGAAAAAAACGACACAGTATTTGTTCTTACTCCTGTTTGTGGTTGCAATTAGTGGGTGTCTCCCTTTCAATGATGGAGGTAATGGTTTGATCATGGATTACGCCAATATATCCTTGAAAATTGACCTTACCGACAGCGAGGGGCACCCGCTAATTATACCGAAGACTAAAGAGGGCGAGGCTTATCTGAGTGAGGTTTATATCAAATGGAATGACAGAAAATTCTATTGTGAAGGAGAGCCTGCTCGAGATAAGATGCGTGCCAATAGAGAGCGGTTTCATGCGCTGACCGTGTCGCAAATGGATGAGGCGTATTATGTACTTGAATTTGGAGAATTTCAACCCAACTACTTTGAACCCCAGTTGTTTATCCTCCACTTGCCCGGAGGAGTTGAGCGCCAAATTGAAATGCGTCATTACACGTCTGAAGATCGTAGCTTTGTAACAAAAATAAAGGTGGATGGAAAGGAGGTCGTAATCTCAAAGAATCGACTCTTACGTATTGAGCTTAGTGAGGAGGAGATCGCACGCAGTGGCTACGACTTGAAAGATACAACGCCTGCTCCGGTTACGCTCTATTTCCGATTTGCTAATCCACTTCCTGAGAAGCTATGGCAGGGAGGAGGAGAAAATAAAGACAAAGAGCCTACCATGAATGAGGCTACAGAGCATGCTTTCTCGGCTTTGTGG
Organism: Porphyromonas miyakawae; assembly: GCF_045865415.1. Lineage (NCBI taxonomy): Bacteria > Pseudomonadati > Bacteroidota > Bacteroidia > Bacteroidales > Porphyromonadaceae > Porphyromonas > Porphyromonas miyakawae. Next base: position 379,929 of record NZ_BAAFSF010000001.1, read on the forward strand.
CGAGGGCGAACTTTACCATTAGAGCACCGTGCTTATGGTACTCCGATTGACAAGAGTGTGACTGAGCCGAAGCCGAAGTTTTACTACGGAACCAGCTATTTTGTGGGCCTCTATCCTTCTGCACAGTTGAATTTCTTCTTGGCCTTAGGTCCACTTCCTGAAGAAAAACTAAAAGAGGAACCTTTAACAATACAGTATTCTGATAGCCAGTCTTTTACGTTCCTCATTGATTACAAGCAAGATAGTAACGGAGCGCCTCTTCTGACTGCAAAGCGTGTGGGTGAGGGAGAGGCTGAAAAGGGAAATATTAATTACTTTCGCAATGGTATTATAATAACGATTCCCATAGAGTGGTGACAGAGCAGGAGCTTAGCAAACGAATAAAAGAGGGTAATAGAGAGGCCTTCGGTGCATTATATCGTCTGTATGCTCCATACCTTTACAATCTGATTCTGCGTTACGTGCCGGATAGAGAAACTGCCAAGGATGTGCTCCATGATGCGTTTATCCACTCGTACGAGCAGATCGGGAAATATGAGTATAGAGGCGAGGGAAGTCTTAAATCTTGGCTCTCAAGGTTGTTTGTCAATGAAGCTTTGATGCACCTTAGGCAAGCAAAACGCATCTCTTTCGTACCGCTCAATGAGGATGTATGCAGCGAGGGGCCTGCATGGGATGAGATAGACGAAGAAGAAGTAGCTCGTATTCCCATAGAAGATCTACAAACAATGGTAGCAGCTTTACCCGAGGGCTACCGAATGGTGTTCAATTTGTTTGTGGTAGAGGGAATGAGTCATAAGCAGATCGCCTCCCTATTGGGAATCAATGAAAAGAGTAGCTCGGGACAACTGGCACGTGCTAAACAGCGCTTAGCCGCCGAGATTAAAAAATGGTATAAAACCCATGAGATATAATAAGGATATAAAGCAAGAGCAAAGCAAGGAGGAGCTGCTACGCAAGCGGCTAAACGCTTCCGGCAATGCAGCACCTCAAGAGGATTTGGATGAGGTGTGGATGCGTATATCTGCCACATTAGCGTCTGCTACGCCCAAGCCTAAGCAGCACAAAGTATACGCTCTGCCGATACTTCGTGTGGCGGCAGCTGTACTGGCTGTATTGGGAGTAGGCTTATCCATCTGGGTAGGCATGGACAAGACGCTTCAGCGACAATATAATAGCACCTCTGAGGTCGCTGCTGTAATAGAGGAGCCAAGCCGGCACTCTACAGAGCCAAAGCATGTGTATTCCGAGGAAGAGAATCAGGTCAACTCTGCAAAGCATGAGCGTAATGCACAAGCCCTGCGTGGTGATACGCATCCTCAGTCTTTACGAGAAGAGAGCCAGCAGATGAAGGAACTATCTAATTCTTCCATGACTGCCCCCGATAAACATGACGAAGAATCCTTAAGTAACGTTGAGGAACAGACAACTAACCGGGCAAACAGTGAGGAGACGATAGTACTACAGGGATCTAAGGAGGAGATACAACCGCAGCCATTACAAGCTGTTGCTACCATTCGGAGCGTAAAAGAGGAAGAAGAGAACAAAGATCTCTCTATAAGAGCCTCATTCCTTGCTTATGCGAGTGGAAGTCGCTCATTTGGAACAGCAGACATGTCTCCCGGGGGTATGTTTCTTATGAAAGGAACTAACGGCACGGCTTTTAATTCCGAGCGTGACGTTTCTGCACTTCTCTACGAGCAAGCTGAGTTTAGACATGATATTCCGATTAAGTTTGGGGTAAATGCACTTTTGCAAGTAGGAAGATATCTCGGTTTTGAATTCGGTGTCAACTATAGTTATCTGCATAGTAAGGTTTCCCTTGATCAGCATGGGATGCATTGGGAACAAAGCCAGAATGTACACTATTTGGGATTGCCTATAGGCTTCCGAATTACGGCTTATCAAAACGAATCAATCAGTCTCTATGTGGGAGCTGCTGGAGAGTTGGATAAGGTGATTTCTGCTACGCTAAATGGTACTACACTGGGAACACTCCCGTGGAGCTGGTCCTTGCATGGGCGGGCCGGAGCAACAGTACGACTATCGTCTCTTCTCTCCCTTTATGTAGAGCCGTCCCTCTCCTACTACTTTAAAGACGGTACTCCATTAAAAACCTATTATAATCAAAATCCACTTGCGCTAACTATTTCAGTTGGACTGCTCTTTACGCCCCCCATGCACTTCTGATCGGCATACATTATAATGAAGGTAATCCACTTATCCACTTTTGATGTACGCGGAGGAGCAGCCATAGCAGCAGAACGACTGGTGCGGGCACTCATAGACGATGGTGTGGATGCATCCTTGCTCGTTTTGCAACGAGAAGGCAAGTCTACATGTGTGCATGCTTTGGAACAAGCAACTCCCTTGAGGGCACAAGTCCAATTCTATAGAGAAATATGGGCTTCTTTTAGGAGAAACGGGCTGAAAAGGGATAGCACGCTCTTCGCTCGTTCCTATCCGATTGCAGGGTTCAATGTGACAAATTCTCCTCTTGTACAGGAAGCAGATATCATTCACTTGCACTGGATAAATCAAGGGTTTCTATCCATTCGTTCTTTGGAGGATTTGGTTGCACTTAGAAAACCTATCGTTTGGACAATGCACGATATGTGGCCTGTTACTGCTGTTACGCATCATTGTAAGGACGTGAACGCTTGGACCCAAAAAAGTCCGCAAAGCTTAGAGTACCGTATTGGACAACGCAAACAACGTCTCTACAGAGAACTAAAGCCCTGCTTCGTGGGGTGCAGTGAGTGGATTGCACGAGAAGCTGCAAATTCGATACTTGCAAAGGAGTGTCGGGTAACCCATATTGTGAATGCTGCTGATACGGAGCATTTTCGACTTGTTGATCAGAAACAGGCCCGACAGAAGCTTGGACTACCAGAAACAGACCCTATCATACTCTTTGGGGCTGCTAATGCACAAGATCCCCGAAAGGGATATGCGCAGCTTATCGAAACATTCCATTTCCTCCGTCATAGCGAGGAGCAACTACCTTATGCAGTTGTTTTTGGAAAGGCAGATGAGAGGGTGCTGCGCAATGACCTTGAGGGCTTTGATCTCAGGGTGGCCGGTTATGTCAAAGATCCGGTAGAGATGAATCTTTATTATGCAGCGGCCGATCTTTTCTTAACCCCCTCCTTGGAAGAAAACCTCCCCAATACAATTATAGAAGCGCAACTTGCCGGAACGCCTACAGTGGCCTTTGCAGTAGGAGGTATCCCGGAGATTATTGATCTCCCGGAAGCAGGAAAGACGGTTCCTCTTCTTGATTGCCGTGCTTTAGCTGATGCAGTAGCCGAGGTGCTGTCACAGCGAAATAATTTATGCAGGACCCAACTGCACAAGCATGCCTTAGAACGATATTCTGCGGGTGGAGTAGCTGACTCATATAGGAGACTCTACGACTCACTTCTTCATGCTAAAGCGTGAGGATGTGAATATAATTGGTTACTTTTGAAGGATAATGGCATGCAGGGGCAGATGGGTGCCCTTTGTATTGTTGCGGTACGAAAAGCTATGAAGTATATCATTTGTCCCTATTGCAAGCGACGCATAACCGAGGAGGAGCTTCGACGCTACGAGCGTAGCGGAGGACGTGTGGTGTTGAATTGTCCCAATTGTAAGCGGCGTTTGGCTTTCAGAATATTAGAGGAAGAACCGGAAGTTTGTAATTCTGAACCAGCTCAACAGGGAGTTGGCATGCCTGCTTTTGCCTATCTAAAAGTGATTGAGAATGTATTCGGCTATGCACAGCGTTTCCCATTGGTTGAGGGGTTGAACCGCGTGGGGAGATACAACGATCGCTTTTCCGAGTTAGAAGTGCCTATTCGTACCAACGACCCTAGTGTAGATCGTAACCATTGCATGATCAATGTACAACCCACCGAGAGCGGTGAAGTACAGGTTGAAATATGGGATAATGATAGTATGACCGGCACCTTTATCAATACCCGAGAGTTAATGCCGGACGAGCACCATCTTCTGCAAGAGGGCGAGGTGATTACACTTGGCGCAACCTCAATTATATTTACATTTAGTAAAGAGTGATCCTATGAAACAAACGGGTAAAGTGGCTTTAATAACCGGTGTAACCGGTCAAGATGGGGCTTACTTGAGCGAATACCTTTTATCGAAAGGATATCAGGTACATGGAGTCAAGCGTCGCTCTTCAATGTTCAACACTGAGCGTATAGATCACCTCTATCAGGATCCTCATGAGGCTGACCGACGCTTTTTTTTGCATTATGGAGACCTTACAGATGGTCAGAACATAACTCGTCTTATCGCCGAGGTACAGCCGGATGAAATATATAATTTAGCTGCTCAGAGCCATGTGAAGGTAAGCTATGAGTTGCCTGAATATACAGCTGATGTAGTTGCTTTGGGGGCACTGCGTATATTGGAAGCTGTACGTCTTTTGGGCATGGAGCAGAAAGTTCGTTATTATCAGGCCTCAACAAGTGAGTTATTCGGTAAAGTGCAGGAAACGCCACAGAAAGAGACTACGCCTTTTTATCCGCGTAGCCCCTATGCGTCGGCAAAGCTTTTTGCCTATTGGATTACCATCAATTACCGAGAAGCTTACGGAATACATGCAAGCAATGGGATTCTTTTTAATCACGAGTCTCCTTTGCGGGGCGAAACCTTCGTGACGAGGAAAATAACCCGTTCGGTGGCCCGAATAGTATTTGGTTTGCAAAACTGCCTATGGCTGGGTAATCTTTCAGCTCAAAGAGACTGGGGGCATGCGAAGGACTATGTGCGCTCTATGCATCTTATCTTACAGCAACCGCAGCCTGACGATTATGTGGTGGCTACGGGTGTTACGACTTCCGTAAGAGATTTTGCACGGATGGCTTTTGAATGGGTAGGACTCCACATAACGTTTCAGGGAGAGGCGGAGGAGGAGCAGGCTCTACTTACCTCTATAGATGAAGAGCGGTTTACAACCTGTGTGGGAGAAGCCTACTTATCCACAATAAAAAAGCGAGTGGGAAGTCGCTTACTCGCTGTTGATCCGGCATACTTTCGTCCTACAGAAGTGGATTCGCTTTTGGGAGATGCAGCAAAGGCCCGTGAGAAATTGCAGTGGTATCCTGAGTATTCCCTAAGTGATATTGTGCAGGATATGATGCTGCACGATGTGGCGCTAATGAAAAAAGAGGCGTACCTTGAGGAAGGTGGTTACAAGACGTGTAATTATTTCGAGTAATCATGATAGCTAAAGATGCACGTATTTATGTGGCGGGGCACAGAGGTTTGGTAGGCAGTGCCATACTGCGCAAGCTTCAAGAGGAGGGGTTCAGCCATTTAATTACAGCGAGTCATGCGGAGCTTGACCTTTTGGATGCAACGGCTGTACATGCTTTTTTTGAGGAGGAGAAGCCGGAGTACGTTTTTATAGCAGCGGCTTTCGTAGGCGGAATTCTGGCAAATAGCCGTATGGGGGCAGACTTTATATTCCGTAATTTAGCTATTCAGCAGCACTTAATGGGCGAGAGCTTTAGGTGTGGTGTGAAGAAGCTTCTTTTTCTGGGGAGCAGCTGTATCTATCCCCGATGTGCGCCTCAGCCTATTTGCGAGGAAAGTCTGCTTACTTCTCCATTAGAGGAGACAAACGAGCCTTATGCCATAGCTAAAATAGCCGGACTGAAGATGTGTGAGAGCTTTAATAGACAGTACGCAACCGATTGGCTCGCGCTTATGCCCACCAACTTGTATGGTCCAAATGATAATTTTAATTTAGAGACCGGTCATCTCCTCCCTGCTATACTAAGGAAAATGCATTTAGCTAAACTCCTGCGACAAGGACGATATGATTTGATCCGACAGGACTTAAAAAGGTATCCGGTGGCATGTTTTAATCAAGCCGATTCTACTGAAGAGCAGATTAAAGATATGCTGGGAAACTATGGTATTTCCGCTGATTGCCTTACCCTATGGGGTAGCGGTGCGCCACTGCGTGAACTGATGTGGAGCGATGATGTCGCCTCGGCTGCTTTATTTGTGATGGAACATGTTTCTCTGAAGGAAGATATTGCCCGCGGAGGTACGGTTAGAAACAGACACTTCAATGTAGGTACAGGACGAGAGCATACCATTGCACAAATAGCCCATTTGGTAAAAAAAGTAGTACAATTTGAAGGCACCATAGCCTTCGATGGCGTACACCCGGATGGCACTCCCAGAAAGCTTTTGGATGTAAGTCGATTGGCTCATTTAGGTTGGAAAGCAGAAACGCAACTTGAAGACGGACTTCCTCGTTATTATAAATGGTATTGTAACAACACTAAGGATTCGGACGAAGATAAGGGTAAGAAATGACGAAAGAATTAGAAGATATATGTATTGATCTCTTACGCAAGGAGGTCGTTCCTGCAACCGGATGTACCGAGCCTGTTGCTGTAGCGTTGGCAGCTGCCAAAGCCTCTTCTATACTTGGCGAAGAGGTGAAGAAAGCTACTATTTTACTTAGTAGTAATATGCTCAAGAATGCTATGGGAGTAGGCATACCCGGTACCGGTATGATTGGCTTGCCGATAGCTGTCGCATTGGGTATTGTTATTGCTGAGCCTGAGAAAGAGCTTTCTGTCCTATCCGGATTTTCCAGTGATAAGCTTGAGAAAGCTAAAGCAATAGTGGCACAGAAAATCATCCAGATCAAACACAAAGAGGGAGATGTGGATAAACTCTATATTGAGGTTTTATTAGAGGGAGATTCTGCACATGCTGAGGTAATTATTGAGGGTACCCATACGAATATCAGTTATGTGGCTCGCAATGGAGAGGTAATACTCAATAAGCGTTGTGTAAAGAATGAGGAGACCGCTACGTTGGCTAACGAAGAGGAAAGACAATTGGACTTTGATACGGTATATCGTTTTGCCACGGAGACGGATATAGAGCGTCTTTCTTTTATTGAAGAAGCGGTTAACCTGAATCGAAATGCGGCGGATTTTTCCTTGCAAGGTAATTTCGGTCATCAAGTGGGACGTATGATACGGAGTGATATGGGACGTAAGTACTTGGGACAATCTACATTTACCGAGATACTCTCCTATACAACGGCAGCTTGTGATGCCCGCATGGATGGTGCTCCGGTCTCTGTGATGAGTAATTCGGGGAGCGGCAATCAAGGAATAACGGCTACACTGCCTGTAGCGGTCTTTGCTCGTCAGGAGGGTAAGAGTCGGGAAGAGACTATTAGAGCCCTTATCCTGAGCAACCTGATGGTTATTTATATTAAGCAAAAACTCGGTCGTCTGTCGGCTTTGTGTGGTTGTGTGGTGGCAGCTACAGGCTCCAGTTGTGGTCTTACGTATTTATTGGGCGGCACACGTGAGCAGGTGGCTTTTGCCGTTAAAAATATGGTAGGCAATATAACCGGTATGCTATGTGATGGGGCAAAGCCAAGTTGCAGTATGAAGGTATCAAGTGGAGTCTCCTCGGCTCTTTTTTCTGCTCTTCTTGCTGTGCAGAATAGGGTAGTAACGAGCGAAGAGGGAATTGTGGATGATGATGTCGACCGTACCATCGAAAATCTTACCTCAATTGGACGTAACGCCATGAGTGAAACGGATCGGCTCGTATTAGATATCATGACAAGCAAGAAAGACCGTTCTTAACTTTTCTTTTTTATAATGAGTACTCTATCTCCTAATACCAATAAGCGACAACATAGCATGAGCTTCAGCATCTTCTTACGAATGATGCTGAAAGGTTGGCCACTTTTCTTACTCTCCTTTATCGCTGTTGCTGTAATGATGAAAGTATTGTCTCAGCGTACTTATATAGGTCAACCCAGTTACCGTATGACCGTGATGAGTCGCTATGCAGACAAGGTTACTAATGAGTATCTACTCAATGGAGACAATCTTGCTCCCACTCACTTATGGGATAAAAATGCCCCCTATCAGATAACTCAGATCTATGCTTACATCACCTCTGTGGATGTGATTTATAGAGCGGGAATGGATTGCGGCTTTGATATGTCCTATGCTCAAAAGAATAAGCTGAGATATGTAGATGTATATAATGACCTGCCCTATCGCCTTCGTTTTCTTGATATGAACGATATGGATCAGGTTAAGCTAATAGCCGATTGGACGCAAAAGGGAGTTCGCCTAACCTCTCCTTCAGGTACTTTTCAGTCTAATCCAATAGACGAAAAGAAGTTTGGTGAAGTCTCTATAGCCTTGGGTGATACAGCCCAGACAAGTATAGGACGTGTGGTTTGTCTACCACAAGCTGCCAATACATGCTATCCGAGGACCAAGCTGGATCTTACGCAGCCGGTTTATGTGAGTAAGCAGAGCGCCGTAGACGTAAAGACATTATTTGATAAGGAAATGAGTCTTGAAACGGAGTCTTTGGGCGAGGATATCCCCGCTTATACTTTCCATGTGCGTATTGGCGGCCCGGTTCGTTTAGTTACAGAGCTATTGGAAGGAATGGCAGCGCAGGGCGAGAAATACGTGCATGAAATGTTGCAAAGCGATCTAATGGAAGAGAGACAATTAATTGAGCAGTCTTTGCGCGCTCTCTCTCAAAAGAGTGCGGAAGGCGTGATCTCTTCTGAGGCAGCAGCCAAAGAGCGTAACCTGCTCAATATGAAGTTGACACGTAATATATCCAATAGTGAGGCTCTTTCTGTGGAGCACTTCCTTACGGTTGTCGATGCCCCATCTTCCCGTCATGCTAAGGATGGATTTAATTATCTTCTTTTTGTACTGCTGACACTCGGGATCATTGTCCCCATGCTGATCATCTATTATTGTTGGTTGAAGCGTGGCTGTATATATGAGATGAGTCAGCTTTCGGCCCTTTGGCACAAAAAGTTTGTGGGTAGCTTTAAAATGGGAAAAAGCGAGAAGTCTCTTTCCCTCTTGGATGAACAGTTGGATTTGCTGCGTACTTCTTTATCCGATGTGGATAGATTGGTAATAGCATCCCCATCTTACACTCAGGAAGTGCAGCTATTTGTTCAGCGGTTAGTAAAAAACACCCGAGAAAGTGGCAGAAGTGTTGTATGGCATGACCTATTACCCCAAGGGAGCACTGTCCACGATGGCGCAACGCCTTTTTACTATCGCCCCGGCTATTTAGGAAGTCAGGCCTTTGATAAAGATGTGCAAAAACTAATTGGGTCTATTCCTCAGAATGGACTACTCATACTCACTGTGGCGCCTGAAAAGGTTCCGTTCTTTTTGCCTAAGTATGCCACCGATTTACTTGTTCCTGTTACTGCATTCAGAAGCCGAAGGAAGCAAATACACCATATGGAGCGTGAAATGAGCAGAGTGGCTGACCTTGATAGCGTGCAAATACGAACCCTTTGGCTGCATAGATAGTATCATGCCTATCATTAATAGCATATTGGATACAGATCTATACAAGTTTACTACAGGGTATGCCTATAGCAAGCTATTCCCCTATGCCGAGGGTATATTCAGATTTATAGATCGAAGCGACCGGGTTTATCCGACCGGGTTTGATGAGAAACTTCGTGAAGAGATTAACCATCTTTCCACGGTAGCTTTAACGGTGAGTGAAGCCGCCTTTATAAAGAAGGCTATGCCGTATCTTCCCCCTACGTATGTCGACTTCCTAAAAGGTTTTCGATTTGATCCTAATGAGTTGGATATTCATTTGGATGAGGGCGGCAAGCTTCATATTGATGCCGTTGGTCCTCTTTATCGTGTTACCCTTTGGGAAACCCCCATTTTAGCTTTAGTTAGCGAGCTATACTATAGAATGATGCAGGCAGAGCCGGACCATGCTTATTTGGTGGAGGCTGCTATTCGTAAAGCGGAGTTGCTTAAAAAGGAGCAAATAACGTTTTCTCTTTTTGGAATGCGACGCCGTTTCAGCTACGAGGTGGAGGATAAAGTAACCGGTATCATGAAGGAACATGCGGGAAGTGCCCTTTATGGAACCAGCAACATGCACTTCGCTCATAAATACGATTTGAAAGTTTCCGGTACCCATCCGCATGAGTGGATTCAATTTCATGGGGCAATTTATGGCTATAAGATGGCGAACTATATGGCTATGGAGGATTGGATCAGCGTCTACGATGGTGATTTGGGTACTGTTCTTACTGATACATATACCACGGATGTATTCTTGCGTAATTTTTCCAAGAAGCACGCTCTGCTCTTTACCAGCTTACGTCAGGATAGCGGTGATCCTATTGCCTTTATCGATAAGGCAATAGCCCGTTATAATGAGCTGAGAGTGAATCCTTCACTGAAGTATATTATCTTCTCCGATAGCCTTGATACAGAGCGTGCCATTCAAATACGCAATGCCTGTAGAGGACGAATCGGCTGCACATTTGGTATTGGCACCAACCTCACTAATGATACGGGAAGTGGCTATAAGCCTTCTAATATAGTGATGAAACTGTGGCGTTGCCGTATGACTGAAAAAGAGCAGTGGAGCGACTGTGTAAAGCTCTCGGATACTGCAGGTAAGCATACTGGAGAAGAAGAGGAAATACGCTTGGCACAAGCTACTTTGGGTATTGATAGATGAGGCGAGTAGCTATCTTAGGCGGTACGTTTGATCCTATTCATATAGGTCATTTGGCTCTTGCCAACTGGTTTCTATTGAATACAGAGTTGCACCTTGATCAAGTATTGCTTGTGCCTACTGTACAGAATCCCTTAAAAAAGAAACAAAGCTTATTCTCTTTTGAAGAGAGAGTCGCTTTTATACAAGCGGCTATCCAAGGCGATACTCGATTTGAATGTTCGACAATAGAGGCCTCCTTGCCTTCGCCTCATTATACCTTTGATACCCTTGAAGCACTTCATTCGGAATGGCACGATGCCTCTCTCTGTTTTATAATGGGGAGTGATAGCTGGTGCAATATTAAGGATTGGTACCGTTATCAAGAGCTTATCGCCGGTACGGACTTTCTTATTTACCCCCGTCGCGGATCTGTAGTAGCGCCTGAGTCATTAACCCCTCGGTGCTATTTGGCTGCGGAAGCGCCACTAATAGAAATTTCCTCTACCTATCTTCGTGATGCATTGCGCAAAGGCGAGGATGTGCGTTTCTTTCTACCACAACCCAACTTGATTCATGAGATGCAATCTATTGTAAGAAATGGGACGACGACAACACTATGAAGAGGAGCTTGTGCTTCTGCAAACTTATAGGAGTGTAGTGGAAGCAGAAGAGGTGGTACAACTCCTTGAAAAGGAGGGAATTATGGCTACACTGGAGTCGCTTTATAGTCATATGATCCTCGGTGCAGCTGTCGATGTAGGTGGCATACGTCTCATGGTTCCTCGTGAAGATGCGCAGAGAGCTCTTGAAGTGCTTAAGAGTAATGGAAAAGAGATTCCTCACCCGGAGCAATCCAATGTGGCGCGTTTCAATGAGTGGCTCTCTACAGCGCCTATTTTACGGAAAATGTCGCTAAAGAATGCCTTGTTATTCCTCTTTGTAGCCGTTATTCTTGTCCTATTCCTGATTTTACTTATCGTACAGACGCTTAGCCCCTCTTAATGCTTATGAATCCGGGTAATAAGCAACCTCGACATTTCAGCAACTTACAGATCGGCTTCTTGTTCGCTCTGTGGATCTTTCTTATCGTGACCATTCTCCTGTACGCAGAAATTACGCTTTATACAATCTTTCTGATCGTGGCAAGTGGAATTATAATTTTTGTACCGATCTATAAAGCGCGTCGGCGCGAACGAAAGAATCTTAAAAAATAACTTTTAGCTCTTTCCCTTAACTTTCTACTTTTGCATCAAAAGATCTATATCTTTTGAATAAAAGATTAGAACCTTCCCAACGAGATATCTATACCTTTTGCGTGAAAAGTATAGATGTTTTATGGGAATGTCTGTGCCCGATAGTTAGTCAAGGTATTATCCACTCTCGCTGCTCTCCACTCAGAGATGGTTGGGAATATGCCAAATATGGACGAATAAGCAGGCAATCATTGGAAGAGGAACTTAAGAAAGACGGAAGAACAAACTAATCGAATATGATTAGTCACTCTTTGAAAACGAATTAAACCACCGTATGCCCAACGGCACGTACGATGGTGTGAGAGGGAAGGAAACGAAAGTAGGTCAGAAAACTTCGTTTCCCGACCTACTTGATTTTTTTCTTATTTGACCATTCCTCACCAAGCTCTTTTCTTTAGGAGCTTGTCTTGCTTTCGTATTTAGGATTCCCTTCCTTTTATCTCGCCTCGTGTCGTACATAGAACAATTTGTTTGAAGGAAAATATTGCTTTAAGTATTTAAAATCTGTACTAAGATGAAAATTTGATGAGTCATTTTGAAAAAAATGACCGGATTTCTTTTGTGAAGTGAACAAAATCTGAGATATATTATTATCTTTGTGTATAAGGAAAGCATTTTTTTGTAATGAGTAATTTCGGAATTATAAAAAGAGACTTATTTTCTACCTCAGTAAGGAATGCTTACTTTCATCAGGGTAAAGAGTCAATGGTTAATACTTTTTTGGGGGGCATTCCAAATGAGATCTTTACTTTTTAAAGCAATAGTTCCTAATTTGATATGTTTTCATTGCTAACATAGTTAAAAGCAAACTTTAATAATAACCCATTATGAAAAAAACAACTACATTGTTTGTTCTTCTCCTCTTGTCGTGTGGAGCTCCACTATTGGGACAAAGCAGGCAAGAGATGACTCACGTAAACAATCTCGTATCTCCACAGGTAAAGTCTGCGGTGGCAACAAACCCTTCTATTTTGAAAAAGCAAGCGAGGTCTACCCGAGCTGCTGAAACTGTTGACCCTTCTAAGTTTAATACACTCTTTGAAGGTCTTTACGAAAATGCTTTTCTCAAGGCAGTGAATCTGGAAGAGATAATCCTCCCTAAAAATACCAAGCAAATAAGAGATTTTGCCTTTACGGGTTGTAGTGCTCTTAAATCTGTCACGTTGCCAGAAACTGTGGAAGAGAGTGCCCCAACTTCTTTTCCTGACCAGGAAGGACTTGTGATTTACGTTCCTACAGAGGCCCTCAAAAGCAAGCTTGATGCAATCTATTCTTTTGAAAAAACTAAAATTGTATACCGCAAGCCCAACGCTTCACAAGAGATTTCCTCTGCAGACCTTCAAATAGCCTGTTCGGGCAATCTATTAAAGCTAAAAACGGAGAATCCTTCGATAAGTGCATTTGCTCTTTACTCTATTGAGGGAAGAATCATAGCTCAAGGAGAGTTGTCTCCTACTCATGAAGCTATACTCTCTTTGCCTTCCCGAGGCACATTCATTCTCTACACCAACAACGCTGTAGCACAAACAATCATCCTTTAATACAATTACTTCTATGGTACGTACATATATATATAGCCTACTACTTATTTTTGTGGCATATACTTTTTCCTATGCACAAAGCGGGACAACCACAAAGGAGATCAATCTTGAAAAAGCGGGAACTCTTGAGTCTGTTCTTACAGAATCAGAGCGGGCATCTATAGAATCAATCAAGATCACGGGAGTCGTTAATGAAGCCGATATCGCTGTCTTGCAAAAGATGGCTACAGAAAATAAACTTAAGAAAATTGACCTTGGGAAGGCCTCTTTTGGTGAAACAATAAGTGAATTGCTTGCAGATGCATCTCAGTACTTTTTGCCAATGATTGAGGCTTTGGGTACCGACAATATAGCTGGTGTGGAAGCCTTTGAGGCCGCTCAAGGACATGAAAAAGATTCACGCTCACTACCTGGTTTTTGGATTTTCTCTACAGGAAAAGAGCTCTTTTTTATGACTGGCTATATGAATGGATGGGATGGAAAGATGAATGAAGTCGTACTAAAATCTAAAAGCGATAAACTACTAAGAAGTCCGCAGATACGTGCGTGGATCGACTCAATGGGGTATAAGTATGTAAGGTGTCGTACAGATGGAGATGTTATCTTCCACAACGAAAAGACAAATATTTGGTGTCTTCTTCACTTCACTCCGTATAGCAAGAGCGACTACCCAGGTGTACAATTCTCGTCTGAAGAGTATGCGCATTGGTGATGTCTCGTATCCACGTATAATGACTTTAGTACAAATAGGTTTTAGCTATGCTTAAACGACAATATATCCTCATGAGCACTATATTGCTGCTTTTTGTAGTGGGTATGGTGGCGTGTAAAAAAACTCCTAATGAGCCTCAGCAAAAAGCTGAGATTATGGTTACCCCCTCTTCAATATCGCTTGCTGTAGGAGAAGAGAGCAAGCCTTTGGAGGTAGTTGTTTCTCCTAAAGAGCGAACAAAAGAAATTCTATGGACCTCTAGTAACAAGGCTGTTGCGGAAATAAACCCCGCTACGCTAAAGATAACAGCACATCGTGTTGGCTCAACGACTATTGTGGCAAGACTACTGAATAAGTCTGGAAAAGAAGAGGCTACTTGCGGAATAGAAGTGACTGTTCATAAAGAAAAGGATGACCGCTATGTGGTTGATCTCTATTTCCCGGAGTTTTCTAGAATTAAGGAGTATGAAACGAAGATTAATGATGCAATGTCTCTCTTTTATGAGCCTTATAAGACAGGAAAACCTCATCTAGACGACTCTTCGTGGCTGTACAGAAAAAAGGAAGGAAGTAAGGCTTTCTTTGAAGATGTGCACTATCTTCATACACCCCCTATGGGTCCTCCGCTTGTTACCTGTGTAGCTAAAGTGGAGTCTGTATACACCACAGAAATGGCTAAAGAGAAGATTGCAGTTTATGGGTTTACAAAAGGAGTAAAAGAGGGCGTTCTCGGAGCAAAAGATGCGCACGATAGGGATATTCCTACAATAGAGGCCTATAATACGCAGCTCGGACTAAAAGGATTTGTATTCTTAGAAAAGATATATGAGAAGGAATCTGAAACTGTAGACCATGTAATGATGGTGCTAATGGTAGAAGATGGTGCTCCAAAGCAATAAATTCTAGGCAGACTTCCCTCCAACTTGCTTTCTGATGATCCAAGGAGCGAACCTATAGAACGGGAAGTTTTGATACTTAGGGAGTGAATTAAAAGCTGGGAAAGTTTTCAATTCACTCCTTTTGTATGACATGCCCGTCATAATGAAAAGGGCTGGTATATCCGTAAGGAAACACCAGCCCTATTTCATACTAACACAGAGTTTTATCGGACACCAAAGGAATAAAACGCCAAAGACCTGTGCACAACGAGTCTAAAGGTGGCACAACTAACTAGAATAAGATGCACCACCTACACTTTATACGTGCCATACTTTGACAAGTACGCATGCAAAGGACTTCGCACGTGAAAAGAAATCAACGCCCTGCAATCAGAGCAAATGTGGTGACCATATAAAAGACCCACATTATAAAGCAGAATTAGTACTGCCACTTTCCATATAATAGGTTCAGAAGCCCCCTAAGCAACCTAATCCATAATTTATCGTTATTCACCAGGAATAAATTGTCCGCGACAGTTCTTTTTCTTTTCCCTGTAATTAGGTCCTTGGTCCACTTACCATCAAATTTAGCGCTTGGCATAATTTATCGTTAGTTACACTTCAGAGATACTGAAACAAGTTAAACGCACATTCTAGTATCAAGTGCAACACGGTTACAAATGTGGAAAAAACTTCATAGGCAATAGCGTCCTAAACGTTTTTGGCGGGGAATGGGCTAATTCCTATTTTGAGGTGCTGGGGGAGAAGCCGCACTCAATGTCATCCCTACTAAAATCGAGTAGGTCAGAAAACCTCGTTTCTCGACCTACTTGATTTGAAGACAATTGGAAGAATCAACCTAATCAGCTGATAAGTCATCTATTGTCGAGGGTATTGATGAGTCGCCTTAGATAGTACTCGTGTGGCTTTGTTGACAAAAGTATTACCTTTGCGCTACAAATCTATATATGTAATTGACAACAAGCAAAAGCTTATGAAACATCACACTACGATGATTATGAAGCTCCTACTTGCTGTGACACTCTTGGTGTCGCTCTCGTGGTCGAGCTTAGCACAGAGCGGTACACCTCCGGAGGGTATCGACTTTTCCGTTCTTACGGAGGATAGTCCGCAGTCGGCTCTCTCCCTGAAGAATGGCTACAAGGCTGCACTAGAGACGACCTGGCATTCGCTGTATAGCAACAGTGCCGTCAAGTGGGCGGGGGTATATAGTGACCAGTGGTTTGCCTGCTCGGCATCAAGCATTTCGGTCAAGGCACCTTACTGCAGTTACCTTGTGACCTGTCCGCTAGCCCTAGACGCTATCGGGGGTAAGAGCTTGACCTTTGATCTAAAGGTGGCTTTAGTCAAGGGAAGCTCGCCTTTTCGCATTCTGCTCATCAACAAGAGTGGTAAGACCCTTCAGACGCTCTATGAGCATCAGTATGCTAAGCAGGACTTTACACCAACCTCTGTGTCAATTCCTACAGGGCTAACGGGCGTGGGCTTCATAGCCTTTGTCAATGAAGGCTCGCAGGGTAACTTCGCAGGTTACAACTTGAAAAATATTGAGCTAAAGGCTCCCTCGACAGAGGTGGCAATCAGCTACAACCCAGCTGAGGGACTGACCTTCTCCGAGGTGGCTGCTGGTGAGGTAGGTGCTACCAAGGAGCTAGAGATCTTTATTCAGAACTTCTCAGGAACACCCGAGGCGACCCTCACGGGGATCAACAAGGAGGACTTCCTCTTGAAGCCTCTCTCTGGTGGACTTACCGCTACGGGTGGTAGACTGAGCATTACGTTTGTTCCTAAGAATGGTAACCCCAATATTACCGCCTCTGTCACCGTGGTGGCTGGCAAAACAAAGGTTGACATACCGCTCAAGGCTTCTGCCTCAGGTGCTAGAGCTAAGATCAAAGTATCGGCCATGCCTGAGAGCATAGACTTCGGCTCTGTAGCTGTCGGGGAGACTTCGGTAGAAAAAGCGACCAGCATCACCGTACAGAATGCGATAGAGACTCCTACGGTCACCCTAACGGGTACGCACAAGGGGGACTTTGCTATCAAGACAGGAAACTCCTTTGACAATTATGGAGGTGGTATCTCCGTGACCTTCACTCCTACAGCTGAGGGTGTGCGTACAGCCTCTATCGAAGTGAATGCCTCGGGGACTATCCTACAGATACCGCTCCAAGGTACAGCAACGAATGGTGGCGGTGGCGTGACACCTCCTCCTAGTAAGCCAGAGCCCAAAGAGGATCAAGAGCTACTGGTAGATCAGTTCTTCTATGAGTTTGATGAGGCTGGTCGTCCTACCTCTTGGAGCTACAAGGGGAATGTGATGAAGGAGACTAAGGGGTACAACGGCAGTACTGGCTTTGCTGTCCGACTTGACCAAACATCCTCCACTGAGACCGCTCAGCTCTACCAGGAGATAGACATAGATGCTAAGGAGTTTTCTATGGCTCCAGGGAGTGTCCTCGAGGGTATGATACATTACTCGGTGCAGGAGCCTTTTGCAGATAATCATGGTATGCGTCTAGCCTGCCAATGGTTGGACGCAGAGCGCAAGCCTATTGCGACACCTGATGACGCTTTTATCGCAAGTGATAGATACGTCGAGTGGCGCAAGGCATGGGATGAGATCCGCTTTAGGACGGTTATTCCCGAGGGCGCTCGCTACTTCCGCTTTGGGGTAGAGGTTTCAGCTGGTAGTCTCGTCAAGGTGGATGACTGCTCTCTGCTACGTCTGACCAAGCTACACGCACAGGATCTCTTTCTCTCCGTATTGCCACACGCCATCTATCGCGAGGGTAAGACGACAGAGCCGATCGAGGGTACCATGCTGGTACAGTCTATGAGCAGTGGTAAGGTACAGCCTAACGTGACAACGCCTTCAGGCACCTTCACCCTTACGCCTACCGAACTTCCTGCGGGCAATAAGGTCACGGAGGTCGCCTACGCTATCCAAGCGAGCGAGCCTGGTGCTTACATCAGCGGTACTTATGGTACGAAGCCCTACTCGGTTCAGTACGATGGCATGAATGGGTGGGCTACAATCCGTATCAATAGCTATATCATCGACCCTGCTACGCCTCCTATGGTCAAGCTCTCAGACAAGACTCCTAACAAGCGCCTCGTCTGCACGGTAGGTGAGACGGATGAGATGGAGCTAGAGTTCGACGTGACCGGCGTAATCCAAGATGTCAAGGTACAGACCGCCTCTGAGAGTGGTTACTTCAAAAGTAGTACCAGTAGCTTCTACTATTCTCTATCTCAGAAGAAGGTCCTCACCCATAAGGTAAAAGTGACCTTCGCTCCACGAGAGGTTGGTACTTACAAGGCTACCCTAACCCTGACGACAGCTTGCATGGAGCCGGTCCTCGTAGAGATCGTTGGAGAGGCTAAGGCTGAGACGGCTGAGTGGATGGAGACTTTTGCTGAGGATAAGCCTTTAGACAACCGCTTCAAGGGAGACAACTGGAAGGGGTATCACCGCTTTGACAAGGGGTACTACTACCTCAGTGGCTCATGGGTAGAGGCTGGCAAGGTCTCTATCAGTAAGAATGGCCGACTGGAGAGTGATGAGCTACTAGTCAATGGTATCGATCAGATAAAGCTCCTCCCCGCTACGGACGCTCTAGAGCTATACTACACGATAGATGGTGGCGGTCACTGGACCAAGGCAACCCTGGAGGGTGGTGCCTACAAGGTCGGGACGCATCGTCCTACACGCTTTAAGGTGGTCAACGGCTCCTCTGCTGAGGCTACGCTAAACAAGATCCTGCTCACGCAGTCTGCTCCTGAGGATCGTAAGAGCATCAAGCAGATTGCTCAGGCAATGATGCTTGTGGATACTAAGGAGGCTCAGAGTAGCCTAGAGGAATACTTCGATGGTCAGCGTCACACACGTGGCATTAACCTCGAGGGGTGGCAGAGCTTTGCATCGCTGGCTGATCGTCCCTTCAAGGGCTGGGAGCAGAAGAATAAGAGTACTCAAGCTGTCGAGGAGACTTGCGCTCAGATTAGCTTCTTCAACTCTCTAGACAAGGATGATGCTCGTGAGCAGGAGGCGTGGCTAATCTCTCCGCTGCTCTCTAAGGCTAAGGCTCAGAGTACGTATCTGACCTTCCGTCTGCGCTATGAGTTGCCGACGCAAGATGGTCAGGAGCAGTTTGGCATTTACATCCTTACACCTGATGGTGCGGGTAGTGTAGAGCCCCAGTTCCTAGACATTACGAAGCTCCTGCTGGTGCCTCAGATGGAGCCTGAGCGGTGGTATGACTACTGTGTGGACCTCACTAAGGTGAAGGGGCTACAGATTGACGACTACTTCTACGTAGCCTTTACGATGTATAGTCCTAAGGGTGGTACGAGCACTTCGCTCTCCTTTATGGTAGATGATGTTACCTTTGGTCGTACAGATCTGCCGGTGGTCCAGGCTAATCCCGAGATGATTAACTTCATCTTTAAGCCCAATGTCCCCTGCCCACCACAGACGATACAGGTCTCTGTAGATAATCCTGACAAGGAGGTGACAGTGTCTCTAGAGCCGAGCAAGCTGATGGAGGAGTTCAAACTCTCTACTATGAAGCTCCCCGCTAAGGGTGGCGACCTCGCTGTCGGCTTTAGTACCAAGCAAGAGCGTGACCGTGCTGCTGCACTCCTCATCCAGACCAGAGGGGGGGTATCTAAGCTGGTTCGCCTGCTAGCACAAAAGACCACTGCAGTAGAGAGCCTAGAGCCCCTGCGCCCTGTCTATCTTTATCCGACAGTCGCTACGACCGAGCTACACCTCTCACTCCCATGTCAGAGCTATTGGATCTACACGACAGAGGGGCTCCTCGTCATGAGCGGTGAGGCTTGCAGTACGATTGATGTATCGGCACTGGCATCGTCTCGCTACTATGTCCGCCTACAGATGGCCGACGGAGGAGTGGCTACGCTACCCTTTGACAAGCAGTAAGACATACTAGCCTAGAGCGTCTGGCATATGAGCCTCACGCTATAAATAAAAACACGCCCCAGCTTTAAGATTAAAGCTGGGGCGTGTTTCTTTGGTATGACAGGCATGTCATACATCTGCGGTGAAAGTTTACCTGGGGCGTAGTTGCCAACGAACCCCATAGCGGCTTGCAAGTTTCAAGGGGTGACCCTTGGGAGAGAAGAAGCAATAGCGAATTCGCGACCTAACGCCTAGAAACCTTATACTAAGGCTTATCAAACGGACAAGCTGGCCAAAGGCAGTGAAGTTCCTAAAGGCTACCGTAACCTTGATGCGTAAATTAGTCAGGTAAATGATGAATGATGTATGGCTTATCCCGTGAGGCCTCGACAGTCCACGAGGATAGTAACAACGAATGCCGATGAGTCCGCAGAGGTCGAAGTAGCCCTTCTCGTGCAGGACAAGGCGAAGTATCAAATAATTCGCAACGACAATCAAGAATGTATGTTCCGATGTCTTTTTTGCTGACGAGTGGCAACGGTCAAAACGTCAATGCGATAGACTACATAGAGCTAAGCATGCGAGCAGCGGAAGCGGAAGTTCAGAAAGAGGAAAGATGAAACTAATCGAACATGATTATCCACTCTTTGAGCACGAATTAAACTGCCGTATGCCGAACGGCACGTACGGTGGTGTGAGAGGGAAGGAAACGAAAGTAGGTCAGAAAACTTCGTTTCCCGACCTACTCGATTATAGCCGATACAGTGGCAAGATGAGCCTTAAACTATTGTTTTTTTATTTAGTGAGGACTCCCTTTAGTTGCCCGGCAGCAAGCCGTGCGGCATCTTGCTCTGCGTCTTTCTTTGTGCGTCCGAAGCCTTTTGCAATGGCTTTAGACTCAATGTAAAGGACACTGGTAAAGCCCTTATGCGCTTTTTCTGTAGTGTAGTGAAGCGTTAAGTTGCGTCGATCTGCCCAGATCTGTACTTCTCCCTTGTAGTTTACCACAATGGCACTATTTTCATTTGCTATGCGGTTGTAGATAGGGAGAACCTTTTTCAGTATGAATCGCTCTACATAGCTACCGCCTCGATCTAAATAAATGGCACCGATAAGTGCCTCCAAGGCGTTACCGGCACTATCCTTATTGAGGGGCGAATTGGGTTTACAAAGCAACAGCGAGTCGATACCTAATTCCTTTGCTACAATATTGCTGACCGTACGCGACACGATAGAGGACTTTTCGGCGGCAAGTTTGCCTACGCTGAGGTTAGGGTATTGATGATAGAGCCAATTGGCTACAACCGTGCCGAGTAGGCTGTCGCCCAGAAACTCTAGGCGATCGTTGGTATGGATACGCTCCGGGTCATTGGCATCATGTAAAGCTGGGTCAATGAATGCCAAGCAATAGATCCCTACATTCCTTGGAGCAAAGCCTAAAATACGCGTGAGCTGCTTTCTGTCAGGAACAACCGTACGAGGAGGAGTATCCTTTTTCTTGAAGGTGAACAGTTTCATGGATAATTACCAAAAAAGAGCGATGAAAAGCGGACAAGTCGCACTAATCATCGCACTAAATTTGTTACTAATAAACACCCTTAGGTTGCTTATGCTACTTAGCTCTACTCAACGTATTTCTTGAATAGTACACTGGCATTATGTCCTCCGAAGCCAAACGTATTGGATATAGCCACGCGAACAGGTCGCTTTTGTGCAGTGCCAAACGTAAAGTTCAGACGAGGATCTATCTCGGGATCTTCATCTCCCTCCTCATGATTGATGGTAGGGGGTACAATATCCTCTTCCACAGCCTTCACGGCAACCAATGCCTCTAAAGCACCGGTAGCACCGAGTAGGTGTCCGGTCATAGACTTCGTAGAGCTTATATTTAGCTTATAGGCATGTTCACCAAATACAGCCTTAATAGCTTTAGCTTCACTAGCATCACCTACAGGCGTACTCGTACCATGTACATTGATATAATCCACATCCTCCGGCTTCATTTCAGCATCTTCTAGTACTCGTTTCATGACCAGATTAGCTCCTAAGCCTTCGGGGTGGCTGGCTGTGAGGTGATAGGCATCGGCAGAAAGTCCAAATCCACCAAACTCTGCATAGATACGAGCACCTCTTGCTTTGGCGTGCTCAAGATCTTCCAAGATGAGGATAGCCGATCCTTCTGCTAGTACAAAACCATCGCGGCTTTTACTGAAAGGACGACTGGCTTTCTCAGGCTCTTCATTGCGTGTGGAGAGAGCCCTCATAGCATTAAAGCCACCGATACCGGCAGCTGTGACGGCCGCTTCGCTCCCACCGGCTACCATCATAGAGGCTTTGCCCAAGCGAATCATCAGCGCAGCATCTATTATAGCATTGCTAGACGAAGCACACGCTGAAGCCGTTGAGTAGTTAGGACCGTGGAACCCATACGTAATGGATACGAGACCGGCTGCTATATCACTAATCATCTTGGGGATGAAGAAGGGATTGAAGCGAGGTCCACGCTCCGGATTGTATAGCATTACTTCCTCTTCGAATGTATTCAACCCGCCTATACCGGCAGAGATGATCACACCCACATTCTCTTTGTCCAACTTGTCAAGATCCACCTTGGCATCTTCTAAGGCCTCTTTTGCTGCAACCAATGCAAATTGGGTATAGCGGTCATAACGCCGTGCCTCTTTGCGGTCAAAGTGGTCACCCGGATTAAAGCCCTTTACCTCACATGCAAAACGAGTGGGAAACTTTGAGGCATCAAAGAGGGTAATGGGAGCAGCTCCACTCTTGCCTTGCAAAAGATTTTGCCACGTCTCGGGAGCTGTATTGCCTATAGGCGTAAGAGCTCCCAAGCCGGTTACTACTACTCGCTTGAGCTCCATAGTGTTTTATTTCTGGTTCTTCTGAATGTATGCGACAGCGTCTCCTACTGTCTTGATATTACGTGCTTCTTCATCAGGAATAGTCATATCGAACTGCTTTTCAAAAGCCATCATCAGCTCTACCGTGTCCAGTGAATCAGCACCTAAATCAGTGGTGAAGTTTGCTTCCATGGTTACTTCGCTCTCAGCTACATTAAGCTTATCAGCTACAAGTTCGACAACTTTGCTTTGAATTTCTTGCTCTGTCATGGTTTTATTCGTTTATGGTTTTTATTATTTCCCTTTAAAGAAGTGCCATAATAATGAACATCTTCATAGGGTATTTTCCTCTATCTTTGTACAAAGGTAATGAATAATTTCTTGGCAGAGTACTCTTTTCATCCACTTTATGCGGAAAAACTGCACAAGAATATTTGAGATGTGCGTATAAGATGAGTGTAAAAGTAAAAAGAATTGCAGTCTTTGTCTCCGGACATGGTACCAACATGGTTAATATAGTGCACTACTTTGACTCCACTGAGGTAGAAGTAGCTGTTGTGGTGTCTGATAACGCCCAATGTGGAGCTATAAGCAAAGCCAATGAACTGGGCATAGAGAGCCATGTGTTTACTAAGCGAGAGATAAAGGAGGAAACCAATGTAGTAACCTTTTTGCAGAATAAGCAGATAGACTTCATTGTACTGGCCGGCTTTTTGGGACAAATCGGATCACCTTTGATTGCCGCTTATCCCGAGCGCATTGTAAATATACACCCTGCTTTACTACCTAAGTACGGTGGAAAGGGTATGTATGGCGATTATGTTCACGAAGCGGTGCTTGCTGCAAAAGAGAGGCGAAGTGGAATTACCATTCATCTTGTGGATGAAGCGTATGACCATGGTACGATCATTTGCCAAACTCAGTGTGCTGTGCTACCTACCGATACGCCCGAGAGTTTGGCGCAGCGTATTCATCGACTGGAATATCTCTACTATCCTCTTGTGATAAAAGATCTACTGGGTCGAATAGATGAATAGTCAAGCGACTGATAAAGTAGATAAAACATTATTGCCACAGGGGGAGGCATTGCGGAGACTGGTTAGACTGCTGCTATGCGCCCTTACCGGCTATGCGATAGCACTTATACTCTCGCGCTTTTTCTTGCCATCACTACATGGTGAGGCAATCCATGCGCTACTATTTTCAACAATCTTTACGCTGCTGGTCTTCGGTTCGGCAATGGTGTACGGGTATTGGATAGCCCCTAATGAACCCATTCAATTCTTGGGCCTCTCCGCCCCCTCTTTTCCTAAAAAAATATGTGGCATACCCATTGGGTATGTGCTACTTATAGGTCTTGGCTTTTTGTGCCTTTTATTATGGGCTACCGCAGCGCTCAATACTTATCTTATAGAGCAGATGGGAGGTGCTTTGGAAGATAGACTCCGCAACATGAGTGAAGAGGCACGCAAAGAACAGCAACTTATTTTTTCTGATCAAAGCTTAGCTGCCGTACTGCTCCGTTTTTTTGCTTTGGTACTATTAGCAGCCCTGTGCGAGGAGCTCTTTATGCGGGGAGCACTACAGCCTATCCTGATTGGAATGGTTGGGAATAAGCATATCGGTATTCTGCTCACTGCCTTACTCTTTGCGATTCTTCACATGTTTCCGGAGCACTTACTGCCTATTTTTGTATGGGCAGTGGCATTTGGCTATTTAAGAGAATATTCCGGCAGTATATGGCCCGGCATTATACTGCACTTTTGTAATAATCTACTCACCGTAATGATGTACCAATGATTCAATCTATGCATGGTTCAGAACAAGGTTTTTTAGACTTGCTGGCAGATAAGGCCTGCACAAAGTCACAGGAAGAGTTTGTAAAGACTTGCTATGTATTTGCCTCTAAACGAGCCGGTACATTCTTTCGCTATGCACTGGCCAAGCGACTGAAGCAGACCTGTTTTTCGCCTACAGTTATTACGATAGAAGATTTTGCTCAGGTACAGAGCGGCCTCATTAAAGCGGATAACATGACGCTTCTCGGCATATTATACGCTCAGAAGCGCAAATATTCCTTAGAGCATAATTTGCCTTTTGATGAGCAAGAAGCTCCTCTTTACTTAGACCAGTGCGAGAAAATGCTCTCTGACTTTAATGATATTGATAGTGCCATGGCTCCGGAAGGGCAACTATTCCATAATATAAAAGGTATTGAGGAACTGACCGGCCTTGACTATCTTACAGAAGAGCAATGTCAGGCAATAGTGAACTTTTGGGGAGGATTTGTACGTGAAAACAACGGCCGCCCTACACGCGATTATTTAGCACTATTGGAACAGATGGAGGCGCTTTTCCCTCTCTTCAAGAAGACGCTTTTAGAAAAGAAAATAGGCTATGATGGCATGGTCTGTAGATGTGCTGCTGAGTCCTCACCGCATGACATCAGGAGTCGATTTGCCACTCGCTTTCCACACATAAATACTTACATTTTTGCCGGGTTATATGCAATGCCCCGTGCGCAACAAAAAATGCTTCTACGCTTTAGAGAAGCGCTACCTAAAGATCAAACAGTTAGCTTTTATTGGGAGCAGGCCCCTGATCCCTTTCCGGAGCAGCAAAAGTCTACACTTCTCTCTTTTGTGGGGAGTGAAATAAAGCAGGTGTTAGAAGAGAATAAGGCACTCTTTGGCGGAGAGGTATTGACGAGTAAATCATCTTCAATGCCACGTGTAGAGGTACGAGCCATTAGCTCATCTACTGCCCGATACGTGCACATTTCCTCCCTCTTGGAGCGAATTGCAGAAAGTGATGCTGATGCTTTTAACCAACTAAAAACGGCTGTCATCTGCACCGATGAGAATGAGCTACTACCCATGCTGAGTGCTCTTGCTAAGCCGGGACGTAGACTAAACGTAACGATGGGGATCCCCCTCTCTGAATCAAATATATCCTCTTGGATTTATTGCTATTTAGTCTTATTGGTGTATAGTCGAAAGAAGGACAAAAACACTATTTACTTGGCGGAGCAGCTTCGTAGCCTACTTCTTCATCCACTTTCCCGCATCCTTTTGGGGGAAACAGCATGCCAACATTTGCTGAAGCGCTATCAATATCCCTATGAGCTTATCACTCCATCCTCAATCTTAGAAAATATAGGAGGCAATGTCACTGTAGAAAAACCCCTTGAGTTGCTTACCTCCGTGCCGAGTAGTGCAGCGGCTCTTTTAGATGCCTTGACCGGTGTAGTTGAATGGTATAGCAAAACCTTGCGCGAAGAGCCTCATTCGGCAGCCGACGAAGCACCTCAAGAAGAAGCAAAAGAGGATGCCCAGAGTCATCAAATTGAGCAGGAGTTTGCCTATCAGTATAGGAAGGTACTTCAGCAACTTACAGGGGTACTTGATATGCTGGGAGAGGACCTTCCCCTCTCTACTGCTGCTAAACTAATTCTTAAACTGGTAGACTCGGTAAAACTTAGTTTTGAGGGCGAACCATTAGAGGGGTTGCAGGTGATGGGGCCACTGGAAGCAAGACTACTGCGTTTCCCCTATTTGATCATTGCCAATGCCAATGAGGGCGTTTTATCGTCGCGAGCCAAACGCAATAATAGCTACATCCCTTATACACTCCGGCAAGCATATGGACTGGCAACCTACCGAACACGAGAAATCATCGAAGCCCATCGATTTTATTCCTTACTAATGGGCGCACAACGTTGCTACTTATTAGTGAATGACAATCCCGATTCGGAGCCTTCACGATATATCAAGCAGTTAAAGTATCTAACCGATATACAGCTTGAAGAAAAGTTGGTTGCACTACCCATAATAGGTGTCCCCAATAAATCTATCGTGATAGAGCGAACCCCGGAAATAAAAGAGAAGCTGAGTGCTTACTTGAACCATGGAGAAAACCATAAAAAGCTTTCGGCAAGTGCCCTCAATACGTGGGTGAGCTGCCCGATGCGATTTTATTTGCGCTATTTAGAGGGTATTGCAGAGGATTATCGCAGTGACGACATTGTCAAGCCCACAGACTTCGGACAGGTTGTGCACGCGACCATGTGTGAGCTGTATGTCAAGTCTGAGATAGTAGATTTTGCTAATTTGAAGGAGGCAAATGACCCTAAAGCTCTTCGCAAAAAAGTAGATAAAACATATCGTCAGCTAGTCCTTCCTTTTAGTAATGAGAGCAAAGACTTAAAGGGCATACACCGCATTTATGCCGATGTGGCCTGTAAATATGTACAAGCTATCTTAGATCACGATCAAACATACCGTGGGGGTATATACATAGAGGTATTAGAAAAGGAATTTACCTGCAATTATACATTTGGCGAGAGCAAGACAAACGTTAGCTTTAAGTTAATTATTGACCGTGTAGATCGTCTGGGAGGAAAGGATGGGCTGCTTCGAATCGTTGATTATAAAACGGGCTCCGATAAAAGCTCCTTTACCGATTGGGCCCAGATTTTTTCAGATCCAAAGTTAAAAGGCGTGTCCCAGCTATTCCTTTATAGTCTTCTCATTTCCCAAAGCAAACAATACGGCAATAAGGAAAAAATCCAACCGGCACTCTATGTACTTCCTGAGATAATGAAAAATCGGGGAGAATATTCTCCTCTCATTACAATAGGTCGCAGAGGAAGTAAGAGTGAGAAGACTGTAGAAGACTTCACCATCGCTGAAAATATGAAGCCATATACTGAACGATTAGATGCAGTCTTAAAAGAAATATTCCTTTCCGAAGAACCTATTGTACAGACTGACGACCAAATGATGACGTGCAGTTACTGCTCATTTGCAGCTTACTGTGGTAGGAATATATAAAATCGGCTCTTCTGTAGTATCAATATTTCTTTGTAGGAAGTAGTTCTGCAACCTTGTTGCAAAAGAAAGGGTTAATTTCGCAACAAGATGAAAGATCCTATTTCTGCAATAACTCGGTATGTGGGTGCGTCTATCGTGCTCGTTGCTATACTCTGCAGTATAGGGCTACCTCATCATCATCACGAGAGCACAATATGTCTTCTTATTCAAGAGCAGCTTGCGAATGAGCCGGATGCTCGTAGTGCTTCGCATAGCCGTGAGCACGATAAAGAGAGTGATCAGGATAGCTGTATTAGCAAAAAAGCGTTCTTCCAAACGAGCTCCCGCTCGAAGCAAAGTCATGGACGAACCATTTCGCTTTTGCACGATGCCGAGCTCTGTGCTCCTCTTATTCTTTTATCTCCTTTCCAACAGGAAAAAATCCTATTGGAGCAAGTTCTTTGCGCCAAGGGCTTAACAGCACCCTCCTCCCTACGAGGACGACGTGCTCCTCCCTTTTCTTTTCTCTGATTTTTTATTTTGAGACGCATCAACTAATAAGGATGCGCTCCACTTACTCTGCTCAGATTGTGCAGGCTTTAAAGTAGACTTATTAAAGAAAAAACTTATGAAACATTGCTACGCAGCTATCATTTTATGCTGCCCACTAATATATTTCACCGCTTGTCATAATCATAACGACAATCATTCCCATCCAGATGAGGATTACCACGATTCCTACATATTGGACGATGAGATGCCATGCGACACAGCTGTCCATCGCAAAGCTGTTGAGCTACGCGAGTTGACTCAAAAACAATTTGCTCATAGTACAATCAAGACGGAGCGAGTCGCTTTACGTCCTTTCGCTTCAGTAATCAAGACCTCCGGGCAACTATCCATACCTGCCGGTGGCTCCTATATAGTGGCTGCTACGGCAAGTGGAGTTGTTCACTATGACACACAGCTGCCCCGTGAAGGCTCTTACTTTGCCGCCGGGGCACACGTAGCCTCCCTCTCTACACAAGGGTTACCCGAGGGGGATCCACAGAGCAAAGCAAAGCATGAGTACTCTGCAGCAAAGAGTAACTTTGAGCGTGCAGAAGCCCTTTTAGCCGATCAGCTTATCTCACATCAGGAGTATGAAGAGGCTCGACTACGCTATGAGAATAGCAAAACTGCCTATCTCTCACAAGCGAAAAGCGCAACCGGTAGCGGTATTGCGCTTAACGCATCTAAAGGCGGCTACGTTAAGCAATGCCTTGCAGCCGAAGGAAGCTATGTGAACATAGGAGACCCCATTATTGAACTTACCCAAAGTAACCGTTTAGAGCTGCGGGCTGAACTGAGCGAACGCCATTACCATGCCTTACCGCGTATTCAATCTGCACGCTTCCGCACTATAGCCGATGGGCAGTTGTTCGACTTAGAGGAGCTTTCGGGAAAACTTGTTTCCTATGGTAGAAGTGCCGGTGAAGGGGATTTTTTTATTCCCATCATCTTTGAGTTTGATAATCGGGGAAACTTTATGCCGGGCGCTTATGCAGAAGTCTACCTTATCAGTAGTGAGAAGCGCCAAACCATCAGTCTACCTATTTCTGCTCTTACGGAGAATCAGGGACATTACTTTGTATTCATTCGCTTGGATGATCGCCACTACGATCGTAGGGAAGTAAAAGTTGGAGATAGTGACGGATACCGCGTTGAGATTCTCTCCGGACTTCAGATTGGAGAAGAGGTGGTCACAGAGGGGACCTATCGCATTAAGTCAGCAAATGCCACACAATCCATACCGCACGGACACAGCCATTAATTATGTTAGATCGTATAATACACTTTTCATTGACAAACCGTCTTGCGGTGGTGCTTATCGCTGCTCTACTAATGGTATCGGGATGGCTCACCACCAAACACATGGAGGTAGATGTATTCCCGGATTTGAATGCCCCCACGGTTGCGGTAATGACCGAAGCGCAAGGCATGGCTGCGGAGGAAGTAGAGAAGTTGGTTACTTTTCCTATAGAGACCGCACTCAACGGAGCAGTCGGAGTTAGGCGTGTTCGCTCCTCTTCAACTACGGGCTTTTCTGTAGTATGGATAGAATTTGAGTGGGGTACAGACATCTACAAAGCGAGGCAGATAGTAAATGAACGCCTTGCCGTAGTAGCAACCGAACTACCCGAAGGCGTCTCTGCTCCTACACCCGGTCCCATCTCCTCTATTTTAGGTGAAATGCTTATTGTTGGACTCACGGCAGATAGTACCTCTTTAGAAGAATTACGCACCATAGCCGATTGGGTTATACGTCCGCGTCTTATCAGCGAAAAAGGTGTGGCACAAGTAGCCGTAATCGGGGGAGATGAAAAAGAGTATGTAGTTGCTCTTGATGCAGCCCGCATGAAGCATTATGGTATCTCTATTAGCGAGGTAGAGGCAGCTTGTAGTGGTATGACTGCAAATCAAGCAGCCGGCCAAATATACCAATATGGGAATGAATATATAGTACGTACGATGCTCTCTTCCAACGATCCGGAAGAGCTCGCTTCCATTACAGTGAAAGAGGTAAGTGGCAATCCGGTGCGACTTGCTGACATTGCAGACGTACATATAGGAGCTAAAGAGCCTAAGATTGGGGTAGCGAGTGTAAAAGCACACCCTGCCGTATTACTCACTATCAGCAAGCAGCCCGGAGCTGCTACGATTGATCTGACGAAAGAAATAGATAAGGTACTCGCAGATATTCAATCCGAGCTTCCGGAGGATCTTACAGTTCATACGGATATATTCCGTCAAGAGCAATTTATTAATAGTGCTATCAATAATGTAAAGAAGTCCATTCTTGAGGGCGGTATATTTGTGGTGATCATTCTATTCCTATTTCTCATGAATGGGCGTACCACCCTTATTTCGCTCGTTTCCATTCCCCTCTCATTTGTAGTTTCCTTACTGGTTCTCAATGCGCTGGGCTTGAACATCAATACTATGAGCTTAGGCGGCTTTGCTATTGCGATAGGCTCTTTGGTGGATGATGCTATTGTGGATGTAGAAAATGTACACAAGCGTCTACGAGAGAACCGCGCCCTACCGGAGGGAGAGCGCAAAAGTACACTACAAGTAACGTATGAGGCTTCTCGTGAAGTGCGAATGCCCATCATTAATTCAACGCTTATTATTATCGTTACATTTATTCCACTCTTCTTCCTCTCCGGAGTAGAGGGACGTATGCTCATTCCCTTAGGGATAGCATTTATTTCATCTTTGGTGGCTTCTACTATAGTAGCACTCACGGTCACTCCAGCTCTCTCCAGCTACCTCTTAGGCGGTAAACATCATGGTAAGCGTGCAGACAAAGAGACTGCCTTTGTACAAGGATTGAAGCGCTTTTACACGCGATCACTACGCTCTGTCATAAATCACAGAAAAGTACTAATTGGCATTACATTAGCTCTATTCGTCCTTTCCGTCTGCTTAATCTTCACGTTTAAAAGGAGCTTCTTACCCCCTTTCAACGAAGGGTCGTTTACCATCAATATAGCATCTATGCCGGGTATCTCATTGGAGGAATCGGACGCCATAGGCCGTGAAGCGGAATTGCAGCTGCTGCAAATCCCTGAGATCATTACTACCGGGCGAAAAACAGGTAGAGCCGAGCTGGACGAGCACGCATTAGGAATCAATATGAGCGAAATAGAGGCTCCCTACCAACTGAAAGGCCGCTCCAAAGAGGCAATTGAAGAAGATGTTCGAGAGCGACTCTCTGCTATAGCCGGAATCAACGTAGAGGTAGGACAACCCATCTCTCACCGAATTGATGCCATTCTATCCGGTACACGAGCCAATATAGCCATCAAACTCTTTGGTAATGACATAGAAAAACTCTATTCCTATGCCAATCAAATCAAAGAGGTCATCGAGACTGTACCCAACGTAGTGGACCTAAATGTGGAGCAGTTGGTTTCTCGTCCTGAAATACGAATAATACCCAATAATACTTTGCTCGCTGAGTTTGGTATTACTCCGGCTGAGTTTGCCAAACAAGTAAGGATACTTCTCTCCGGAGAGGTTGTCTCGCACATCTACGAGGGAAATAGGGTATTTAATCTTGTGGTGCGCGCTTCCGGAGCTGCCACACGCACTATGGATGAAATTAGGGAACTGCTCATTGATGCAGGTGCGGGAAAAATACCGCTTTACTATGTGGCAGACGTTCGATCCGAAGTAGGGCCCGGCACAATTCAGAGAGAGAATGCTGCGCGGCGTATCGTGATTAGTACCAATGTAAAGGGGGGAGACCTTACCGGTACAGTTGAACAGATTAGAAAAAGAATTAACGAGAATATTCACCTACCCGAGGGATACTACATCACTTATGGAGGACAATTTGAAAGTGCTACTCGTGCTTCTCAAGTGCTATTGGTAGCCTCCTTGGTGGCTCTACTCATTGTTTTTCTGCTTCTTTTCGGGCAATTCAAAAGTTTTACCCAAGCAGCTATTATACTGCTCAATCTACCTTTAGCCCTCATTGGAGGTATCCTTATCATATTCTTCACGGATAGAACCATAAGCATACCTTCGGTAATTGGCTTCATCTCGCTCTTTGGCATTGCTACGCGTAACGGCATGCTACTGGTGTCACATTACAATACGCTTCGTAGCAAAGGGCATACAGCATTAGAGTGTGTGATGATAGGTTCTGCCGAACGTATCAATCCTATTCTCATGACTGCGCTAACCTCTGCACTGGCCCTTATCCCCTTAGTTATCGCAGGAGCTATGCCCGGGAATGAGATACAGAGTCCCATGGCGCGTGTTATTCTCGGTGGGCTTATTACCAGCACACTACTCAATGCCTACTTAGTACCCATCGTCTATTTACTCTCAGAACGACGTGTATATAAAGAACAAACAAGAAAACACTCCCTAACTGAATAGTATTAT
Organism: Porphyromonas miyakawae; assembly: GCF_045865415.1. Classification (NCBI taxonomy): domain Bacteria; kingdom Pseudomonadati; phylum Bacteroidota; class Bacteroidia; order Bacteroidales; family Porphyromonadaceae; genus Porphyromonas; species Porphyromonas miyakawae. The sequence goes on from NZ_BAAFSF010000001.1 coordinate 412,392, forward strand.
CCATGAAAATAAAATATATTTTTCCCCTCTTTCTATGCCTCTCGTGCAGTGTACTCAATGCGCAAGTGTCCATAAGCGAGGCCCTCTCCTTAGTAGAAGCACATAATCCTCAGCTTCTTTTGCTACAAAGCGAGATGCATGCCACGCATCTGGAAGAGGCCAATGCCTATGCCCTCCCCGATATGGATTTCGAAATGGAGCAATCTTGGGGAACGCAGAAGGAGAGTGGCCAGCGTACGGAGCTACGCATTGCTCAGGAATTTGATGCTACTACGCTATTAGGTGGTGCACGCAGGGCAATCCGAAGCAATCAAAAAGCCTTGGAAGCTGAATACCGCCAAATACGTATGGAAGTACTCTGCAATACCAAAGCCCTCTGCATGGATATCATATATTACCGACAGCTTCTTCAGCTACGAAGTGAAAGGGCAGAAAATGCCCGTCAGCTTGTCTCCGCATTAGAAAAGAAATTGACACTGGGCAGTGCCGATCTACTGCAAGTAAACCGAGCGAAACTACGCTATGCGCAAGCAATTGCAGACTCCTCATCCGCAGTGGTCGATTTACAGAGAGCAAAGGGTACTTTGTTGCAACTCAGCAGTGGTAAGGTCAACGATATTATCGAAAGAGATTTTGCACCTATCCTCCTCCCCAAAGACTTTGAGTCGTGGTTTGCAAGCGAAGAAGGTGCTTTTCCTACACTTCAAGCCCTCGATGCTCAGGTAGAAGAAAAGAAGCAATTACTGAGTGCGGAGCGCCTTGCTCTTCTTCCCTCCTTTAGTGTAGGCTATCTTTTTGAGAAGTCCCCGGGAGAAAAAATGAACGGATTCACCATAGGACTCTCCATCCCCTTTTGGAGAAGCGGAGGAAAGGTTAGAGCCGCCAAAGCAAAACTACAGAATGCCGAACTAAGTCATGCCAAAGGAAAAGAATCGCTTCGAATCACTTTGCGCAACCTTTTCTACGAGGCATCATCGGAAGCGCTACATGCAGCTACGCTCCAAAGAGCACTCAGTGAAGCGGGGGATAAGAGACTGCCGGATAAAGCCTTTGCCTTGGGAAAACTTTCTTTGGAGAATTACTTGAATGAGATAGCCGAACGCTACGAACTCGAAGACAAAGCGCTTGAAGCTACCTACAAAGCGGCTCGCCTTTATGTAGCACTTACAGGGCATCGTCTCTAATTCTTCCCAAAAAATACACTTAAAAAGTACCCCATAGGCGTAGCATACTGAAGCCGCGTCTATGGGGCATAACGACATATTGGAGCCGTATGGAGCAACGAAAGTGCTGCTCGGAAGCCTATTCCCAATACATCTCTAAAAAGCTCCGATACGGTTGGAGCACTTATGCGTGTAGCCGGATTTATCATGCCGTTCAACCAAATTAATCATGCCGTACAACCGGATTAATTATGCCGTACAATTCGGGAAAAGGCTATAGGGTATTTACAAAAATCCTATAGGGTATTTGTAAAAAGGCTATAGGGTTTCTTAGAATACGCTATAGGGTATTTTCTAAATGTATGCAACGAAATATTTGTTACCTCACGATCTTTCTTCCAATTGCACGCTTGTGTCGTCCCAATAGCTTACGTCCTCTCATTCGTTAGCACTCATGCTCCACTCTGCCCTTGCCTATGTAGGGTTGTGCGAGTCGCGGGCGGGAGAAGGAATGGAGAGAGGATATGAAAAAAGGCACCTCCCGTGCGGGGAGATGCCTTTAGATTAGGATGCTTCCGAAATGGAAGATCGGTTACTGCTAAGCGAGGAGCGCGCGGATTTTATCGGCAACTGCCTGCGCGGTGAATCCGAGCTTTTCGTCCAATACCGTATAGGGCGCTGAGTAGCCGAAGCTTTCCAAGCCGGCAATGCGCTGTTCGCAACCCACTAATCCGAGCAGGTTTACGGGCAATCCGGCAGTAAGTCCAAAGCGCGGCATAGCTGCGGGGAGCACCGATTCGCGATATTTGTCGTCCTGATCGGCAAACCGTCCTTCGGAAGGAACGGAAACCACGCGTATGCGGAAGCCTTCTTTGCGGAGCAAGGTAGCGGCTTCTTCCAAAGTGGATACCTCACTACCGGATGCTACCAGAGCGATTTGTGCGTCCTTATCGCTGCTCACTACATAGCCGCCCTTGAGCGCGCCTAATGCACGGTGGTAAGGGGTAACGTCACCGGAGGGAAGATCGTTGATGTTCTGACGGGACAAAATGAGCCCCGTAGGCGTATCGCGATTCTCCAAAGCCATCTGCCAAGCCACGGTAGTTTCGTGCACATCGGCGGGGCGGAGTACCAACATACTTCTAGCACCGGAGTGGTTGTGCAGCTTTTCCATCAGTCGGATTTGCGCTTCGTGCTCTACCGGCTGGTGCGTAGGTCCGTCCTCACCCACCCGGAAGGCGTCGTGCGTCCAGATGAAAATGAGCGGAATTTGCATCAAAGCAGCCAAACGGATCACCGGTTTTTGATAATCGGAGAAAACGAAGAAGGTACCGCAAGCGGCGTGAATTCCTCCGTGGAGCATCATTCCGAGGCATACTGCTGCCATGGTGAGTTCGGAAACGCCGGCATTGAGGAAGCGACCGCTAAAGTCGCCCTTTGCGAGCGGATGCGTGCCCTTGAGGAATGCGTCCGTTTTATCGGAGTTGGATAGGTCCGCACTTGCTACCACCATATTGGGGATTTGCTTTACTAAAGCGGAAAGCACGGTGGCACCGGCGGCGCGTGTAGCACTATTGGGCTTCTGCTCGATGGCGCTCATATCTATTTGTGGGAGTTTGCCTTCGAACCAGTCCCGTAGCGTATCGGCTTCGTGTTGATTGCTCTTTTCCCAAGCGGCAAAGCTACGATCGTAGTCTGCCCAGTAATCTTTCAGCTCTTCGGCACGAGCTTGGTACAATTGGCTTACTTCGGGCAATATTTGGAATGGCTCATCGGAAGGCATATTCATTCCACTCAAAGTTTGGGCTATGGAGGCACCCGCTTTGCTCATCGGTTGCCCGTGCGTAGCAATGCGGTTGGTAATCTCGCTTCCCTCTTCGTTCAGCGCTTTGTATGCCATTGTGGTTTTGCCGATGATCAGCGTCGGCTTGCCTTTGGTGGCGAGCGCCGTGTCCAATGCTTTGCGCAGTTCGGTTACACAGTTGCCGTTTACGGTGAGCACTTCCCATCCCCAAGCACGATATTTGGCAGCAACATCTTCGCTGGTCACATCGCTAACGAGCGTGGAGAGCTGCACATCGTTGGCATCGTAGAACATGGTCAGATTGTCCAATCCGAGGTGCCCGGCTATTCGTCCTGCACCTTGAGCGATTTCTTCTTGAATACCACCGTCGGATATGTAGGCATAAATGTGCTGCGGCATACGTTCCGCCCCGAAGCGTTGTGCCATTATCTTAGCGGCAATGGCGGCACCTACCGCAAAAGTGTGTCCCTGACCAAGTGGGCCACTGGTGTTTTCGATGCCGCGCGCTACGTCACGCTCGGGATGACCGGGCGTAGGGCTTCCCCACTGGCGGAATTGCTTCAATTCGTCGAGGGTAAAGCGCCCCTGTAGTGCAAGCGCTGAGTAGAGCATGGGGGACATATGCCCCGGATCGAGGAAGAATCGGTCACGCGCATAGCGGCAAGGCTGCTCGGGGTCGTAGCGCAGATATTCGGTAAAGAGCAGATTGATGAAATCGGCTCCGCCCATAGCACCGCCCGGGTGACCGCTCTTGGCGCGTTCTACCATAGCTACGGAGAGGGCGCGGATATTATCAGCAGCACGCTCCAATAGTTGTGTATCGAATGGTTTGTTCTGTAACATTATGAATTCCTCCGTACCTTAATCTTTCTTGATGTTAGGAAGTTCGAGTCCGTATCCACGCTTCTTATCAATAGATTTGAGATAGAGACTGAGCAAGAGAGCCGCCACACCAAACGAAGCGAAGATTAGCATCGGTACGGTGTAAACGGATTCTTCGGCAGCCGTTGCAGGCAAATTCTTGCGAATGACATCGAGTACCGTTCCAATGAGGATAGGTACGGACATAAGTCCCACGTTCTGTACCCAGAAAGTAGCGGAATAGGCGCTACCGAGTACCTTATTATCAATTAGCTTAGGCATAGAGGGCCAAAGTGCGGCTGGTACTAATGAGAACGAAATACCTAACAGAACGATAGCCGCAAAAGCAATGATTGCTGCAAATGTGTGCCCAACGGCACCAAAGGGGAAGAGCGCAAATACCGTATGGCATACAATCATAAGGATAGATCCCCAAATAAGCATCGTGGCTCCCTTTCCTTTATGGTCCAAAAAGGCGCCAAGGAACGGCGTGATAGCCATAGCACCAATGGGGAAGAAGCTAAAGATCCGGCTAGCGAAGTCGGGTTCCCATCCGAGTTTGCTCTGAAGCATTTCGGTAGCAAAACGCTGGAACGGGAAAATTGCAGAGTAGTAAAGCACGCATAACAAGGCTACCACCCAAAAGATTCCGCTGCCAAATACTTTACCGAGGTCTCTGAAATGGAAGGGTTCTTCATCCTCTACAACTAAATCCTTCTGCTGATGTTCCAATTTATTGTCAAACACTCCGTAGATGAGATAGAAGAGCAATCCTACGCAGAGGAGGAAGAATACAAAAATTACAGGGGCTTGCACCGAGTTATAGCGGTCTGCCAAATAGGGAGAAATCCAAAAAACGGCAAATACGCCCAAACGAGCTATCCCCATCTCAATCCCCATAGCGAGCGCCATTTCCTTTCCTTGGAACCATTTTACGATAGCGCGTGAAACGGTTACACCACCCATTTCGGTACCACAGCCAAAGATCATAAAGCCGATTGAGGCAAGTTTGGCAGTAGCGGGGAAAGCGGTCCACCAGCTATTGAGCCAGGTATAAAGAGAAGTAGTCAAAAAGGATTCGCTAAGAGCATATACTTTGATGCCGGCCCCTATTACCATAAGGCTACCGGAGAGGATTGCCGTGAAGCGAACGCCCATCTTGTCTAAGATAATACCTGCAAAGATGAGGAAAAATACAAAGACGTTGAGGAAGAATTCGCTACCGGCGTAAAGTCCAAAGGTTTTACTGCTCCATTGAACCTGCTCTTCGAGCATAGTTTTAAGCGGTGAGAGTACGTCTACAAACATGTAGGCGAAGAACATCGTTGAGGCGATGAGCGCAAGCACAAGCCATCTTGCCCAGGCTTTGTCGCGCAATGTTTTCTGTAACTGTTCAGTCATTGTGATACGTTATTTTGTTGTTTTATTTTCTTCTATGAGCTCCGGAAAGAATCCGGAGAGTATTTCTGCCACTACGTAGTTGCTCCCACCGGCATAGATCAGATCCGTAGGCTTAGCCGCTGTGCGAGCGGCACGGAAAGCTTCCGTAAGCGTTGGATAGGTTTCGCCCCGTAGACCGGCCTTGAGTGCTTCTTGGCGAAGCATTTCGCCGGAAAGAGCACGAGGCGTTTTGGGGGTAGAAAAGTAGTAGGTCGCATTTTGGGGAAGCAACCGGAGCACTTTGGCAAAATCCTTGTCGTGCATCATTCCAAAAACGATGTGGAGTGCCTCGTATGGCTCCTGTTTGAGCTGTTGTGCCACCTCAGTGATGGCACCTTCGTTATGTCCGGTATCGAGGATAACGGTAGGACGAGAGGCCACCCGCTGCCAGCGACCCAGAAGATGCGTAAGCGATACCACCTGAGCAAAGCCTTTTGCTACTGCATCCCGAGGAATTTGGAGTAAATGCTTATCGGTAAGCAGATCAACAGCGGCAAGCGTTGTACGCGCATTTAGATGCTGTACGGCACCGGTCAGTACACCTTTTAATGTTCCCCAGCGCTTTGTTTCTATAAGTAATCCATCCGGAGCATCCGTAATGGATTCAATTTCATCGGACTGCTCGGCGTAATGCTTCTCGATCTGTGTATAGGATTCGTATAAAGGACGAAGCCTTTCGGGCGCCTCGCCGATCAGTGCGGGCACACCCTGTTTAAAGATACCGGCTTTTTCGCGTGCAATTGCCTCAAGTGTATTGCCGAGGAACTGCATGTGATCCATGCTCACATTGGTGATTATGGAGAGCAACGGCGTAATAATATTGGTGCAATCCAAGCGTCCGCCCATACCCACTTCCATAACCACTACATCGCACTTCATGCGCGCGAAGTAGTCTAACGCCATTAGCGTGGTAAGTTCGAAGAAGCTCGGTTGGTAACGCTCAATGAGCGGTTTGATGCGTTCCACAAAACGAACTACCTCCTCTTCACTGATGGGTACTCCGTTGATGCGGATTCGCTCGCGGAAATCGATTAGGTGCGGAGAGGTGAATAAGCCGGTCCGATAGCCCGAGGCGGTCAGTATGGCTGCCAAAGTGGACGAAACGGACCCCTTGCCATTAGTGCCGGCTATATGGAGGTAGCGCTGTCCGACGTGAGGGTTGCCAATCTCCTCCGCCATCGACTGCATTCGCTCTAATCCAGGCTTGTAGGCTCCTGCGTCTCCCTTTTCGAATACGGGTGTTACGTTGAAAAGGAAGTCAATTGTTTCGCGGTAGGTCATACCAAGGGTATGCGGTACTTGCTAACGCACAATGGTTTGCTTTCGATCGGGTCCCACGGAAACAATCTTGATGGGACAGCCTAAAGCATTTTCCAAATACGCTATGTAGTTGCGGAACGCAGCGGGGAAATCAGCCTCGCGAGTAACAGCAGTAAGATCACATTGCCACCCGGGGATGGTATCGTAAATAGGCTCTATTGAATCATCGTCCGTAAAGTGGAAGGGAACGCGCTGCGTTTCCTTGCCATTAACGCGATAAGCGCGGCACGCCTTTATTTCCTTAAAGGTGTCCAGCACATCGCTTTTCATCATGATGAGATCGGTAACACCACTCAGCATGATGGTATATTTCAGAGCGACCAGATCAATCCACCCGCAGCGACGCGGTCTGCCGGTAACGGCACCGAACTCCGCGCCCCGTACTGCCATTTCGTGTCCCACTTCGTCCTGCAATTCGGTTGGGAAAGGTCCTGCCCCTACTCGGGTGCAATAAGCTTTGAAAATACCGAATACGTGACCGATCTGTTGAGGGGCTATGCCTAATCCTGTGCAGCAGCCGGAAGCAATGGTATTACTGGAGGTAACGAACGGATAGGTTCCGTAATCCACGTCCAGCATAGAGCCTTGGGCACCCTCCGCCAGTACTTTCTTACCATCGTGCAAGGCAGCATTGATCTCATATTCGCAATCGATCAGCTTGAATGTTTTCAGCTGCTCAATGGCATCGAAATATTCCTTTTCTAAATCGGTTAGATCAGGCATTTCGCCCATAGCGGCGAGGCGTGCCAAATGACGCTCCTTAGCGGTATTGTATGCCTTATCAAAGTCTCCCTCAATTTCACCCACACGCACTCCGTAACGAGCCGTTTTATCCGTATAGGTAGGACCGATACCTCTTCCGGTGGTACCGATCTTGCTTCCTTTCAGAGCCTTTTCGTTGGCGGCATCCAAGAGGCGATGCGTAGGTAGAATGAGATGCGCCTTGCGTGCGATGCGTAGTTTATCCTTTACAGAGCAGCCGCTTTTTTGCAATTCTTTGGCTTCCTCAATGAAGCGTACCGGATCGAGTACAACGCCATTGCCCACTACGTTGATGGTATCTTTCTGGAAGATGCCGCTCGGAATGGAACGCAGTACGTACTTTTTCCCGTCAAAATGAAGCGTATGACCGGCATTCGGGCCGCCTTGGAAGCGCGCCACCATATCATAATTGGGGGTCAGTACGTCTACTATTTTACCCTTTCCTTCGTCTCCCCATTGAAGACCCAACAATACATCTACCTTAGCCATAATAGTGCCTATTCCAAAGTTTTATTGTTTCGTTTTTTCGCTGCCTGCCTAAGGGCAAATCTGCAATCCTTGCAGTAGCCGTAATAGAGTAACAGCGGTCTACTCTTACTAAAGTGAGGCGTAATCAGCTTTGCCAGCATATCGTACACCTTAACGCGTCGCAAATAGACTGTTTTGCCACACTCACTGCACACCACAACCGCACGATTGTAGGAGCAAAAGTAAGGGAGATAGTATGTTTCCCTTCGTTGTATTTCAAAGGGAATTACTACACCGGCTTTTACAAACAGCTCTAGCGCATTGTATACAGTGGCGAGTGTTACCGGGCAAGATGCCTCCTTGGCCTTTTCGTACAATTCTGAAGCCGAAAAGGTGCGCTCATATGCCAAGACCGTATCAAATAGAGCTTCGCGCTCCACAGAGAGACGCTGCCCTTTGATCTGCAGATACGCTGCCAAGCGCGCTTGCTCAGCAGCTTTCAAGTCCTCGTTCTGATGCGTTCTCGGCACGTTTGTATCACTCCTTCCTTTATTGCTTTGCGGTAAGGCATGCACATTGCAAAGAGTCTTCCGCAGAGTTTAGTAAAGTTGTACGTTACTTACTCTTTTACGCGACCTACGTAACTACCGTCGCGTGTATCGATTTCAATCAATTCGCCTTCCGAAATGAACAGGGGCACGCGTACTTCTGCACCTGTTTCCACCGTAGCAGGCTTGAGGGCATTAGTAGCTGTGTCTCCCTTTAGGCCGGGCTCTGTGTAAGTTACACGCAAAACCACGTGTGCAGGCATTTCGCAAGTAAGCACGGTATCAGTTTCGGCATGTACCATTGCTTCAACGGTATCGCCTTCCTTTAGGAACTGGACGCCTTCAATGCTTTCGCCGGGGATACTGATCTGCTCAAAAGTTTCCTGATGCATAAAGTTGTATCCCATTTCATCCTTATAGAGGTACTGATAGGGTCGTCTTTCAATGCGAACCTCTTCTACTTTTACACCGCTGTTCCAAGTTTTATCGAGGATGCGTCCCGTAGCCACATTCTTTAGCTTCGTACGAACGAAAGCGGGACCCTTTCCTGGTTTTACGTGTAGAAATTCAACGATGAAATAGTATTGCCCGTCAATATCAAGGCACATTCCGTTTCTAAAATCAGCTGTTGTAGCCATATTACATTATTTATTATATGTAGATTATTCTAATATTTCTTGTTCTATGTCTGTGGAAGGCAGATTATTCTGCATGGGTTCTTGATAAGTATCTTGAGGCGCTAATAAGCGATCCACAGAGGGAGCATTGCTGCCCCAGATTACATTAAGAGCATTTTGTAATTCTTCCTTTAGATCGCTCACTTGATCAGCTCGGTTATAATGAAGCGCTATACGGAGGGACTCTGAAGCATCGCGCAAAGCTTCTTGTAGCAGTCCCTCGCCGGTAGCTCGCTGGAGTTGTCGCATGTTAAGGTGTTTAAGCCAATTCAACTTGCGCAAGCCACTTTGTGCAATCTCCTTTACGATCATATCTCCCTTTTGCTCCATGCCCACTTCATACGTAGCCATAGCCAAATAGAGGTCATTGAATTGATAGGGGAGTGCTTTTGCACTAATCTCTTTGAAACACTTATCCAATACTTTGCGCGCTTTATCTGTTTCCCCTTCATTCTGCAAGCGCAATGCTAATTCGGGGAATAGAGCGGCACGGTAATACATGATAATGTTGTTGCGGATGTTTTCATCATAATAGATATTATCATCCGAAGCTCCAAACCAAAGGAACTTGTTCATTACCATATCATATTCTGCTTCCGTGTTTGCATAAGAAGGATTGTGTGCAACCTCTTGTGGAAGTAGCCGGAAGGCCATACCCGAAGAGGATAGGTAGTTATTAAGATTGCCGAAGAGATTAGTGGGCGTGGACTTGAGCCAATAAATGGGGCGTTCCCAATTATTGTTTGCAATGACGTCCAAAGCAACCATTCCGTCACGAACAAGTGCACCGCCATCCTGCAACGTAAGCAACATATTATCGCTTTCGCAGGCAAGCCCGGGGAACGCTTTTCCCACGGCAGCTTTATCCAAGGGAATCAGTACGTGATCCGTGGGGAAAATACTCGGATTGCCTTTGTCTTCAAGCATCATGCGGTAAGCCTGTTCCACCGTCATTTCACCCCTCGATTCTATACGGGCATAGGCTTTTGGATAGTAGAAGGAGGGTTTTAACCAGCGGATGGGCAATGCCTTTGACTCATAGGCATCGCACCGCATCTGGTCTACGTACCACTCCGCCTGCAGATAACTTAAGTTACAAGCGCGTACATCTGTGCGGATGCCCTCTATCTCTTGTGCATACCAAACGGGGAAAGTGTCGTTATCACCAAAACAGAATAGAATAGCCTGATCTCCACAACTATTCAGGTAGTTAGCACCTAAGTCGCGTGCTACCGTACGGCCGCTACGATCGTGGTCGTCCCAGTTTTGGATCGCCATTTGAACAGGTACCAAAACGGCAAGGTGAATAGCGGTTACTCCGCCCAAAAGATTTAGTACCGAGGCGGGTACTTTCTTTACCTTCAGCCGCATAATGAAGTCGCCTACAGCTGCGGCACCTAATCCCACCCAAATAGCAAATGCGTAGAAGGAGCCGGCATAAGCATAGTCTCGTTCGCGAGGTTGCAGGGGTGTTTGATTGATATAGAGTATGATTGCAAGTCCGGTCATAAAGAACAGGAAGAAGACAATCAAAAAGCTCTGTATGCCCCTCTTTTTCTTGGCAAATTGAAATGCTATACCCAGTAGACCCAGTATGAGAGGCATAAAGTAGTATACATTATGTCCCTTATTTTGGGTCATTTCATCAGGATAGTACTCTTTATCTCCCCACTGGGAGCGATCTGTAAAATTGAATCCGGTTGCTACGCCTCCTTTAAGCATTGAGCCTGAGCTGTACAGGTCATTCTGACGACCAATGAAGTTCCAGCCAAAATAGCGCCAATACATAAAGTTTATTTGGTACGAGAAGAAGAAACGCAAATTCTCTCCAAACGTGGGCTCGCTCATATCTTCCGGATGTCGCCCTACCCAAGTATTGTAAATGCGAATGTGCTCTGCCCTTGGGGAGTACATCCTCGGGAAGAATGTTTTATGTGAATATTCGTACTCTGCAGGCTTGGCAACTTTTATGTACCGATCTTTTGCTGTTATTTCATCTTTGGGAGCCGGCTTCCACTCGTGTCGTGCCTCCTTGATGGCAACAGGTTGGCTTGCGAAGCTCGGTCCTGAGATGAGTGGCACGGAGCCGTATTGTTCACGGTTGAGGTATCCCTTCAGCGTAATGGGAGTTGAAGGGTCATTTTCGTTCATTGGGGGTTGAGCAGCGCTTCGAATGAGAATAACACCATAGCACGAGAAGCCTATTGCCATAGCCACTAAAGCAGACTGAAGCGTACTCAAGAAGCCCATGCTGACCAAATTCTTTTTGCTAAAGAAAAGCCAGCTAAGCACAGCGAGAATAACGAACCACAGTAACCAAGAGGAGGAGATAAAGGGTATCCCCATTAAGCAGGCTGTGAGTAGCACGCCAAGCCGTGCAAAGGTTTCATTTTTGCCACTGTAAAGAAGCCATAAGGTAAGCCCCATTACAATACCCATCAGTACGAGGTATATGATCATTCCCGAATTGAAGGAGAGCCCCAATACATTTACTGCGAATACATCGAAGCGGGTAGCTACTTTCATAGAACCCTGTATTACTCCGAACATGATGAGTATGATTACCACAAAGGATACCAGCAGGGCCAATATAGTCCCCCATGTTGTAGGCTTGCTGTATTTTCTGTAGTAGAAAATAAGTGCCATGGCAGGTATGCAAAGCAGATTGAGCAGATGGACCCCGATACCCAGCCCCATCAAGTAGGCAATAAGAATGAGCCATCGAGCAGAGATCGGGCTATCCGCCTTTTCTTCCCACTTTAGCATCAGCCAAAAGACCACAGCGGTAAAGAGGCTACTCAAAGCATACACCTCTGCTTCTACAGCACTAAACCAAAAGGTATCGCTAAACGTATAAACCAACGCTCCGCACGTACCTGCAGCAAGGATGCAAACGGCTTGGTGACGGCTTACCTGTAAAGCCCCCTCCTCTACGAGCAGCTTGCGCGCAATATGCGTAATGGAGCGGAACAGAAAATAGATCGTACCGGCACTTACTAACCCGCTCACCGCATTGCACAAATAGGCAATCTTTTGCGGATCACTAGTCATGTGGCTAAAGAAGTTGTACAGGAGCATAAAGAAGGGAGCTCCTGGCGGGTGCCCTACTTCCAACTTATGTATGCAAACTACGAACTCTCCGCAGTCCCAAAGACTTGCGCTCGGTCCTATCGTCAGCAGATAGACTACAGCCGATATGGCGAACACAATCCACCCGGCTATCGCATCTAAGCTCTTCAGTCGTCTTATTTCCATCTTATAGTCACCTATACTGAACAAGGAGATTTGCGTATAGAAGCCTTTGGCAACGATCGCATACGCTCCGCTCTGCACTTTTTACTTCGCAAAGGTAGCAAAAAAACACCTCCTACCGAAAATAGATTTTGGATGGGGTACTTATACATGGGGTAGGCTCATACCTGTTATTTTTCGGTATAGCTCTAAGGCATATAAATCGGTCATTCCACTGATGTAGTCCAATGTGGTTAGGATCTTTCCATAGGTGCCTTCTACGTGTTGATCATACTGACTGCTTACCCGAGTGAGATAGGTGCGGCTGTAGGCATTGTCGGGATGCTCCAAGGCATACATTGTACGCTCTATTATTTCGGAAAAGATGCGATGTCCGGCCAGCTCTACATCTACTACGTCCCGAGCAGAATATATGCGGCTTCTTGCTATTTTTTCTGCTCCGCGGTAGGCGTTTAGGGTTCGGGAAGGACAATGGTCAATTAAAGAACCTTCAAATACCCCTTTTAGGATCTCTTCCTCATGCTCTACGAAGGAGGCTGCACAGTGGGCTATCAGTACATTGATCACTTTACTGCGCAAATAAGCTACTTGTTCGTTGGCATCGGTTATGTCGCGAGCACGCTGTGATAAACGATCTACCTCCTTACTGTCAAAGAATGCCAAGAGAAGCTCTTTCACTTCTTGTAACGAGAGTATTCGCAGCTTATAGGCATCTTCCAAATCCATTATTTCGTAGCAAATGTCATCGGCCGCTTCCACTAAGTAAACGAGCGGATGACGTACATAGATCTTCTTTTTTGCATCAATACAGGTTAGACCCAATTGAGTCGCCAGCTCAATATAGGTTTCCTCTTCGGCAGCGAAAAACCCAAATTTCCCCTGCTTTAATTGAACGGTGGAGGGGTAGGGATACTTGACAATAGCGGCTAATGTGCTGTAAGAGAGTCCAAAGCCTCCGGGCTTTCTTCCCACAAAGCGGTGAGTGAGGAGGCGAAAGGTATTTGCATTGCCATCAAATACAGTGAAGTCTTCCCATCGGCTTTTTTCCTTGCGTACCTGCTGCTCCCATTTTTGTCCCTCTCCCTCTCGGAAATAGGCAGAGATGGCTCTTTCGCCACTATGTCCAAAAGGTGGATTACCCAAGTCGTGTGCCAAGCATGCGGCCGATACAATAGCCGCTAAGTCACCCGAGGAAAAGGGGAGCGACTTATATTTCTTGCACAGAGCATCACCTACCAGATTCCCTAAGCTACGCCCTACACAGCTTACTTCTAAAGTGTGCGTGAGGCGGTTATGTACAAATACATTGCCGGGCAAAGGAAATATTTGTGCCTTATTTTGAAGTCTGCGAAAAGGTGCACTAAATACCAAGCGGTCGTAGTCTCGCTCAAACTCACTACGGCGTCCAAAGCCGCGTGGCGTATCCTGTGGTGTTCTCTCCTGCTCTGTTTTACCCAAGCGTTTGTCACATATTAATTGTTGCCATTCCATCTCCTACCTCATGCATCTATTGTTTGCTAATTCCTTTTTATGGAATCATATATTCTCATCAAGTACAAAGATACACTTTCTGCTATCTTTGTCCTACCGACCTCAGAGCCGAACACGACCGCAGACATACGGAACTGTTCACACAAAGAGAAAAGGAGGGACTTGCCAAGAAACAGCAAAAGGCGATGGAAAATGAAAAGCGTTTCCAAGAACTTAAATCCAAGTTCTTCGGCATCCGTTTTACGGACGGCACAATCCAAGTGCACGTGTTAGAGAGCGTGTAGGAGTATATAGAGGAAGGAGCTGAATAGCACCACTGCCTATTTTCAAATGAGTACTACCTCAAAGAGAACTCGCTTATTTTGTCCGCTACCATTGAGGGCAAGCGGATAGAGACCATAGAGGTCTCTATGGACACTCTCCAAGTGATCCAGAGCCGTGGCGTATGCAACCAAAACAGCTCATACCACGACCAAATTGTTAGCCTTGTAAATGCCAACCGAAGGCTAATCAGCCAACGAATGAAGGCAACAACCTAGTATGAATAAAAAAAGTCGGAAATAAGTTTGTTTAAAAAAATATATATTACTTTGCAGTAATATGTGTTTAGTAACGATTTAAGACAACATCTTTAATAACAACAAGTATGAAAAAACTTGCCATTTACATTGTCGGATTTGTGATAACGATGCTATTCTATAGTTGCAAAAACGATATTCCAGAACCCTCGAACCCGGCACAGCCCTCGAATCCGGCACAGCCCCAAGGGAACGCCAAGATAGAATTACCTAAAGGGGCAGACATTTCGTTAGATGCTATTCAAATCTTTGAAAATGGAGGGCAGCAAATCAAAGTTGATCCTGACGGGAATTTTAATACGACAGCCAATGTCCTACTCGTCTTAGGTAAAGAGGATCGTATATTGTATGTGAGTTATCTATCCTCTGATACTATACCTTCAAACAAGAAGGTTACTCTTAATTCTTTAGAGACAGCAAGTTCTTTGCTCCTGCAAATATTCCCGAATGTTTTTATACCCACTTCTACAGCCTCTTTTGAGTCCTTAAAAAACTTGATAGCTCAGCTACAAGAGACCAAACAGTTGGCTACAGCAATCGATAGGAGCATCGTTCACAATGGATATCTGAACTTAGATGATGTGGAGAGGGAATATTCTATTGCAAAAGAAAAGATAATCCAGTTAACAGGCTTAAAAGAAAACTTTTTAAGTACAAGAGCCGTTCAAAAAAACGCACCTACTACAAGATCGTCAACCACACCCATTTCTCCTCAAATTATTAATAACAGATATAAGGGGGTTAGATTGGACATAAAAAGTAGTAACTTTATAACAGAATCGAAAACATGGCATTGTAATATGACCGGGTATAACGAAAGGTTTGGTTATGTTGCCATGGTTCATGCCTATAAAGGAAATGACGGTGTAATTTATCCCTATTCAAATGATTTTTGGGAGCAGATGAAATTTATAATTCCACCGATGAACGTAAGCAAATTTATGGGAACTACTTCTTCTTGGGATGGTATTACAGCTTATTTTTCAGAGACATGGAGATTATTTACAGAAGAAGGCTTTGGATTTGACGATATGACTTGGGATATGTCTAAATTGAGTGGAATTTATATGGATTTCCAGAAGCCCAATGATGTCGTTTTAGTATTATCACCTCAAGAAAACGATAATCTTCTTGTCTTTAATGCTACAATGGCTTTTTTAGCTCCTACCCTATCTCTGTTAGGCGGAGAGGTAAAAGACGAGAAATCTTTTATTAAAGATTTTACATACCGATTTGTTTACAAATTAGCTACAGATCCTATTTTTATAAATAAAATAAGAGCTATTGCAAGCAATAAATCATTGTCTTCCATAGATAAATCATATAAAATATACCAAAAGCTACAAGGAAAGCTTGTTGATTTTATTAAAGGTGATGCAATTAAATGGTATCCCAAATTAGCCAAAAAAAAATTAGCCAATAAAGCCTTCAAAAAAGCACTTACGGATGTCGACTTTTACGGGAAAGTTGTAAATATGACAGGAGACTTGGTTATGGCCTTTTTAGGGCTTGCAGAACATGGATTCTACTTTGACATGAAACTCGATTTTGGGCAGGAAGATGTGCCTGATGGGGTTATTATTGAGAACGGAGTGCTCGTAAGATGGCCTAACGAGGCTATTCCAGAGAATGGACATGTGACTATCCCTAATTCGGTAACATGTATTGGAGACGAGGCTTTTACTTTTTGTCATAGCCTGACGAGCATTACCATCCCCAATTCGGTAACATCTATTAGAGAAAAGGCTTTTTCTGGCTGCATTTGCCTGAGGAGCATTATCATACCCAATTCGGTAACAAGTATTGGAGAAAGGGCTTTTGAGGGATGCATTAGGCTGAAGAGCATTATCATACCCAATTCGGTAACAAGTATTGAAAATGAAACTTTTTGGAATTGCACTAGCCTGAAGAGCGTTACCATCCCCAATTCGGTAACAAGTATTGGAAATTCGGCTTTTGAGAAATGCAATAGTCTGACGAGCATTATCATACCCAATTCGGTAACAAGTATTGGAAATTCGGCTTTTGAGAAATGCAATAGTCTGACGAGCATTATCATACCCAATTCGGTAACAAGTATTGGAGAAGGGGCTTTTGTGGATTGCAATAGTCTAACGAGCATTGTATGTAAGGCCTTGGTTCCTCCTATTTTTAGTGGAGACCATAGAGGAAACGAACAACATCGCATTGATTTGGGTTACTATAAAAAGTTAATTGTTCCAATTGGCACTAAGCATCTATATGAACAAGCAGAGGGATGGAAAAAATGTTCTCCTATCGTAGAGGAAGATTTATAAGATTAAAATACTTATAAATACGATCAAAAGATATTATGGCAGAGAGCATTTTCTGCCATAATATCCTCTTCAAAAATATACACAATGTAATCACAACACCCCGCAATGAGTTGAAAGAATAAGCCCAAAGGTAAACCAAAACCATTTGATCAACCTTTATCCCCGTACAATTACTATCCTCCTACTCCGGGATCACAACCGGTACATCAAGTAAATCCACTTTCGCTTAAAGGTGATGCCTTGGAGGGGGCTCGTGAGAGTCCTAAGTGATTGAGATTACCCGTAGCTGATTGTAGCCCTTCTGAGATTTGACGTAGGGACACGCTACCCGAGAACTGGCTGAAGATCATAGTCACCAAATGGCTCCACGAGTTAAAGCCCTTTGCATACTTGTCTGTGTCATGCTTCTTGACTAATCGTTGGATGAATTCTCGAGGTATGAGTCGGATTGCTTGTGCGAATAGTGTTATATTTGCCATTGAAAAGGGTGGTTTGTGACAGCTTTCACTAGCTGTGCTTTCTTTTCAATTACAAACCTACCCTTATCTCTTTATCCTGCAAAACGTTTAGGACACTATTGCCTTTCTGCTTATTTCACAAGAGAAATGCTTTCAGGAGTGTTGCACTTACTTTATAAGTTGTATTTCAATTAATCCGTAAAGAAAAGCTAAATGTAAGCTCCTAAAAGATAAACTGTCAATTTTAATTGCACTCTATGAGAAATCTTATGTACCTTTGGACGCTAAAGTGTAAGGGAGTCTATTTATTCTCACTAATAGGTGTCAATTAATAGATTCAAAGATAAGTATAACAAACAATATTGTAGTATAATGAAACGTAGTATTACACAGCGTCTGCTTTTGATAGCCGTATGGGGTCTATCAGTATGTGCATTAGGCACCCGCATCACGGTAAAAGCAGCATCTCAAAGTGCAGGGACAGATTATGCAACCCTTGTCACCGCTAAGCCGGTGGGACAAAAAATAACCATTGCAATAACTGCCGATGGAGCTGTTACCGCAACCGGTTTAGTGGGTAAAGTTGAGGCGGACGGATTATATCGAACTTATGAGCTTTCTGCTCAGACGGTTACTTTATCCGGTGTTATCACTTATCTCGATTGTCATGCAAATGAGTTGACCTCTGTGGATGTATCACATTGTCCCGCTCTGACACAGCTCTATTGCTCTGAGAACTTGCTCACCGCATTGGATCTAACAAAGAACGTAAATTTGGAAAAGTTGCAGATCTTCAAAAATAAAATGCAGTCGGTGGACCTTTCCAAGAATAGTAAGCTGACGGATTTTTCTGCTTCCGAGAATAAGTTGACTTCGATAGATCTATCGGGTAATCCGGCGCTTGTCGATATAAAGGTTTGGAGGAACCAACTGGTCTCTTTGGATGTCTCTTCCTGTCCAAATCTCAAAACGCTTGCTTGCCACGGAAATAATCTCAAAACGCTCACATTGACCAATACGCATCAGATGACCTATTTGAATTGTGATGAAAATAAATTGACCTCCTTGGATCTTTCCGATAGCGAGCGTTTAGAGCAACTCAAGTGTGCAAGCAATCAGTTGACTTCGCTCAATGTTACTAAATGTGCAGCGTTGACCCATGTATGGGCGAATAATAATCAACTAACTGCCTTGGATGTGTCGTCGTGCGAAAAATTGGTACGCATTGAGTGTGCACAGAATAAGCTCACTTCTTTAGATCTGACGCATGCCGCTAAGTTGGCGTATCTTGTTTGCTATTCCAATGAATTAGCTGCCTTAGATGTATCCAAATGTACACAGCTAAAGAAGATTTCTTGCGAAGATAACCGAATAAGCTGTGGAAATATGGAGTTGCTTGCCGGTGGACTACCCCAAAAGAGTGGTCTCAAAGGTACGCTTTATGTGGTTACCAACAAGGAAAAGGAAGCTTGCTCCGGGGAGGGAAATATCATAACAAAGATTGTGGTTGCCTTGATTAAAGATAGGAATTGGAAGGTCTGTTCTGTGACAGAGCCCGGGTCGTCTGAGTCTGCTGCCTATGCCGGTCGCGATGGCAATTGTACAGATAATGTATTGACCTATGTAGTGACCCTGCAAGAGACCGTTAATGGAAGCGTAAAACTTGTGGGTGCTGACCATCTTGATGCTGTGCCATGTGGTACAGAAATAAAGGTAGAGGTTACCCCGGATGCAGGTTATGAGTTAGCAAGAATGGCAGCAAATGACGAAGATATTACCCAAAGCAAGCGTTTTGTGGTAAAGAGTAAGGTGCTGTTAAAGGTTTTTTTTGCTAAAAAGACTCAAGCCGAGGAAATAGCTGCTGAAGCTACTCATTTGTACCCCAACCCGGCAAAGGAACAGACACAACTTACCGGAGCAGCACCGCATACGGAGGTGCTCCTCTTCAGTATAGAAGGCACTTTGTTGCAGCGTGTATTGACGGATTCGGATGGTTGCGTTCAACTAAAAGTAATCGAACTTGCTGAGGGAAACTATCCCCTGCTATTTACCGATGCAACGGGACAGAAATGTATTTCTTTGCTAACCATTAGGCATTGATGTACGCCTGAGTTACTCAGAGGAGTTCTCGCTTAAGAAGGGGGGTAGCTGTCCACGGCAGCTCCCCCTTTCTCAGTTTATGCCCTTTCCGGTTTCATATTAAATGACGTATTGTGTAAGGGCATTCAAAAGGTATAGATCTTTCGTTTGAAAGGTTCTGATGTTTTATTCGAAAGTTATAGATGTTTTCAGCAAAAGATTCAGATAAAAAATGTGTCCCCTATCTAATTGCCTTACAAATAGATAAACAAAAGCCCCCAAACGCTTCTGTCATTGCGTTTGAGGGCTCGCTACAGTTGAAGAGCTAATTCGGAGTTAACGATACAGCTCGTTTAATCGATCGCCAATCTGCATGCCGAGGGCATAGGCACGCTCTAAGTCAGCATCGTCGGGAGAGCCTTTCTGCTCAAGAGGTTCGCCCACCAATTCCCATTTCATTTCCTCTGCAAAGGGAGTCATTTTCTTAACTGCTTGCCCTGCCCATGAGCAACTTCCAAATACGCTAAATAACCTATCAGGGATCTCTCTCACCCGTAATAGCTCAAGTACATTGGCCATCGGCTGGAATACCCCATTACTATAAGTGGGACTACCTACTACCACTGCCCTATACTTAAATACATCACGAATAATAAGAGAAGGATTGCCACGAGACACATCGTAAGTAACCACATGCTTGATGCCCTTGCTTCCAATACCTCTGGCGATAGTATCAGCCAAAGCAGCCGTATTTCCATACATAGAGCCATAGAGTACCACAGCACCCTTCTCAGCCTCATAGCGACTCAGTTTATCGTATATAGCTATTGCACGTGCAGCTTCGTCCGTCCATACAGGTCCATGTAAAGGACAGATTGCCTTTATTTCAAGATTCATGCTCTTTACCTTCTCAAGGGTCTTCTGCACAAACTTGCCATATTTACCGACAATGCAGGAGTAATAACGCTCCATTTCCTCGAAGTAGTGCTTTGTATCCAACTTGGTATCCAGCACATTTCCATCTAATGTACCAAAAGTGCCAAAGGCATCTGCCGAGAAAAGCACCTTATCAGTCTTGTCGTAAGTAAACATTACCTCAGGCCAATGCACCATAGGAGCCATAACGAAGGTCAGTTCATGCCTACCCAATGAGAGTGTGTCCCCCTCACTTACCTCAATGAGGTTATCATCTATGGTGGAGTAATAAGAGCTCATCATAGCAAAGGTCTTCTTATTCCCCACAATTCGGATATTGGGATACCTACGCTTAAGCATTCCTATAGAACCACTATGATCAGGCTCCATGTGATCCACAATGAGATAATCCACCGGACGGCCCTGCAGAATACCATCTATTTGTCTCAGAAAACGCTCTGAATAGCACAAGTCGACAGAATCCATTAAAGCGACCTTTTCATCTACGATCAGGTACGAATTATAGCTTACCCCATAAGGAAGCGTCCAAAGACTTTCAAAAAGATCCTTGATACGATCATTTACTCCTACATAGTAAATTGAATCGGTTATCTGTATCTGCTGTAACATATTATTAATGCTTATAAATTCTCTTGTTTCTTTAAAGACTGCGCTTTTGTGTCAATGAAGGCACTTCTTTGGCAGGCTTGCGGAGAGACCAGATTATGAGTACAATTCCAACGATCATAAATGGGATACTAAGCACTTGTCCCTGGTTCAATCCTATTTTGGCTACCATGTTGAGTTCCCACGGCTCCTGTACTAACTTTAGCATCTCGACAAAGAAGCGTGACAAAAAAGTTCCAGTCAAAAAGACACCCAAAATGAGTCCCGGTCTTCTCCGTGCCGCATCACGTTTCCAATAGAGCCACATACAAATACCGAAAACAAGCAAATAGCAAAGAGCCTCATAGATTGCTGTAGGATGACAAGCCACTTCATATCCTTCCTGCCGGCAAAGCTGTACCCACTCATGACTTCTATAAAACTTAAACCCCCAAGGCAAAGTAGTTGGTCCTCCAAATATCTCACTATTCATTAGGTTCCCCATGCGAATCATAGCTGCAGCAAGCCCAGTCGGCACGGCCACCCTGTCTAAAGTCCACACAATGGGCTTTTTAGAGACCTTTCGAGAGAACCACCAGACACCCAAGATTATCCCTATTGTTCCTCCATGAGAAGCAAATCCACCTTCCCACACTTTTAGTATCTCCACTGGATCCGATAGATAATAAGCAGGATCGTAGAATAAGCAGTGCCCTAAGCGAGCACCTACAATAGCAGAAATCACGACTGTCCAATAAAGTGTATCGAACCATTTTTCATTCAATCCCTCATGCTTCCACATGCGCCATGCTATCCATGGAGCAAAAACAAGTAAGCCGGTACCGAAAAGTAATCCGTACCAACGCACTCCGCGACCAAAAAGGTTGAAGATCTCAGGATTGACATTCCAATCTATATAATTTAGTATCATCATGGGTTTGTACTGTTTTCCTACAATTGAGTATACAGAGGTAGAACACTATCAACACAAACGTGCTATCCATTGCTCCCTTTCTCCCGGCAGAAGATCAATAGGAGCCACTTCAGGCAGTGTATAGGCTCCGTGAGGCATGCGCAAAGCGGCTCGGGCAGCAGCTACCATTACCTGACCCGTAAGGGCGGGATTATTGATATGCATCTCAAAAGAGGCGAGTTGATTATGCGTAGTACCCGATACCCCCTTGCGACTCATCTGCACTGCATGACCTTGATCCATAAGCCGCTCTACATTCTCCACAAAGGTTACATGCGTTTCGTCATGAACGAAGTAAGGATCTTTCAGGATAGCATTACGCACCTCCTCTTCTTTTGCATTATCCTCCAAGACGACATAGACCATTCTCCTATGAAGCCCCGTTCCTATCGGTATAGTTACCGAAAGAGCATCTTTAACTCCATCCAGCATTTTTACCGCAACGCTGTGCCCCATACTCATACCGGGGCCAAAATCTGTATAGGTCAACCCTTTCGGCATCATGGCTTCCATCAATGTACGAACCATAGAATCACTACCGGGATCCCATCCGGCTGATAGAATAGCAGTAGCACCATGCTGCTTTGCTACTGCATCCAATTGTTGCCTTAAGGCGGGTATATCGGTATGTATATCAAAAGAATCCACCGTTGAGATACCCTTTTCAAGCCATTGAGGAGCTGTTGCAGGCACCAAGCGAGAGGGAACTGTTAGAAGTGCTACTTCGGGAGTGCTGCTAAGTTCTTTTATATCCGATACTATGGGAGTGCCATAGATACTCTTTTTTCCACTTTCTTCCACATGACGACGAACGATACCAAGAAGTTCAAAGTCATCTGCTACACGTAGCGCGTCTTCCGCACTATGCCCTATGTGGCCATAACCGACCACTACTGCCGTTATTCGTCTCTGCATATATTCATTCTATACCGCCACAAAGATAATGTATTTCAATGCACCACACATGCAATTAGTTCCTTTCTTTTTACTTGTTGCACACTTCGCAAATAGCCGACGATTACTCCCTGCTATGGCTTTAACTCTCCCCAAAGAGAATAAAATAGTGCTCCACTCCGGCTAATTTGTTCATTTACCTATCAACTCATATCATAAAAAAGAGGACTTCATATCCATACAAACCTTACATTTTGCTCTTTTTTGAGTTGCTTTTCTTGTTTCGTGACAACAAAATTGATAAGTGAAACTACGCATATATAAATTTTACAATGCTTTATACGCATATATTCAAAATGATTTTATATCTTTGCCCTTGATGCTGCCTGAAATGTTTTTAGGAAGCAGTTAGCACACGAGAAATAAACAAGAACAAGAAATAGAGTTTCAAAAAAGTATGAAGAAATTGTTATTTGCCTGTGCCTCTTTGGCACTCGTTAGTTTTTTCGCAGTCTCTTGTGGATCTGATGAACCGGATTCGCCTAAAGACAAAGTATCCATTGCATTGGCTCCTAATGAGGTTTCGATAGCTGTAGGGCAAGAGAGTGCTCCTATCTCTGTAGCAGTCACTCCCGAAGCGCGCAAGGGTGATATTGTATGGGAAGTAGCGGACAAAACGATTGCAACCTTTGACGCTGCCTCACTAAAAGTCACCGGAGTAAAAGAGGGTGCGACCATGCTCACTGCAAAGATCATGGACAAAAAGGGTAACGAAGAGGCAAAAGCTCAAGTCAATATCAAAGTAACCGCCAAAGGCAAAGAGCCCGAAAAGATCACTTTGAGCATCACTCCTGCCTCTTTGACTCTTGCTCCGGAGGAGACGACCACAATCACGGTTAACGTACAGCCCGAGAATGCTGAATACACGGAGATTAAGGTCTTAACCTCTAATCCGGAAGTGGCTACCATCACTGCCAAAGCAGGTCAGAAGAATGTATTCGATGTAAAGGGTATAGCTACCGGAGAGGCAACGCTTACAGCCTCTATTGGGGATGCATCTGCAACTTGCGCTGTTAAGGTACATGTAGCGCTCAAAGGAAAGGTCATCAATGGCTTCTACTTTACGGATCAACTCCAACCGTTTGATCTCACCGATATAACGGCTGCAGAAGACAGCATGGGTAGAAAGATATGCAACACAGAGAAAAACGTATACACTTTCTGGCCTGAGCCAATGCCCAGTACCAAAGATCCTATTTTTGCTCTCATGTACTATACAGACAATAGTGCCACCTATGGAACAAGCAACTTTATAGGACATGTAACAGAAGGGGTAATGGCATACTTTGACAAAGATTGGGGTAATGGAATTGACCTGTCAAAACCATTAGTTATTAATCCCAATGACATGGCACAATTCTCAGAGAATGAGGCTGCCTACATGATTTTCGTAATGGACCTCTTCGGATTAGATCATAAAAAGCAAAAGTTCTACAGGACCACAATGGGTGACGGCACTCGCTGTATAGCTATTACAGTAGAACCTTTAATGCCCAAGCACTTCCTTTTATTCAACCAGTTTGATCTGAATGGAGAGAATGCTCTTGATATCGTACTGATGAGTCAAAAGAGCTTCTTTTCGGAGAGCGCAAGTTACAATGGGGCGGGTGCTATTAAGATGAAGGCTGCCTATGAGCAATGCATTCTCTCATCTTTTGATATGAGACTACGATAAGCCGAAATAAAGCTTTTAATTCCTAATAACAATGGGGTGGAACAAGTTTGTTCTACCCCATTCTTTTTTGCAATAGACGAGTACACTCTTACTGAAAAGGCTTTGCATAGTGCGAACTATGAGCACGAGGAAGAATAAAGAGCACCAACAAATACTACAGTTATGCTTTCCTCTTAGTTCAGGATGCACTAGGAGTATTGAGTGTCCCCTATAAAGCATCAGTAGCTATTGAGATACCTTATGTCTGTGGACATAAGCGTTGCTCACAACAGCTACACCTGTAGAAACCACGAAGGTACTTAGGCTCTATCGGTAAGGTGGATAGAGATCGTGCAGAAGAGATAAAGAAGCCTTGTCTTATCCAAAGCTGAAGACAATAGTATGGCTCAATAATAAAGAGAGCCCCCATCCCAAAAGGACAGAGGCTCTTGTTTTGCTAATCTCAGCTGTAGCTATTATCGCTTCACGGAAAGACGTCTTGTATTCAACTTATATACACCATCTTGTAGTACAACCAGATAGGTACCCTCAGGAACATCTGATACATCCAATACAGCAGCTCCCGAAGCATCAGTCATTATGCTGAGCAGACGGACTCCGTCCATACTGTATAGCTTCACTTCAGAAAGAGCAGGCGCTCCCTGTATATTCACCTCTGTAGCAGCAGGATTGGGATATACCTTCAGTTTAGCTTCCGTAATCTCCCGGAGCGGAGAGACAAAGAGAGCTGTGACTGTTACATTCCTCGACACAAAGAACTTCTTGGTATTGGTGATATCTTTCTCATTGGCCATCAGACGCTGCAAGCTGTATCCTTCTTCAGGTGCCACATCTACGGTAAGTTCTGTACCAAAAGGAACCGCATTCAGATCTTCTGCTCCCTTAATGGATATACTCCCATTGGTGGTTTTTGCAACGGTAACCTTGAACGTTTCGTGGTCATAATCAGCACAAGTGCCGGGGCGTCCCGGATAATCCTTCAGCTTCGTAGTATCGTCCTTTGGAATGTAATAAACCTTCCAAGCCTTAGCCAAAGCGGCAGCCACTTCGTTCTCTGTCATGATATTTCCGACTATAGGATCAGCTTTCATTTCCTTCTCGGTAATCACCACAAGAGTTCCGTTAACCCTTTCTTCTTTTCTATTCGGTATTTGATTTACAATAGACTCCATCGCAGAGCAGGTAAGCAAGTTTTGCTCACAGGAAATCCAATTGAGGATAGGGCACTTCGATACATCTATGGAAGCGAGCCAGTTGCTATTACACTCCAATGCTTTTAGATTGGGGCAATGAGACAGATCCAACGAAGTAAGCTGGTTCCCATAACAATAAAGCATCTCAAGCTTCTCGCTGTTTTGTAGATTGAGGGAGGTTATCTTATTGTATTGGCAATCCAACCGCTCTAAGGCAGCACACTGAGATATATCCACCGTAGTCAACTCATTCTTGTGCACAAGGAGAGATTGCAAGTCGTTACACCCAGCTACGTTTACGCTCGTCAACTGATTTTTGAATGCCCACATATCGCGCAACTTCGGACAGGTCGTTACATCCAAAGTAGTCAACTCATTCTCTTGACTCCATAATTTGGTAAGCTCTACGCATTTTGTCAGATTGAGCGAGGTTAATTTATTTTTGAAGCACCACAAGTGTGTTAACCCCTTGCAATTGGTGAGATCCAACGTAGTGAGTTGGTTATTGTGACACCATAGTTCTTTCAGATTATCACATGCCTCAAACTCAAAGGAGGTTATTTGATTATCCTGACAGTGCAACTCGGTAATATCACCTTCGAGTGTAACAGTCTGACCGGTAAGCGTATAAATATAGTTTCCTCCTGTCTTAATCTGTCCACCCTTAATACCATCTGCCTTTACCTCTCCATTAGATATCACGTAGAGCTTTACCGTGGTACCTGCCTTTCTTGCTGTTTGGAAGGTAATCTTTGCAGCAGCGAATACCGGAAGGGAAAGGGTTGCTAATAACGCAAACAGCAATGCCTTCCTCGTAGCTTTTGACTTCATTGTGTAACTTTTCTTTTCTTGTGGAATAATGGATTTCTGTGAGAGCTTTTCTCTTTACAAAGCACATTTCAGACATTTCAAGAAATCACAACATCCCCATATATTCCTAGTACTATTGCTCCCTATGTCCTTTTAACAAGCACAAATATAGTCAGATTTCCTCTATCAACAAAGTTTTACTCTATGTTTTATCAGTTAATGGGGTTCTTTATTTGGCATAGAAACGCTTAATTACTACAAAGAGTGAACATTTCGACAGATTATAACTTTTATTTCTCGCTAATCATCTAATGAAATAGGTTGTTTCTATAGGTCTGTAGCTACTGAATGAAAGAAAAAACATCAGGACCTTTCAAGTAAAACATCTATAACTTTCGAATAAAACATCAGAACCTTTCAAACGAAAGATCTATACCTTTTGAAATGAAATATCAGTGTACTAATACTTCATATGAGGATTGTGCTATATTGATGATAAAAGAGTTACCTTTGCAAACGGAAATTGCTTCGGATAAATAGCGAATGTATTTATGACCAAAACGATAAAAATCAAGAAGGGGCTCTCCCTCAATTTGAAAGGAGAGGCCTCTCGTGATGTTTTACCTGCAGCAGGCAATAGTAAAGTATATGCTTTAGTGCCGGACTTTTATGCAGGCATTCTGCCCAAACCCTCTGTCAAAGTGGGTGATGTGGTAAAGAAAGGAGAGGAGGTCTTTTATGACAAACAATATCCCGAGATAAAGTTTGTAGCTCCCATGGGAGGGACCATAAAAGCAATTAATAGAGGTGCCAAACGGCATATCCTTAACATTGAAATAGCTTGTGATAGCGATTCACAGGAAGAGCGTCAATTTGAGCAAATAGATGTAGACAAGTCTTCACCGGAAGAGATTAAAAAATATCTCTTGGAAAGTGGCTTGTGGGGATTTATTATGCAGCGTCCCTACGATATAGTGGCACGACCCAATATAACCCCTCGAGACATCTTTGTGACAGCTAACTTTACGGCTCCGCTTGCACCAGACGTGCCTTATCTATTAGAAGGTCGTATGGATCATCTTCGTTTGGCACTTAAAGCACTTCGCAAGCTCACTCCGGGTATGGTACACGTAAGCGTATCCAGACCATTGAATCTTAATGTTGAGGGAGTGGAAGAGTACTTAGTAGAGGGACCTCACCCGGCAGGAACGAACGGCGTACTGATCAATAAAACCGAACCGGTCAATAAGGGGGAAGTCGTGTGGACACTAAAGGTTACAGACCTATTGGTGATCGGACGCTTCTTGGCAACAGCAAAGGTGGATTTCTCTCGTCAAGTTGCCATTGTCGGGAGTGAAGTGAAGAAAACCGGTTATATGAAAGTGTTACCCGGATGCCCTGTTGCTGATCTTTTGGATGGTATTTTGCTTGATACGGAGCGGAAGTTACGTATTATTGGCGGAGATGTATTGGTAGGTACAAAGCTTGATGAGTCATCAGCTTACACCCCTCTTAATCTGGATCAGATTACAGTAATTCCTGAAGGAGATGATGTGTCAGAGCTGTTTGGTTGGATCGCTCCCCGCTTCAATCAGTTTAGTATGAATCATAGCTACTTTAGTTGGTTGACTCCGCGTAAGGAGTACCGGTTAGATGCTCGAATCAAGGGAGGTGAGCGTGCTATGATAATGAGTAATGAATATACCAAAGTGTTCCCTTTCGATATTTATCCCGAACAGTTAATTAAGGCAATCCTTGCATTTGATATAGACAAAATGGAGGCTTTAGGTATCTACGAAGTAGCACCTGAGGACTTTGCACTCTGTGAGTTCGTGGATTCTTCCAAGAAACCTCTGCAGCAAATTGTCCGTCAAGCATTGGACTTACTGTATAAAGAGATGAATTAGTGGGTTTGGTCTTCGTAAGCAACTTACACACATTATGAAAAATTTCTTTGATAAACATAGAGCTACTTTCCGCAAAGGGGGCAAGTTGGCTTTCTTGCACTCTGTGTTTGAGGGACTCGAGACGTTCTTCTTCGTGCCCAATGAGACATCACACCATGGGGTGCATGTACATGATGCCATTGACTCAAAGCGTATTATGACAATGGTGATCATTGCCTTAATGCCGGCACTGCTCTTTGGTATGTACAATTTGGGCTATCAACACTATTTAGCTACCGGTCAGTTGGCTGAGGTCAGTTGGTTTATTTGTTTCATTTATGGACTGCTTGCTATTCTTCCCAAGCTCATTGTATCTTACTTGGTGGGATTGGGTATAGAGTTCGCAGTGGCACAGATGAAAGGCGAAGAAATCAATGAGGGTTACCTTGTAACCGGTATTTTGATACCGATGGTTTTGCCTATTGAAACGCCGCTTTGGATGATGGCTATTGCTACGGCTTTCTCGGTGATTTTTGCCAAAGAGGTATTTGGAGGAACCGGTTACAACGTGTTCAATGTCGCTTTAGTGGCACGTGCCATTCTCTTCTTTGCCTATCCTTCGCATATGACAGGAGACGATGTGTTTGTACGCCTGGGACATAGCTGGGGAATGAGTGGCGCTGTAACGCCCGTAGATGCTTTCTCGGGAGCAACTCCATTAGGACAGATAGCAACAGCGGGAAGTGAGTATCCTTCTGTGATCCAAAATGTTGTGGGCGACCCCATTTCCTATTGGGATGCCTTTTGGGGCTTTATCCCCGGATCTATGGGAGAGGTTTCTACGTTCTGTATCTTGTTGGGAGCTATTTTCCTTATTTGGACAGGAATCGCAAGTTGGAAGATCATTTTCTCCGGTGTTGTCGGGGCTGTACTAATGTCTCTTGTATTTAATGCCATCGGTACGACGGCCTCTATGCAAATGCCTCCTTTGGCTCACTTGCTTTTTGGCGGTTTTGCATTTGGATTGGTATTTATGGCTACAGATCCGGTTACCTCGGCAAGAACAGAAAAAGGAAAGTGGATATATGGGTTATTAGTTGGGGTAATGTGTGTGTTCATTCGCGTATTGAATCCCGGTTATCCTGAAGGTATGATGCTCGCAATCCTACTTATGAATGTGTTCGCTCCTTTAATTGACTACTTTGTAGTGGATGCCAATATACGCATGCGTAAGCAACGTGCGCTGCAAGCTAATAAATGATGTATTACGTGTGTAGAATCAACAAGCTATTATGGGTAAGATGAATAAAGATAGTAACAGTTATACGCTTATCTACACAGCAGTGATGATTATCATTGTAGCGGTAGCTTTAGCGTTTACTTCGCAGGTACTCAGAAAGCCCCAGCAAGCCAATGAGAGAATTGATAAAATGCAGCAGGTGCTCCGTAGCCTCAAGCAAAATCCTGATGATAAGGCTCAGGTAATCAATGTCTATCAATCAACTATTAAGCGCGAGTTGCTTATCAATGATAAGGGTGACATTGTAAAAGAGTTTACCGGAAGCGAGTTGGGTAGCAGTGAGGTGTTTTATATGAACACAAAGAACCAGTATAAATATTATAGAAAAGATGCTACTACTCCGCTACCACTCTATGAAGCTGAAGTGGATGGATCTACCAAATATGTGATTCCGCTTAACGGAATGGGACTATGGGGTGATATATGGGGTTATATAGCTCTCAACGACGATGGATATACAGTGTATGGGATAGACTTTAGTCACGCTTCAGAGACGCCCGGGTTGGGTGGCGAAATTGTGCATGAAGCCTTCTCCTCCCAATTTGATGGAAAGCATATAGGTACTTTAGAAACCGGAGTAGTGGGTATAGCTGTAGTGAAGAAAGGTCGTAAGGTGCAGAATATGGATCAGGTAGATGGTATTTCCGGAGGAACGCTTACCAGCAACGGAGTGAACGATATGTTGCACGACTGCTTGATACCTTACAACGCTTTCCTCGGTAAGTTGGCAAAGGGAACTCCCGTAAGTAACGATATAACAACAGAAGGAATAAACTAATATGGATAAAAAAACAAAAGAGGTACTCTTAGGGCCTCTCAATAATAATAACCCCGTATTGGTACAGGTGCTTGGGATATGTAGTGCGCTTGCCGTTACTTCTCAGCTGAAGCCCGCTATGGTAATGGGGCTTAGTGTGATAGTGGTAGTAGCTTTTGCCAATTTGATTATATCCCTATTACGTAAGGGAATTCCCACTCGGATACGAATTATTGTGCAGTTAGTTGTATGTGCCGCACTGGTTTCTATTGTGAACGAAGTATTGAAGGCCTTTGCTTATGACGTAAGTAAGCAACTTTCTGTGTATGTCGGATTGATCATTACCAATTGTATCCTAATGGGACGTTTGGAGGCATTTGCATTGAACAATAAGCCTTGGGCTTCCTTCTTGGATGGAATTGGCAACGGGGTAGGTTATGCCATAGTGCTTATTATCATAGCCTTTGTAAGAGAGCTATTCGGTTTCGGATCGCTTTTTGGTATTCAGATAATTCCGAGCAGCTGGTATGATGCCGGCTATGAAAACTTTGGTTTGATGAATATGGCTCCTATGGCATTAGTGTTGTTGGCTTGTATAGTATGGGTACAACGCTCTCGTGTGAAGGAACTTCAGGAGATATAAATAAGAGCAGAAGACCTATTTGTTGAGATAGAGTATTAATTATGGATTATTTGAGTCTATTCTTCCGGAGTATCTTCATTGATAATATGATCTTTGCATATTATCTTGGGATGTGCTCCTTCTTGGCTGTTTCGAAGAATGTAAAGACCTCTTTCGGCTTGGGAATGGCAGTGACGTTTATTCTAACGTGTACTTTGCCAATTAACTGGCTGCTGGAGAACTATATCTTCAAAGAAGGGGCTCTCTCTTGGTTAGGTCCCAACTTTGCGAATATGGATCTGAGCTTCCTCTCTTTCATCATCTTCATTGCTGTTATTGCGGCTTTTACGCAGTTGGTAGAGATGATCGTAGAGCGTTATTCTCCTTCGTTGTATAACTCCCTGGGTATTTTCCTCCCTTTGATTGCAGTGAACTGCTCTATCTTAGGCGGATCTCTCTTTATGCAGCAACGTGAGTTTGCCGACTTAGGCGAAGCTACTATCTATGGTTTTGGCTCGGGACTTGGTTGGCTATTAGCCATTGTCGGTGTGGCTGCAATACGTGAAAAGTTGAAATTCTCTAATGTGCCTAAGCCACTTCGTGGATATGGTATTGTATTGATAATTACCGGATTGATGGGAATCGCTTTCCTAAGCTTCTCCGGTGTAAAACTCTAATTCTCAAAACGTAAACCTATGGATGTCAATTATCTATTGATCGTAACTGGTGTGGTTGTCTTTTTGATTATCATACTGATTTTGGTCATCCTTTTGTTATTTGCTAAAAAGAAGCTGATACCGAGTGGCAATGTAAAGCTTACCATAAATGGAGACCGTGAATTAGAGGTGCCTTTGGGGGGAACTTTGCTCAACACGCTTCAAAATGAAGGTATTTTTCTCTCTTCTGCTTGTGGTGGAGGAGGTACATGTGGTCAATGCCGCGTGCAAGTGCTCGAGGGGGGTGGTCAGATCCTCCCGACTGAAACACCGCATTTTACTCGTAAGGAGCAAATGAATCATTGGCGCTTGGGATGCCAAACAAAGGTTAAGGAGCCGCTCTCCATTCTAGTGGACGAATCTATATTCGGCATTAAGGAATGGGAATGTGAGGTGCTGTCTAATCGTAACGTATCTACGTTTATCAAGGAGTTTGTGGTTAAGCTACCTGAAGGCGAGCACATGGAGTTCAAGAGTGGTAGCTATGCACAGATTAAGATACCGGCTTATGAAGTAGATTATAGTTCATTCGACATAACCAATAAGGCGGGAGAGGATCCGTTCCGTGCCGATTGGGATAAGTTTGGTATGTGGGGTATTAAGTCTCGCAATACTGAACCTACTGTGCGAGCTTACTCTATGGCTAATTACCCTGAAGAGGGGAATATTATTACCTTAAATGTGCGTATTGCTACACCGCCTATAGATCGCAATACGCATACATGGATGGCAGGGGTGCCGACCGGAGTTGCATCTAGCTATATTTTCTCTTTGAAACCCGGTGATAAAGTCACTATGAGTGGTCCTTATGGGGACTTCCATATCAATGAGAATAGCGATGCAGAAATGCTTTATATCGGAGGTGGAGCAGGTATGGCTCCCTTACGTGCTCAGCTATTACATTTATTCCGTACGGAAAAAACTACTCGTAAGGTTACATTCTGGTACGGAGCCCGTTCAAAGAGTGAAATATTCTATGAGGAAGATTTTCGCGCTATTGAAAAAGAATTTCCTAACTTTAAGTTTGTAATTGCTTTGAGTGCTGCACGGCCGGAAGATAATTGGGATGGACCTACGGGCTTTATCCACCAAGTGATATACGACAATTATCTCAAGGATCACGATGCACCTGAGGATATAGAGTACTACATGTGTGGACCCGGTCCGATGTCAGCTTCTGCACTTAAGATGCTGGATGACTTGGGGGTAGATCCGGGGCAAATACACTTCGATAATTTCGGATAAATCTATAAAGAGTAATAATTTTCGTTTCGTGATGACCCTGAGAGGATTTAAGGCCTCTCGGGGTCTTTTTTATGTGCATTTCTTAGTTTGTGCTTAAAATAGCAAGCCTTTACAATTGTGCCGAGGCAGCAAACAAGGATAAGGCGAGCATGATTACATAGGTGCTGATTGCAAACGCTGCTTTTAGCTACTAGCTTCCAATGCTGGACAATGACCTTATTGTACGTTCGGAATAGTGCTTTTGCATAGGGTGACAGATCCCTTTTCAGCAGAGCCGGTAGATAAGTTAGTCCGAGTACTTTCTCCTTCTTATATCTACTTGCTCATTAAGCGAAAAAACATCTATACCTTTCACGCAAAAGGTATAGATGTTTCAATTGAAAGTTATAGATAAATGAATGGTGCGAAAGATCTAAATCTTTTTGTCCGCCCTTTTACTCTCTCAATCCATCTTGGTGAATAAGTGCACTTACAAGGGGTCTGCGGCCTCGGAATCGTTCATAGAGTTCCATGGCCTCCTCCGTATCTCCTTTCTCCAGTATTTCTCGTCTGAAGCAGTCCGCCACGAGTGTATTGTAGATTCCCTTTTCTTGGAATAGGGAAAAAGCGTCCGCTGCCAGTACTTCGCTCCATTTATACCCGTAGTAGCCTGCTGCATAGCCTCCTGCAAAGAGGTGTCCGAACGCACTGCTCATTAGGCATCCCTCGGCTGGAAGCGGGAAGCAGGTGGCTTGCTTCATAGCATTTTTCTCGAATGCCTCTATATCCATAGGAATATCCTCCTTAGAGGTGATGGAGTGATAAGCCATATCAAGGAATCCGAAAGAGAGCTGCCTTTGTGTAGCATATCCACTTTGGAAGCAACGAGTCGCCAGAATCTTGTCTATTAAGTGCTGAGGAAGTGGGGCGTTTGTCTGGTAGTGCTTTGCAAAGCTTTGGAGAAACTCCGGCTCATAAAGCCAATTCTCCATGATTTGACTGGGTAGCTCTACGAAATCTCGCGTTACATTAGTCCCACTGAGCGATTTATAGCGCACTTGGGAGAGCATGCCATGCATGGCATGTCCAAATTCATGTAGCAGTGTATGTACATCTTCTAAATAGAGTAATGCGGGGCGATCTGCTTCAGGTGGGGTAAAATTCATTACAATAAGAATATGGGGTCGCTGCTTTTCATCTTGATCTTTCAAGTTATTCATCCAAGCCCCACTTCTTTTGCCGGAACGAGCGAAGAGATCCAAATAGAGCAGCCCCAAATGCCGGTCCGTTTGATTATCCCATACTTCAAAGGTCTTTACACAAGGGTCGTAAACGGGTATATCGCTACGCTCTATAAAGTGAATCCGATAGAGCTGTTCTGCCAGTCTGAGTACTCCGCTAACTGCTTGGTCAGCAGGGAAATAAGCACGCACTTCCTCTCTATTGTAATCCAATTGCTTACGACGGATTTGCTCAAAAAGATATGGTATATTCCATGGTGTAACACTGAGTGTCGGGTCTTGCGCTGCCAGCATACGCAGTTCTGCTTGGCATTTATTACGCGAGGCCGTTTCTAATTCATTCAGTAGCTTGATTACCTCTTCCGGATCAGAGAGCATGCGGTCTTTGAGTGCATAGGCTGCATAGGATGAATAGCCAAGTATTTGGGCTATCTCTAAGCGAGCCGCTATGATTGTGCGTATGAGGTGCGTTGTATTGTAGCAGTTAGGATGATTGCCTCGTTGCATCCATGCGTAATAGAAGGTCTTACGAAGTGCCTCATCCGGTGAGTAGCTCATTACGGCTTGGTATTCGGGAGCTGTAAGGGCGAATAGGTAGCCGCTTTCTTGTCTCTCTTCCGTACAGCGACTTTTTGCTCTATTGAGTATGCTTTGGGGGAGGGGCTCTACTGCTGCACTCCCTAAGGGTAAGAAGTATCTAAATAACTCCTGATCCTTCAGTGCCTGATTGCCAAAAGCTGTCGTTGACTTGCTGAGGCGTAAGAATACTTTTCCCAGATTTTCCTGTTGTGCTTCGTTGACCGCTGCTCCACTATCAACAAACGATTCATAAGCGCGGTACATGAGGCGTTTTTCTTCTTTCGACAATGCAAGGAACTCCCGCTGCTCATAGAGCGTGTGAATGCGTTTGAAGAGTATGGGGGAGTGTAACTTGCGTAGTCGTAGAGCAGTAAGCTTAGGCGCAAACTCCTCCGAAAGGGCCATGAGTTTTTCAGAGGAATGTGCATGAAGAAGATTGTAAAAAGCCCCTAAAAGCGCTTCGAGGGCTTTGCCACTCTCCTCGAGTGCCAAAATAGTATTCTCAAAAGAGGGGGAGTCTGCGTTGCGCTCAATGGTAAGGATATCTTCCTCCTCTTGTGCGATAGCCTCATCAATAAGATGAGCAAAGTCATCCTCTTTCAGTACATCAAAGGGATATGCCCCGAGCGGGGTGTCGGGGTGTATAAAGAGGCTCTCGAGTTGTTCTTTAGGATTGTTATTTTGCTGTGTGGACATGTTCTTTGTTATAGGCATGCAGTTAGTTGATTATCTATGGCAAAGATAAGATTTTGATAAGCATGTTTATATATACAACTGCCCCTTCTGCATTATACGTTTGCAGGAGGGGCAGTTGTTGTGCGTAAAGAAGCGTTTAATGCTTCTCTTTAAGCATGTCTAGCTCCCTTTGGAGTTGTGTTATCTTTTCATTTTGGTTGTCTATCGTAGATAGGAGGGCATGCAGTTCTTCATTTTCTATGGAAGAGGGGTATTCAGTTTCAATTCGTAAAATAAAGTCACTGAGTACATTCATATAGTTTGTGAAGGCTGCAAAGGGGGTATCGAAAGGGGAGAAGGTGCCGACAAGCTCTTTGCGGGTGTTCATATAGTAAAAATGGTCGGCACTTTGTAAGTAAAGCCAGTCCTGTAAGAGATTGTTGTCTCGCGTAATACGCACTCTTTCGCCCCATTTGAGGAGAAGCTCCTTGGCTCCCTCTTGTAGCTCGTTGCCCAGCCAGGGAGAGCTATCTTTGGCCTCCCCGATAATACTGATAGGGTACCGTACTTCCAGTGCACCACCGAGGGCTTTTCTCTCAATGGATTCCTTTGCTGTGGAGAAGCCTATCCCGGCTTCTTGAGCCATATGCGGTAGTGCCTTAAAGAAGTCGAATATGCCGGTTGCAGCACTCCATAGGGTCCCCATTACTTCATAGTCCATATAGAGTACGACTTCCTCTTCGTCGGTGGGTAATGATTGGATGGCGCGTAGGAGCTTGTCTACTGTGTAGGGGTAATCACCTGAGTCGTAGCGTCCAAATAGTACCTGTATTTTGTCACTAATAGCAGCGTTACGGACTAAGAGCTTTATGGGGTGTGCGTTGTTGGTTTGGTAGAGGTAGTTAGGACTTTTCCAGCCGAGAATATGCTTTGCCCCTTCGGTGAGGATTCCTTTATAGCCAAGCGCATAGACCGATTCAGCTATTTCATCATTATAGAGCAACTCCGTATTGCATACCACGGAGGGCGTAATGCCAAAAAGGGAAGTTACATTGCGAGAATGCAGACGCATTTGGTACTCAAACTCTTTCTTGTCGAAAAGCGATGCAATAGAGTGTGCATAAGGAGTGGCCAAGAAGTCGGTCCGCCCGGTTTCGGCGAGCAACTTGAAAGTATGGATAGTTTCGGGAGCAAAGGTTTCCAATTGCTCAATCATCGTGCCGCTAATCACAAAAGAGACCTTGAAGTCGGGGTTCTGCTCCATGAGTTGGAGCAAAGCTTCATTAGCGGGTGCATAGGTTTGCTCATTGTTTCGTCGGATGATTTCTTCGTTCTCGAAGTCATCGTAGTAATAATGATCATTTCCGATGTCAAAGAAGCGGTATCGTTTTAGTCGGAATGGCTGATGAAGATTAAATATGAGCGTGATCTTTTTCATCTGTTAGAGAGTAGTTTAGAATAAATATCCGATAGTTTGCGGCCCGCATCGTACCATTTAATGTTGTTTACCTCCTCCAGGCCTTTTTCCTTGAGGAATTGGTGTAGCGACGGATAGGCAATCACCGAGTGAATGGCATTAGCCAGAGCATCTACATCCCAATAGTCTACCTTTAGTGCGTAGCGGAGTATCTCAGCGCAACCCGATTGTACAGAGATGATGGAGGGCACCCCACACTGCATTGCTTCCAAGGGCGAGATGCCAAAGGGCTCGCTTACCGAAGGCATTACATACACATCACTTGCTTTGTATATCTCATATACCTCTCTCCCTTTCATAAATCCGGTGAAATGAAAGCGGTCTGCTATGCGACGTTGTGCTACAAGTCGGATCATGCTGTCCATCATATCCCCATTGCCGGCCATTACAAAGCGCACTCCTTGGGTATTGCGAAGTACTTTCGCTGCGGCCTCTACAAAGTATTCCGGTCCCTTCTGCATGGTTATTCGCCCGAGGAAGGTGACCACTTTGTCCTTTACGCCCCGTTTGTTCGGAAGCTCTAATATTTGTTTACTGAGCGGAGTTACTGCATTGTGTACGGTTGTTACCTTGTCGGGTGGCTGATGGTATTTGTCGATAACGGTGCGTCGTGTCAGATCACTTACGGTAACTATGTGATCGGCATGATTCATCCCATCCAATTCAATGCGGAAAACCTCGGGATTTACATTACCACGGCTTCTGTCAAAGTCGGTAGCATGTACGTGTATGACTAAAGGTTTCCCACTTATTGCTTTGGCATGGATGCCGGCAGGGTAGCATACCCAGTCATGTGCATGGATGATGTCGAAGTCCGTAGCTCGGGCAATCACGCCTGCAACAATGGAGTAGTTATTGATCTCCTCTAAGAGGTTGTTGGGGTATCCGCCCGCAAATGGAATGCAACCCAAGGAATCCGTGTAGCGGTAACGAAAGTCGGCATAGAGGTGTTTGCGTAACCGGTAGTATTCGTTGGGCGTGGTCCGTGAGCCGAAGTGTGCTTGTATCTGATCCGGAGTTACGTCTTTGTACACAATAGGAGTGGTGTCAGCACCAATGATCTTGACAAAAGTAGCCTCTTCATCTCCGTAGGGGTGAGGAACGACAAAGGAGATCTCATCAACTCCGGGCTGCTCGGCAAGCCCTTCGGTTAGTCCGTAGCTCGCTGTGCCTAATCCGCCGAATATATGGGGAGGAAACTCCCAACCAAACATTAATACTTTCACCGCTTATCAGTCGTCCAAAAGGTAATTAAAAGAGAGTTGTTCTTTCTGTGCGGCATGCTCAATAATGTATTGCCCTCTTAATATTTCTCCTACACTCATGGCAAAAGAGATCGCCCCGTGCCATTCATAGGGAGGGGTGCCATCGTACAGCTCCGAATAGGTAGCCACGCCATGTCGCTTAATTTCATCCGTAAGAGCGATAAAAATACGTTTCAGAAAGCTTATCCCCTTACTGCCATAGATCCGAAGGTAGGCATCCGTGTATGCACCCATGAGCCAAGGCCAGGCGGAGCCATTGTAGTAGGCTATATTCCGCTCTGATTGTAACCCATCGCAGTGGGGTTTATAGCCGTCGCTTCGGGGACTGAGCGTGCGAATCCCCTTAGGTGTGAGTAACTCTTTTGTAATGATATCCAATACATCACGCTGCTTGCGTCTCTCCATGGGTGAGTAGGGCAGAGAAATCGCAAAAAGCATATTAGGTCGCACCCCCAACT
Organism: Porphyromonas miyakawae; assembly: GCF_045865415.1. Classification (NCBI taxonomy): domain Bacteria; kingdom Pseudomonadati; phylum Bacteroidota; class Bacteroidia; order Bacteroidales; family Porphyromonadaceae; genus Porphyromonas; species Porphyromonas miyakawae. The sequence goes on from NZ_BAAFSF010000001.1 coordinate 450,916, forward strand.
CTTTATATCCGTTTTCTAATACATAGTCGTATAGGTAGCCATATGGATTGATGAAGGTGCTGCAGAAGTTCTGCTGAATCTTTTGTAAAAGGGCCTCAATACTGTGATCTTTCTCTCTTCCGGGTAGGGAGTTGTAGAACGAGAGTGCATTGAACCAAAGTGCATTTAGCTCTACTAAGTATCCACGCCTCGGAATAACCGCTTTGCCATCCACCTCCGCATCCATCCAGGTTAAGGCACGTCCATCCCCCTCTAAATAAAGCAATCCACTCTCGGTGAGGCGACAGTTGGGGTGTCGGTTACTCAAATAGTAGCGAATAATCTCATCCAAAAGGTGACCATACTTGGCCGATGCAGCCTCTATACCTACAAAGTCGGCATACTGCATAATACAGCGAACAGCCCAAACTCCCACATCGGGATCTTTGAGCCCTTCTATGCGGCTTTCCCGGTAGTTGGCTTCTTGGTGGATGAAGTTTAGTAACTCCGGAATGGTAGTTTGCAAGATACGCTCAAAGGTCTCTTGTCGGTTTGCGTAGAGGGTACAGCCCGGGAGTGCAATGAAGGTGTCGCGGGCGCGTATGCCAAACCATGGGAAGCCTGCCAACAGATACTCTTTCTCGCCTTCTCTGACGTAGAATTGCTCGGCTGCATGGCGCAGGCACTCCGTAAATGAGGTGCGGGGAGGACGGCTTTGGGCTTCCTTTGCATAGAGCGTGTCGATGCTCGCAATGTCAAGCGAGGAGAGTCCTGCTGCAAAATAGATTGATTCACCCGGCTTAATTGCGCACTCAAAGTACCCCGGAGAATAGAGATCTTCCACTGACTCATATCCCCGAATCTTTTCCTTAAGGTATTGGAAGTGTTTGTACCAAAGTCCCTCTTCGTGGAAGGTTGCTTCGCCTGTGCATTGCATGTATAGCGTGGGATACTTAGGATAAAGACACATGGCGATACCATTTTCAACGGCGAGGCAGCGAGTGTCGGCTTGATCATTCTCGTGTGTGAGTAGTGTGACGTCTCGGAAAGCAACTAACGGACGCAACTGTAGCTTGGTGTCGCTATGTGCTTCCAGCAGTGTGTATTTGATGATTACCCGAGGTTGGTATCTCTCAAGAAGTATCTCTCGCTGAAGGAGCACTCCGCCTACTTGGTAGATGGTTTTGGGAACGCTATCTATGCTGCATGAGCGAATGTATTTGTGTCCACCGGGGGCTATATGCCCTCCTTCGTAGTAGTGAACAGCAGTGTGGAAAGGGGTGTTGTGCTGTATGACAGTAGCATCCAAAGAACTGAGCAATACATGATTGCGATCACTCAGCTCGGGGAGAGGTACTACCAGTAGACCATGGTACTTACGCGTATTGCAGCCTATTAAGGTGCTGCTACCGAAAGCCCCCATGCGATTGCTTCGTATGTATTCATAGCGGAGCGACTCATCAAGGTTAGCGAGTAGTGTGCGGTCAAATTTGAGATAGCTTTCGCCCATTGTCGTGTAAGTTTTATATTCTACATACGTACATATACAATATTGTAGCAGCTTTATTTTCTGTGCAGTGTATAAATTGTTTTACATGCTCACAGAGGCACTTTCGTTCGTTTGGTACGTGCTGCCTGGTTGCATTTGTAGGTTATGTCCTTTTATTTTTCTGACTCATGGCAAATATAATAATTACAAATTACTAATGACTTAATTTTCTGCACTACGCACTCACTCAGTATCGTTATCTACAGTTGGTTGTATCTTCGCCATATGTCATTGTTTGTTAGGTTTCTATTACTGTTCGTGAGAATCGTGATGTTGACTTTTTTCTAACTTATTTTACTTATTTGCAGTTACTTGTTTGCAGTGTTGAGGGGAAGTTTCAAGCTCCCCCTTTCCTTTGTGTTTATTTTTTGCGTTAGCCACTCTGTGAGCTTGTTGCTTCTGTGGTGCAATTCATAATCGTTTGCTTGTTTGCTTTTTTATTTGTTTCTTTGCGCTATTAATTATTTGTTTGTTTGTATCTGTTGGGCTGGGAGGGGGTTCTAGCCCAACGCTTCTTTAATTAATTCAACTAACGGACCTTTCTCGTATATCTGTGCGTAGGAACGCAATCATCGAATAGGTGAAAGTGGGTGCTTTCTGTACACCATTTCTTAAGTGCAGTATCTTGTGCTTTGTTAATGAATTTTTTGAGTGCCGCGATACTTACTTATCAATGGGGGTAGTAATAGCACCTTTCTTTTGCATGGATTTTATTTGTTTGTGTGTATAACCTCAATGTAATGTGTTTGTCTTCTTTGAATGCGTTATCTTTGCAAGGCGAAGATAAGGTGTGTATTTGAGGCAAGTGTCCTTCTTACGTATCTTGTGTGTGGGAGGAAAGAGAAAAGAACGATAATCGAATGAAACAGGACGATACGAGGTATATATTTGTTACAGGAGGGGTTGTCTCCTCTTTGGGGAAAGGGATTATAGCCGCATCTTTGGGCAAGCTGTTGCAGGCGCGAGGCTATAAGGTGACGATACAGAAGTTTGACCCCTACATCAATATTGATCCCGGAACACTCAATCCCTACGAGCACGGAGAGTGCTATGTAACGGATGATGGTTGTGAAACCGATTTGGATTTGGGCCACTATGAGCGCTTTCTCAATGTACAGACATCGCGCAATAATAATGTAACGACCGGTCGTATATATCAAACTGTAATTCGTAAAGAGCGTCGTGGCGATTATCTTGGAAAAACGGTGCAAGTGATTCCCCATATCACAGATGAGATCAAGCGCTGTGTGAAGTCCCTTGGGGAAAAAGAACACTATGACTTTGTGATTACAGAAATAGGCGGAGTTGTAGGCGATATAGAGGCACTTCCATTTATAGAAGCAGTACGTCAGCTCAAATGGGAAATGGGGCGGCGCTGTGCGGTAGTTCATCTTACTTATGTGCCTTTTATCAAAGCTGCAAAGGAGTATAAAACGAAACCCACACAGCACTCGGTAAAGCAATTACAGGAGAGTGGTATTCAACCCGATATATTGGTACTTCGTACAGAGCATCATTTGGAAGAGGATATGCTGCAAAAAGTCGCCCTCTTCTGTAATGTGGCTCCTGATGCAGTGATCCAGAGTATTGACATGCCTACCATATACGAGATTCCTCCCCTTTTGCTTAGTCAAGGCATGGATAGTACGCTTTTGAAGAAAATGGGAGTTGAACCCGGTCCGGATCCTGAATTAAAACCGTGGCGCTCTTTCGTCGATCGTATGAAGCGTGCTACGGAGGAGGTGCACATAGCCTTGGTGGGTAAGTATGTATCGTTGCAAGATGCCTATAAGAGTATCGACGAAGCGTTGCTCCAGTCTGCTATTTACAATGATCGGAAACTTAAATTGCTACTGGTGCAAAGTGAGAATCTTAAGGAAAAGGATTTGGAGAAAAAACTTGGGCATTGCGATGGTATAGTCGTTGCTCCCGGATTTGGTTCTCGAGGAGTAGAGGGCAAGCTATTGGCACTTCGATATGCACGCGAAAAGGGTATTCCTACTTTGGGTATATGCTTAGGAATGCAGTGTATGGCTATTGAATATGCCCGCAATGTATTGGGCTATAAAGATGCCAATACAGCTGAAATAGATGCCAATACGGCGCATAAGGTAATTGACCTGATGGATAACCAAAAGAATGTGACTGACCTAGGTGGGTCTATGCGTTTGGGAGGATATCCTTGTCGTTTGAAGAAAAACTCTAAGCTGGAGCAGGCATATGGCAAAGAGCTTATTAGGGAGCGCCATCGTCATCGTTACGAATTTAATAGTGCTTTTCTGGATGAGTTCGAACAACATGGTTTTCATGCAGTAGGAATAAATCCGGATAATGGGCTGATTGAAGCCTTAGAGCTGGATGGTCACCCTTGGTACATAGGTGTACAGTACCATCCGGAGTATAAGAGCACTGTACTGAACCCCAGCCCACTCTTTATGAGCTTTATTCAAGCTGCTATAGCTCATCAGGCAAAAACAAACAAGTAAGTAGAACTATATATTGTATAGCATGGCGAAATAATGTAGCAATTAGATGCATTGTTCGTTGTCAAATAGTGTAAATGGATAAGAATACCATCATTGGGATGATACTGATAGCCGTTGTGATCTTCGGCTTTTCTATATTGAATCGTCCCAAGCCCCATCAAGAAAAAATAGATACTCCGAAAACGGAGCTGGCAACTACAACTGAGAGCGAAAAAGTAGAATCGGGGGATTCTACCAAGCAGTCAGTATCCGTTGGAGGACTCTTTTCAACTAATGAATCTACAGTATCAAAGCAGATTGTATTAGAAAACGACCGTCTTGCAGTTACTCTTGATACAAAGGGGGGAATGCCGGTACGTGCTGAGCTAAAGGAGTATAAAACGTGGAATGAAAAGCCGCTGTATCTCTTTGATGGGGCAGCGCTTCTCAATATATATATTCGCACCATAGAGGGACGAATTGTAGAGTCAAAGGATCTTTCCTTTCAACCTGTCGCAAAGAGTGATTCTACCCTTACGATGCGTTTAGTAGCGGATAGCGTTGCTTATTTGGACCTCAACTATACTTTGCGCAGCGATGACTATATGTTGGACATGACGCTGACAAGTAATCAACCGGAGCGTATTTTCCCGGGCAATCTTAGCTTCCTCGACTTTGAGATGTCGCAGCAGATGCCCCGACAAGAAAAGTCATGGCAAAATGAAAATAACTATACCGGTATCTACTACAAGTTCTCAGACTCCGACGTAGAACGCCTCAAGGAGACTAAGCAGCAAAGTGAAAAGTCTGTAAGCGATCGTTTGCATTGGGTGGCTTTTAAGGACAAGTTCTTTGCAACGGTGTTTATTGCCGGAGACGAAGCGCATTATTTTGAGCATAACTCTATCGGACATACCACACTTCCTAAGGACGGAGCTTATACAAAGTCTGTATCGTTGGCCAGCTCTTTCCCCTTCACCTCCAGGTCCGGAGAAAGTGCAAAGTTCACCCTCTATATGGGTCCTTTGGAGCATCACCTGCTAAAGGCTTATGACAAGGGTGTAAATGGGCATGAACAGTTGCATTTAGAGCGATTGGTTTATGTGGGTGGAAGTCTTTTCCGTAGTATCAATCTATATTTGATCATTCCGGTGGTAGACTTTTTGAAAGGATTTATTGATAATTGGGGTATCATCATACTTTTGTTGACTCTGATTATCAAGTTGGCACTCTCTCCGCTTACCTTCAAGAGCTACATGTCACAGGCTAAGATGCGTGTTCTAAAGCCCCAAGTAGAGGCAATTAACGCCAAATATCCCGGCAACGAACAGAGCATGATGATGAAGCGCAGCCAAGAGACTATGGCACTCTATAAGGCCGCTGGAGCAAATCCGATGAGTGGCTGCCTGCCGATGCTCTTTCAAATGCCCTTCTTAATTGCACTTTATATGTTCTTCCCTACGGCAATAGACTTACGTGGTGAGCCATTCTTATGGGTTAAGGACCTTTCCTCGTATGATGCTATTCTTACTTGGAACTTTAATATTCCTATCCTCACAGGGTTGATGGGCAATCATATTAGTCTCTTTTGTTTACTTTGGGCTGTGACAAATATTCTCTACTCGCGTTATACAATGAGTCAGAATGCCACAGGTCAGAACAACCAACAAATGAAGATGATGAAGTGGATGCCCTACATGATGTCTATCATGTTCTTCTTTTTCTTCAATAACAACGCATCCGGACTTTGTTATTACTATTTTATCTCGACCTTAATCACGATCTTGCAGTTCGTGGCAAGCCGTTTGATGATAAATGAGGAAAAGGTATTGGCTCGTATAGAGGAGAATAAGAAAAAGCCCAAAAAGAAGAGTGGATTTGCCGCACGCTTAGAAGAGGCACAGCGTAAGCAAATGCAGATGATGCGCGAACAACAAAAGAAACAGGGAGGAAAAAGATGACCGATATCATAAAGCATGAGTGTGGTATTGCGATAGTGAGGCTTCGCAAGCCGTTGCAATATTACCAGGAGCAGTATGGCACTTGGATGTATGGGCTTAATAAGCTCTATCTCCTCATGGAAAAGCAGCACAATAGAGGACAAGATGGTGCCGGTCTTGCGGTAGTTAAGATGAGTGCCCCTCCCGGGGAGGAATACCTATTCAGAGAGCGTGCAGAAGGAAGCGGTGCTATCAGTGAGATCTTTAGTAGGATTCATCATCAGTTTGCCGATTACTCCTCAGAAGAGCTCTATAATCTTCAATTCGCAGAACAGAGTATCCCCTTTGCGGGTGAGTGCTATATGGGGCATTTGCGTTATAGCACCACAGGGAAAAGCGGACTTACCTATATCCACCCCATGGTGCGTAGAAGCAATTGGCGCGCTAAAAGCTTGGCACTATGTGGTAATTTCAATCTTACCAATGTAGATGCTATCTTTAAGGCAATAACCGACAAAGGACAGCACCCTCGCATTACGAGTGATACACACATTATGCTGGAGCAGATCGGTCACGCTTTGGATCGTGAGGTCGAACGCCTTTACCGTATCGGAAAGAATGAGCATAGTTTGGAGGGGATGGATATCACGCACTTCATAGAAGAGCGAATCAGCATCGGCAATGTGCTGAAGCGTTGTGCTCCCCTTTGGGATGGTGGCTACGTGATGTGCGGAGAAACGGGCAACGGAGAAGTGTTTGCTTTTAGAGATGCGCATGGGATACGTCCTGCTTTCTACTATATCGATGATGAGATCGTAGTCGTTGCAAGTGAACGGGCAGTTATACAAACTGTTATGTCAGTCTCTTTCGAAGAGGTAAAGGAATTGCAGCCGGGCGAGGCGCTGATAGTGAATCAAGCCGGAGACTGCAATTTTGAGCGTATCTTGGAAGAAGGTAAAAATGAGGCCTGCTCGTTTGAGCGCATCTATTTTTCTCGTGCTAGCGACAAGGAAATTTATCATGAGCGCAAAGCCTTAGGGCGTCAGCTTGTACCAGACATATTAGAAGCAGTAGATCACGATTTGGATCATACTGTCTTCTCTTTCATTCCCAATACAGCAGAAGTAGCCTATTATGGTATGATGGAGGGGCTTCGTGATCACCTCAATGGAGTAAAGGCAAAAGAAATAAGCCAATTACAGAATCCCACCGAGGAGCAGATCAAATCTATTCTGTCAAAAGCGGTACGAAGTGAGAAAGTGGCGATTAAAGATATAAAGTTGCGCACTTTTATTGCCGAGGGAAATAGCCGTAACGATCTGGCTGCCCATGTGTACGATGTGACCTATGGCAGTATTGTCAAGAATGTGGATCGCCTTGTTATAATTGATGATAGTATTGTACGCGGCACTACATTAAAGCAAAGTATCCTGCGAATGCTTACTCGTTTGGGACCCACCAAGATCGTGATAGCTTCAAGTGCCCCACAGATTCGTTATCCCGATTGTTATGGGATTGACATGCGCCATATGGAAGAGTTCATAGCTTTCCGTGCGGCTGTGGCACTGCATCATAGGTTAGGTACGGCATCCGTGATTATGGATCAGTATCGTAAGGCTCTCGCTTATGTGCAGCGTCCTAAGACACAAATAGTACCCAACGTAGTAAAAGCTATTTACAAGCCCTTTACGGCTGAGGAGATCACACGTCAGATAGCCGAAATGGTTCGTCCTGAAGAGTGCTCTTGTCCTGTTTCTATTGTTTTCCAATCTATTGAGGGGCTTAGGGCAGCGATCCCGGAGCATCCCGGAGCATGGTATTTTACCGGAGACTACCCAACCCCCGGTGGGTATCATTTGGTGAACGAATCGTTTATTCGTTACGTGGAGGATATATATATGAAGCATCCTAATTGAGGAGAAGCGTTATGACAAAAGGAGTTTTAGTATTGGAAGATAGCTCACGCTTTGAAGGTGTCTCCTTTGGAGCTGCGCGCAATAGCATTGGGGAGGTAGTCTTTAATACCGCCATGAATGGTTATCCGGAAGGGCTTTCCGATCCGAGTTTTATGGGCCAAATCCTATTGGAGACCTATCCCATGATAGGAAATTACGGAATGCCGAAGGAGACGCGCGATGCCAATCAAATATCAGAAGAATACGAAAGTGATCGTATTTGGGTACAAGGCTTGATCTGTGCAGATTACTCCACCCATTACAGTCATTGGGATGCCTCCTCTTCACTTGCTGATAAGTTGATAGAAAATGGTACTCCGGCATTAAGTGGAATTGATACACGAGCATTGACTAAGCATTTGCGTGAAAAAGGCTCCATGAAAGGTACTATTCTTATAGAAGGAGTGACAGAAGAGCCTGTGGATGAGCTATTTGAAACCCGAAACCTCGTGGCATGTGCTTCTATCAATGAGCCTATTATTTATGGGAGCGGCGCAACGCGCATTGCCATGATTGACTGCGGGGTCAAAAATAATATGCTCCGCCAGCTTATTAGACCGGAGGTAACCTTAATTCGACTTCCTTGGGATTATGATCTTTCCTCTGTGGAATATGATGCGCTCTTTATATCAAATGGACCGGGAGATCCTACGAAGTGCGGTAAGACGATATCCATGATACGCGACTGTTACAATGACAGTAAACCGATCATGGGCATTTGTATGGGTAATCAATTGATGGCTCTTGCTGCCGGAGCAAATATATACAAACTTAAATATGGGCATCGCAGTCATAATCAGCCGGTAATGGAGTGTGATACGAAGCGTTGCTTTATTACCAGCCAGAACCATAGCTTTGCGGTGGATAATAGTACTATACCGAGTGATTGGCAGTGCAGCTATATTAACCTGAATGACCATACCAATGAGGGCTTGCAGCACAAAACAAAGCCTTTCTTCAGTGTACAGTTCCACCCGGAAGCTTGTGGCGGACCTACCGATACGCTTTTTCTCTTTGATCAATTCATTCACACAGCAGTAAATCGTTAGACCTATGAAAGAAGCGGGAATCAATAAAATATTGCTTTTGGGAAGTGGCGCACTCAAGATAGGTGAAGCCGGTGAGTTTGACTACTCCGGTAGCCAGGCTCTAAAAGCTGTGCGTGAAGAGGGAATCCGCACAATCCTCATCAACCCAAATATTGCTACGGTGCAGACAGGAAGCGAAGTGGCCGATGAAGTCTACTTCTTGCCTGTTACGCCATATTTTGTAGAGCGTGTTATTGAGAAGGAGCGTCCCGACGCCATCCTTCTTTCTTTTGGTGGACAAACGGCTCTTAATTGTGGGGTGGCTCTATACAAAAGTGGTGTATTGGAAAAGTACAATGTTAAAGTATTGGGTACTCCGGTAGATACCATTATTGCCACGGAAGACAGAGAGCTTTTTGTCGAAAAGCTGAACGAAATATCTGTAAAAACAATCAGCAGCCGAGCTTGTGAAAGCATCAACGAGGCTGCTCATGCCGCTGAGACTCTTGGGTATCCGGTGATTATACGCGCTGCATATGCTTTGGGTGGCTTGGGAAGCGGATTCTGCGATAATAAAGAAGAGTTAGTTAAGCTGTGTGAAAAGGCCTTTTCGTTCTCCCCACAAGTACTGGTAGAAAAGAGTCTTAAGGGGTGGAAGGAGATTGAATACGAAGTGGTGCGCGACCGATATGATAATTGCATCACGGTCTGCAATATGGAGAACTTTGACCCTTTAGGCATCCATACGGGCGAAAGTATTGTGGTAGCTCCCTCTCAAACGCTTTCCAATGACGACTATCACATGCTGCGTGAACTTTCTATCCGTATAATTCGTCATCTTGGAATAGTAGGGGAATGCAATGTACAATATGCTCTTGATCCTGAGAGTCGCGATTATCGTGTGATAGAGGTAAATGCTAGATTGTCGCGCTCTTCTGCATTAGCTTCAAAAGCAACGGGTTATCCCTTAGCTTTTGTAGCAGCCAAATTGGGGTTGGGTTACGCATTACACGAAGTAGCTAATAACGTGACCGGTACTACCTGTGCGTTCTTTGAACCGGCTCTTGATTACTGTGTGTGCAAAATACCACGCTGGGACTTAGGAAAGTTCCATGGCGTTTCACGTTTGCTGGGCAGTAGCATGAAGAGTGTAGGCGAAGTGATGGCGATTGGTCGTACTTTTGAGGAGGCTATCCAGAAAGGACTCCGTATGATTGGCCAAGGTATGCATGGTTTCTGTGAAAATAAAGAACTGGTGATACCTGACATTGACTCTGCACTCCGTGAGCCTACGGATCGTAGAATATTCGTAATAAGTAAAGCTCTTCGCCAAGGTTATACGGTGGATGCCATCCACGAACTTACCAAAATCGACAAATGGTTCCTCTATCGTCTAAAAGGAATAATTGATACGAGCGAACAGCTTGCCGCCTACAATTCAATTGAACAGGTGCCGGATGATCTGCTTTTATTAGCTAAACGACAGGGCTTTAGTGACTTCCAAGTGACACGTGCCATCAAAGGCATGAATGTAGAGATGGATGAAGCCATGATGGAGACGCGTAAGTATCGTCTTTCCCGAGGCATACGCCCTTATGTAAAACAGATTGATACACTGGCTGCTGAATTCCCCGCCAAAACGAATTACCTATACCTTACTTATCATGGTTCAGAGGATGATATCGTTTTTCCCGAGCAGAATAAATCTGTGATTGTACTGGGAAGCGGTGCTTATCGTATAGGAAGCAGTGTGGAGTTTGACTGGTGCGGAGTTAACGCTTTGCGAACGATCCGTCAGGCCGGTTATCCTTCAGTGATGATTAATTATAATCCGGAGACGGTTAGTACCGATTACGATATGAGTGATCGACTCTATTTCGATGAACTTACTTTTGAGCGAGTGCTGGATATCATTGAAATGGAAAAGCCGTTTGGTGTGATTGTGTCAACCGGTGGACAGATCCCAAATAATCTTGCTGTCCGTTTGGATGAGGTGGGTGTCCCCTTATTGGGTACCTCGGCCAAGAGTATTGATAATGCAGAAGATAGGCACAAATTCTCTGCCACAATGGACGGAATAGGTGTTGATCAACCTGCATGGCGCGAATTGACCTCTTTAGAAGATATAGAGCAATTTGTAGAAGAGGTAGGCTATCCGGTGTTGGTGCGTCCTAGTTATGTGCTGTCGGGTGCGGCTATGAATGTATGCTCTAATCAAGGGGAGCTTGTACGCTTCTTGAAACTTGCAGCTAATGTGTCGCAGAAACATCCCGTGGTGGTGAGTCAGTTTATTGAGCATGCCAAGGAGATAGAGATGGATGCTGTCGCTGACAAAGGCGAAATAGTGGCTTATGCCATTAGTGAGCATATAGAATTTGCAGGTGTGCATTCCGGAGACGCAACTATTCAGTTCCCTGCACAAAAGCTTTATGTCGAAACAGTGCGTAGAATTAAGCGGATTAGCCGAAAGATTGCTCAAGCGCTATGTATCAGTGGCCCCTTTAATATTCAGTTCCTTGCAAGGGAGAATGATATTAAGGTAATAGAGTGCAATCTAAGAGCCTCTCGTAGCTTCCCCTTTGTCAGCAAGGTGCTCAATATTAATTTTATTGACTTAGCAACCCGTATTATGTTGGGTCTTCCGTATGAGAAGCCCCAGAAGAGCGCATTTGACCTCGATTATATAGGAATTAAAGCTTCTCAGTTCTCTTTTAACCGTCTTCAGCAGGCTGACCCCGTACTCGGTGTGGATATGACTAGTACAGGCGAAGTTGGTTGTCTCGGAGATGATACGGATGAAGCAATTCTAAAGGCTATGCTATCCGTTGGCTATACTATCCCAAAGCGCAGTGTACTCATTTCGAGTGGGGGATATAAGCAAAAAGCTGACTTGCTTGAGCCTTGTCGTAAGCTTGCAGAGCGTGGATTTACTATTTATGCTACAGAGGGCACTCATAAGTTCTTACAGGATAATGGTGTGCCATCGGTACATGTGTATTGGCCTGACGAGGAGGGTAAGCCTCAAGCGCTCAATATGTTGCATGAGCGTAAAATTGATATGGTGGTCAATATCAATAAGAACCTCTCTCAAGGGGAGCTTACTAATGGGTATAGGTTGAGGAGAACGGCTATAGATCTCAATATACCTCTGATTACGAATGCCCGATTGGCAGCTGCTTTCATCAATGCCTTTACCCACTTAACGTTGGACGACATTGAAATAAAGCCGCGTAGTGCCTATAAATAACCATTTCTCGTTCAAGCAATTCTCCTTATCACAGGAGAATTGCGCACAACGTATCACCACGGATAGCGTCTTGTTAGGCGCATGGGCTTCTTTACCTTGCAATGAGAACGCTAAAACGGTCATAGATGTGGGATGTGGGTGTGGTGTGTTGACTCTAATGTTGGCGCAGCATAGCCCTGAAGCCCTCTACTATGCAGTGGAAATGGATCCTTCGGCCGCAGCTACTGCAGCCAATAATGCCTCTTCTTTTATAGCTTCTTGCCGACCCCACTGTCAAATAAAAGTGGTCAGAGCAGATTTTAATGAATGGTGGCGGGTGACGCCCCAAGCTTCCTCGATAGATCTAATCATTTCTAATCCACCCTATTTTAAGTGCGGACTAAAAACATCTTCTCCTGCCAAGGCGTTAGCACGTTATAATGACGCATTGTCTCTTGAAACGCTTATGGAGGCTTCTGCTCATCTGCTTAAGCCCGAAGGAAAAATAGCCTTAGTCACTCCCTGTGATAGCTACCGGTCGCTCTGTATGTCGGCAGCTTATCACCGCTTATCGCTGCTCCGTATGGCAGAGGTTGTAACCGTACGAGGCGCGCATCCTAAGCTCCTATTAAGTGAATGGGGTATCTGTAGCAAGGGAGGTTTCCCGGAAAAGGAGCAAATCGTGGTCCGAGAGCCTGATGGTACTTATTCAAACGAGTATCGTAAGCTTACCGCAGAATATCTCTTAGATTCTGCTCGATAATTAGATCTGAACATTTCAGTCAAAAGATCTATACCTATCATTTCATAGATCTATACTTTTTATTTCATAGATCTGTACTTATTGCTGTTCCCTGCATTAGCTTAAAAATCATGCCCTAATACATCATTGACCATTGATTTTGTTTTGGGGATTTATATGCTGTGGATTGTAAATAAGGGGATGCGAATTCGGTTATAGGAAAAACCTAATAAAAATACAGCTTCAGACTTTGTCGCGCATAGTAGATTACTCCGGATGATGCACTTTCTTATGTGAGCTGCTGTGCCTTTGTTGAACTTTCCGTGGAATAGCCCTTGTTGCTTACTTGAAAATAGGAGAGCGATAGGGTAGGGCTGTACAATTAGAATAAGGGGTGAAATAGCCATATAGATGATAAGATGTTTGTGGATATATGAAAATAATTATCTACCTTTGCACCACTCTATGGGGGAGATGAGCGATCAAGCCCGGTGAGTCGCCTGATAGAGGTAACAAGGAGGCGTGTTTAATCCCCTAATTGTTACTAATATCCTGCGCTGAGGGGTCGACTTGGCTTTGACAGCGTGACGAAGGGACAGGTAAGCATGCCGTGCGTGGATATTGCTAGCACGTTAATCTCAGTGTATCATAAAGATTTTAGTTGGCGAAAATAATTACGCTCTCGCTGCCTAACCGAAGTACAGTAAGTTACGGCTTTATCCGCTTACGATAGAAGTGGACGAGACGTCACCCGAAACTCTTATTCCGAAGTGAATCGAATTAGGTGGCGCACTAATATCGGAGTCTCCCATGTGAGATGCTCCCGTAGCATTATGGAGTATTACCGGAGATAAGCCATGCCTATATAGAGGCTTGAACTATGTGCATGGCCGACAAAGTAAAGATAAGATAAGCATGTAGAAAGCTTGCTCATTCCGCGTTTGGACGAGGGTTCAATTCCCTCCGGCTCCACCTCTCTGATGTTATTGTCTCGTGGTGTAATGGTAGCACAACAGATTCTGGTCCTGTTTGTCAAGGTTCGAATCCTTGCGAGACAACTCTTGCCGCTAAGCACAATTGCAATATTAATCTTTGCCGTGCTGTGTTTAGGGAAAGTAAAGTACGATTGTCCCGTGGTGTAATGGTAGCACAACAGGTTTTGGTTCTGTTTGACAAGGTTCGAGTCCTTGCGGGACAACTGATATTTGCGATAATTCCGTGCCCTTTATATTCTTTCTTCTAAGAGCCCAAGTCGGGTTCTTTTTTTGTCAGTACGATTTGTATTTCTACAAGTAGACTGACGTAGTTTGAACTTTATTTACTCATAGTAGAGTCTATTTCGGAATTTATTTGTACCTTTGCCGTGCTGCATTGAATTCAATGATGCTTTTATCGCGATTGAGAGTGTGCAGCAGAGTGTTAGAAGGTTGAATAAAGACAGAAGAAAATTTTTAAAGAAGTAAGGTAAGAAATATAATGCCTACAATACAGCAGTTAGTAAGAAAGGGAAGAGAATCCTTTACTGAAAAAGGTAAGAGTCCGGCACTGAATAGCTGTCCGCAGCGTCGCGGTGTGTGCGTGCGTGTATATACCACAACCCCGAAGAAGCCTAATTCGGCTCTCCGTAAGGTTGCTCGTGTACGTTTGACCAATGGTAAAGAAGTGAATGCTTATATACCGGGAGAAGGTCATAATTTACAAGAGCACAGTATTGTCTTAGTACGTGGAGGACGTGTGAAGGATTTACCGGGAGTACGTTATCATATAGTTCGTGGCACGTTGGATACAGCCGGTGTAAGTGGTCGTTTGCAACGTCGCAGTAAATACGGAGCTAAGCGTCCTAAGGAAGCTGCTAAGAAGTAATACAAAGTTTCCTTTTGTACTAAATTATTCCTTCTAATCGCAAACGAATATAGAAAAAGTATCAGTAACAGGAGTTTGGGTTGCGCATCAGATGCCGCTGGAGATGGTAGAAGCAATAAACCCAAATGAGTGAGATAAGAAAAAATAAACCGGTTTCGGTTTCGAATTGGATAGACTCACCAAAATAAAAGAGTTGAGTAAATGTTCCAGAGGGAGCGTTGAAGCGAGTAGCAACAAAGTCGGTATAAAAATAGGGTGGAATCCCCTAGAGATTTGAGAGATCCTCTCGCCGATAGATGTTTAGGTCTCTTTCTGATGAAGAGAGGGCCGGTTTCCGAAAGGAAAAGCTACAGCAGCCAATTAGAATTCGAACGCAAATAAAAAGCAGTAATGAGAAAATCCACACCTAAGAAGCGTCAGATTCTTCCTGACCCGATATATGGAGATCGTCAGGTGACAAAGTTTGTCAATCACTTGATGTATGATGGTAAGAAAAACATCGCTTTCTCCATCTTCTATAATGCTTTGGAGATTGTAAAGACAAAGATGGGCGAGGCTGAAAAGACCCCATTGGAAATCTGGAAAGCCGCATTAGATAATATTACCCCACAAGTGGAAGTTAAGTCACGTCGAATCGGTGGTGCTACATTCCAGGTGCCGACTGAGATACGTCCGGAACGTAAAGAGTCGGTTTCTATGAAGAACCTTATCTTGTTTGCCCGCAAGCGTGGCGGAAAGACAATGGCAGATAAATTAGCTGCCGAAATAGTTGATGCTTATAATAACCAAGGCGGTGCTTTTAAAAGAAAGGAAGACATGCATCGTATGGCTGAAGCTAACCGAGCCTTTGCCCACTTCCGTTTTTAACCAAAGAACCTAAACTATAATGTCTGAAAACTCAAATCTTAGTTTGACGAGAAATATCGGTATCATGGCGCACATCGATGCCGGTAAGACGACCACGAGTGAACGTATCCTCTTTTATACGGGATTAACCCATAAAATAGGTGAGGTCCATGACGGAGCCGCTACTATGGACTGGATGGCTCAGGAGCAAGAACGTGGTATTACAATTACCAGTGCAGCTACTACTGCATTTTGGAAGTATAACGATAAGAAGTACAAAATAAACCTGATTGACACTCCGGGGCACGTAGACTTTACCGTAGAAGTAGAGCGTTCGTTGCGTATTCTTGACGGTGCTGTTGCAGCTTTCTGTGCTGTCGGTGGAGTAGAGCCGCAGAGCGAGACTGTGTGGCGTCAGGCTGACAAATATCATGTACCCCGCCTTGCTTACGTCAATAAAATGGACCGTAGCGGGGCTAACTTCTTTGAAGTCTATCGCCAGATGAAAGAGGTGCTGGGCGCTAATCCATGCCCTATTCAGATACCTATCGGTGCTGAAGAAAATTTCAAGGGGGTGGTTGACCTGGTTACCATGAAGGCTATTTTGTGGCACACAGAGGACATGGGAGCTCACTATGAGGTAGAAGAAATCCCGAGTGACCTGCGTGCTGAAGCTGAAGAATGGCGTGATAAAATGTTGGAAGCTGTGGCAGAGTGCGATGATGAAGTAATGGAAAAGTACTTCGATGATCCCTCTTCACTCACAGAAGAAGAAATACGTAGAGCTATCCGTAAGGGAACGCTTTCTATGCATATTTTCCCGATGACTTGTGGTTCTTCTTTCAAGAATAAGGGAGTCCAGACTTTGCTAGATGCTGTATGTGCATATTTGCCAAGTCCGGTAGATACAGATGAGATTGTAGGTTCGCTTCCCGGTGATGAGTCAAATAAGCAAGTACGTAAGGTTTCTCCCGATGAGCCCCTTTGTGCACTTGCCTTTAAAATCGCTACTGACCCTTATGTGGGACGACTCTGCTTTTTCCGCGTCTATTCAGGAAAGCTTGAAGCCGGTAGCTATATTTTGAATACACGTACCGGTAAGAAGGAACGTATTAGCCGACTCTTCCAAATGCACTCTAATCACCAGAATCCTATGGAGGTGATTGGCTGTGGCGATATAGGTGCCGGCGTAGGCTTCAAAGATATTCGCACCGGTGATACCATCTGTGACGAAAATGCACCTATTACGTTGGAATCTATCGACTTCCCCGATCCCGTGATCGGTATTGCGGTAGAACCCAAAACGCAAAAGGACTTGGATAAATTGGATGTCGGATTGTCCAAACTTGCTGAAGAAGACCCCACATTCCGCGTGGCAACCAATGAAGAAACCGGTCAAACCGTAATCAGCGGTATGGGCGAACTTCACTTGGAAATCATTATTGACCGTCTGAAGCGTGAGTTTAAGGTAGAATGTAATCAAGGTCGTCCTCAGGTTTCTTACAAGGAGGCCATTACCAAGCCGGTTGAGCTTCGTGAAGTATACAAGAAGCAGACGGGTGGTCGTGGTAAATTCGCTGATATCATTGTGCGTATTGAACCGGCAGACGAAGATTTTGATGGCACTATGCAGTTTATCGATCAGGTAAAGGGAGGTAATGTGCCTAAGGAATATATTCCCTCTGTGCAGAAGGGTTTTGAAAAAGCCATGAAGAATGGGGTATTGGCAGGTTATCCCCTTGATAAACTCAAGGTGACCCTCCTTGATGGTAGCTACCATCCTGTGGACTCTGACCAGTTATCCTTCGAGGTGGCTGCTATGCAGGCATTTAAAAATGCATCCGCACAGGCTGGTCCCGTGCTGTTGGAGCCGATCATGAAAATCGAAGTTGTAACACCCGAAGAAAGTATGGGTGATGTGATTGGTGACTTGAATAAGCGTAGAGGTCAGATTCAAGGAATGGAGACAAGCCGTACCGGTGCACGTATCGTGAAGGCTGAAGCTCCTCTTAGCGAGATGTTTGGTTATGTGACGGCTTTGCGTACTATTACGAGTGGTCGTGCCACAAGCACCATGAGTTTCTCGCATTATGCAGAGGTATCCTCATCGATTGCCAAGCAGGTACTTGAAGAGGTTAACGGACGCGTAGATTTGGTAAAGTAGTAAATAAGTGCAAGACAAATAGCAATGAGTCAGAAAATTAGAATCAAGCTGAAAAGCTACGATCACACGCTCTTGGACAATTCTGCAGAAAAGATTGTGAAGGCTGTAAAGGCTACCGGTGCATTAGTATGTGGGCCGATACCTCTACCTACGCAAAAGCGTATCTTTACAGTTAATAGAAGTACGTTCGTTAATAAAAAGTCGCGTGAGCAGTTCGAGCTTTCATCTTATAAGCGTTTGATTGACATCCATAACGCATCGCGTCAGACGATTGATGCTTTAACTAAGTTAGAGCTCTCTAGCGGTGTTGATGTCAACATTAAGCTGTAGTAAGCGACAAACTACGGTAGAATAGAAAACCAAGTAATAAGTATAATACAAGGAAATGCCGGGATTATTAGGAAAGAAAATCGGAATGACTTCCGTATTCAGTGCCGAGGGAATTAGTCTTCCATGCACTGTTATCGAATTAGGCCCTTGTGTGGTTACTCAGGTGAAAACAAGTGATAAGGATGGGTACGATGCCCTCCAATTAGGCTTTGAAGATGCTAAAGAAAAGCATGTGGCAAAGCCTCAGTTAGGTCACTTTAGTAAAGCCGGGGTTTCACCCAAGCGGCACTTGGCCGAGTTCAAAGGATTCGAAGGTTCCTATAACGCAGGGGATACGATCTCTGTAGATATCTTCGAAAATGCACATTACGTAGATGTAATAGGTACTTCTAAGGGTAAAGGATACCAAGGAGTAGTAAAACGTCACGGATTTGGCGGAGTAGGTCAGACTACTCACGGTCAGCATAACCGTAAGCGTGCTCCGGGTGCTATCGGTGCATGTTCATACCCTGCCAAGGTTTTTAAGGGAATGCGTATGGCCGGTCAAACCGGTAACGAACGGGTAACGGTTCAAAACCTAGAGGTTATTAAGGTAATGCCTGAACATAACCTTTTGGTAGTGAAGGGCAGCGTACCCGGTGCTAAAGGTTCAATTATAGCTGTTGAGATGTAATATGGAATTATCAGTATACAACATAAAGGGTGAGGATACCGGACGTAAAGTTACGCTTGACGATGCTGTTTTCGGTATAGAGCCTAATGATCATGCTATTTATTTAGCAGTACGTCTCTACAGAGCTAATCAGCATCGTGGTACTCACAAGACAAAAGAGCGTAGTGAACTGAGCGGTTCTACGCGCAAATTATTCCGTCAAAAAGGAACGGGAGGTGCACGTCGCGGTGATATTAACTCACCACTTTTACGTGGCGGTGCGCGTGTCTTTGGGCCTCGTCCTCGCAGTTATAGTTTCAAGTTAAATAAGAAGACCCTTGATTTGGCTCGTCGCTCTGCTTTGACCTACAAGGCGCGTCAAGAAGCTATTAAGGTTATTGAAAAGTTTGACTTTGAAGCTCCTAAAACAAAGGAATTCGTGGCTCTCAATAACCAGCTCGGATTAGATGGAGTTAAGTCTCTTTATGTAATGCCTTCAATTCCTGAGAATGTACTTCTCTCTGCTCGCAACTTACAGAATACATCTCTTATAGAGGCACGTAAGATCAATACTTATAGGCTTTTGGATGCAAAGCAGTTAGTTCTTACTGAAGAGGCTGTAGAAGAGATAAACCAGCTTTGCAGAAAGTAATCTTTAGGAGAATGACGCTATAGCAATGAAAGAAAAGGATATTATACTGAGCCCGATCATCTCTGAAAAGATGACGGCAATCACAGAGCAGACTCCTGAGCGTTATGCTTTTCGGGTTTCTCCCAGAGCTAACAAGATTGAGATCAAGCGTGCAGTTGAAGCACTTTATAATGTAAAAGTAGTAGACGTCAATACACTTAATGTAACCCCCACTGTAAAAAGCCGTTACACACGGCATGGAATGGTTAGTGGTCGTGCTGCAGCCTACAAGAAAGCTGTCGTAACCTTGCAAAAAGGCCAAGTGATTGACTTCTTCAGTAGCATATAATAATTAGTAAAATGGGAATTAGAAAACTCAAGCCCACATCACCTGGGCAGAGACACAAGATTATCGGCGCTTTCGACAAGATTACAGCGAGCGTTCCGGAAAAATCCCTTGTTGTAGGAAGAAAAAAGTCTGGTGGCCGTAATAACACCGGAAAGATGACCATGCGCTATATTGGTGGCGGGCACAAGCAAAAGTACCGCTTCATCGATTTTAAGCGCACACGTGATGGTATCCCTGCAACTGTAAAAAGCATTGAATACGACCCCAATCGCTCAAGCCGTATTGCACTCCTCTATTATGCTGATGGAGTGAAGTCGTATATCGTTGCTCCTGATGGTCTAGAAGTAGGCCAAACGGTGCTTTCCGGTGCAGAAGCAGCTCCCGAAATAGGAAATTCGCTTCCTTTGTCAGCAATACCTGTAGGTACGGTGATACACAATATTGAGCTTCGCCCCGGTCAGGGAGCTAAGTTCGCTCGTAGTGCAGGTACATTTGCTCAATTGGTTGCTCGTGAGGATAAGTATGTCGTACTGCGCATGCCAAGTGGTGAAACACGTCGTATATTGGCAGCTTGTAAAGCTACGGTAGGTAGTGTGGGTAATAGTGACCATGCTTTGGAGCGCAGCGGTAAGGCAGGACGCTCTCGCTGGTTGGGACGTCGTCCGCATAACCGTGGTGTTGTAATGAATCCTGTAGATCACCCAATGGGTGGTGGTGAAGGACGTGCTTCAGGAGGACATCCTCGTTCGCGTAAGGGACTTTATGCAAAGGGCCTTAAGACACGTAGACCTAAGAAGCATTCTTCTAAGTACATTATCGAGAGAAGAAACGAGAAGTAACCGATTAGCCGAAGATAAACATGAGTCGTTCGTTAAAGAAAGGTCCCTATATCAGTGTGAAGTTGGAGAAAAAAATACTCCAAATGAACGAGAGCGGTAAGAAAAGCGTTGTAAAAACGTGGTCGCGCGCTTCTATGATTTCACCCGATTTTGTGGGACATACAATAGCTGTACACAATGGTAATAAGTTTATCCCTGTGTACGTTACCGAAAACATGGTGGGGCATAAGTTAGGGGAATTTGCTATGACCCGTACTTTCCGCGGCCATTCGGGAAATAGAAAATAACCGTGGAAGGCTTACAAACCCATAGAAGTATTGAAATACAATGAGTGAAAAGATAAATGATAAGTCCACAGAGGCACAGCCGAGTACGATAGAGTGCTATGCTGTACTGCGCAACGTGCCCACACCACCGCGTAAAATGCGCTTAGTGGTGGATAATATACGCGGCATGGAGGTGACGCGGGCGCTCGGGATACTGCGTTTTTCTTCACGCAAGGCTGCAGCCGTTCGTTTAGAGAGATTGCTGCGTTCAGCAATAGCTAACTGGGAGGCTGCTAATAGCCGTCGTATTGAAGAGGGAGAGCTCTTTATTACGCGTGCTTTTGTAGATGAAGGAAGTACGCTTAAGAGACTGAGACCGGCTCCCCAAGGTAGAGGATACCGTATCCGTAAAAGAAGTAATCACGTTACACTCTACGTCAATTCAAAGCCAAACATCCAAAAGGAAGTAAATAATGGGACAGAAAACTAATCCAATCAGTAATCGCCTCGGCTACATAAGAGGTTGGGACTCCAATTGGTTTGGAGGTAAGAACTATGGTCCCACTCTTTTGGAAGATAGCCGTATTCGTGAATATCTTATGGCACGTCATGCCAAGGCAGGTATCTCACGTATTGTAATTGAGAGAGCGCTTAAGCTTGTTACAGCTACTATCTGTGCTGCTCGACCCGGTATGATTATCGGTAAAGGAGGTACGGAAGTTGATAAGCTGAAAGAGGAACTTAAGAGATTGACAGGCAAAGAAGTACAAGTGTATATACATGAAGTACGCCGCCCGGATCTTGAAGCTACTTTGGTCGCTGCTAATGTTGCTCGTCAGCTTGAGGGCAATATGGCATACCGTCGTGCAGTTAAGATGGCTGTCGGTAATGTAATGCGTGCAGGTGCCGAAGGAGTTAAGATACATGTTTCCGGTCGTCTTAATGGTGCTGAAATGGCGCGTAGCGAGATGTTCAAGGAAGGACGTACTCCGTTACATACCCTTCGTGCTGACATCGATTATGCACATGAAGGCGCCCTTACTAAGGTCGGTATGATCGGTGTAAAAACATGGATCATGCGTGGCGAAGTATACGAAAAGCGTGACTTGGCTCCTAATTTCCAACAATATCGTCAGGCTGCAGGTCAGCGCCGTGAAGGTGGTCGTGGAGATCGTCGTGGTCGTGGAGATCGTCGCGGTAGAGGAGGTGATCGTCAGCGTAGAAATAACCGATAATTGTAGAGATTGATATATGTTACAACCTAAAAAAACGAAGTTTAGAAGACAGCAGAAGGGACGCATGAAGGGTAATGCCCAGCGTGGTAACCAGCTTGCATTCGGCTCCTTCGGTATCAAGGCTCTGCAGAGTAAGTGGCTTACCGGTCAACAGATTGAGGCAGCCCGTGTAGCCGTGACTCGCTATATGCAGCGTCAAGGACAGGTTTGGGTGCGTATATTCCCCGATAAGCCTATCACTAAGAAACCTGCCGAAGTGCGTATGGGTAAGGGGAAAGGTAACCCCGAAGGCTTTGTTGCGCCTGTTACGCCTGGACGTATGCTGTTTGAAGTAGAAGGAGTTCCCTTTGATATCGCTAAGGAAGCTCTTCGATTGGCAGCACAGAAGTTGCCTGTAACTACGAAGTTTGTGGTGCGTCGTGATTACGATGCTGAAAATCAGAATAGCTAACAGAGATGAAAGCAGCAGAAATTAAAGAACTCACTACGGAAGAAATCGTTGAACGAATTGGCGTAGAAGAGCGTGAATATCAGGAAATGAAGCTTAATCACGTTGTTTCTCCTCTGGATAAGCCCAGTTCTTTGACCGATAAGCGCCGCACCATAGCTCGTTTAAAAACGATGTTGGCAGAGCGTCAGATGAGTAATCAAGATACGAATAAGTAAAGAGGTATAAGCCGTGCAACAAGAGCAAAGAAATCATAGAAAAGAGCGTATCGGTATCGTTACCGGTAATAAGATGGATAAAACCATTACGGTGTCTATACTTCGTAGGGAAAAACACCCCATCTATGGTAAATTCGTAAAGAGTACCAAGAAGTTTTATGCACACGATGAAAAGAACGAGTGCAACGAAGGCGACAAGGTACGCATTATGGAAACCCGCCCAACCAGCAAAATGAAGCGCTGGAGATTAGTAGAAATATTGGAAAGAGCCAAGTAAACCATGATACAGCAAGAATCAAGATTGTCTGTTGCAGACAACAGCGGCGCCAAAGAGGTGCTGTGCATCAGGGTCCTCGGCGGTACAAGACGCAGATACGCAGGCATCGGTGATGTTATTGTCGTCTCCGTCAAAAGTGTCATCCCCGGTGGTGACATCAAGAAAGGTGCAGTAAGCAAAGCGCTTATCGTACGCACTAAGAAGGCTGTTCGTCGTCAAGATGGATCCTATATCCGTTTCGGCGATAATGCTTGTGTGCTACTCACTGCATCCGGAGATTTGAAAGGAACCCGTATATTCGGTCCGGTAGCTCGTGAGCTACGTGCCGTTAATATGAAAGTCGTATCGCTTGCACCTGAGGTGCTCTGATAATTAGTTTTTAAGAAGTTAAGAGACTTATGAGCAAGTTACATATCAAAAAAGGCGATACGGTGATGGTAAACAGCGGCGAGAGTCGCGGACGCCAAGGACGTGTCCTGAGAGTTATCCCGGATAAAGAGCGTGCTATTGTAGAGGGATTGAACATGCGTAAAAAGCATACTAAGCCTAATGCAAAGTTTCCGCAAGGGGGAATCATAGAACAAGAGGCTCCTATCCATATTTCCAACCTTAATGTGGTGGATCCTAAAACAGGTAAGGGAGTACGCATCGGACGTTGTCTCAATGAATCCGGGAAAAGCGTACGCTATAGTAAAAAGTCAGGAGAAGAGATTAAGTGATGAGCAATAGTAAACCTAATCTGAGAACAGACTACCGCGAGCGTATAGTTCCCGAGCTGATGAAGCACTTTGGCTATAAGAGTATTATGCAAGTGCCTCGCTTAAGCAAAATAGTAGTGAATCAAGGAATCGGTATCGCTACAGGTGATAAGAAGCTTATTGATGTGGCCATCAACGAGCTGACTGCAATCACCGGCCAAAAGGCGGTAGCTACCTATTCTAAGAAAGATATATCCAACTTCAAGCTGCGTAAAAAAATGCCCATCGGTGTGATGGTAACTCTGCGCGAAGATAAGATGTACGAGTTCCTTGAGCGTCTTATTCGCATAGTTTTACCCCGTATCCGTGACTTTAAGGGTATTAATAGTAAGCTTGATGGTCGTGGTAATTATACGCTAGGAATCGAAGAGCAAATCATCTTCCCCGAAATTAATATAGATTCCATATCTAAAATTATGGGGATGAATATTACCTTTGTAACATCAGCCGCAACTGATGAAGAAGGCTATGAGTTATTAAAGGCCTTTGGTCTTCCTTTCAAGAATAGTGCAAAATAAGGAGTATAGAGCATGGCAAAAGAATCAATGAAGGCGCGCGAAGTAAAGCGCCAGAAAATGGTAGCCCTCTGGGCAGAGCGTCGCGAAGCACTCAAGAAGCAAGGCGATGAAGAAGCATATCGCGAATTGCAAAAGATGCCTCGTAACGCCTCTCCGGTGCGTTTGCATAATCGTTGCTCCATGACAGGACGTCCTCGTGGCTATATGCGCCAGTTTGGTATTTCCCGTATCCAATTTAGGGAAATGGCCTCAAAGGGTTTAATCCCCGGAGTTAAGAAGGCAAGTTGGTAATACAGCGTCCTTTGAGTTTTTAAGCAATTGTGAGTTAAATATTGTCCGATATACTCAAAGCAGGTATGATCGGATCAATTTAAATCGACAGTATAAAATGACAGATCCAATAGCAGATTATCTGACTAGATTGCGCAATGCAATCAGAGCCGGGCATCGAGTGGTTGAGATTCCTTCCTCGAAAATCAAGCAGGAAATTACGAAGGTTCTCTATGATAAGGGATATATTCTCAATTATCAATTCCAACAAGTCGATGACTGCCGTGCTGTGATAAAGGTCGCTTTGAAGTACGACCTACAGCAGAAAACAAACGCCATTAAAGCACTAAAGCGAGTATCCCGTCCGGGGCTGCGTCGTTATGTGGGTTACAAAGATATGCCCCGTGTACTTAATGGATTAGGTATAGCAATTCTCTCCACATCGCGTGGTGTAATGACCGATAAGGAAGCGCGCGAGTTGAAGGTTGGAGGTGAAGTGCTTTGTTATGTATATTAATCTTTTTAGGAGGAAAGAAATATGTCCAGAATAGGAAAACTTCCCATTTCACTCCCTAAGGGGGTAGAGATCTCCCAAAAGGATAATGTGATCACGGTAAAGGGGCCGAAGGGAACCCTGACACAAAAGATCGACGATCGTATCACTTGTACAGTAGAAGATGGTGAGGTAAAGTTTACCAGAGCAAATGATGATCGTGAACAACGTGCTTTGCATGGTCTTTATCGTTCCTTGATCAACAATATGATTCATGGAGTAAGTGAAGGCTTTAAGCAGACGTTAGAACTTGTGGGTGTCGGTTTCCGTGCTTCTAATAAGGGGCAGCTTTTGGAGCTTTCGCTCGGTTATACGCACCCGATCTTTTTGATGCTCCCTAATGACGTGAAGGTTGAAACAAAGAGCGAACGTAATAAGAACCCCCTTATCATGTTAGAGTCTGCTGATAAGCAACTGTTAGGTCAGGTGTGTGCTAAGATTCGTTCTTTCCGCAAGCCTGAGCCATATAAGGGTAAGGGTATTAAGTTTGAAGGTGAGCAGATCCGTCGTAAGAGTGGAAAGACAGCTGCAGCTAAGTAAAACAGTAAGGAGAGTTGAGTATGAATCAAAAACAGTTTAGACGTTTACGCATCAAAGCAAATGTGCGCAGCCGTATTAGCGGTACACAAGATCGTCCTCGCCTTACGGTGTTCAGAAGCAATAAGCAAATCTATGCGCAGCTAATCGATGATGTTGAGCAGCGTACTCTTTGCAGTGCTTCATCTCTGAAGGTTGATGCTAAGGGAACGAAGAAGGAGCAGGCTGCACTTGTAGGTAAAGAAATTGCTCGTGTAGCTCAAGAAGCCGGCATTAAGCAGGTGGTCTTCGATCGTAATGGATACCTCTATCACGGGAGAATAAAAGAGTTGGCTGATGCAGCCAGAGAAGCAGGATTAAGTTTTTAATATAGCGCTATGGCAGTATCATACAATAGAGTAAATTCGTCCAACGATTTAGAGCTTACCGATCGTTTGGTTGCGATCAATCGAGTAACTAAAGTGACCAAAGGGGGTCGTACAATGACTTTCTCAGCAATTGTTGTTGTGGGTAACCAGGATGGCGTTGTTGGCTATGGTTTGGGTAAGGCAGGCGAAGTTAGTACAGCAATTGCTAAGGCTTCAGAAGCTGCTAAGAAGAATTTGATTCGTGTGGTTGTACACAACGGAACAATTCCTCATGACCAGAAGGGCGCATATGCAGGGGCTAAGATATTAATTAAACCGGCTTCCCAAGGTACCGGTGTAGTGGCCGGAGGTGCTATGCGTGCAGTCTTGGAGAGTGCGGGTGTAACGGATGTGTTGGCTAAAAGTCAAGGATCTTCAAATCCCCACAACTTGGTAAAGGCAACCTTTCAGGCACTTGCAGAACTGCGAGATCCACTGTCAGTTGCAAAGAGCAGAGGTATCTCTGTAGAGAGAGTCTTTAGAGGATAAGCATAACGAGAGAAACGTACAAATGGCTACTATAAAGATAAAGCAAGTTAAGAGCAGGATTCGCTGCCCTAAAACACAAAAGAGAACGCTCGATGCACTGGGACTTCGTCGTCTCGGTCAGGTAGTAGAGCACAATGACACACCTCAGATTAGGGGAATGGTGAATAAGGTTCACCACCTCGTAGAGGTCGTTGATTAATTAGATTTTAGAGAGTAAAGCGATATATGGATTTATCAACGCTAAAACCGGCAGAAGGCTCTACGCATAAGCGTAAACGTATCGGTCGCGGACCCGGATCGGGTTTGGGAGGCACCTCCACGCGTGGACATAAAGGAGCTAAATCTCGCTCGGGATACAAAAAGAAGATCGGCTTTGAAGGAGGGCAGATGCCTTTGCAGCGTAGGCTCCCTAAGTTCGGGTTTAAGAACATTAATAGAGTGGATTACCGTCCTATTAATCTTTCTTCCTTGGAAGCAATTGCAGAAGCGAATAATTTGGACACTATTACAAAATCAACTATCGTGGCAGCAGGTTTAGCCTCAAAGAACGATAAAATAAAGATTTTGTCTATGGGTGAACTGAAGCGTCCGCTTAAGGTAGAGGCCGACGCCTTCTCAAAGAAAGCAAAAGAATTAATCGAAGCAGCAGGAGGTTCTGCTGTGACGGCATAAGAGAGTTAAGAGCTTATGAGGTTCGTTGAAACAGTAAAGAATATATGGAAGATAGAGGATCTTAGACACAAGATCCTCATCACCATAGCCTACGTGGTTATTTACCGCTTAGGTTCTTTTGTGGTTATCCCCGGTATTAATCCACATGACTTGACTAGTCTGCAAAGTCAGGCTAGTGAAGGGTTATTAGCCCTTTTGGATATGTTCTCCGGGGGTGCTTTTGCCAATGCTTCTATCTTTGCATTGGGAATAATGCCCTACATTTCTGCATCTATCGTTATGCAACTTGCAGCGATTATTATTCCTTCTATGCAAAAGATGCAGCGTGAAGGAGAAAGCGGTAGACGCAAGATTAATCAGTGGACTCGCTATCTAACTGTATTAATTTTACTTCTTCAGGCACCTGCTTACCTTATGAACCTCTCTGTACAGCTTAGACAGGCTGGAGGAGTATTTCCCGGTGGCTTTTGGTTCAGTTTATATGCAACAATCCTACTAGCTGCAGGCAGTATGTTTGTCTTGTGGTTAGGAGAGCGCATAACAGACAAAGGTATTGGAAATGGTATCTCCTTCATCATCTTGATTGGTATCATTGCACGCTTACCGCATGCGCTTGTTGCTGAGTTTACTTTGCGCGTGTCTAGTTCAGCCGGAGGTTTGGTTGCTTTCTTGGCTGAGATCGTATTCTTGCTCTTTGTATCAGCAGGAGCTATCCTATTGGTACAGGGAACGCGTCGCGTACCCGTGCAATATGCAAAGCGAGTAATCGGTAACAAACAGTTTGGAGGTGCACGGCAGTACATACCGCTTAAGGTGAATGCTGCTAATGTGATGCCTATCATCTTTGCTCAGGCTATTATGTTTATTCCTGTTTCTATAATAGGAATGTTTAATGGAGGTCAGCAAGGTAGAGTGATGATGGCATTGACAGATACAACCGGTTGGTGGTATAATATCATCTTCGCTGTCCTGATTATCTTATTTACTTACTTCTACACAGCTATTACGATCAATCCTACGCAGATGGCTGAGGACTTAAAGCGTAACAATGGCTTTATCCCGGGGATTAAACCGGGTAAACCTACACGTGACTACTTAGATACTATTATGGACCGTATTACCTTGCCGGGAGCTATATTCCTTGCACTGGTAGCAATTATGCCGGCTTTTGCCCAGGTGTTGGGTATTAGTGGCGCTTTTGCCCAGTTCTTTGGGGGTACGTCATTGCTTATCTTAGTAGGAGTGGTATTGGATACTCTTCAGCAGATTGAGAGTCACTTATTAATGCGCCATTATGATGGTTTGCTTAAGAGTGGACGTATCAAGGGTAGAACTGGCTCGATGAGTGCTTATTGATCTGTATAACTGAATTTATACCTGTAAGATGATCACACTTAAAACCGATGAAGAAATGGAGCTGATGTATGCAGCTAATCAGTTGGTGGGTAAAACACTTGCTGAAGTGGCTAAGCACATCGCGCCCGGTGTATCTACATTATCATTAGATAAAGTAGCGCATGATTTTATCATGGATAACGGGGCATATCCTGCCTTCTTGGGTTATGGTGGATTCCCTGCTTCTTTGTGTATTTCGATTAATGACGAAATCGTACACGGTATTCCTAAAGCTGATCGCTATTTAGAGGAAGGTGATATCGTATCGGTGGACTGTGGCACCAAGTTGAATGGTTTTACCGGAGACTCAGCATACACGTTTGCTGTAGGTGAAATTTCCTCTGAAAAGCGAAAGCTCCTTGAAACGACACTTGAGTCCCTTTATGAGGGTATTAAAGCTGCTGTAATAGGCAATCGTGTGGGGCATGTGTCTCACGCAGTTCAAGAGTATTGTGAGCGACGTGGTTACTCAATAGTACGTGAGCTGGAAGGGCATGGCATAGGACGTGACATGCACGAAGAGCCTGGCGTACCGAATTACGGACGCAGAGGAGTTGGAGCGATGCTTCGCAATGGAATGTGTATCTGTATTGAACCTATGGTCAATATGGGGAGTAAAAATGTGATCTTTGATCGGGAGGATGGATGGACTGTACGCACCAAGGATGGTAAGCCGGCTGCCCACTTTGAGCATTGCATCGGTTTCATCAATGGTGAAACACGTATTTTGTCTTCATTCGATTATATAAAGGAAGTAGTAAAGGAGAAAAAATT
Source organism: Porphyromonas miyakawae (assembly GCF_045865415.1). NCBI lineage: Bacteria > Pseudomonadati > Bacteroidota > Bacteroidia > Bacteroidales > Porphyromonadaceae > Porphyromonas > Porphyromonas miyakawae. Next base: position 480,291 of record NZ_BAAFSF010000001.1, read on the forward strand.
TTAATGGCAAAACAGTCTGCTATAGAGCAGGATGGAATCATTCTGGAAGCTCTATCGAATGCTATGTTCAAGGTAGAGCTACAGAATGGACATGTGATTACTGCTCACATATCCGGCAAGATGCGTCTGCACTACATACGTATCTTACCGGGAGATAAAGTAAAAGTTGAGATGAGCCCTTACGACCTTACAAAGGGACGTATTACTTATCGATATAAAAGCGAACAATAGCACAAAAGAAATAAGCGAATATGAAAGTAAGAACATCGGTTAAGAAGCGTTCAGCTGATTGCCAGTTGGTACGACGCAAGGGACGTCTGTACATTATTAATAAGAAGAATCCTAAGTTTAAGCAGCGTCAGGGATGATGCTTGAACAGTTTAAAAGTATAACTAAGTATAGAGTATGGCTGTAAGAATTGTGGGCGTTGACTTGCCCCAAAACAAGAGAGGAGAAATTGCCTTGACCTATATTTACGGAATAGGCCGCAGCAGTGCCGCTACCATATTAGCGAAAGCGGGCGTAGACCCAATGGCTAAGGTAACGGACTGGACCGATGAAGAAGCCTCTAAGATCCGTGAGATCATTAGTGCCGAATATCATGTCGAAGGCGATTTACGTAGCGAAACTCAGCTCAACATCAAGCGATTGATGGATATTGGCTGTTATCGCGGCATTCGCCACCGTGCCGGCTTACCCGTTCGTGGTCAGAGTACAAAGAACAATGCACGTACGCGTAAGGGAAAGAAGAAGACGGTTGCTAATAAGAAGAAAGCTACTAAGTAATATTTTTTTATGGCTAAGAAGGCTACAGTAAAGAAACGGGTTGTGCGCGTTGATGCGCAAGGAGAGGCTCATATTCACTCTTCTTTTAACAACATTATTGTTGCCCTCACCAACACTGATGGTCAAGTGATCAGTTGGTCGAGTGCAGGTAAGATGGGCTTTAGAAGCTCAAAAAAGAATACTCCCTATGCGGCTCAGATGGCTGTCCAAGATTGTGCTAAAGTAGCATATGATTTGGGTATGCGCAAAGTAAAGGTCTTTGTCAAAGGACCGGGCAATGGCCGTGAGTCTGCTATTCGTACCTTAGACGCAAGTGGTTTGCAGGTTACTGAGATTGTAGACGTAACTCCGTTACCTCACAATGGGTGTCGTCCCCCAAAGAGACGTAAAGTGTGATTCATTTGCAATCCATGTGTAAGAAATAGTGTATTGCTTGTAGTGTAGACAACTCTGAATAAGTTTGCTATCAGCCTATTGCTTTAGCTTCTAAGCGGATATCAATAGCTCCCCTTCTAACGGGTTGATCTGATCGCCTTTTTTCCCTCTCTTAATGATCAGATCTGCGGCTGCCCAATAGATGAATGAGGTTAAGGGAGCATTCAACTGCTGATCTAAGGTGTAAATACGACTGGTGGATGCAATTAAGAGAATTATACGGTACAAGAAAAATAAGAGTAAATAAACATGGCAAGATATAAAGGTCCTAAATCAAAGATATCGCGTCGGTTCGGTGAACCTATATTTGGTCCGGACAAGGTGCTTAGTAAGAAAAATTATGCACCCGGCGAGCACGGCAATGGACGCCGTCGTAAACAAAGTGAATATAGCCTTCAGTTAGGAGAGAAGCAGAAGGCTAAATATACGTATGGTGTATTGGAGCGTCAGTTCCGTAATCTCTTTAAGAGTGCTCAGCGCTCAAAGGGAGTAACGGGCGAAGTGCTATTGCAGCTCCTTGAATCGCGTTTAGATAATGTCGTATATCGACTGGGTTTAGCTCGCTCTCGTGCGGCTGCCCGTCAGTTGGTGTCACATCGTCATATTTTAGTTGATGGCAATGTAGTAGATATACCCTCCTATACGCTCCGTCCCGGTCAGATTGTTGCTGTCCGCACAAAGGATAAGAGTATGGAGGTTATTCAGGCTTCACTAGCTGGATTCAATCATGCTAAGTACTCATGGCTTGCATGGGATGCGCCTTCAATGAGTGGAAAGTTCCTCAATGTACCTCAGAGGGAGGAAATTCCTGAAAACATCAAGGAACAACTGATCGTAGAATTGTATTCAAAGTAACCCTATAGGAGCAGTAACAATGGCGATATTAGCATTCCAGAAACCCGAAAAACTAATTATGTTGGAGGGTGCAACCAAGCGTACGGCGCGCTTTGAGTTGAGTCCCTTAGAGCCGGGATACGGCATTACAATTGGCAATGCCTTACGCCGTATTTTGCTCTCTTCGATAGAAGGGTATGCGCTTGCTTCCATTCGTGTAGAAGGGGTTGATCATGAGTTTGCTACGATTCCCGGCGTGCTTGAGGATGTAACTAATATTATCCTCAACTTGAAGCAAGTTAGACTCATGCCGATTGTTGAAAATGCTGTTACGGAGGAAATATCCCTCTCTGTTTCAGGTCGTGAAGTGTTTAAGGCAGGTGACCTTAATGATAAGTTATCCTCTTTCCAGGTGGTCAATCCTGAATTAGAGATTTGTCATTTGGGTAAAAATGCCGCATTCAATATCGATCTTGTAATAAACAAGGGACGCGGCTATCACCCTGCGGAGGACAATAAAACTCCGGAGGATGCCTTGAATACTATCCCTATTGACTCTATTTATACGCCTATTCGTAAGGTTATGTTCCGTACGGAAAACTTCCGTGTAGAGCAGAAGACCGACTACGAGAAGCTTATTATGGAAGTTGAATCGGATGGTACGATAGATCCTAAGGTAGCTATGCAGCAGGCAGCAGCGATTTTAATTGATCACTTCAGCCTTTTTGCAAGCGATGAAAGTCTAGTAGTGCGCAAATTCCAGTCTGATGAGGAAGAGGAAGTAGATGCGGAAACGCTTCGTATTCGTCAGCTCCTCAAGGGCGAAATTAGTGACTGCGACCTCACGGTAAGAGCACGCAATTGCTTGATCGGTGGTAATGTGTATACATTAGGCGACCTTTTGAAGTACGATAAGAGCGAACTGCTTAAACTCCGTAATTTTGGGAAAAAGACACTGGAGGAACTAACTGAATTCCTTGAATCATTAGGTTTGGAATTTGGTATGGATCTCAGTAAGTATAACTTAGATAACGACTAAATCTACTCATGCGACATAATAAAAAATTCAACCATTTAGGACGCAACAAGGCTCACCGCGATGCTATGCTGAGTAATATGGCTGCTTCGTTGATTTTGCATAAGCGTATTTCAACGACTTTGGCTAAGGCAAAGGCTTTGCGCGTATATGTAGAGCCGATCATCACTCGTTCTAAAGATGATACTACTCATTCAAGGCGTATCGTTTTCTCTTATTTAGGTAATAAAGAGGCTGTAAAGGAACTTTATGGACCTGTAAGTGAGAAAGTAGCCAATCGCCCCGGAGGTTATACGCGTATTTTGCGTACCGGCTATCGCTTAGGTGATAATGCTGAAATGTGTATTATTGAGCTTGTTGACTTCAACGAAAATATGCTCAAGGATGCTAAGGCATCTACACAAAAGAAGGCAACACGCCGTACGCGACGCTCTCGCGGTGGAGCTAAGAAGCAGGAGGAAGCTACTACTCCGGTAGCAGAAACTCAGGCTGAGGCACCTGCTGAAGAGCAAAAGGCGGAATAAACTGCTGATATACTCGTCTATTGGTAGCTTCCCTAATGTGTAGTTGTCACTGACGTAGTATTATAGGGGTTTAAATAATAATACCCGAAGGGAGAGTCCTAAACTCAACCTTCGGGTTAATTTTTTTCTACGAGCTTTGTTTTATGATAGCAAGGGGGTAAAAAACAGTAGTCTCAGGTTTGTAAAGTGGTAGCCTTAGGATGCGGGTGCTATTTGCTCCTTGTATTCTGATGGAGTCATTTTGCTGACGGCCTTAAAGGCTCTTAGGAAGCTTGAATAGGTATCAAATCCGCACAGCGTAGAGATCTCTGAAAAGCTTAGCGAATGGTCGCACTTCAATAGTTCCATAGCTTTGCGAATTTTGACACCCTGTATGAGGGTGCCCGGTGGGTAGCCGGCAATAGCAATCATTTTGCGGTATAGCTGACTCGTACTCATGCCGAGAGAAGCAGCAAGCTGTAGCACTGTTGCTGCCTCTTTCTTCTCCAGCAAATCAAAGACAGCCTGTGATACATGCGTGAGAAACTGAAGATCTGTTTCTGAGCGATCTAGTGCTATTTCTGCTGAAAGATCGGTATTAGTCTCAGTAGTCTCGGTTTGTTGTGATAGTTGACTCTCTTCGGGTGAGGTATAAACTGTTGTCAGCTCTTCACCTTCCCAAGCCTGAGTGTACTTCTTCTGTAGCAATCGCCTCCTCTCCAGCAGATTTTCTACTTGTGTACGCAGTTCATCGCTATTAAAGGGTTTGGTCAGGTATGCATCTGCTCCTGCTTTTAGTCCCACTATGCGGTCCTCTTCGGTTATTCGGGCCGTTATGATAATGATCGGTATATGATTAACAATCTCATTGCTACGTACTTGACGGCATAGCTCGAGTCCATCCATTCCCGGCATCATCAGGTCTGTGATAATCATGTCAGGCACCTCTTCAATAGCCATATTTAAGCCATCGGCTCCGTTCGTTGCATAGGTCACTGCATATTTATCGGATAGTTGCGAGCCTATGTAGGTTGCTACATCATAATTGTCCTCAATGATGAGCAAGCGATAGTCGTATTCATGATTATCTTGATTATCTTGATCTCTATCCTCATGGAGACTATCGATCTCCTCCGGCAATGTCGGGTTATTGACAGACTCTTTTGATGAGAGTAGTTGTCGACAGTCGTTGTGGATAGGAATAGACAGGTGAAAGACAGTTCCTTCACCGAGTTTGCTCTCCACTATTGCACTTCCCCCTATTGCGCCCATAATCTGTTTGACCAGTGCCAGTCCCACTCCCGAGCCAAGCGTATAGGACTCTTTTGCGCCTTGGTAGAAAGGCTCGAAGATATGCGCGACTGTCTCACTGTCCATGCCGATACCTGTGTCCGCTACCTCTATGTGCAAATTCTCCTCTACACGGTGTGCGGATACTTTGATGGATCCGTTTGAAGGCGTAAACTTGAGTGCGTTGGAGAGCAGATTATTGACCACCTTGACCACATAGTCCGGCACAAAGTCCATCACTACTTGCCCATCGGAATGGTATGTCAGGGTAATTTGGCGGCTGTGTGCATAGTCCTGATAGGATTCCACAATCATGGCTATATAGGGAATGATATCTCCGTTACGCCAGTCGGGGTTACCCACAGAGGATTCAATTTTGGAGATATCCAAAAGTTGGTTTATCAAAGTTAGCAATCCCTTCCCCTGTCGCTCGATCACTTGCCCCATGGCCTCTATCTCCGCGTAATTGTGCTGTTTCGTCTGTAGGTCATGGCTCATGCCAAGAATGAGGGTAAGTGGGGTACGAAACTCATGCGTAATGTTTGTAAAAAAGGTCTCCCTCATACGTGACATGCTCTGAAGCGCTTGATGGTTGCGTTGTCTTAGGCGACTCAAATAGAGCAGTATGAGCACAAAACCGGCTAACAGGAAGAATCCCCCTCCGAGGATGGTAAAGCCCACACGGCGTTGCATACGCTCTTTCTCGAGTGTGCGCTGAGCGGCTTGCATTTGCTCTTCCTGTATATTACGCTCAATGTTGAGACCGGTATTTTGGATACGGTTTACCTTTTCTATATCCATCATGTTGTCCCGCTGCGCCATAGCCTCTTCATAAGCAGCCAGAGCCGCACCACAGTCCCCTTTTCGTTTATAGATCTCGTAATACAGCATGTGGATTTCTGACAAATGCTCAGGAGATTTGATACTCTTTGCTATCTCCTCAGCTTGGTCAAGATAGGTCATGGCCTGAGCCTCCTCGTGAGTGGCATAGTGAATGCCGGCCAATGCAATTAAAGAGGTTAATGCGTGCCATTCATCTTTGGAAGACCGCATCATGCTATAGGCTGTTTCATACTCTTGTCGGGCCTTGTCGTACTGTTTCTCTATTTCGTAGAGTGACCCAAGGTAGCTATGGCACAAAGATATGCCTAAGTTATTTTTGGCTCTACGGTTATACTCCATTGAGCGTTGATAGTAAAGTCGTGCCGAATCGATCTCTCCGCGATGCTCAAAGATAGAGCCTATGTTTGCATAGTTTATGGCTTGTCCTACATCGCTTTGCAGCTCTTGCTCACCTCTCAGCGCCATGCGCAGCGCACTATCTGCGCGTTCATAGTTACCCAGCGTTAGGTAGACGTTAGCCAATCCGTTTAATGATATTACGCGGTTTTTCTTGGCCATAGAGGTGGTATCGCTATACTCTTCGCTTATCTTCCAAGCGCTATAGTGATATTCTTGTGCAGCATCCAGAACCCCTACACGACGGTAATCCGTACCAATATTATTAAGAGCCAGTACCCACTCTATTGTATCTCCAAGAGCTTTTGCTTGCCTTAGTCCTTCACTATGAATACGCAGAGCCTCCTCAAAGCGACTCTCATTACGCAGCTCTTTGCCCCACTCTCTGAGTGCCACCACACTTCCCAGCCGATCTCCTTTGCGCTCCAGCTGCTCTTGTAGTTGGGCAAGAGAATCAATGTTGTATGCGGTGTTTACAATACTATCTGCCTCACGACGCTCTGAGTCACTATAGACATTGGGTTTGCGGCTGCACGATACAAAGAGCAACAGCAGACAGAGCATTATGTAGGGTAGCATACCCATGCGATATCCCTTAAAAGGGAAGGGAGCTGCATACGCAGTCGAGTTTTTAAGGGGTCGGTACTGTATATCCTTACCGGGCATGGGCTTCTATCATGGTCAAATTTACTTATACAAAGATATGATTTTGGAGTCAATGCACCAAAGCACGTGAGTGTCAGTGTCTTAAGTAAGTGAATTGCCTTTTTTGCCGGGTGTGAGCATAACGCCTTCGGGTAAAAATGCACGATTTTGCATAGTTATCTACCTCCAAATGCACGATTTTGCATAGCTTCACTTCGGGCGGATCAAGGTATTTGCCCGAAGCTTTATATTGCGAGATATAGACACGCTGCCCAAGTTCTTTGAGTGGCACTTGACTTCTCCTAACAAAAAGGTTCTGATGTTTCAAACGAAGGGTTCTGATGTTTCAAACGAAAGGTTCTGATGTTTGGAATGAAAGATAGGGATCTTTTCAGTGTCTTGGAGAATTCGATACAGCAGAGCCTCATGTTGGGAAGTAGATGCTTACCACCTTATGTATTCTTGTCCTGCGGCTCTTCAGGTCATTGGCGTAATGATTTCAAAAGGAATTCTTTAGGGAAAATACCCCTATGTTGGGGAGAACAAAATAGGGAAAAAATTTTTTTCATTGCAAATAGGGGTTATGTATTGTTTATTTGAAAATAAGCGTTACCTTTGTATTCGCTTTCGGAAAGCATTGCCCAAAGAGGTAAGCTGGAAGAGGCAAGCGAAAGGTTAACTACCATTTGAGGTGCGGTAGTTCAGTTGGTTAGAATACCTGCCTGTCACGCAGGGGGTCGCGGGTTCGAGTCCCGTCCGCACCGCTGAGAGAGTCTTCGTATAGAAATTTATATAGAGGGCATCATCCATAGAAGAAGGCAAGCGCGCCTTTTTCTTTTTCAAGGGCTATACGTAGCGATTAGAGAGGTCGCTTAAGCTCGCCCAAGTGGCGGAATTGGTAGACGCGCTCGTTTCAGGTGCGAGTGTTGAGAGACGTGCAGGTTCGATTCCTGTCTTGGGCACGGTGGGTGGAGTGCTTCCCTTGATTCAATAGCAATATGCGCGAGTGGTGGAATTGGTAGACACGCTACTTTGAGGGGGTAGTGCCAGCAATGGTGTATGAGTTCAAATCTCATCTCGCGTACCAATAAGGGGAGAATGCTTTTGAGCTTCTCCCCTTTTCTTTTATGGTGTAGTATAAAATGTGTACCTTTCCATAGGTAAGTTGTAGAGCAAAAATGATAGACTACGAGCGTGAGTTGAGTGATGAACAGCGTGCCGCTGTATTGTATGATGAGGGTCCTTCGCTGGTAGTGGCCGGGGCCGGTAGTGGCAAAACACGTGTTCTTACTTACAAAGTAGCCCATTTAATAGAGTGTGGGGTACCGGCTTCCCGTATAATGGCGCTTACGTTTACCAATAAGGCTTCGCGCGAGATGCAGGAGCGAGTAACCCGTCTGGTGGGAGCCACCTCGCTGCGCGGTCTCTCAATGGGTACTTTTCACTCCGTTTTTTCACGTGTTATGAGGCCTTTTGCCCATTTCTTAGGGTATACGAGTCAATTCACCATCTACGATACGACCGATAGCCGGAGCTTAATCAAGAAGATCGTTAAAGAGCTTGGCCTGGATGTGAAGATTTACAAGCCGCAAACGGTGCAAGCTGCTATCTCCCGTGCAAAGAATAGCCTTGTATCTCCCGAAGTATATGCGTCAGCTAAGGAATATCGGGATTATGACAGCTTTTTGATGATCCCTCGCACCTACGAGATATATGCCCTCTACGCAGCGCGTTGTAAAGCAGAAAATGCGATGGACTTTGATGATCTGCTCTATCAATTCAATATATTGCTTCGTGACTTCCCTCAAGTACAAGAGGTTTTTAATGAGCAGATAGATTGGCTACTTATAGATGAGTTTCAAGATACCAATCCGGCGCAATACCTATTGGTGCGTAAACTTGTAGAGAAAAAACAACGGCTTTTTGCCGTGGGAGACGATGCACAGAGCATCTACTCGTTCCGAGGCGCTGATGTGCAGAATATATTAAGCTTTACTCATGTCTTTCCTACGGCAAAAATTTTCAAATTGGAAGATAATTATCGTTCTACACAGCGCATAGTAGCTCAGAGTAATCGGGTGATAGCTTTCAATCGGCAGCGCATTCCTAAAGAATTACGCTCCAACAGAGGGAAAGGCGAGAAGATCGCTTTGCATGAGTATACGAGTGGTTTAGATGAGGCCATATCCGTAGTTGACCTAATTGCTGAGCGCCTACAGTCTGACAATAAATTGCAGTATAAGGATATAGCTATTCTGTATCGAACTAATGCGCAGAGCCGTCTTTTTGAGGAGCAGCTTCGTCGGCAAGGTATCCCCTATCGGATTTATGGGGGTATGGCATTCTACGCTCGTGCCGAGATAAAGAATCTTCTTTCCTACTTCACCTTGATAGTAAATCCTGATAGTAATGAGGCTTTTGAGCGTGCGTTGAGTTACCCAAAGAAGGGAATGGGTGAGAAAAGCGTGGCTGCAATATTAAAGCAGAGCAAGTTGCGAGGCTCTTCCCTGTATGCCACCTCTTTAGCCATTGTATCCGGTCAGATTACAGAGGGTATTTCCGGGGGACTAAAGAAGCGACTTTCCGCTTTTGTAGAGCTACTCCTTAGCTTGAGCAAAGCACCCGAGGGTGGGTTCTTCGAGTGGGCAAAGATGATCTTGCAGCAGAGTGGAATCGAAGAGGATCTTAAGCATGATCTAAGTGTGGAAGGATTGTCTCGCTTGGAAAATGTTGAGGAGTTCCTCTCTGGAGTAAAAGAGTTCGAAGCGGAGTATTTAAGTGCCGCTATTGAGGAGCAGAGAGGTATTACACCGGATGAGATGATGAGTGCTTTTCTGCAAGGGGTTGCACTCATTACCGATATGGATACAGACCGACGCAGAGAGGGTGAAGCAGGTCAGGATAGGGTGAACCTGATGACCATTCATGCAGCGAAGGGCTTAGAATTCCGAGAGGTATATATAACAGGATTGGAAGAGGGGCTATTCCCTTCCTATAAGAGTATTGACCGAAGCGATATAGAGGAAGAGCGGCGCCTATTCTATGTGGCGATGACTCGTGCAATGGATCGCTGTACGCTCTCGTTAGCGCGGATTCGTATGATCAATGGGAATAGTGAATTCCAGTTGCCATCTATCTTTTTGAAGGAATTAGATATGTCACACTTGGAGCTACATACCTATACCGCGGATTGGGAGTTAGAAACGCAGCCCTTGCCGGCCTATGCAAAAAGAGAAACGACCTCTCAGAGTAACCTTCACGAGCCCAAGGACGTAGGGCCGCTTTCTAAAGTGACCTCCTTAAAGATGCCTCGCACTGTCCAAAATGCGCTGAAGGTAGGCGACAAAGTAGAGCATAATCGATTTGGTATCGGAACGGTGCAGCACGTGGAGGGGACCGCAGCAGATAGGCGCGCAGTTATCTTATTTCAGGGTGTAGGAGAGAAGACTATTTTACTTCGTTTCTCACATCTGAAAGTGCTTTAGGCTTTTGCTGTGTCTTCGTTTGAGCTTTTGCACTTCCAGTATATAGGCAATGCGACCGCTGAGTGCAATTAAAAGCACAGAGAATACAATAAGAGCAATACCGATTACTCGTGTGGCATTAAGGGCTTCTTCAAAAACAAGAAATCCGACCAACACGGCAGTTAAAGGCTCCAGGGCTCCTAATACAGAGGTGATCGTAGAGCCTACTTTCTTTACACCGGCTACCATGAGTATGTTGGCTACAACGGTACAGAGTAGCGCAAGGAGCAGCATGAGAATCCAGTCTGTGGGTACGGAGATAGGTTGTAAGCCCCCGGAGAAAAAGCTGATACAAGTAAACGCTAAGCTACTTGAGGAGAGTGCCCAAAAAGAGAGAGTGATCGAATTCAAATCCCTTACAACGCTTTTATTTACGATTACTAAATAGCTGGCATAGGCGAGCCCTGTCATCGCTACAATAGTAAAGCCTATCATGGAGACAGCCTCTGAGCTGCCAAAGAGTCCACCTATGAAGGCAACACCAAGAAAGGCGATTGAAATGGCTATGATGGTAAGCTTATGAGGTCTCTGCTTATAAATGAGTAGCATGAGGATAATCACATAAACCGGATAGGTGAAGTGAATTACCGTGGCGATACCGCTGGTTAAAAATAAGTAGCCGATTTGCAGTCCCCAAGCACTACAAGTATAGATAAGCCCGAGCAAAAAAAGTATAAGCAGTTGCTTGTGGGTTACCCTCAGGGAAATATGCCGTACTTGTGCTATTATAAAGAGCATAATAGCCGCAAAAAGAAATCGATAAGCAAGAATGGAGGGGCTATGCAATCCATGCTTCATCATTGGGAGCGTGAAGAGTGGTATGAACCCAAAGCAGATGGAGGAGAAGGCTCCGCATAGAGTGCCTATAAGCTTGTCGTTTTTTTTCATGATAACCGGGGATACTTATTCGAGCGTTATGTAGCAGGAAATGGGCTTATGATCACTAATGGTAGCGCCCTTATCTACTTTACAAAAGCGAGAATGGATGTTTTTGCTATGGATGATGTGGTCCAAACGAAAGCCCATGTGATTGTAATTAAAACTAAATCCGAAGCCTGAGCCGGAGTGTCGAAAGGCATCAACTCGTCCTTCCGCAAGTCGGTAGTGCGTGTACGAGATCGGTGTATCATTAAAATCTCCTGCGATTATAAGATATTCGCTATCGGTAAATGCAGGATCCATGCGGAGAATATCCACTTGTTCGCCCCTTTTTCTAAACGCAGGTCCTAATTTTTGTCCCATCTGTTTGCGCAAAGCTTGCGTGTCCGCCGTTTTGACTAAATCAAGGTACTTTTCGGCATCTTTATTGGTAAGTCGAAAGGATTCTAAGTGTAGGTTAACCACCGTAAGGAGCTTCTTATTAATAAGAAGCCGATAAACCATACCCCCATTGAAAGTAGATGAGATGGGAAGCCTTCTAACCTCTTGAATGGGGTATCTGGATAGCAATACTAAGCCACTTCCTCCCGCTTTCTGAGCTAAATGACGATCTATGTAAGGGTACTCAGGGAAAAAACTCCTTAGCGTGGCTTCCGATACATAATTTCTCTTATCATCAATGAGTAGAGCTTCTTGTAAACAAACTATATCTGCACCCTCCTTTTTAATGTAGGCTAAAGACGCATTGGGTTTACCGGGCAAATGCTTCTCATATCCAAAAGCTTGTGTGTTGAGAGAAAGAACCTTGAGTTCATTGGGTCTGCGCCCCGGAGTAGACTCTCTGTGAATAGGAAAGTAAGTGAATGTGGTAGGCGCTACTACTACGAGTAAAAGTATATTGGCAACCAAGCTGCCCCAGCTGCGCCTCACTACGCTATAGATAGTGAAAGCAATGATGGGGAGCAGAAGGAAAGGATAGCCTAATCCCAAAAAAGCAGGCAAAAGGGAACTTTCCGGAGAAATGAATTGAGCAGTAACCCCAAGTAGCAGCAAGCAGGCAAAGGCAAAATTGACTATTCTACGTACCGAACTAAAAAAAATATGCCCGATGCGCTTGAGAATACGGAGAAAGTTGTTCTCTTTCTTGGATGGAGCAGTCTTTTTGGTCGTCATTTTACTATTGCCACAATCTACTTCGCTCTTCTTTACTAAGAGCCTTATATCCGCTTCTGCGAGCTTTTTCTTCGCTTTCCTTGCGCCTGACACTGCTTTCTGTAAGCGCTTTCCTTACATGCTTTTGTTTCATCGCAATGCCCCATATCACACCTGTAGCTGCACCACCCAAATGAGTGATTACACCTCCTGTATTGCCCACTAATAGTGGGTAGAAAGAGAGTACTATAAGGAGTATGCCTAATGTAAGCGTACTAAAGCACCATCTGCCTATGGGCATTAGGGTATGGTGTGGTGCGTAACAACTAATAGCCATCGCTATCGACATAACTGCCCCGCTTGAACCTAAAAGAGGTAAGGGGAAAGGATGTAGTCCTAAACTATTCATGGCTTCAAATACAAGAGGGTAGAGCATTCCTCCTACCAATCCCCCCAATATAAAGACCCTAATTAGTTGTCGCTCCGTGAAGTAGGAGAGAAATACCTTCCCAAATCCATACAATATGAGCATATTAACCACTAAATGAAGGACGCTATTGTGTAGCCACATATAGGTAATAGGGCTCCATGGGCGCCTCATGACATCACTCAAGTAGCCATTGAGCCAAAAAAGAGACTCTATGCTATAATGGCTTACCAACGAGGAGCCTACCACAAAAGGTATGGCAGCTATGATCAGATAGAGTGCCACACAAATGGTGATAAGTGGATAGTGACGAAGCTTTGTAATAATGGTCATTTGCCCGGGATTAGTTATACGGACCACTTATTTTCCCCTTTTTTCGCCAAAGTAAGACTAAAATAAGCCCCCCAATCATACCTCCTACATGAGCAAAGTGAGCTACTCCGGAAGCCATCCCTTTAATACCGAGCAGGAGCTCAATAAGACCATAGAAGACTACAAAATACTTCGCCTTAATAGGAATAGGGATAAAGAAAATGAAAATGGCTGCATTGGGAAAAAGCATTCCGAAAGCTAAAAGCAACCCAAAGATAGCACCTGAAGCTCCTACAGTAACATACTGCTCCGTTGCATAACCTCCGCTCAACAATGCCATTTCATGTAGCCCGAAGTACCATACTATCTGCTGCGTGAGGGCGGCCGTGAGAGCACATACCCCATAGAATATAAGAAAACGTCGGCTTCCCCATAAGCGTTCTATCTGCCCTCCGAACATGAAAAGAGCAAACATGTTGAAGAATAGATGGGATATACTACTATCATCATGCAGAAAGGCATACGTAATGAGCTGCCAAAAAGAGAAATTAGGTGCTTCAAAGTAGTGCATCCCCAGTAGATCTATCAAGTTATATCCAAAGCGGAGAAATACTAACTCGGCAAGCCACACCAATCCATTGATAATAATAAGGTTTAGCGTTGCCGGAGGTAATGTGGCAAGAATACTGTTACGTCTATATCGTCTTTCCATATTTATCGCTTCTAATATTTAGTACCAACTTCCGTTATCACTCGCTCCGTTCTTTGCATTGCTCATGTCGTACTTAAGGTCTTTCAGAATCTGTGACGTTACACCTATTGTAACCGCATAGCTTTTGTATATACCTACCGGTACAATATAAGCACTCATTTGCCAGCAGTGCATGTTGCGCGTGACGGATAAGGTCATATTTGTTATCTTTTTCTGATCAAAGTTGTAATTGGCATCAAAGGAGAAGTGCCAATTTTTAGTTGGCTGAATGTCCCCTCTAAAGCTGAGGTTATGCGTAAGCTTATAGGGGTATTCCTTTTTCTCCGTATTAAAGTTTTGCCTGTCCCAGGCTAAGTTCATACTATAATTTACAGAAAAAGACCAAGGAATGGACTGCTTTACGTATCGATCCTCGTCTAACTCGCTTAAGTCAGCTATATTAGCTGCATTACGACTCAACGCACCTCTCCTCCTCTGCTTTAGATCAGGTGGATTCCCTCTTGTCGGTCCCATATCGTCCATAGGAGAGGTAGGCAGAGCCTCTTCTCTCCTTGAAGAGGGTTCATCTTCCGATTCCTCTTTGCTCTTTTTCTTGAATAGTCTGTTAAAGAAGGCTCCAATCTTATCAATCGTTTCATTGTTGAAGGTATAATTGAAGCCTGTACCGGTACCAACGAGACGGCCAAAGCCTTTCCCATGAGCTATCCTCAGCTTATTTACACGATATGGACGTACTGTACCATTGTCATCTACAGAGTAATCATACAGATATGGATCAAAATCGCCATTGAGTCGTATAGCAAAGCGGTTAGTAAAACGCAGTGCTAAACTAACGCCTATGTTACTCCATTGGAATGAATCGGCTGCCATGTTGTAGCTTGTGCGCCAGTCGAATTGGTCAATAAGGCTGATCTTTTTAGATCCCTCACCGATAGAATCACGTGAGTTGCGCACTTTCATTTCAAGGTTGTTTCCCACGGAGAAGCTGATTAGTCCCTGTTTCCCCCGTCCGGGAGGAGAAAAGATCCCTCTTTGGAATGGCGAGTATATTTCTTCACGGGGATTTCCGTTGTCGTCTACATATTGTAGGGTTTCGTAGTAATGCCAAAAAGGCGCTCCAAAGTCCGGTCTATAGCTAATGGAAATAGATGGCGTCATACGGTGACGGATCATCTGTACCTTATTACCAAAGATGCTCCAAGGGGTGTAAAAGCCGTATAGGGTAGTCGATAGAGATACGGAGGCATTAAAGTCTTGTACGTGGTAGAAGCCATAGGTTGTATCGGCATCCACTACGCGCTTCAAACTGTCGTCATAAGCCCGATACACCTTCTGGGTGTACCAACGGGCATTATAGTTGAAACTTGGAGTTAGCTTGATGTAATTGAACAAATCGAAAGAAGCCGATATGGGGATGGAGTGCTGCATCCCATTCTTCCAATCTTTAATAAGGTTGGACTTGAGTATAAGATTCTCTTTTGTGGTAATACTGTTTCGCAGTAATCCATTATAGGAGAGCGAGATTTTCTCGTACCATTGCTCTTTCCCCACCCGTTTCTTTCGCTTAAACGGATAGATCGTGCTTAATGAAATGGATAGGTTGGGCAGTGTGACCGACAGGGTGGAGTCACGGCTTCTTTGGTCTATATTGAAGGACGCCGATAGGGTAAGCGGAATAGAGGTAAAGCGTCGTGAATAGCTAATGCTGGAGCCTTTGGTGTTTTGTGCATGTCTGTCGGGATCGTAACGAGTATCTTCTGAATTATGGTTATAGCTACTTGTTGAGAAGTTGACACTTGCCGAAAAGGTGCGTAAGGGGTCTACTTTTGGATCTTGTGTATGTGACCAATTTATATTGAAGTCGCGTGACTGAGAGAAGTCTCCCGGTATATGTTTATCTCCTTTTTGGGTAGACACAAAGCCTGCATTAAAGTGCCCTGAATATTTATAACGCTTACGGTAGTTTACGTCTGCATAAACAGCCCACGACCCTTTTGTAAATAGGTCTGATCGGAGTGTCAGGTCTACGTAGTCATTGATGGCAAAGTAGAAACCAAGTCCTCGTAGATAGAAGCCTCGCTCTGCCTCTTCTCCATACGAGGGCATAATGATGCCGCTGGTACGCTTTTCATTAAAAGGAAAGAACCCAAACGGAAGCCCTATCAAATAGAGTGGCACGCCCCCCATTACCATATACACAGGACCTGTGACTATGTTCTTTTCCGGGCGCACTTTGGCCTTGGTCATATAGAGACAAAAGTGGGGATTCGCATGGTTGTCACACGTTGTAAAAGATCCTCCTTTGAGGTACATTGTATTGTCCGGCATTCGCTTACTCTCCTTACCGGACAAAAAGCCCTCTCCCTGCTGGGTGAGTACTCCGGTGATATAGCCCTTTTGTGTTTGGTAGTTGTACCGTATAGTCTCGGTCTCAAACTCCTGTTTGCCATCTGTAAATACAGGGTATGCAGTGGGATGTCCTAAGCTGTCTAATACATAGCTGGCGAATACCTCTGAACTATCCACACGCATCTTCATGTAATTGGAGTTGAGCTTATTCGTCTGGTAGCTTACACTCCCCGGTCCAAAGAAAAATACCTCATTTTGTCCCAATAGTACGATAGAGTCTTGTGCTGCAAAATGAACTATATCCTCCAATACAATAGGCGCTTCGCTATTTCCTGTGCTTTGTGGACTTATTGCTGTGGTATCGGAGGCTACTTTTGTTGAATCTACCGGGGTACTGATACTATCCAATGTACTTTGGGTAGTCACCGGCTTTGGTTTCTCGGGAGAAGGCAGCTTTGCCGGCTCTCCAAGCGATGTGGAACGGGCATTTGCATTAGATGGGGCGGAAATTTTAGTGGATGCTTGCTGCGCAACGCTACTATTATGGGATGATGTGCCGACAGAATCAATCTTCATGGGCACTTGTGCAAGGGCCGGAAGTGCCTGTATCCAAAGCAAAAAGAGAACAAAAAACACCGGCACAATGCCTCTCTTCAGGGCATGCACCACTCGCTCGGTAGTAAGCATACTACTGCTCTCTATATAGGCTCTTCTCATTCGGACCATCCTTTGCGGTCACAAAGGTAAGCATTTGACTGCACTGCAGGTGCTCTTACCTCCTCAAGATAAATATTCTCATTAACTGATTTCTTTATTGATATGTAATGTACAGTCTATATCTTTGCTACAAGGATTTTATAGGAGGAACGAGCAATGACCTACATACGATTAGATAAGCTAAGAGAGTATTATAAGCCGGAGATACCCGCAGTATTGGAGGAAAACTATCAAGTGGATATTGACTCTTCGGAGGATCTTCCCCCTGTGGAAGAAGAGATTAAGCGGCTATTCCCCAATACCTGCCACTTACCCCTGCTCACCATACAGGAGAGTAATGGCTCGAAAAGAAATAACATGCGCCCTCTTCATGTGGGAGTAGTGCTCTCCGGAGGACAAGCACCCGGAGGACATAATGTAATTGCGGCTATTTATGATGCCTTAAAAGCCTATCATGCTGCTTCTCGTCTGTACGGCTTTTTGATGGGGCCGGGCGGCTTGATTAAGCATCAATTTATAGAGCTTCATAAGAGTCTCATTGATCGCTATCGCAATAGTGGCGGTTTTGATATGATTGGCTCGGATCGTACCAAAATAGAGTGTGTAGAGGACTTTGAGCGTGTGATTGACATCGCGCATCGCTTGGATCTTTCGGCTCTGGTTATTATTGGTGGAGATGATTCAGCAACCAATGGAGCTCTATTGGCGGAGTACTGTGCAGAGAAAGAGGAGAAACTTTGCGTAATAGGTTGTCCCAAAACTATTGATGGGGATCTCAAGAATCGTTTTATAGAGACCTCTTTCGGGTTTGATACCTGTGTAAAGGTGTATGCCGAATTAGTTGGTAATATACAGCGAGACTGCTATTCAGCGAAGAAATACTGGCACTTCATCAAACTAATGGGGCGCAGTGCTTCTCACTTAACCTTGGAGTGTGCTTTGCAGACGCAGCCCACGATAGCTATCATAAGCGAAGAGGTAGAAGCCAAGCAACAAACTTTAGACGATATCGTGCAGATTATTGCCGATGTGGTGGTAGATCGCTACAATCGAGGTTACCCATTTGGTGTAGTCCTTATTCCCGAGGGACTGATAGAGTTTGTACCCCGCATGAGGCGATTGATCAATGAGCTCAATGAGGTGCTTCGTGTGAATGAGAAGAATCTACTTATCGTAAAGAAAAGTGAGGTAGTACGTTACATTGCGAGCAAGCTGACTACGGAGAGTGCTGAAGTATTTTTATCCCTTCCCAATGAGGTGGCCGGTCAGTTAATGTTAGAGCGAGATCCGCATGGTAATGTACAAGTGAGTCGTGTGCAAACAGAGGAGTTGATTGTGAGTCTTGTGCGCAAAGAACTCAAGAAACGCAAGGAGCGAGGCAACTATGATGGTAAGTTCTCTGCACTTACACATTTCTTCGGATATGAGGGTCGCTCCTCTATGCCAAGTAACTTCGATGCCGCCTATTGCTATGCCTTAGGGCTCACGGCTGTCGCATTAGCTTCCCATCATGCCAATGGATATATGGCTGCTGTGGGTAACTTGGTTGCTTTTCCGGGTGAATGGAAACCGCGTGGTGTACCCTTTGTTTCCATGATGCATATGGAAGAACGCGAGGGACGACGTCTACCGGTAGTAAAAAAGAGTCTTGTGGATCTTGAGGGTGCCCCCTTCCGTTATTTTGTTGAGCATAGAGAGCAACGAGCACGAGCCGTTGACTTTCGTTACCCGGGACCAATACAATACTTTGGTCCTTCGGCAGTATGTGATAGTACAACTATTACGCTTCGTTTGGAGCACGATCTCTCCGCTGAGGAAGATAGTGAAGAGGCTTTGAGGGAGCAGCACTGATCCCTAAAGGAATACTTTGAACATCTGCTCTCATTCGTCTTGAATGGGGGCAGATGTTTTATTTTTTTAGGACTTCTTTATTCGTTAGGATTACTAACCTTATGCCGTAAGCAAAGCAGACTATGGGCAAAAGCGTATTGAGGATTGTCAAACTTACCGGATACTTCTCCACTGAAAGAGCCATAACCGCTGCAGTTGATACAAAGATCAATGAGATAAATAGACGAGTAATCGCTAATAAGCCGGCTGTTGCCCTATTGACGCAAGCTGAGTTTGCTTGTTTCCCCCATGAGGGGTTAATCCCCTTTATAGGGAGCCGGATTATTCCACTGAGCAGTATATTGAGCAATATATTACCTACTACTATATACCAAAGAAAGGCTTTTGCTCCCCATCCATCTGCTGACCTATTGACCCCATAGTGTGTGGGAATAGAGTCAGGTATCTTACTATAATAAAGAGCTAACAAAACTGCAGCGGCAAGGGCAACGGCCAATGAGGTGATGCCCATTACCCGTATGGTTAGGGGTATTTTATTTTTGGTCAAGTTGTTGCCCTGTTTCATCCTTTTTCCCTGTGGGTTAGTGGTACGAAGATAGGGAAAAAAGCATTAGAAAAAAGATATGCTTATTTTCCGCAGAGGAACTTTTTCAAGAGGCGCTACTATATGCTTGATGATGAGGTTGCATCAATATTAGGAAAACCCTATAGGGTTTCTCTAAAAGGGCTATAGGGTTTTTGGGAAAAGGCTATAGGGTTTTCCCAAAAAGGTTCGGATAAAAGATTTAAGATCCCCTGATGTATTATGCTTTAGTATGGAAACTTTGTGCCATAATGATGCCTTACACTGCTTTGACTAATCGGTAGACTGTATTATTTATAAAGAGAGTACCTTTGTGTTTAGTAAACAAGATTGGATAGGCTTTTTCGGAGCCTTTTCTGAGTAGATAGAAAGAAAATGAGTGATATAAAGAAACCACGTGTGCGCTTTGCACCAAGTCCTACGGGACCACTCCATATAGGAGGAGTGCGTACTGCGCTATATAATTATCTCTTTGCCCGTCACTTCGGGGGAACAATGATCTTACGTATTGAGGATACCGACAGCAAGCGCTTTGTCCCCGGTGCTGAGGCTTATATTATTGAAGCCTTGGATTGGTTGGGTATAGAGATAGATGAGGGTATCGGTAAGGGCGGTCCCCATGCTCCATATCGTCAGAGTGAGCGTCGGGACATATATCGTAAGTATGTAGGCGAGTTACTTGCTGCCGGTAAGGCCTACAAAGCGTATGATACTGCGGAAGAATTAGATGCCAAGCGCGCTGAGTTGCCCAACTTCCAATATGATGCAACAACCCGATTGAGCATGAAGAATAGTCTTTCGCTAAGCAGCGATGAGTGTGCTGCACTGGAGAAAGCCGGTGTGCCTTATGTGGTTCGCTTTAAAGTTGATCCGGGACAAGAAGTAGTGGTAAATGATCTGATACGTGGTGAGGTGCGTATCAATTCTTCTATTTTGGACGACAAAGTGCTCTATAAGCAGAGTGATGATTTGCCTACCTATCACTTGGCTAATATAGTAGATGACCACCTGATGGAGGTTACCCATGTGATCCGAGGCGAAGAGTGGTTGCCCAGCTCTCCGTTGCATAAGTTGCTGTATGAAGCTTTCGGCTGGCAGATGCCTGAGTTTGCCCATCTGTCGTTGTTGCTCAAGCCGGAAGGCAATGGTAAACTGAGTAAGCGGGATGGAGACCGTCTTGGCTTCCCTGTCTTCCCGTTAGAGTGGCATGATCCGGTATCCGGTGCTATTTCTTCAGGTTATCGCGAAAGTGGTTACCTACCTCAGGCAGTAGTTAATTTCTTGGCACTGCTGGGATGGAATCCCGGAGATGATCGGGAGGTTATGAGTATGCAGGAGCTTACGAAGGCTTTCTCGTTGGAGCGATGCTCAAAGAGCGGTGCAAAGTTTGATTTTGAGAAAGGAAAGTGGTTTAACCATTACTATATCCTTGAGATGTCAAGTGACGAGTTGGCTACAGAACTGCGTAGGCAGCTCTCTTTGAACGGCATAAACGAAGGTGAAATCAATACGGCAGCAGTGGCGGTGGCTATTAAAGATCGCGTAAAACTATTGCCCGATATGTTAGCAGAAGCACGCTTTTTCTACGAAGCCCCCACTACCTATGATGCGAAGGCGGTGAAGAAGCGTTGGAAGGAAGACACCCCTCTCCAAATGCAAGAGGTTGTAAAGACGCTCCAGACAGTTAGTCCCTTTGAAAGTGAGCCAATAGAAGCGGCTTTGGAGGAGATGATTGCTGCAAACAATTACTCAATGGGTGCTGTGATGAACGCAATGCGTTTGGCTTTGGTAGGTGCATTAAGTGGACCTCACTTGGCAGATATACTGGCTATTTTGGGAAGAGAAGAGTCTGTGCGCAGAATAGAGCAGGCAGTCGCTTCAATTAAATAGTACAATGGTGGGTATTTCTGTTATTATTCCCGTCTATAAGGTGGAGCCGTACCTCAGGCAGTGCTTAGAGAGTGTACTGGCACAGACTTATACTGATTGGGAGGCAATTTGTGTGAATGATGGTTCTCCCGACAATTGCCCTCAGATCTTGCGTGAATACGCAGCTCGAGATAGCCGTATTGTAGTTATTGATCAGGAGAACGGGGGGCTTTCGGATGCCCGTAATACGGGTATGCAATACACAAGCGGTAAGTACGTAATGTACTTGGATTCGGATGATTTTATCCACCCTCAGACGATGGAAATAGCTGCCTATCTAATTGAAAAAGAGGGAACGGATATCGTATCGTGGTATAAAGACAATCGCTATCGCTTGAAAACATTAGTGCATCACCACTTGGGGCGCAATACCGATAGCGTAATGCCCTATGGAATAAAGAAGCGTTATCATCCGGAACGTGTAAAAAGGGTGGTAACACAGGATGTTTATGCTCATGCTGTGGAGTATTCGCATTCTTCCATAAAAGATCCCATCAAACATTGTTATGTGTGGAAATACCTTTTCAAGCGAGAGTTGATTGCGGATATTCCTTTTATCAAAGGACTTTCTTATGAAGACTTCCCTTGGTGGAGTGAGGTGATGCTGAAGAATCCAAGCGTAACCATTACCCAACTCCCGCTTTATTACTATCGATCAAACTTTCACTCTATAACAGCTCAGAGAGATCAACTGAAAAAACTCTATTTCAATGTGGAGGGGCTGAAACATACCTATCCCATGTATCAGGAGCGTGCGACCGAGTATCAGCGCACTCAATGGGAGCGGAACTTTATGTGGGCTGTAGTTCATTGCTCTATGCTGGGTAAGATCCGTCTAATCAAGGAGCCTGAGGAGCGTGCCGAGGCAAGACGTATGGTCGCCGAACTGTGGGAAATGGGCGTTTTCTCCAAGCCGACAGATAAGAGGGAGAGGGCGGCACAAGCTACGATTCGTGCATTCTTAGATGAGGCTTGAAGTGTGTTTGCAGGATTTTGTAGATAGAGATTTAAAGGTGAGGATTTATGCATACAAAGCCTTATCTTTGTGAGAAAGAATTACTAAGGATTGAAAAGATAAATATAATATGAAGACAACACCATTTACAGAGAAGCATATCGCTTTGGGTGCCAAAATGCACGAGTTTGCCGGCTACAATATGCCGATAGAATACACGGGAATTATAGAGGAGCATGTGAATGTGCTTCAGAACGTGGGTATCTTTGACGTATCCCATATGGGTGAGTTTTGGGTAAAGGGACCAAAGGCTCTTGAATTCCTTCAGAAGGTTTCATCTAATGATGCCTCTAAGCTTGAAGTAGGACAAATTCAGTACAGCTGCTTCCCGACAGATAAGGGGGGTATTATGGACGATTTCCTACTTTACCGCTACGAAGAAGATAAGTACATGATGGTTCCTAATGCAGCTAATGTAGAGAAGGACTGGGCATGGTGCCAGAAGCATAATACGATGGGTGCAGAACTTGAGAATGCCTCCGACAATATTGCACAGCTGGCTATTCAAGGACCCAAGGCTACGGAGTTGATGCAGTGCCTTACAGATATTAATCTTAGTGAAATACCCTATTACACATTCAAAGTAGGTGACTTTGCCGGTTGTCCGAATGTGATTATTTCAAATACGGGCTATACAGGAGCCGGAGGTTTTGAGCTGTACTTCTATCCGACTTATGCAGAGAAGATTTGGAACGCTCTCTTTGAAGAGGGAAAGAACTTTGGAGTTATGCCTGCCGGTTTGGGTTGTCGCGATACGCTTCGCTTGGAGATGGGTTTCTGTCTATACGGAAATGATATAGATGAAACGACCTCTCCCATAGAAGCCGGATTGGGTTGGATTACGAAGCTCGTGGATGGAAAGGAAGCATTGATTGGTCGCAAGCTCCTTGAAGAGCAGAAAGCAGGGGCACTTACACGCAAACTGGTCGCCTTTGAACTGAAGGACAAGGGTATTCCACGTAAAGATTACGTGATTGCTAATGCAGAAGGTAAAGCAATTGGCAAGGTAACCAGCGGTACTATGTCACCGGCTATGAAGAAGGGTATTGGCTTAGGTTATGTAGAAAAAGAATATGCTAAGGTGGGTACCGAGATAGCTATTCAAGTTCGTAATAAGAACCTTAAGGCAGAGATCGTAAAATTGCCTTTTAGAAAATAAGCGTAATTCATCTTGACTAAATCAAACGTTCCTATAGAAGAACGGTACTATCTGCGTGGGGCCTTGCTAAAGAAAGGTCCCACGCTTGTGGTTGCCTCCCTGTTACTGATACTAATAGTACTTCTACTGGTATTGCTCCCCCAGAAAAGCACTGCCCCATGGTGGACTTACCTACCTTTGCTTGTGGGGTGGGTTGTTGCATTGGTGCTACTGCTCAGAACTAAAGAGTTTTACTATATAAACCAAGCGGATAAGGAGCTGCAAGTAGCTATTGTGTGGAGTGATAAACTGCGAAGTGTAGCCTCGCTTCAAACAATCTATCAAGCTACTTGGTTGCCTCATACGAAGGAGGTTAAGTTAGTGACAAGCGGAGGAAGTGATTTTCTCAAATTGAGAAACGGAGAGCAATTTATCCAAGCTTTACAAGATAGTTACACTCGTCTCTATTCTTCTGAGGAGAATTCATTAGAAGTAAGGGAAGACGCTACAGAGGTATCTCAAAAAAGCTCCTTGAAAGAGAATGAGCCTTCAAAGAATATATAAAGCAAATTGCACAGATAAATGATGCGTTTCTCTCATTGTCCCAGCCGTATCCTATTGGATCATTACCTGACTGAGGGTACAAGCTTGTATGATGTGGTGATAGTAGTGGATGCTCTTCGTGCTACTGCTACCATTACTCGGACTTTAGCGTCAGGAGCGAATCGTGTGATTCCCGTTGCCTCTCTTGAGGAGGCATTGGCTCATATTGGTGAAGCAAATGTGATAGTAGCAGCTGAGCGAGGAGGAAAGCGTATTGGTGCTGCGCAGCTTGGTAATGATCCGGCAACTTATACTCCGGAAGTAGTGGCCGGAAAGGATATTTACCTCACCACTACTAATGGGACCGCTACTATTAAGGGCATAGAAGCATACAGTCAGGCGGAAATATTGATAGGCGCTTTCACTAATATAGGAGCATTGACTGAACTTATTGTAAGGGATTACGCTGATGCTTCACTTCTTGTCGTAGGTGCCGGTTGGATGGGGCAGGCAAGTTTAGAAGATAGTTTATTTGCCGGATACTTGGCAGATAGCCTAATGAAGGAGAATGTATCCCTACAATTGGATGATGCGGCTTACTTGGCTATTTTGGCAGCTCGTGAAATAGGTGATGACCCCATAGAAGCTATTAGCAAAGGAGAACACTTTAGGCGGCTAAGAGCTTTTCTTTCATATGAGGTGATAGCGGCCTGTCTGAAAAGAGATGTAGATACACTTATCCCTCGTTATGATCGTCTTTCACAGAGCCTCATTCCTCTTTTGTAAACCCTTTGCGAGCCTTTATAAGCCCGGTTGTGGCTGGAGGTACTCGCATGATATCTTTTCTTGATACGTTATTTTGGTATTCTGACCTGCTCACGTAGGTATTCTGTGCGTGTCGTATCAATTGTTTCTGTAGCATCTTCTAAAGGAAGGCCTTACCTTTTCTTATTGGCCCGTTTCCCAAATCATAAATGGCGTCTAAAAACATTTAAGTAAGTGCGCTAAAACTTGCTCCAAAGCGACTCGCCTCATTTCTTCCACTTAGCCACATCTTTCCACTAATAAGTCTACCGGTTGAGTCAAAGTATGGCTTTTCGCAGGGTCTATTGCCCTCTTCCGCTTGAGATGGCAAATGCTCTATCTGCAGGAAGTATTCCTTGTCATCGTATCCGTAGTGAGAGAATAGACGTTCTGCCACACTCCCCATGGTGTGTCGTATATTGATCTCTACGAAGGGGTGCAGGCATAATGTACTCCCCTTGCGGTAGCTCATCATATCGATTCCTACAGGACCTTGGTAGTATGGGGCAACTTCGCGAAGGAGAAACTTCTTGTGTGCTTCTACTACGTGTTCGATAATACTGCTTCCTACCTCATTCGTAAGACGCTGCAAAAGCTTTTCTTGAGAACAAACCGTGTTGCCTATATAGCGAAAGTGGTCGGTGTAAAAGTGCGATAGTGCCTCTTTACGAATATATTTGTTCCCTTCAATTGTGTATTCTATCGCCCAATCAGATACTTTTTCGTAATATGGCTCTGCAATTAGTGGATATTTGCAACGAACCTTGGAGTATTCCTTGGAATTAACGAGGTGAATGCCCCTACCGGACGAGCTGAATGGTTGTTTGATGACAAACTTATCTTGCGACAATTCGTCGGCAAACCTCTTCAGTTCTTGGTCATTGTTTATAATTGAAGGAGTCGGTATATTCCATTCCTTTAGAAAGCTTGCCGTTAAGGTTCGGTCAAAAAAACTATTGGGCAGTTGCTTTGTAGTAGGGGGTATGATCTTCTTATCGAATAGCTCCGGATAATGCTTTATGAGTTGTTGGACAAGGGAGGGCTCTCTTCCCCAAAGCTCTAACTGAAAAGGTGTATCAAAGGTAGCTTGCAGTAGCTGCTTGGTCGTATAGCATTGTCTCGCAGGTAGGCAACTTCCCTCCGGTAAAGAGGGTAACCCATCCTCAATCCAAACGGCATCAAGTGGGTTATCACCAGCAAAAAAAGCCGGCAAGGCTGAAAGGTCACGACGCATCTGTCGTACTAATCGAGAAGGTGTGTAATGTATCGCCTTACTGCCTAAGGCTGCTTCGTTGCCTATATTCAGTAGCCATAGGCGGGGAAGTCTATTTGCGTCCATAGTCAGCCGGTATCTCTCCCCACAGCTCTGTTTTCCACTTGAGTAAAGGAGGACGAGTTTCCTTCGGATGTCCTGCCAGCCAAGCCTCAGCTCGGGCAATTAGTTGATGGGCACGCTCAAAACGTTGGGTGTGAGGTATAGTGCTTTTTGCTTTCCCTACTGTAACCCACTTGATGGCTGTTTGGCTGTCGGAATAGATAGGGATGCTTTGACCTGTTTTGATACAGAGTGCCATGGCATGAACGATGGCAAGAAACTCTGCAATATTGTTCGTCCCCTCAAATAGCGGGGAGGTAAAAATGATCTCTCCTGTATCTACCCACACGCCTCTATACTCGGCAGGTCCCGGATTACCACTGGTAGCTCCGTCCACGGCTATACTACGAGCTATTACCCCTTCGGCATGGACGGATCGAGTTGTTCCTACTGATCCTTTTTTGTGAGTAGAACGAAATGCATCCGGATGTATGCCTAATGCTTCCTCGGCTTCTTTACGAGAGGAGAAAGATTTGTAGCGAGCTCCTTTATAGCCTTCTACATAACTGCGGCATTCCTCCCATGAATCGAATATACCTGTTTCCGCTCCTACCCATACAGTGTACCACTTTTGCTTAGCCATGCCAGTGGATTAGTATAGCCCGTTGGTATAGAGCGAACTGAAGTCTGCCTCTGCTCCCTCTTGTTGTATATCTTCCTCGTTGATACTCTCCAGCACTTTATCCGCTTTCTCCGGATTGTCCTGTTTGCGATAAAGGTCAGCAAGACATCGCTTCATGCGAACTGTAGCGTGCTCTTCTTCGTAAAAGGGACTTAGCAGAGCGATAGCCGCCTCTACATGTCCCTGAGTTTCATAGAGAGCCGCTAAACGCAGGTGAGCCTCTTCATTAAAAGGATCTATATCAATCGCCTCTTTGAGTGCCTTTTCTTCCTTCTCCGGTTGCTTGCGTTCGGCCGCTATTGTAGCTGCATATAGTGCAAATCGCTCTTCTTCCGGAAAGCGCTGACGCATATCCTTGATCCAGCTTTCGGCTTCCTCTAACCGATTGGCCAGCAAAAGGGCTTTTGTTTTGTAGAGAGCCACCCGCGGGTGATCCGCTTGAAGAGATAGGGAGCGGTCAGCTGCCTCAATGGCACGATCATAATCTTCTTCTCCTACTGCAAGCATTGCTTCATAGAAGCGCAAAAGCGCCTCTTCGGCATCGTCTAATGATAGAGCCGATGTCTTTGTAAAGCATTCGGATGCCTCTGCATAGCGTTCTTCCGTGACCAGCAGGTTAAGCAGGGATAAGTGGAGGGCAGTATGCTCAGGCGCTTCCTGAGACAGGCTCTTGTATATCTCTATTGCTTCGCTATTTTTCCCCAAGCGAGTTAAGGCACTGGCATAATAGTAGCGATTCTCAAACTCGGGATTTAACTCAACTGAGCGAGCTAAGTATTCTAAAGCTTGTGTTACATATCCTGCACGTAGTAGACGGAGTCCGTCGAATTTAAGGGATTCGGCATTACGTATCCGTTGCTTTTGCTCCCGAGTCGCTTCTTCATCGCCTTCGGGTATATTAGTGGCTGTGTGAGAAGTAGCCGTCTCTTCCGTTTTGCTCGGTAGAACGCTATCATTTGTTTTTGAAAAAAGTTTTTTGAAGAAGCTCATAAGTCAGTTGTCTGTTGCTCGCATATTTTAGTATGCAAAGTAACCAATTTTGCTCCTCTTTGCCAAGAGAAGAAACATTATTATGGGACTTGTCAATATTATTTATGCATAATGCGGTTTGATTAGCATATTATTTAAGAGACATTTCGTATCTTCGTATTACGTAATAATGAAATTAGATAGTGAAAAACAAGTGAGAATAAAACAATCAATACTTTTCAGTGCATGTGTAGCTTCTGTTGTGTTATTATTGGGCAGTATAGGCTGTACTCGAGAGAAAGAGCAAAGTAAACCCACTTTGACCAATGAGGAGAAAATAGCGCTCTTTAAAACACGACGCAGCGTGAGACAGTACCAAGATGAGATGCCCTCAAAAGAGCTACTCGCTTTGGTTACTGAAGCTGGTAGCTATGCACCAAGTGGTTTAGGGAAGCAGTCTGCAAAGATAGTTGTTGTAACCAATCGTGCAGAACGCGATCGCTTATCTCGACTAAATATGAATTTACGTGGCGGAGAAAGCGATCCTTTTTATGGTGCACCGGTAGTGATCGTCGTATTGGCAGATAAGAGTGTGCCAACCTATCTGTACGATGGAAGCGTTGTAATGGACAATATGCTCAATGCAGCTCATGCCTTGGGTTTGGCCACCTGTTGGGTGCATGGCGCTGATGTAATGTTTGAAAGTAAGGAGGGTAAGCAAATCCTTAAGCAATGGGGAATAGGGGATAATTACGTGGGCATCGCAAACTGTATTGTCGGTTATGCTGCCGGAGAAATTCCTCAAGCTGCACCTCGAAAAGCAGACTACATACAGTGGGTTGAGTAACCTTCTTTTCTCTTCTGAAAAAGATACAGATCTTTCATTTCTTTTATCAGAAACTTTGGTTGCTAAGATATGGATCTTTTAGTTGAAAGGTCCATATCTTTTTTTTGCAATGCTATAGCTCTCTATTCCAAAATATCTTTGTCACCGCTTCATTCCCGAATTAGAGTGGGGAATAGAAGTAATTAATATCTGTGTGGATACGGGAGCGACATTTAAGTATGGTGTGGAAAATTTAGTTGTCACTTCAGTCTAAAAGGGGCGTTTTTTCTTTGGCAAAGTGAGTGAAATGTAGTAACTTCGCAACGATGAACTCAAAGGATCTGTCTTTGAAAAAGCCCTGAGTAGATGAGCCACCCAAAATATCGTAAGAAGAGAGATGGCTTTGTACAAACTGAAAGTAACTAAGACAAATACATAAAAAACTATGATGACCCCGGAAGAACTAAAAAAATCGGGCTTTGCTACAAAAAGCATTCACGCAGGCGCCGAGCACAACATGCATGGTACTTTAGCCATGCCAATCTATCAGACCTCAACTTTCGTATTTGATAGTGCTGAGCAAGGCGGACGCCGCTTCGCATTAGAGGAAGATGGTTACATCTATACTCGCTTAGGCAACCCAACGGACACTTCAGTAGAGGAAAAGGTAGCTGCCCTTGAAGGCGCAGAAGCTGCTGTAGGTGCCGGAAGCGGTATCGGTGCTATTGTAAGTGCTATTTGGGTAGCCGTTAGTGCAGGAGATCATATCGTTGCCGGTAAAACGCTTTATGGGTGTACCTACTCATTCTTAGAGCATGGACTGAGTCGCTTCGGTGTGGAGGTGACTTTTGTGGATACAAGAGATCCGGAGAATGTACGCCGCGCTATGCGTCCCAATACAAAGCTGGTCTATCTTGAGTCACCGGCAAACCCCAATATGTACATGGCAGACTTGGAAGCGATTGCTAAGATCGCACATAGCCAAGAGGGTGTAATGGTGATAGCCGACAATACATATTGCTCGCCTTACCTCTGCCGTCCTCTGGAATGGGGTGTGGATGCAGTGGTGCACTCAGCTACCAAGTATATCAATGGTCATGGTGATGTGATCGCAGGATTTGTTGCCGGTAAGAAAGAGTATATTGATCAAGTTCGTTTAGTGGGAATTAAGGATCTTTCAGGCGCTGTATTGGCTCCGTTTGATGCTTTCTTGATCGGGCGTGGATTGAAAACGCTTCATATACGTATGGAACGCCACTGCGAAAATGCTATGAAGGTGGCACAATTCCTTGAAAAGCATCCAAAGGTAGCCTCTGTAACTTATCCTGGGCTGGACAGCTTCCCACAGAAGGCATTAGCAGATAAGTACATGAAGCTTCCCGGAGCAATGATTGCTTTTGAAGTGAAGGGTGGTCTTGAAGCGGGACGTACACTGATGAATAATGTACATCTCTGCACACTTGCCGTTAGCTTAGGTGATGCAGAGACGCTTATTGAGCATCCGGCTTCTATGACACACTCTCCTTACACGCCTGAAGAGCGTGCCGCAGCAGATATATCCGAAGGTATGGTTCGCCTCTCTGTAGGATTGGAGGATGTAGAGGATATAATTGCTGACCTTGATCAAGCGTTAGCAAAAATATAATTCTTAGGGCAGGTAGTACATGGCAGACAGATTCGTCGTCTCTGCGAGGAAGTATCGTCCAGCAACCTTCGGGGAGTTAGTAGGACAAGAGGCCATAAGTGCCACCCTGCAGCGCTCTATTCGTCAGAATAAAATAGCGCATGCATACTTGTTCTGTGGCCCTCGGGGAGTCGGTAAGACGAGTGCTGCACGTATCTTTGCCAAAACAATAAACTGCCTTGAGCTAACCCCGGAGGGAGAGGCTTGCGGACACTGCGATGCTTGTCGTGCTTTTGAGCGTCAGCAAAGCCTCTCCGTATATGAGTTGGATGCAGCATCCAACAACTCTACGGACGACATCAGACGACTTATTGAGGAGGTTAATGTACCCCCACAGACCGGAAAGCACAAGGTCTACATCATCGATGAGGTACATATGCTCTCGAAGCAGGCTTTCAATGCGTTCCTTAAAACATTGGAAGAGCCTCCTTCCTATGTGGTCTTTATCTTGGCTACAACGGAAAAGCAGATGATTTTGCCAACCATCCTTTCGCGTTGTCAGGTATATGATTTCAGACCTATTCCGGAAGATGTAATTGTAAGACAGTTAAAGTTGGTTGCTCACAATGAGCAGATACCAGCCGAAGAGGAGGCTTTGGCTATTATAGCAAGGCATGCCGATGGGGGAATGCGAGATGCTCTTTCTCTTTTTGACCGTATCGCAGGTTTTGGAGATGGACAGATTACCTATAAGCAAACTGTCGACAGCTTACATATATTAGATAAAGACACCTTCTTCCAAATAGCAAATTGTCTGCATCGAGGAGATAGTGCCAAGTTGCTTGGGCTGCTGGATGAAATATATGCGGATGGCTTTGACGGAAAAGCCATTATAACAGGACTGAGTGCCTTTTATCGAAATCTTTTCCTTGCTGTTGAGGACGAAACGCTTCCCATAGCACAAATAGCAGAAGCAGACAAAACCGCTTACGTTGTATTGGCACGCTCTATAGGAAAGCCTGCATTGTACACTACTATCGCTAAATTGATGGACTGTGAGCGACAGTACCGTATGGCTAACGGAAAGCGCCTTTTGGTAGAAATGACCTTATTGGGTCTCGCGCTTTCAAAGGAATTGAAAAGTGCAGTCTCTGCCTCTAATCAGCCTGTAACTTCTTCGAACCAATCAGCTGCATCATCCCCTCAACCAACTACATCCGCTCCTGCTTCTTCACCCTCTGTAGCTGCCTCTCCGCAACAGGGCGCCACAGCAGCACAGCCTGCCTCTCCCAGTGGACGGCCTATAGCACGCAACCCACTAACCAAAGGGGTGGTTAGTCTGCGGAGTACTGAGCAAAATAAAAAGACTGAGCCGAAGGGTGCTTCAACCCCGATGTCCTTGTTAGATGCTTGGGCTGATTACAAGGAACATAGCAATATGAACGACCCCTCCAGGAAGTTCATGAACTCCCTATTCCCTACGATGCACAAAGGGGGAATAGTGCACTTTACCGTAAGAGAAGAAGCGCAGCGAGAAACTCTATTAAAGGAGGAACAAACACTTTTGGGGTGTCTATCCAAATTGCTCCAAAAGCCCATTAGGCTACAGGTAGATGTGGCTTCTCCTGAGCAAATTTCACATATACATAATCCGCGGGAGTGGATATCAGACGAGATAAAAAAGAAGCCTTCCCTCAAGAAATTATTTGAGGAATTAGACTTATATGAGAAAGGTCGGTAAACTCCCAAAAAGTAGTAATTAACACCTATAACAATATTCATAGAAATGACAAAAAGAATTATTTTACCTCTGCTGCTAATTACCATGGCCATCATGCCGTTGGCAGCCCAAGAAAAGGAGAGCGAAACAAACCAGTTTACTGTAGTAAAGGAATTGCCCATTACACCTGTTCGAGATCAGGCCAACTCCGGTACTTGCTGGTCTTACTCGGCAATTGGTTTCATAGAAGCTGAAATGCTCCGTGTAGGAAAACCGGAAACGGACCTTTCGGATATGTTTCCCGTAAGTATGTCTTATCGTGATAAGGCGGATAGATACGTACGTTTGCATGGCATGCTCAATTATTCACAAGGAGGCTCTTTCTACGATGTCCTCTATGTGCTTAAACACTATGGAATCGTGCCGGAAGAGGTGATGACTGGCTTGAATTATGGAACAAAGAAGAATAGCCATAGTGAGCTGGCTAATGCAAGTAAGGCCTACTTAGATGCAGTAATAAAGAACCCTAATGGGCGTCTATCTACGTCTTGGAAGCAAGCGCATGCTGCTATCATAGCCTCTTATTTAGGTGAAGTGCCGACACAGTTTACGTACCAAGGTAAGACTTATACCCCGAAGAGCTATGCCGCTACATTGGGCTTGAATTTTGATGATTATGTATCGCTAACAAGTTATACCCATCATCCTTTCTATACTCAATTCCCCCTCGAAATAGAGGACAATTGGCGTTGGAGCAGTTCTTGGAATATTCCTATTGAGGAGCTTATCCAAGTAATGAATAATGCGATTGATAAGGGTTATCCCATTGCATGGGGTGCCGATGTAAGTGAAGTAGGCTTCAACCGCGACGGTATCGGTGTATTGGCTGATATAGAAGCTATCGAAACAGCCGGTAGTGACCAAGCTCGCTGGATTGGCCTTAGCTATGGTGAGCGTCAGGCTGCTATTAGAAAGATGATCAACGAGCCTAATTGCCCGGAAATTAAGCCAACTCAAGAATATCGTCAAGAGTGCTATGATAATTATACCTTGACCGATGACCACGGTATGGTTATTTACGGAAAGGCAAAGAATCAGGCAGGTCGTCCTTTCTTTATGGTTAAGAACTCTTGGGGAGAAGCCGGTGCTTATAAGGGTATTTGGTATGTAAGTGAAGCTTATGTGGCTGGACGTACTATGAATATAGTTGTGCACAAAGATGCTATTCCCTCCACTATAAAAGCTAAGTTGGGCATACGCTAAAGAAAAACCAGGTAGGTTTTTTGTTAGGAAAAACAGGGGAGCCTTACTATATTTGTAGTAGGACTCCCTATTTTTTTGGGAAAAGAGCTTTTAATACGTGGAGGAGAAGAGTATGAATGTGCAAAAGAAAAAAGTTATTCTCATAACGGGCGCAACCGGAAATGTGGGCAAAGAGGCTCTTTTGCAGCTTGCTAAAATGTCGGGTCGGTATGAGATAAGAGCCTTTGACCTTAAAACAAAGAAAACGGTTGCTATATTTGATAAGCTAAAAGAAAGGATCAAACGTCGTATAAAGCCAAAATACGGAGATATAACCAAGATGCAAACACTTGAAGAGGCAACGCGTGGTGTAGACGTTACCTTCCACTTTGCTTCGCTCATTCCCCCGATGGCATACAATGATCCCCAGTTGACTGAAAAGATCAATGTGGGCGGAACGCGCAACTTGATAGATAGCTTGGAACGAAATTCTCCCGGCAGCTTTTTACTCTTCAGCTCTTCTGTTGCTGTATATGGGGATAGAATCCGTAATCCCGAGATACGTGTAGGAGATCCTATCTGCCCCTCTTATGGAGACAACTATGCAGTTACTAAAGTCAAGATGGAACAAATGGTTAGGGAGAGTAAACTTAATACTTGTATCTTTCGACTTTCTGCTATTATGGGTGCAGGTAATCATCATATGTCGGGGATTATGTTTCTGATGCCATTGGCTACTCCTATGGAGTTTACTACACCACGTGATACGGCAAGGGCCTTTGTAAATGCTATTGATCATCTTGATGAACTGAAAGGAAAAACGTTTAACTTGGGAGGCGGTGAACAATGCAGAGTGGATTATGAAGAATTCTTGCAGCAAAACTTTCAAATTGCCGGCTTGGGGGACATGAACTTTCCCGAAGGGGCTTTTGCTGAGCATAATTATCACTGCGGTATCTATGTAGATGGAGGTGAGTTGGAAAATATTGTTCACTTCCGTCGTGATACGCTTCAGTCTCTTTATGAAATGACCCGCCGTGCAACTCCCTTATGGAAGCGGATAGGGGCTTGGTTGTTAGCCCCCATGATTAAAAGTATGTTGCTTCGCAAATCTGAACCTTATAGAGCTTATAAGAATGGTACGGAGGAAGAGCGTAAGCGTTATTTCTTCCCTGAAACAGTAACTATGCTGGAGAAAGCTGATTCATAGTATATAGTATGCTTAGATTTGCACCTGCTAAGATTAATATTGGACTATATATCACCGGACAACGTGCGGATGGCTATCACACGATCGAGACGTGTCTTGTCCCTATACCCCTCTGCGATATTATTGAGATAACCCAACCGGAAGGACTTGTAGAGGATGCTCTTTATATCAAGGGGCTTCCTATCAAAGGCGCTGCTGCAAGCAACAGCATTTTAAAAGTACTACAAGAACTTAGAAGTAGAGGCTGCGAAGTTCCTCCCTTGCGTATTGAATTAGTGAAGCGTATCCCCTCAGAGGCCGGATTAGGAGGAGGATCTTCTGATGCTGCAGTAGCCTTAAGGGCTGTGAATGATTTATTGCATCTACGATTAACAAAGGAGGAGCTTGCTTCTGTTGCTGCCGTGGCAGGAGCGGATACTCCCTTCTTTATCTATGATGACCCCATGTTAGCTACAGGTATAGGAACTGACTTGGAGCCGGTTGAGTTGCCGGAAGAGCTGCGATGTTCTTATGTGGTGATAGTGAAGCCTCCATTAGCAATAAGCACAAAAGAAGCATATGCTCTTGTTAGCCCTGATTCTTCCTCAAAGGGGTATTTGAAGAGAGTGTGGAGTAAAGCAGAGTATTTCACTTGCACACGGTTAGTAAATCAATTTGAGACGGCACTTTTTCCTCGCTATCCCCAGTTAGCAACCCTGAAACAGACTTTAATAGATAAAGGTGCTTATTATGCCTCGTTGAGTGGAAGTGGATCAGCTGTCTATGGCCTTTTTAAGGAAAAACCTCAAATGGGGATTGAGTCTCTCCCCCAGGGAGCATTCCTTTGGCAAGGATCTTTTAATGAAACATTCCATAGTATTCCGTTATGAAGCGAATTTTGTTTGTCCTCCTCGGCTTATTACCTGTCTTAGTTACGGCACAAGTGAGTGGAGATGGGTGTAGATTTGCTGAGGTGCGCTCTCCGGAAGGTGAGCGGATGCATTGCTATGTAGTGCATGTAGTCAATAATGCTTATACGCTCCGGATTGAGGCTCAAGCAGGAAGCAAGCTTTACTTTTACAGAAAATCAGCGGCAGATCGTGAGGAGGTCGCTAATGCTTCGTTTGAAAATAACTGCTTTGAGTTGAATACACCTCAGTTGAATTGCGGTTATATTGTAGAAAAAGCATCCGGATTGCCCGATTATTATTGGTTTGCCCAATATGAAAGTGTCCCTCTTCCCAGTGAGCAGCTAAAGGTATCTTATGATGAAGAGGTGCCTTGCGAGCTTATTAGAGTGAGCGCAGATACTCCCTTTGCAACCTGGCCGTGTCACACACCGCAAGGTGTAGAAAAACCATTAGAGAGGCAGTTCCGAATTTCCTATACTGATATGAAGTATGATGAGGAAACACATGCTTTCCATGAAGAACAAAAAGAAGAGCTTCTCACTCCACAACAGGAGTACTTGACGCTTTATGCGCCTCTTGCCGATACTTCGTTTAAGCTTTTAGGAGATCAGTATACCGAGCTTTTAGGGGTTGGGTATCCTCCTCTTGAAAGTAATATGCTGGAGGCTCAGCGTATAGAGTTGCATGCTCTTTATACGATAGAAAAAAGCAGTGCAGATACATTAAATAACCAATCTCGAGTTATTAGTGCCCCTGTGGAACTTACTATGCAAGCCTTCGCCAACGAACCGGCAGCTGCCCGCTACTCATGGCGTATAGCACGCGGACGTAATACGGGGGAAGAGGAAGCCTCTATTATTTTTAGAGCTGAGGGGGCTGAAACCTCGTTTATATTTACTGAGATGGGGAGTTACACAGTTATGGTAGAGGCTATTTCGCGAAGTGCACAATGCAATACATCCGGTGAACAATATGTGATCGATATTGCTGCTTCTCGTTTGGAAGTGCCGAATGCCTTTAGTCCTTTCTCATCGCCCGGAATAAACGATACTTTTCGGGTCGCTCACCGCTCTTTAGTAGAGTTTAAAGGCTATATCTACAATGCGTGGGGTAATCTGCTTTTTACTTGGGACAATCCGGACGAAGGATGGGATGCCACTTTTAATGGAAAGCCTGTACCTACCGGTGCGTATTACTATGTAATTATTGCCAAAGGAGCTGACGGAGTGGATTACCATCTCAAAGGGCACGTGAATATATTAGGAAGCAACATGTACGGAAATGACTCCACCAATCCTAATGAACCAAACCTAGTACCTTGATTTTTCTTGTTATAGATCTTTGTATTTGCAGAAGCGCAAAAGAAACAGTTAGGTAGAGTAGTCTTACCATAAATAGAAAGAAGAGAATGCACGAATGCATTCTCTTCTTTCTATCTACAGTAAAACTGTGCTATTTAAGCGAAGTGCTTGTGTTAGTCTCTTAAAGGACTCTCTCAACTTCTGAGAAAGTAGAGCACTTTCTACTTCTTGAGAGTGTGTCTAATACGATTATCTTCTACAAGCCTAATCCGTGATATAAATAGTACTTACTTTGTTGCCTTAAACCAATCGTCTACTGCTTCGTTAAGTACCATTTCTTCTTTAAAGCAGTACGCACCCGTTTTAGGAGATTTCTCCATACGGATTACTTTGGAGTAGGCGCGGCCGTCTTTACTTCCGCCTCTAAATGTTGCAACTGATTTTTTTGCCATGGTATATTACGCTCTCTCCAATGATTTACTTTATCTCACGATGAATCGTGTAGCGCTTGAGGATAGGATTATACTTCTTAAGCTCCAAGCGTTGGGTTGTATTCTTCTTATTTTTGGTCGTGATGTAGCGGCTAGTGCCGGGCAGACCACTTTCTTTCATTTCCGTGCATTCGAGGATTACTTGCCCTCTTGCGTCTTTACCTTTCTTCGACATCTTCTTTTCCTCCCTTACTTAGTCGGTGCCTCAAGAATGGTAGCCTCGGTGAGGTACCCTTTCTCCACAGCTCTTTTAATTGCTTCGTTAAGGCCAATGCGGTTAATTAAACGCAGCCCTGTTGCGGATACTTTAAGTCTGATCCAGCAGTCCTCTTCCGGCCAGTAGAACTTCTTTGTGAAGAGGTTGACGTCAAACTGTCGCCTCGTGCGATGATTGGAGTGCGACACATTGTTACCGGAAATAGCACGTTTACCGGTTATTTGACAAACTCGTGACATTGCTTCTATTCTGTTGTGAGCCCGAACTGCTGTGGCCGGACCCATAGTTTATATTACTATAATATTCTTTTTTAGCACGTTAGCCGACTAATATGAATCACTCAAGGGGTTAGCATCATGACCTTGGTGACCGA
Organism: Porphyromonas miyakawae; assembly: GCF_045865415.1. Lineage (NCBI taxonomy): Bacteria > Pseudomonadati > Bacteroidota > Bacteroidia > Bacteroidales > Porphyromonadaceae > Porphyromonas > Porphyromonas miyakawae. Next base: position 517,854 of record NZ_BAAFSF010000001.1, read on the forward strand.
TCATTACGGATATTGCGCTTTCAGTTGGCAAAGGTACAAAATAATTTCTGATTAACGACAATCACCTTTCTTATAGTAGAGTGTGATTAATCAACTTATTGGTATGTATGCCAATATTGGTGCTCTTTTATGTTGATGCAGTAACTTTGTAGCTGTAGTGGATAACCTTTTATAAGAGCAAAATACAATGAACAAAGAGATCATATTTGTAAGCGGTATAGATACGGGAATAGGGAAAACGGCTGCTACCGGTTATTTGGCTACACTCCTGCACCAAGAGGGCATCAAGGTAACCACCTCTAAACCGGTAGAGACAGGCATGCATGGGGTGAGTGAGGATCTTTCAAAGCATAATCGGATTGCTCCCTTTTTAACTGACGACGAAGTAGCCCAGCACTACCGTAATAGTTATCTTTTTACTTATCCGGCCTCTCCACATTTGGCTGCTGCAATGGATGGTGCCGGTATTGATCCAGAGCATATTCGTGAGGATAATAAAAAACTATTAGACTTGGGCTATGAGGTGGTTTTAATGGAGGGAGCAGGCGGTTTGATGGTGCCACTCAAGGAAAACTTACTAACAATTGATTTTGTGGCAGAGAGTGGTTATGCAATGGCATTAGTTACGTGTGGCCGATTGGGGAGTTTGAATCATACTCTGCTGAGTTTGGAAGCATTAGACAAACGTTCTATTCCCCTGCGCTATCTACTTTACAATGCTTATCCAAATGAAGAGAAGCCAATAGATAGCGAAAGCCGTAAATATTTACAACATCTACTGAAAACACGCTATCCGACAGCCCGCTGGGTTGATGTACCCCTCCTCAAGGAGGCTGAATAGAGACCTTAATACAAAAGAGTAACTTTGAAAAAGGGCAGTACTGAAAACCAGTACTGCCCTTTTAAGGTTTCTAATGTAAATAGCTTATTCGCGCCCTTTTAAAAAACGCTCTATTTGATAATGGTGCTACTTACATTTTCAATCGTTACTACGTAGACTCCTGAGGGAATTTTGCTTATATCCAAGGTAGTTGTCTCAGTAGTAAGAGTGTTTCTCAGGTATAGGGTGCCGTCTATGCCATGGAGTGTAACCTCTTTGCCTAAAGGCGCATTCTTGATGGTGAGCACATCCTTGAGTACGACTATTTGCCAAGCCTTATTTGAAGCGATCTCCTCTTTATAAGTGGGGTTTGTCACCTCATCGGTATCTTCGTCATACTGGAGTAACTTCCAGTTCTTAGCTTCAGCATCCTTAATATCTTTGTCAAATACCTTCATGGGGCTTTTTTCTCCCTTAACTTGTACGGTAAGTGATCCGGCAGGATCTAAAGGAGTGTTGTTGGTATCAAAGCGCGATGGTAATCCCTCTATTATCGTGCGGAGGCTTTCATGGCTGAGTTTAGTCCGATAGATAGAAATGAACTCTAATGAAGTCGCAGTAGGCAATTTGAGCGATTCCAAAGGATTGTCATAAACAGCTACCGTGTTGAGCTTCCCACAGGTTGAGAGATCTAATGAGGAAATTTTATTTTCACTACAGAAGATATGTGCTAGCTCTGCATTCTTACTTAGATTAAGCTCCGTAAGCTGATTGCCTGAACATGCGAAGTACATGAGGCCTTTACACATAGATACGTCTAACGAAGTGAATTGGTTGGATTCGCACCATAACGACCACATGCTGGTGTTAGTAGAAAGATCAAGCGCATTTAACTTGTTGCCGGTGCAATCTAAATAATCAAGGTTGCTACAGCCTGTCAAAGTAAGCGTAGCAAGTTGGTTGTTTTCACACTTAATTCTCTTTATCTGAGCGTTATGTGAAAAGTCAAGTGCTTGTATTTGGTTATAACTACACTCAAGGCTTGTTAGGTTCTTAGCCTTGTCCAAGTTAAGCGTTTGGAGCCCATTATTGTGCACTTCTAATTTGGTAATGTCTCCGGTGAGCCGAATGTCCTGACTCGTTATTTCGTAGGATACCTCTTTGTCCTTCGTTAAGTTGCTTTGACCATCAGGAAGTTTCAATCCGGAGGCACTTACCTCTCCGTTAGCACTTACTGAAAGGGTGATCTTGCTGCCTACTTCTTTGTTTGTAGTAAAGGAAATTTCCTGTTCTCCGCCTACGCTTGGTTCGGGGTCTCCATTCTTTACGCAATAGATCATGCCTTTCCATCCCTTGGCAGTTGAATTGTGTTGAAATGCAACTGACATACAGCCATCGGGGGAGTTAGAAACAACGGAGAACTTAGGATTGGCAGGACTTCCCTTAAGTGCTAGTATAGGCGTTACTCCTTTGGGCCAATCATAGTAATATACGCCATCTTCGTCCGGTCCATTCCACAGCTCAATGGCTCCGGCGTAGAACCGCATATGGTCATTGTCTCCGATTTCCATTTCTTCAAAGACAATGGTGATGTGTGAATCCGCATTGACCGGTTTGAGCTGGATAATGGTCAGATTTAGGTTGTCCCTCATGTTTTTGTCAGGGCCTCCCGAGTCATAATAGGGGCGTGGTTCCCCGGCTACTACATCGTAGCTGAAAACAGGTCCTTCGCTACCTGTTTGGAAGATTTGTCCCTTCTGAGCCGGTAACGCAAAGGCGACCAACAAGAAAAGGGTCAATAGAGTAATTGTTTTCTTCATTTTACTTTTGATATTTGGGTTGTAAATGCTTTGTTCTTGAAAGATTTTGTCCATTATCATCATGTTGTGGCTCGCAAAGTAACAAAAAATGAGTCAGCTGACCAAGAGTTTGCCCATGAAGAGCAAACTGTCTCACCTTAATGAGGATCTTTTTTTATTCCTTTATTTGTAGCTGCACTGTGAAAGGCGTAAAGGGGGTAGAAAAAACATCTGTATTTTTCGTTTAAAACATCTATAGGTTTCAAAGGAAAGATCGGTATCTTTTAGATGAAATGTACAGATCTTTTTATTGTAGTAATGAGGGCTTCCGTCCAATCTATGTCTCCGTGAAGCGATTCCACTTATTGACTTTTCATTAGGGTATCAGCAAAAATAGAAGAATAGACAAGGAAAATAATTCTATTCTGCAATAATTTATTACCTTTGCAGCCACTGAAGCCGAGGATGGCATCTCCTTTCGTGGAATAACCCTTTGCAGCAGTTTACTATAAGACGAAAACGAACATTAAGAAAGCATATAAGAAAGTAAAAGCATGATAGTAGTACCGGTAAGAGAGGAAGACAATATAGAACGCGCTCTGAGACGCTATAAAAGGAAATTTGATCGCACAGGAAGAATGCGTGAATTGCGTAGCAGACAAGCTTTTGTTAAACCTTCTGAGTTGAGGCGTAAGCAGAGGGAGAAAGCTATCTATATTCAACACCTACGCGACGCTGAAGAAAATTAAGCTCTCCTCTTAACCTACTTTTTATTTTCGAGGAAGAGAATACTTCTCTCTATATTATTATTCCCTCTTGAGGCAACTGGCAAGTTGCTCAAGAGGTTTTGTCGGTTAGAGCGAATCGTATGGATAGAGGGCAAAATATATCGAAGCTGGTCACACGAGAAGATATGCTCTCTCGCTTTGTGCTGTGGTTGCAGTACGAGCGAAACTATGCGGATCACACCGTGGCGTATTACACAAAAGATGTGCTTGCTTATTATGACTATGCAGTCATGGTTAGCGATGATACGTTCCTCCCATCTGCCGGTGATCGAGATATAGTGCGTGGGTGGATATCTCACTTGATGGATAGTGGCCTGAAGAGTGGCTCTGTACTTCGTAAGTTGAGTGTAACGAAGAGTTTCTATCGATATCTTTTTCGAGAAGGAGCTATTACGGCTAATCCGACCCAAGGACTGAAAGGTCCCAAACAAGAAAAAGTATTGCCGGCCTATCTCACAGAGCGAGAAAGTGCTGCTCTGATCGATGCGCCAATTAATGAGGATGATTTTGAGGAGGTGAGAGATCGTCTCATTGTGGAAATGCTATATGAGACGGGAATGCGTCGCAGTGAATTGGCGGGTTTGAAGAATACAGATGTACGCGTTGATGAGTCTCTATTACGCGTTTTAGGAAAGGGAGATAAGGAGCGAATTATCCCTTTTGGAAGCAGATTAAAGGAGCGTATTAAACAATACCTACTTCTTAGGGGAAAATGTGTTGGCAATTCTCAGTTTTTTTTTGTTACTTTGAGGGCAGAGCCTATGGGGGTGGATAGAGTGTACAGAGTTGTAAGAAAACACTTAGATATGATACCTGGCTTGGCAAGACGCGGTCCGCATACGTTGCGGCATTCCTTCGCTACCGATATGCTAAACGAGGGAGCTGACTTGACCGCCGTTAAAGAGTTGCTGGGGCATAGTAGTTTATCTACAACGGTTCGTTACACACATACTACTTTCAAGGAGCTGCAGAAGATGTACCACGCTCATCCAAGAGCACAAGCTGAAGAAAAGAACATGGTAGTAAGAATTCAATTCGTTCATTTAGACGCAGATAAGGCGTTAGAAGCCTTTATTCAGAAAAAATTAGATCGTCTGGATCGTTTCTTTGACGAGGTAATCCATGCCGATGTGGTATTAAAGGAGGTAAAAAGCAATGAGGGTAAAGATAAATTTGCCTCTATCCGTTTAGGAATACCGGGAAATGATCTATTTGCCGAAAAAACGGCTGCTTCATTTGAAGAGGCGGTAGATTTGAGTATCGATGCCCTTAAGAAGCAGATTGAGAAGGCAAAGGATAGCAGAAAATAATTATTTTTGCTCTGTATAGTTGGTAGATCAATTTTTATTGCTACCTTTGTGGTCGGCTTGCCGAAATTGTGTTTGTGACGCATGGCACTTGCACCGGAAGTAAGCCGAGAAAAGCCCAAGTGGTGAAATGCCTGTGTAGCTCAGTGGTAGAGCACTTCCTTGGTAAGGAAGAGGTCCCGGGTTCAAGTCCCGGCACCGGCTCCATTAAGGTAGGAAGAGATGCGTGTCGGATTAGTCCGCTTCATGCATTTCTCGTTGAGATTTAAATAGATAGATAATATGTATTGTGCTGCCGAGGCTGTGCACATAACAAAGAAAACTATATTACAACTTTAAAAGTATCATGGCAAAAGAACATTTTAATCGGACCAAGCCGCACGTAAACATCGGTACCATTGGTCACGTGGACCACGGTAAGACCACGTTAACGGCAGCCATTACAAAGGTATTGGCTGACGCAGGCCTTTCAGAAGCGCGTTCTTTCGATTCAATCGATAACGCACCTGAGGAAAAGGAAAGAGGTATTACTATTAACACCTCACACGTAGAGTACGAAACAGCTAATCGTCACTATGCACACGTAGACTGCCCGGGACACGCCGACTACGTAAAGAACATGGTTACGGGTGCCGCTCAGATGGACGGTGCTATCATCGTAGTTGCAGCAACTGACGGTCCTATGCCCCAGACGCGTGAGCACATTCTGTTAGCTCGTCAGGTGAACGTTCCGAGACTGGTTGTATTTATGAATAAGTGCGACCTTGTTGAAGATGAAGAAATGCTTGAATTGGTAGAAATGGATATGCGCGAGCTATTGAGTTTCTACAATTTCGATGGCGATAATACCCCTATCATCCGCGGTTCTGCTTTGGGTGCGCTCAATGGCGATCCTAAATGGGTTGAAAATATTATGGAGCTGATGAATGCAGTTGACGAATGGATTCCTCTGCCCCAGCGTGATGTAGATAAACCTTTCTTGATGCCGGTTGAGGACGTTTTCTCTATTACCGGTCGTGGTACTGTAGCTACAGGACGTATTGAAACAGGTCGTGTTCATGTGAACGATGAAGTTCAGATGATCGGTCTCGGTGCTGAAGGTCGTAAGACAGTAGTTACCGGTGTGGAAATGTTTAGAAAGATCCTTGACGAAGGTGAAGCAGGCGATAATGTAGGTCTTCTTCTCCGTGGTGTTGAAAAGGATGAAATTAAGCGTGGTATGGTATTAGCTCACCCCGGTGATGTGAAGCCCCATAGCAAATTCAAGGCTGAGGTTTATATCCTGAAGAAGGAAGAAGGTGGTCGTCATACTCCTTTTATGAACAAGTATCGTCCTCAGTTCTACATCCGTACACTTGACGTTACCGGTGAAATCAAGCTTCCTGAAGGAACTGAAATGGTAATGCCCGGTGATAATGTGACGATTGAAGTAGACTTGATCTCTCCTGTAGCATGTAATGTGGGACTTCGCTTCGCTATCCGTGAAGGTGGTCGTACGGTAGGTGCAGGTCAGATTACAGAGCTTTTAGACTAATTCAATCTTCTGTTAATCAGTATTGAATAAGAGATGGGTAAGTGTGCGGTAGTGAGTGTAAATTCCCTTGCCGCCACTTTCCTGTTCTTACGGGTTTAGCTCAGTTGGTAGAGCATTGGTCTCCAAAACCAAGTGTCGGGAGTTCGAGTCTCTCAACCCGTGCCAAGAAATAAAACTTATGTATGAATTACTACATGAGTAAAGAATAGAAGAGATAGCATAGATATGGGATTTTTTAGCAAGATGGGTCAGGCTGTAAAAGACTCGTACAATGAATTGGTGTACAAGGTCACTTGGCCGACTCGCAAAGAGTTGACGAATAGTGCTGTAGTGGTGATGATCGCTTCAGTTATCATTGCTATTTTTGTATTCATTGTAGATCAGATTTTTGAAAATCTGATGAGACTTATCTATAACTTCGTAATTTAGTTATCCGCCTTCTTTACTCCTGTTCTTTTCTTTTTTGAAAGTTCATAGGAATCTTAGGCGATTGGATAAAAGGAGAGAGGTATATAGGTATTTGAATCAGTATAACCATTAGTAATAAGGGGAAACCATGGCAGAGCAAGATCACTCGGAACGTAAATATTACGTGTTGAGGGTTATCTCCGGTAAGGAGGACAAAGTAAAAGAAATGCTTGAAAAGGAGCGCGAGATAGCTCCTCTCAAGGGCTATCTTTTTGATGTCTTTATCCCTACAGAGAAAGTGATGGTGCAGCGTGGTTCCAAAAAACGCGTAGTGGAACGCCCCTCTATGCCGGGGTATATGCTTATTGAGGCTATACTCAATAACGATACGATCTTTATTTTACGCAACTTGCCTAATGTTGTGGGCTTCTTGGGTATGCCTAAGCCTGAGCCTCTACCGATGTATGAGGTTGAGCGTATGATGCGTAAGCAAGACGACAGAGACGAGGAGGCTACCTATGATGTATCCTTTATGGAAGGTGAGAGCGTAAAAGTTATTGATGGTCCGTTCTCCGGATTCGTGGCTACTGTAGAAGAAGTTTATCAAGATAAAAAGAAGCTCAAGGTGATGGTGAAGATCTTTGGTAGAAAGACTCCATTAGAGCTTTCATATACGCAGGTAGAGAAAGAGTAAGAGTGGTTACGCACTCCAAGTGATTGATTTCGCTTGGTATAAAGAGTTTGTAAGAAGATGAAAAGCGTAGGTTTGCTTCCAACTTTGCTTATGCACATCATCAAGAAGTATTGCAAATGACCTCTCTGCCGAAAAAGTGGGATGGGAAGTAACATCACCGGTTACTACCCGAGTAAAAGAAAAGTAGAATAAAATGGCAAAAGAGATTGCTGGACAGATCAAGTTGCAAATAAAAGGAGGTGCGGCTAACCCGTCACCACCCGTTGGTCCTGCACTGGGTGCAAAAGGGATCAACATTATGGAGTTTTGCAAGCAATTTAATGCCAGAACGCAAGACAAGGCTGGAAAGGTACTCCCTGTGGTGATTACCTATTATTCCGACAAATCTTTCGACTTTATCGTTAAGACGCCTCCTGTAGCTGTTCAACTCGTTGAAAAGGCTAAGGTAAAAGGAGGTTCAGCTGAGCCTAATCGTAAGAAGGTTGCTGAGCTTACTTGGGATGATGTCCGTGCGATAGCCGAAGATAAGATGGCCGACCTGAACTGCTTTACAGTAGAAAGCGCTATGAAAATGGTTGCCGGTACTGCGCGCAGTATGGGAATTGCGGTGAAGGGTGAATTCCCGACTAAGTGACACTTCTAGTAATTTGAATGATTGACGATGAGTAAACTGACAAAGAAACAGAAGGAGGTCGAAGGAAAGGTTGAACCCGGTAAATTATACACCTTGGAAGAAGCTTCTAAGCTGGTGAAAGAAATTACTTTTACTAAGTTTGATGCTTCCGTCGACATAGACGTTCGCCTGGGTGTAGATCCGCGAAAGGCCAACCAAATGGTGCGTGGCGTGGTTACGCTGCCCCATGGGACCGGAAAGCAAGTACGCGTATTGGCATTATGTACAGCCGACAAGGAAGAGGAAGCCAAAGCGGCAGGTGCTGACTATGTAGGGCTGGATGAGTACATAGAAAAAATCAAAGGAGGCTGGACTGATGTGGACGTGATCATCACCATGCCGAGTGTAATGGGTAAAGTAGGTGCTTTAGGGCGCGTGCTCGGTCCTCGTGGATTGATGCCTAACCCAAAGAGTGGTACGGTAACCAATGAAATCGGTGCTGCAGTTCGCGAAGTGAAAGCCGGTAAGATAGACTTTAAGGTAGACAAAGCTGGAATTATCCACACGTCTATCGGCAAGATCTCTTTCTCTGCTGAGCAGATTAGAGATAATGCGCAAGAGTTCATCAATACGATTATTCGCCTTAAGCCGACCTCGGCTAAAGGAACGTATATGAAGAGTATTTACCTCTCCAGCACGATGAGCAAAGGCATTAAAGTAGATCCTAAATCAGTAGACCTCTAATCACACGAGTAAATATGAGAAAGGAATTGAAAGGAACCGTTGTAAAGAACATCTCCGGTTATTTATCAGAATATCCTCATTTCTACTTGGTGGACGTAGAGGCGCTTAATGCAGAGAATACGATGGAACTCCGTCGCCTCTGTAATAAGAATGAGGTGAAACTTGTAGTGGTGAAGAACACACTTTTACGTCGCGCATTGGCCGACTGTGAGGGAGTGGATTTTTCTGAGCTGTATGGCTCACTAAAAGGTAATACCGCTATGATGCTTTCCAATAACGCAAATGCTCCTGCAAAGATCATTAAGGAATTTGCTTCGCAGCATAAGGAATTAGGAAAGCCAGCTTTGAAGGCTGCATACGTACAAGAGAGCTTCTATGTGGGTGGTGAACATCTTGAGCAGTTAATTGCTATCAAGAGTCGTGAAGAGTTGCTCGCAGAAGTTATCTTGCTATTGCAATCGCCTATCAAGAACGTTGTGTCGGCATTAGGGTCCGCAGGGCAGACAGTGCATGGATTGCTCAAAACCTTAGAAGAAAGAGAAGCAAATTAGTAAAACAGAATTAATTAGAATCCCAATAATATGGCTGATATAAAAGCAATTGCAGAACAACTCGTATCGCTGACAGTAAAGGAAGTTAGTGAGTTAGCCAACGTACTTAAAGAAGATTATGGCATTGAACCCGCAGCCGCAGCTGTAGCTGTAGCAGCAGGTCCTGCAGCCGGTGCAGCTGCAGCAGCAGAAGAAAAGACTGCTTTTGATGTTGTCCTCAAGAGTTTTGGTGCTGCAAAGCTCCAAGTTGTTAAGGCAGTAAAAGAACACTGTGGTCTTGGTTTGAAGGAAGCTAAGGATCTTGTAGATGCTGCTCCTACTAATCTGAAGGAAGGTGTAGACAAAGCTACTGCAGAGGCTATCAAGGCTGCTCTAGAAGAGGCAGGTGCTGAAGTTGAATTGAAGTAAACTTCTGTGACCTGTATATCAGGTATTTACGATCGAGAACTCTACCCCAAGATGTGGTAGGGTTCTTGATCTTTGCTGCTATGTAGGCAGCCCATTTTGACTAACAGAATTGCATTACGGTTATACGTCTTTTGCTCGCCTTTTATACGAAATAGACAATGAAAAGAATCCCGGATACTAACAGAATAAGCTTTTCGAAAATACAAAACCCGCTCGAATACCCCGACTTCTTGGAAGTACAATTGAAGTCATTTAAGGAGTTTTTTCAGCTTGAAACTCCACCAGAGCAGCGTAAAAAGGAGGGATTGTTTAAGGTTTTCAACGAAAACTTTCCCATCAAAGACACTCGCAATAACTTCGTCCTTGAGTTCGTTGACTATTCAATCGATCCTCCAAAGTTTTCTATTGACGAATGTATTGCACGCGGACTTACTTACAGCGTGCCCTTAAGGGCAAAAGTAAAGCTTTATTGTACTGATCCGGAGCATACAGATTTTGCTACTGTAGGTAAGGATGTATTCCTTGGGAATATTCCTTACATGACTGAGAGTGGCACATTCGTAATCAATGGTGCAGAACGTGTGGTTGTTTCCCAATTTCACCGTTCCCCCGGAGTCTTCTTTAGTACTTCGCTACATACTTCCGGTATAAAGCTCTATTCTGCACGTATTATCCCATTTAGAGGTTCTTGGATAGAGTTTTCTACAGACCCCGGAGATGTATTGTATGCTTATCTAGATAGAAAGAAGAAAATCCCTGTTACGATGCTCTTAAGAGCTATGGGCTATGCAACTGACAAAGAGATTTTGACTCTCTTTGATATTGCAGAGGAGGTAAAGGTATCGAAGAGTGAGCTGAAGCGTTTCTATGGTCGTGCACTAGCTGAGCGCGTGTACAGAACCTATACGGAGGATATCCAGACAGATGCGACTACCGGTGAAGTTACTCAGATGCCGCGTAGCGAAATTGTATTTGAGCGAGGTACAGAGCTTAGCGAAGAAGTAGCTGCTAAGCTAATTGAATTGGGCTACAATACCATACTTCTCAAGAAGCAGTTTCAAGAAGGAGAAAAGTCTGTGGCTAGCGATATTATTTTCGCAACGCTGGAAAATGATAATGCTATTAATGATATAGATGCTTGGAACTATATATTCCACTTGCAGCGGGGTATCCAGCCGGCAGATGATAATACGGCCAAAGAGGCTTTTAATAACCTGTTCTTCTCTGAGAAGCGTTATGATCTTGGGGAGGTGGGGCGCTATCGTATCAATAAAAAACTGAATCTTTCGATTGATCCTGCACAGCGTGTCTTGACTCAAGAGGACGTTGTGGGTATTATCAAGTACATTATTGAGCTGGTTGCTTCACGCACTAATATTGATGACATTGACCACTTGTCCAATCGTCGTATTCGTACGGTGGGAGAGCAGCTCTATACACAGTTTGGTATTGCTCTTTCACGTATGGCTCGTACTGTGCGTGAGCGTATGAATGTTCGCGATGGCGAGGTGTTTACTCCTGAAGCTTTGATGAATTCAAAGACTATTCCCGGAGTAATGAATAGTTTCTTTGGGACCGATCAGCTGTCTCAATTTATGGATCAAACAAACCCACTGGCTGAAGTTACGCACAAGCGCCGTATCTCCGCTTTGGGTAAGGGCGGACTAACACGTGATCGTGCCGGTTTTGAGGTCCGTGACGTCCACTACACACACTACGGTCGTCTCTGCCCAATTGAGACTCCTGAAGGACCTAATATCGGTTTGATTTCCTCGCTTTGCGTCTATGCAAAGGTGAGTGATATGGGATTCATTGAAACACCTTACCGAGCTGTGAAGAATGGTAGGGTAGACTTCTCTGACAAGGGACTGAGATACTACTCAGCAGAGGAAGAGGAAGATAAGTATGTGGCACAGGGTAATGCCCCATTAAATGAGAAGGGTGAGTTTATTTTGGATAGGGTAAAGTCTCGTTATGGAGCTGACTTCCCTGTTATTGCACCTTCTCAGGTTGACCTGATGGACGTTTCTCCCTCTCAAATTGCCTCCATTGCTGCTTCTCTCATTCCTTTCTTAGAGCATGACGATGCTAACCGTGCTTTGATGGGTTCAAACATGATGCGTCAGGCAGTGCCTTTACTTCGCCCTGAAGCGCCTATTGTGGGGACAGGTATTGAAGCTAAACTCGTACGTGACTCACGCACTCAAATAGTGGCAGAGGGTGATGGAGAGGTTATCTATGCCGATGCCGAAACAATCAAGGTGCGTTACGATAAAACAGAGAAAGAACTCTTCGTTAGTTTCGATCCTCCCATAAAGGTCTATAAGCTGCCGAAGTTCCGTAAAACGAACCAGAGTACTACGATTGACCTGAAACCTATATGTAAAGAGGGGCAACGTGTTTCAAAGGGACAAATACTGACAGAAGGATACGCAACTCAGAAGGGTGAGCTTGCTCTCGGACGTAATATATTGGCAGCTTACATGCCTTGGAAAGGGTATAACTACGAGGATGCTATTGTGCTTAATGAGCGCATGGTTCGTGAAGATATCTTTACCTCAGTTCATGTTGATGAATACGAACTTGAAGTAAGAGAGACAAAGCGCGGCATGGAAGAGCTTACAGGTGATATACCAAACGTTAGCGAAGAAGCTACTAAGGAATTAGGAGCTGATGGTATCATTCGTATAGGTGCCCATGTAGTGCCCGGAGATATCTTGGTGGGTAAGATCACACCGAAGGGTGAAACCGATCCAACTCCGGAAGAAAAGTTACTCCGTGCCATTTTTGGTGAAAAAGCCGGTGATGTAAAGGATGCATCTCTGAAGGCTTCACCTTCATTGCGAGGTGTGGTTATTGACACAAAGCTATTCTCTCGTGCTGATGTGGGGATGAGTCGTAAAGAGCAGAAAGCTCTCACTCAGCGCTTTGAGGATGAGCTGGAAGCAAAGAAAAAGGAAATAGATGCGATCTTCTTAGAAAAACTCCTAAAGCTTGTCAATAAGAAATCTACAAATCGCATAGTTAACTATATCGGAGAGGAATTGGTTAAGAAGGGTACTCCATTAAGTGAGAAGGCTCTTGAGCACGTGGTCTTCACCGAAGTGGCTAACTCAGATTGGACAGATGATCCGGAGACTAACGAAATGGTGGGTATGCTACTGGCTAATTACTTGCGTAAGGTAAAGGAAACAGAAGCAGACTATCGACGTCGTCAGTTGGATGAGGTTATAGGTGATGAGTTGCCTACCGGCACCATGAAAAAGGCTAAGGTATACATTGCAAAGAAGCGCAAGATCCAAGTCGGTGATAAGATGGCCGGTCGCCATGGGAATAAGGGTATTGTTTCTAAGATAGTACGTCAAGAAGATATGCCCTTCCTGGAAGACGGTACTCCTGTAGATATTTGTTTAAATCCGTTAGGTGTGCCTTCGCGAATGAATTTGGGTCAGCTCTTTGAAGCTATCTTGGCTTGGAGTGGTCGCAAGCAAGGTGTCAAGTATGCTACACACATCTTTGATGGAGCATCTTTGGAGGATATTCAGAATGAAACAAGAAAAGCCGGTTTGCCAATGAATGGACGTACTCAGTTGTACGATGGAGGTACTGGAGAGCCATTCGACCAACCTGCTACAGTTGGAGTTACTTACTTCTTGAAGTTAGGGCATATGGTGGATGATAAGATGCATGCCCGTTCCATAGGGCCTTATTCACTTATCACACAGCAGCCACTGGGAGGTAAGGCCCAGTTTGGAGGTCAGCGTTTCGGAGAAATGGAGGTCTGGGCTTTGGAAGCTTTTGGAGCAGCACATATTCTTCAGGAGATGCTGACTGTAAAGAGTGATGATATGAGTGGTAGAAGTAAAGTGTACGAGGCAATAGTCAAGGGAACACCTATGCCTGAGCCTGGTATTCCTGAATCACTTAATGTGCTATTCAATGAGTTGAAGGGGCTTGGTTTAAGCCTTACATTAGAGTAATACGTAGAAAGAGTACGAGCTGACTAAAACAGTATATATATGGCCTTCAGAAAGGATAATAAGATAAAGAGTAATTTCTCCTCTATACGAGTTTCTTTGGCATCTCCCGAAGAGATTAAGGAGAACTCCCATGGAGAGGTTCTCCGTCATGAGACGGTAAGCTACCGTACTTACAAGCCCGAGCGAGATGGCTTGTACTGCGAGCGTATATTCGGACCGGTCAAGGACTATGAGTGTCATTGTGGTAAATACAAGGGCAACAAGTATAAAGGAATTACATGTGACCGTTGTGGGGTTGAGGTAACACAGAAAATGGTTCGTCGTGAACGTATGGGGCACATTCAGTTGAATGTACCTGTTGTTCATGTATGGTATTCACGCTCTAATCCCAACAAAATAGGTCACTTACTGGGATTAAGCAGCAAGGTGCTGAATAGTATTATCTACTATCAAGCCTATGTAGTGCTGCAACCGGGTATTCTTCAGTGTCCGGATGATATGGATCCTACTAGTGATGAAGCTAAGGCGGCCGGTTATGTAACCCATTATCAGGTAATCTCCAATCCGGAGTATGATATGATTTTGGATAAGCTCTATTGTGAGCAACCGGATAATCTAAAATTGGATAATAGCGATCCTAATAAGTTCATTGCTAAGAGCGGTGGTGAAGCTCTTCTTGAGATGCTTCGCAATTTGGATTTGGATGCTCTATCCGATGAATTACGTCACAAAGCGCAGACAGAGACTTCGCAGCAGCGAAAGCAAGAGGCCTTAAAGCGCCTGCCTACAGTGGAAGCTTTCCGTGCGTCCAAGGATATTAATAAGCCTGAATGGATGGTTATGCAGGTCATTCCTGTGATACCACCAGATCTAAGGCCTTTAATGCCCCTTGATGGTGGACGCTTTGCTTCCAGTGATCTAAATGAACTTTATATAAAGGTTATTACACGTAATAATCGCTTGGCTCGCTTCTTTGAGCAGGAGAGTCCTGACGTAATTGTACGTCAAGAAAAGCGTATGCTGCAGGAGGCTGTTGATGCGCTTTTTGATAACTCAAATAAAAGTAGTGCTATTACCAGTGACAATGGGCGACCCTTTAAGAGTCTTTCAGACAGTATTAAGGGTAAGCAAGGTCGCTTCCGTCAGAATCTTTTAGGTAAGCGTGTAGACTACTCTGCGCGTTCCGTTATCGTTGTTGGTCCGGAACTGAAGATGAATGAGTGTGGTTTGCCTAAGGATATGGCTGCTGAGCTATACAAGCCCTTTATCATGCGCAAGCTTATAGAGCGTGGTATAGTAAAGACCGAGAAGAGTGCAAAGCGTATTGTGGATCGGCGAGATCCCGTTATTTGGGAAATTGTCGAGAATGTAATCAAGGGACACCCGGTAATGTTGAACCGAGCTCCTACGCTGCACCGATTAGGTATACAGGCTTACCAACCTAAGCTGATCGAGGGTAAAGCTATTCAGCTTTCTCCTTTGAGTTGTACAGCTTTTAATGCCGACTTCGATGGGGACCAAATGGCTGTGCACTTGCCTCTGAGTAATGAGGCCATTGCAGAGGCACAACTATTGATGCTTGCTTCGCACAACATACTTAATCCGGCGAGTGGCGAGCCTATTACAGTTCCTTCTCAGGATATGGTCTTGGGACTTTACTACATTACCAAGCTACGCACCGGTTCTAAGGGTGAAGGCCTTACGTTCTATGGGGCTGAAGAGGCTTTCATAGCCTACGATTGTGGAAAGTTGGATCTACACTCACCTATTAAAGTGTATGTAGATACCGTAAACGAAGACAACGAGCATGTAAAGGAGATGGTTGAGACATCTGTGGGACGACTGATGTTCAACCAACGTGTGCCCAGTGATGTGGGCTACATTAATCAGCTCATCAGTAAGTCATCACTAAAGAAGATCATCAAGCAGGTATTAAAGGTCTGTGGGGTTGCTCGTACTGCCCAGTTCCTTGATGATGTAAAGAGCTTAGGATATCAGATGGCATTTAAGGGTGGTCTATCCTTCAACATCGAAGATGTGATTGTGCCTTTTGATAAAAAAGATATCATTGCAGAAGCCCAAGGTGAAGCCGATGAAATTATCATGGCTAATCAGATGGGGCAGATCAATGCTGAAAAGCGGTATAATGAGCTTGTCGATCTTTGGACTAAGACCACCGATAAGCTTACTAATCGCGTAATGGAAGAGTTCAAGAATGACGATCAAGGGTTCAATAGTATCTACATGATGCTTGACTCCGGAGCGCGTGGTAGTACGAACCAGATCCGTCAGCTTGCCGGTATGCGTGGCCTTATGGCAAAGCCCCAGAAGAGTGGTGGGGGAGGAGGCTCTGTAATTGAGAACCCGATCATCTCAAACTTCTTGGAAGGACTTAGCGTGTTGGAGTACTTTATTTCCACACACGGTGCCCGTAAGGGTCTGACCGATACGGCTCTTAAGACGGCAGATGCAGGGTATTTGACTCGCCGTTTGGTAGATGTATCTCAGGACTCTATTATCACTGAAGAGGATTGCGGTACGCTTAGAGGTCTGGAAGCAACTGAAATCGTAGATAGTAACGATAATGTACTGGCTTCGCTTTATAAGCGCATCATTGGCCGTGTGGCTTTAAATGATGTCATTCACCCTGTCACCGGCAAAGTGATCGTAAAGGCAGGCGAGGAAATACGGGAGCAGCAAGCAGAAGAGATAGAGAATTCACCGATCAAATCGGTTGAGATACGCTCGGTACTCACCTGTGATGCTAAGCGAGGTCTCTGTGCGAAGTGCTACGGACGTAATTTAGCTACCAACCGATTAGTAGAGAAGGGTGAAGTAGTTGGTGTTATCGCTGCCCAATCAATTGGTGAACCGGGTACACAGCTTACACTTCGTACTTTCCACGCTGGGGGTGTCGCTGATAGTGAAAAGATTAATAAGAGTATAAAATCCAGACTATCCGGAGAACTTGAGTTTACTTACCTTTCTACTGTAAATCCGCCAAAGAGCAGTGGGGAGCAAAAAGGCAAGATCGTGACAAGCCGTACAGCAGAAATGCGTATTGTGGATCCGGAAACTCGTACCTTGCTAAAGCAGTACGATATTCCTTACGGTTCTCATCTCTATTTCGCAGCAGGGGATATGGTGAAGCCCGGAGATATACTGGTAGATTGGGACCCCTTCAATACAGTGCTGATTGCTGATACAAGTGGTACGGTGGTGTATGAAAACCTCAAAGAAGGCACTACCTATAAGGTGGATATAGATGCTGCCAGTGGTTATAAGGATTGCTACATTATTGAAGGTAAGGACAAGAAAGTCATTCCAACCCTCAAGATTGTAGACGCATCCGGTGAAGTATTAAGAAGCTACTCATTACCGGTCAACTGCCGTCTCTCCATACTGCCTGAGAGTAAGGATATGAAGATTGAAGAGGGTGAAGAGCTCTACAAGATTCCTCGTACCTTCAGCTCAGCAGGAGACATTACCGGTGGTTTACCTCGTGTACAACAGTTAGTAGAAGCGCGTGACCCCTCTAATCCTGCCGTATTGTCAGAAGTTGATGGAGAAGTTACATTTGGCAAGATTACACGTAACCAACAAATACTTACCGTGACCACAAAGTTGGGTGAGGTTCGTAAGTACTCTATCCCTATTAAGAGTCACATCTTGGTACAGGATAAGGATATGGTACGTGCCGGTACTCCTCTCACTGAAGGAGCAATTAAGCCCAGTGATATATTGAGTATTATGGGCCCGACTGCACTTCAGGAGTATATTGTCAATGAAATACAGTCTGTGTATCGTAAGCAGAATGTTGAGATCAACGACAAGCACTTCGAGGTGATTGTGCGTCAGATGATGCGTAAAGCCATGATTTTGGATCCAGGAGATACCACATTCTTAGATGGTGATATCGTAGATAAAATGGATATCCAGGAAGCAAATGATGAGCTTTGGGGTAAGCAAGTAATCCTTGATGCAGGCGATTCCGAAAAATATCGTGCCGGACGTATTCTCACGGCTCCTGAAGTACGTGATGAAAATAGCTCTCTGAGCCGTCGCGACCTTCAGACAATGACTGTGCGCGATACGATACCGGCTACCAGCCGTCAGGTACTCCAAGGAATTACTCGTGCTGCACTTCGTTCAAAGGGCTTCATGAGCGCAGCCTCTTTCCAGGAAACTACTAAGGTACTGACTGATGCTGCAATCAATGGTAGAACTGACTACCTACTTGGCTTGAAGGAAAATGTAATTTGTGGGCATCTGATCCCTGCCGGAACGGGTCTTGCCGATTGGCGCAATATGATCATCATGCCTCGCGAAGAACATGAGCGTATAGAAGCTGAGAAGGCGGCTACCGGCCACGATATGGAGTATGCACAAGAAACCGAGAATGAGGCTAAAGCAGAGTAATGTAGCTTAGCAGCATTCCCTATGCTGAAACAATAATTTTAGAGATACTCTCCTAATGTGGGGAGTGTCTCTTTTTACTTATAGCCTCTCTATTTTTAGGCTATTCTCTAAAGGTCTGATGATATGATACGTCTTATTGTAGATAAAGCTATTCCCTATGTGGAAAATATTTTACCCCATTACTTCGAGGTCCTATTTCTTTCTGCAAAAGAGATAACGCATGCTCGAATAGTCCAATACGGAGCTGAAGGGCTCATAATTCGCACTGTCACTCGTTGTGATGAGTCGCTTTTAAGCGGAACTAATATTAGGTTTATTTCCACAGCAACGGCAGGAACTGATCATATTGATAAAGCGTACTGCCATAGACAGGGAATTGCGCTTTCCAATGCAGCAGGGTGCAACGCTCCCGCTGTGGCACAGTGGCTCTTTGCCGCTCTTGCAAAGCGAGCTATTCGCTTGGAGCGCCCACTGCAAGAGGAAACACTGGGTATAGTAGGAGTCGGTCACGTGGGGACTTCCGTTGCAAAGGAAGCTGCTCTATTAGGTATGAAAACGCTTTTATGTGATCCTCCTTTAGCGCTCCGTGTTTTTGATAAGCCTTTCCAATCGCTCAAGGATTTGACTGAAGATTGTTCAATACTGACATTTCATGTCCCTCTAATTAAGGATGGTGATTATCCTACCTATCATCTAATGGGGGATGCTTTGCTTCGTTGGGTTGGTCCTAATACAGCCCTTGTGAATGCCTCGCGGGGAGCAGTTGCGGATACAAGTGCTTTACTCACTGCCTGTGAGCAAAAACAGGTTGGAGATCTTTTGATCGATTGTTGGGAAGGCGAGCCTCTGATCAGTAGAGCACTGCTGGATAAAGTTGTAGTGGCTACGCCTCATATAGCCGGCTATTCGGCTGAGAGCAAGGCCAGGAGCAGCAAATCTGTAGTAACGGCCACAGCACACTTCTTTGGTATTGAAATAGCGCAAGACGAATTGGATCAGATTACCCCTCCACCTTTGGAGAATAATATCATTGATGCAAGCAATTTTGGTGACCTTACTATAGAGAAGACACTTTTGCATACGGTCTCATTGGATGCAATAGAGCAATCTTTCCGTGCTAATCCGGAGCAATTTGAGTCGCTTCGAACTTCCTATTCGTTTCATAGGGAGCCGAGTTGTTGGCAGGTGAAGCATGTAGCCCCTCGCTTTGCGGCTACTTTGGTTTCGCTTGGTTTTGAGGTATTATAGTATTATTAGGAAACTGAAATAGGGGTCCAAGTCTATTCTTCCTTGGGGCGGCCTAATATGTAAAAAGTGCACTACTCTCGAAAGGGTAGTGCACTTTTATTTGAATGATTACTTAGCTTCTTAGACAGAAACCTATGTTGGGTATTGTGGAAATGGATATTGGTTTGCGCAGAGATGGGTATGCTTCCCCTTTATCCGATTTCTTTCTGCCTTAAGTGTGCTGTATAGTCATTTTCGAAAGCGTATTACTTGTATAAAGGAGCTATAGCTTCTTCAATAGCTTGACCGCGGAGGTCGCGCGCAACGATCTTTCCGTCCGGTGCAAAAAGAATGATCTGAGGGATACCATTGATGCCATATGCATCGGTAGCATCGTTCTTACGGCTGCTCTTATTAGGAACAAAGATTTGAGGATAGGAAATACCTAAATCTTTTACTGCTTTTAGATGATCTTCCTTTTGCTGTTCCCATACGCCTACACCTAACACGGCAAGTCCCTTGTTACGATAGGTGTCGTAAATCTTTATGATGTTGGGTATTTCGCCACGGCAAGGACCACACCACGAAGCCCAGAAGTCAACAAGTACATATTGACCCTTACCTACATAATCACTCAACTTCACTGCATTTCCTTCTGCGTCTTCACCTTCAAAGTCTACAAACATGCTTCCGGCCTGTGTGGCAGCAGCCTGCTCTAATACTTTTTTGGTTTCTAAATACATCGGGAGCTTTTCAAGACCGGGGAGTGACTCGTCGGTGATGCTCTTAAGGCTTGTTGCATCATCAGAGAAGCTCTGAGCTACGGAGAATCCGATCCATGCTACAGGATGGTCTTTGTGTGCCATGATAAAGTCTTTCCCTGCCGTAAAGAGTTCTTTCTCAATAGCTTTAGCGTCCTCTTCTGAAGCACCTTCCTGATCCATTATCGCATGATAGCGGTTGATGCCATCTTGTAGTTTGGTAACTATAGCATTGATGTCATCATTGAGGGGAGTTCCCGAGGGGGTATTGTTTTCAATATCGAATTTTACAGTATCGACTTCCGGTACGAAATAGATCCTGGCAACGTTCTTTATGGTAAATGTATAGAGTGCATCAGGATTAGCTGCGATCTTTTGGTTGAGTCCTGCTTCAAGCACTTCGTCCGTGAGGAGAAGGGTATCTACGAGAGCTAAAGAGTCCTCTGCTTCCAGTAGATTGTGGATGTAAAGAACACGATCACTTTCATTTTCAATGGCCTTAATCGCTCCTTTTACATTTTCTGAGAAAGTAGCTGTGAGGATTGTCGAATTCTGTTCCTTTTTACAAGAGGAAACAAGGGCCACCATAGCAATAGCTACGAGTAGCGGGTAGAAGATTCTCTTTTTCATTTTAATTATCTATAAGTTTTTTGTTCCTTATCTATATTTTGAGGTGCCGATACTTTATAAGCGTATCCCCCCTATTCTTCTTGTGCAAAGGTAGATAAATTGGAGGAATTATTTCTTTTATCCTGCTCTAATAGGCTTAAAAGGCTTTAACCGCGCTACCCCATTTGTGGGCATCTTCATTTATGGCAAATACACTTTGTGGAAGTATAAACTCAAATACTATGAGGAATAGAATGAAGAGAGGTATTCCTGTAAGAGGGCAAAAGATCAGATCTTTTCCTGAAAAAGTATAGATAAATGGATGAAAAGATTAGAATGTTTCACTCGAAAGAATAGAACATTTTGTGAATCCGCATCACATCTCTGAATAGAGCCATCTTTTACTTTGTGGCGTACAGGTATAGCGGTGTGTAGGAAAGCAGCACTGCAGATCCATCCGCTGAGGAAAAGTGGCGACGATAGGATCGGTCTAATTCGCTGAGTGCACTCCTCGTATTAAGTCGGGGAGTCTCATTACTCCAATGGGGTAATTGAGTAGTGCCTGTTTTCTTTAGGTGCATGAGTACCTCTTTAGGAGAGGGAAAGGAGAGTGTAATAGGTTCACTTTCGATGAATTGTATGTGTAAATGCGCTGCCTTAGCGAAGTGCTCCAGATCTTCTTTTGAAAAGTAGGGAAGTGAATTGCCTGTCAGAGCCGCCAGTTCTGCTAAATTGCCCTTTTCAAAGGTACCAATGAGCAAATGACCATTGGGCTGAAGTCTTGCGGTTAGCTGCTCCAAGAGCGCAAAAGGCTCTGCTATCCACTGCAAGGCAGCCGAGGAGGCAATGAGCTGTGGATGACCTATTTGCCCACCTTTGGAGGCTGTCACTACATCACCTTGTAGGAATGTAACTTCGCCGGATAGTGCAGGTACTGTACGCAGCATATTGTCGGAGAGGTCGTTGAGGAGCCAATGTTTTACTTTGCAGCGACTATCTATCTGTTTAGTGAGTAGACCGGTACCCGTACCAAACTCAAAAGCTGTATCAATTTCTAATCCCTCCGGTAGCAGTGAAGCTAAACGGATAGCCATTTGCCGTTGTACAATGGCATTCGCTTCGTATTCTTCTGCTGCTTTGGAGAAGGCTTTATTGATTCGTTCCTCTGCCGTCATAAAGTTTGTTTTCTCCCCTCGTCCAGCAGTTGCTGCCAGGAGTAGTATTTGTCAAATATATAATGATCAGCATCGGCCAGCACGTTTGTAGGCGTACTGCACGCTTGCCATACGGAAAGTAGGTTTTGAGCCGGGAAGATGCGATCCTTACTGGGGATTACTGCATGAGTCCAGTGTAAGGCGAGCGAGTCGCATAGCGGATGGTGTGTCTGCTCGTAGCGGAGTACGGTGTCCAATTCAGTGCGTATTTCTTCCAAATCTCGTTGTTCTAAGGCTGCAAAAAGGCTACTGAGGCGTTTGCCCCCGGCCATACGACGGAAAAAACGCTGTCTATTGTCGGGGGTTAGTTCAGAAAGTGTTTTTTCAAACCAGAGCTTTGGAATGCCCCATTCATCGTGATAAGGAAAGGGAGTGCCGGCAAGTGCAATCGCTTCATTGGGTTGGAGTAGTACACCTTCAGCTACGGCTCTTTCAGCACCCCATACACCCATAGACCAAGCTATATAGATAATCTTGCTGTAGCGAGTGAGGTCTATAGGAAGAGTGAGGGAGGGCGTGCGATAGTCCTCCATGTGCAGAATATGTGTATTTTCGGGAAAAGCCAAGTGGGCTACTGCATTGCTGTTCATTGCCCAGCCTGTAAAGAATACAATGAGCTGTGATGCCTCCTGTAAAGTAGGGTTGAGTAGTACGGCTTTCATTTGCTCAAGTAGTCTACAAGTGGCGATAGCTGTTCATAAGTGATAGCAGAAGCAAGTGAGAGGCGCAGTCGCTCTGTCCCTTTTGCCACAGTGGGGTAGCGGATAGCGCGGACCGAGTAGCCCCTCTCCATAAGCGCATAAGCTGCTTGTAGAGCACGCTCATTACTTCCCAGTGTGATAGGGATGATTTGGCTTGATCCTAAACCTTCATAGCCGGCTTTTCCTAAGGCATTGCGCAGCCTTTGTGCCGTTTCCCAAAGAGTCTGCCGACGATCTTTCATGAATGGTAATTGATGGAAAATAAATCTATTCCACGCCATTACAGCTTCCGGCAGCATAGTTGAGAAGATGAGCGAGCGAGCACTATTTGTAAGATAGTCAATAACCACTTTGTCTGCGGCTATATAGGCTCCCATCCCTAAAACAGCTTTTCCAAAAGTGCCTATCAGAAAGTCAATTTCGGTTGAAGTGTCTGTTTCCTCGCTTATCCCGTAGCCATTCTCTCCATATACTCCGATTGCATGCGCCTCATCAACGTATAGGAGAATGCGCTCATCCATTCCTTTTAATGCTACCAATTCTTTTAGGGGGGCTCTGTCCCCATCCATACTATAAACGCTCTCTACTACGATGATTACGTACTTGGTTTGTGGGGAAGCAAATGCTTTCTTTATCAGGTCGGCAAGATGTGAGAGATCATTATGACGGAATCGAGAAAAACTGCACCGTCCCATCGTAAGCCCATCAATCATGCTGGCATGGGCCATGCGATCTACCATAAAGTGAACGCCCTCGATCTGTCCTAAAGCTGCAATAATGCCACAATTTGCATGGTACCCACTATTAAAGAGGCGTGCAGCTTGTTTGTGGTGTGCAGAGGCTATCTCTTTTTCAAACTCGTTGAGTAAAGCGTAATTACCGGTGAGAAGACGGGCAGAGCCACTTCCATGGGGGGTAGCATATTCGGGATAGGATGAGAGGAAGGAAGCAGCTATTTCTTTGTCATCGTAGAGCGATAAATAATCGTTAGTTGATAGGTTGAGGAGCTGTCTATTCCCTTGGCTTATCCATAAGCTACTGGTGGAGGCGCTTTCTAATGAACGGAGAGAGTCGGTAGCTTCCAAGCTATGTAGCACGCTCTGCAAACGCTGATTAAATAGAGACTCTTTCATGAGAGTAGTGCTATTAAGCAAAGAATGATGCTATTTCTTCGTTGGTGATAAGATGTAGTATAAGCTTACCGGTAGGCGTATAGGAAGCCTCTGGTAAGGCAAATAGAGCAGCTACAATCTGCTCGGCACGCTCCGGTGAAAGAGGCTTGTAGGGTGCTGAATAGCGTTGTATAGAGATTGAGCGTGCTAGGGCCTCGATTAGGGTCTGTCGTCCGTCTCCCTCTGTTTCCATCAATTCAAGGATGCTATTCTCTATAAGTACTTGTCCGTCTTCGTTTAGGAAAGATGGAGTAGTGAGTAGTGAAAAACTACCATCCCCTAATGGACTTACTTCAAAGCCGAGGGTATCTAAATCTTCGATAATGGTATCTAATAGAGCAGCCTCCTCTGCATTGAAGTGCATTATACGGGGTATAATTAGTCTTTGTTTTCGCTCCTTGCTTTTTGCATGGCTTAGCTTATCTATGAGTTCTTCGTAGTTGATACGCATCTCAGCTCGCTTGGCATCGATAATGGCTATGCCGCTATGGAGCACTACCGCCATATATCGCTCCGTAAGAATGAGCGGAGCACCGGAGGAGGTGACCGCTTTGTCCTCTGGCGCATCCATTGGGGCAATAAGCGTTTCTGTCAAACGTGTGGCTTCGTGTGTAGTTGTGTCGGCAGCAAAACTACTGAATACCGTTGCCCAGTTGAGGTTGCGCTCTTTGGGGGTAGTGGAAGCGTTTTCAGAGAAGGGATTATAGGTGTGATCCCGATTAATTGTGGGCTGCGAAATTTTGTTGTCGGATTTCCCCTTGTATGTGGGTAGGTCTACTACGTGTTGGGTATCGAAGTCCAAGCGAGGCATCGCCACAGCTCGGTGCAGGGTTTGTTTGACGAGAGTGCCTAATAAACGGTAGATGGCCTGCTCGTCTAAAAACTTGATCTCTGTTTTTGTAGGGTGTACATTGACATCTATTCGGGAGGGATCGGTTTGCAAATAGACAAAATAGGTAGGTTGCTGACCTACAGGGATAAGAGCTTCGTAAGCCTGCATTATGGCATGGTGGAAGTAGGGATGCTTCATGAAGCGCCCATTGACAAAAAGAAACTGCTTGGCCCCACGTTGTTTGGTATGCTCCGGGCTACCTATGAATCCGTTTATCGTTACTACCTCCGATTGAAAGTCTATAGATAATAACCCTTTATCACCGGGTTTGGGCACGACAGCAGCGATTCGCTTCGCTAATGTGCCGGCTTGAAGAATAGAGGCCTCTATTCCATTTTGATATAGATAAAAAGCAATGTCCGGATAGACAAGAGCAATCCGTTCGAAACAGGAGAGTATATGTCGCCACTCGGTTATATCACTTTTAAGAAAGCGTCTTCTGGCAGGTACATTGTAGAATAGATTACGCACTTCAAAGCAGCTTCCTACTGGTGCGGCTTTTCTGGTCGTCTGCTCGACTATGCCCCCATCGATTTGTATGCAAACTCCCAACTCGTCGGTAGTGCGTCGTGTAGTAAGCATAACATGGCTCACCGAAGCAATAGAGGCCAACGCCTCTCCTCGAAAACCCATTGTGCGGAGGGATAAAAGATCGTCTGCACGACGTATTTTACTGGTCGCATGTCGCTCAAAAGCCATACGGGCATCTTGTGGGGACATGCCGCACCCATCGTCTGTGACACGTATCAATGCTTTGCCTGCATCTTCCACTTCTATACGGATGTTTTTCGCTCCCGCATCAATAGCATTCTCTACTAACTCTTTGATTACGGAAGCAGGGCGTTGGATCACCTCTCCCGCCGCAATTTGATTCGCTATGCTGTCCGGTAAAACTTGTATGATATCGTTCATGGGTACTACTGCCACTATGTGTACAAAGTTAAGCTTTTCTCCCCTTTCTTTCTGATCTTTGAGGAAGACAATTACTACCTCTGAGGGGAAAAGTGGAGAAAATCGGATCGAGCAAGTAGGAATAGGTGCGTTGGTCATTAAGAATAAATTATTACCTTTGCAAACTGATAGGAAATAATAACGGGTGGCGATGCTGCCTTATAGATAACGAAAGCAAAATGAAAAAAGAATTGCATCCACAAGAGTACCGCAAGGTGGTGTTCAAGGATATGTCTAACGATGACATGTTTATCACGCGTAGTACGGCACAGTCAAAGGAAACCATTGAAATCGATGGTGAAACATACCCCTTGATAAAGGTTGAAATTTCTAATACCTCACACCCATTCTATACCGGAAAGGCTAAGTTGGTCGATACTGCCGGTCGTGTAGATAAGTTCCTCAGTCGCTATGGGAAGCGAAATCAAAAGGAAAGCAAGTAATAGGAAGATATAACCTTTCGTAGTCTCTCTTATTCTGAGATAGAGACTTTTAGCTATTGAGGTATGGGGTACATGCGTTATGCAGTACTCCATACTTTTTTTCTTAATACCGCTATGCGTTTAAATCATTCTGTGACGCTCTTTGGAGGATTATGCAACTTTTTACTGCTCCAGTCGTCTATAGAGATAGAAGGTGTTTTTTGAATAACAAGAAAAAGACGTATATGAAGAAATTCTGGAGAATATCCCTCGTCGTGCTCCTTTCGGTAGCCGTCGGAGCAGGTGTATCGTCTGCTGTGTA
Organism: Porphyromonas miyakawae; assembly: GCF_045865415.1. Classification (NCBI taxonomy): domain Bacteria; kingdom Pseudomonadati; phylum Bacteroidota; class Bacteroidia; order Bacteroidales; family Porphyromonadaceae; genus Porphyromonas; species Porphyromonas miyakawae. Next base: position 544,190 of record NZ_BAAFSF010000001.1, read on the forward strand.
CAGTTATAAGATTACTAATGCAGATTTGCCTGTCTCCTCTGTCGATACTTATGGTAGTGCTACAGACAATGAGTATGGCTTCCATAACACAGCCTTAGCCGGTCAGTCTCGTGCTGTAGGGTCAGCACCGGATTTGATTCCAGCTGCGGAGAGTAGTGTGCATGCAGTGGTGCATATCAAAGTGGAAGGTGAACAGCAAGTCTCCCGTATAGATCCCTTTGAATTCTTTTTCGGAGGAGGTGGTAGACAGCTTGATAGCAGGCCGGTAGTAGGCTACGGATCTGGAGTGATTATATCAAAAGATGGATATATCATTACCAACAACCATGTGATTGCAGATGCTAATAAAATAGAGGTTACACTGAATGACAACCGCACTTTCAAAGCTACATTGGTGGGTTCCGATCCAGCAACAGATATTGCACTGATAAAGATTGAAGCAAAAGATTTGCCTACACTTCCTTTCGGAAATAGTGATGATCTGCGTGTAGGAGAATGGGTGCTTGCTGTAGGTAACCCATTTAACCTAACCTCCACAGTTACCGCCGGTATTGTGAGTGCTAAGGCACGTAGCCGTATTTCCTCTCCCGGTGAGGATATGAAAATAGGTGGATTCATACAAACGGATGCAGCTGTTAATCCCGGAAATAGTGGCGGTGCATTGGTCAATGCGAGTGGAGAATTAGTCGGCATCAATACAATGATCTACTCCAATACAGGCAATTATGCCGGTTATTCCTTTGCTGTGCCTATCAATACCGCAGCGAAAGTCGTAGGCGACATAAAGAAATTCGGTACTGTACAGCGTGCTGTATTGGGGATAATTGGTACGGACATCAACAAAGAACTGAAGGATAAGTACAACTTAAAGGTGGATGCCGGTGTTTTCGTAACAGATTTTGCTGAGGTGAGTGCAGCTTATGCAGCAGGTATAGAAAAGCATGACGTAATCGTTGCTGTAGATGGCCGTAGAGTGATGAATATGACCGAAGTGCAAGAGATCATTTCCACAAAGACTCCTGGTGATCGCATTAGTATTACAGTGGACCGTAAGGGAGTAACAAAGAAGTTCTCTGTAGTGCTTAAGAACAGTGAGGGCAATACGGGCATTGTCAAGATATCAGATGCGAGCAAGCTCTTAGGTGCATCACTTAAAGAATTATCTGTGTCGCAAAAGCGTTCGTACGGTATCTCTTATGGTGTGGTTGTAGATAAGGTTGAGAAGGGTAAATTCCGCCAGAATGGAATTAAAGAGGGCTTTATCATTCTTACAGTGAATAACGTACGCATTCAGAGTGTGGATGATGCCATGCGCATTGTTTCACAGCTTCAGAGCCGTTCAAGTCAGGAAAAAACCCTTATGGTTAGAGGCTTTTATCCTAATGGACGGATTAAATCTATAGTGATTGATCTGAATTAGAGATAGTTAGCTAATCTTTTTGTACACTGCTCCCTATGCTACTTGTGTAGATATCATGGGGAGCAGTTCCTTTTTAGAAGGTAGAGCCTTTATGAAAAGTTCGCCCCCTACGTAAACTACTTTCTTTGCTTAGAGTGAACATTTTCACCGCTTGTCGGTTATAGTAGCGGTGTTCGATAAAGAGTACCGCTGCCGAGCATGTGTTTGATAAATATACAAGCGACGAAGAAGTAGTAGGAAGCCGGGGCGATACATCACTATCAACAAATTCATCCATTTACAGTTCATACCGCGAGGAGAGTGTGTGGGCTGTGCTGACAATAGAAAAAAGAAAGAGTACATAGATAAGCAAGCATGAGGCAATTAAAGATTACTAAGTCAATTACCAATAGAGAAAGCGCATCACTGGATAAGTATCTGCAAGAAATAGGTCGTTTGCCGATGATTTCCATTGACGAAGAGGTAGAATTGGCGCAAGCTAGTCACAGAGGAGATGCTGCTGCACTGCATCGCTTTGTCAATGCTAACCTTAGGTTTGTGGTTTCAGTGGCAAAGCAATATCAGAATCAAGGACTTAGTCTTCCGGACTTAATTAATGAGGGAAACTTGGGGCTTATTAAGGCAGCGAGGAAGTTTGATGAGACAAAAGGGTTTAAGTTTATCTCCTATGCAGTATGGTGGATCAGGCAATCTATCATGCAGGCTCTTGCCGAGCAGAGCCGTATTGTGAGGCTTCCCCTTAATCAGGTTGGTAATAACTCTAAGATTACAAAAGCAGTAGAGGCTTTTGAGCAGGAGCATGAGCGCAAACCCTCTATCAACGAATTATCAGATATACTTGGAGACGATCAAACGAAGATTGCTACTACAATGCAGTCTTTCCGTAAGCATGTGTCTATTGATGCGCCTTTTGTGGAGGGGGAAGATAATAACCTGTTGGATGTATTAGTTAATGAGGATGCTCCCAGTGCAGACCGTGACTTGATGCAGTCTTCTCTCAATACGGAGATTGATAGGGTGCTCTCTACCCTTTCCGATCGAGAGGCAGAGATCGTAAGAATGTTTTTTGGAGTGGGACAATACCCAGAGATGACACTTGAGGAGATCGGTGAGCATTTCGACCTAACTCGTGAGCGTGTGCGACAGATTAAAGAGAAAGCTATACGTAAGTTGCGCCAGGGAGACAAGTGCCAGCAACTCAAGAGTTTCTTGGGATAAAGTGCTGTCTTGCTGAGACTACTTTGATGTGCATTATCCTACCGCTACCGGTATAGTATTTGAGTTCGGAGTCTTGCTCTTATTTCTTTATAATACAGCAAAAAGAGTGAAGTAAATACTCTGTCCTCTCTCACTTGCTGCGAGGAGTGATTGCAGAAAAATGTAGGAAGTTGAATAGCAAACAAAAGGACGAAATCCTCTCGGATCCGTCCTTTTGTGCGTTTATATGCCCTCTGTATAAGGACGCCAAGGTATTACCTTCAACAGGTGGATGTAAGCTGCGTAAGTACAGACACTTTAATTGCCCTCAGCTCTCCTTTGAGTTGATAAGTCTCTTATTGATAGAGAAAATTGAGAGATTCTCCCGGTTGTACCTCTCTTATGGGTTCTCCATATTTGAAGATGCGAGCCGGTTTTTCACCGATAAGACGAGACCCGTTATCGTCTACTAACAAGCGACAGCCTTCTCGTAACCCTACCACATAGCGATCGTGATTTGCTGCTATGTATTCAAGAATACGCTGCTCACGTGTTTCTCCTCCGTGTCCCTCAGGGTGGGCATCTAAGTAGTGGGGATTAATCTGGTAAGGAACGAAGTCAAGCCCTTTAAAAGAGAGGGGCTCTACGATAGGCATATCGTTTGTAGTACAGATGGTGGGACAAGCTATATTGCTACCTGCACTCCAACCTGCATAGGGAATATTGCTATGGAGTACGCACTCACGTATGGCTTGTATAAGTCCTTGCTCTTGCATCATTTTTACAAGCTGAAATGTATTACCCCCTCCGACAAGAATCGCATCGGCACGGCTAATAGCTGCAATAGGATCAGCTTCGCGATGAATACCACGCACATGTATGTCGTAGGACTTTAAGGCGGTATTGACCTTTTCTACATATTCGTCAAACGAATAAGTGACTGCGGCATATGGAATGAATATAGGAGCCTTACCTTTTTCACCGAGATGGTGGGCAAGGTCTGCGGAGGCTTTTTCAAGATACTTTTCTCCGGGGCTTGCCGAATTACTGATCAGTAGTAGTTTCATTTGTTTATATATAGTTGTTGTAAGCAAATATACCCAAATATGCGGAATTATACACTTGGTAGAGGTTTTTATGGCCTATTTAATAAATTACCTATTAAAGGGGGCACTTCCTCCAAAAGCATGAAAAGAAGCAAATGCGTTACCTTTGTACAGATACTGACATATAAAGAGTGCGGGCACATACACTAAAACCGAGAGTAGTACGTTATAGAATTGATGAGAAACGGGTACATATTCCATTGGCTCAAACTGCTGTATAGCTGTCTACTGGTGGTAGGGCTTTCTGCTATAGACTCGGCTGAGGGTGTGGCAGGTAGTCCCTTTGCATCCGGTAAGTGGGTAAAGGTGGCTATTCAGAAGAGTGGAGTGTACCGTGTTTCCTATGAGGCATTGCGTAAAGCCGGATTTGAAAAACCTCAAGAAGTGGGTGTATATGGATATGGAAGCTCCTTGCTTAGCGAGAAGCTCTCTGATGCACCTCGCGAGGCATTGCCGGCTGTACCAATTGTGCAGCAAAATGATGCTCTCTATTTCTATGCAGAAGGTGTTACCTCCTTTAGCTATGATCATGCGAAGGAGTCGTATATGCGAGAGATCAATCACTACGCTACGGAAGGGTATTATTTCTTGTCCGATATAGCCGGTGTTAGGTTAATGGAGCAAGAAGTAGCTCCGGTAAGAGATACTCCTCCCATTGCAGAATATTACGATGGCTTTCTCCTTCATGAAGAAGAATCTACCTCTTTGAAGCAATCCGGCCGTATGTTGGTAGGAGAGCCTTTATCCGGTGCTGCGGAGCGTAAAGTGACCATTCCTTTTGATAATGGAACCCCGGTGTCGGGAAGTAATATTCAGGTCTATGCAGCTTATGTTGCTCTACCTAATTCGGAGGCTCTCTTTGAGCTTTCGGCAGAGGGTGTGAGGGTGATAGAGGACCGAATGAATAGACGGGAGGATACATCCCATCCCAATTTCTTGGCGGGTATACGACACTATGTAGGAGGATCTTATGCTTTTCAAGGCGCTGGCGATGCTCTTCATTTGAATTTACGTTTGTCTCCGGCCACCGAAAAATCCTATTTAGACTATATTTTCATACGCTACAAAGGGCGTCTCTCTTATGAGCAAGGTAAGCAACTTTTGTTTAGGAGGGCCGGGTTGAATTATCGATTCAAAATAGACAAAATTCCCTCTAATTCTTTGCTGTGGGCTATAGAGAGTCCTAATGAGGTGCGCCAGGTTAAACTCACGGGTGATTATTTTGATCATGCGGCCATGGGTAAGAATGGGCAACCGATAGAGTTTGTGCTCTGCGCACCGGAGGATGCTTACAATATAGCTAAGTTAGAGCCGGTTGAAACACAGAATATACGGGGCTACGAGGGTGTGCCTGACCTGATGATTATCTCCACGAAAGCTTTCTTGGGTGAAGCAAAACGCTTGGGACAGTTTCATGCTGATAACGAAGGGCTTAAAGTACTCGTGATGACGCAAGAACAGCTCTTCAACGAATTTTCAAGTGGCACACCGGATGCTACGGCATATCGTCTGATGACCAAATATTTCTATGATCGTTGGGTGGCGGCTAATCTTGCTAAAAGTCCTACAGAAGCTCCTATGAATCTTTTACTTTTTGGTGATGGAGCTGCTGACAATAGGCTATTAAGTTATGAGTGGCAAGCACTTAAGAAGAGTGGAACGGAGTTCTTGTTGACCTATCAAAGTGTTAATTCACTTAATATGGATAGCTATAATACGGACGACTATTTTACTTACCTACTACCAGAGGATGACAACCTAACCAACGGAAAGAAGCGAATGGTGATCGGTGTAGGGCGTTTTACCGTGCGTACACTCAGCGAAGCAAGGGCAGCGGTAAATAAGAGTATAGACTATGCGTCCAAGCTTGATCCTGGAGTTTGGAAAACACGTGGTTGTTTTGTCGCTGATAATGGAGATGGATACGGACATTTGCGGCGTGCAGAGGAATTGGCTAAGCTAACCGAATCCTTGATGCCTGAACTGATGCTCACAAAGGTCTATTTTGATGCCTTTCCCTCCCAAACTGTGAATGGCTTAAATACATTCCCAGGTGCCAGACGTAAGTTGATGGATGCCTTCAAGAAGGGTTTGCTCTTTGTTAATTATACAGGTCATGGTAACCCCTCTGCTTGGAGCGATGAACAGATCCTTACTGTAGCTGATATCCAACGCTTTGATTTTCCTCATTGTCCTCTTTGGATTACTGCCACGTGTGATTTTTCCAATTTTGATAGCCCGCTGACAAGTGCCGGTGAACGTGCTTTTCTCAACGAAAAGAGTGCTGCTATTGCACTCTATACTACCACTCGCGTAGTGATTGATATTTACAATCAAAATCTTAATGTGGCCATTACTGAGAGCCTCTTTTCTAAGGATAAGGATGAAAAGCTATACCGATTTGGTACTGTACTTAAGCATGCAAAGAACAAGATGATTAGCATAAGTAGCGACACTATCAATAAGCTTAATTTTTTGCTGATTGGTGATCCTGCCTTGCGACTTAATGTCCCCTCTCATCAAGCCGTAATCAATACAATCAACGACTTATCGCTCGGAAGTAGTGATACCATTCGTCTTAAAGCTTTGGAAAAAGTACATGTCAAAGGCTATATAGGAACGCAAGGAGGTGCTGTGAATGGGGATTTTAACGGCTCTATGGCTGTGACTGTTTTTGACAGTGAGCAGACTATGGAAACATTAGAATCCAATATTCCTTCCTACTTAGAGAACAAACAGCCTTATTCGGATTATCCCGGGTTGATTTATGCCGGTAATACAAAGGTTGAGAATGGGTATTTCGATTTTACTTTTACTGTACCAAAGGATGTCTCCTATGGAGAGGGTAATGGTCGTATCAATCTTTATGCTTATGATGAAGAGAAGAAGCTGGAGGCAATGGGGGTAGATCGCTCTTTTAAGGTTGTACCAGGCTCTCCGGGAGGTCTGGCGGTAGATACCACTCCCCCGGAAATTAGAAAATGCTTTTTGAATGACTCAACGGCTACAGACTATTTCCTTACCGGTCCCACTCCTTTCCTCTTTGCTGAAGTGTACGACGATAGTGGCCTTAATCTTTCTGAGAGTGGCTTAGGACATCGTATTACGCTTTGTATAGACAACCAGTTCGACTATACTTATAGTCTAAATGATTATTATGAGGCTTCGGCTACAGAAGCAGGTTTGGGTACTATTGCCTATACGATACCTGAAGTAACCGAGGGGGATCATACGGCTACTCTAACGGTATGGGATGTGTACAATAATATGTCTACAAAGACTATTCATTTCCGAGTGAATAAAGATCTATCGGCAGAGGCAGTTGTAGCTGCTGTATATCCCAATCCGGTGGTGCGCGGCAAAGAGGTGACCTTTAAGGTACAGACCAATCAGCCTCGAGAAGAGTTTATCGGCTATGTAGAGCTGATTGATTTCACCGGAAGGGTAGTAGCGAAAAGTGACAATATCTCAATAAAAACTGAACTAAATATACCGCAAGAGATTAAGTGGCTACCCACAACCTCTTATGGAACTAACCCACAGTCGGGACTCTATCTCTACCGATGGGTAATAACACGAAATAATGGTAGAGTAAGCTATGCAACAGGCAAGTTGGTTATTGTTGACGAAGCTGCTCTTGTAGAACAAAAAGAATAATAACATAGTATGAATATAGGACATATCAATTTCCGCTTTACTGCGGTAGTCAAGATCTTCCTTGCCGTAGGGATACTAAGTGCTGCTTATGCCCCTCTAAAGGCACAAAATGAGGGCGAAGTAACGGAGCGTCGCTTTAATGCAGTGGTTACTTCTGTGCCTTCTCTTCAGATTAACCCCAGTGCCCGGAGTGGAGGAATGGGAGATGTAGGTGTGTCAACTACACCTGATGTTTTTGCGCAGTACTTCAATCCATCTAAATATGCCTTTCTCTCTTCAAAGGCGGGAGTCTCATTCTCTTATACCCCTTGGCTGGCTAAGATAGTGAGAGATATAAAGTTGATGGAATTGGTCGGATACTACAAGATAGGTGCTTCCGATAATCAGGCCTTAAGTGCCTCTTTGCGCTACTTTTCCATGGGGAGTGTGGAGCAATTTGACGAAATGTCACGATCGCTGGGTCAAGCCCATCCTAATGAGTTTGCTGTGGATTTTGGGTACTCTATACAGTTGACGCCTGATTATTCAATGGGTGTTGTTTTACGTTATATAAGGGGCGACCAAAATCTTGCTACAGGTGAGTCGCAAGCCGGGAACGCCTTTGCTGCAGATATATCCGGATTCCTGACAAAGTATTTTTATATAGGTCAAAGCGAAACTTTGTGGACGTTTGGATACAATATCAAGAACATCGGTACTAAAATTTCTTACGGAGGAGGACAATCAATGTTCATTCCTACTAATTTAGGTATCGGTACAGGATTACTTTATCCCATTGATAGTTATAATGCACTATCACTTAACCTGGAACTCAATAAATTGCTGGTGCCTACTCCACCACTTCAGGATCAGAAGGATCCCGAAGCTTATAAAGAAGCCTACGATAAATACATCAATACCTCCTCTATAGCAGGTATCTTTAAGTCTTTCGGTGATGCCCCCGGTGGCTTCAAAGAGGAGTTACAGGAAATAAATTTAGGGGTCGGCATGGAATACAGCTATGATAACCGTTTTTTCCTCAGAGCCGGCTATTCTTATATTAGTCCGAATAAAGGGAACTTACAGTTCTTTACATTGGGAGCGGGCTTTAAGATGAGTGTGTTTAGTATTGATGCCTCCTATCTGATTTCTACTGTAGCAGCGAATCCTTTGGACCAAACACTTCGCTTTACCGTTGCATTTGACTTTGATGGAATAAGAAGTTTATTCCGTTGATATAGAAGATGACTCGTATTCCATTTGCCGTAGGAAACGGCTTTGATGTACATCGCTTCCGGCAAGAGGGGGGGCAGTTAGTACTCTGTGGTGTACAAATTCCTTTTGAACGAGGTTTGCTAGCACACTCAGACGGAGATGTAGCTTTGCATGCCCTGTGTGATGCTCTATTGGGGGCAGCTTCCTTGAGAGACATTGGATATCACTTCCCACCTTCAGAAGAGGCTTATAAAGACATCAGCAGTAAGATCCTTTTAGCTAAGGTGGTAGCTTTAGTTAAGCAGCAGGGTTGGTTAGTAGCTAATGTGGATATTACTATTATGGCAGAACGCCCCAAACTAAAGGACTATATCGAGTTGATGCGTCATGCTCTCTCTGAGATAGTCGGTCCGGATACTCTTATCTCAGTAAAGGCAACGACTTGTGAGGGATTAGGTTTTGTGGGTAGAGAGGAAGGAATAGCTACTTTTGCAACTGCTTTACTATACAGAAACGAATAAATGAAGATGATGAATTTAAGTGAATTGACTGCAGTAGGTCCTGTAGATGGCCGATATGGAAATAAAACAGAGCGTTTGAGAGCCTATTTTTCAGAGGCAGCCTTGATACGTTATCGTGTACGTGTAGAGGTGGCATACTTTCTTGCATTGAGTGACGTTGTACCGCAGCTTAAGGGCAAATTGAGTGACACTGACAAGCAAAAGATCAATGCTATTGCTGTGGAGTGTGACGATGCGGCAGCTCAGCGTGTAAAGGAAATTGAGAAGGTAACCAATCATGACGTAAAGGCCATTGAATACTATATAAAAGAGCAGTTTGAGCGTTTGAATCTTACTGAATATAGTGAGTTTGTACATTTTGGACTTACCAGTCAGGATATCAATAATACAGCTTTCCCATTAATGTTGCGGGAAGCCATGGAAGCGGTTTATCTACCTACGTTAGAAGAGGTCATAACCACGTTAGAGTCTTTGGCTAAGGAGTGGGCTAATATTCCCATGTTAGCTCATACCCATGGCCAGCCCGCCTCTCCTACCTGCTTAGGAAAAGAAATAGAGGTCTTTGCCTATCGTCTTCGTTGTCAGCAAAAGGAGCTCAAGCAGGTCCCTATTACGGCTAAGTTTGGGGGAGCCACAGGTAACTTTAATGCGCACCATGTAGCGTACCCTAATATAGATTGGAAAAGCTTCGCACAACGCTTTGTGGGCTCTTTAGGCTTGCATCGCGAAGAGCTGACTACACAGATTTCCAACTACGACTATCTGGCAGATCTGTTCCATTCTATGGAACGTATCAATACCATACTAATCGACCTAGCTCGTGATGTATGGAGCTATATATCCATGGGCTACTTCCGTCAGAAGATAAAGGCTGGCGAAGTTGGATCTTCAGCTATGCCACATAAGGTCAATCCGATTGACTTTGAGAATGCAGAGGGCAATCTGATGCTAGCGAATGCCCTGCTTGAGTTCTTAGCCCGTAAGCTACCGATTTCTCGTTTGCAGCGTGATTTGACTGACTCAACGGTGATACGCAATGAGGGTATGCCTATTGCCTATACTTTAATCGCTTTGGAGAGTTTGAAAAAGGGATTGGGCAAGTTGATTGTAGATGAAAAGAGCATCTCGCAAGATCTATCTCGCAACTATGAAGTGGTGGCTGAGGCAATTCAAACCATTTTGCGTCGCGAGGGGTATCCGCACCCATATGAAGCGCTTAAGGAGTTGACCCGCACCGGACAGGCAATGGATGAGGCTACGATACGTGCATTTGTAGAAGGCTTAGCATTGAGTGATCAGGTAAAGAACGAAATAATGAGCATAACGCCTCTAAATTACGTAGGAATCTGATTTTATTAGTACTTTTGTAGAAAGTAGATATACATACCGATGTAGACAAGTTGTTCGTTCTCATCTAAATGGTGTGAGTGGACTCAGTTCCTCGGTAGTAAGAGATAATAAGCCGAGACCAACCGGAGAAAAGATACGTATGCTTGACGAAAACGCACCTAAAGAGTCCTCTCAATACAATAAGGTGCACCCCGAATTCCTCACTCGAGATGAGCTAAGGGAAGAGGAAGGTCTTCCTAAAAAGAATCGCAAGAGGGTCAGAGTAACCAATAATCCATCGCAGGAAGCTGTGATTAACACACAGGATAAAACGTCCGGTGGTAGAACAGTACTTAGTACCTTGGATGGCAAGGCAAAAGAGACTATCCCTAGTGATCTCTTTGACCCGATTGAAAAAGGCACTGATAGACGCAATAATTCTCGAAATAATGAGGGAAAAACTCGTGAGACGTTTTCGCACAGACGTTCTGCAGTAGCTTCTCGAGTTGTCTCCGCCAGTCCCGCTTCTCTCAATAGAGAAACTGCAGACCTTGATAGAAATCAGTCGTCTTACGCCTCATGGCATCGGTATCCGGCTAAGAAGCCCGGTACGTCCAGTGCTATACGTCGTGAGGCAGATCGTACCTATGGAGTGAGTGATGGAGAGTATAACGAGTCTCATGGGTATGCAGGTCGTAGAGTGGCTGACAATTCTTTTGATAGAGCGAGACAACCCTTCAAGAAAAACACAAAGAAAAAAAAGCAAAAACTTCATATTCAACCGGCTGCCGAGAAGGTTATTTCCTACCCGGAGTTTAACGTTGAGAAAAGTGATCCGATACGTCTCAATAAATATCTCTCAAATGCAGGCCTATGCTCTCGCAGAGTAGCAGACCAGATGATCGCAGAAGGGAGGGTCGCCGTAAATGGCGAAATCGTAACAAAGCTTGGTACAACGGTAACGCGCATGGATCGTATTACTTGTGATGGTAAGGAAATGTCCATTGAGCGCAAGGTGTACGTATTACTGAATAAACCTAAAAATTGCGTTACCACAGTAAGTGATGAACAGGGGCGTACGACCGTGATGGATATAGTGAAGAATGCCTGTGAGGAGAAAATATTTCCTGTGGGACGTTTAGACCGAAATACTACCGGTGTACTGTTGCTTACCAACGATGGCGATTTGGCAGCCAACCTTTTGCATCCCTCACAGCTAAAGAAAAAAATATACCAGGTGTCGTTAGATAAGCCCGTATCAGTGGAGCATATGAAGCAGTTGGCAGAGGGCATCAAACTGGAGGATGGTGAAATACATGCTGATGCAATCAGTTATATAGATGAGGATAATCTGGCTCTTGTGGGAATAGAGATACACTCCGGACGCAATAGGATTGTAAGGAGGATGTTTCAGCACTTGGGCTATCATGTGCGTTCTTTGGATCGAGTCTACTTTGCCGGACTAACAAAGAAACGCTTGCCTCGGGGGCATTGGCGTTATTTAACTGAGACGGAAGTTATAAATCTTAAGATGGGGCGATTTGATTAACAATATCATCAGATAGAAATCTATGAAAAGAACTATGATTAAGGAGCTGTTTGACAAAGCTCCAATAAATACGGATGTCTGTGTGAAAGGGTGGGTGCGTACCCGCCGTGGCAATAAAAATGTCTCTTTTATAGCTGTTAATGACGGTTCTACTATACACAATCTTCAGATAGTGGCTGAAAATGCCCACTTTGATGCGAAGCTAATGACTCAGCTCACCACAGGAGCATCGCTTTGTGCCGTAGGCAAATTAGTGGCTTCTCAAGGGGCAGGGCAGAGCATAGAGCTTCAGGCAGAAGAAATTACTCTCTATGGAGCAGCAGATCCCAATGAGTATCCTTTGCAAAAGAAGGGACATTCACTTGAATTTCTTCGAGATATTGCGTATCTGCGTCCGCGTACCAATACGTTTGGGGCTATTTATCGTATAAGGCACAATATGTCCATAGCGATACACACCTTCTTCCACAATAAGGGTTTCTATTACGTGCATACTCCTATTATCACCTCGAGTGATGCAGAAGGAGCCGGGCAGATGTTTAGAGTCACCACTTTGGATTTAGAGCGACTCCCCAAAAAGCAGAACGGAGTAGTTGATTACAAGAAAGATTTCTTTGGCAAGCCTACTTCGCTCACGGTATCCGGGCAGCTTGAGGGCGAGTTAGCTGCATTGGCTTTAGGCGGTATTTATACTTTTGGTCCAACATTCCGTGCGGAGAACTCCAATACCCCTCGTCACCTTGCGGAGTTTTGGATGATTGAGCCTGAAGTGGCATTCTATGATATACACGATAACATGGATTTGGCGGAAGAGTTTACCAAGTATTGCGTGCAGTGGGCTTTGGATAACTGTGCCGATGATTTGGCCTTCCTCCAAGAGCACTTCGACAAGGAATTGATCGAACGCTTAAATTTTGTACTGAAGCACCCCTTTGAACGTATTACCTACACAGAGGGAATTACTATTTTAGAGAAGGCTATTGAGCAGGGTGTAACTTTTGAATTCCCTGTTTATTGGGGAGCTGATCTCTCCAGTGAGCATGAGCGTTATCTTGTGGAGAAGCACTTCAAGAAACCTGTAATCATGACAGACTATCCGAAGGATATAAAGGCCTTCTATATGAAACAGAACGATGACGGCAAGACGGTGCGCGGTATGGACGTACTCTTCCCGATGATCGGTGAGATTATTGGCGGAAGCGAACGTGAAGCGGACTACGATAAGCTGTTGCAGCGAGTACAAGAGTTGCATATTCCTGATAAGGATATTTGGTGGTATCTGGATACTCGTCGCTTTGGGTCAGTGCCGCATAGTGGCTTCGGATTGGGATTTGAGCGTCTCCTCCTCTTTGTAACCGGAATGACCAATATCAGGGACGTAATTCCTTTCCCAAGAACACCGAATAACGCTAATTTCTAAATTAAATAGAGTTTACTGCGGTGTATACTTTAAGAGAGTCGCCCTTTGGGTGGCTCTCTCTCTTTTATTTGCGGATCAGAAATTTGACCTCTTTGTACAATTACACACTCTCTCTTATCCGCAATTGGATTTGCCTACCTATGCGAGTACTTCCCAACTCTTTATTCTTACTGCCTTGTAGTAGGGGAGTCAAAAGGCTAATTGTGATATTGCTGCTTGGGGAAAAGGTACAGATCTATTGGATGAAAGGTATAGATATTTTGTCTGAAAGATATAAATCTATCGTATGAAAGATATACATGTTTTCTTTCCAATTGATTCATTGTACTTGTGTCTTTTGCTACAGCCGGACAGGAGCTTGGGGTAGGGAGTCAGGCGGTTAGTGTGGGGTAACATGAATCAGTACAGGTGTTTGTGCTACTTGCGTGGCTATTAAGCGCACAGCACTTCCTTCACGTAGATGGAGTGTTTTGTAAAGAGCAGCTCGAGTAAGCGGAAAGTTCTTCACGGTAATATCAGCCTCATGCCAACGACCTTTCAGCTGCTTGTGTAACCCGGATTTCCAAGGAAGCACCTCCTCTATGTGATAGATACGCCCGGGAAACGCTTCGCAGCACTCTTTTGAGGTGTACAAGTGGCTGTCTGTTGCAAGCTTCTGGACGTTATATCGTGCGGAAAGTAGTTTGAAGGCACCTGCTTTGAGCAGAGCCGCATGGGGCAAGTAGAGCCACGGCCCGATCTCTTCCGCTATAGTCGCTTGAGCTTCACGCTCTTCTTTAATGGAGCATGAGAAGAGAGAGGCTTTTGCCCCCTCCTTCGGATAGATATGAATGTGGAGCGGTATCTGCTCGGGAGTGCATGTCGAGACCTCAATAGACTCAATATAGAGAAGAAGTTCTTTTACTTCATCTCCAACGGCTTGTATGGAGATATGAGACGCTTGTGGAAGACTGTGTAACAGAGCCTCAATATCTAACATGGGCGAAAGTTTGAGTAGTATGCGCCCTTGATAATTGAGACTTTTCAATAGATCCACTACCTCAAGAGGGTTGGGTAGAGTGTCCTCTAAAAGGAATGTCTTCCGTCCACCGGCATCCCGTCGGGCCGGGTCTAAGTAGAGTAGGGTTTGGGTACTTAAGCTGAGCTGTTTGAGCGCTTCTATACTATTTGAATGGTGTAATGTATGGGCAGAACCTATATTTAATCGTCTGATGTTGTACTCCGCTGCTGCGTATAGAAGTGGATCAAGTTCAAAATAGTCGGCACAGTGAGCATCACGGCTCATGTAGTAGAAGTCTATTCCCAATCCGCCTGTCCCATCAATCAAATGGGTGTCCCGATTCACATATTGTGCCTTATGCTTTGCTAAAACCTCGCTTGAAGCTTGTTGAAAAGCTACCTCTGTAGGTATAAAAAAAGGAGCTTCTGCAAAGGAGGGAAACTTATGTTGCCAGCGTTTCCATATTGCTACTCTTCGGGCAACAAAGGGGCGAAAGGCATGTGGAAGTACACTTTTCCCCAGTAGAATCCTATCCGGAGACATCTCCTTGAGTTCATTGCTTCGTTGTATGATCTCTTCTATTTCCTCTTGCGTGGGTATATAGCCGGTGGTATTCATTGATCATATTCTTGTGCGATGCTGCAAAGTTACATAAGTTTTAGCTGCTGTCTTAGGAATTAACATGGCCCAAAAAGTTTTGTTGGCTCGGCAGAACGCTTAGCCATATTGTGATCAAGAGAAGATGCAAAGGTATCAAGTAAAGGTAGTAACTTTGCTGCATGATGGAGCAAACCGGAATAGCAGGGACCCTTTGCAAGGAGGTAGAGCAGCATCTTCTTGGGGTTTATCCTCCCCGAGAGGCAGCTGCCATCTCAGTGGCACTCATGTGCTCTATTTGCCACATGAGCCGAAGTGAGTGGTATATACAGCGTGCAGAGTATGTACTAAGTAGTGACCAAGTTATTAGATTGAAGGAGGCGGAAGCTCGTCTCAAGGCGGGCGAACCGCTTCAGTATGTACTGGGAGAAGCATCTTTTGGTCCTTTCAACTTATCGGTTGGCCGGGGCGTGCTCATACCTCGTCCGGAGACGGAGGAGCTATGCAATTGCATTGTGGAAAAGCATGTTTTGGAGTCATCACTTCGTATCCTAGACTTAGGTACAGGCTCAGCTGCCATACCACTTTATCTAGCCTATTACCTGAAAGATAGCTCCCTCTATGGGGTAGAAAAGAGTAGTGCAGCTCTCGTCTATGCACATACAAATGTAACTCGCTATGAGCATGCTATCAAAGGTTCAGTAAAGCTTATTGAGGGCGATATGACTCAACCGGATTCCTTCATTCAGCAAATAGAGCCACTTGACATTTTGGTGAGTAATCCCCCCTATGTGGCAGAAGCGGAGCGAAAAAGTTTGGCGCAGCATGTATTGTCATATGAGCCGCAGGAAGCTCTCTTTGCTTTTCCTCATCAGGATGATTTGTATTACTTTCGTGCTATTGCAGCCCTATTGCCGCTGCTGCCAAAGCGTTTGCCTTTCTCTCTCTATTTAGAGATAAATTCCCTTCTTGCGGAGGAGACGCTTTCACTTTTACGGGCTACGCAGCTTTTCTCGGATTTGCAGTTGGTAAAGGATCTCTCCGGCAAACAGCGTTTCGTTATGGGAATAATTAGCAATTCGTGATGAAGAAAGAGAAATCAGAGGAGCAACACAGACTGGATGCAGAGGCTTATTGTGCAAAAGCAGAGCGCTCTCCTCAGGAGGTGACCCGGTGGCTTATGCGCAGAGAATTGAGTAGAGAGCAAATAGCTGTAATTATGTCTCATCTGACCGAACAGGGGTTTATCAATGAACGACGCTATATTTCTCTTTATGCCAGTGACAAACTCAGATTCAATGGTTGGGGGCCCTATAAAATAAAGTTCATGCTCTACGAAATGGGACTTGATAGGGAGCTTGTGAATGCGCTTGTTCCTCAGGTGATGGAGGAGGAGGTGGCTCTTGATATACTCCGAGGTATTTTGCAGCGGAGAATTGAAACCCTTGATGAGGCTACACCTGACCAGATAGAGCGTAAGGTTATTCAGTGGGCAGTGAATAGAGGATTTTCTTTGAAGGATGTGTATGCCATTCTTAAAGAACTACAAGCTGAGTGAGCTCATAGAACCGTTGCGCTATTTCCTTTTTCCAAGAAGGTGTGCGGCTTGTGGTAAACTATTGAGTAGGGCAGAAACAGTGCTCTGCGTCCACTGTTTGGGACATTTGATTCCATTTACATTTACGCAAAGTGTTTGGCAAAAGCGTTTTGAGGAGCTACCCGAAGTAGTAACAGCTTTCTTGGGAGGGTTTATATTTGAAGAGGAGGGCGTCTGTCGGGAACTAATCCATAGCATTAAGTATCAGGGAAATCGAGAGGGTGGACTCTATTTGGGTATGCTACTAGCTCGGCTTTGGAACTTGCGTAGAGAGGATTATGATTGTATTGTTCCCGTCCCACTCCATCCGCACAAGCTGCTTCACCGGAGGTACAATCAAGCCGAGATTATTGCCCGCGGCATTTCACTAGAGACCTCCATTCCACTCATCGCACATGCGCTTAGGCGTAGACACTATGAGCAAAGCCAAGCCGGTATGCACCGAGAGGAGCGCTTAACCCGTATGAAAGGGGCCTTTGCAATAGGACGTGACTCGGTTCCGGCCGGTAGTAGAGTGCTTTTGTTAGATGATGTGCTTACTACCGGAGCTACCCTTACTGCAGCGGCTAAAGCAATGGCAGAAACAAAGGCAAAGCAGATAGTTTTACTGGCAGCATCTGTGGATATGCCTGAATGAAGAGAGCTGTTTTTCCTCGAAAATATTCTTTTTTCATATCCCTCAAAAGACTTGGTAGATGTTTCATTCTTCATTATTTTGCTACCTTTGCAAGGAATATAGCGATAAGACTTCCTACTGAAGCTTTAGGAGCGTATGAGGTATGGAGCGTATCTTATTGATATACAGAACAATGAGCAATGAAAGGTAATAGGAATCGTATCGTACTGAGCGGACTTCCCGAGGGGCACTTCTCTGAGCAATTTACTCTGGAGAATGCTGTCTTCGCACGTGAAAATCCTTTCGATATTTATGGCGGAGAGGTGGAGGCTTTCGTAGAGGGCGATCGTACGGGCAATGTGTTCCAATTGAACATAGCATTAAGAGGCTTTGTGAAAACGATATGTGACCGATGCGCCGATGATCTTGATTTGCCTATTAATGCCTCTTATCCCTTTGTGGTTAAGTTTGGTCAAACTACGGATTTGGACGATGTGGAGGAGCTCATTGTTTCCATGGACGACCCTGTACTGCCCATGGACGACTTGCTCTATCAGTTAGTGGTGCTCTCTATCCCTATGAAGAGGGTGCACGCTGATGGCGAGTGTAATGCTGATAGTATGCGTTATTATGCGCAACAGGAAGAAGAGGAACGCAAAAGAGGACTTTTGCCTGATGAGAATGAGGATAACTAATTACCTCGTAACTCATAAAAAATAAGAGTATATACATATAATATAAAGAATAGAAAAAAGTAAGCTAAACGCAGAGATATGGCACATCCTAAAAGAAGACAATCACACACAAGAACACGTTTACGTCGTGGACATGACAAGGCAGCAGTACCCACAATAGCAAAGTGCCCCAATTGTGGTGCGTGGCATATTTATCATACCGTATGCCCCGAGTGTGGCTATTACCGTGGTCAGTTAGCCATTGAGAAGGAAGAGGAGTAAGCACGTAGCTTACAATCCTCTCCACGCTACAAAAAAATACTTGGCACCGTGGCGCTACGATAAGAGCACCCCATAAGTGTGCCATCTATAGAAAGACACAAATTAGCTAACAAGATGCCACAAACAATAGAAGCCGTAATAACGGCCGTAGGTAGCTTCCTACCAGAGGATAAGCTGACCAATGCGGATATAGAGAAGATGGTAGATACCAGCGATGAGTGGATTACCACTCGTGTTGGAATTAAGGAACGTCGTGTACTGAAAGTTCCCGGTAAGGGAGCTTCCTATTTAGCTATACAGGCTGTACGTTCGCTCTTGGATAAGAGTGGGGTGGATCCTCTCTCCATTGAGGGAGTTATATTGGCAACCAATACAGCGGATTACCATTTCCCTACTACCAGCTCTGTTGTGGCTTATGAAACAGGCTGTACTAATGCTTTTACCTTTGATTTAGTAAGTGCTTGTCCTAGTTGGCTATATGCATTAGAAACAGGAGCTAACTATATTCGCTCGGGGCGTTATAAGCGCTTACTTGTCGTAGCTACTGAAAAAATGTCAGCAGCTGTTGATGTGACGGATAGGCAAACCCTTCCCCTTTTCGGGGATGGAAGCGGTTGCGCCCTCTTAGAAGCGAAGGTAGTAGAAGGAGAAGCCAAAGAAGGTGTTATAGATGCACTCTTCCGTACAGATGGCATCGGACGTGAGCACCTCATCATGTATTCGGGTGGATCAGTTAGTCCTGCTACTGCTGATACCGTGGCACGCCATGAGCACTTTGTACATCAAGATGGACAGCACGTGTTCAAGCATGCTATAAAAGGCATGGTAGACAGCTGCCAAAAGGTTCTTGAGCGTAATAATCTAACTGAAGAGGACATCACATGGGTGGTACCTCACCAGGCAAACTTGCGGATTATAGATATGGTTACCCGATTGCTAGGGATCCCTAGTGAAAAGGTGATGATTAATATCCAAAAGTACGGTAATACCAGTAGTGCTACGATACCTATTTGCTTGAGTGAGTGGGAGTCTAAACTCAAAAAAGGAGATAAGCTGATACTTACTTCGTTTGGTGCCGGTTATACATGGGGAGCTGTTTACCTTGTATGGGGTTACACGGCCTCTGAGCGTGCTTAACTTGCACAACCCCTTTAGCTCATGAGCCAAGAAGAAAACTTCAAAAGTGGATTTGTAAATATCGTGGGAAATCCCAACGTAGGGAAGTCCACGCTCATGAACTTATTAGTCGGAGAGAAACTCTCTATCATCACTCCTAAGAGTCAGACTACCCGTCATCGCATAATTGGTATTGTCAATACACCGGATATGCAGATCGTATTCTCTGATACACCGGGAGTGGTCAAACCCGGCTATCGTTTGCAGGAGCGAATGAGAGCTTACTCAGAATCGGCCTTAGGTGATGCGGATATACTGCTCTATGTGACCGATATAGTGGAGACTCCCGAGAAGAACAAAGACTTCATTCAGCACGTAGCAAAGGCTCAGGTCCCAGTCATCGTATTAATTAATAAGATTGACCTTTCCAATAATGAGCAGTTAGAGCAGTTGGTGGACAAATGGCATGACTTGTTGCCACAGGCTGAGCTACTACCCATATCGGCTACCAACAACTTCAATATAGAGCCGCTAAAGAAAAGAATTGGGGAGTTGCTACCGGTAGCCCCACGCTACTTTGATGAAGATCAGCTCACAGACAGACCAATTCGCTTCTTTGTAAGTGAAATAATACGAGAAAAGATACTTCGCTATTATGCTGAGGAAATCCCTTATGCTGTAGAAGTAGAGGTGACCTCGTTTAAGGAGGATAAGGAGCGTATTGATATTGAAGCGGTGATTGTGGTAGAGCGGGAGAGCCAGAAGGGAATCATTATAGGACATGGTGGGCAGGCGATCAAAAAGCTTGGAATCACCTCTCGGCGAGCTTTAGAGAAGCTCTTCGATAAGCATATTCGATTGGATCTATTTGTAAAGGTGGCTACTGATTGGCGTAGTAACGACTCTCTGTTAGAGAATTTCGGCTATCACTCGGATAAATAGTCACAAGTGTTCATTCATAACTTTATTAGATAGCATGGGTAAGAGACACTTCTCTTATCTTTTTTTGTTTTTAAATAATTGCAATTTGTGATGCTCTTGTAGCTATGGGAATTTGTGCACGACGTGCCAACAGCGGGACGAGCAATCTTTTCATAATACAGAGAAAAAAGCTTTTCCCTCTTAGTATTATAATATGAAGTAGTGGCGGAAGTCGCTGATTAAGTGCATGTTGGGAAACGAATGCTCTTTTTGAGACTTTATTGTATTAGGATTTTCTTATTTTTGTAGTAAAATAGGAGAGTAATGACATTGGAAAAGGGTTGCTCTATTTGGCACAAGCAGACTCTTTCCCATGAGAAAATAAGAATGAATACGCAAGATAAGGATCAGGCACAAAGCGCGCAGATCAAATTGATTGATGTAAGAAAAGTGGCTGCTGCTAAGCTGAAGCGTCCTCTTCCGCGGTTTGTAACACGTTTTTTGGAAAAGTGGATTTGTCAGGACGAAATAAACTATGTGCTGAGCAAATATGGACATTTGGAGGGCATAGAGTTTGCCCGGCAGCTAATTGAATATTTCAATATTCACCTCTCTTTCAAGGGGGTGGAGCGACTGCCCAAAGATCCACGGCAGCTCTTTATCTGCAATCATCCTTTAGGCGCTTTGGATGGTATTTGTCTCACCGTGATGATCGCAGAGCATTATCAAACGGAAATACGCTATATAGTAAACGATATGTTGCTCAATTTAGAGCCATTTCGTCATATTTTTGTACCTGTAAATACGTTGGGAGCACAATCCCGTGAATCGGTAGTTAAACTGAATGAGGCTTTGGCGGGCCCCTATCCGGTGATTACTTTCCCTGCAGGGGTCTGCTCTCGAAAAATCAATGGTGAAATAAAGGATTTGCCTTGGAAGAATAGCTATATACGCCAAGCAACAAGGTATGAACGCAACATTGTACCTCTCTATTTTGATGGGTATAATTCAAAGCGCTTCTATCAAACAGAGCTTTGGCGCAAGCGATTGGGGGTGAAGTTTAATATAGGCACCACAATGCTGCCCCAGGAGATGTTTAAGTCTAAAGGAAATCATTATACAGTACTGGTGGGGGATCCAATAAGTTATAAGGATCTGCAAGAGCGCAAGGAGCGTGTGGATGTCCTTTCTAAAAAGATCAGAGCACGGGTATATAGTCTTCCCTCATTTTATCTCACTGAAGATGTAAAGCCAAAGATAACCACTAATCACGAACAGAAAAAGTAGCCTATTATGGAAACGATCATACAACCTATAGAGAAATCCCTACTCCGAAGTGAGCTTACCGAGAACCTATTTATGCGTAAGACCAATCGCGGAAACAATGATATATACATATTTTCCGCCCATGAGGCACCTAATGCTATGCGAGAGGTAGGACGCCTGCGTGAAGTCTCTTTTAGAGCTTCCGGAGGAGGTAGTGGTAAGGCTTGTGATATAGATGAATTTGATACTCTTGAGGGAGGGTATAAACAACTGATTGTATGGAACCCCGAGTTAGAAGAGATCATCGGGGGCTATCGCTTTATTCATGGTGCTGACGTGGTAAGCAACCCAAAGGGAACAGATATACTCGCTACCTCACATATGTTTGACTATAGTGAGAAGTTTGTGACAGATATTCTTCCTTCTACGATTGAATTGGGTCGCTCTTTTGTAGCTCCTTCTTTTCAGTCCTCCGGCTTGAGCTCGCAGACGATATTTGCCTTGGATAACCTATGGGACGGGTTGGGTGGACTCACCGTTATTTATCCTGATATAAATTACTTTTTCGGTAAGGTGACAATGTATGCCGACTACAATCGTCGAGCGCGCAACCTTATCCTTTTCTTTATGGATAAATATTTCCATGATGATAGTAACTTGGTGTGCCCTAAGCAACCGGTTCCCATAGAAGGTAACTTGGACGAGATAAGAGAAATATTTAGCGGTGACAACGTAAAAGAGGACTATCGTATCTTGAAAAATGAGGTGCGTAAGTTGGGAATCAATATTCCTCCGCTCTTTAGTGCCTATCTATCACTCTCTCCGATGCTGCTTCTTTTAGGCACGGCTGTTAACTATGAGTTTAGCAATGTGGAAGAGACGAGTATTCTCATTCGCATTGATGAAATATTGGATGAAAAGAAACTTCGTCACATTGAGAGTTTCAGGAAGCAATTAGCCGAGGGAAAACGCAATTAATTCTGTTGGATACACATAGTTGGTTAGGAAGAGAGGGAGAAAGGTATGCCTTTCGCTATGTTGAGGACAAGCTCTTGATGCGTGTCTTGGAGCGTAATTGGTACTATAACCGTAAAGAAGTCGATCTGATTGCTACGGATGGTAAGTATTTGGTCTTTTTTGAAGTAAAGACGCGTAATGAGAATTACCTCTATACCCCTCAGTCTGCAGTAACCCGACAGAAGAGGATGAATATTTGTTATGTAGCGGATCATTATAGCCGTATGAAAAAAATGGGGCTTCCTATTCGCTTTGATATCCTCTCCGTTGTGTATCGGCCTGCTCAGGGGCTTTTTGAAATTAAGCATATACCCAATGCTTTTCAGCCGGAGCCACGCTTCTACGGGAGAGGTAGGCGCCCTTTCCGTAGGTATTTTTAGTTCTTCGCTACCCAGTGATGGGTAAGAGAGGAGTGGTCATAGCGTTTAATGCTTAACTTTGTTAACCTGAAAGAGGATAAAGAAATGAGTACAGATATCGCTATGGAAGATAAGTACATAGGCATGATCCCGGAGTGGGCAGAGCAGGATGCAGTGGTGCTTGCGTGGCCGAGTGAAACGATGGACTGGGCTTGTCGCATAGACGCAATCAGAAGTTGCTACATAGGCATTGTGCAAGCAATTAGTCGCTTTGAGCCGGTGATCCTATTACATCACCCATTAGATGATCCGGAGCCCTATTTTACTTCATTCAATACAATCTATCCGATCCGTTTTGTGCCGGTACTGATGAATGATACCTGGGTGCGTGACTACATGCCCATTGCTTGTATCAAAGACGGCAAAAAGGAGGTCGTGAAGTTCCGATTTAATGGATGGGGAATGAAGTATGCTTCTAATCACGATAATCGGGTAGCTTATTCACTATTTGGGGAGCAGGGTTTTTACCGAAGTGATGTATCGGTCAAGATAGCTGAGTTCTTGGTTACAGAAGGCGGAGCTTTAGAGTCCTCCGGGGACGGATTGATTTTAGCGACAGCCAGCTCCATCTTCTCAATCAACCGCAATGATCATATATCGGATCGCGAGGAACTCTTAAAGATGCTCCTTTCTACACTCTCCGCAAAGACAATACGAATGACAGCAAATGGTTTTATCCCGGGCGATGATACGGATGGGCACATTGATACGCTTGCACGTTTTATCGATAGTAATACAGTGGCCTATGTATCGCCATTAGGTTGCTACGATTTTTCTATAAAGCTTGCGCTACAGCAGTTTGAGAATGAGATACACGCTACACAAATAGAGGATAGAGATCCTTTTAAGTTATTAGCTTTGCCCTATGTGGAGGGACTTCGTGATGAGGATGGGGCACTGATGCCTGCCTCGTATGCCAACTTTCTTTTTGTAAATGGCGCAGTTTTAGTGCCTACCTACGGGGTACACTGGGATCAAAGAGCACTCTTCCTCTTTAATCAGTACTTCAAAGGAAGTAGAGAGGTTATACCGGTTGATTGTCGGGAACTCATATACCAGCATGGAAGTTTGCATTGTGCTACTATGCAGATCCCTAAAGGTTTTCTTAATCCAAGTTTTTTGAGTGTAGAAGCAAGGAATTTATGAAAATAGGACTTATTCAACAAGCAAACGCAGCTGATAGATCGCATAATATAGAGCAGCTGGATGGAAAGATTCAGCAACTCGCTGCGCAAGGGGCAGATCTAATTGTTCTGCAAGAGTTGCACAATGGCCTGTACTTCTGTCAAACAGAAGATGTTGCTCTTTTTGATCAAGCAGAGACTATACCCGGTCCGTCTACAGAGCATTTTTCCGTCTTAGCAAAGAAGTGCGGAGTGGTGCTTGTGCTTTCTCTCTTTGAGAAAAGAGCTCCGGGATTATACCACAATACAGCGGTAGTAATTGATAAGGATGGCAGTATAGCCGGTAAGTATCGTAAAATGCATATACCGGATGATCCTGCCTACTATGAGAAGTTTTACTTTACACCGGGCGACTTAGGTTTCCAGCCTATAGATACTTCAATCGGACGCTTAGGAGTACTGATTTGTTGGGACCAATGGTATCCGGAAGCTGCGCGTATTATGGCTATGAGAGGTGCCGACATATTGATTTATCCTACTGCTATCGGTACTGAGTCGACAGATAATGCTCAAGAGCAAGCTCGCCAGTTGGAGGCATGGCTTACGGTACAGAGGGGGCATGCTGTAGCAAATGGTATCCCTGTAGTAGCCGTCAATAGAGTAGGCTATGAACCGGATCCAAGTGGCTTGACGGGAGGAATCTCTTTTTGGGGAAATAGCTTTGTGTGCGGACAACAAGGGGAGTGGTTATGTCGAATGGAGGATAAAGAAGCTGTAGCCCTTGTTGAAGTTGATACTGCTCGTAGTGAGACTGTAAGACGTTGGTGGCCTTTTATGAGGGACCGGAGAATAGATGCCTATGATGTGATATTAAAGCGTTGGGGAAATTAAAATGCTCTCTGATCAGGTTTTAACTGCCTTCCTACTTACTTTCTTTGCCGGAATCTCAACGGGTATCGGCAGTGCACTGGCTTTCTTTAGCAAACGCACCAATACAACTTTTCTTTGTGTCTCGCTTGGCTTCTCTGCAGGAGTGATGATATATGTCTCTTTTGTGGAGATGTTTCCTTCATCACTTGAGTATTTTCGTAAACTCTACTCGGGGCGTCTGCCTGAGCTATATACTGTACTATCTTTCTTTGCGGGAATTTTGCTCATAGGACTTATAGACCGCTTTATACCCGAGCGAGAGAATCCACACGAGTTGAAAAATAGCGTGGAGGATATTCCTGCGGTTGATCGCCTTAAGAGAGAAGAGGGTGATACCGGTAAGGAAAAGCATTTACTGAGAGTAGGTATGATAACTGCTTTGGTACTCTTTATTCATAATTTTCCCGAAGGAATGGTTACTTTCTTGTCCGGTATGCAGGATATCAGTGTGGGTATTCCAATTGCCTTTGCTATAGCGATACACAATATACCGGAAGGAATATCTGTTTCAGTTCCTATTTTCTATGCGACGGGAAATCGAAAGCGAGCTTTCACGATCTCTTTCCTCTCAGGCTTGGCAGAGCCGATAGGTGCCATCGTTGGGTATCTTCTACTCGCTCCATTCCTCAATGAGCATACGTACGGAGTTATTTTCGCCATGATAGCCGGCATTATGGTGTATATTTCTTTAGATGAGTTGCTCCCTGCAGCGGAGGCCTATGGTAAACATCATCAAGCGATCTATGGGCTCGTTGCTGGCATGGCGGTAATGGCAGCCAGCTTACTCTTGCTGTAGAAATCTCTTATGGAGGTAAAATTATAGCCGCGGAGGAGCTTAAAAACTCATCCGCGGCTATATATTTAATAAAATATGATTGGATGTATCCTCTTCTAGTATTCTAGTGGACGATAGACACCTTTCTTAGCGTAGTGCCATTTATCCTAAGTAGATAGTTCCCTTGAGGTAGACTAGATACATCTATCCTAACAACATTCTGAGCCTTAAAGACCAGTACGCCATTATAGGTGTATAGCTCCGCATAATCAGCCTTGTCACTTAGGTAGAGAGTCTGATTAGCCGGATTAGGATAACTGTAGATTGAACTATCCGAAGGAGATAGCGACTCTACACCTGTGTGCATATCTAACGTATAGCCCTTTTTAGTAGCTATTGACGTATTGCACTCCTTGGCTCCGGGGTTCCCAGCTATATAGATTTTGCCAAAGGGTATGCTTGTGGGGAAAGCATCTTGCCCTATAAGTGGGAATGGGTAGCGAATATCTGACAGTGTGCGTAGAGAACTGAAGATCTGATTCAGAGCTTCCTTACTTAGCTTATTATTGCGCAGATCCATAGAGACCATCGAGTTTTTAGCATCAAGACTTAGTGACGTCAACTCATTGTCGTGTAGATCAATCATGTAAGTCTGATCGTTGTTAGGAAACTCTGCTTTAGTAAGCTTTTGTTTGGGAGCTCTAATTTCCATCAATCCTCTAGAGTAGTACTTTATCTCAGGCTGTCTTACATCGTGTGTGATAACATAAGAACTAGACTGCAGGAAGCTACTCCACCACTGCCCCCAGTCTACCCAAAATGGATCGTAGTAGTTCTCAACTGTCAACGAAATTTCCTCATTGACTGGAATTGCAGTCGTAAGGATCATACATGGAGCAGCTGGTCCTACAGACCAAGCGTCTTCTAGTAGGTCTACTTGCCATCCTTTGTTCTTAGCCTTTTGGAGGTTGAGTTGCGTCTTTGTTATACCAGTGTTTTCGGATACTTCGAGTTGTTTCTTCCAAACACGTTCATTAGCATAGACAAAGACATCAGAGACATCAGGGAGATTATCTATCAGCTTATTCAGAGTTTCCACTCCTAGTGCACATTTGGATAAATAGCAACTGAGAAGCTTCGCTAGAGAGGTATACTGCAAAGTCGATAGCTCTTTGTTGCCAGAAGCATATAGTCTTACCAGAGCTTGATTTTTCGAAATATCAAGAGACTTTATTGAGGTCCCTCCGATTGATAGATTCTCTAGCGCAGTGAGACTAGAGAGGTCTATTGAGGCTATCCCTTTGTTTTTGGAGAGGTCTAGCACCTTGAGCTTTGTATTCTTTGAGAGATCTATTCCCGAAATGTCGTTGGTGGCAACGTATAGCTCTTCTAGATCTACAAGATTGTTGAGAGCGAGATCCTTTATGTAAAAGTTCTTTCCCACAGAGAGATATTGTAGTTTTTTCGCAGGCGACACGTCTAACTGTCCGATTCGATTGTTCACCACGTTGAGATGCTTCAAGCTGGTCAAGCCCTCAAGAGACAATCCTTTTAGCTTATTAAAGCCCAACTCAAGTATTTCTAACTCTCCACAGTTTGAAAGGACTACCTCAGAGAGGCTTTGTCCATTAGCTTTGAGCGATGTGAGGTGATTAGCGTAAATGGAGAATTTGTCCCCGATGACACTCCCGGATACTTTTCCTCCAGTCTTAGTTAGAGAGACCTTATGGCGAGTGCCGTCGCCCCAGTCTACTTCAATCTCCTGAGGACCAGCGAGCTCCACTTCAACCGTGGCATTTGATGTAGCAACGCTCATCTGGCAGGTCGCATCAGTCACAGGTTGTTCGGTAGTTTTGTCCTTGAAACATCTAATGCTATAGCCAGAGGCGTGGTGCCAAGAGTGAACCATAACGAAGTCCGCATCAAAGCCAAAGCCCCAAGCTCCGTTAGGTTCTTTGCTTGTACAGCTCCAATAACGTCCTTTGAGATTTCGCCCATTCACTTCATTGCCTCCTGTGTAGTTGACGTATCCTGCTGTCGGGAAGTAGCGGACAACATCCTTTTGAGCATTATCAGACCAGTACTCAGGCTTAGCAATATCTTTTACAGTTAAGTTTGCCCCCTCAGCTCCAAGGAGACGACAGGTGACCTTTAGAGCTTTTGTCTTCACATTCTGTGTATCACCTTCGAAAAAGATTGGCTCCCATTTATAAGCACTAAGATAGCGGTTGTCACCTCCCTTAAATCTTATTGCATAGCAGACAAAATCTCCCTTTCCATAATAATGTGAGTTGAGCGTATACTTTTCACCAAATAGTACGACTTCTTCATCTGCAGCTCGATCAATCTCCCATGAGAGATCCGGATAGGGAGGATTAGGTTTTTCGTCCTGGTCATACCTTCCCGAGATGACCATCAGCTCCTCTTTGGTCGGTATATGATAGCCTTGAGGAATTTTAGCTTCGGAGAGAGTGGAAAATTTGAATAATCCTCCATACGCTGTCTGTAGATCTCCAGAAGCAAAGGTGCCATTCTCTTCGAGGTTGTACTCAGCCACAGCAGAGAGCGGATTTTGAGCATCTTGAGCAGAGAGCCTGCATAGAGAGGCCAGAGTCAAGGATAAGATAATAGTGAGTAGTGTTCGCGTTTTCATTAGATCAGGGATTAGAGTTGTAACTTGTAGCTAGTGTTTCCTGCAGAGATTATATATGATCCCGTAGTGTAGGAAGACAAATCTATGCGGACACTTTCAGAGGAAGCTACCTCCATATAGAGTCGCTCTCCAGTAAGCGAATAGAGGGAAACTGTAGTACCAGTGGCAATCCCATCGATACAAACTGTACGCAGTGCCGGGTCAAAATTTATGGAGACGTCTCCATGCCCATTACTTATTACGGGTTCCATAGAAGTCCCATTGCCATAATCCTTGAAGCATCGTAGGCTATATGCAGACGTTTTGATCCAGTTGTACACGATGACGATGCTACCATCGAAGCCAAAGCCCCAAGCTCCATTTTTAGAGTCCTCGCGAGATGTGCAAGACCAATACCTGCCATACTCATTGAGGTCTACGACCTTGTCCTCTCCGGTATAGTCTCCATAACCAGCTGATGGGAAGAAACGTACTACGTCATGCCCGTTATCGCCTTCCCAAAACTCTTTCGTTGCCAGTGTTTTGATGTCAGTGTTAATTCCCTCAGCTCCTAGCAGACGGCACGTTATCTTGAGTGCAAGAGTTTTGTCTTTGTCGTCTGGTTTGGGTACCATCTCCCATTTGTAGGCACTGAAGTACCTATTGTCCTCGCCCTTGAAACGCAACGCGTAGCACTTGCCATCATTGAGGGCATAGTAGTGAGAGGAGAGGGTATACTCTTTGCCAAAAAGATTGACCTTCTCATCAGCCTCTTGATCTATAGTCCATATAAGGATTGGGTAAGGGGGACGTGGAGTCTCATCCATAGAGAAGCGCCCTGCTAGCAGCATCATTTCTTCTTTAGTCGGGATATGATATCCCTTAGGAAGTGTGAGGGTCTCTAACATGTTCCACTTGAAGTGACCTCCGTAGGCAGTCATCTGGTCCCCGGTAGCCATTGAGCCATCGGCTTCAATGTTGTACTCAGCCACTGCTAAGAGTGGATTCTTGCCCTCTTGCCCATGTACCACACTGAGTGTAAAGAGTAGTAATAGAGCTGTCTCTAACAATCGAATTGGTTTCATAAATTTTGTATGTTTAAGTGATTAGTAGAATCGACATTGGCATTAGCTTCTATTCAAGATAGGATCAAGCACCCCATCTGGGGGCAAATATAGTAATATATTTTTCATTGAGTTTATTATATCTCAAATTACTTTGTCAAAGTAAATAAAGTACTTAAATATATGATACATTAAGGTAGATTAGACGCTCGTTTAGCATGCCTTGTGTATTGTGGCTATTGCTGGCTGGCAACTTACTTTTTATGGGCGCGTCCCTCGGTGATTACTCCCTGAGATGTGATGTAGACCTACGTCAAAAGATACTGATATTTCGATCGAATGATCAGTATCTTTTGATAAGAAGGTTCTGATGTTTCAGTAAAAAGATACAGATAATTTGAGCGGCCTATAGGAGTTGCCTCAGTTGCATAGCCTTAAGTCATACTCTAATTGTTATATATTGGGGGGGCGATACAATTGTCTGCATATAAGTCATTTATTGAGAAAATTTCTCATTTTTGAGATAATTGGTTACTTTTGCTGATGTGAAAGGTGAATGTGTGCATGTCGGGTAAGAAGTGGTATTTGTTTATATTGCTGTTTCCTGCGATTGCGTTCACAGTGGGCATTTATTTCCAAGTGAAATATTTGGAATCAATGCACAGGATGCGCAATGAGCAGTTTTCTACCCTTGTGAAGACTGCCCTCGCTGAGACGATGCAGGAGGTAGAAAAGGATGCTATTACACGTTTTACCTATGAGCTGATCACCAAAGAAGGGGAAAGGCGTAGGTTAGGACAACTGATTGAGGGTAAAAACGCAGACTCAAGCTATACGGATCCCTTGTTTAAGTTGCACGAATGGAATCTGTTACTTCAATCTTCACGGTTCGCAACTTGGCCACGCTCTATGGTACACGATACGTTACTCAATGTAAACGTACTATCGGACTACCCGGATGAAGAACAGCAACGCTTAGTAAATGCATTCTTTTACTATAGTGAGCGTCTTACAGAAGTGGTCTTAAATTCCATAATCGGCCTGGATAACGACATCCGTCCTTTAGAGATGCGTATTGATTGTGAGGTGCTTGAGAGTAAATTGAATGAGACGCTTAGGGGGGTTGATATAAGAGAGCCTTTCATCTACCGCATATATGACCACAACGGAGAGGTTTTCAAATCCAATGATGAAAACCTCAATATCCAATGTGAGGAGAATCAAATAGTACGAAGAAACCTCTTTGAAGGACAGTTGTTTAATAGGCATTATGCCGGTTACATCAAGTTGTGCTTCCCTTATCACAAGGATTACATGAATCCTAACCAGTATGCGACTTTCTCAATTGTGATGATGGCCTCTTTTATACTACTCATGGCGGTATTGTTGATCCTCTTTTCGCGACAGGTCGTCTTTTTGAAGAATAGAAAAAACTTTGTCAATAACTTAACCCACGAGCTAAAGACACCGCTTACCTCCATTATGCTGGCTACTGACATGTTGGAGGAAACAAGTGCGCTCGAAAAGACTCCATCGCAAGAGAGAATTTATAATGTGCTGAAAAGTGAAACGAAGCGCCTTTCATATATTGTGGAAAAAGTGCTTCAGTTTACTTTAGTTGATGAACGCAAGGTACGCTTTCACCCAAAAAATGTTGATATCCGTGAAATATTGGAAGATATAAAAACGGTTTATAGCATTAAGTGTGATACGCTCGGAGGGAGTATGACGCTCTCCTTGGAAGCTGAAAACATGGAGATCTATGTGGATAAGCTCCATTTCCAAAATGTGCTTTTCAACCTAATGGACAATGCAGTAAAGTACCGTAAAATGGATGAACCGATCGAACTGACGGTGCGTTGCTATAATAGAAATCGTAATAGTGTGACGATTAGCGTGATTGATAACGGTATCGGTATTAGTCGTATGGATCAGAAGCGTATCTTTAAGCAATACGATCGTGTGGAAACGGGTAACGTACACAATGTGAAAGGCTTTGGACTAGGCTTAAGTTACGTGCAGCGCACTGTAATAGCGATGGGGGGAACCGTAGAAGTGGAAAGCAAGAAGGGGGTAGGTACTACGATGAGTGTAACTTTCCCCTTGACGAAGGTGGAAAAAAGAAGAAAAAAGAGCAACGAGTGAACAATACGTCTCTTATAATGGTTTTATCGTAAGTAGAACGTTGAGTCGTTCTGACAAAAGGGAATAACGAAGGAAAAGATATGGCAAATAAAACAAAGATATTTCTCTGTGAAGATGATGAGAGTTTGGGAGGTCTGTTAAAGGACTTCTTTGAATCTAAAGAGTTTGAGGTCTCTCTTTTTCATAATGGGGAAGAAGCCTTAGAAAACTTCAGTAAGAATGCGTTTGACCTCTGTGTATTAGACGTAATGATGCCACGAGTAGATGGCTTTGCTGTGGCAGAGAAAATACGCTCATTGGATGAGCAGGTTCCTATCATTTTCTTGACTGCAAAGACACTAAAAGAGGATGTGTTGAAAGGCTTTAAGGTCGGTGCGGACGATTACATTCGTAAGCCATTCAGCTTGGATGAACTCTTGGCCCGTATAGAAGCACTATTACGCCGCGTGAAGGGTAACGACGCTGCTATAATGCCTTATTATCAGATTGGAAAATATCTGTTTGACACGCAGAATCAGACGCTTGCCTTTGAGGATGAAGAGCCTATTCGTTTGACCACGAAAGAGAGTGATCTGCTCTCACTTCTTTGCGCTTTTGCTAATCGTACATTAGAAAGAAGCTATGCATTGAAGAAAATATGGGAAAATGACAATTACTTCAATGCAAGGAGTATGGATGTGTACATCACTAAGCTGCGCAAAATGCTCAAGGGTGATCCTACCATAGAAATTATGAATGTACATGGCAAGGGGTATCGGCTGGTTACCAACCAGGGAGATGACCCTCAAGAAGATCAAGTCAAGCGCCTCTAAAATATGATGGATAAGAAAATTGCGCTCGCTGCAGATCATGCGGGATATGAACTGAAGGAGTGCATTAAGCATTACCTTGCCGATAGAGGTTTTGAAGTAATAGACTTTGGAACTAACTCTGCTGAATCGGTTGATTATCCTGACTTTGCCCATAAGTTGGGGGATGCCATTGATAAAGATGAGGTGCTGCGGGGCATCGCTATATGTGGTACCGGTAATGGTATTTCTATGGCACTAAATAAGCATCAAAAGGTGCGCTGTGCTTTGTCGTGGAATAAGGAAATAGCTGCCCTAGGGCGTCAGCACAATAATGCTAATGTAGTAGCACTGCCTGCACGTTTTATTTCTGAAGAAGAGGCAAAGCAAGTAGTGCAAACCTTCTTGGATACTCCTTTTGAAGGAGGACGCCATGAACGTCGTGTGAATAAGATTGCCTGTTGGTAGTCGCTTTTCCCCGCATTGAACGTACGCACTTTTACAAACGAATGATCAGCTATTAGAAAATCTTCGTAGAGTGGATTACGAGAGGGTAGAAAAGAGTATTTGAGGCGGAGTAGATAGATCTATCTCTTCCCTGATTTAGGTGAAGACGTATGGGTGTACACTTTCATTCGTTTATGTTATCTTTGTGTCGGACTTATGGAATTTAAGTCCAAAAGAACATACATAACACACTAAAACACACAGTATGATGAAAAAACACCTTTTTACGAGTCTAATGATGGCAATGGGGATGATACTCTTTCTGTCCCCTTCGTTATTACGTGCGCAAACGACTATGGAGAATGCCGACACATCAACAACCAAAGCGGATAGCGATGTACGGCGTATGGGTACGATAGCGTTTGATACACATTACTTATTTGTCTATGGGGCGAGTTTTACTTATGAATGGCCGGTGTTGCCACAAACTACTCTTCTCGTTGATGCGGCGATAGGAGCCCCACTAATTGGTTGGGGTAGCTATTACTACGGAGCAGACGGAGGAAGCTCACGCACAGGTCTGTTCTTTACGAAAGGACAAGTGGCTCTCCGTTGGCGATTTGATACCAATTATCGTTTGCGTAAAGGCTATTCGCTTCGTTACAATAGTGGTTTCTATGGAGAGCTCGCACTTGGATATATGATGATTGTGGAGCATTACTATAGAAATCATGATGCTTGTCGTGAAAATGGAAAGAAATTATGTACACCGGATTATGCACACTGTGGCACGCTTTTACTCAATGTAGGGTATCGGTACACGTTTAAAAATCATATTTACACTGATTGTAAGGCGGGTCTTGGTTTGGTAGCCAATTTTGAAAAAGATTTTATGGAGATGTCGCCTCTGCCCCTTTTGGAAGTGAAGGTCGGCTATGCATTCTAATCTGATTCGTACTATATCAGTAGTTACCCTTTAGGGAAAAGATTCTTTCCGAAAAGAAATTCAAAAATGCAGGGAAGTTATGCGAAAGCGTAATGTCCCTGCAACTATTTTGTACCTTTGTACTTAGAATAAATTTAATAGGCGTATAGTGCGCTGTAAATATGAAGATTAATCTAACATTACCTGACGGCAGTGTTCGGCAAGTGGAACAAGGTACAACTGCCCTGGATGTTGCACGCAGTATAAGTAGCCGCTTAGCAGAAGAAGTACTAGCGGCTGAGGTGAATGGGGAAACAATAGATTTGACGCGCCCTATCAATGAGGATGCCACGCTTCGGTTGCTTAAATGGGAAGATGCGGAAGGAAAGCATGCTTTCTGGCATACTTCCGCCCATCTTATGGCAGAGGCTATTCAGCAGTTGTACCCGGGTACACAGTTCGGAATAGGACCTGCGATTGATAACGGCTTTTACTATGACATAGATACGGGCGATGTGGAACTGAAGGAGTCAGACTTGAAGGCAATTGAGGATTTGATGCTTCAGTTTGCCCGAGAGAAGCAGCCTTTGGAGCGTAAGCCAACGTCAAAGAGTGAAGCCTTGTCCTTTTTTGAAAAGACCGGACAGCATTATAAACTTGAACTAATCAATGAATTGGCGGATGGCACCATTACCACTTATACACAGGGGCAATTCACTGATTTGTGTAGAGGACCACACTTGCCAAATACCGGTTACATTAAAGCGGTTAAGCTGACTGCACTTGCCGGAGCATATTGGCGAGGTGATGAGAAGAGTAAGCAATTGACCCGTGTCTACGGGATCACGTTCCCAAAGAAAAAACTATTGGATGAATATCTGACCCTTCTTGAAGAGGCAAAAAAAAGAGACCATCGTAAGATAGGCAAGGAACTTAACTTATTTGCTTTCTCTCCAAAAGTTGGGGTGGGACTTCCCTTATGGCTTCCAAGAGGAACTAAATTGCGCCTTAAGTTAGAGGACTACTTGAAAAAAATACAGAGCCGCTTTGGTTATGAACAAGTGATGACACCGCATATCGGTAATATAGATCTGTATAAGACGAGCGGTCACTATGAAAAGTATGGGGCAGATTCATTCCGTCCGATTAAAACGCCTCAGGAGGGCGAAGAGTTCATGCTAAAGCCAATGAACTGTCCGCACCACTGCGAAATCTATAAGCTACAGCCCCACTCATACCGTGATCTGCCGGTTCGCTTGGCAGAGTTCGGTACTGTGTATCGATACGAGCAGAGTGGTGAGTTACACGGGCTGACGCGTGTGAGAGGCTTTACGCAAGATGATGCACATATTTTCTGTACACCGGATCAGGTGAAAGAGGAGTTTATTAAGGTAATGGACATCATCTTTATTATCTTTAAAGCACTTAATTTCACTCAGTTTGAAGCACAAATATCACTTCGTGATAAGAAAAATCGCAAGAAGTATATAGGAAGTGATGAGAACTGGGAGAAGGCAGAAAATGCTATTATAGAAGCGTGTAAAGAGAAGGGTTTGGATGCTCACGTAGAGTATGGTGAGGCTGCTTTCTATGGTCCTAAGTTGGACTTTATGGTAAAGGATGCTATAGGACGTAAGTGGCAGTTGGGAACGATTCAAGTGGACTACAATCTGCCCGAGCGCTTTGAGCTGGAGTACACTGGAGAAGATAATCAGAAGCATCGCCCCGTAATGATTCACCGCGCCCCCTTTGGATCTATGGAACGCTTTGTGGCAGTGCTAATTGAGCATACTGCCGGTCGCTTCCCCTTGTGGTTAGCCCCTGATCAAGCTGTAATTCTGCCTGTAAGTGAACGATTTAATGACTATGCTTACAAGGTGTGCAGGATGCTTCGTGAAGAGGGTGTGGATGTGGCTGTTGATGACCGAAACGAGAAAGTGGGTAGGAAGATACGGGATAATGAGCTTAAACGTATTCCTTACTTGCTTATAGTGGGTGAAGAGGAAGCTTCAACTGACACTGTTTCGGTACGTAAACAAGGGGAAGGTGATCAAGGTAAGGAAAAAATCACTACCTTTGCCGAGCTTATCCGCAAACAAGTAGACGATGAAATGAATGCGTGGAAGTACGACAATTAGTTTTCAGAGAGACTTGAATGCGAGAAAATAGCAGTATACAATAGAAAAATTGGGAAAGGAGCAAAACGAAAAGAGTAAATATTTAGACGTGCGTAAGGCACACAACGATTAGTGCAGAATAGAGATAAGTCGCAACAATATCGCATCAATGAGCAGATATCGGCAAGAGAGGTGCGTGTAGTGGGAGATGATGTAGAAAGTGGCGTATTCTCCTTTAGAGAAGCCCTCCAAATGGCAGAGGATGCAGGATTGGATCTAGTAGAGATTGTTCCTGATGCTAAGCCGCCGGTTTGTAAGATAGTTGATTATCAGAAGTTTATTTATAGACAACGTAAGCGTCAGAAAGAGCAGAAAGTAAACTCTACCAAGGTGGTAATCAAGGAGATACGCTTTGGTCCGCAAACGGATGATCATGACTATAACTTTAAGCTGAAGCATGCGCAGCAGTTTCTTAGTGAGGGTGCCAAAGTAAAGGCTTATGTATTCTTTCGCGGTCGTAGTATCCTATTTAAGGAGCAAGGAGAGGTTTTGTTACTTCGCTTCGCTACCGATTTAGAGGATGTAGCAAAGGTTGAAAGTCTGCCTTCGCTGGAAGGAAAACGCATGTATATGATGCTATCTCCTAAAAAAGGAGGAGCACAAAGCGAAAAGAAAAATCCCAAGAAGAGCGAATAAAATAAAAGAATGAGGGTAGCGATCGCACCTCGATAGATGGTGCAAGGATGACCGACCGGGCGAAGGCTTGCCCCGAGGCTACTCTGAAAGTGACTGCCCTCTTAATAGAATAAATCAGTTAGTTAATAAGAAAATGCCTAAACAAAAGCAGAAGACTGTATCCGGTGCAAAAAAGCGCTTCGCTATTACCGGTAGTGGAAAGATCAAGAGAAAGCATGCGTACAAGAGCCATATCTTGACGAAAAAATCAAAGAAGAGAAAACGCAACTTAACCTACTCGGGCTTAGTGCATGACACTAACGAAAAGCAGGTGAAGGAAATGCTTCTTATGAAGTGATCGTAACACGCAACTAGTATCGAAAATAACGAAGAAACGAATTTAGTATTATGCCTAGATCAGTCAATCATGTAGCTTCCAGAGCGAAGCGAAAAAGAATACTTAAGCAAACTCGCGGTTATTATGGTGCGCGTCGCAATGTGTGGACGGTTGCCAAGAATACGTGGGAAAAAGGTCTTACTTATGCTTATAGAGACCGCAAGAATAAGAAGCGTAACTTCCGTGCTTTGTGGATACAACGTATCAATGCAGCAGCACGTCTGGAAGGTCTCTCTTATTC
The DNA here is from genome assembly GCF_045865415.1 of Porphyromonas miyakawae. Lineage (NCBI taxonomy): Bacteria > Pseudomonadati > Bacteroidota > Bacteroidia > Bacteroidales > Porphyromonadaceae > Porphyromonas > Porphyromonas miyakawae. Next base: position 581,348 of record NZ_BAAFSF010000001.1, read on the forward strand.
TCGTCTGATGGGTGCTCTCCATGCTAATGGTATCGAGATTAATCGTAAGGTTCTTGCCGACTTGGCAATGAATGATCCTGAAGCATTTAAAGCCATCGTTGCAAAGGTAAAATAACCAGTCAGAGAATATCTGAATCATATTTATCGGGTACAGGGAATCATCCTATGAGATGGTTCCCTGTATCTTTTCTTTTATCGCTCTTTTAGTGGAGTACAAACAAAATACCTTACAACGGTGCAAGAGAATATTGCGAAGTCCCAATGCATCATTATTAAGAAGCAATGGTGGTTGTGATGCTATTTTGTTATCTTTGCACTGACTACGCAGTGGACTCTGCTCGGAGGAGTTTGGTGCGTTGATGAAGCAACGATTATAGCAACGTAAAAAGCATAATTTGTATGAAAAGAGACAAGCAAATATTTGACCTCATACAGGAAGAGCATGAGCGCCAAATGAAAGGTATTGAGCTGATTGCCAGTGAAAACTTTGTCAGCGATGAAGTAATGGAGGCAATGGGCAGTTGTATGACCAATAAGTACGCAGAGGGCTATCCCGGAAAGCGTTACTATGGTGGATGCGAGGTAGTAGACAAGAGTGAGCAACTTGCGATCGATCGTATCAAGGAGTTGTTTCATGCTGAGTGGGCTAATGTGCAGCCGCATAGTGGAGCACAAGCCAATATGGCAGTTCTGTCGGCTATCTTAAATCCTGGGGATACATTCATGGGGCTTAACTTGGATCACGGAGGTCACTTGTCACACGGCTCTGCGGTTAATAGCTCAGGTATCTTGTACCATCCTGTGGGATATAATATAAAGAAAGAGACCGGTCGGGTTGATTATGATGAGATGGAGCAGTTGGCACGTGAGAATAAACCCAAGCTGATCATCGGTGGGGGTAGTGCTTATACTCGTGAGTGGGACTACGCTCGCATGCGTAAGATTGCCGATGAGGTGGGTGCAATCCTAATGATTGATATGGCTCACCCGGCAGGTTTGATCGCAGCCGGTCTATTAAACAATCCGCTTGAGTACGCTCATATTGTAACCTCTACTACCCATAAGACGCTTCGTGGCCCACGTGGAGGAATTATCTTGATCGGAAAGGATTTTGATAATCCTTGGGGCAAGAAGACTCCTAAGGGTGTAATAAAGAAAATGAGCCAGCTCTTAGACTCATCTGTATTCCCCGGTATTCAGGGAGGTCCTCTGGAGCATGTGATTGCCGCTAAGGCAGTTGCCTTTGGAGAAGCTCTTCAGCCAGAGTTCAAGGAGTACCAAGTGCAGGTGAAGAAGAATGCTGCTACAATGGCACAAGCATTCGTAGACAAGGGTTATGATCTTGTGTCCGGTGGTACGGATAACCATTGCATGTTGATTGACTTGCGCGGTAAGTATCCGGAGTTGACCGGTAAGGTAGCTGAAAACGCTTTGGTGGCTGCCGATATAACCGTTAACAAGAACATGGTACCGTTTGATGATCGTAGCGCATTCAAAACAAGCGGTATCCGTGTAGGTACACCTGCAATTACTACTCGCGGCCTTAAGGAAGATAAGATGCCTTATATCGTTGACTTAATTGATCGTGTACTCGCAGATCCGGAAAACAGTAATACAATTAAAGAAGTAAGAACTGAGGTGAACCGGATGATGAAAGAGTATCCTATATTTGCATACTAATTAACCTTATTTATTACGGGAAGTGTGTGGCAGAGCTTACTTGAGGTGCCCTGTCGCAACTTCTCGTTTGTACTATACAAATTGCATTTAGAATGCGACACCAAGAGCAATGCATTCGTTGCTTATTTATACAACATAGATTTATACGCTAAATTTCAATGCTTAGCTATTTTTCCACCTCCCAAAAGATTTGTTATGCAGTAGAGCATACCGCTCCTTTTAGCAAGGAGCACGAAGAGCGTTTACGCAAGCTCTTCAAAATGCAGGAAGGAGATACGGTTTCTTCCGAATTGAAAGGAGACTTTATCGGTCCAAAAAGCGAGATGGTGTCGCCTTGGAGTACCAATGCAGTTGAGATTGCTCACAATATGGGCATTGCTACAATTATACGCATTGAGTGTCTCCGTTCCGTTACCGGAAAGGATGCTAAGCTGGATCCAATGCTGGAGCGGCATTATACGAATGTAGATCAACACCTTTTTGATGCGGTCCGTGAGCGGGAGGAGATTCGACAGATTACTGATATAGCAGAATACAATCGTTCGGAAGGCTTAGCACTCAGCGATGAGGAAATAACCTATTTAAAGGACTTAGCAACGAAATTAGGGCGACCGCTTACGGATAGTGAGCTTTTTGGCTTCTCACAGGTCAATAGTGAGCATTGCAGACACAAAATATTCAACGGACGCTTCGTATTGGATGGTAAGGAGATGCCTCATACGCTATTTTCTATGATCAAGGCAACTTCCAAAGCGAACCCTAATGGTCTCGTTTCTGCCTATAAAGATAATGTAGCCTTTATAGAGGGATTCTCGTATAGCCAGTTTGCTCCTGAAGATGCGGCAGCTCCCTCTGTCTATAAGGAAAAAGAAAGTGAAAGTGTACTATCGCTAAAGGCTGAGACGCATAATTTCCCTACCACGGTAGAGCCCTTTAATGGCGCAGCTACGGGATCCGGAGGGGAAATAAGGGATAGAATGGCAGGTGGTATGGGATCACTACCTATGGCCGGTACAGCTATATATATGACATCTTATCCCCGTACTAATAGAGAAGCTCCTATTTCTCCACTTCGCGAGCGCAACTACTTATATCAGTCCCCAAGCGAAATATTGATTAAAGCTTCTAATGGGGCAAGTGACTTTGGCAATAAGTTTGGTCAGCCTTTGATCTGTGGCTCTTTGCTTACGTTTGAGCATACCGAGCCGGAGGTGCCTTATCGCTATGCGTATGACAAGGTAATTATGCTGGCAGGCGGTATCGGTTATGCAAAGGCAAGAGATGCAAAAAAAGGCACTGCCAAACCCGGGCAATGTGTAGTTGTGATGGGGGGTGATAATTACCGTATCGGTATGGGCGGAGGTGCTGTCAGTAGCGTTGATACAGGTGCCTATTCGAGTGGAATAGAGCTAAACGCAGTGCAGCGTGCTAATCCGGAAATGCAGAAGCGGGTGATGAATGTAGTGCGTAGTCTAACAGAAAGCGATGCAAATCCCATCATCAGTATTCACGACCACGGTGCAGGCGGTCATCTAAACTGCCTTACAGAGCTCATTGAAGAAACCGGAGGTAAGATTGATATCGATGCGCTCCCTGTAGGGGATCGCACACTCTCAGACAGAGAAATAATAGGGAATGAGAGTCAAGAGCGTATGGGCTTGCTAATCGATCAAAAGGATTATCCGCATATCCATTCAATTGCAGAACGGGAGAAAGCCCCTATTTTCATGGTGGGTGAGACAGATGCCTCCCACGAGTTGCTGTTCTCACGCAAGCAGGGACAGGCAGCTATGCATCTTCCGGTAGATGCGCTGTTGGCTTCTCCTCCTCAAACAATAATGAAGGATAGTAAGCTTTCCATACGCTTTGCAGAACCTAATCCGACAGAAAGAGATCCTTTTGCAGCCTTAAATAAGGTGCTTTCCCTCGAGGCTGTCGCTTGCAAAGACTGGTTGACCAACAAGGTGGATAGAAGCGTAACCGGTAGGGTGGTGCGTCAGCAATGCGTAGGGGTTCATCAGTTGCCTTTGAGTGACTTAGGTGCCGTAAGTTTGGATTATGGAGGTATGCGTGGTATGGCAACCTCTTTGGGACATGCGCCGCAAGTAGGGCTTATCTCAGCTGCTCAGGGTGCTATTTGCTCTATAGCAGAGGCACTTACCAATATAGTATTTGCTCCTCTGGAGAAAGGCTTAAAGAGTATTTCTCTCAGCGCAAATTGGATGTGGCCCTCTCGCAATAAGGGGGAAGATTGCAGACTTTACGAAGCGGTAGAGGCTGCCGGGGCTTTTGCTACTGCATTGGGGATAAATATCCCTACGGGTAAAGACTCTCTCTCCATGACTCAACAATATCCTAATGGGGAGATGGTACTTAGTCCCGGGACCTTGATCGTTTCTGCAATGGGTGCTGTAAGCAATGTGCGTAAGATCGTTACTCCGGAGTTAGATACAGAGAATAAAAAGGCCAGTTTGGTATATATAGATTTTAGTAAAACTCCGCTGGCCTTGGGAGGCTCTGCATACTATCAAAGCTTAGGCTATGTCGGTGCGGTAGCTCCTACAGTAACGGATCCAACCTATTTTGCAACAGCTTTTGAAAGTGTGCAGCAACTTATCAATTCTGGCTTAGTATCGGCCGGGCATGATGTCTCTGCGGGAGGTCTATTAGCCACCCTCTTAGAGATGGCATTTGCACTTGAAAAGGGAGGATTTGATATCAATCTTGATGCTTTTGGACAAGAAGATATCTGTAAGATCTGTTATGCAGAAAATCCTGCGGTTGTACTACAAGTAAAGGATTTAGAGTGCGTAACTGCTGCATTGGATAAGGCTGGAGTGCGTTACTATTGCTTAGGTGGGCAGTATCACGTAGAGAATGATGCCGTGCGTTTTCGCTATGGTACCGAAGAGAAGAGTATCAATATAGAGGAGGCACGTAATACTTGGGCAAAGTCTTCTTACTGCTTGGATAAGTTACAAACAGAATCCTCTGATGCTGAAAGTAGATACGCCCTTATGGGTAAGCGGCCCCTACAATGGAGTATGCCTAAGCTCTTTACAGGACATTTGACCCCGCTTAATCATTCAGATAAGAAAATTGTCGCTGCGGTGCTTCGTGATAAGGGTACGAATGGTGAGCGTGAGCTGGCTTGGGCTTTGTATATGGCCGGTTTTGAGGTTAAGGATGTGCATCTATCTGATCTTATTGAGGGGCGCGAAACGCTTGAAGAAGTCTCTATGCTTGCATTTGCAGGAGGTTTTTCCAATAGTGATGTATTAGGCTCTGCAAGAGGATGGGCTGCCGGCATTCTCTATAACGATAAGGCTCGTTGTGCGATTGAACGCTTCTACCAAGATGAGAATAAGTTGAGTATCGGAGTATGCAACGGCTGTCAGCTAATGGCCGAGTTAGGGGTACTTTCTTCTAATGGGCAGATAACACATCATATGGAACGTAACCATTCCGGTAAGTTTGAGAGTTGCTTTGTTAACGTGACTATACCGGAGACTAATAGTGTAATGTTATCTTCCTTAGTAGGAGCTACTTTGGGCGTGTGGTGTGCACATGGTGAGGGTAGATTTGAGTTTGATAACCCTATAGATACCTACCACATTGCAGCGCGTTATACCTATGATGAGTATCCTTATAATCCTAATGGATCTCCTTCTGGCGTAGCTGCATTAACAGATGTTAGTGGGCGTCATTTGGCTATTATGCCTCATCCGGAGCGCTCTATTTATCCTCAGCAGTGTGGGTTCTATCCGCGCGCACGAGCTAATGATGAAGTAACTCCCTGGATGGAAGCCTTTGAAAATGCCTATCGCTGGCTTGCAAAACGGCAGTAAAATGATTTTCTTCCCCTGATGCACACTGAGACTCTCTATACTCTTGCCTTGTCGTTAGTGAGTGGCTTTGGCTCACTCACGCAACGCAGGCTAATAGAGAGTTGTGGTAGTGCTATTAAGCTATTCACGGAAGCGGATAAGCTTCCAATGCTTACTACCAAAACGAAGTTTTTGCTCCGCAAAGAAGCGGATAGTGGTCGCCTATTTAAGAAAGCCGAGGAAATAATAGCTCGTGAGGAGGCTGCCGGTAATAGGGTGCTCTCTATTTTTGACGAGGAGTATCCACAGCTCCTTTATCATGCTGCAGATGCCCCTACTGTGTTGTTCTACAAAGGGAATAGTAAGGCACTGGCTGCGGAGCACATGCTGAGTATCGTTGGTACACGCAATGCTACGCGCTATGGGAATGCTCTTGTGGAGCAAATTGTAAGTGCCTTAAGTCAAGCGGTGCCGGATATTACTATTGTGAGCGGCTTGGCTTTTGGAATTGATATAGCAGCAGGTAGAGCCGCACTCAAAGAGGGGCTTTCTACGATTGCAGTACTTGCTTCCGGCTTAGATGAGGTATATCCGAGGGAGCATCTTAATGAGGCGCGTTGTATGCTGTCTCAAGGAGGGCTGCTTACGGAGTATCCTATGATGACTGGTATTGAGCGGCATCAATTCGTAGCTCGTAATCGTATTATAGCAGGGCTGAGTCCTGCAACTCTTGTAGTGGAGTCTGCAGTGCGTGGAGGTGCCTTGCTGACTGCTTCAATGGCAATGGATTATGATCGAGATGTATATGCGGTACCGGGCCGGCTAACGGATAGGTATTCGGAAGGTTGTAATCGCTTGATTGCTACCGGCCGAGCAGCTACTTTTCATTCCATAGAGGAATTTATAGAGTCTTTAGGTTGGACTACTCCTACTTCTTCAAGAGTAGAGAGCAGTTTGTTCACAACGCAGAAGCAGGATTTCCCTGATGACCCAATTCTCAATCTTCTTCGTGAACAAGAAACAATGCATTTTAATGATCTTGTTGTAAGGCTGGGGCTTTCTGCTGCAGAGCTTTCCGGTAGACTATTTGATTTGGAGTTGGATGGGTTTATAGAATCAATACCCGGGGGACGTTATGGATTAGCAATAAAATAGTAATGGAGCCTTTTCTTTCTATTTTAATCCCTGTTTATAATTATGATCCCATGCCTTTATTGTACTCCTTGCAGAAGCAAATAGAGCGATATGAATTGGGGCAAATCGAGCTTCTTGTAGGGGATGATGCATCTTCCTCTGAATACAAGGGTATTTATGCAGCACTCACTCAATTTCCTTGGGTACGTCTTATTACTGCAGAGAAAAATGGTGGAGCCGGAGCTATGCGCAATCTATTAGCGCGAGAAGCAAAAGGGCCCCTTCTACTCTGTCTGGATAGTGATATTACCCTTTTAACGGATCAATTTTTGGCAACTTATATAGCGGCTTCCGATGGGAAGAGTGTAGTATTTGGAGGGCATGTGTATGCCGATTATCCCCCGTCCGAAGAGCAGATGCTTTACTATTGCTATGGAAGGAAGATAGAGAGTCGCACTGCCTCGGAGCGAAATAAACATCCCTACAAAGCAATCGGAGGCGTTTCTTTCTTGATACCCCGTGCTATAATGTTAGCTGTTCCTTTTGATGAAGAGGTGCGTATGGGATATGAAGATGCTCTTTGGGGGGCTAACTTGAAAGAGGCTCGTATCCCTATTAAGCATATTGATAATCCGATTAGGCACGAATTAAGAAGAAACAATGAGGAATTCTTATGTACGACGAGACGCTACATAGAAAACCTTCACCGCTTTGAAGCACGGTTTCCGAAGGGAACAGTTCGTTTGCTGGATATCACTAAAAAGTACGATTTTTTAGTACCTTTGGGTGCATGGCTTTTCTCTATGGGAAATAGCTATATGGAGCGTAGATTATGTGGTAAGCGTCCATCGCTTACTCTTTTTCAAATATATAAATGGACCTATCTATGTGATAGAATGAGTAAAGAAAGTGATGAAGTTAAACGAGTTAATAGGAACAAAAAAATCAATTAGTTGCGAGCTTACAGAGCGTCATTCTGCAATTACAGTGGGAAGTGGCGATGTGCCGGTCTTAGGGACTCCGGCGATGCTTGCCCTCATGGAACAGGCTTCTGTGCAGTTGGTTGCCCCGGCAATGTCTGAAGGAGAATCGACGGTAGGCGTGCGTGTAGAAGTTGATCACCTACGTGCCACTGGCTTAGGCCATGTCGTAACGGCTACCGCAACATTAACCTCTGTGGATGGTCGTAAGCTCTGCTTTGACTTGGAGGCTCAAGATGAAAAGGGCGTGATAGGAAAGGGTTATTTGGAGCGATTCCTAATTACGAAGGATCGTTTCCTATCCAAGCTCGCTTAGCTGATCTTTACTACTGACGTTACATATAATACTTTATATGTAGGCAGCCGGGAGTAAAAAAGAATAGATTAATCGGATAAAAGATACAGATGTTTTAATCAAAAGATCTATATCTTTTGAATGAAAGGTATAGATCTTTTGCCTGAGAGATTCAGGTTAGTTAGTACACGAATTAAAGGCTTCGAAGTGGAGAATTGTCGGGAAAAGGCAAGCTCTCTCTTTTCAAATGAATTGGCTACATTTGTGTGTAGATTTGTTAGTGCAATGAAGGCGAAAACTTTTTTTCTATACGTAGGAATTTTATTTGGAACTTTCTTCTTTTTAGGTTTCTCTGCAATTAATATCTCTGCTCAGCAATATGACTTTACCGTTGTGATTGATGCAGGTCACGGAGGAAAAGATTTTGGAGCCAGACGCTATGGGGTTAATGAGAAGGACGTTAATCTTGCAGTCGCTTTACAAACAGGGGCTACTATTAAGGCGCGTTTCCCCAAAGTAAAGGTGTTCTACACGCGTAGCAGCGATGTTTTTGTTGGGTTGATGGATAGAGCTAATTTCGCCAATCGTAATAAAGCAAATCTTTTTATCAGCATCCACTCTAATTCGGCAGAAAGTAGTAGCGCCCGAGGAACGGAGACTTATGTCCTTGGATTATGGAGAAGCGAGGATAACTTGCGAGTAGCTATGCGTGAAAACCAGTCTATTACCCTTGAGTCGGACTACAAGACTCGTTATAAGGGATTCGATCCCTCTTCAGCGGAGAGCTATATCATCTTTGAAATGATGCAGAATAGGCATTTGGATCAAAGTATAGATTTGGCACAAAATATACAAAGTCAATTCAGCAAGCTTCCTTTGATGAATCGCGGAGTGCGTCAAGCCGGATTCCTCGTGATCAGAGAAATTGCTATGCCGGGAGTGCTGGTTGAGTTGGGCTTTGTTTCAAATAAAAGTGAATCGGAGTATTTATCCTCAGCAGCCGGTCAGAAAGCTCTATCCACGGCAATAGCAAATGGTTTTGCTAATTATTATGCCACATGGTCAAAAAAGCAGGGTAAGCCTATTATTGAAGACCGTAGTGCGACTGTGAAGGCTGAAGAAATTGAGGAAACTCCGGAAGTAGAAGAGGAGAACCCTGAGCCTACTGCTTCTGCAGAGCCAGTACAGCCTGTCAAAGAAACAAATAAAAAGGCGCAAGTCTCCTCCTCAAAGCGAGCAGGTACGATTTATAGAATACAAATAGCCTCTTCAAAGCAAAAGAAAAATCCTAAGAAGGATGCTTTCTTTAAGGGACTTAACGTGCGCGTGGAGAAGAAAGGAAGCATGTACTGCTACATGGTGGAAGAAACTACTGATTTGAATAAAGCGAAGCAACTGCTCAAAAAGCATCACAAGCACTACAAAGATGCTTTTATTGTAGTATATAAAGGCGGAAAAAGAGTGAAGGATATCTATTGATAGAGACGAAACACTCCTTGATACCTAATTGATAATAATAGTAAAAGAATATTGACTCACGATATACGTCTTTATGAAGAAGTCTCCTCGAGTAATCATAATCGGAATTTGGATATTGTTTGCTGCAACGGCTCTTTACTTTGGAATTAATTACCTCAAAGGTTTAGTCGTTTTTAGCTCCACGCACTCTTATTACGTTAAATTCGCTAACGTCTCCGGTATGTCCATTGCCTCACCCATATATATCAATGGATATAAAGTGGGCACAGTGCAGGATATGATCTTTGATATGGATGATGGAGGTACGACAACTTTAAAGCTGAGCATAAAAAAGAAGCATCGTTTGCCACAAGATACAAGAGCCGTGATTCATCAATCCCTTCTTGGTGGAGCTCAAATAGATCTATACTTGGGAAAAGATCAACGCATATTAGAGAGTGGAGATACGTTACGGCCTGCCCCCAAAGAAATAGATCCTATGGAGGTTATTACTGATAATGTGCTACCTTATGTAGAGGCTCTCTTGCCTAAAATTGACTCTATTCTGACGGCTTGGAATATAATATCCAACGATCCTTCTATCAAAACAACTATGACCAAAGTGCAGGAGGCCTCTGAACGAGCAAATATTGCAATAGCCAAGCTTGACCGAATTGTGGGAGAGCTTCATGAGGTCGTGCAAACGGATGTACCGCGAATAACCTCTAATTTGTCGGCATCTACAGAGCATTTATCTAACTTCTCCGTAAAGCTTGATTCTGTTAATCTGGTAACTATAACCGATAATTTAGAGCAAACAAGCAGCGAGTTGAAGACCTTAGTAAACAAAATAAATGAAGGTGACGGATCGCTTTCCAAAGTACTTAATGATCAGGAACTATACAGGCGCGTAGATTCCTTGGTCAATAGTGCAGACCTTCTGATAAATGACATAAAGGCTCATCCTAAGAAGTATCTGAAGATTAGCATATTCTAAACTCATGAAAAGGATTGGTGGCTTAACGCTTCTCTTTGCGATCTTATGCTTCGTTGGCTGTGCAAAAAGTGACAAGCAGAAGGCAAAGTCTCTTCTTGATGAGGCTCGCGTAGCCATTGACGAGGCGCGGTATGACCAAGCTGCAGAATTATTGGATTCTATACATACTACCTACACGGATCTATTGGCAGAACGTAAAAAAGCTTTGGAGCTTCAAAAAGAATTAAACTGCCTGCGGATGGAGCTTCGGATAGATAGTATTGAACTACGCTTGGGAAAAATCGATTCGTTGATAGTAGAGCAGCAGAATGCGCTCTATGCAGCGCCTTCCGGATCCGAGTATGGTACAGAGGCGTCTTTCCGTAGTGCACTCCGTACAGCGCAGTTTATCGCGGCTAATCCCTTACAACTAAAGACAGATACACTGGGCTTCCTTACTTTGCAGGAGCTTTATGCGGGAGGAACAAAGCTAAATCATGATTCGTTTACACTTACTGCCGGAAACGAGCAAGTGTTGATTGAACCTATTACTCATGATCAGGGATTGAATTATCGCTTCCAAAGTGCGGGGATTAATTATGAGTCCTTGACTCTTTCTCCAAAAGAAAGCCGTAGAGTTACTTTTTGGATTGACTCAATTGCCGGGGAGCAAGTAGATCACTTTATTTTGCAGAGGCAGTTGAATGGCCGTAGAGTGGGATCATCTCAGTCTGTCAAAGTAGCTAAATTATCCTCTTTCATCCAAACCTATTGCCTTGCAGAGCTGTATGCTGAAAAGTTTGCTTTACAGAAGGAGCAGCTACGAAAGAAAGAGTTGCTACTTAATAAAAAGGAAGCTATCTTGAACAAGCAACAAATGGAGGATAAGTAGTGGAGTGATCTAAGAGGAGATCAAATCTCTCTATGGATAGTTGACCTCATCTCCCAGGTATTCTCGCTATTTTACCACTCTTTTTTTAACCAAAGTAATTTGAGTAACTCTTCCCCATTTCCTTCGGCAGGGTAGTGTAGGCATTCTTTGTCTCGCTTGTGCCAGGTGATCTGCTTACGGGCATAGAGACGTGTTTTTCTTTGTATTTGGCGAATAGCTTCCTCAAGATCAATTTCTCCATCTAAGTAGAGGAATAGCTCTTTATAACCAATGGTGTCTAAAGCGTTAGTGTATCGGTAAGGAAGAAGTTTTTTGACCTCCTCTACCCATCCCTTTTCAATCATGCTGAGGGTACGCTTATTAATAAATGCATAGAGCTTATCGCGTACGGTCTCAATTATGATTTTGCGGATGCGAAAGGGGCGCTCTTTGACTGTAGCAGTAAGGAAAGAAGAATAGGGCTTCCCTGTAGTATAATAGATCTCTAATGCATGTAGAACACGCTTCATATTACATCTATCTACACACTGAAAATAGTCGTTATCCACAAGTTGCAGCTCGGCTAATAAAGCTTTGTCGCCTTCTGTAAGTTGGCGCTCTTTGAGAAAATCTCTTATATCGGAAGGAATGTCAGGCATGAGGTCAATACCCTTACAAATAGCATCAATGTAAAGCATAGAGCCACCTTCCATAATTACATAATGATACCGAGTAAAGAGCTTCTCGAGAAGAGGGATCACTTCCGCTTCATACCGCACAGCCGAATATGTATCATCGGGCTGGGTAATACCTACCATAAAGTGTGGTATCCGCTCTAGATCTTCCTTTGAAGGAGCTGCGGTACCTATTTCCATACCACGGTAGAGCTGTCGTGAATCAGCGGATACAATAGGGCAACCTAGTAGCTCTGCCGCTTCCATAGCGATGCGACTCTTTCCGATGCCAGTGGGCCCTGTTATAATAATCAGAGTGGGGTCAGTCTTCAAACAGATCAGTTATATCATATAGGCTCTCTTCATTGAAGCTTTGTCCTTCGTCAGATTCTATCTCCTCATCCGTAGAGAAGAGACTTTCATCGGACATATTTTCTAAGAGATCCCAGTCGGATACTAATTCTGGAGCCTCGCCTTTTGCTTTGAGTACACTAGCGGTTGTAAGTGCCGAGTCGGTATCGTATAGCTCTAAGGTAAAGCCTCTGTTTTGATAGACATCAAAAAGATAAAGGCAGTCCAGCTCTTCTTTTTTTTCAAATATCTGTGCTACAGAGACCTGTTCCATGAGAGCAGTTTCGGTTCCCTCCTCCTGTGATAGCTCCATAAATGATTCATCACAGATAAACTCCTTTACCAGGGTATTTTCACTATCCGTAAAAACGAAAGAAGCAATCGTATCCATCGGGTAGTTTACTGATGAAAGAATTAAATTGTGAAGTTCTTTGGCAGACGCATCGCTTCTAATGGATAAGATACGTAAAAAGTTGTCGTCTCCGGGAAAAGTGAGCAGAATGTGGTATTGCCTTGTCATATACTTTATTGTCTTCCGGTACGAATCAAATTGAGAAACTCTTCGCGAGTGGTGGCTTCTTCGAAAGCTCCGGTGAAGTCACTGGTTGTAGTAAGAGAGTTTTGCTTTTCTACTCCCCGCATCTGCATGCACATGTGTTGTGCCTCAATAACCACTATTACGCCAAGGGGATTAAGGGTGTCCTGAATACATTGCTTGATCTGTGTAGTGAGGCGTTCTTGTACCTGTAAACGACGTGCATAAACCTCTACTACGCGAGCAATCTTACTGAGACCCGTAATATATTTATTAGGTATATAACCTACATGCGCTTTGCCAAAGAATGGAAGCATATGGTGTTCGCATAGCGAGAAAAAATCAATGTCACGTACAATAACCATCTGCCTATAATCCTCTCTGAAAGTTGCACCACGTAGTATTTCTACAGGGTCTTCTTCGTATCCTTTGGTGAGAAAGCACATAGACTTTGTTACACGCTCGGGTGTCTTTAGTAGTCCCTCCCTACCGGCGTCCTCTCCTAAGAGTTCGATCATACGCTTTTGAAGAGCGCAAAATTCATTATACTCGCTTTCTGAGAGCCTGCCAAAGGGAGACTCATTTGGCTTGTTGTGTATAGACATTTTAGATTGTCTTATTTTAATTGATATGTCTTATTTTATCTCTTACAATATACATTTCGGCTGCAATAGAGGGTAGTTGCTGCTTAAGCGTGGAGAGTGCTTTTCTTGCCTCTTCCATACTTGTGTAATCCCCTACGAGTAGCCTCCAGAAAGGAGCCTTATAAGTCAGGTAGCACATAGTATTTGTGAGCACACCATTTACTAAGCGGGTACGTCGATAAGCCTCTTGCTTGCTGGTTGGCAAGTTGCCATTAAATACCTGAATGCGATATCCTTGACTGATAACAACCTCAGAGGGATTCTCTAAGGCATTAAAATGAGGTCTGGAAACAGTGCCTACCATCCCCTTAAGTTCACTGGGTTGGTGAATAATTACCACTCCTTCTCCTTCGTGGCGAGATGCTAATGCCTCAAATATATCATGAGGAGTGGTGGAGTAAGCCCCTCCATTTACCTCCTGAGCATGAGCAGTTAGTGCTCCCAGTATTAGCTGGAAGCACACGACTGCAATAATGCCTCTTGTCTTCATAAGAGTTTTTATTTATGGACTTGATCCCATGCCTCAATGATAGGCATGAACTTTTCTACAGCTAAGGAAGCCCCTCCAATCAGTCCTCCGTCTATATTAGGCTGACTGAAAAGGGATACAGCATTTGATCCGTTACAGCTTCCTCCATATAGAATAGGCATTTTTTTGGCAACGCTTTCGCCATACCTTTCCTTTAAAAAGCTTCGTATGTGTGCATGCATTTCCTCAGCTATCTCAGGAGAGGCTGTTTTACCCGTCCCAATAGCCCATACTGGTTCGTAAGCAATAATCATTTGGGCTATTTTATCTGCACCGATGGCATTGAACGCCTCAGTGAGCTGATTGCTTACCACATCAAAGTGCTTGCCGGCCTCACGTTCGTTAAGTTGTTCGCCTACACAGAAAATGGGGCGTAGCCCCTCACTGATGGCACGTAGTAGCTTTTCATGGAGCACTGCGCCATTCTCTCCGTAGTATGCTCTTCTCTCAGAGTGGCCTATGATTACACATTTGGCTCCGGTAGAAGCTATCATTTGTGCGGATACCTCACCGGTAAATGCCCCATTTTCCTCTTTTGCAATGTTTTGCGCTGCTAAGACAATATCAGTTTCCTTAAGTCTTTCGGCAGCTCCGGATAGATGAATAAAGGGAGGAGCAATGATTACCTCGCAAGCGATCTTTTTCCCTTTAAGGCTCTCTACTAAGTCGCTAACTAACTGAAGACCTTCGGTAAGATCTTTGTTCATTTTCCAGTTGGCGGCTACAATCTTTTCTCTCATGATATATCTACCTAATATTTATTGATTATTACTGCATTTTTTTTGTTCCTTTCCGGAATGAGTAAAGCAAGAAGCACAGCTAACAACCAAGCTATTAGTGGGGTTAAAGCAACAATAGCTCGCATTGTTACATTGTGACGAGAGGAAAACGCATGCTCTACGAATTGTTCCATAGCAGCATTACTCCTCGGAAGACCACGTCCGGGTACTTTAGCTTTAATAACACCATTCTCAATAAACAGAATTCCCGGATTACTTCTTATTATTGTTTTGATGGTAGTAGCATCCAGGAGTACATTGTCATAGGCTGCTCCTGTAGCATTGCGCCATCGTTCTACGTTATCCTGATCACTACCCGATATTGCAAATACAAGAACCCCTTTGGCCGAAGCGGTTTTATAAAGTCGATTGATACGACCAGCGGTGCCCCTGTCTGCTTTTTGCCAATCGGGGCTTAGTATCCAGATCATAGGTCCTGAGTTGTGGAGTATTTGATCAGTTATGTCTCTGCCTTCACTGAAGAGAGAGAAGTCTTTTACGGGTGGGTGGTATCCTTTCTTAATAAGCTTCTCATGTCGCTCTACGTACTGCCACGACTCATCAGGTAAACTATCCATCAAGAAGGCACGTTTTTCTCCTCCCTTCTCATAAATGAATGTGTAGTCATATTCGTCCTGCGGGGCATTCTCCGGAACTAGGATTAGTGATTGCAGAGAATTTCCCACCTTAAAGGGACGGAAATCCACAATGGGTAAGTACTGCCAACTACGGTAGTTTAAGAAAAGAATACCAAATAGAGCTAAGGCTGTCATAATCCAAGCTCCGGTATTCTTGAAAAGTGGGTGTATGTAGTTATACCCGATGCAGTAAAGGATAGAGGCTAGTAGTAATGGTATGTTTTTTGAAAAAGTTTGCCAATTAGTGAGGTGTATGGCATCTCCAAAGCAACCGCAGTCGGTGATTGGATTGAAGAGAGCGAGGTAGAGCGAAATGAGGGTCATGAAACTCATAAAAATAAGAACAAGCCAAGCTGTAAGCTTACGCCATAGCCCCATGAGAAGTAGGGCACCGATCATGAACTCAAACGAAGAGAGCAGTACCGCAAATATTGTAGCATATGGCCGAAAAGCCGGCATCCCCAAGGCAAGCATGTATTCGACCATTTTCAGGCCTCCACCGACAGGGTCGATGCTCTTTACAAACCCCGAGAAAAGCAGCACAATCGCTAATAGATAGCGTGCTGCTTCTACTACTATTTTACTGATTTGTCGTTGCTTGCCCATTCTCTTCCGATATACGTATTAACGCAAAGATAGCGTAGTTTACAATATCTTGATAGTTGGCTTTGATACCCTCTGATACAAGGGTTTTACCTTTGTTGTCCTCTATCATTTTTGTACGTAATAGCTTCTGTAGAATGATATCTGTAAAGGAACTAATACGCATTGAGCGCCATGCTTCTCCATAATCATGATTCTTTTGTTGCATGAGGCTCCTCGTATCACATACAGCCCTATCGTATAGGTTTAGGGCTTGACCACAAGTGATATCTGCTTCATCGGAAATCCCTTTATCTATCTGTATGATACCCATCAAGCCATAGTTTACAAGAGCTGTAAAGCACTCTTCGATCCCTTCATCTACTTGCATGACCCCATTAGTCTCTACCGTGCGAATCCTGAGAGCCTTGATATAAAGCTGGTCGGTCAGCGAAGGAGTGCGAAGCACACGCCACGAAGAACCATAGTCATGCATTTTTTTTTCAAATAGCAATCTGCAGCTTGCGATAATCTCATCGTACTCATCTATAGTTGTTTTTGCGCGCTCCATCTCTTCAATGTGTTATATCAATTATTTTTCTAAAGCCAGATCAAGGACTTCTCTGATATCTTTTACATAATGAAAAGTAACTCCTTCAAGGTATTTTTGGTCTATCTGAGAGATATCTTTTTTATTTTCTACAGAAAGAATAATATGTTCTATTTTTGCTCGTTTTGCAGCTAGTATCTTTTCCTTGATACCTCCTACAGGTAATACCTTTCCGCGAAGTGTCATTTCTCCGGTCATAGCTATGCGTGGGCGTATCTTTCGTTTGGCAAAAGCCGATACCATAGAAGTTGTCATAGTAATACCAGCTGAAGGACCATCCTTTGGCACAGCCCCTTCGGGTACGTGCAGATGCACTTCCGTATTCTTGAAGCTTTCAGATGGTATTCCTAACTCCTCGGCATGACTGCGTATATAATCAAAAGCAATAGATGCTGACTCTTTCATTACATTACCCAAGTTACCGGTTAGTATCAAATTACCCTCTTTACCGGCATGGGTACTTGTTTCAATTAAAAGTATTTCTCCGCCTACACTAGTCCATGCTAATCCGGTTACTACCCCATAGTACTCATTTCCTTCGTAAGTGTCACGAGAGAAGGGAGGAGGACCCAATAACTCCTTAACGAGCTTGAGGGTAAGTGCCTGTGGCTTGCTCTCTTTATTGTCAGCTATCGTGCGAGCCCTTTTTCTGCATAGTGCAGCTATTTGCTTGTCTAAGTTGCGTACTCCACTCTCTCGAGTATAGCCATCAATCAAAAGCTCTAAAACAGGGCGACTGAATTTGATGTCCTTAGCTCTTAAGCCATGCTCTTGAAGTTGACGAGGTATAAGGTGTTGGAGTGCTATTTCTTGCTTCTCTTCATCTATATAGCCTGTAATTTGTACCAGCTCCATACGGTCTAAGAGTGGGCTAGAAATAGTTGATAGAGCGTTTGCAGTAGCTATGAAGAGAACTTTACTTAAGTCAAAGTCTATATCCACATAGCTGTCATGAAAAGCTACATTCTGCTCCGGATCCAACACTTCTAATAGGGCACTACTTGGATCACCCTTGTAGTCACGATCTATTTTGTCAATCTCGTCTAATACAATTACGGGGTTTGCTGAGCCACATTTCTTAATGCTCTGCATGATGCGTCCCGGCATAGCCCCTATGTAAGTACGTCGATGGCCACGTATTTCAGCTTCATCATGTACACCGCCTAAGGAGATACGAATATACTTCCTACCTAATGCGGTGGCAATGCTTCTTCCTAAAGATGTTTTCCCTACTCCGGGAGGACCCCAAAGACATAGAATAGGTGCCTTCATGTCGTTGCGGAGCTTTAATACGGCTAAGTGCTCAAGGATGCGTTCCTTAATCAGATCTAATCCATAATGATCCTTATCCAGCTGAGCCTTTACCATATCTAAGTCAAACTGGTCATCGGTATATTCTCCCCAAGGAAGATCGAGTAAGGTCTCAATATACTGATATTGTGTAGCGTAGTCCGGACTTTGAGGATGCAAGTGCCTGAGTTTAGATATTTCCTTACTTACAGCTGCTGCAACGCTTTGATTCCACTTTTTTACTTTGGCTCGTTCCTCAAGTTCTTTGATCTCTATATCATCTTCATCGCCATCACCAAGCTCCTTCCGTATCTGTTGGAGTTGTTGTGTGAGTACGTACTCCCTATTCTTCTTATCTAATTCGAACTTAGTCTTCGCACGGATACTATTTTTTAGATCCTGAATCTCATTCGCCTCTTGAAGATAGGGCATGAGTAGAGAGGCGCGTTTTTTGATGGAAGTATTCCTTAGTAGCTCCTGCTTGATCTTGGGCCGTAAAGTAAGAATGGAGGCCGAAAAGTTTACGATATGTATCGGGTCATAGCTGCTCTTGAAATGTGCGAGCATCATATTAGGAAGATCATCGAATTGTTTTTCAACAAGTTCAATGGTGAGTTCCTTTACTGTCTCAACTAAAGCTAAAAACTCGTTATCTTGTTTGCTACGAGGAAGTGTCTCTTTCTGTATGGTCACTTTCGCCCGAAGTCCTTGGTCAGACTTGCTTACCTCCCGGAGTCGGACTAGCTCTTCTGCAACAACTAAAATGCCATTTGCCTCTTCTTGTTCTTCAGAAACTTCTTCATTGCTTACGAAGCTAATTTGCTTTGCTATACGACACAGCACCCCTAGTGAATAGATATCAGAAGGCTCTAGTTCTTCGGGAGCATTTTCCACTGTGCAAGCAACAACTGCATATTCACCGGATATACTATCCTCATCGGTTCTCTCTCCAAAACTACGCTTGAACTCTTCTCTGTCTACAGACAGCGCATAGGCTTGACGTGTAAATAAAACATTATTGCGCAGTGTAATGACCGGATAAACCTTGTCCGGAGTATGAGTAGTCTTTTTGGTATTCCCCATATCCTCTGCCGGGATTACCGGTAAAGGGATAGGTGATAGCACGCGCGTCTTGCCTGATGCCTCTGCATCCGGATTCCACGTGGTTTGGTATGGTGGATTTTTTCTCATTTGTTTTTCTCGTTATCATATAGTGAGCCGGTAATTGATTACCGGCCCACTATGTGTGCAAAGTGAGATGCCGACTTTTAATTCACTTCATATCACATTGCCCAATTTGTAAACATTCAAGAAAAGCATTTTGTTCATTGCTTTTCCTTTTGTGCTTGGTAAAGAGCTTGGGCTTCGGGCAGTGCTTTTTGAATAGCTTTGATACGACTTTCCTCACTTGGATGGGTGCTCAAGAACTCCGGCGGACGTTGTCCTTCAGAGGCTTTGCTCATCTTCTTCCAAAAAGTAACAGCCTCTGCAGGGTCATAGCCAGCCAGAGCCATAAAGGTAAGTCCGATAATGTCGGCTTCTTGTTCGTGCTTACGGCTATAGGGTAGTGTGACGGCTACTTGAGAACCCAACCCATAAGCCTGCTGGATTACTGATCGTACAACCGCATTTTCTTTACTAAAAGCTAGCCCTACTGCTTGACCTCCTATTTGGCGTAATATTTCCTGACTGAGCCGTTCGCTGCTATGACGTGCTATAGCATGGCTTACTTCGTGAGAAATAACCGTTGCCAACTCAGCATCTGTCTTGCATAGAGGTAATATGCCTGTATAAACTACAATCTTGCCGCCCGGCATGCAGAAGGCATTTAAGCGCCTATCGGCTATCAGGTTCACTTCCCATTTCATCTGCTGAGCCAATTTAGTAGCATTGTGTGTGCGGAGGTAGTGGTCGGCTGCATTGGCAATATTGTTACATACACGTAGCACACGATCAGTGGCCTGTTTGTCATTGCTGTGTGGCATCTGCGAAACAAACTTGCTATACTGAAGAGAACTTTCGGCTATGATCTGATTTTCCGGTACAAGGCTTAGCTGCCGTCTTCCTGAGACCGGTACCACTCCACAGCTACTTAAAAATAGCATTGTAAGCAATGTTAGAATGGTAATTTGTGTTGCTTTGTTTCTCATGAGAATGTACAACTCTAATTATTCTGTTTTTTAATTTTCTTCATCTATGATACCATAACGGGCGAAGCGAAGCCAATCCGCTAATTTGCGTTCTGGGGCACCAACATCTTGAGGTGAGTAGAAGCTCATTCCTTGCGCCTCTTGTGGAAGATACTCTTGCTCTGTATAATGCCGCGGATAATCGTGAGGATATCGATAATCTTTCCCATAATTGAGCTTGTCGACCACTGAATTGACAGGGTTGCGTAGGGATATAGGAACAGCCAAATTACCCGTCTCTTTTATATAAGCGAGTACTTTATTAATCGCTAAGTAAGCAGAGTTACTTTTAGGAGAACCTGCTAAGTAGATGATGGCTTCTGCTAAGGGAATACGACCTTCGGGCCATCCGATGAATTCCACCGCATTAGCCGCTGCCTGAGCTACTACCAGCGCTTGTGGGTTGGCTAAGCCGATATCCTCGGCTGCTGAGATCACCAATCTGCGTGCAATGAAGCGTGGGTTTTCTCCACCCTCAATGAGTCGACCCATCCAGTAGATAGCCGCATCCGGATCGCTGCCGCGAATACTTTTGATCATGGCTGAGGCTATGTCGTAGTGCAGATCGCCTAATTTGTCTATCGCCACCGGTTGACTCGCAACTAACTGCTCTACGAGTGTGTTGTTGATTACGAGTGGTCGCTCTTTAGTGGAAAATACAATGAGTTCCAATAAGTTGAGGAGCTTACGAGCATCTCCTCCTGCGGCCAGTAATAGTTGCTCGGGTTCTTCTAAAGTGATATTTATTTTGCTGAGTACAGCGTCTTCGCTAATAGCTCGCTTTGCAAGAAGGAGAAGATCCTCTTTACTCAATGGTTCTAAAACAAATACCTGACAACGGGAGAGCAATGGGCGAATTACCTCAAAGCCAGGGTTCTCAGTTGTAGCTCCAATTAATGTTACAACACCGCGTTCAATAGCAGCTAAAAGAGAGTCTTGTTGATTCTTTGAGAAACGGTGGATCTCATCAATGAACAGAATCGGCCGCTGTGCCGTAGCGAAAAGGGTTCGAGTATCATTCGTTGCATCGTTCAGTACCTTGCGTACATCTGCAACACCACTTCCGGTGGCACTAAGTCTATAAAAAGGGGCTTTTACCGAAGCTGCAATGATTTCAGCTAGTGTGGTTTTCCCAATGCCCGGAGGCCCCCAGAGAATCATACTCGTGACAACTCCCCCATGTAGCATACGTCCTACAGGTGCATCCGGAGCTACTAAATGCCTCTGTCCGATATACTCATCTAAGCAGTGCGGGCGCATGCGCTCCGCCAATGGTCTCATTTCTCCCATAACTTTTCTCTCACAAAGATAGTGAATAGTACCCCATTTTATCTATTACTATTGATATTCAGTATTTCCGCCTAATAATTTGCAAATAGTTACTTTTCCCCGACTTAAGGAAATGCTAGTACAACGCTCATATTGTAGTATGACTCAATCGATCTCTGACTTCTTTTTTGAATGAAAGTCAAGTCTTATTCAGATAATCTAAATTAGATCTACTGTGGAAAGTTCGTTTTGGGAAACAATGTGAAAATTAGTTGTTTAAAAGATCAATGTACTTCAGTGGATGTTTTGAGTATTTCTACTGTACTTTTCTTTGGAAACATCTCAACATATCGTACCGAACTTTCAGATGTTTTAGGTGTATTTTAGAGATAAAAAAACGGATGCGTCAAAGCTTTTACTCTGACGCATCCGCTAAGGAATTCAGTTTTGTAGAACTGTTGTTACTACTTTAAGCCACGAGCTTTGAGTAGAGAGGTTACATCCATCTGGTCATGACCGGTGAACTGGCTGAAGAGCCCCATTAGATCTTCAGAATTACCACGAGAGAGAATGAGGTCACGGAAGCGATTGCCATTCTCTGCAGTAAGACCTCCGTGCTGTTTCATCCATTCGTAGATATCGCTTTCCAAAGCTTCTGTCCAAAGGTATGCATAATAACCGGCCGAGTATCCGTTGCTCCAAATATGGCGGAAATAGGTTGATTTATAGCGTGGAGGTACGGTGGCAAAGTCAACTCCATACTTCTTGAGTGCTTCGGCTTCGAAGGCTTCTACGTCGGCTATGTCAGCATCGGCTGCACTTAGCGTATGCCAGGACATATCAATAAGGCAGGCAGCTACATTTTCAGCTAGCGGCATTGCTTGGTTAAAGCTGAGGGCACGGAGCATTTTTTCTTGCAATTCCTTAGGCATTACTTCTCCTGTCTGATAGTGTAGTGCATAGTGTGCGAATACGGTTGGATCAAGAGCTGCATGCTCGTTGAATTGAGAAGCAGTTTCCACAAAGTCACGAGGTACATTAGTACCACTTACAGATGGGTAGGTCTGGTTTGCAAAGATACCGTGGAGTGCATGACCAAACTCATGGAAGAATGTGGTAGTTTCATCCCAAGTCAAGAGACACTTCTCACCGGCGCTCGGCTTTCGTACATTACATACGTTGTAAATGACAGGCTTGTTACCTAATAGGAAGCTTTGCTCTACAAAGTTACTCATCCATGCACCACCGCTCTTTGAGGGACGTGCATAGGGATCTAGCATAAAGAGGGCAATAACCTCTCCATTGGCATCCTTTACATCCCAACAGCGTACATCAGGATGGTATACAGGAATATCTGTGCGTGGCTCAAAAGTAAGTCCGTACATTTGGTTTGCTGCAAAGAAGATTCCATTATTGATTACGTTGTCAAGCTCAAAGTATTGGCTAAGAGTAGCTTCATCTACACCATATTTTTCTTTTCGAAGCTGCTCGGCAAAGTAAGGACGATCCCAGGCAGTGAGCTTATAGTCGGCTCCCATACTCTTTTGTGCAAAGGCCTCTATTTCGGCATCTTCTTTAGCAAGTTTATCCTTTACGAGGGTAGCTAATTGAGTAAGCATGCTGATAGCATTCTCCGGTTTAGCTGCAAGCTGATCTGTGAGTTTCCAAGCAGCGAAGTTATCAAATCCAAGAATTTGCGCTTTCTCAGCACGTACCTTTACTAGTTGCTTTACAATATCTCGTGTGTCGTTAGCATCACCTTGTACGCATCGTCCAATACTTTTGTCAAAGAAAAGCTTGCGCGTATCTGCATTTTCCAAGGAAGCAAGTATGTCTTGCCCTGTAGTATTGTTCAAACGGAAGAGCCATTGTCCCTCTTTACCGGCTTCTTTAGCCGCAGTGGCGGCAGCGGCAAGTGTGCTTTCATCCAACCCCTTGAGTTGCTCTTTGTTTGTGATAAAAATAGGAGCATTGGTAGCTGCTGTCAGACGATTACCGAAGTCTGTCATCAGGGTAGACTCTTTTTGGTTAAGCTCTTTCAATTTAGCTTTGTCAGCATCGTTTAACAATGCTCCGCTCCGTACAAAGCCTTCGTAGGTTAGCTTAAGTACTCGTCTCCCCTCGGGATCAATTGCGGATTGATCGCCATCGTAGATCGTCTTAATGCGCTGGAAAAGCGCATCATTCATACTGATTGAGTCGTAGTGAGCACTCAGTTTAGGAGTAATCTCGCTTTCAATAGCCATCAGTTCATCGTTTGTATCTGCACTGGTTAGGGCAAAGAAGATCGCTGAAACTCGGTTTAATGCCACACCACTTTTCTCCATGGCTACGATAGTATTCTCAAATGTAGGTGCCTCAGAATTATTGGCAATAGCCTCTATTTCAGCAGAGTGTATGCGCATTGCTTCGTAAAATGCGGGTTTATAATGCTCCACCTTAATAGAGTTAAAATCCGGAGTGTTGAGATAGGTTTCTGCCGGATTGAGTAGTGGGTTATTTGCCAAATCTCCGGTAGCATCTTTCTTATTGTTACACGATGCAATCATAAGCGTAACAGCTATAATAGCTAATAAATGACTAAAATGTTTCATACTGATTGAAATATAATTCAGATGTTTTGTTCGTTTTGAATTGATGATATTAAAGAATCATTCTGCTGTAGAATCTGTAGCGGTGACTACTTGAATGCCTTCAGTCTCATCAAGCGAAGATATAAGCTCATCAATTTGCTTATCTGTAGCGAGCAGTTTCTGTTTGCAGAAGACAATCAAGCTTTTAGCCTCTTCTGCAAGACGAAGAAGAAGATCAACATCCGGCTCATCTTGCTCTATGATGCAAATGATTTCCGAAAGACGATCCATAGCTTCCGTATAAGAGCCTCCCAAAGAGGTGAGTGTTTCTTTTCCTTTATCCTCCATACTTACGCAAATATAAGCATTTCTTAAATTTTATAACTGTAATGCATTCTTCTTCTGCCGTAAAGCTCTTACCCCAATGGCATTACACCTCTCTTAGAAAATCCTTTTTAAGAGAGTTTTTAGTTACTAACTAAATAGGACAATATGAGAAGAACTCATAGGGGTTTGCTATTTCCGGCTTTATCCTTTTTATGCTTCTTCTTCCTCTTTGATGATAGGTTCCTCCGGTACGAGGTTAAGATACTCCTCCCAATCGGGATCACGCTCTGCCTCAAAGGAGAGGGGGAGTTCTTCCATCTCCTCTAAAGCCTCGTTGAGTCGCTCAAAGAAAACGTCTAAGTTGCGAGCATAATAGATCCAACCCTTTTCACCACCGCCAAGGTATTGGAATGCCAAAATGGCCAATTTATCGCCTTCCATAACCGGACGAAGGGCATTCTCAATGGCCTCTATGGTAGCGTAAGAGGATGTGGCTGGCATGCCCTCTCCATCAGAAGAGTAAGGATAGCGGATTTCAATACGTATAGGTAGCTTGCCACTTGCGATGAAAGCCTCCAAGTCAATACGGCGTGATATGATTACACTCGTGCCATTTTCTTTTTCGGCTAATAAAGTTTGCCAATTGTCGCTTAGTACCATAGTATAGGTCGATTAGTCGTTTTTTTATTCTTTGGTTCCCGTTACTGCAGCTTGCTTTTCCTTATGTGAGTGAATCATCATTTGAATCGCATTAAAGAGATTTTGCCAAATCGAGTAGGCTGCCATGGCTACTGCTGAAAGAGGATTTAGGTAGACCTGACACATCCAAATGGCTAGGCTGGAATTCTTTTGTCCTAAACTTTGGCCTAAAGTGATGGATTCACCTAATGTCTTTTTGCTTAAGTACTTTCCTACTGTAAACTGTATGATACACGCTACTAATCCTACTCCGGCCAACAGAATCATGGTGGGTATCTCCTCCGCAGGTTCGAGCGACATATAGTGTACTGTTTTGGCAATGACTATGGCAAGTGTAACAACCCAAAGCCAAAAAGCCGCAGAAGGGATCTTCTCAATTGTCTTTAGAACGCGCGGCATGTATCGACGAACTGTAGAAGAGAGTAGGATGGGAACGATAATTAATGGCATCACCTGCTTCATTATGTACCAAGTGGAAGCGAAGAATCTTAGTTCTCCCGGAGCAATCCAGCTGAAAAGCAGTGGGGCGATCACAGTTATTGCCGCAGAAGTAAGCAATACATAGGATACCCCTACAGATACGCTACCTCCCAATATGCCGATAATAACCGGAGAGGCACTAGCTGCCGGGCAAAGAAAACAAGCTAAAGCACCCTCAGCTACTACTGGAGGAAAGATAAGTTTGAGCAAAAAGTAACTTGCAATAGCTAAGGCAACTTGGAATAGCTGCATGCCTATTAGAACCGGGGAAAGACGTATCTTCGTTAAATCTACCCTTACAAAGGAGAAAAAAAGCATGGCAATGATGCAATAGGGTACCAAAAAGCCCAAAAGCGAAATGTATTGATACCCAACCACCCCTACTGTTATAGTAATGGGAAGTGCATAGTCTTTCGCACGCTTTAGAAAGCGTGCCGGCATATGATAATGCCCTTCATTGGAACGCATTGATTAGTCCTCTCCCTCTTGCTACTAATGAAACAAAGTTAGTAATTTGTTACGTATTAATTTCTTTGAAAATGGGATTGTAAAAAAACGAACGGTAATGAACTAAATACCGCATCGTAAAGCTATCAAGATGGATACATAATATCGTGTTTAATGTAATCTGTTGTTCTTTGGACGCCAACAATCAAGTAGGTAAGCGTGAAGGAACTGAAATCAAAAAGGCGTTCTACCTTTACGAAGGTAAGAATGTGGGTGCTGCCGAAGGCAACGTAACCTATATAAAGATTACGGCTGAATATGGTGGAAAGTCGGATCGTATCTTCATCATCCCCTTCAAAACCAAGGATGCTCAGGGTAAGTTTACCGTGGCTAAGGACGTGAAGCGTAACTTCCTTTACAAGATTGACTTAGGTACCAAAATTGATAACGTTCAGGATGCCTTTGTTGACTTCTCGTTGGAAGAAGAGCCCTGGAATGCCGATGATTTTGAAGAAGCTCTTTCACTCATCTATATAAAAGGTGAAGGACTTACTGATAAGGGCTACGATGGTGCTACGCTTGAAGTAGCTGATAATGGTGAACATACCTATACTTTCGAACTGAATAACGATATCAAGGATAACGGCGAATACACCGTTACAACCACAAATGATTGGCTGACCGATCTTACCGCTACCAAGGTTGAAGGCAGCAAGGCTACGTTTACCTTTAAGGTAGCAGCCAACACTACCGGTAAGGATCGTGTGGGCACGATAAAGATTACATCTGCTAAGTGTGCCGATCCGTTTACTTTGACAGTAAAGCAGCCTAAGTAAGCGAAGCACTATCTAACTGATTGGTTAGAAACTGGCGATGAGCGTGCTATGGGGAGCGTAATATACTGCTCCCCGAGTAGCTCCGCTCGCCCGATAGGCATAACAAAGCATCTCGTTAAACTCCTGTAATCGCTCGGAGGGTCGTATGTGTCCGTTTTACCTCGGAATACGCTCTAAGCCGGATTGGTACAAGAGAGAAAATAGCGATGCAAAGGAACGATCCGAAAGGTATATATCTTTCTGTTGAAAGTTATATATGTTTTGCTTAAAAGGTATATATCTTTTGTAGCAAACATCTGTACCTTTTGCCAAAAAGGGTACAAGACTTCGGAAAATGGAATGCAATAGATTAAAACGGTAGAAAGTATGAAACTAAATAAACTATGGGCTGCAGCCTTTCTTACGCTGGCACTCGTTTCGTGTAAAAACGAGTCTGCTAGGGAGCCGCAGCTGCAAGAGAATATGAAAATCCCCGTGGCGCTGAGCCTTGAGGGAAGTAAAAGCGGTGCTTTGCGTGCTGATTATCAAAGCTCATCGCTCTCCGCTTCTGCTGCCAACGAACGTGCGATAGAAAACCTTACGGTGGTGGTATTCACTAACGATGGTGCCAACAATACGCCCGTAGCGGTGGAAAAGGTAATCACCTATGATAAACTCGATAAGACTTCAGGTAGTGACCCCTACCAAGGTGAATACAAGTTTGATATGGGTATGGCAGGTACCTTCCATATGGAGGTAATTGCTAATGGCTATAAGGATGATAGCGATAAAGAGGACTTTATCAAAAAGTTCAAACAGGGATTGTCGTATGAACAGTTCAAAGAGCTGCTCTTCGAACGCGAATTACCTTCGCACGGCGAAACCGGCTTTGCCATGCTCAGCACGGAACCGGTAAAGGTAACTACTGAGGAAGGCGTTCCTTGTCATGCAGGTGTCATCAAGTTGCGTCGTTTGGCTTGCCGCTTTGACGTGTTCAATAAACTTACGGAAGAGGATCTGAAGCTGACTAAAGTAACCCTGCAGAACCAAATTACTAAATCCTATCTGTTGCCCCAAAACGAAGTGCCTACGGACGCAGACGCTGGTGCAAAGGAATATACAGCAAACGGCGATTGGTTCAATGATTACTTGGTAACCCAAGGCATCTACAGCTACGAAAATCCTCAAAAGCGAGCCACCAAGCTAATTCTGGAAGGCACCTATAAGGGAGAAGCTTGGCAAAAGGTCATTGTCTTCAAAAAGGATGGTAGATTCATCAATACGCAACGCAACCATATCTACCGTGTGCACCTGACCAAGGGTAACGGCACTACACCGGGCGGTGGTGATAACGGGGGCGGTAAAGAAGATCCTGCCAATGCGGATAAGATTAACTACGTAATCGAAGTACTCGATTGGGACGAAGATGCTTCTTTGGACTATACCGATGACGACATCTGGCAAGCAGAACAGAGGATCAATCCGTTGGCATACGTAGCCGAATACAATATCAATCCGGAAGGAACAGGATTTGTAACGGATTTGTACGCCACCAATGTGAGCGGATATTTTGATTTTGATACTGCTGTAGCTAAGTTCAGCTCGTTTGAACAGGAGGGTATAAAATATCATTTGCCTTCTTTTGATGAATTGAAAGCAATAATTCCTTTTAATGCTAATAATACTGTTACTAGAATACCTTTGACTACACCTATAGACGCATCAAGTCTTTCGGAAAAAGTGGTGCTAGCAAAGAAGAGCATGGTATGTCAGCAGGATTTCAAGGGTTCGGGTAATAACGTATGTTATGCATTGCGCTTTAAGGGAACCGAATACCAATCCGCTTGGAAGTATGAATGCGTAAAAGAAGGCGAATTCCAAGTAATGCGTATTACGACACGAAACGTAACTGATGGTGTGACTATTGCGAAAGTAGCTACTCCGGAATTTTGGCAACAGAATAATGCCGCTGATGTAGTACGTGTCTTCCCGGCTTCCGGATACAACCTCAAGGGGAACAGTGCTACACCTTCTGATTGGGAGGGCTCAGTAGGTTTATTCTGGACTTCTACACCGCTCGTCAAGTATGGTGGTGCGTTCTACTTTGGCTTTAGTATTAAGAAACCGGAAAGTACAGCGTACGTTGCTAACTATGTCGATAGACGTTCGTATGGACAGACTATCCGCTTGTTCAAGGATACGCTTGAATAACATAGCACTTGTTTAAAATAGAGCGAAACCAAATACAAACTAATTACGATGACGCTTGCGCCTGTGCTCCCTCTTGGAGCGCAGGCGCTTTCCTTTATATGCGGCTAATACTCCTACCCCTAGTTAAGCTTAGCCGCTCCTTTTTTACACAGACTATTTGCCGTCAATGAGATTGCTATACACCCGACCTCCTTCCTTACTCTGCCGGTATTGAAAGATGTCTTCAATAGAGAGTACCGGCATATTATGCTTTATACTAAAATCAACAATCTCAGGCATTCGAGACATAGTGCCATCCACATTGGTTAATTCGCACAATACAGCCGAGTCTCCTAACCCGGCAATAGAGACTATATCTATACTGCCTTCGGTATGTCCTCTTCGCTCAAAAACTCCTCCTTCTTTTGCTTGCAAAGGAAATACATGTCCCGGATGAACTAAGTCATCGGGTTTTGCCCCATCACGAGCAGCAGTAGTAATCGTTCGATGTCTGTCTCGAGCGGAAACACCGGTTGTTACTCCATCCTTTGCCTCTATTGATATGGTAAAAGCCGTGTGATTCACGCAGGTATTATTTGTTACCATTTGGGGAAGATTTAATTCAAGGCATTTCTGAGGCTTTAGGCATAAACAAATAATGCC
Source organism: Porphyromonas miyakawae (assembly GCF_045865415.1). NCBI lineage: Bacteria > Pseudomonadati > Bacteroidota > Bacteroidia > Bacteroidales > Porphyromonadaceae > Porphyromonas > Porphyromonas miyakawae. The sequence continues at coordinate 610,853 of NZ_BAAFSF010000001.1, forward strand.
ACTACACTCTCTAATCATTAGAGCAATATTCTCAGGAGTAAGATTGGAAGTGGGGAAGATGATGTCTCCCTCATTTTCTCGATCTTCATCATCTACCAGAAGAATGCCTCTGCCCTCTTGTAGTGCTTGGACAGCTGCTTTAATACGATTCTCAACATCAGGAGAAAGTGAATAACTTTGTTTCATTTCATTTAATGCTAAATAAACACCATTACTATCAAGCAAGAGGAGAAATGATATACAAATGGGGGAAAGCTATACCCTGAAATACATCTTCAGGTATATATCTCAGATTCGAATACCATCCGGACTATAACCGTCGGTTATGGAATTACACCATATCAGTCCTATAAATAGGAGTCGTGGACTATACCACCGATAAGGAATTTCACCTATCCTCTTCTAAATCACCACAAAGATATTGTTTCTCCTCCAATAGACCAAATCAGCTGAATAGGGAGCTCTTGTTTAGGCGAGTAGAAGTTGTAATTGTTTCTATTGCTGCGTGCACATCATGCCTTATAAAGCAAAGGGGAGTCGGTAAAGCCATGAGTGTTCCTGATCCTCCGGGTAGTTGATTTGTTCCTGCCTATAGTCTGTCACTTCTAAGTAGTGTGGATCTACGGAAAGCCAGTCCTGCAATGGCAGAATGGCTAAAGCGGCCGGTGAGTATAAGGTGCGATTGATGAGAGTCTGAAAAATAGTTGTCTCAGGAGTGTCCGGCTGTAAAGGAAGTGAATGGGTCTCTTTGAAGCGTCCAGCTCGTTGCGGATCTTCATGCCACCATTTCCTTAATGGAGGCATGTCGTGTGTCCCAGTAGTGGCAACTGAGAGATAAGGAAAGAGTGTGGCATCGCTAAATTCCTTCCCAAACTTTTTGCTAAATCGCTCCAGTTCAAGTGTCATAATCCCTAAGTCTGCAAGTACCTCATATACACATTGCGGTGTAAGTCCAAGGTCTTCGGCACAAAGAATAAGGGGAGTATCTTGGGCTATTGCTTGGAGATGCTTTGTGCCATTTTCTTTCCAAAGTGCTTCTTGTCGATGGTAAAAAAAATCTTTTTCTAAGGTAGTCAAACGCTTTTGCAGCTCCCCATCTAATTGTTGGAAAGATCGGGTTGAAGATAGGTTGTAGCGTAAAGTATAGCCGTTTCCTGTTGCACTGGGATAGGGGAGTATTAGCGCATCTTCGCAGGGAGGAATACTATGATCAATTAGTGAGATGGGAATACCTTCTGCGTAAAGGTCCTTTTTGCTCAGTGGTATGAGAGGAACAAAATAACCCATTGAACCTTTCCTCCCATCACGTGGAATGCTCCAGATACGGAAGAATCCTAATATGTGGTCAATACGCAGAAAGGCAAAGAAACGAGCCATGCGCTTTATACGCTGTTTCCACCAGATATATCCTTCATCTTCCATGGCTTGCCAGTTGTAGGTGGGAAAGCCCCAATTCTGACCCTCTTGGGAAAAGTAATCGGGTGGGGCCCCGGCTTGCATTCCTTGATAGAAAAGCTCTGGATGCTGTCGTACATCAGCTCCGTATGGGCTTACTCCTATTGGAAGGTCACCTTTTAGTACAATTCCTTTTGAAAGCGCTTCCGTAACAGCTTCTGTTAGTTGGTCCTCTAGCACCCATTGTACCCAGTAATAGTATCGAAGAGATCCTTCTGAGGGTACTGCTTTACTTCGCCAATTATGGAAATAGAGACTCGTTTCAGTATCCCTAAAGTAACAAAAGGTGGCATAGTCTCTCAACCAATACGCTTCCGTACGAATATACGTGTCTATACGAGAGTCTCCGGAGATCTCTTTCTCATGAGCCACATAGTATTTGTGTAGCCAATCCTCTTTTAAACGAAGCACCTCGCCATAGTGTAACTCTTTCGTATGGTGTAGGCGGTTGGCTTCTTTTTGTAGATCTATGGCATCATTTAGGGGCAGCTGGTTGAGATCTGCATAGATGGGATTTAATGCAAATGCAGAGATGGCACTATAAGGGTAGGCATCTTTCTGATTTCTATAGAGCGTGGTGTCATTGACAGGGAGTAGTTGGAGCACCCTTTGACCGTGGTTTACCATCCATGGTATGAGATGAGTAATTGCTCCAAAATCTCCTATTCCTTGATCCCCTCCAAGAGGAGAATCTTCTTCATAACGAAGGGCCGATAGCGGTACGGCACATCCGGTAATGTGTAGGCTTTTCTCGTCTAATTGCTTACGGAGACAGGTAATGGTATCTTGCAGTAGCGACATACTCCCTTATAAACAAGCTCCCCACGCTCATCTTCATAGAGGCTGAGCGCAGGGAGCAAATTGATATCTCTTTATCGAGCTTGTTTTTTACTCTTCGTTGAGGTTTACACGGCGGAAGTCGGTTACTTGAAGAGTTTTGCTGCCCTGTTTCAGATAGTCGGCAATGGTCAGCTTATTATCCTTGATAAAGGCTTGATGCATAAGTGTATTTTCTTTGTAATACTTTTGCAGAGAGCCTTCAGCAATACGATCTAAGATATTTTCCGGCTTACCGGCTTCGCGAGCTTTGTCGCGAGCAATCTTAAGCTCTTCGTCAATAACATGCTGTGGTACACCCTTTTCATCTATTGAGATAGGATTCATACTGGCAACCTGCATAGCTATATCACGTGCCATACGTTCATCAATCTCTTCGTTGAATGATACTATTACGGCTAGTTTGTTTCCCGGGTGAATATAGAAAGTGGTGTAGTCGGATTTGATAAATTCGTAATTGCCCAGTTCCATTTTTTCACCGGTACTACCTATACGGTCCGTAATATGATCTGCGATAGGACGTCCATCATGTAGGGGAAGAGCAAGCAACTCCTCTTTTGTTTTGGGAGTATGCTCCATAGCAGCATCAAGGATAGCCTTTGTAAGGTCTAAATGCCCCTGATTCTTTGCTACAAAGTCTGTTTCGCACTGAAGTGATACGATGGCAGCAAATCCCTTTTTGGCAGCTGCTAATACGCACCCTTCAGCAGCTTCGCGGTCACTACGTTTGGCAGCAACAGCTTTACCCTTTGTGCGTATGATTTCCATCGCCTTTTCAAAGTCACCATTAGTTTCTTCTAGTGCTTTTTTACAGTCGGAGAGGCCTGCGCCACTCATCTTTCTTAGTTTAGCGATGTCTTGAATAGTAATTGCCATAGTTTTGGTACGTGGTTTTAATTATTGGACTCGCTATTTTCAGCTGTAGCTTCGCCTTCTGCGGGAGTCTCCTCCTTAGCAGAAGCTTCTTCAGCCATGATAGCTTCTTGTTGCTGTGTAGCCTGTGCCGTTTGTGCGTCTACCTCAACACCCTTATTTGTGTTACGCTCTCTGCGTGCACCGGCACGATTCCGTCGATTAGCACGAGGTGCACGTTCTGCCCCTTTTTCTTCTCCGGCTGTTTCTTCTTCTGCTGCAGGCACTTCTTTCATCTTGTACTCCTGAATGCCTTCTGCAATAGCAGAGCAAACAGCTCCAAGAATTAGCTCAACGCCTTCTACTGAGTCATCATTAGCCGGGATTACATAATCCACGGGTTTGGGGTCAGCGTTAGTGTCTACGATAGCAAAGACGGGAATGCCAAGGCGAGTTGCTTCACGGATGGCTATCTTTTCCTTGATTACGTCTACTACAAAGAGTGCAGCCGGTAGGCGTACCATGTCTGCAATAGAGCCAAGGTTTCTTTCCAGGTTAGCTCTCTGACGGTCAATCTGCAGTTTTTCGCGCTTAGAGAGATTGTCGTATGTACCGTCTTCTCTCATTTTGTCAATAGACGCCATTTTCTTAACGGCTTTCCGGATTGTGGGGAAGTTGGTCAGCATACCACCCGGCCAGCGTACAGTTACGTAGGGCATACCCACGCTCTTAGCCATTTTCTCAACGGGCTCCTGAATTTGCTTTTTCGTCCCTACAAAAAGGATCTTTTTACCGTTTGAAGCGATTTGTTTAGCTATTTCAGCAGCTTCATCAATCTTTACAAGCGTCTTACGCAAATCAATGATATGCGTATTGTTGCGTTCAGCAAAGATATAGGGTGCCATTGCTGGATTCCATTTGCGTTTTTGGTGTCCAAAATGTGCACCTGCGTTGAGCAATTGTTCGTATGTGATATTTGGCATAATGCTTCTTCTTTTGTGTTATGTTTACCTTCTTTTTTACTGTTCTTTTAGCAACTACAGGGTAGGGCGCTATAGATTGAAGCCATCCCGGTAGTTTAGATACTAAACATGCTATTCGATTATCGCTTGCTGAACTGGAAGCGCTTACGAGCCTTGGGACGACCCGGCTTCTTCCTTTCCACTACGCGGCTGTCGCGTGTGACAAATCCTGCAGCGCGAAGAGCGGGTTTGTCTTCCGGATTAATCTTGATCAAAGCGCGCGTAACTGCCAAGCGAGCAGCTTCGCTTTGTCCCTTGAAGCCTCCGCCACTTATATTGATTTTGATATCGTATTTACCTTCTACTCCTAACTTGGAAAGGGGCTGCTTCACAATGAATTGCAGCATGGAGGAGGGGAAATATTGCTCTAAATCTTTTTTATTGATTGTGATCTTGCCATTACCTTCTTTCAGGTAAACACGTGCTACGGCCGCCTTTCTACGACCTAATGCATTGATTTGTTCCATTTGATCTATCGAGGCTACTTAATTACATTATTTCGTTCAGGTCGACCAGACGAGGCTTTTGTGCTTCGTGTTTGTGCTCCGGACCATCGTACACATACATATTGTTGAGTAGTCGGTCACTCAGTTTATTCTTGGGAAGCATCCCTTTAACAACCTTGCGGAATAGGTATGTAGAGCCCTTTTGCTGAAGATCTCGCGGGGTGTAAAAGCGTTGGCCACCGGGATATCCGGTAAAACGAATGTATTCGCGACCTTCCCACTTGTTTCCGCTTAGACGTATCTTATCTGCGTTGATAATGATCACGTTGTCGCCACAATCAACATGTGGTGTGAAGTTGGGCTTGTATTTACCACGCAGCAGCTTTGCTACTTTGGAGCAAAGCCGTCCGAGTTGTTGCCCCTCGGCATCTACCACAATCCACTCTTTGGTAGCTGTCTGTGCATTAGCCGAAATAGTCCTATAGCTTAAAGTATTCACTTCTTTATTGCTTCTAATATGTTTATTTAAGTCCTCTAATCAAAAGCCGACATACCACAATCCACATTGATCTCCCCCGATAGTGCAATAGTCTATTGGACAGACTTTATTGCTCAACCCTTTGTTTAGGTTGCTACTTGGGTTAACCAAGGTGTATTATGGACTCCTGCTCTTTTCTACAAAGATGGTTCACCTATCGCACAGCTAATCTCCCGCATTGGACGGCGCGGGAAGTGCGAATCCCTCTCGTAGTAGGAAGCTGTTGCCGTTGCTTCTTGTATCGAGGCATTCATTCTGCTCTTCTGATATCAATCAGCGACTGCAAAGTTATGTTTTTTTTCTGCGATGGCCAAACCTTTCTTACTTTAAGTATGCAAGAAATCTCTAAGTACTTACTTGGATAGAGCCCTTTGAGTTAGAGATTCTTGGGCAATGGTTGACCCCTATTCCAATAGACTTCGAAAATAGGTTCTGATCTTTTGAGTGAAAGGTATAGATGTTTTGTTTGAGAAGTATAGATCTTTTGACAAAAAGATACAGATGTTTTTTTTTGTGGAGAAATATGGATCCTTAGAAACCCTTATCCTAAGGCTTCTTAGTAGGGATCTACGTCATAGGCAACACTTACTTTTTGTTTGAAGCAAGCTTGCTGCTGTATGGCTTTTACCGTGTGTTGGATGCTTTGCCGGGTGGAAGTGCTGCTATATTGGGAATTTAACTTGAGGACGATATGGCGTATGTATCGAAGTTTTACTCTTGACACAAAAGGTTCTATGGGGCCATCCACCTGAATGAAATGGGGTAGTGCACGAAGACGCTCACTCAACCGCTCTGCAAAGGCTATGAGCAGGTCGCGGTTCGTTGCTTTCATTTCAATACGTATCATTCGATAAACAGGTGCAAACCTCAAAAACTTCCTCTCATCAAGCAAAGCCTTAAGAAGGTTGAGGCGTTGCCCATTGCGGAGTGTGTCTATAATCGGATGGTCGGGAGCAGTTGTTTGGAATAGAAAAGAGGCGTCCGGATAACGTATGGAGAGTACATAGCAAAGGTCAAATAGTTCCTCATCAATGCGAAAGTATGGGATAGAGGTTAGCTTATCTAATTCGGAGAAAACAATCAACTTGACGCCTTCTAATGAGGAAATGCGAGTGATCATTTGTGTACCCAAGTAGATGTCTCCCTCTCCTGAATAGATGGTTTGCCGAAGGGCAGCCCGGTGTGAAGTGCGTGCTGTTGTCTCGGCGTCAATACGTACGATGTGGGTATTGGGGAAGAGCTTCGTTAGTTCATTTTCTACTCGTTCACTTCCGTAGCCGATGCGTAGCCACTCTATATTTTCTTTTCCTTTTTTTTGACAAGAGGGACAGTAAGCGGGTACGGAGGTAGAGAACCCACAATAGCGACATACCAGTCTATTTAGTCGCCGATGATACGTGAGCGATACATCGCAATGGATACACTTAGGGGTCTCTCCACACTCTGGGCAGAGTAGATAGGGCGCAAAGCCTTTCTGAGGAGTGATGATGAGCACCTTGCCTTTTTGAGCAATAACTTGTTTCATAGTCTCCTTCAGTGGTACGGATATAATCCTATCTCGGAGGAGACGTCTTATTTTACGCTCTCTTTTTAGATCAATAACCTCAATAGCTCGTGGTGCGGCAGACGGAATGGAATTAATCAACTGCCATTTGCCAACTTCTGTGTTGTAGATGCTATCAAGAGAAGGATTGATAGAGGTGAGTAAAAGAGGTATCTTGCCTTGTAGAGCACGCCAGACAAGCATGTCTCGAGCATGATAACGGGGAAACCCATCCCTTTGCTTGTAATAGGGATCCTGCTCCTCAAAAATAGTTATTAGACCGACATTTGTCAGTGGAGCGAAGGCGGCTGGACGATGCCCTACTATGATAAGTGGGGTAGTGCTTTCTTTAATTGTCTTGATAGCCTTTGCGCGCCTGAGATCGTTTGCATTACCATCGAAGAAAACTAGGGGAAAGCTCTTGAGTTCCGGAAAAAGAGAAAAGAGCGCATCGTTGCCTTCAATGGTGCTGAATGGAGGAAGAATGAGCAGGGCACTATGTCCCCGAGATAGGGTATATTGGAGTTGTTTTACAATGAAGGCGGTTTCTTCTGTAAAGGAGTGGGCAACAAATAGGTTGGGTTTATCGTCCCGAAGCTTCTCTTCATCGGAAAGTAATACCGGCTCTGTGAGATCAATGACGCTCTGTTCAACGTTGGGGGCTGCATAAGAGACACTCAGGATCCCCTCTTCTATGAGCTGCCGAAGTTGAGTGTTTCTATTGGGCTGTTTATCAATTAAGCGGGCTTTGTCAATTACTGCCCGGAGAGGAAGATTAAGTTCTTCCTGTAATAGCACCAACCTCTCAATGAGCGCTTTGCGTGCCGGTTGTCTTCTCTTGCTGTCTAGGAGCTGCTGCAGTGCTTCATCAGACTGAAATTGTGGTGAAAATGCAATCTGAGGTATGCCGATTGCTTTGTTAAATCCTGAAAGAGCCTCCTTCGGAACAAATATACCCGCCTCCACCAATTTATCGTACCGTCTGCTTCCCCCTTTCCCCAATAGAGAAATGACTTCATCAAATGGGATGACCTCTTTACCATACTCATAAAGGCGAGCAAGCCCCTCTTCGGTCGCTTGGTCAGAAGCGGTATAATTTTCCAATAATTCTCTATTGATGCAAATTAGGGTTTCGCTCTCCGGAAGAAGTGTTTTCGGCAACGCAAGACGCATAATGGTACCTTGCGATACCATGTAATAGCTCGCCATCCATTGCCAAAAATTAAGTTCTTCTCGACTGATAGAGGGATGATCCGGTAGTAGGGCTTCAATAGGCTTCAACCCTTCTTTGGATAAGTGGCTTCCCTCCAAAAGAGCCACCACTATACCTATGTAGAAGTGTCTTTTACCAAACTGAATTACTACGAAGTTCCCTTCTTTTATTTTCCCCTCTAACTCCTCCGGGATCAAATAGCTGAAAGTGCCATCTATGGGTAAAGGGAGGAGTATTTGGGCTACCATTACTTTGCACTATTTCTGTTGGGAGAGGTAGGTGTGCATGGCTGCAGCAGCACGTCGTCCGTCTCCCATAGCCAAAATGACGGTGGCACCACCGCGTACAATGTCTCCGCCGGCGAAAACATAGGGAAGGGACGTCTGATTGGTATCATTTACCACTAAAGTCCCTTTGTCGGTAACTTCTAATCCACTAAAGCGTCTCGGAATTGATGGATTAGGAGAAACCCCAATGCTAACAATGACGACATCTACATCAATCTCTTCAATGGCTCCTTCGATAGGAACCGGCCTGCACCTTCCGGAGGCATCCGGTGCTCCTAATTGCATCTTCTGCAGTAGCATTTTATTGACTCGCCCGATTTCATCAGCCTTGTATTCAATAGGATTGTGAAGCGTAAGGAATTCAATCCCTTCATCTTTAGCATGATGTATTTCTTCTAAGCGAGCAGGCATCTCCTCTTCGCTTCTTCGATAAACAATGATTGCTCTTTCTGCCCCTAAGCGCTTAGCCGTTCGAACAGAGTCCATTGCCGTATTGCCCCCTCCAATGACGGCTACACAGCGTCCGGTAAAAACAGGTGTCTCACTGTCGGGAGTACCGGCATGCATGAGGTTAACGCGGGTCAAGTACTCGTTACTGGACATTACCCCGGCATAATTTTCCCCCGGAATACCCATGAAATTAGGCAGTCCTGCACCGGAGGCAATAAAAATACCCACGTAGCCCATCTTTTCCAGATCCTCAGGGCTAAGCGTAGCTCCTATTACTGTGTTTGTCTCAAAGGAAACCCCGAGACTCTTAAGGCGTTTTATCTCAGCATCAACAACTTGATTGGGTAAGCGGAACTCAGGAATTCCGTAACGCAGTACCCCTCCAACCTCGTGAAGGGCTTCAAAAACAGTTACTTCATATCCCTCTTTTGCCATATCACCGGCAAAGGACAATCCTGCCGGACCACTACCTACGACTGCTACTTTCTTGCCATTGTGCGGAATAGATAGATGGGGTTCTACGTCAGTGTGATTGCGGGTCCAATCTGCTGCGAAGCGCTCTAAATAACCAATTGCCACCGGCTCTTTTTTCATTGTGTGGTATATGCAATGCGCTTCACACTGTTTCTCTTGAGGACACACGCGTCCGCATACAGCCGGTAGGGAACTTGTTTCTCGTAAAACGGCATCTGCCTGCTTAAATTCACCTCTCTCTATATTTTTAATAAAGGAGGGAATATTTATCTCCACCGGACAACCTTCCATACAGGAGGGTTTAGCACAATCTAAGCAGCGTCTTGCTTCTACGAGCGCTTGCTGTTCGCTGAGACCTTGGTTTACTTCCAAAGTAAGAGAGGCGGTGCGCTTCGTTATATCAGACTCCGGCATTTTGGTACGCTCAATAGTGGTGCGCTCCTTAGGACTATATTGCTTGCGCAGCTCCTCTCGCCAGCTTTCGTTTCTGCGTTGTTTGATTTGATTGTAGTCAATCATATGTACCTCCCTCCTATTTGGCTGCTTTAAATGCGTTGAGTCTCATTAATAGCTCATCAAAATTCACCTTATGGGCATCAAATTCCGGCCCATCAACACACACGAAGCGCATTTTACCATCCACAGTAATACGGCATGCGCCACACATACCGGTTCCATCTACCATAATAGCATTGAGGGAGGCAATCGTTGGAATGTTATATTCCTTAGTTAGTTGGGAAACAAACTTCATCATGATAGCAGGACCTACAGTAACACATCTATCAACATGCTCACGCTCTAAAACTTTTTTAATGCCATCAGTGATCAATCCCTTCTCTCCCAATGAACCATCATCGGTCATGATGATTACCTCATCTGAGGCTTCCTTCATCTCATCTTGGAAAATAACCAACTCTTTGGTGCGACCTGCTAAAACAGTGATTACCCGATTCCCGGCTGCATGAAAAGCCTCTACAATAGGAAGTAGGGGAGCGATACCTACCCCTCCCCCGGTACAAAGTACAGTACCTACTTTAGATATATGGGTGGCTTGCCCTAAGGGACCTACAATGTCATGGACACAGTCCCCCTCTTGGAGTGCTATGAGTTGGTTAGATGAACTACCTACACCTTGTACGACTAATGTGATGGTGCCCTCCTTTACATTCGCTTGTGCTATAGTGAGGGGAATGCGTTCGCTTGTTGCTGTCGCACGGACAATCACAAAGTGTCCGGCACGCCTTGCTTTCGCTATACGAGGAGCTTCTACACGGAGTAGAGCCACTCGAGGGGATAAATATTTCTTTTCTACAATCTTAAACATGTTTCCTTGGTATCAAATAATAAGGCATAGAGGTTTTGTAAAACAGATCACGACGTAGATGGATGGATTATGCACCTCATTGCTTTATTGTTTCTAGTGTACTAAAGCCCCGGCCAATAGAGCTTGTTGGCTGTTGGGTTTTCTGCCTCAATTCGATTCTCTATATCGTCCGGCAAGTGATAGAAGAAATCCAACCCTGTGAATGCCTCTAACTCATCTACTGAAAGGGCCATAGGTACCACCCCTCCTGCCAACTTGACAGGCCGAGCTGTCTCAGTAAGAAAGGCTATTGCATGCCACTCAGTGCCATTCTGACGAGCTATGGCCATCCAATAATATTTAGGTATTACCAGTTTGTTATTACTTCGGTGAGACTCTATCTGATCATCTCTAATGGTTCCACCCTTAGCTATATATAGCTTCTCATTCTTGCCCATCGATCGTGCCCAGCCTTGTACTACTCCTTCCAACTGGCTCCAAATGCCTTCATTGTGTTCATGGCGCTGAGGGCTCATATTGGTGTAGTAGAAGGTTTGTATATTTGCTTCTGACGAATAGATGCGGTCGAAAGAGGCGACCATGTGTCCGCGAGCATACGTACGACTCTCAAAATCATTTCGGTACACTTCGTACTTCGTGGGAACGAGTGGATCCCAGCTCCAAGCATTACTCCGTTTGGTATTGATTTGAGCGGTATACTGATCAAAAGAAAAACAAACCCAGCGAGAATGATATTTTTTGCAGTTCCACTCTAATGAGTAGTTAACTCGTGTGCCGTTTTCCACCTTATGAGTTATAAAGAAGTCATTTGCATCCCCACTCAGACGAGGTAACTCTATGAGTGTGGTATCTCCTAAAATGCGCTCTTTATCACTTTTCTCTCCCTCTTGAATGATATATAAAGTATCAGCTGCATCTCCCTTTAGGGAGCGCGCTATTACGAGAGCTTCCCTCAAGCCGCCTTTATTAGCTTCTACGGAGACAGCTAACGCATGTTGTCCGGCAGAGCCTTTTTGGGGGGTAAGAGAGATTACTTCAGCGCTCACTCCTTGGAGGAGCACTTCCCAGTCTGTATTAGACTTTAATTGAATAAAAAAACTACGAGCTTCGTTTTGTAAATACAATTGTCTCTCTCCGGCTACCGTAGTTAGCGAGATAGTGGATTTATGCTCCGGGTCCTTTGTGTTGCTTTGGCACCCTAAGGTAAGGAAGAGCAGTATATACAGTGGTATCGCAGCAATTCTATTCATTGTTACCATTTCTCAAAGTGCAGAACCTTTTCCGTTGGGCGACGCTTTTTCTCGCGTTTTTTATCTACTGAATAGCCTAATAGAATATCAAAAAGCACCCGTTTACTTGATGGAACGCCCAATTGGTGGGCTACCTCATTGCCGTTTATGGAGCCTAATATACAGCTCCCTAATTCTTCTGCTTCAGCCGCTAAGCAGATATAACCCATGAAAATACCGATGTCAAAGGGTACGTAATTGATATTGCGGACTAAGTTTCCAATAGATCCCAATATAGAGCTGCGCTCTCCTATGATAAAGAGATGTGCCGGGGCACTTGTCATAAATTGATTAATAGCGACCCCCTTAAGAGCCGCTTTACTGATGCGCTCTACTTCTTCTTTTTCAGTGACCGCAATTACTGAGTAGGGCTGTTGGTTTACAGCTGAAGGGGCCTGTATAGCACCCTCTATAATACGCTGTACAATCACCGGATCTACACTGCGATCGGGGTCAAATTTGCGATCACTTTGGCGTGCTTTGAAGAGAGCGTATAAAGTTTCCTTTTCCATTTTTTTGCTAATTAGCAGTAGCTATTTAGTTTAGCTAAGTATTTGCCAATAATATCAAACTCTAAATTGACTATTGTACCCTCCTTGATTTGGCAGAAGTTGGTATGCTCAAACGTGTAGGGTATGATAGCCACCTCAAAGCTATTATACTCGGAGTTACATACAGTCAGACTAACTCCATTTACCGTTATACTCCCTTTTTCCACTGTTGTGTACCCCTTACGAGCCATCTCTTGTGGTACATCGTATTCAAAAAGAAAGTAGTAGCTTCCGTCCGCTTCACGTACTTTTCTGCAAGTAGCTTTACAATCGACATGACCTTGTACAATATGTCCATCCAAACGGCCATCCATTTTCATGCTACGCTCCAAGTTTACCTTACTACCTTTCTGAAGCAGGCCCAAATTACTTCTTTCGAGTGTCTCCCGAATAGCAGTCACCGTATAGCACTCTCCCTCTTGTCGTACTACGGTTAGACAGACCCCATTGTGAGACACACTTTGGTCAATGGTAAGCTCTTTGGCTATCGGGGTTGTAAGTGTAATATGTAGGTTATCTCCCTCCCGTACTAACCCGACCACTTCAGCCATTCCTTCTACTATTCCTGAAAACATATTATATCGTTGTTGTTACTAATTGGTCTTCTACAAAGATACTTATTTAATGTGTCATTCCCATTGCAGTAGTTGACTCTTAGGTTTGCTTATTTATCCTCTCCTGAAATGAAAAAAGGGCTATCAACAGCCCTTTCTCTCTACTTTGATACATTGCACGTTAGTCGTCAAAGTCAAATTCGTCTCCAAAGAAAAAGCTCTCCGGTATATCTTCCATAAATGCATCAAGGTCGCGTCGGTCTTTCTTTGTGGGTCTTCCTTCGCCTTTGGCACGTCCGATAAAGCCGGATAGCTTCTGTAGCTCTAAGAGTTCGTATTGCTCAGGAGCTGTTACGTTTTCTACAAAGGAGTGTACCAATTTGGCCCCCATACGGTTCTTGGGTATATCTAATACCTTAAAGCTATATACGATAGGTGGCTTCTTCACTTCTATTATATCGCCTCTTTGTATCATGCGCGCCGGTTTGGCATTTACTCCTGATATCGTGATGCGTCCCTTTTTGCAGGCTTCGGCTGCTTTGCTTCTGCTCTTGAAGATGCGCACGCACCAGAGAAAACTATCTATTCGGATGCTTTCCAATGGCTTTCTTTCTATGGCTCTAAAAAGAGCTGTTTGTTGTGTTTGTTCATACTGCGAGCAACTCCCTCCAAGCAGCTATCCACGATTGCGCTTACAGCTGCCTCTAAAAGAATGGGCATACGTGCATTCTCTAAGTCAGAAAAGTGCCCGAGCACATAGTCAATTTGCTCTCCGCGATTGAAATCGTGTCCAATTCCCATGCGTAAACGTGGATAATTGCGCGAGCCCAGCTGTTGTTCTATGTGCTTTAATCCATTGTGTCCTGCTGCACTGCCGCCTGCTCGAAGACGTATCTCTCCGAAGGGAAGAGCCAAGTCATCTACGATAACTCGTATCCGTTCAATAGGGATCTTCTCTTCTGTCATCCAGTAGCGGACAGCATCGCCACTAAGGTTCATATAAGTTGAAGGCTTTATAATTATCAGTTCAGCATTTTTTATTCTGCCCTTTGCTACTGCTGCATAGCGTGCTACGCTAAAAGAAGCCTTTACTTCTTCAGCTAAGCAGTCTGCAACCATAAAGCCCATATTATGGCGCGTGGAGGCGTATTCTGCCCCCACGTTACCTAACCCTACTACGAGGTATTTCATTTGTTCAAAAAGGAGATTGTCAGGGGAAAATAGGTGTCCTGCAACTCACGGAGTCTTTATTGTGCTGCTTGTGCTCCGCGGGCTGCACGAGTCAAGCGTACCGCACAAACAACAGCATTTTTAGCATTCATGAGCTCTAAATTGTCGAATGAGAGCTCACCTACCTGGATCGTTTTACCTAATTCCAGATTGGATACATCAATGTGAAGTTTTTCGGGAATATTGTTGTAGGTAGCTTTTACCTTAAGCTTACGTAGCTCACGTACTAACTTACCCCCTGCACGTACACCGGCAGCATGACCTTCAAGTACAACAGGTACTGCCATTACAATAGGTTTATCTTCTCTTACTTCCAAGAAGTCTATGTGTAAAACATGGTCAGTAACCGGATGAAATTGTACTTCACGCATTACGCACGGTATTACTTTCCCTTCTACCTCTAAGTCTACTACGAAAATATCGGGAGTATAGATCAAGTTGCGTATATCAGCTTCATGTACAAAGAGATTATGGTTCTCGCTGCCACCATATAATACAACGGGAACAATGCCTTTTTGGCGATACTCTTTAGATGCTTTTTTCCCGAGGTCTTGACGTACCTCAGCTTTTAATTGGAACCTCTTCATGTTGTTCTTCTTCTAATAGTGTTACTCAAAATTAGTCATGCTAATTTCCCATCACACGTGTCCCCTTCTTGTGGGAAGGGGACATTGAGGAGGAAATTGGTGGGCCCAATAGGATTCGAACCTATGACCCTCTGTTTGTAAGACAGATGCTCTAAACCAGCTGAGCTATGAGCCCTCACCATAGTATATATGTAGATGCGTCTACGAGTTGCAGAAACGTTTGTTGACTGAATGGGTGGGCCCAATAGGATTCGAACCTATGACCCTCTGTTTGTAAGACAGATGCTCTAAACCAGCTGAGCTATGAGCCCTAATCAGCCTTTCGCTTTCCTGCCAAGAGCTTCGCTTCAGCTCTTCTCTCGTTTGCAGTGGTGCAAAGGTACAACTTTTTTCTAATGTAACAATACTTACCCCTCATAAATTATTTGCAAAATGTCCCTTGAAAGACTTTTTCTACTCCTTTTCTCCCCTGTTTTATGCTCTCTTGGGTGAAAAGAGGGGGTGTGATCAATAATTGAGCTTTTTAGTTGTGTGTAAAGCTTTTACCGATAGAGTATTCTTCTCTAATAGAATGGCATGAAAGAGCTTTTTAGCGAGATGTATTTTTCGTGTATAATCTAAAAAAGAAACTTTACGAAAGTCCACTATTCCCGGTCCGTTGCTCTGTGGTGATAGGTAATAATAGGTGACCTCTTCAAAAAGCTTTGCCAAGTGTCGTGGAGGAGTGGCTGTTACGCTCATCTTCTTCTTGTCCGGACAGAACACCTCTATCCCGGTTGTGCGCAGCCGTCTTACAGTTGGCTCTATTATCTCATCATACACATCCAGAAGTGGTTTCATGGAAAAGTCCTGATATGCCGATTCTCCAATTTTTTGGATAGGGCGTAGCTGGACAGTTGTAATCGGATAGTCGCGGATTAGATCCGGAAGGGCACTGAGCTCTATAATATTATCCTTATTCATTGTGTAATTCAACCGTACCGCAGGGGGATTATTCAGTTTCTTTAGGCTTTCTAATAGACTGATAAAACGCTCCCATTTAGCTCCGACCATCAATGATTCATAGGTCTCTTTTCGCACACCGTGCAGGGATAAAATCAGCTCATTGAGTCCGGCAGTGACGGCTTCCTGAAGGATGTCGGAAGTTAATAGATTCCCATTTGTTACAACAGAGATGAAGGGTACTTTATACTGTCTCCCTAATTGAATCAATCGAATCACCATATCCGGAGCAAGAGATGGTTCAGCACCACATCCTATTTGTAATCGTAGCGCATGAGGAAAGAGGTTGGCAGCAAACTGATCACAGTCCTCCGCGGTAAGTCTCCCCTGTAAGGTAGCTCTGTACGCATGGTCGCTGAAGTAGCACATCTGGCATCGTAGGTTACAAGCTAAGATGGGATCTATAAAGACTCCTATATAGCGTTGCCCCATCAAATGTGCTCCCCAAACTGAGAGTAACTTAAGTCTATCGCCTCCTTTGTGGCTAACCTTGCGTGCTGTCTTCTGTAGCAGAGAATTCCATTTCATCGTAAAATATTGAGATGGTGAAAACTTCTACACCTACACAAAGGTAAGTATTCCCTGAATGCAGGCAATCTTACTTTTTTGTAGGGTGCTTATCATTTACGTCACAATTAGTGATTATATTTGCTGCTAAAGGGTTAAATCTTTTTCGAAGAAAAAATATAGTAATATATATAGCACAATAACTGAAATGAAAAAATCTTTCTTGATGCTGTTGTCACTAACAGCACTTTTCGCAGTTGGATGTAGTAATGAGAGTAAGACTGTCCGTGAATCGGATAATATAGTTCGCTTCTTTAGCAACATCCCCTCCGGTGTAATTGCTTCTCCGCGTGCCACAGATGATGGTAAATGGGAGGCCAATGATAATATCGGAGTTTTTATGACACCTGCCGGTCAGGCTATCGCTTCTGCACTACCTAAAGTGAACGCATGTTATACAGCGCAGACGGCCGGAAGTAACACGAGTAATTTTACGGCTACCGGTGATAATGTACTTACCTATCCCGATAATGGTAATGTAGACTTCTACGCTTATTGGCCCTACAAGAGTGATCTGTCCGGGCTTACACTTGACTTGGATGTGAAGGCTAATCCGGTAGACTACCTTTACACCAAAGAGGCTACTAAAAATGTGGCTAAGACAGCCGCTAATGTGGTTTTGAACTTCAATTATGTACTGCCTATTGTACGCTTTGAGTTTACAGATGAAGCTGATCAAGTTATTCCTGCTTCTGAAATAACCAATCTTACAGTAAAAGCACTTCAATACAAGGGTAGTATGGATTTGAATAATGGAGCAATTACCGTAGCTGAAGAGAAAAGTGATCTTTCGGTAACCGGTAACAAATTGCTTCTAATGCCACAGACTACAGATGTAGTGGTTACATTATCTTACAATGGTAAGAACTACACTTGGAATGCAAAACAAAACTTCGTATTTGCTCCTGCTACAGCATACACCTTCAAGGCTAAGCTTTTTGCTAATCAAGCTGTTACCATTGATGCTATATCCGGAGTAATCAATGGGCGTACGGCAGAAGAAGGTAATGCAACCCCCGATGAACTTCGCCCGGATGGAACGGTTACTCCTCCTGCAGAAGATGCCCAGTTTGCTATTCCCACCATTGAGGCCGGTGCAACAAAAGATTTTACCAATGGAGCCATCAATGAAACTATACCGGTAAGCACAGATAGCAAAGAGTGGTCTGTTTCTTCTTCCGAAAGTTGGCTTACAGCAAGCAAGGTCGCTAATGCAATTTCGCTTGTTGCTGAGGCAAATTCATCCAACACGGAACGAACTGCAATAGTAACAGTCACTTACTCATTAGAGAAGATGCGTGCAGAAGGTACGTTCTCCTTTACAGTAAAGCAGGCAGCCAAAGAAGAGTCCGGTAGCGAATTAACTGAGTTGATTATTTCTGCCTACATTGAAGGAAAGGGGTTTAATAAAGCTATTCAGGTCTATAATCCCACGGCTAATCCAATTGATCTTAGCATGTATAAAATAGCCATGGAGAACTATGGCAAAACCAATAAATTGGTAGAGGAAAAAAAACTCACATTGAAGGGTTCTTTAGCTGCTAGAGACTATCTTGTGATTCGTCATTCTAGCGCCAAAGGGTCATATCCGGGTAAGGAAATAATTGATAATAATGTATGTAACTTTAATGGAAACGATCCGGTAGCGCTCCTTAAAGGCGAAGAAGTGATAGACGCAATAGGTCCTTTTAGGGCCGGCTCTACGACTAATTTCGCAGCTGATGTGACACTCCACAGAAATGCGGAAATCAACAAGCCGAGTGCAACCTACAACGAAGAGCAGTGGACGAAATTACCGAAAGACGATTTTTCTCCTTTCGGTAAGCGCTAAGACAGTGGCAGAACTATAATAATAGTGCCGAGTTGACTTAGAGAGGGTGGATCATAAGGTCCACCCTTTCTTTTGCAAGTAACTAACGTTTCCATAGCATAAAAAATAGATCTATATCTCTCAATCGAAATATATAGATCTATCCAATAAAAGATCTGTACTTATGGAACAAAACACCTATACCTTTTTTCTTTGAGGAAAAGGTTGTTTTTTTTCTATTGTATAGTGTGTAAAAGTTGCAAGGCTTTATCCTCAGCAAGGTGCATCGCTTTTTCTTCTTCCGGAGTGATGTCATTCAATCCGCATAAGTGCAGCATGCCATGTATCAGCACACGATGAAGTTCCTCCTGATAGCTCACCTTCAAATTACGAGCATTCTCCTTCACCCGATCAGTACTGATGATGATATCGCCATAAATCACCTTTTCGGAAACGCCGAAAGGTCTATTTTCAAAAGTAAGGATATCTGTGTAAAAATCGTGCCCTAAGTATCGTTGGTTTTCCTTAAGCATAGTAGTATCGTCTACAAAACGATAATTCACTTCTCCAAGCTCATACCCACGTTCCTGGAGAACTGCCTCTATCCAGCGCTCTACAAGTCGCTTTTTTATGCGAGGCATCCCCGTATTTTCTACTGAATAACTAATCATGATATTCCTTTTCTAAAAACTATTTCAAGCAAAAAACAAATAGGTAAACCCAACAGCAGCTACTAATCCGGCCAGATCTGCCAACAGCGAGAAGCCAACAGTATAGCGAAAGTGGGTTATTTCTACACTTCCAAAATAGACAGAAACTACATAGAGCGTTGTATCGGTAGAGCCTTGAACACAAGACGTTAATCTGCCGATAAAGCTGTCTGCACCATGAGTTTGCATGGCATCAATCATCATTGCACGCGCTCCACTGCCACTGATAGGCTTCATTATCATAGTCGGAAGAGCCTCTACCCAATCCATATTTACCCCCGTGAAGGATAAGAATTTATGTAACCCCTCCATAAGTAAATCCATTGCTCCGGAAGCACGAAAAACAGCCACTCCTACCAACAAAGCTACTAAATAGGGGATTATCCGCACAGCAGTAGCGAAACCGCTTTTGGCTCCTTCGATAAAAGAGCTGTAAACGTTGACTTTGTGACGAAGACCATCTACAATAAAGGCACACACAAGGAGCATAAGAATAATAGAGGCTATTGCCGTAGCGGCTTGTGAAAATTGCGCAGCGGGGATGAAATGCCAAGCAATGAATGTAAGAGCCAGTAGTGATAGTACCACAGAAAAGAGGGCTATTAATCTCGGTTGCCACAAACGTATTCGCTGCTTCAAAGCGACAGCCAGTATAGCTACCAGCGTAGAGACACTGGTAGCGAGTAGAATAGGAACCGCCACGTCAGCCGGATTTGCACTGCCAGCCTGCATCCGAAAAGCCATAATTGAAGTAGGTATCAATGTAAGTCCACTGGCATTAATCGCAAGGAACATAATCATTGCATCACTGGCATGTTCTTTGTTTGGATTAAGCTTTTGGAGCTGCTTCATGGTTTCTAATCCCATGGGTGTAGCAGCATTGTCCATCCCCAAGAGATTAGCAGAAAAATTCATCAAAATAACACTCATAGCCGGATGATTGGGGGGTAGCGAGGGAAAGAGAGGACTTACATAAGGCGCTACCTTTCGCGCTACACGATCCAGCAACCCACTATTCTGTCCTATTCGCATCAGCCCTAACCAAAAGGCCAATATACCGGTCAATGCAATAGCTATCTCAAAAGCATTCTTAGAGGAGGAAAAGAGTGCCGCTGACATAGCCTCAAATGGAGCTGTACTACCCGTTGTGCATAGGGTGAACAGTCCAAAAGCAACGGCTACTAAAAAGAAGCCTGCAAAAAGCCAATTCAAAAACATCAGTGCAAAGATAAACAACCCCTTTTAATGAAAAAGATTCCCAACAGCAAAAAAGGAAAAATATCTCTCGTGCCCTAGCTCATACGCTCTACTGAAATAAAAAAGAAGCCTCGGAAGGAAATAGCTTCTCCGAGGCTTACATGTTCTATTCACTCCTTGTAGCACTTAGGAATGTCTGGGGCGGGATATGCGTTTATGTGGGCGTTTCATTTGCTCGATTCTCACTAAGGGAGACACGTATGAAGGCCATCGCACCTCCGTTTCTGCCGGACGCATATAGGCAATAGGTTCACCCTTACGAACTGCCTTTCCCTGTGGCACACAAATCTCTGCAATCTTTCCGGTTATGAGACTAAGTACCTCGGTCATTTGCCCATAACTATTCTCAATACTACAAAATGGTTGTCCGGTGGCAAACTCAGCACCAACACGTGGAGCCATACTGCCCTCCACAAGATCTATCTCCCATAGGACAATACCACTCACAGGCGCCTCAACAGCCACAGTGCCGGCTCGCATAGCTTTCTTGATCTCCTCGTCATCAAATCCCTGCTTAGCAAACTTCTCTGCCTTTGCTTTAGCTAAATCTTCCTCAAAACGCTCTTTAGCTACACCACTCATTAAGTCGCGATACTGACGGTCATGCATAGCAAGTTCGAAGAGCTCCTCATCATCTTCGCCATAGCTCCAACCATTTGTATCCATTTCTTTTCTATACTCATCTAATGCATCAGGATAGAACTGCTGAGGATCGGCATCACTAAACTCAAAGCCCTTAGACTTTGCCAAATCAACAATCTCCTTATCCAGCTTGCCGGGCAATTGACCGGCCTTACCTAAGATCATGTTCCATACATTCTGATCAATAGCTTGCCAGCGTCCCTCACCGCGTACCATGTTATACACGTTCATAAGAGAAACATTCTTCACATACTGACTGAATGGAGTTACAAGTGGGGGATACCCGACACGTGGCCACACATAAGCAACTTCATCAAATAACTTTACCAAAAGATCATCAATGGAGAGCTCCGGTTGACCATTATTTCTCAGATACATATTGATACCGGCATGTACACCTCTTAGGTCACTCATCATTGATCCCATCATACCACCGGGCAACCCACAACCGACAAGCAGAGAAGAGGTTTCTTTATTTGTAGGTGACATGAAATAACCGAGGAAATCATCAATAAACTCTTGAGTTTTACTACGGGCACGCATATATGCATTCATATTGATGCTCGGTACATCAAAGCCCGCGTCAGCCAACATTTCTCGTATGGTAATCACATCCGGATGCACCTTCCCCCACGAGATAGGCTCCATCGCTACATCTAAGATATCAGCGCCATTCTCACAAACCTCCAGCATGGAAGCAACAGAAAAGCCCGGACCACTATGTCCGTGATACTCAATGATCACTTCGGGATGCTTATCCTTTATAGTCTTTACTAATTTGCCCAAGAAGTGAGGACGTCCAATACCGGCCATATCCTTTAAACAGATCTCAGGAGCACCTGCTTCTATCAGCTGATCAGCAAGGTTGCTATAATACTTAATGGTGTGTACCGGAGAATAAGTAATGCAGAGGGTAGCTTGGGGAATCATACCTGCTTCCTTTGCATAGCGAATAGAGGGAATTATATTACGTGGGTCATTAAGACCATCGAAAATACGTGTAATGTCCACTCCTTGCGCTTTCTTTACTTTATACATCAGTTTGCGCACATCAGCAGGTACAGGATACATACGCAAACCATTTAATCCACGGTCCAGCATATGCGTAAGTATGCCGGCTTCATTGAACGCTTTTGTGAAGGCGCGAACTGCTTTATTAGGGTTGTTGCCTGCCAATAGCTGCACTTGCTCAAATGCGCCTCCATTCGTCTCTACCCGGCTAAAGCATCCCATCTCTACAATGATCGGAGCAATCTCAGCCAACTGCTCTGCACGAGGCTGAAACTTACCTGAGGACTGCCACATGTCGCGATACACAAGGCTAAACTGAATCTTTCTCTTTCTTGCCATATCTTATTATGAGACTCTATACTTATTTCTATTATCGCAAAGGTACAAAAATAGTGCCTATTGCATATGCAATATTATATAGGTAACAGCGCATTCACTAACCATTTGTACAAATAAAGGTCATAATATTTATATAGCGTAGCGAATGCGTACAAAAGTAAAGCTAATAAAAAGGGCCCCCTTATAGGCCCTATTTGTAGTAATTGTTTCTCTAAAGCAAAGCTGCCTTGCAATAGCAATCTACGATCTATAAGGTGATTTAAGCTCAATGACCTCTAAATTGTGCATCTCATTACCTTCAATATCTAACCGAATTAATGTACGTACTGTTTGCCAACCTGAGAGACCTGCAGCACCAGGGTTTACATGCAATAAATCATATTGTTTATCATATTGTACTTTAAGAATATGACTATGTCCACATACAAAAAGGTTTGGCTTAAATCGCTCTATTAGCATACGGGCAGATTTACTGTAATGCCCTACAGAGCCTCCAATATGCATCATCAATAACTTGACATGCTCTATTTCACAAGTGAGATACTCAGGATAAAGACCTCTTATATCCTGTCCGTCAATATTTCCATAAACTGCCCTCAATGGGGCAATTGAAGCAAGATGCTCTGCGACTACTACACTCCCTATGTCTCCTGCATGGAGTATCAAGTCACACTCTCTGAAATAGTGTGCGAAACTTTCATCATAATAGCCATGCGTATCAGAGAGAATGCCAATTCGTGTCATATTGATTAAAATGAAAAAACTTCGGAGAGACGTCACCAATGCGGTATACAGACGCTCTCCGAAGCTTCAGTATTTTCTACGGGATATTATCTTCAATTAATAGAAACGACCACGATTATCTACTACCTTCATATTATCCATTACAGAGCGGAAGGCACGCCATCCTAAGCCCTGTCCAATAGAACGACGTTGCTGCTCAATGTTGCTATTAACTACTGTAACACTATTTTCTGCAATAGGTTGCACCACAATCACCTCTGTAGTAGAGGGGAAAGGCTTGGAGATAGTACCCAAAGGAAGTGTCATTGCATAAGCACTTAAGCGAGGAGCTGAATTGAGTTCCGAGATGTTTGATACACTGCTAAGAGTGTCTATTTGAGTTTGCATTGCTTGAGCATACTCTCCCATAGTCTTGTAGCTCTTTTCGGCCAACTGAGTAGCGAGCTGCTCACCGCGTTTTTCAGCTATAAGCTTGTCTGTAATAGACTGCTTTACCTCCTCAATAGGAAGATGGCCGGCAGGAATAGTCTTTCCGATTCTAGCAATTACCAAATGACTGGTACCACAACGGAATACATGCTCGCTTACTTCTCCCTCTTTGCCACGCAATGCCCAACTAACTACTTCACGAGACTGTCCAATGCTTCCCAATTGTGCTTCACTGGCACTCGTCTTAACGCCTTCTGAAACTTCAAAACCTGCCTTTTTTGCAGCCTCTTTCATGCTATCAAAAGATTTGTTCTCTGCAAGTATATCGCTCATAAGACGATACTTTTCGTTGTAAGTTTCATCAGAATAAGTAGCGGGTATACTACAGAAAGCAATCTTAAACTTAGGCACATTTTCACCAAATGAAGCTACTTGCAGAATCAACTTATTCGCTCCTTGATTAAATACAAAAGCTTTGTTGGGAGCTACCTGCATGAGGGTATCCAAGCCGGAGCGTGACAGCATGGGTTCTGTGAGGTTGCGGCTCAGCATACCATTGTTGTCCTGAAAGGTAAAGAAGCCTTCTTGTGCTTTCGTTGTCGGATCAATGGAGTAGCGATTTACCATTTCGGCAAAAGAGGTACTTCCCGCATTGATGGCCGTTGCAATGCTATCTGCTAACTTGAAGTTGATTGAATCAAGTACAATCACACGAGCTGTCAGGTCTTTTGGTGCTTGCTTCTTATCTACTATTTTAACTAAGTTATAGCGACCATTCTCAGCAAAAGGCCTATTTACATCACCTATCCCGGCAACTTGAATATAAGAGTTAACCAACACACTAATATTCATTGAACTAATTTCATCACCCGTAAGGTACATGTCGGGAGCAAAACCGTTGTCGTAGTTACGTACAACTGTTTCCGGATGAGCCGTATTGAGAAGCGCTTCACGGGCTTTCTCCATTTCTGCTTTAGAAGCAGCATTATCTGCTTCACTAGGCAGTACTTCTGCTGCTATGTAGTCCACTAAGGTATAGGGGAATGGCAAACGATAGTTCTCGATATGCTGTGCATAATAATCTGCAACCTCCTTGTCAGATACTTCAATCGTAGGATCTTTTAGCAAGGTAGAAGGAGTACGAACCACTGCCACTGTACGAGTGGGAGCACCACTCATGAATTTTTCATCCACCTTATTTACTGCATAGGTACGCGCGATTAAAGAGGTGTATTTCTGTAAAAGGCGCTCCGATGAGATTGACTTATACAAAGCATCTAATTGAGCTTTTGCCTCATAGGCAGCTGCTTGTTGCTCTTGTGGAAGTGCCTTTATTTGGCTTTCATCCAGCTGACGGAGGAAGTCCTTGATCTGTTCCGGATCTGTCCCTAAGTTTTGAGCTGCAATGGGATGCTGTTGTACTCCATCACCCATTACCAATGCAAAAAGTTCTTTTGGTGTTACTACCAATCCTGTCTGCTGAGTGATCTTTTTGAGGGCTTCATTTTGTATGAATTCCTGTGCCAGCTGATTATTGATTTGCATGCGCTGTGCATCATCCAACTGTCGCCCCTGTTGCTCATACATTCTTGTGATCTCTGACAGACGCTGTGAATAGTCTTCAATTTTAACTTTTTCGCCATTAATGGTAAGAGCATTCTGCTTTCGTTGCTGTGCTACAGTGGAGCCGGAGCGCAACCCGTCACCAATGATAAAAGCTAACAATGCCACACCGATTACTATTATAAGTAAACCGGCTCGGTTACGTATCTTCTGAAGTGTAGCCATATCCTTATCTATTTCTTATTGTCTACAGTGTGCAAAGGTAAGAAAATTATAACGAATATGATAGGTGCCGATAACTTCTCCCTCAAAGGATCGATTGAAAAATGAAAAATATTGGTATCTTTGAAAGGCTCAGACCTATCATTGATTATGAAACGAACTCCTGTTGTCCCCATATCGGATGCCCTTAATAGCTGGCTCTCACGTCGCCCATATATACGGGAAGGGCTTATGGAACAACGCCTTATGGAGGTATTCAATGAGTGTGTTGCGCCTATTAAGCAGTATATAAACTCAGCAGTATGTCGTAAACGAATTATTTACGTACGCTTCTCTTCTTCTGCTGTACGACACGAAATGACCAACCGTAAGCAGGAGTTTATCCGGCTTATTAATACACAGTTGGAAACAGACTTTCTGATTGATATCAATATGTCGTAATCTAAGTGGATTTATTACCTTTGTCATTGTAAAAAAAGGAAGAAACCTCATCATGAACCCTTTGTTTTATTACCTTGAGCAGCTTTTGGTTGTACACGACTGCGTAGTTATTCCCTCTTTGGGTGCAGTACTCAAAGAACCTATTGCCGCACGATATGATGTGAAGCAGGGACTGATCTATCCGGCCGGTGAGCAGTATCACTTTAATAATGCCCTTATGGAGAGAGATGGCCTACTTGAGCGTTGCTATGCGGAGGCCTATGCAGTCAGCTTGCGGCGTGCGCAAATAATATTAACAAAGGACGTTGAAGAGGCTAAGCAGCTTCTTTTGGAGCATAAAGAACTCACTTTGGGCAGTATAGGCTTACTTAAACTCCAAAGTAATGGAAGTATAGACTTTATCCCTTCTGATAGAGAAAAAATTTTAGGATGCGGAAGCGCTTATGGGTTGCTTCCCATGCCCTTCAGAATGGCTTCCTCTCGGGCTGAGGTTATCGCTATGGAATCGCTTCGCAAGCAGCAGCCCAAGAGCTCTCGACGCTTCCGCATTGACGCAAATACTTTTGCACGTGCTGCTGCTCTCTTTGTAGTGCTTTTTGCGCTTCTCCCATTCCTTTCACCTTCTTCCTCGTCACGCTATAGTGCAGGGTTTGTAAGTGTTTCTCCGGAGCAGAATAAAGAAGTTGAGGCTGCCCCGAAAGTGATTGAAGAGACTAAACCCGCTGAAGAACCGTCAACTAACCTTGTCCCCATACAAGAGGAGGTTCAAAAGTATTTTATTATAATTGCCTCCTTTACAACCGATGCACGCTGTGAGCAGTTTATTGCTTCACAGAAAGATCATAGCTTTGCAGCTACAATTGGTACTATGCGCAAAGGAAAGCACATACTTGTCTATACTAATGGCTATGCAACTCAAGACGAGGCTCTGAAAGCTCGCGAAGAGCTAATAGAAGCTTATCCTAAAGAGCATGCATCTGCATGGATCTTCAATGCATCTGCGCTGCAAAAATAAGTTTCACCCCTTGCCTCTCCTCAATGTCCGGCTTGGGAATACATCACACCTCAAATAAGAAAGAGCCCCTACCACAAGAGGCCTATTATATTAAGCAGTGTCTTCAGGAGGAGGCGTTGCGTCTTGGTTTCGTAGCTATGGGAATAGCTCGTGCCGAGGAGGTAGATGAGGCTGCGCGCCTTCATCATTTATCCAAGCGGGCTCGCTATGGAGTCGGAGATATGACTTACTTAGAGCGCAATGATCATATACGCTTCGATCCTCGACTTCTACTTCCGGGTGCACAGAGTATAATCATGCTGGCCTTTAATTACTACCCTGCTGAAAAACAATCCGATGAGGTACCTCAAATAGCTTGTTATGCCTATGGAACGGACTACCACAAGGTAGTCAAAGATAAACTCTATATATTAGTAAACTTCCTAAAGGAGAGAATCTCTACTCCTTTTAAGGCAAGAGTATTCGTGGACTCTGCTCCTTTCATGGAGCGCTATTGGGCAATGAAAGCCGGCATAGGACGTATCGCTCGCAATGGCTTAGTGCTTATTCCCGATCATGGAAGCTTTTGCTTTTTATCGGAGATACTCCTCACTCTTCCATTGCCCTACGACTCTCCTCTTAGTGGCTCTCCGTGTGGCAATTGCCATCGCTGTATGGAAGCTTGTCCCATGGGAGCAATTACCGAATCTGATGGAATTATCCCCACTAAGTGTATCAGCTACCAAACTATTGAGAGTAAAAGCAAACTTCCATCCAACTTCCCAACAACCGGTAACCGCTTTATTTTCGGTTGTGATCAATGTCAATTGGTTTGCCCCTACAACCGTAAACTCACTCCACATCAGGAGCCACAACTATCTTTACGCTCCTCACTCCTAAACTTAAGCAAACAGGATTGGCTTAATCTACCGGAAGAGGTATTTGAAAGCCTTGCCTACGAGTCGCCATTGAAGCGAGCCGGCATAGAACGTATAAGATATTGCGTCCGGCATCTCAGTGATGAGGAAAAGAGAAAATAGTGGCGTTTTTCTCTTTGGTAAACACTTTTCGTGAGGAAAGAACGCACTAAACAGCCAAAAAGAGAAGCCTCCACAACGATACATCGTTGCGGAGGCTTCTGTAAACACAGTTTCCTCTAAAACTTATTTCTGGATAATAGCCTCAGAAGGACAAGCAGCAGCGCATGCGCCACAATCTATACATGAATCTGCGTCAATTACATAGATATCGCCTTCACTAATAGCGCCTACCGGGCACTCATCTTTGCAGGTGCCACAAGCTATACATTTGTCTGTAATAAAATGAGCCATATTCCTTTTTCTTTCTATTATTAGTTAATACCTTTTTCGCTCTTGTTTAACACGGCAAGAAGACCTTTATCCTCTCCTTGCACTGCAAAGATAATAACAAATTTCATATTATACCTACTATTAGGTATATCAAAGTAGAAAAATCCTCTTTTTGTACCATTTTCTCGTTACTCTTTACCTCTTTTTCTACCTCAATCCTCTTTCTCTCATTAGGAAAGGTATTGGAAAAGTAATGTGACTATTGGGGTGAAGATATTATTTTTGAGTGATGAACTAAAATAGGAAAACGAAGTGGAAACCTAATAGTTATGCTCATAATCCGTTAGAACCATGCGAGGAAAGATACTATGCAATGATTTCATAGATACAGATCTTTTTCTCAAAAGGTACTGATATTTCAAACGATAGATATAGATCTTTTTTAAGCTTAACCATTGAAAGAAAAGAGCCTCTATAGCCCCGTCTTTTAAAGCTCCCCGGAAGGGAGAATCTAAGCAAATAAGGAAACTATTTAAAGGTACTACTTAAGCGCAAAGAGGAGAGAAAATTCCTTTGTTAGGAATTTTATTAAGCTTGAAACGCTTTGAATGCTTCCGGAAGCATATCAATGATATCGGACGCTATGAGTGAGCGTGGGGAGAAGCGAGCTGCGTAGTAATCGCCCGCCAACCCATGCAAGTAGGTAGCAATCATAGTAGCTACAAGTGGTCTGTACCCTTGAGCTAAGAATGCGCCTATCATGCCGGTCAATACATCTCCGCTGCCTGCTGTAGCCATTCCGGAGTTTCCTGTAGGATTAAAATAAACCTTTCCTCCGGGAGTACAAATCGCTGAATAATGGCCTTTGAGTAACACATAAATATTGTATTGCTGGGCCAAGAAGAGAGCCTCATCTAAACGCTGTTCACTTGAAGTACAGTACCCAACCATGCGTTCTAATTCTTTGGCATGTGGAGTCAAAATAGAGTATTCCGGAATTCTAGTGAATAGATCTCTCCGCTCTCCGAGTATATTCAACGCATCAGCATCAAGTACTACGGGAGTACGTGCTCGGAGCAATAGGTCGTCCAACATGGCTTCTGTAAGGTCGGCTTGACCTATGCCGGGCCCTATCGCAATAGAAGAGTAAGGCTCTAACGAGGCAATACGAGTGTCAACCTCATTATGCTTATCCAAGCTAATCATAGCTTCCGGCAAAGCACTCTGCATAGCTGTTTCGCAACAACCGGGTAGGTGAGCTGTAAGTTTCCCGACGCCACAGCGTAGTGCAGCTTTTGCTGCCATGATGGCTGCTCCTGTTTTCCCCCGCGAACCAGCGACTAAAAGTAAATGACCCAATGTGCCCTTATGAGCAAAACGATCTAATGGCACTATAGCTTCGCTTACATCGTGGTCCGTAATCAGGTGGTACTTTGCAGAAAGTTCCTCTTTGCCCTCTCGACTCAGATTGATCGGAAGGGTTACTATATTTCCTACAAAGGAGCTGTTTTCTGCAAAGAAGAAACTAAGTTTTGGGGTTTCAACGGTAAAAGTGTGCGTAGCGTGTATAATACTATCACCCGAACGATTGCGATTGCTATCTGCAAAAAGTCCGCTCGGAATATCAATTGACACAACTTGGCAACCACTTTGATTTATTTGATCTACCAATTGGGCAAACCCGCTCTCCAAAGGCCGATTAAGTCCCACTCCAAAAAGCCCGTCAATGATTACGTGCCGTTGTGTAAGTTGAGGCATTGTAAAAGAGGTCTTTACCTCGTTAAAGATCAGATTTCCCTCATTGCATGCTACGGCACGTTTTTCACTGCATTCGACAGAGAGGTTATCTTTGACATTGAATAGGTACACTTCCGTTGTGTACATCATTCTTGCCAGCTCCACAGCAATGGTTAAAGCATCTGCACCATTATTGCCCGGACCTGCTAATATGACTACAGGATTGGCCTGTGGCTTATACAGGCGACTAAAGTGCTGTGCGAATTGTTGTGCAACTCGATTGATTAATTCGATGGAAGAGACTCCATCGTGCTCCATTGTGTATTGATCCAGAGCTTTTATTTTGTCGGAAGTAAAGACTTTAATCATAAAGACAATTGTAGTTAAATCTTCCGAAGAATACCCCTCTCGGATGATTCTACAAAATTTATGATAGTGTCGCGCTCTGTACAAGTGGGAAATTTCTCTTTAATTTCGGCAATTGCATTACTTGTATTAAGACCGCTATAGTAGATTGTGCGATAAATATCGTCAATTAAATGTATAGCATCAGGGGAAAAGTGGTTTCTCTCCAAGCCTACAGAGTTGATCCCGCAAAAACAGATTGGATCGCGACCTACTAAAGAGTATGGTGGAATGTCCTTGGAGGTCTTTGCCCCTCCCTGCATCATAGAATATGCACCGACCCGGACAAACTGGTGAATTAATATAGCTGCGCTTATTGTGGCAAAATCATCTATGATTACTTCACCGGCAACTTGTGTTGCATTCCCTACAATGACCCGATTCCCAATGACACAGTCGTGCGCTATATGACTATAGGCCATAATAAGGCAGTCATTCCCAATTTTAGTATACCCCCGTGAGGCGGTACCTCGGCTTAAGGTAACATACTCGCGGATGGTGGTTCTGTCTCCTATGATGAGCTCTGTTTCCTCTCCTTTGAACTTAAGATCTTGTGGTATCCCCCCCACAACCGCAAATTGGTGAATCTTGCAATCTTTGCCGATACGACTACCATGGCATATGGTTGCATGAGACATGACGTGTGTTCCTTCGTCAATAGAAACTCCATCCTCAATGACCGCATAAGGGTCTATCCTAACATTAGGCGCTATTTTGGCATCAGGACTGATGATTGCGCAGGGATGAATAGGTGAAGAAATAGAATTTATCATAGTGTTGATTTGTGTTTGCTATATAGTTGGTGGTATTAATACACTTATTCGTTTTTGTTGTTATTTATTATTTGAGCCATAAATTCAGCCTCGCAAACTAACTTACTACCCACAAAAGCAAGGCCACGCATATTGGCTATTCCGCGACGTAACTCACTAGTCATTTTTAATTTGAAAATTAAGGTATCTCCGGGCACTACTTTTTGTCTAAACTTGACATTGTTAATAGTTAAGAAGTAGGTGGAGCAATTATCCCCCATAGAGTTGAGAACTAAGAGTCCGCCTGTCTGTGCCATGGCTTCAACTATGAGTACGCCCGGCATTACCGGTTCGTTGGGAAAATGTCCTTGGAAGAATGGCTCATTACCGGATACGTTCTTTACCCCTACAATGCTTCTGTACCCCATGGAGACAATCTTATCTACCATGAGGAAGGGAAAGCGGTGTGGAAGAAGTTGCTTGATGCGATTAATGTCCATTAGTGGGGTTGCATCGGGATCATACTCCGGAGCCAGACTTTCGTACATCTTGATATCCTTGCGAAGAAGGCGTGCCATCTTATTATTGATGCCATGCCCCGGACGGAATGCAATTACATGTCCTTTGATGAAGCGTCCACAAAGGGCAAAATCGCCTATAATATCTAATATTTTATGGCGGGCCGGCTCATTATTGAAGGCCTCATTAGAATTGAGTGCTCCAAGCTTTTCCGGCAGAGAGAACTGTGGATAGTGTTCTGAGAAGAATGAGCGTTCCTCGTCCGAGAGGGGAGTGTCGGCTATAATTAGAGCATTGGATATATCTCCACCCTGTATAAGTCCCATCTTATGAAGCTTCATAATATCACGAACAAATACAAAAGAGCGAGCTTTTGCTATTTCTGTCTCAAAGGAATCTTGTAGTGACCAGGAGGCAAACTGGTGATCCAATAGCGGACTGTTGTAGGAGAGGTGTGCTTCAATGGCAAATGTGTCGTCAGGGAGCACTAAAATACGAGCCCCGGATTCATCGTCTTTTACTTCGAATGGACGTTTTACGACAAAATACTCTCTCTCTGCCTTTTGCTCTTGGAGGCCAACTCTTTTGATGGCTTCTACATAAGGAGCTGCACTTCCGTCTAAAATGGGAAATTCTTCTCCATTGACCTCCATGAGACAGTTATCCACACCTAATGCGTAGAGAGCAGCCAAGGCATGTTCCACAGTGCCTACACTCATAGTGCGACTTTTCAGTAGAGTAGATCTTTCTGTAGAGGCAACTAGCTCAGCTACAGCATTAATCGTAGCAGGTTCCGCAAGGTCTGTACGACATATCATGTATCCGCTATCTGCCGGTGCAGGGCGCATGGTAAGGGTAACTTCTTTCCCAGTGTGTAGTCCAACTCCATTAAATGTAATTTCGTTACACAGAGTATGTTGCAGTTCCATTATTTTTTCAGTTCTTTAATTTCTTTCTCTAATTCATTGATACGGTGGTAAAGCTCAGGTAGCTTATTCATAAGAACATAGGTGCGGAGTGCTTCGCTTGCATTTACGGCAGGAGAACCTAAGAGGCGACTTCCTGTTTCTGCATTCTTAAGTATTCCACTTTGTGCTCCTATTTCTACATTGTCTCCAATATTGATATGTCCGGCGAAGCCACATTGTCCTCCAATACGACAATGATTGCCTAACTTAGTAGAGCCGGCCAATCCGGTTTGAGCTGCCATTACGGTGTTGTTTCCGATCTGGCAGTTGTGTCCAACTTGAATAAGGTTATCAATCTTAGTTCCTCGTCCAATAGAGGTCTCTCCCATAGTAGCGCGATCAATGCAGCTATTGGCACCTATCTCTACATCGTTGCCAATTACCACATGACCTAGCTGAGGAATCTTTTCATAATGATCTCCAACAGGCGCAAAGCCAAAGCCATCTGCTCCCAGTACAGCTCCAGAATGTATGGTGGCATTCTCTCCTACAATGGTACCATGATAAAGCGTAACACGTGGATAGAGTGTTGTTCCTTTTCCTACAGAGCAGTTTTCTCCTATGTAACAAAGTGGATAAATAGCACACTCCTCTCCCAGTTGAACACCCTTTTCAATGACTGCATAGGCACCAATATAGCATTGATCCGGTATTTTCACTGAAGGATCTATCACTGCCTTGTCAGAAACGCCTTGTGGGTGTCTTTCTGTAGCCCGTGACACGTATTGCATAAGCATGGATAGAGCTGCATAGGCATCGTCTACTACAATGAGAGTACTCTGAATAGGATGGTCGGGGAGAAGTTCCTTACTGATGAGTACTGCAGAAGCTTGCGTTGTGTCTAAGCATGACTTATATTTCCCATTCGAGAGAAAGGAAATGCACCCTTCAGTAGCCTCTTCAATTCCTGCAAAGGAGGTAATTTCTCGCAGCTCGTCTCCTATTACGGTAGCTCCGAGAAGAGTTGCTATATCTCTAATTATTATCTTCATTTAGATTATTCCTTTGCTGATTAAAGCACGTTCCATCTTGAGCCGTACGGCTTCCGCTTCGTTATGAGCTGCTTCTGCAAAACGCTCCCCATTGCTAGCATAGATAATACTTCGAGATGCATTAACAAGGAGTCCACACTCCGTTGTCATACCAGCACTAACAATTGCATCAAAGTCACCTCCTTGTGCTCCAATACCTGGGACTAGTAGAAAGTGATCAGGCGCAATAGCACGAATACGCTCCAACCACTCGGGATGTGTAGCTCCTACTACATACATCAAATGCTCTTTGTCTCCCCACTCTTGGGAAGTGCGAATTACGCTTTCGAAAAAATACTCCCCATGGTCATTCTTTTGCATTTGAAAGTCTTTTGAGCCATCGTTGGAGGTAAGCGCGAGGAGCACGACCCATTTGTCTGAGTAGGCTAAGAAGGGCTTTACACTATCTTCGCCCATATATGGGGCTACTGTAATGCCGTCTGCATGAAAGTGCTCAAAGTAAGCACGCGCATACAATGCCCCTGTATTGCCTATATCGCCCCGTTTGCCATCTGCTATTACCAGCATATGGGGGTATTTGTCCTTTATGTAGTCGATAGTTTCCTCCAATACCTTCATTCCGTAGGAGCCCATCGATTCGTAGAAAGCTACATTTGGTTTGAAAGCTACCGCTGATGGTTCTGTGGCATCAATAATTGCCCTATTGAATGAAAGCATTGGATTCTCTTCATCCATAATGTGGGGTGGCAACTTTCGTACATCTGTGTCCAATCCCACGCAAAGGAAAGAGCGTTTTGCCACTATCTGAGCTATTAATTCTTCTCGTGTCATACTATAAATGAAGTGTCCTATCTGTTGTGTATTAAGCGAGCATTGCTTCGCTCATCTTGTTTGTATTTTCTGCTACCGAAAGAGCATCAATAATGGTAGATAAGTTACCATTCATTACTCCATCCAAATCATGTATCGTCAATCCGATTCTGTGGTCGGTAACACGTCCTTGCGGATAATTGTACGTGCGAATCTTGGCTGATCGGTCTCCCGTAGAAACCATGGATTTCCTTTGTGAGGCTACACTTTCCAGTTGCTTGCTTCGCTCTATGTCGTAGATACGACTTCGAAGTTCAGCCAATGCTTTTGCTTTGTTTTTTAGTTGAGAGCGTTCATCCTGGCACTGCACCACTACACCTGTCGGTATATGAACGATGCGAACTGCTGAGTAAGTCGTATTGACACTTTGTCCACCTGCTCCACTAGAACAGAATGTATCAATACGCAGATCACTCTCTTTTATGTCTACATCCACCTCATCTGCCTCTGGTAGCACGACAACTGAGGCAGCAGAAGTGTGTACTCTTCCTTGGGTCTCCGTCTCCGGCACACGCTGTACTCGATGCACACCGGATTCGTATTTCATAGTCCCATATACCGCGGTGCCGGATAAGTTAAAGATGATCTCTTTATATCCACCTAAAGCTCCTTCGGTTACATGTGTCACAGAGATCTGCCAGCGCTGTTGCTCTGCAAAGCGACTATACATTTTAAATAAGTCGCGAGCAAATAGCGCAGCCTCATCTCCACCGGTACCGGCACGAATTTCTACGATCGCATTCTTTGCATCTTCCGGATCCTCCGGTACAAGCATTAAGGCAATCTGTTGAATTGTAAGGGGAAGATTCGCCTCACTCTCCTCCAATTGATCTTTTGCAAGTGCTTTGAGCTCTTCGTCATTTGAGGAGTCAAGCGTATGGCGAGCCTCTTCAATCAGAGCCTTACATTGTTCGTATTCACTAAGTTCGTGGAATAAGTTTTCTAAGCGCTTGTATTCCTTTGATAGGCGAGTATAGCGCTCTGCATCACAGATTACATTGGGATCTGTGATGAGTACACCTAATTCCTCATATCGTCCTTTTAAGGAAGAAGCATAGCTAATTATTCTCTCTTCGTTCATACGTACTCAATGGTTCCGTAGGGGCTTTTTATTGTCAAGCGATTACATGGGGCAGCTTCCACTCGTCCAATTATTTGTGCGTCTACTTGGAAGCTTTGTGCAATAGAAATAATATCATTAGCCGCTTCACTCGGAACGTAAAACTCAAATCGATGTCCCATATTAAACACCTTATAAAGCTCTTTTGCGTCTGCAGCACTTTCCTCTGCTATTAACTTAAAGAGCGGAGGTATCGGGAGCATGTTGTCTTTGATAACATGTAACCCATTTATAAAGTTCATTACCTTAGTTTGCGCTCCCCCTGTGCAATGTATCATCCCATGTATCTGACTGCGCATTACTTTCAGTACTTGAGCTACAATAGGAGTATAGGTGCGAGTGGGGGATAATATGAGTTGACCTACATTAAGAGGAGTTCCCTCTACCGGATCTAATAAATTTTTTGTGCCACTGTATACCAAGTCTTCAGCGATAGATTTGTCATAGCTCTCGGGGTACTTTGATGCAATGGTTTTATTGAGTATATCGTGGCGAGCTGAAGTGAGTCCATTGCTGCCCATACCACCGTTATAGCACTTCTCGTAAGAAGCTTGTCCGTAAGAGGCAAGTCCGACTATAACATCTCCGGAAGAGATTCTAGCATTATCGATTACCTCATTGCGATGTAGTCTGCATGTAACACTACTATCTACAATGACAGTGCGTACAAGATCCCCCACATCTGCGGTCTCTCCACCTGTTAGTGTAATTCCGACACCGAGAGAACGCAATTTTTCGAGAAATTCCTCTGTGCCTTCAATCAACGCTTTGATCACCTCACCGGGAATTAGCTGCTTGTTTCTACCTATCGTGGAGGAAAGAAGCATACCATCCACAGCACCGACAGCACAGAGGTCGTCTGTATTCATTACTACAGCGTCTTGGGCAATTCCCTTCCATACGCTTAGATCTCCGGTCTCTTTCCAATACACATACGCAAGAGAGCTTTTTGTTCCTGCCCCATCGGCATGCATTATATTGCAGTAATCCGGGTCTCCACCCAGTATGTCGGGGAGTATCTTGCAAAATGCTTTAGGATACAATCCCTTATCTTGCCCTGCGATGGCGTTATGCACATCTTCTTTTGCGGCAGATACACCGCGAGCCATATATCTATTATCTGTCATTGTCTTTTATCTGAGACGAAGCACATCCCCCTCTTCGGGTACGTATTCGTCCATGTCCAATCCATTTATTTTGTACAGTTTCTCCACGCGTATACCATATGTTTGCGATATGCTGTGCATGGATTCTCCCACGACTACTGTGTGTGTGGTGTATTGCTCGGAAGCTCGGTCATTCTTCTTTTGTAGATATACAATATCTCCTTTTTGTAGTGGAAAGTCTATAGGCGCATCATTCCATTTAGCTACTTTCTGGGGACTAAGCTCCATTTCTTGCGCTATGCCGGTGTAAGTATCCCCTTGCTGAGCTATCACGTATAGTAAGCCGTAACTGATATACCCTTTATGTTTGAAGGTGGGGGATGTTGCAGGCTCGGTTGTGTCCTCTTGCCCTTTACCTCTTCCTTTCATCCAGTTAGGGTAGCGTCCGCGATCCAATTCGTACAATTCATATAACTCCACAAGCGCAATAAGCTTGTTCGCGTACCCTTTATCTGTCGCATAGCCTGCTCGCTGTAGCCCTTTAGCCCAACCCCTATAGTCCGATTTTTTTAGATCATAAAGTAGTTGGTAGCGAGGTTGCTTCAGAAAATAAGAATGGTCACGATAAGAATCCTTTGCATTATCATAGCTGCGAAAGCATTCGTTGGGGCGGTCGTCAGATCGATAAGTACGAGCTCCCTGCCATGATTTATGGCATTTGATTCCAAAGTGATTATTGTGTACGGAGGCCAATGTGCTTTTTCCTGCACCGGACTCAAGAAGCCCCTGTGCCATAGTGATAGAAGCAGGTATGTGGTGCTCTTTCATTTGGTGAATAGCCTCGTCTGCGTAGGTGCGAATATACTCTTGATAAATGGCATTCATCTGCTGTGCTTCCAACGAGATCGCCGGAGAAATAACGAGCAGAAAAAGCAGTATGACACTTCGTGTTCTCTTTAGTCTTTGATATTGCATCGCTTCTATTACAATAAAAAACTCATACTCTAAAAAAAGATTTCTCTCAAAGCTCCTATCCCTCTTCGCTAAGTCCGCACAGCCAACTAAGCCAACATACTACAAAAGTACAACAAAAGTTGCTATGTTCCCTTATGAATAGGCTATGTTTATTCTTTATCAGTTAGTATTAACGCTATTATATGGAAAGTACAAGCCTCTCTGTTTGCCCATTACGTGAAATGACAAGGCGAAAAACATCTGTTATTCTTTTTCAAAGAGACGCTCCGCACAAATCTCTTGTGCAACACAGCCTACTCATCAAGCTAAGTGACCTGTATAAACACCTCTGTGAGGTGTATTCAGAAAGCTTATTGTCTGTTTTGAGCAAAGTTATTTGGCTATTAGAGATCTTTCCTTTTAATTTGCAGTCAGAATTCAATAGAACGTAATACGAAGAGAAGCCTATCGGAGCACTACTACTTTTTTGTTTGTAACTATTTTGGTATAACAAGTATGGAAGACTTGACCAAGCTAACCGACAACGAGTTGGTAGCACTATACAGAAAGGGTAGTAATGCGGCTTTTAATACGCTCGTATTGCGTTATGACGCTCCCCTTCATACATATATTCGCATGACGGTAGCTGATAGCGTCTTGGCAGATGATATTTTTCAGGATACCTTCATGAAGGTTATCTTGACTTTGCGTAGTGGAGGCTATTCAGAACAAGGAAAATTCAAGGCTTGGATTATGCAAATTGCACATAATCTGATTATAGATCATTTCCGACGTGTACGAGTGAAGAACGTAGTGACAGCACCTGAAGATGGTAGCTATGAAGATATATTGAATAGACTTCCTTCGGAAGCGCGCAATGCTGAAGAGGAATTGATCCGTCAGAGTAACCACAAGGCAGTGCGCAGTTGGGTGGACAAATTACCCAACTCCCAAAGGGAGGTACTCGAAATGCGCTATCTGGAGGATATGAGTTTCAAAGAAATAGCTGTACAAACCGGAGTGAGTATCAATACAGCTCTCGGGCGTATGCGCTATGCACTGATTAATCTGCGTAAGCAGGCGGCCGCAAGTCCTTTTTAGCGGTGTATTAATCTCTACTTAAGGCCATGTAATCGGCCAGTACCAGCGCAGTTATGGCTTCTACTACGGCCACAGCACGGATTGCGATACAAGGATCGTGTCGCCCTGCGATCTCGATGGTTGCTGCATGGCCGTCAGAAGAGATTGTTTGTTGTGGTCTGCTTATGGAGGGCGTTGGTTTGAATGCTGTTCTAAAGAATATAGGTGCTCCTGTAGAGATACCCCCTAAAATTCCTCCCGCATGGTTGCTAAGGAAATAGGGAGAGCCGTCTTTTCGTAGTGCCATAGCATCATTTGCTTTACTACCTGTCATTGAAGCAGTACGAAACCCATCTCCAAACTCAAATCCCTTCACTCCGTTGATGCTGAGCATGGCATAGCCTAACCGCGCACTCAATTTGTCGTAAATGGGTTCTCCCCAGCCAGCCGGTACGCCTTCTACTTTACAAGCCACTACACCGCCAATACTATCCCCTTCCGCACGAATCGAAGATATAAGTCGGATGATCTCTTTATCTAAAGCTTCATTGGGGCATCGAGAAGAAAAGTCATACGCACGTGTAGGATCTACCTCAGTCCACTCCGGAAGAGAAAGTTCCCCCACACTACATATATAAGGATAAATCTTAATTCCTCGCTGTGCCAGCCATTGTAAAGCAATTGCTCCGGCTACGCAGCGTGCTACTGTTTCTCTTGCAGAACTCCTTCCGCCACCTGATGCTGTGGAATGACCATATTTAACGAAATAGGTATAGTCAGCATGACCCGGTCTGAATAGGTTTCTAACGGCATCGTAATCAGAGCTCCTTACGTCCCTATTTTCAACGAAATAGGCAATGGGAGCACCGGTGGTCACGTATTCCTCTGTCAATCCGGACAGAAAGGTGACCTCATCACTCTCATTGCGTACAGAGGTTAAGTCACTTGCCCCCGGACGTCTATGACCCATCATCTTCTGCAATGCTGAAAGGTCAATAGCTAAGCCGGATGGGATCCCATCCAATACTCCACCTATACCCAATCCGTGTGACTCGCCAAATGTCGTAAGCCTTACATAATTACCGAATGTATTCACGGATGATTAGGGGGCAAGTAATATGTGTGAAAGTTTCCCTTTTTACAAGGGGTCTTCTGCTATTTAGTGACAGCTTGAGCAGCCACTATTTCCACAGTTGCAGTCATGCTCGTCACCGCAACCACAGTCGTCGCCACATCCGCATCCACATCCTTCTCCGGAAGAATGGTTCATGGCTTCTATTTTAGCTCTATCCTCATCTGTAGCGGGACGGGCAGTGATTACGCTACCAATGAAATGGAGCGTTTCGCCTGCTAAGGGATGATTGAAGTCCATCTCCACTTCCTCTTCTGTAACCTCTACCACGGCACCTTGAATATGGTGTCCGTCACTGGTCATCATGGGCAAAGTGCGACCCGGCTGTACGTTGGCAGCATCGAAGTTGCCGGATGCATCTGAGAAAATGCTTTTGGGTAGCTTTAGTATCATGTCTTCTCGCACCTCTCCATAGGCTTCTTCAGGCTTGAGAGTGAAGTCAAAATTGTCTCCTTCATTGAGTCCTTCAAGCTTTTCTTCAAAGAGGGGAAGCATCATTCCAATCCCTTGGATATAAATAAGAGGAGCTTCTGCGGTTGCTTTTTCAATCAAATTGTCATCATTCTTCTCTCCAAGGTAGAGATCATAGCTGCAAGCTACGTAGTGGTCTTTTTGAATAGGCATAATGTAGTTATTCTCTTTCAATTTGCATTTTTCTATGGGCATGCAGCATACTCGCGGGAGGCGCTGTCACTACCGCAGGACAAAGATAATCAAAGAAAAGAAATGAGGAATTGTAAGTTTAGGCCCTTTGAAAAAAAGCACTTGTGAAGGTGTTCTTTTTCCAACCCTATCTTATGGTTAGTGGAAAGATCCAATGGAATGTATGGGTTTCCCCCTCTTTTTTTGTTGGCTCATAAAGTGATGCATATAGCCTTTGCATACCTCATCCAGACGAAGAAGTTTCTCCGGAGAGAGTACTTTGGCGAGCTCTACTTCTTTTTCATAAGTAATAGCAGCTTCTTGTTCTTTTACCTTTTGTTGAAGTTTATAGAATGCAAGGACTTCCTCTTGAGTTACGGCACTACCTTTTTTCTTTAATTCAGCCCGTTGTGTTCGAACTCTTTTCCACAGAACTGCTCTTTGTTTATCTATGTCGGTAAGTGTGGCTGATACCACCTCACTCTCCTCGTCTGTGAGGGAGAGCTGCTGCTTAATATATGCCTTGCGATCATTAATGAGGGCAGAGGTATGTATGGGGCAGGCAGATTCTTGTTTTGACGAGCTCTGTGCCTTCAGTGGAGTGCCAACTGCTACAAATAGGAGTACACTTAGAATAATATAGGATGTGTGTTTCATGTTTTTTTGTGACTTATTGTCGTTCCGAGGCAACTGTTTCTAACCAATTTTCATCTGCCAAATGCTCCTCTACATAGGAGGCGTAATATTCGGCAAAATCGCTCTCAGTAAGTGTGGACTCAACCTTATTCGTCAGCACGTTAGAGATAGAGTCTACATGGGTTTGTGTCTCAGCAAGGTCGTGCTGTAGCAGGTTGAGCATACGTATTGAGCCAATGACAATCACAAAGGTAGCAGCCATATATAGATAAGGACGTAGCACTATAGTAAGACGTTTGTTTGTCTTTACTTCTTTCTTTACCTCGGGGACGGGTATGGGCTCTTGTAATATGCGTTCCTCGACTTCTTTCTTTAGCTGTGTAAAATATCCTTCGGGTACTCGGTAAGCCTTTCGGCACTGTTCACTTGAAGGAATAGGCCCTAAGTTCTCTTCTTTTTGTCTCATCAGTTGTCTATACCAAGTTTCTTTACCTACTAGTACTCTTTATTAGAGTGTGAAAATTGCAAAGGTTTAATCCCCATACTATAGGTGAGGCAGATTACTTGTCTTTGCACACAGGTTGCCTTTTGCTATAATGTTACAGCAGTAGAACGAAAGGAACTCTGTAATATTACATTTGGCCTTTGAAGAGTGGGTGGGTTTTATAGGATTTAGAGCTCCAAACAAAATGTACAGACCTTTCAAATAAAAGGTACAGATGTTTTGATAAAAAGATGTAGATGTTTTGGTAAAAAGATATAGATAAATCAGCGTAGAATAACGCCTTCCCTTCTATTACGATAGAAAAGGAGATTGAGGTTACAGCACCGACTTTGATAAACGAAATGTTATCTACTACCTAATGGCCGCCATCATGAGTTGCAAAAGCATGTTTTGATGGTGGCTTGATGCTCGCTCGGCTGCAAAGCGCTGTATATCTTTTGTACTGACTCCCTTTATTTGAGGGGTGTGGGGATCGGATGTGTAGTCGTATGCCATAGGCGTTACTGCTTTATTTACAATCATATAACGTGTGGCAAGTCTATTTATTATTTTGGGATTGAGCAGTAAAGATTGGTTTGCAGCCTTATTCTCGGCTACGGACTTATATTTAAGTACGTGTGTAATTCCTTTATTTGCTGTTTCAGCCTGAAGCAATATAACAAAGGGCACAGCAAATGTGATACCCCAAACTTATATGTTTTGATAATTTTTTGAGGTTACTCGTGCGAGAAGAGTTTGCGGAAGGTGCCTTCCACATTGCTTGTCCCTATAAGACGGATTGAGTAATCCTTCTGTAGCAGCCCTTTCATATTATCGCTTGGCAGAAAGAATGCTTTATATCCTAAGCGATCCGCTTCGGCAACTCGTTCGCGAATGCGATTGACCGCCCGTATCTCCCCGTTGAGTCCCACCTCCCCGGCGAAACATACGCTTCCAGGTATCGGTTTGTCAATAGTTGATGAGAGGATAGCAAGCAATATAGCTAAGTCCACAGCAGGATCATTAATGCGAATGCCCCCGGCTATATTCATGAATACATCTTGTCGTAGTAGCTTAAAGCCGACCCGCTTCTCTAATACGGCAAGTAGCATATTGAGTCTACGCAGATCAAACCCCGTAGAGGAACGCTGAGGATTGGGATATACGGCACTACTTACTAAGCCTTGCGCTTCGATCAGAAGAGGACGATTCCCTTCTAAGGCAGCAGCAATAGCACGGCCACTTAAGCCGTCCATATTTTTACTAATGAAGTGCTCAGAAGGGTTATCTACAATGCGTAGCCCTGTTTGCTCCATTTCATAGATTCCTAACTCGGAAGTACTGCCGAATCGGTTCTTAGAGGCTCTCAGAATACGAAATTGATAGTGTCTATCCCCCTCAAATTGCAGCACAGTATCTACTGTGTGCTCCAGTACTTTTGGACCTGCCAAAGTGCCTTCTTTTGTAATATGTCCAATCACGATTACGCTTACTCCCTGTGATTTAGCATAGCGAAGCAGTAGGTTGGCGCATTCTTTTATCTGAGCCGGTGATCCGGGAGAGCTCTCCGAAAGGGAAGTGGATACTGTTTGTATGGAGTCAATAACTAATAGATCGGGTTTGAACTCTTCTGCAACATTTAGAATCGCTTCTATATCTGTGACCGTAAGGATAGCCGGCTCTGAGTCGCTGATTCCAATGCGTTCTGCCCGCATTTTGATCTGATATTCGCTTTCCTCTCCTGATACGTAGAGAGTACGGAGACCCTTTGTGTGGACCACTGTCTGCAAGATGAGGGTGGACTTACCAATGCCCGGA
The DNA here is from genome assembly GCF_045865415.1 of Porphyromonas miyakawae. Classification (NCBI taxonomy): domain Bacteria; kingdom Pseudomonadati; phylum Bacteroidota; class Bacteroidia; order Bacteroidales; family Porphyromonadaceae; genus Porphyromonas; species Porphyromonas miyakawae. The sequence continues at coordinate 653,761 of NZ_BAAFSF010000001.1, forward strand.
TCTCCCCCTAAGAGTACAAAAGAGCCCCGCACGAGTCCTCCTCCGAGTACGCGGTTAAACTCACTATCGGCAAGTGTGATTCGAGCCTCTTGTTGTGAGGTTATGTCCTTAAGGAAATGAGGTTTGCCTCCCTTAGTCGTTCCTATTATCTTCTCTGCCAGAGTAGCTTCTTTCCCGGATCCGGAAGGTTCATTCTCCTCTGTGAGGGTATTCCACGATTTACAGAAACTGCATTGCCCCTGCCACTTTGTGTAGTTTGCTCCACAGTTACTGCATACATAGACAGTTCTTGCTTTAGCCATAAAACGTAGTTATTCGCGTATGAGAGGACACGTTGAGCAGCGTAGTAGCCCTCCCTGCTTGGAGGTCTCTGCATAGGGTATGGAATAGGTTTGTATATTCCACTGTTCGGAAAGATGTTGAGCAAGTCGAGTAAAGTGCTCTTCCAATATTACCTTATTTGGAGCTACAGAGACAAAGTTAGTAGCTAATCGGTAAGCTTCTTCCGCAGTGACAGAAAAAAGATTTTCTTTACCAAAGAGTTCCTCTATGAACTTTCGCTCTTCTTCGCAAGCGAACCCCTCCGGATAGTAGACAGCCTTGCCCTTTCCAACCGGCTGAAAGGCGCAGTCAACGTGCAAAATTCCCTCTTTGGGACGTGTATCATGTTTCTTTAAATGTAGGGGAATGAAGCGTTTATGAGGCAAAGTGCGCTGAAAGTATTCCAATGCCGCTCTGTTGGTACGAGCCGTCTTGTATCGATCGAAGCCATCGTTTTGCTCAGTGACTCCTAAGAAGACAATGTCGTCGTAGAGCATTACATCGCCTCCCTCCACACGTATGTGGTCAACGGAAGTATCTTCTTGCTCCAAATAAGTAACTTTTTCTTGGGGAATACTGTGGATAATCTCTTGTAGGGCCTTTTGCTCTTGTGTGCGCTCCTCTAATACATTTGCTACATAGAAGTGATCACCAATCACAAACGAAATGTCGCGTGCAAATATCTGATTACAATTCTCAATTGGAGTAGGACGGAGTACCTCAACCCCTAATTGTGTAAGTACCTCAACCAATCCATTCATTTCCTTCGTAATAGCCGATTCGGATGGATAGTCGCCCTCTTCTATAGATTGATAACTGCGAGCATCGTAGGTCTCTGATAGAGTAGGAGCTGCTCCTTGTGATTCGGGACGCCCTACGATTACCGATTTAAGTCTGCCGGTTTCGTTATTTACAGATACTTTCATAATTTCAAAAGAAAAAGACTCCTGATACAAGAAAGAGACTCTGTAAAAGTCCTTTCAAAAATTAGAGAAAAGAAAAGGTTGATTAAACCTTTAGCTTCGTAACACAGGTCTCTCCGCCTTCGAAAGTAATCTGTACGAGTAACAGAGCAGGGGAGACAGGCAATAGAGTGCGATCTATGCAGACTCTACGAGAGGGTTGGAGAAGGGTATTATAGAGAACTTTCCCCGTAATGTCATATATAGTGATGCTATTTATAACGTCCGATGACTCAATGGAAATCTCGCTTTTTGTAGTTGAGATGCGTACATCGGGAACTGCTTTCTGGGGTGTGGCAACTGCTATATAGTCTGACATTGAAGTAGTATTAATCTCTCTCTCAGAAGCAGACAAAGCATGCAACTGACAGAAATCGATCAATATTACGGTAACTAAAAAGTATAATATTTTTCGCATAAGCCACCTTTTACTATTCACTCGCTTCTGAGCAAAAGTAAGTATTTCTTCTGAATAATGAACTATTGAGACTTGCGAAAAGGGTTCTGTCTAAGCAGAGGGAAAAGAGGGACGCCCGATCTGTATGCACCTTAACCCATAGGAGTAGAGATGCTCTGCATCATATTGATTGCGCCCATCGAAGATCAAGTGATCAGATAGCTGCATTGCTATCTCAGAGAAGTCCGGAGCACGAAATTCCTTCCATTCGGTTAGTAGGAGCAGTGCATTAGTTCCTTGCAATGCCTCGTATTTATTGGTGCAATAGTGAATGGAATAGTCTTTTAAGTAAAGCTTCTTGGCTATGGGCATAGCTTTGGGATCATAGGCGCGGATAGATGCACCACAGCGTAAAAGCTCTTTAATGATGACGATGGAGGGAGCTTCGCGCATATCGTCCGTTTCGGGCTTGTAAGACAATCCCCAAATGGCAAATATTTTCCCCGAGAGATTCTCTCCGTAGCAGGCTTTTACCTTTTGGGCAAGTAGCAGCTTCTGAGATTCGTTAACCGCCTCAACGGCAGCAGTGATGCGAGGGGTATAACCAAAGCTTTCGGCTGTGTGCCGTAGCGCTCTGATGTCCTTCGGAAAGCAGCTGCCACCAAACCCCACACCGGGATAAGTAAAGCTATAGCCTATACGCGTGTCGGAGCCTATGCCTATACGTACCTTTTGTACGTCAGCACCAACTCGCTCACAAATATTGGCGATCTCGTTCATAAAAGATATCTTGGTCGCCAGCATTGCATTTGCTGCGTACTTAGTCATTTCCGCCGAACGTGTATCCATAGCGATAAAGCGATCATTAAGCAGAGTAAAGGGTGCGTATAGGGTACGCATTACCTCCAATGCCTCCTTGCTTTCACTACCTACGATAATGCGGTCCGGACTCATAAAGTCCTTCACGGCAGCACCTTCTTTGAGAAACTCTGGGTTTGATACAACGTCAAAGTGAATATCCACTTTGCGTTTGTCCAACTCTTGTCGAATAATGGAGCGAACTTGATCGGCAGTGCCGGGTGGAACAGTTGATTTATTTACAATGAGCAGTGGCGCCTGCATAGCAGCACCAATCTCCCGAGCAGCAGCATGGATATATCGCAAGTCTGCGTTACCATTCTCTCCTTGTGGGGTGCCTACTGCAATAAAAACCACCTCGGCTCCTTCTAATGCTTGAGGTAGCTGGTCTGTAAAGGTTAGCTGACCTTTAGCTCTATTTTCTTTGATAAGAGATTCTAAGCCGGGTTCGTAGATGGGGCATAGCCCTTGTTGTAACTGCGCTATCTTTGTTGCATCCGTATCCACGCAACAAACTCGATTACCCATTGCCGCAAAGCAAACACCGGTAACCAAACCTACGTAACCGCATCCTACCATTACTATCCGCATAGCAAGACATGAACAGCCGAATCATGCATAAAGTTTACTCCGCAGCACAGAATGTGATTGTTAAAAGGGATCAAGACCTCAAGGAAAAACTTCTATCCTTTACAGCCGTTGGTCGTAGGCGCCGGTGGGGAGTGCGGACTTAACGTCGTAGACAACTGTATTAGTGGCTTTGAGGGGAGTGAGGTCAAGGGCATCGTACTCTTGGTGTGCCACGGCAAGGACTATCGCATCGTACTGTGCTTGAGGAAGAACATTGTATACCTCTACGCCATATTCACACCGAGCCACTTCGGGGTCAGCCCATGGGTCGTGGATGGTTACATTCACGTTGTACTCGCTAAGTGTCTTGACGATGTCAATTACTTTGGTGTTACGCACATCGGGGCAGTTCTCTTTAAAGGTGAAGCCGAGGATCAGTACATTTGCTCCAAGTACCTGAATGCCTTTTTTGAGCATCAGTTTAATCACCTGATCCGCTATGTAGGCTCCCATTCCATCGTTCATACGTCTACCGGCAAGTATGATTTCGGGGTTATAGCCATGTCGCTGCGCACACTGAGCTAGGTAATAGGGATCTACTCCAATACAATGTCCACCCACCAAACCTGGGCGAAAGGGCAGGAAATTCCATTTTGTACCGGCGGCTTCAAGCACATCTAATGTGTCAATGCCGATACGGCTAAATATCTTTGCTAACTCGTTAACAAAGGCAATATTGATATCCCTTTGGGAGTTCTCAATCACTTTAGCCGCTTCCGCTACCTTAATAGAAGGGGCTAAATGGGTACCAGCTGTGATTACAGAGCTGTACACGGCATCCACATACTTGCCTACTGAAGGAGTAGAGCCTGAAGTAACCTTTTTGATATGCTCTACAGTATGCTGTTTATCTCCTGGATTGATGCGTTCGGGGCTATAGCCGGCATAGAAATCCTTATTTAGTTTCAAGCCGGAAATATGCTCTACTACCGGAATGCATTCATCTTCGGTCACTCCGGGATAGACGGTACTCTCATACACTACCACGTCACCACGGTCAATTACCTTGCCGATGGTGGTGCTGGCACCAATTAAGGGAGTCAAGTCGGGGGTATGGTTTTTATCTACCGGTGTAGGTACGGCAACTATGTAAAAGTTGCAGTTGCGTATCTCTTCAAGGTTGGAAGTGCAACGGAATCCGTTGTCCAGAGCAGATTGCAGCAAATCGTCCGAAACTTCAAGTGTGGTATCATGCCCTGCCATAAGCGCTTCAACACGCTTTGGGTTCATGTCGAATCCAATGGTCTCGTATTTAGTTGAAAAGAGGCGGGCTAAGGGTAGTCCTACGTAGCCAAGACCAATCACGGCTATTTTGGTATCGCTGAGCGCTCTCATGTTTGTCTTGCGAAATAGGTGGAGGTATTACTATTCAATAATTAGGGTATGTGCTTTGGTTATAGGTGCTCTCTATACCAATCACAGCAGGCTGCTAAGCCTTTTCTTACAGAAAACTGTGGATTGTAGCCCAGTAGTTTCTTTGCTTTGTCAATACAAGCGAGGGAGTGGGATATATCCCCTATACGATTGGACCCGTACAGAGGTTCTATTGAGGCAATCTTAGGATCCTGCTTGCTTAAGATCTCCTTAAGATAATCTACTAATTGGTTAAGGGTTGTGCGCTCGCCAAAGGCAGTGTTATATATTTGGTTCACCGCTTCGGGATTAGAGGTCGTAAGTGCCAGTTCATTTATTTGTATTACGTTATCTATATAAGTAAAATCGCGACTGAAAGAGCCGTCCCCATTAATCACAGGCGCTTCGTGTGACAGAAAATTTTTTACAAATTGTGGAATAACTGCTGCATAAGCTCCATATGGGTCCTGCTTGGGGCCAAATACATTGAAGTAACGTAGTCCTATGTACTCTATACCGTAGGTGCGTGCGAAAACATCGGCATATAGCTCATTCACGTATTTGGTCACTGCATAGGGACTGAGTGGACGGCCTATGTATTCTTCCTCTTTGGGAAGTTGGGTGCTATCCCCGTAGGTAGAGCTACTGGCGGCAAATACAAAACGCTTTATGCCTGCATCACGAGCTGCAATCAGCATGTTCACGAATCCCGATATATTCACTTCATTTGTAGTAGCAGGGTCTACTACAGAGCGTGGCACTGAGCCGAGCGCAGCTTCGTGCAGCACATAATCTACTCCTTCACATGCTTTGCTGCAGTCGCCTGAATTGCGTATATCTCCACCCATGAATGTGTAGTTGGGGTTGGGTAGGAATTCCACTATGTTTTGGGGCCTCCCGGTAGCAAAGTTGTCTAAGCAGCGTACCCTGTAGCCACGGTTTAAGAAATATGCCGTCAGATTGGAACCTATGAAGCCGGCACCACCGGTAATCAGAATTGTTTCTCCAGAATGTCCGGTCATATTGAGTGTTATTTTTAACTGTGACAAAGGTATTTATTATCTATAGAATGGGCAAGACGGATTTGGAATGAAGTAGATAACTATTGCTCTTAATCACATCTCCGTCTCGGTTTTTTTATTCTTCCTGCGCAGGACTGTCTTTGAGAAGCGATCTGCTGACTGAGCAAAGGGTATGCCCAACAGCTCCATTACAGCCATTGTCTTTGTAGTCCATTTCAGTGGGGCTCTTAGCACAGCTTTTATATTAATTGGAGTAAAGCGTGTATCGTGTCGTATCTGTCTGCCTCCGAATGAAAATACCCCTCCTATAAAATTGCGTATGCGCCCGGCCAAGGCAGCTTGCTGCAGACGTATTGAGGCATTATTATAGGGGGGCTGAGTGCTCGCTGCTTGTTGAATCTTTGCAGATATAGAGTCGCTTACAGCTTCTCTATTCTTGTGCGGAGTTACGAGCTGTTCAATAATATGAAGTAGTTTATCGCTTTCTATGTAGCGCTCAAAACTTATATTCTCCGTTATTGAGGCTGCATTGAGGTAGTAGTTATATACCGGATCAGTATCATTCATCATATAGATGCGGGGTGCATTGAAGCAGAGAATGAGAGCTAATATATAGCGATCCTCCATAAAGTCTTGCCTCCCGATGGCACATAGCCCTTGCAGTACCGATTCATTGATGAGTGTGCGGCGCATCATCTTATTCCAAAGGCCGGAGTGGATATACCCTCTCAGCAGCTCTTCAAAATAGAGTTCGTGCGTGATATGCCCCTCTACTCCCATACGAGCCAAACGATAGTCGTACAATTGTGCCTCATCATCTTGTGGCAGTATTTCTCCGGTATCCTTTAGAATACGTTGATAAGGAGCAGTTACCCAGTCTACCTCCTTTAGCTCCATTACATTGAGCATACGTAGATAGGCACCCTCCGGTACAGTATCGTCCGGATCGCAATGAATGATAAAGTCACCAGTGGCATGCTTAAGGCCTATCGTACGGGCAGCGAGCACACCTGCGTTACTTTGGTGGAATACGCGGATACACTCCGGATATTGAGTGGCCAGCTTGTCGCAAAGCATCCCTGATGTATCTGAACTGCCGTCATTGATAAGAAGAAGCTCAAGAGGCACCTGCTGTTGAAGCACGCTCTGCACGCTACTCATCAGCGTGTCGGATACGTTATACACAGGCATTATTACGGAGAGAATAGGATTTGTGCTGCTTTTCATTTGGAGAGATTATATTGTTTCCGTTTGAAAAATATCTGTAACATGAGGAATGCCAACTCAGCGATGCCTGCTGCCACAAGGGCTAAGGCTACAGAGGCTGCAGAACGGTGTATGGAAACAGCCGAAAAACCCAATACTATGAGCGAAGTTAAGCTGACTAATTGATTGATGAAAACCACTCGGTAGCGTCCCGTAGGAATGAGTACTAAATCAATTAAAAAGCCAGTGATCATCCATATCATGAGTAGTAGGGAGAGTATGATGAGGATAGGCTGTGCAATAGGTACAAGTGCCTCTCCGGCGATAAGTAATATGATCCATTTGCTGCAAAGCATGAGGGCTATCATAGCGACAAAGCCTAAGGCCAGCTCTTTTCGCAGTACCTTTTTGGCACGCATCATAGAGAAGTTTTGCACCAAGTTGGGAAAGATTGCTGCGTTTAGTGAGCGAATGGCGATATTAGCGGTCGTCATAACTTTGTATGCGAGGTCAAAGGCAGCCAGCTCCGACATGCCAAGTACAATGCCGATTACGTTGTTCATGCCCATTATCTTCACCGTATTCACCATATTGGAGAAAAAAAGTGGCGTAGCTTGGCGTGTATAATTGCGTAGGGTAGCGCGCGATACCCACCGAAGGGATAGGTGTTCCTTGCGAAGTATGTACACGAGTGCTCCGACCATGGCTAATAGTGTTGTACCCGATACGCAAGTTGCATAGACAGCAGTGTCACTCTCCTGCTGTACCCATAAGACGACACCGATTAGGAGCAGTACTTTGGAGAGCAATTGGATGATCAAGTTGACACGATTCTTTTGGATTGCTTGAAAGTACCATGCAGTGGAGAGTACGTTGATAGGAATCAAAAAGGCAAGTGCTGTGTATAGTGCTATATGCGTACGTAAAAAGGGCACGCATAGAATGATGATAAAGTAGAGTAGAGTCGCCCCAATGGCAATGATACTCTTGATTGTCAGAATAGCGGTGAGTACTTCCTCCTTAAGCTGTAGATCTTTCTTCCCGTCTGCTATGGCTACATGTCGTGCCCCTACCATATCAAATCCAAAAGCAACGAGGGCGAGAAAATAGTTGACAAATGAGAAGGCAAAAACAAAAAGTCCATAGCTGTCAGCTCCTAATCGCCTTATCAGTAGGGGATAGAGGATCAGCGAAAAGGCGGAATTGAGAAAAGAAACGAGCGTCATGGAGAAGAAGTTCTCCAAGATGCCGGTATGACGCCTAAGTAGATTGACGTTATCTGAGATAAAGTGAGGGAGTGGTTTCACGCTCTGTGTGGAGTGAGGGTTGTTTTACTCCTCTATACGCCGGAAGTTAAGGTCGAAATTTCTGAGTCTTTTGGAGGGAAGATAAGTGATGCGCACATTTTGTATATCGCGTTGTGCATTGAAATTATGCGGTGCATCGAATCCCCTGCTCCCGAAAGTGAGACGGAAGTTACCCATCTCGCCCAATTGCACGGCATACCCGGCTTGTAAATAGTCGCATAGAATGTCGCTTAGTGCCGTAACTAAACCCACTATATCTCCTGAGGAGAAGGCAGTGCGCCTTACTAATTCGTCCACAATCTCTTGAAAAGACTTTGTCCCGGTGGTAATAGGTACTACTCTGTACTGTTCTTTTCCTGCTTTCTCACCGAAGGCAACGCGCTGTTTTACAATCTTATAGTTCATTTATATAGTCCCCTCTACTGTAGGGTCTCTTATTACTTAATCGCTTCTTACTCTAAGGTAGTTCTTTCTTTCTATTCTTTTTCTTAAAACCCTATAGGGTATTGGCAAAAACCCTATAGCCTTTTTGAGAAAACCCTATAGGGTTTCCCCGAGAACAAAGGTATATATTATTTCCCGGGTATCATCTTTTGGGTAGGAATCACATGAATGGACATGGCTTCTTCGGCTATGAGGTTATCTGTAGTGGAGCATAGTCTAAGGCTTAAACTTGGATGAGTTGCTCTTTTTATAATACCTTTGCGAGAGAAATACGAGTTCCACTTGCTACACGAGTGGAGTGATTGAAGATGCCACATAAACATAAGATTCGGGTCATGGAGGTAAAGCCCTCTTCGGGCATCTTAGATTGATGATTGTATTGTTACTAACTTATGAGTGCTTCACATAGAAGATTTCAGCAGCGTATCAAGGGAACGTATCCCCTTAGATTGATTAATAATTTGACCTACCACCGACTCATTGCTTCACACCGAAGAGTAGGGGAGGCATGGGATAAGGTGATTAACCAATATATAGCAGGCGAAATTGAGCATCGGCAGTACGTGCCTCTGCGGGACCTCGGTACGGAGAAAATAATTTGGCAATACTGGGGGCAGGGTATCAGCAGAGAAAAACTTCCGGAGGTAGTGCAGATCTGTTTTGAGTCGGTTGATAAGTATGCCGGTGACTTCAAAGTGATCAGGCTGACAGACGAGAATATCACCGATTATCTCTCTATTCCGAAGGAGGTACTCGACAAGCGAGATAGCGGCCTGATGAAGAAAGCTTTTTTTAGTGACTTGCTACGTGTAATGCTCTTAGCTTCCTATGGGGGTATTTGGCTGGATGCTACGATTTTGATGACGGGGAGTTTTCCCCGAGAGTTTATGCAGGGTGACCATTTCTGCTATCAAAGGGATGATCAAGAACCCTACAAGCGAATTTGGGAGAATGCGTTTATCTATTACTATTGTTGGAGAGATAAGTTCCAGGTTCGCATGCTTAGCAGTATTCTATGGGCAAAAAAGGGAAGTGAGATGATGACTCTCCTCAGCGATTTGCTGCTTCATTATTGGCTACATGATGAGAAGAGCAAGGAATATTTCTTTTTCCAAATACTTTACAACCGCCTCATTACCGGAGCATATCAACGTCTTAAGCCCATAGTGATAAGTGACTGTACACCGCATCTTTTGCATGCTGTTATTTTGGGTACTTTGCTGCCCTATAGTAGCCAAGATGTTTTGTCGAAAAGTAATCTACACAAACTCTCTTATTTTAAGAAAGGCGAGCTACAGCGGCTTAGAGAGATAGTAAGGCAGCTCGAATCTTCTTCCGCAGAGGAATGAGATCTGCAGAAATATGGTTATTGAGTGTATTACTTGAGATGCGGTTCAAAGGCAGTATGAAAAGGGCTTTATTTAATACATCCTTGTTATTATATTCCTATATTTGTAGATGAAATGGTCCGGTCAATGGATATGACGCAGCAAGAAAGAGAAGAGCAACAAGTAGCGGATAAGTATAACGAGCTGATTGAGGCATATTTGGCCAGCAATCATCGTCGGAAGGTAGAGCGTATTGAAAAGGCTTTCAACTTTGCAAAGAAAGCGCACGAGGGTGTGCGTAGGCGAAGCGGCGAGCCTTATATCCTGCATCCCTTGTCGGTTGCTATTATAGTATGCAAAGAGATGGGGCTAGGCTCTACCAGTATTGTCTGCTCTCTTCTTCACGATGTCGTAGAGGATACTGAGTATACGACCGAGGATATCCGAGAGTTATTTGGCGATAAGGTTGCCCAGATAGTAGAAGGGTTAACCAAAATAAGCGGTGATCTCTTTGCAGATCGTATGCTGGAGAGTGCTCAGGCAGAGAACTTCCGTAAGCTCATTATTACCATGAACGATGATATTCGTGTAATATTGATCAAAATCGCCGACAGACTGCACAATATGCGTACGCTAAGCTCTATGCCTGAACGTAAGCAGCTGAAGATAGCCGGAGAAACGCTCTACGTATATGCGCCTATCGCCCATCGTTTAGGACTCTTTGCTATTAAGACAGAGCTTGAGGAGCTGAGTTTTAAGACTGAGCATCCAGAGGAGTATGCCGATATAAGTGAAAAAATACGCAACAGCGAGCAACAGCGTAGTGAACTTTTTGAGCGGTTTGCTGCTCCGCTTAGAGTACAGTTTGATAAAATTGGACTTAAGTATCAGATTCAAACACGTGTAAAGAGTTGCTACTCCATTTGGCGCAAAATGGAGCAGAAGAATATTCCCTTTGAGGAGGTTTACGATCTATTTGCCGTGCGCATCGTATTTGAGTCGGATGAGACAATCAACGATAAGAACCGCTGCTGGCAGATATACTCTATCATCACCGATATATATCGTGTGAAGCCGGATCGTCTTCGAGACTGGGTGAGTAATCCAAAGAGTAACGGCTATCGAGCATTGCATCTTACGGTTATGGGAGCCGACGGAGTGTGGGTAGAGGTTCAGATCCGCAGCCGTATGATGGACGAGATTGCTGAGTTGGGTGTTGCTGCGCATTGGAAGTATAAGAACGATACCATCGAAGAGGACTCCGAGTTGGAAAAGTGGCTGGAGACGATCCGTAAAATATTGGAGCATCCCTCACCGGATGCGATGGACTTTCTCGACACGATCAAGTTGAACCTCTTCAATGATGAAATAAAAGTGTTTACTCCCAAGGGAGATACAATTACGTTACCTCAGGGTGCTACAGCATTAGACTTCGCTTATGCTATTCATGAGGAGATTGGTATGCACTGCATTGGCGCAAAGGTGAATCATCGCTTAGTGCCGCTGAGCAGCCCTTTGCAGAATGGAGACCAAATCTCTATCATTACGAGTGCCAAGCAATTCCCCATACCGGAGTGGCGCAACTATGTGACTACCGGTAAGGCAAGGAGTTTTATAGACCTCTATCTTAGACGCCAGAGACGGGAATTAGCTGCCAAGGGAGAGAAAGAGGTAATGGAGGTTTTCCGACGTGATGGGGTGGCTGTGTCAGCAAGCGAATTGGATCGTGTGGCCAATTACTACAATTTTCACAAGCGAGAGGACTTTTTCTATGCCGTAGGGCAAGGACTTATTCAACTACCGGAAAGCTTCAAGAAGTTGGCTAAGGAGGGGGATCGCAAGGATTTCTTCTCACGTCTTTTCGGCTCTTCTAAGCGTAAAAGCGAAGAGCAGCGCAACGCTCATGCCGACGTAGTACCCGATGCGAGCAAAAAGTATATCTTAGAGGAGCATAACTTCAAGACTAATTACACTGTTGCGGACTGCTGTATGCCTATTTATGGCGATGAGACGATCGCTTTTATCAATGCGCAAGGGAAATTGGTATTGCACAAGCGCTCTTGCCCTGTTGCCATGCGGCTAAAAAGTAGCTACGGAAATAGTATCGTAGAAACGGAGTGGGGAAATCACTCGCATAGTCTCTTTCAAGGAAAAATACAGATTAAAGGAGTTGACTCCACGGGCATACTAAATACCATTATTCAGAATATTACGGAGGATTTTAATCTGAGTATTACAAATGTGAATATGACTTCACGAGATGGTATTTTCGGGGGTACTATCACTTTGCTGGTACATGATACCGATACGTTGAAAAAGGTGTGTGAAGGCTTAAGGGCAAATCCCTCTATTACAGAAGTAACGCGCGTATAGAGAGAAGTTGAGGAGGCTTAAGAGCCGCCCCCTTTCTTTGACTACTTATCAAATGAATGAATGTGCGTGGAGAGGGGAGGAGCTTATACTCTTTCCCTCTTTATGGGTAAATAGGACATAGCTTTCCTGAATTTACGACATATTGGAGAGGTCCATTGGCTTTTTGCTTACAGGGCACTCATTACCCTCGGTGAAGAGTATGAATGTTTTACTTTCCACGACTTCATCGTTTCATGCCAATCAAGGGAAAGAGTAGGTATTTAACAGAAGAAAAGCTACTCATCTGATGACTCCAAAAAATAGAAACACGATGTTGTGAAGAAATTGCGGATATAGGGAATTCTCCCTATCACTGTGTATAGTTTTCTTGGATGCAAGTGAAATTTGACCTCATAGTGAGGATTAATGAAATAGAGTGTCCGATCAATAGCTTTAAACCCTTCTTTTCTTATTGTCCTTTCAAACAATTCTATCGGACATTTGGTCTGCCTGATATTCAGCAATTCCCTGACACACTCCTCATCCTCTTTCCAAGCTCTTAATATCCCCTTATACCATGCAGTGGGGAGCAGGTGGAAAAAAGGCAAATGTGATAAGAATCTACTTCTACATATTTGCTGATGTCCCCCAAATGGCATCTGCCACGCAGGAAAAGAAATGAAAATCCCCCCCCCCTGTTTTAATAGCTGTTTACATTTGCGCAAAAAGCTCTCTTTGTCGTTGATATGCTCTATAACATCATGGCATACGATTATGTCGAACTGCTGTTGGAACTCTTCTATCTGAAAAATATCGGAAGCAATGAAACGCCCTTTTGCTTTATTCTCTTCAAAAAACACCCTTGCGTCCCTTATTCGTTCCTCTGATAGGTCTATTCCCACCACGTCACAGTTCATGCGAGAAAAGGGTAGTAGATTTCCTCCATCCCCGCACCCAATCTCTAACACATTCATTCCTTTACTTACTTGCCTGTATTGCTGTACGTAGGGAATAAAATATTTCTCGCTTGTCTTTGCGAGTTCATGGAAATATTGTCTTCTGTTAAGTTGTCTCTTCTGCATCATTCTTTGGGGGGTATGATTCCCAAAACGAAGGTAATAAAAAACACAAGAAAGTACCCTTTTTACTTCATTGAATCAGAGTATGAGGAGTGTGCTAGAAGATGACAGAAAATATTTTGGCAAGTTTGCGTAACTTTGAGATGTATAAGAATAAAGAAAAAGATACAAGGAAGAATGAATCGGTGTGTGACTTTGTGTAGTGTATGGGCTATATGCTTTGCGATGATCATAAGTCTAGAGGGATGTAAAGTACAAAAAGAAATCATGCATTTAGAGGTAGCGGCATTCGAAACAGCCATTCAGGTGCCCGGGGTATATCTGTTAGATGTGCGAACGGCTGAAGAATATGCAGAGGGACATATAAAAGGGGCACAGAATGTGGATGTGAAGCAAGTAGACTTTGCTGAGGTTGTACAGCGTCTTTATCCAGATAAGGAGCAGATTGTTTACGTGTACTGTCGTAGTGGTTTGCGCAGTATGAAGGCTGCACATAAACTTACTGATGCAGGATACAAAGTGGGTAATTTGGAAGGCGGATTTGTCGAATGGATGAAGACCGGGAAGCCCGTTGTTAAGGATTAGAATAAAGTATCACTCCGGAAAGAGTACTGAGAGAGAGTATATACTTTGTGGATTATATATATTCATGCAGTGAAATATAGCCCGTGTGTAGAAAATACCCGATTGCTTTTGTCGAATTGAATAACTACTCAGAGTAGGACTTTACTAAGGTGTTAGAGGAATTTATTCTAAGCACTCCCTGAGCCGGAGTAGTATTGATCTCTTTGATTAGTTTGGTATGCGCATCAATGATGCTTTTAAGGTAAGGCGAAAGTTTTGTGGCCTACGGCATCAATAATAGCGGCCATATCCACACCGTATGGACATCCAAGTGTGTGCACTTATCGGTTGTGCGTGAGGGTGACGTGCATGTGTCGCGTGCTTTGGAACGAGAGATTCAGCAAAAGAGCTTTTTGGGTGCCGGTTGATTTATCGCTAATCTTTCCGCTAATAGGGCTGCCACTCTTTCGTTCCATTTTGTAGGTAAAGTTTCCCTTTCGGTTCAGTGACATCTTCTTCTCTTTCAAACACTCGCTAAATTGACCCTGAACGGTAGCTTTTGTATTGGTTACAGAGGTCAGAGTGGAAATAACGCTGTTCGCTCCATCACTCTTCTTTCTCTGTTCATCAATAGTTGCAGCTTGTGGAGCATAAGCGCGCGATACAGCATCTTGCAATAGCTCGATAACTCGCTTTGAAGTATCGTCACTCGGAACTTGTACCGGCTCAAAATAAGGAGTAATTACGGCTATTACGGAGCTTCCGCGTAACTCGTCCGGCTTTAGTGCATCCAAAAGGGCCTGATTGGCTTCCTTTTCGTATCTGCCTACCCCCTCGCTTTTCATAGATACATCCACTTTATTTACGGTACATTTAATGCGATAATTTTCTCCCTGAATGCCTAATACCTGTAGGGTAATAGCGTATTTTTCGGTCGTGTTAAAGGTGGCGTTGCCTACAATAGGTGTCTTTGTCGTAGTTATGGAATTAATTTTTATCCCAATTCCCAGTTTGTCTCCCTCCTTAAGCTGTAGCCGGATATCGTATTTCTCTTGAGCTGATAAAGCCGAGCACACGCCAAAGAGCGGCAGAAATAGGCAGCAAAAAATGAGCAACCGCCCAGAAGCAACTAACCGGATGCTTCCAAAAAATAAATTAATCTGCCGAAATATAGTACCTTCTCTCCTCAATAGCATAGCAACTTTTCTTTCATATTGCAACAAATTTAGAGAATAATCCGCAACCGCTGTATCACTCACTCCTTACGTAATGCTCTTCTTAACACAAAAGCCATTCAAACGCAACAAATGCCTTTTGCGCGCCCGAGCAAACTTATATCCCTTCAGCCTGCTGGATCGGATGATGCCCAAATAAGGAGAGCAGACGCGAAACCTGCGTATGCGCATTTTTCGCTACTTTTGCGAAAGAAAGAACTTTTCGGGCTGGGGTTGCCTCCCCCGAAAGGTATGGGTTAACGAGAAAGGAACAAAGATGAGCGAGGACCTGCATTTGGAGAATGTCAGACGGGAGTACACGAAGCATTCGCTGACGCGACGTGATATGCCGGAGAATCCCTTTGACTTGGTGGATAAATGGATTGAGGACGCATTTAAAGCAAAAGCCTTGGAGCCTACGGCACTAATTGTGGCTACCTCTACACCGGACGGGCATCCAAGCGTACGAACTGTATTACTGAAAGAGGTGCTTAACGAAGAGATCATCTTCTATAGTAACTACGAAAGTAGAAAAGGACAGCAGATGGCGGCCAATCCGAACGTGGCAGTAACCTTTTTGTGGCACGAAACGGAGCGGCAAATCCATATTGAAGGTACCGTTCGGCACTTGGAGCCGGAGCTGAGCGATGCTTATTTTAGGAAGAGACCCTATACAAGCCGCATTGGAGCACGCATCTCACCGCAAAGCCATCCTATTCCAAATCGTGAATATATAATGGTTCAGTTCGCAAAAGAATCGCTCAAATATGTAGGGCGTCCGGTTCCTCGCCCCGACACGTGGGGCGGATTTGCTGTAAAGGCGAGCAGAATAGAGTTCTGGCAAGGGCGAGCGAGCCGTTTACACGACCGCTTTCTGTATCAAAAACAGGAGGATGGAAGTTGGTCGATTGAACGAATTGCCCCTTAAATCTGTTGTGAAAATGATGAACGAAAGCGAGCAGACAAAAAGTCCCGTATTACTCTGCATTGAAACCACAGCGGAGGTCTGTTCCGTTGCTTTGGCGAAAGGCGTGGAGCTGATTGGGGAATGGGAGAGCGAACCGGGGCGTAATCACGCCGCTACAATTGGCTCGTTTGCGCAAAAGGCACTACAGAGTGCCCACACGGCAGGGCTCAAGCTTGAGGCTATTGCCGTAAGCGAAGGACCGGGAAGCTATACCGGATTGCGCATTGGAGCATCTTTTGCCAAAGGATTGGCATTTGGTTGCAATATTCCCATTATAGCTGTTTCTACACTACGCAGTATGACTGACGGCTTCACGGAGGGGCTTACCTATACTCCCGACGCTCTTTTTTGCCCGATGATCGATGCGGGACGTATGGAAGTCTATACCGCATTGTATCAAACGAACGGAGCAGTGGAAACAGAGGAACAGGCAATGATCGTTGACGAAGCAAGCTTTTCCGATCAGTATTCCCAAAGGGAGGTCTACTTCTTTGGTAGTGGTGCCACTAAATGCAAGGATGTGATCAAATTGCCCAATGCGCATTTTGATGCATACGCACCGCATGCACGCGACTTACGTAAGGAGGCGCTCGTCGCTTTTAGCAAAGGACATTTCGTTGATACGGCGTATTGGACCCCTAACTATCTGAAGCCCTATATCGCCAAAAAGGCAAAAAACAAGGTTTTGAACCGATGACCACAAACAAACACGAGTATAAACGAGTATGAAAATAATAGTATTAGCCAAACAAGTGCCCGATACCCACAACGTAGGGAAGGATGCCATGAAGGCAGACGGCACGGTCAATCGTGCGGCTCTGGAGGCAATCTTCAATCCGGAAGATTTGAATGCTTTGGAGCAAGCTTTGCGCATTAAAGATCAGTACCCGGATACCCAAATTTCGGTTCTCACAATGGGACCGTTCCGTGCAGCCGATGTATTGCGCGAATCGTTGTACCGGGGAGCTGATGAAGGCTACCTGCTTACCGACAGAGCTTTTGCCGGTGCCGATACGCTTGCTACCAGTTACGCGCTCTCTATGGCGGTGCGTCACATCGGAATTCCTGATTTGGTTCTTTGCGGAAGGCAAGCCATTGACGGTGATACAGCGCAGGTTGGTCCGCAAGTTGCCCATAAATTAGGGATCAATGCGGTAACCTATGCGGAAGAAATAGAGGAAGTAGGCAAACAAGATATCGTTATCAAACGGCGATTGGAGCGCGGAGTTGAACGCGTTCGTGCCAAATTGCCCCTCTTGGTTACGGTAAATGGCTCGGCAGCGCCTTGTCGTCCGCGTCACGCCAAACTGTTACAACGATTCAAATATGCGCTCGCTCCGTGTGAAATGGAGCAGGTGAGTGAGGAATATCGCACTTTGGTGGCCAAGCGTCCCTATTTACAACTGCATGAACTTACCGCCGCAGGGGTCAATGCTGCCCCGGAACAGTGCGGATTGGCCGGCTCTCCCACAAAAGTTAAGACCATCCAAAACGTGGTATTCAAGGCGAAAGAGGCGTTACGTATAGATGCTTCCGAAGCCGGCATCAACGAGCTGGTGGCTTCGCTCATTGCGGAACGAATAATTGGATAACGGATTCTCCTTAGAACCATACAGAATATGAATAACCTCTTTGTTTACTTAGAGATAGAGAATAATGCCGTTGAGGAGGTAAGCCTGGAGCTGCTCACCAAAGGGCGTTGCTTGGCTCAGGAACTGCAATGCGGCTTAGAGGCAGTTGCGATATGCGCGGATGCCTCGTTGATTGCGGATTCCGTTGCCCCTTATGGCGTTGAACGGTTGCACATCTTTGAAGATGCCCGCTTGGCTCATTATATGACTAAACCCTTCGGAGCAATCGTAACCAAGCTTTTTGCCGAAGAAAAACCGCAAATAGCACTCATGGGTGCCACTTCCGTAGGGCGTGACCTTGGGCCTTTAGTATCCAGTGCTTTGCACAGCGGATTAACGGCAGATTGCACTTCATTGGAGATTGGTGGCTATACCGATCCGAAGAGCAAAAAGGAGTATCCCCAACTTTTGTACCAAATACGCCCCGCTTTTGGTGGAAATATAGTGGCAACCATCGTTAATCCGGATTGCCGTCCGCAAATGGCTACGGTTCGTCCCGGGGTAATGAAGAAAGAGCCTCTGAAAGAATACGATGCTTCGAAGCTCGAAGTGATACGCCACAAAGTGAGTGACTATATAAGCGATGAGGATTTTGTAGTAGAAATTTTGGAGCGTAATATAGAGGCACGCAAAGTAAACCTCGCTGCTGCATCGGTAATTGTTGCCGGTGGGTACGGTGTTGGAAGCAAGGAAAACTTCCAATTGCTTTACCAATTGGCGGAAACGTTGGGTGCCGAAGTGGGCGCATCGCGTGCCGCTGTGGATGCCGGCTTTATCGATCACGACCGGCAGATTGGGCAAACCGGCGTAACCGTTCGCCCAAAGTTGTATATCGCCTGTGGTATTAGCGGACAAATTCAGCACGTAGCAGGCATGCAGGACAGCAGTATTGTCATTTCCATTAACAGTGATCCGGAGGCACCCATCAATTCAATTGCCGATTACGTTATAGTCGGTCGTATTGAAGAGGTTGTTCCGCGTCTAATCGCTGCATACAAAAAGAACAGTAAGTAACCCACGGAAAGCATTATGGCAAACTTTTATAAAGATACTCCCGCGCTTGCGTATCATCTGAGACATCCGCTGATGGAGCGCATCGTTGCGCTTAAAGAGCGCGACTATAACGATAAGGAGCAATTTGACTATGCGCCTCAAAACTACGAAGATGCGATCGATAGTTACGAGCGTGTACTGGAAATCGTGGGTGAAATCTGTGGCGATATTATCGAACCCAATGCACAGGATGTGGATCAGACCGGTCCTACCCTTAAGGACGGACGCGCCTGCTACGATCGTTTTACCCAACAAAACTTGGATGCTGTACGTCGCGCCGGCTTGATGGGAATGGCTATTCCGCGCCGTTATGGTGGTCTGAATTTCCCCATCACACCGTACATTATGGCGGCGGATATCGTGTCGCGCAGCGATGCCGGCTTCGAAAACCTATGGGGGCTTCAGGACTGTGCCACAACGCTGTACGAATTTGGTAGCGAAGATCAGCGTCAACGCTTCCTGCCCCGTATAGCCTTGAACGGCGAAACGATGTCGATGGACCTTACCGAGCCTGATGCCGGTAGTGACCTTCAGGCGGTTATGCTCAAAGCTACCTATAACGAAGGCGACGATACGTGGCGGCTCAACGGCGTAAAGCGTTTCATCACTAACGGTGATTCGCATATACATTTGGTGCTGGCACGCAGTGAGGAAGGAACGCACGATGCGCGCGGTCTTTCGATGTTTATCTTCGATAGCAAGAACAACCCAGGCGTAACCGTGCGCCGCATCGAGAATAAGATGGGTATCAAAGGTGTGCCCACGTGCGAACTGGTATTCAATAATGCCAAAGCGGAACTATGCGGCACGCGCCGAATGGGGCTCATTAAGTACATAATGGCGCTGATGAACGGAGCGCGCTTGGGCATTATGAGTCAGGCGGTCGGCATCAGTGAGGCGGCTTGTCGCGAAGCGTATGAATACGCGATAGAGCGGAAGCAGTTCGGGCAAACCATCGATCAATTCCCCGCCGTGTACGAAATGCTTGCGCTGATGCGTGCCAAGACGGATGCCGCACGCTGCCATCTGTACGAAACCTGTCGTTTTGTAGATATGTACAAAGCGTGGGACGATGTGGCTCGTGAGCGTAAACTGACGCCTGAAGAGCGTAGTGAGCAAAAGCACTATACCAAGCTTGCGGATGCCTTTACGCCTATCGGCAAGGGAATCAGTACCGAGTTTGCCAACCAAAACGTATACGATTGCGTGCAGGTACACGGGGGAAGCGGCTTTATGAAGGATTACACCTGCGAACGCCTCTATCGCGATGTGCGCATCACCAATATCTACGAGGGTACTACACAGCTTCAGGTGGTTGCCGCCATTCGTTATGTGACTACGGGACTGTACTTCGAGCAGATCCGCGAATACCGAAAGGGCGCGTGTCCCTCCGGATGGGAGCCGCTCAAGGAACGTATGGGTAAAATGCTGGAAATAGGGGAACGCCTCGTTAAGAAAGTATCCGAAGCGAACAATCAGGAGTTGCATGACTTCCACGCACGCCGATTAGTGGAAGCTACCTCCTATACGCTTTTTGCGCATCTGTTGTTCAAAGCCGCTGCGGAACGCCCCGATTTGTACGAACGTTCCTGTCGCGTTTTCCTCAACTATGCGGAAGCTGAAGTGATGAAGATAGCCCATTACATCGATACATTTGATCTGGATGAGTTGGCCCTCTATCGTAATGAGTCGTCCAACACCGGAGAGAAGTAATCGTATTATTCTCTAATAAAGTCAAAGCCCTTGTAGAGTGTGTCTGCAAGGGCTTTTTTATACCTATATCTTTCAAACGAAACATCTGTATCTTTCAAATGGAATATATGTACCTTTCAAACAAAATATCTATATCTTTTTAAATGAAATATCTATACCAACATACGATAACATCCATCTCCCCCCATTGAGCACGCATATCTTTGGGATAAAAAATAAACCCTTATGGAAATGTACGTTAGTCTTGAGTAACGGAAAATTGATTTGCTATGCTAAGAAAAGGGAAATGCATTAGTACTATTATTTACATATTGCCATATTTTCAATAATTATTTTGATTGGCGTAAGGGATTGATTGATAGGAAGAAAGGGGTGATATGAGGGGAAAAGAGGTCGATGAATAAGGTTGCGGGTATTGTTTATAAAGAGAAAAGTATTACCTTTGCATCCGCAACTGAGACATAGGGCACTTGAGCGATAGTGTTGGTCTCGATGCGACAGAGCAAAGGAGAAAATAAATGATCAAACATTTGGTCAGAATAAAATAAGTTATTACCTTTGCATTCGCAACCTGAATGAAAGGGTCACCAAGCGCGGTGATGAACAGGTAGCGGAAGGCGGAGAGTAAGGAACAAAGAAAGTCTTCGAAAAAAAAAGACTTTTTCTTATGGCAGATTTGGTCAAAAGAAAATAAGTTTCTACCTTTGCAGTCCCGACCCCAAAGAACGGGTTGCCATGGGAAGCCATGGTGCAGTGCTTGGGGGCGTGGAAATAGAAGCGATCTTTGACAGGCTTTGAACAAAGAAATAGATGATACAAAACAACGAACAGTTGTGTAGTACAATATAACGATCTAAGAAGAAAGGTGATAGACAAGAAGCCCGTCATTTCTGATATCACGAAAGTGAAGGAAGGAATAACGAGGGGAATACGGATCTATAAACATCATCCCAAGAGCTAAAAGGAAGAAAACAAAAATTGTAAATAACAATGGAGAGTTTGATCCTGGCTCAGGATGAACGCTAGCGATAGGCTTAACACATGCAAGTCGAGGGGCAGCGCGAGGTAGCAATACTTTGGCGGCGACCGGCGCACGGGTGCGTAACACGTATGTAACTTACCTCTTACAACCGGATAACACGGTGAAAGTCGTGCTAATATGGTATAGTTTCACATTTTTGCATGAGAAGGTGAATAAAGATTTATCGGTAAGAGATAGACATGCGGTCCATTAGATAGTTGGTGAGGTAACGGCCCACCAAGTCGACGATGGATAGGGGGACTGAGAGGTTGACCCCCCACACTGGTACTGAGACACGGACCAGACTCCTACGGGAGGCAGCAGTGAGGAATATTGGTCAATGGGCGAGAGCCTGAACCAGCCAAGTCGCGTGAAGGAAGACGGTTCATAAGGATTGTAAACTTCTTTTGTAGAGGGGTAAAGGTGCGTACGTGTACGCATTTGCAAGTACTCTACGAATAAGTATCGGCTAACTCCGTGCCAGCAGCCGCGGTAATACGGGGGATACGAGCGTTATCCGGAATTATTGGGTTTAAAGGGTGCGTAGGTGGCTATTTAAGTCAGGGGTGAAAAGCATGAGCTCAACTCATGTCTTGCCTTTGAAACTGGACAGCTAGAGAAGAGACGAGGTATGTGGAATGTGTGGTGTAGCGGTGAAATGCATAGATATCACACAGAACTCCGATTGCGCAGGCAGCGTACCAGACTTATTCTGACACTGAAGCACGAAAGCGTGGGTATCAAACAGGATTAGATACCCTGGTAGTCCACGCAGTAAACGATGAATACTAGTTTTTTGCGATATACGGTAAGAGACTAAGCGAAAGCGATAAGTATTCCACCTGGGGAGTACGCCGGCAACGGTGAAACTCAAAGGAATTGACGGGGGCCCGCACAAGCGGAGGAACATGTGGTTTAATTCGATGATACGCGAGGAACCTTACCCGGGATTGAAATGTAGGAGTTAGATGATGAGAGTCATTGTCCCTTCGGGGCTCCTATGTAGGTGCTGCATGGTTGTCGTCAGCTCGTGCCGTGAGGTGTTTGCTTAAGTGCAATAACGAGCGCAACCCACGTTGATAGTTACTAACAGGTTAAGCTGAGGACTCTATCGAGACAGCCGTCGTAAGGCGAGAGGAAGGTGTGGATGACGTCAAATCAGCACGGCCCTTACATCCGGGGCGACACACGTGTTACAATGGTGAGGACAGCAGGAAGCGACATGGTGACATGAAGCAGATCCCAAAACCTCACCCCAGTTCGGATCGGAGTCTGCAACTCGACTCCGTGAAGCCGGATTCGCTAGTAATCGCGCATCAGCCATGGCGCGGTGAATACGTTCCCGGGCCTTGTACACACCGCCCGTCAAGCCATGGGAGTCGGGGGTACCTGAAGAGCGTGACCGTCAAAGGAGCGCTTAAGGGTAATACCGGTGACTGGGGCTAAGTCGTAACAAGGTAGCCGTACCGGAAGGTGCGGCTGGAACACCTCCTTTCTGGAGGCTCTAAAGCGTGTAGGAGTGGTAAAACGCTTATTATGCGCAGACGGGATGTAATAGATAATAAGTACCCTATGGATGGGTTCTTGTCATCGCCGCCCTTCTTCTTTTATGAAAAGTTCAAAGCCTAACGATATAAGTAGGATGCTTGCCGCAAGGAGCGGAGCTCAGCACTGAGGCGTGAAAGTCCTCAGCCGGTGCAGCACCGACCAGAAGAGGGCGGTAGGACATCAAGAAGTCCTATAGCTCAGTTGGTTAGAGCGCTACACTGATAATGTAGAGGTCGGCAGTTCAAATCTGCCTGGGACTACAGTGACTCTAAAGCGATAGAGTTAAGAGTACGGGGGATTAGCTCAGCTGGCTAGAGCACCTGCTTTGCAAGCAGGGGGTCATCGGTTCGAATCCGATATTCTCCACTATCCCTAGTCCTTGAAAGAGGACGTAAAGGGGAAGCGATCTTTGACATGATTTTATACGAAGAAACAACAAAGAGTAGAGCGCTGCTCAGTTGTGGCCGCCTTGCGTAGTGCAAGGAGAAGCAACGGAGTAGCAAGTAAAAATAAAAGAATAGAAAGCAGCGCATTGTATGAGTTGATTAGGAAACTGATTAATGAGGACAATGACTGTATACTCAACATGTAATAAAGGCGAGAATAGGAGTCGAAAGACTTTTATTCAGGCGACGAAATAGACAGAAGGCAGACGGTGGATGCCTTGGCTCTCGGGAGCGAAGAAGGACGTGACAAGCTGCGAAAAGCTGCGGGGATTGGCACATACGACGCGATCCGCAGATATCCGAATGGGGCAACCCGCCGGAGAG
>NZ_BAAFSF010000001.1:682500-1162550 GCF_045865415.1 Porphyromonas miyakawae
CATCTATTTCTCCCTTTTGTGGAGCTTGGTCAAGCCTCCTGGATGTCCTCCGTAGATAAATACATACTAAACGAAGCGCTTGTGGAGTATGTCGCCTGCGTCATTCACAAGGAATATACTGGAGAAAGCTTTTGGGAGGAAAAGGAACGTTATGTTTCGGAGAATGTGGATAGCACAATGTTGAATAATGTATCGCAAATAGAGGAAGTTACTTACACCGGGGAAGACAGTAATAGTAGCTATTGGCTATACTACACCTATATTCCTCACTGCATTCATCAGAAAGCATTAGTGAGTGGTGGAGATTGGGCGACAGCAGAGCGCATTATCTCTATCTACAAACGAGGCATAGAAACTAATTGGGACGAGGGTACTATGCGCCCCATCCTAAATCAGTTCAAGGACGACTTCGGAATTCATTTGAACAATAAATAAATACACTGAAAGACTTCATCCCGGGGAGTGCATTTGTAGTCAAGAGTTCTTCACTTTTACTTATGATATGAAGATTAACTTCAAGTTGACTAATGCTCTAATAGGGCAGTCAAGTTGAGTTTCAGAAGGTATATGACTCGTCATTAGAACTACTTCTACTGCATTCGTAAAAGTGAAAAGAAAAAGAGCTGCATGAGTTAATTCATGCAGCTCTTTTTTTATTAGGTTTCCGTTAATGTGGAAACGATTATTGCGTTACTCTCTCTAATCGTTTCATTACGGAGAAGATGAATGCAGCTGAAAGCAGGCAGCAAGCAATCAGGATACCCCAGAAGGCCACCAAAGACATCTTATCCCAAAGCGAACCCATAACGCCTACGAGCAAGTTACCTACAGCGGTAGCGGCAAGCCATCCGCCCTGCATCAAGCCGGCATACTGTGGAGGTGCTACTTTGGAAACAAATGACAATCCCATCGGACTCAAGAACAGTTCGGCAAGCGTCAGTACGAAATAGGTCCCGATAAGCGCATTCGGTGATACGAGTGTGCTACTGGTTCCTTGCAACGTACTCGGTGCGGGCAGCCCAACTGAAGTGAACAACAGCACCAAAAAGCCGACGGCTGCCAGTAACATACCGATACCGATTTTGCGCGGAGCCGAAGGTTCTTTGCCTTTGCGTGCCAGAGCAGTGAATATGCCCACTGTAACCGGAGTAAGCAAGATGATAAAGAACGGGTTGAATTGCTGGAAGATCTGCGGTGTAATATTAACGAGCGGTTCGGTAATCGTTCTGATGTCTACAAAATATCCGGCAATTAATAGTATTATACCGGCTATTATCAGCCAAATACCAATCTTTGCATTCTTCTTTCCGCCCAACAGTCCAAAGGTAGATAGGTAGATCCCATACATAAAGACGATAAACGGAATAAGGATAAAGAGAGAGAATGCCATATATTGGCTACTCGAAACCTTGCTGACCGTATAGTCTCGTGCAAAGAATGTCATGGTCAATCCATTTTGATGGAACGACATCCAGAAGAAAATCACCACTACGAATACCAGACCTAAGGCGATAAGGCGTTCGCGAACTTCCTGCTTTGACATAGCCGGAACATCCGTTTTACCTTGCGCTTCAGCTGCCGCCTTAGCTTGTTTCGCTGTTACATCTACCGCTTTCCACGTGCTGCGGAAGATAATGAATATCAGGATGGAGAAAATCAAACTGATACAGGCAACAAAGAATGCCAAGCTATAAGAGTGTGACAGCGTAGCGGTAACGTACTTTTCGCCGAATGCCCTTGGGAAATCACCGGCAGCATCTGCCCCCACAATACTTACCGGCACTTCTGCTTGCGCTACTCTGTCGCGAATAGCTTGCTGAGCAGGTGCATCTTCAGGATTCTTGCTTTGCAGTAGGTTGTAGTCATCTTTAGTAACCATCAGTGCCGGATCGGTAATAGCTTTGCTTTCCGTATACTGGTGCAAGCCGGCAATCTTCAAGTTCAGCAGCACTTCTGCCTCGTCCTCGGGGAACATTACGCCCTCTTTCTTTTTGGCAGCTTTAATCTTGTGTGCTTGTTCTTCTGCAGAAAGAGCGTCAAATCCTTGGTGCTGTGCAGCATATTCGCTGATAAACGCTGCTTCGTCTACCGTTTTGTCGTTCAATTTGACGTAGTTGTTCGGTATGGACGCATCGTAATAGAATTGTTCGCGACCGAGGATTGAGTTCGTAATTGCATTACCCACGCTGGGTGCAAAGAAAGCACCAATATTGATGAACATATAGAATATGGAAAATGCCATATCTCTGTTCTTGGAATAAGCGGGGTTATCGTACAATTTACCCACAAGTGCCTGCAAATTACCCTTAAAGAGTCCTGTTCCGCAGGAAATGAGGATAAGTGCGATAAACATTACCGTCAATCCAGCAGCAGCTGTGCCTAAAGGTAGCCCCAAAATGAGGTAACCTGCGAACATAATGCTTATCCCGATCAGAATCGTCTTGCCATATCCAAGCCATTTGTCAGCGATGATACCGCCAAAAACAGGCAAGAAATAGATGAGTGCAAGGAAGCTCCCGTAGATAACACTGGTTACGGCAGACGAAAAGCCGAACTTCGCCTGCAAATAGAGCGTTAGTATGGCTATCATGGTATAATAGCCGAAACGCTCACCCATATTGGCTAACGCCAACACAATTAATCCTTTTGGATGATTCTTAAACATATTATAGTCAGTTAATATTGTGTTTGCTGTTGTCTATCTGTTGTCTATTGCTCCGTTGCCTCTCTTATATCTATGAGAGCTCCGGTAGTTATGTCAAACTGCACTGCCAGATTGCTATTCCGGCTGCGTCCCATACGTATTGAAAGAGAGCGCTTTGTGCCAAATTGTGTTAAGACGAGCTCTTTTTCCGCTATGAGTCGATCCGATTGATAGAGGCTTACTTGAGCTTGTCCCGGTACATTGTATATGATTCCCTTGAGTTTTGATAGGTCTTTCTCTTCTTCAGGCGACAACACAGCCTCCATAATGGAAGAGTATCTCAAAGTAATAAGCTCACCTCTGTGCATCTCTGTACCTATAAACCCATTTTCTTTGGAGAAACGGGTAAGGGCTAGGGGAGTAGTGGCTTTATCAGGTAAGACCCTGAATCGCTTGATGTATTTATGTGTGCTCTCCGTTCCATAAAAAAGAGCTTCAATAGAGGCTATCTGAGATTGTAGCGTACTTACCATAAGTCGGAAAGCTTCACCCTCATGCGGGGCATTCTCTGCTTTGCCACTAATCAGCAACTGTAGATTCTCTTTTAGGTCAAAGAGTGTTTGTGCCGCTATTTCGGCACGCTTAGCTTCAGAAGTAGCAAACCCATACTCAGCAGGAAAAACAGGGTCAATCTTTGTTTCTTTCGTTTGCAGCTCTTGGGTATAGTCTGTTTCACTCTTGGTGGGAAGTATAGCCGGGGTCGCATTGATGGCGGCTAATATGCCTTCACGTGTGAGCGATAGATAGCTGGAAGCAGTCTGAGGGCGAAACTCAACGGTATAGATTTCCTCTTCGTTTACGATGCCTTCCGTAGCTATTTCTGCTAAGGTTAGTTTATTCTCTTTTGATGCTTGCTCAGTAGCCTTTCTCCCAAGGAGTAGCTCTGCGTAGCGGGCATAGCAACCCGGGGTGAAAAGCCCCTCCTCGGCATGGAGCGTTATGACGATACGTGTTTTAGGTAAAAAATAGGTAATACCTTTCTCCTTCACGTCTACGGAGTAGATGCGTCTTGTTACCTCTTGTGCTGAGAGTGTGCCAAACGTGCCAAGTAGTAATAAAAATAGACTTGCAATCGTGCACACGTAATATCTATTGACCTTCATTGACTACAAAACTAACTCTTTTTACTGACATTATTGTCAATTTATAGTACCCTTCTTTGTGTTTAAGGTACTTCTACGGGCAAGGCTTTTTTGCGGAATGCTCCTTGATATACGATCAATTATTTTTCAATAGGTCATCATGTAGAAAAAAAGATGCCCCCTTCCAGCAAGTGGAAAGGGGGCCCTTTCAGTATTGAAAAACAGTACTTATTGTCGAGCTATATGGCATACATCACGTACTTAAACAGCTCATTTATAGAAGAATACGAAAAAGAATTTTGTCTCTGTCTCAATGAAATAATTTACTTTCTATTGGACTTATTGCGTTGCGATTGCCTTTTCCCGCCTTGTGTACCCTTTACAGCTTCTTCAATCTGAGCACGCGTAAAACTGCCATTCAGATCTATGGCTACGAAGTTATCCGGCTCATCCACTATTAGGTAAAGGTTTTTCGCTTTATTGCCTTTCATTCGCCCCACGAAGTATACGCTTGTATCACTATCTTTATAAGAAAACAGCCTTTCAAAAAGCTTGTTGCTCTCTTCGAGTGCTGGTGCAAATGTTTTACGTAAAACACGCATTTGCTCCAATATGTCGGATGAGTAGATGTAGATGTAGCTAACTTCTCTCATCAACTGAGCCAATCCGGGTATATCGCTATTTGCTCCGGTAAATTCCAAGTTGCTGTTCTTTATCATAGTGGGCGAGAGATACACTACGGTAACACCACTAATATTCTGCAGTGCCTTTACGTTAATTTCTTGCTGTGCACTAGCGTTTCCGCTAGACAAAAGGCATAGCATGGTAACCAAACTTATGAAATGTGTAATTTGTCTCATTTTGTATATAGCGGTTGTTGTTATTCGTTTACTTCTGTGTATCCGGCCGGATCAGCGAATACTTGGAGTTGGTCAAGTGAAGCGTTGATCAGATTGTCCGTTTCGTTTAGGTGCTGATAAAGAGCCTCTCGTTGCGTTATACTTTCTTGAAAGCAGTCGTGTAGCATTCGGTAGGCTCTTTCGGCTTGATCGTTTACATCTGCTTGGTAGAGAGGAACGCCATTTATGGTACTTTGGTTCATCTTACGAAGAGAGTGTGTCAAGTACCCACTGCCTCCCAAAAGAATAATCGCAGACGCTGCAACTATTAGATATTGTCGCAGGTGAAACTTTAATGTTTTGGGCTTTAGCTGTTCGGCTTCGGCCATCATGCCTTCAATTACAGCGAGCTCCTGTCGATAGCGACTCTCTTTGGGTTGACCGAGTAAGAGTAAGTGAAGACGGAGCTCCTCCTCAGGAGTAGTCTCCCCCTCCCAATAGCGATCCAATAGCTCTTGTAAAGACTCTATGGGGGCTACTTTTACTTCTTGCTTTGCTTCGTTCATCTCTTATTCTCTTTTTCTTTGTTTGTTTCATCCAACAGTAGGCTGCGGGCTTCTTTTCTGAGTCGGCTCAGTGCACTACGTACAGTGCTCTCTTCAAGACCTAAGCGGTCGGCTGTTTCTTGGTTACTCAGCATCTCATACTGGCGCATCCTAAATATACTGCGTTGGGGTTCTTTTAATCCTGAAGCCCACTTTTTGAGCTTCTCCTCTTTTTCTTGTGCAACCAACTGCTCATGCGGGTCGCTCCACGCATCGGCGAGCACTTCTACCTGTGTGCTGTCAAGATCGCTCTTCAGTTGTGAAGCAGGGCTCTTTAGTTTGTCTAAGCAATGATTGCGCGCTACACGTATCGCGTATGCTTTGGGACTACGTACCTCATCAAGTCTTTCCCTTTCCTCCCAGAGCTTTAGGTATATATCTTGTACCATATCTTCCGCTCCACTATCATTTTTGAGCATGGAGAGACAGACTCGCTCGATCAAGCTGCGTAATGGAAGAAATGTTTTTGTAAAGGTGGCTCCATTCATTACACTTTCCATTAGCACTTTATAAGGATGGGTAGTCCTTTGTTGTTTGCATCTTGCTTTGCTCTTTCTCTTCTTTACTATGGGCCCTTTCTTTCGCCCCTCTACTGATAAGACGAAGAAAGAGGGGATTTGTTGCATGCTCCCCTCGTCAAATTTCAAAGGTAATGATCAGAGTACTTTGAATATATACTATTTCTAGGGAGACTTTTCCCTCTGATTTGAGCAGCTCTTGAGTGGGTGACATTTTTATCTGTATGTATTAAGAGAAACATCTGTACCTTTTGATGGAAACATCTATATCTTTTGTTTGAAAGATCTGTACCTTTTGAAGCTTGTTGCTTAACTTACTGATGAGAAAAATATCGGCTTTAGATAAGAGCGTGTTATGAATGTGCCTTAAGGTATCTTTTTCTCTGTAATACGAATATTGTATTATACACTTTGTTGTGTTGTGTTTTAGAGGGTAGTCGTATTGTGCAGTTCTTCTTTGTTTTGATAAATTTTGCTTCTTTAAGGCAGTAGGTGATGAATGCGCAGATTGATAGATCGCTCATTGAGAGTGAGGATTTGTGCTTAATATTTACTATCTTTGCGGTGAAATATAGGTAGCCCTGTCTATTCGTGTGTAGCATGCAGAGGTACCTGGTTTTTTTGTTTGAAGCAAAACAGTAACAAATATACAGACAAGATGGACCAAAAGATCCGTGAACTAACAGACAAAATTTTCAACGAAGGCGTTGAGAAGGGTAGAGAAGAAGCTGACAAAATATTAGCAGAAGCTCAGAAAAAGAGCATGGAAATGCTTGAAGATGCCCGGAGAGAGGCGGAGGCAATTCGCAAGAACGCTGAGAAGGGGAGAGATGAGTTGAAGAGCAATACGACATCAGAGCTGAAGCTTTACACGGGTCAAACGATCCAAGCCTTACGTACTTCTATAGCAGATACGATTACCGATAAGGTAGTTTCAGAAGCTGTAAGTAAAACAGTTAGTGATCCCTCTTTCCTTCAGGGACTTATTGCAAAGATTGTAAGTAACTGGACTCCGGGAGAAGAGATTGTGATAGAAACAGCCGATGCAAAAGCTTTAGAGGCATATTTTGCAAAAGAGGCGAAAGATCTCTTGGATAAGGGCTTGGTGATAAAGGAAGCTGCAGGTAGAGCTACCGAGTTTACAATTAAACCCCAAAACGGCTCCTATAAGATAGATTTTGGAGAAAGTGAGCTTGTAGAGCTTTTTAAGAGCTTCTTGCGTCCTCGTTTGGTCGAAATGCTTTTCTAGCATAGGGTGGTGTAATGGCTAAGTATTATGCTACGATCGCCGGGCTGCCCAATATCGGCGTAGACGATCGTAAATTACCTTTCGGTTCACAATACTTTGTGGGCGAACTGAAGAGTGTGCTGACTCCACATGACTGGCACTTGCTCTCCATACTGCGTATGGAAGAAGAGCAGCATTTCCTTATTGATTTTCTGACTGATGCCGAAAAGGCCAAAGAGGCTAAGGAGCAACCAACTCTCTTCTCCTATGAGGAGTTGGAAGAGGCCTTGTCTTTACTCAAGAAGGGTGCTAAGTTGAAAAAGAATGCTTTGCCCCGCTATTTTTTCCCTTTCTTTGAGGCGTTCGTTCTCGATAAAGGGGAAGAGGAAGAGCAGGATGAAGAGGAAAAGCGCGAATGGCCTGAGCGGTTGGAGGATAAGCTGTCGGACTTCTATTATGCTTACGCAATGGAGTGTGGCAATGAATTTGTAGAGGAGTGGAGCAAACTTAATCTTAATATAAAGAATGTATTTGCCGCCTTCACCAGCCGTAAACTGGGTTGGAATCCCAAAGAGTTTATTGTGGGAAACGGAGAAGTTGAAGACAAACTGCGTAAAAGCACGAATCAGTCCTTCGGCTTAACTGAGGATGATATTAGCTATCTCAGTGAATTGACCTCAGTGCAGAACGAAACAGATATAACTCGTCGCGAACGCATGATCGATCTGATCAAATGGCGTTGGTTGGAGGATAAGACCTTTGATAAGGTTTTTGATATAGAAGCACTGCTGGCTTACTATCTGCAGTTACGCATTATTGAGCGTTGGACAGGACTGAACGAACAGATAGGAGAGGAGACTTTCCGCTCTATAGTGGCTACACTGAAGCGCGAGAGTAACCGTTCTTTGGAAGAGTTTAAAAGAAATCAAAAAAAGTAATATAACCCATGACGAAAGGTGTTGTTAAAGGGATCGTATCTAACCTTGTGACCTTAGAGGTAGACGGCCCAGTGGCGCAGAATGAGATCTGCTACATCACAGTTGGAGAGGCACGCCTCATGAGCGAGGTCATCAAGATTACAGGCAGCAATGTTTATGTACAAGTCTTTGAGAGCACTCGAGGTATGCGAGTAGGCGACGCAGCTGAGTTTACCAACCATATGTTGGAAGTGACTTTGGGTCCAGGTATGCTTTCGAAAAACTACGATGGACTGCAAAATGACCTCGACGCCATGACGGGTATATTCCTTAAGCGCGGAGACTATACCTCTCCAATTGATGAGGAGCGCGTGTGGCATTTTACCCCTATTGCTAAAGTGGGTGATAAGGTAGAGGCAGCCAGCTGGTTAGGTGAAGTAACGGAGAATTTCCAACCTCATAAGATTATGGTTCCTTTTAAATTTGAAGGAATCTATAAGGTTGTAAGCCTTAAGGCAGAAGGCGACTACAAGGCAAAAGATGAAATTGCTGTATTGGAAGATGCTGAAGGCAATAAGCATAGTGTAACCATGATACAGCATTGGCCTGTAAAGCGTGCTATTCCCTGCTATAAAGAAAAACCGCGTCCCTTCAAGTTACTTGAGACCGGGGTGCGTACCTTGGATACCTTGAACCCTATTGTAGAGGGGGGTACGGGATTTATCCCCGGCCCGTTCGGTACCGGTAAGACAGTGCTACAGCATGCTATCTCAAAGCAGGCTGAAGCAGATATAGTGATTATGGCAGCGTGCGGAGAGCGTGCGAATGAGGTAGTAGAAATATTTGTGGAGTTCCCTGAGCTTGAAGACCCGCACACAGGTCGTAAGCTGATGGAGCGTACCATTATTATTGCTAACACATCAAACATGCCGGTGGCCGCTCGAGAGGCTTCCGTGTATACAGCAATGACGATTGCTGAGTACTATCGTTCTATGGGGCTTCGCGTATTGCTAATGGCTGACTCAACGTCTCGTTGGGCTCAGGCTTTGCGTGAGATGTCAAACCGCCTGGAAGAGCTTCCAGGACCTGATGCATTCCCGATGGACCTTTCTGCTATCGTAGCTAATTTCTATGCTCGTGCCGGTTACGTAATACTCAACAATGGTAAGCCGGGTAGTGTTACATTTATCGGTACAGTATCCCCCGCCGGAGGTAACTTGAAAGAGCCTGTAACAGAGAATACGAAAAAGGTGGCTCGCTGCTTCTATGCCTTGGAACAGCTTCGTGCAGATAGAAAACGTTATCCTGCAGTGAACCCTATTGATAGCTACTCAAAGTATATTGAGTATCCTGAATTTGAGAACTACGTGAGTGAACGTATCTCTCCGGATTGGTTGGGTATGGTGAACGATGCCAAGATGCGCTTGCATCAAGGTAAGGAGATCGCTGAGCAAATCAATATTCTTGGAGATGACGGGGTACCTGTTGAATACCATACCATATATTGGA
Organism: Porphyromonas miyakawae; assembly: GCF_045865415.1. Taxonomy (NCBI): domain Bacteria; kingdom Pseudomonadati; phylum Bacteroidota; class Bacteroidia; order Bacteroidales; family Porphyromonadaceae; genus Porphyromonas; species Porphyromonas miyakawae. The sequence goes on from NZ_BAAFSF010000001.1 coordinate 691,903, forward strand.
AGAGTGAGCTTATTGACTTTGTGATTCTTCAGCAGGATGCATTTGACGAAATTGACCGAAATTGTCCGTTGGAGCGTCAGGAATATATGCTTAACCTCGTAATGGATATATGTCGTAGAGACTTTGCTTTTGAGGACTTCAATGAGGTAATGCACTTCTTCCGCGAGTTGATCAATGCTCTTAAGCAGATGAACTTCACCGAATTCAAGGGAGCTGAATTTAATAGCTACTTAGAGCGAGTGAAGGCTATGGTAGAGGAAAACACAACCGAGAAATAAATCCTGAGAGAACGCGATACAAATTATGGCACAATTAGCTCTTAAAAAAGTATATACAAAAATATCGAACGTGACCAAAGCTACTTGTATGCTACATGCTACAGGTGTTGGTAACGATGAGTTGGCTACCATTGATGGGCGTTTGGCTCAGGTGGTAAAGATTATCGGAGAGGAGGTTACGCTACAGGTTTTTGCCGGTACGGATGGCATTCCGACCAATGCAGAGGTCGTTTTCTTGGGTAAGGCTCCCTCATTGAAAGTAGGTGAGCAGCTCTCCGGACGCTTCTTTAATGCCTATGGAGAGCCTATTGATGGCGGTCCCTCTCCTGAAGGTAAGGAAATGGAGATCGGTGGTCCTAGTGTGAATCCGGTGCGTCGAGAGCAACCCAGTGAGTTGATCGCTACCGGTATTGCAGGTATTGACTTGAACAATACGCTTGTAACAGGGCAGAAGATACCATTCTTTGCAGACCCCGACCAGCCGTTTAATGAGGTAATGGCTATGGTGGCTCTTCGTGCTAAGAGTGATAAGATTATTCTCGGGGGAATGGGTATGACCAATGACGACTACTTATTCTTCAAGAATACATTTAGCAATGCAGGAGCACTCGACAGAATCGTGAGCTTTATCAATACGACTGAAGACCCATCTGTAGAGCGTTTGTTAATCCCTGATATGGCTCTTACCGCTGCAGAGTACTTTGCAGTGGAAAAGAACGAGAAGGTGCTGGTCCTCTTGACCGACATGACAAACTATGCGGATGCCCTTGCTATTGTCTCGAACCGTATGGATCAAATCCCCTCAAAGGACTCTATGCCGGGTTCTCTTTATTCGGATTTGGCTAAGATCTATGAAAAGGCTGTTCAATTCCCTTCAGGAGGATCTATTACCATCATTGCGGTAACCACACTCTCGGGAGGCGATATTACGCACGCCGTACCGGATAATACGGGGTATATTACGGAAGGACAGTTATACTTGCGCCGCGATACCAATGTCGGAAAGGTTATTGTAGACCCCTTCCGCTCCTTGTCACGCTTGAAGCAACAGGTAATTGGTAAGCGCACTCGTGAGGATCACCCGCAGGTGATGAATGCTGCTGTACGTCTCTTCTCGGATGCTTCTAATGCACAGACAAAGCTGGAGAATGGTTTCGACCTTACGGACTATGACAACCGTACACTGGCCTTTGCAGAAGACTACTCTCGTCAGTTGCTGGCTATCGACGTTAATGTGGATACTACTGAAATGTTAGATATTGCATGGGAGCTTTTTGCAAAGCATTTTACTCCATCAGAAGTTAATATCAGGCAATCCCTTGTCGATACCTATTGGAAGGGAGACAAAAAAGAAACAAAAGAGGCCAAGGCAGAGGCATAATCAGCTATTATGCTTAGGTAGTTAATTGCTATGGCTATTAAGTTTCAATATAACAAGACCTCACTGCAACAGCAGGAAAAGCAGCTTAAGATGCGTGAGCGTACCTTGCCCACGATCAAGAGTAAAGAGAGTGCGTTGCGGCTTGAGGTAAAGAAGACTAGGCGAGAGGTTGAAAAGCTAGAGGCAGAGTTGGAGGAGGGAATCCAAAGCTATCAGCATATGGTAGGCTTGTGGAACGAGTTCGATACATCGCTGATCTCGGTGGAGGATGTACGTCTCTCTACTAAGAAAGTAGCCGGTGTGTTGGTGCCTGTATTAGACGGCATCGACTTTGAGGTAAAGCCTTTTAGTCTTTTCAACTCACCCTCTTGGTTTGCTGAGGGATTAGATTTGCTTAAGGTACTGGCGACAACGGGTATAGAAGCTGAGTTCCTAGAGCTAAAGTTAGAGTTCCTCGAGTTTGCTCGTCGTAAGACAACCCAGAAGGTTAATCTCTTTGAGAAAGTACAAATACCCGGTTACAAGGATGCTATTCGTAAGATCAAGCGTTACTTGGAAGACGAAGAGAGTCTTTCAAAGGCTTCGCAAAAGATCATGCGTACTAACTTGGAACTAAAAGAACGAAAGGCTAAGGAGATAGATCTATGATAGAGAAAATGAGAAAATACCTCTTTATGACTTATCATAGAGAGTATGAAGCTTTCCTCCGTGAGTTACGCTCCTTAGGGGTAGTACAGATCAAAGAGAATAAGAATACGAAGGAGATAGAGACCTTGCAGTCTCTCTTGGCCAAGCGTAAGGAGATCGAAACTCTTGCTCGCCGCACCAAGATGCTTCAATCTAAAGAGGTAGAGAGTAAGGAAGCCCAAATGCTTACCAACGCTGCTGAGGGGGAGGCGCTCATTAAGGAGATTAACGATCTTACGGCTCGTGCAGAGCTGCTTAAACAGCAGGTTGATGCACAAAAGCGTGATATCAGCTATTGGTCTATATGGGGCGATTATAGTATCGATACTATGTCGGCTCTTGCAGAAAAGGGATATCCTATTCGTTTTTACTCAGTACCTACCAATGCGTACGAGCAGGCTTGGGAAAAGGAGTACAATGCCGTACCTATCAATGAATATCGTGCCCATACCTACTTTGTAACGGTAGGAGGGCCTCAAGAGCACAATATAGAGGCTGAGGAGGTAAAGGCACCTAAGTACTCTTTGACAGAGCTTCAGTCGCACCTTGAGTTACTTGAAGCTGAATTGGAAAAGACGAATCAGGCTATTACTGATTTTGCAGACAATAAGCTTCACTTGCTTGAGGGCTATATTCAATACCTTGATCGCGAGTATGACTTCTCTAATGCCTTGATACAGGCGCAGGATGAGGCTGATGCTTCACTTAAAGTAGTGGAAGGCTGGGTACCTGAAAAGCAGGCAGCCGCCTTGGAGCGTGCTTTAAGCGATACGCCCACTTACTATACCCGCATGGATATAGAGGCAAATGACAATGTGCCTGTGAAGTTGAATAACAACTCGTATGCGAAGCTCTTTGAGCCTATTACGAAAATGTATTCGCTTCCCAACTATAGTGAAATAGACATTACGATGCTCTTTGCACCGTTCTTTATGCTCTTTTTCGCTCTCTGTTTGGGAGATGGAGGCTATGGATTGTTGCTTCTTTCTGTGGCCACATTCGTTAAATATCGTGCTAAAAAAGGCTCTGCCAAGCGCTCTGTTTGTGCCCTGTTGCAGTGGTTAGGAGGTACAGCTGCTGTAGTGGGCTCGCTTATGGGTACTATATTTGGTATGGTTATGCCTTGGGCAGGAGATAGTCTACTGGGCTCGGTGCGCGACGATTACTTCTTAAACCAAAATAATATGATGACGCTCTCCATTGTATTGGGGTTGATTCAGATTATCCTTGGTAAGTTTATCGCAGGTTACAAAATATCAAAGCAGAAGGGTTTCAAATATGGGCTTTCTACCTATGCGTGGGCTTTATTCATCCTTGTCGGTATTTTATCGTTGGGACTACCTAAGATAGCCGGGGCTATACCCCAGTGGCTGATCTATACTATGTACGGCATAGCCGGCTTATCGCTTTTGGTGGCTCTCTTCTACAATATGCCGGGGAAGAATATTTTCCTCAACTTGGGCTCCGGACTTTGGACTTCGTATAACGTTGCTTCCGGACTCTTAGGAGATACGCTTTCGTACATTCGTCTATTTGCTATCGGGCTTACCGGTGGTATTTTGGGTGGTGTATTCAATAACTTGGCTGTAAGTGTCTCTTCCGGCATGCCACCGGTAGTGAACTTTATTGTGGCAGCGATTATCCTGCTCTTTGGCCATGGGCTAAACTTTGGGCTGTGTATGATCAGCTCCTTTGTGCATCCGCTTCGTCTTACTTTCGTGGAGTTCTACAAGAACAGCGAATTTGAAGGCGGTGGTCTACCGTACAAACCTCTTAAGTAAATAAATAATAAAACAATACTAAACCAATCAAACTCAAAACAAAGTATGATTAATGAAATTCTTATCTATGTGGGTATCGCTATTATGGTAGCACTCATCGGCATCGGTTCCGCTATTGGAGTTACAATTTGCGGTAATACCACAGTAGGGGCAATGAAGAAGAACCCCGGAGGCTTAGGCTCATATATCGGTCTCTCCGCATTGCCTAGCTCACAAGGTCTGTATGGATTCGTTGGTTTCTTCTTAGCCACCAACTTAGTAACTACTCTAATTCAAAACGGCGCAGTAAATGCTATTTCTGCGTGGGCTATCTTTGGCGGTTGCTTAGCTTTAGGTGTCGTTGGTCTTGTATCTGCCATTCGCCAGGCTCAGGTTTGTGCTAATGGTATCAAGACGATTGGTAATGGCGATAACGTATTCGGTGCTACTATGGTGATGGCCGTATTCCCCGAGCTTTACGCTATTTTGGCGCTGCTGGTTGTCATTCTTATCTTCGGTGCCGTTCCCGGATGGGTTGGTATCGCTGCGTAAGGCACGATTTAATATAACAAGCTTAGATTTTACGCGGAGTTGCTCGCAAGAGTAACTCCGCTTTCTTTGTGCTGTAGGGCAGAAATGGGCTTCTCCTGCTCGCTTCGTTTGGACGCAAGTAGCGGCCCGTTGATTCGGATCTTGTAGCGTGCCGGATAGGTCTTACCGTGTGGAGCGTGCGTTGTGTGGCAAAAAAAAGCACCTGTCCTAAGATAAGAACAGGCGCTTGGTAGCGTTGACGCAGCGGCTATTTGTGTGCTTCCGCTACGCGCTTCTGATCGGCAATAAATGCAGCTAATCCACTGTCGGTAAGTGGGTGCTTGAGCAAGCCCTTGATGGCAGCAAGCGGACAGGTAGCTACGTCGGCACCGACCTCCAGACACTCAATAATGTGGCGCGTGTGCCGTATGCTGGCAGCGAGTACCTCCGTCCGGAATCCATAGTAACGGAATACATTGACGATCTGCCCGATCAGTCCCACTCCGTCGCCGCTAATATCATCTACCCGGCCGACAAAAGGCGATACATAGGTGGCGCCTGCCTTGGCAGCAAGAAGCGCCTGCCCGAGATTGAAGATGAGCGTGCAATTGGTACGTATGCCCTCACTCGAAAGCGTGCGAACCGTTTTGATCCCATCTTCGGTGGCGGGTACTTTTACTACGATATTTTTGTGTAGTGCAGCCAATTCGCGCCCTTCTTTTACCATATCTTCGTAGGTAGTGGAGAGCACTTCGGCACTTACATCGCCATTCACGATTTGGCAGATGCGCAGATAGTGCTCGCGGCACGCCTTGTCACCTGCAATTCCTTCCTTAGCCATCAGAGACGGATTGGTGGTTACACCGTCCAATACGCCTAATGCGTTGGCTTCCTTGATCTGCTCTAAATTAGCTGTGTCAACGAAAAACTTCATTTCTTTGATATTGTTGTTTTGTGTTACTATTCTTCTTTCGGCTCTCTTTGCGGTTCATCAGGTCGGGTGAACCAAGAGGCATAAATGGAGTAGTTGTGCGCAATGCGCTGATTCATGGTAGCGGCCTGATCGGGGGATACCTGCTTGATCATTTTGGCAGGGCAGCCGGCCCAAAGGGTATGTGGCGGTACGACCGTATCTTTGAGTACTACGGCACCTGCAGCTATGATGGCGCCTTCGCCTATTACGGCGTGGTCCATAACTACACTGCCCATACCGATGAGCGCATAGTCCTCTATCTTCGCACCGTGTATCACCACATTATGCCCGATGGATACATAGTTGCCAATCTCAATGGTAGACTTTTGGTAAAGGGTGTGCAGCACACTGCCATCCTGTATATTGACATTATTGCCAATGCGGATGCTATTGACATCACCGCGCACCACGGCATTGAACCATACACTGCAATTATCGCCCATTACTACGTCGCCCACCACACAAGCTCCCTCTGCGAGGAATAGATTGGTGCCTGTAACAGGGGTGAAGCCCCTTACCGGAATAATCTTTCCCATAACGGCTTAGAGCGGTAAAGTCTTGGACCGAAGCCAAGCGGCCTCCTCTTTGGTGAGTAGGGGAGAGAGTTCCCGATATACCTGCTCCTGATACTCGTTGTACCATGTGCGCTCTTTGTCGCAGAGCATGGACTTATCTACGAGACGATTGTCGAGGAAGCAGAGGGTTTGGGTCTCAAAGCCGAAGAAGCGGCCGAAGTCTGTTTGGCACTTTTCAACTGTGAGGATCAAGTTCTCAATGCGGATGCCCCACTTACCGGCGCGGTAAAGTCCCGGCTCATTGCTGGTAAAGGTATGGATTGCCATGGGGGTGGGATTGTTGTCGGTACGAATGTTTTGCGGTCCTTCGTGTACGTTGAGCGCAACGCCTACTCCGTGCCCTGTGCCGTGTCCGTAGCTTAGTCCGCGATCCCAAAGAGGCTTGCGGGCCAGTATATCCAGTTGGTTGCCGCGTGTGCCCTCGGGGAACTGAGCCGTAGCGATAGCGATGTGGCCCTTGAGTACCAGCGTATAGTCTTCAACGAGCTGCTTATCGGGAGCCTTATCGCCTAATGCAATGGTGCGGGTAATGTCGGTAGTGGCATCTTTGTACTGCGCACCGCTGTCAAGTAAAAGCACGCCCTCATTGCGTACCGTGTAGCAAGTATCCTCTTGGGCACGATAGTGTACGATAGCCCCGTGGTCCTGATAGCCGCAAATGGTATCGAAGCTGTCGCAGATATACATGTCGTCGGCAGCACGGAAGTCGGCTAAATACTTATCTAATGCTACTTCGGTAAATGTTTCGCCTCGGTTGAGTGCATTCTCCAGCCACATAAAGAAACGCGTAAGTGCTACACCATCGCGCAGCATGGCGCGGTGAATATTGGCGCACTCAGTAGGATTTTTGTAGGACTTCTGAATGGTGATCACCGATGGTACCACTTCTACGGTAGCGATCTGCTCGGGAAGCGCAGCAAATACGTTGTGCGAGATGCGACCCTTATCGATGAGCAGCTTTTGCGTCGGAGACACTTTTGCCAAGAAGGAGAATATCTCTTCGTAAGGCTTGATAGCAACTCCTTCTCGGCTTAGCTTATCGGCTACTTCCTTTGTAAGCTTTTCAGCAAACGTGAAGAGAATAGCCTGCTTCTGATCTAAGTAGCCGTAGCCGATACCTACGGGATTGCACTCTACATCGCTGTTGCGGATGTTAAATAGCCAAGCCAGTTCATCCAGCATAGTCACGATGGTGAAGTCGGCTCCATGCTTTTTAATCTCTTTGCGAATGCGGTTGAGGCGGTCGCCGGTAGCCTCTCCGGAGAACTCGTCGGGATAGAGATAGAAAGGATTCTTGGGTATTTCGGGTCGGTCGCTCCAGATCGTGTCCAAGAGATCACGCTCTGTGGCGATGGTAACCCCAAACGGTTTCAAGTACTCTGCAAGGTGCTCGATTTGCGCCTGACTAAAGCAGTTGCCGTCGCAAGCCACTACTTTGCCGTTCCCCAGAGTGCTGAGAAACTCTTCCAAAGTAGCCACCCCGGGTACATCCTCTTTGTACAATTCAAAGGGAGTGCCCTTGATTTGCTCTGCACTTTGCAAGAAGTAGCGCGAGTCGGTCCAAAGAATAGCCTTATCGGCTGTGATCACAACCTTGCCGGCACTTCCGGTAAATCCGCTTATCCAAGCGCGCCCCTTCCAATGCTCGGGTGTGTACTCGCCTAAGTGACCATCACCGGAGGGTATGATATAGGCATCGAAGCCCTGCTCTTTCATGGCGCTGCGTAACGACGCTACGCGCTCAGTGATACGGTTATTTGATTTTGTCATGGGTATAATAGATTTTGATGTAATTAGCTTTCCATTGGGATGGGTCGATGCTCGGGACGCAGCAGATCCAACACTGTTTTAACCGGTGTAAAGGTATCCGCCGGTACTTCTACGAATAGCGTATTCCAGTAGTACATAGCTCCGTTCCATAGGCCGGGATGCTCTAAGGCAATCAGCTCTCTCCCCTCCTTGCTCTTTTGCGAGAGAAAAGCACTCTTGTGATTTACAAAAGAGTGTAGGTCAAAGTGCTCGTTTTTGTAATTGCGGGTATAGCAGACCAAATCAACGGGATTGAAGAACCCGTTCGTTTGCCACAAGGAGCGAATTCGTTCATTCCCTTTGTCGATTTGAGAGCTCTCCAGTATTTGGAGTGAAGTAGAGCCGTCAGCATCTCTCACAATATAAGGGCCTCCGCCCGGCTCTCCCTCGTTCTTTACCATGCCGCACACGCGTACCGGCCTATTGAGCTTTTCGCGAATCATATGGGCAAGATCTTTGTCGGAGGTCTCCTCATCGGTGTTGAGTTCGATACAAAGCTTTTCTTTTAGGAAGCGCTGCATTTCTTCCAACTGGGTACGAGAGGTACGTGGACGATCTAACAGCTCTAAGTAGGCTTTGATCTGATTTACGGTAGCCAGGAGAATACCACCGAGTAGCTTTTTGTAGCGAATAGTGTTGCCTTTTAAGTAGTCGGGAGTAACGTTGTCTATATTCTTGATGAATATTACTTCCGCTTCCTGCTCATTGAGATTCTTTATGAGTGATCCGTGTCCACCGGGACGGAGTAGCAGAGAGCCATCCTCATTACGGAAGGGCTTCCCCGATAGATCAATGGCAATGGTATCGGTAGAGGGGCTCTGGGTTGAATAGCTTATATCGAACAGCACGCCGAGCGCATCTTCTACTTTGGGGCGATAACGCTCAATGTGCGATTTGAACTGCTCCAGCCCGGAAGGCGAAACAGTAAAGTGGATGGCTACATTGCCATTGCGGTCCTTGATATAATAAGCCCCCTCGACCAAATGCTCCACGGCGGCACTGCGTCGCTCATGGTCATAGCGATGAAAATAAATCATCCCTTTGGGTGTGGCGCCATAGTTCATGCCCTTGTCGGTGAGCAGCAATTCGACCAGCTCTTTGTAGCGGCCGGTTTCCATTAGTTTGCTTACGCTCATCCACACCTTGCGGAGCGTAGTCTCGTTGAGTCTTTGTGCAAAGGCGAAGTCCTCAATGTGATCAAAGAAAGTTTGCTGTTCTTCCGTTAGAGGTGTATTCTCATTGCTCTCCAGAATAGGGAAAAGCATCTTGAACATACGGCTCGCCGCACCACTTGCCGGCACAAACTTTAGAACTGATGCATTTTTGCTTTGCCGGTACTGTTCCCAAAGCTCTAAATAGCCCACCTCTTCATCTCCGGAGATGCACATAATGCCATGCTCGGTAGTTGCTGCAGCTACTACATCTGCAAAGGGTGCCCCCTCTCGGAGTAGCTTCAATTGGCGCATAGCCTCGCTTTCGCTAATACCTGCCTCAGCAAATTGCTCCAAGTCGGAAGCACTCCATTGGTTGTCTTGATCTGTATTCATATTCATAGCCTCTTACTTAATTGTCGGAGAGGTACGAAGAATGTTACTCGTCCGCTCGGTAAAGGTAGTTAATTCGCATTGAATGTTTGTAAATACCTATACCTTTTCCGAATTAAATGATAAGTGGAGGAGAGAAAGGAGAAAATATCTTGTTAATCGGATGACTCATTGAGAGGCAACTCTAATCGGGAGCGGTGGGCTTGTCAAGTAGGGCAAACTCCGATTGTCTTCAGCTATATTGCATCGCATGGTTTTCCAACCTCAGAGGGGTATCGGCTCTTGTTATTTATTCTGCAAGGATTAGTCGTTATCTTTGCGAGAGAAAAATAGATATTGAAGAACGCTATGAATAGAAAAGTACTCCTTAAACTTCTTTCCCCTGCTGTGGCAGTCGTTATGATTGCCCTTACTTGTCATCCGCTTAATGCTGCTCTGCCGGATAGTATTGCACCGGTGAAGAACATTATCGTAATGATCCCGGATGGAACCTCACTTTCCACGCTCTCCCTTGCTCGTTGGTATCAACGCTATTTGGCACCTTCCCAACAGCATCTTGCCATAGACGAACTGATGTGTGGGTCCGTTATTACCCATTCCTCCGATGCTCCGATTGGAGATTCGGCACCCACTTCCTCTTGTTATATGAGTGGTGTGGTGAGCCAAACAGGCTTTATTTCTACTTATCCGGTAGCAACAGATCATGATATCGTGCCGGTGGATGAGACAATGGCATACCGCCCCGCCGTAACCCTTGCCGAGGCTGGTAAGTGGTTGCTGAATAAGCGCGTCGGCTTGGTGGTGACATGCGAGTTTCCTCATGCTACACCTGCCGACTGTGTGGCACATACCTATAGTCGCAAGCGGTACGACGTAATTGCTCCACAAATGGCCTCTCTACCGGTGGATGTGTTAATCGGTGGGGGCGTTTCACTGATGGATGCTACTATGCGAAGTCTACTCTCCTCGCAGCAAATAGATCTGATTGAAGATGATCTGCCGGCAATGCGGGCTTATCGGGGAAAGCGACTTTGGTCTCTTTATAGTCCGATGGGAATGCCTTACGACTTGGATCGAGATACCACAGCGGTCCCCTCTTTGGCAGAGATGACCGCAAAAGCATTGGCCTGCTTGTCAGAGGAAAATGATGAGGGCTTCTTTCTTATGGTAGAGGGAAGTAAGGTGGATTGGGCAGCTCATGCCAATGATCCTGTAGGAATAGCAACTGAAATGCTCGCTTTTGATCGTGCGGTGCGCACAGCAATAGAATTTGCCAAAAGCAATGGTGAGACCATGGTGCTGGTAGTGCCGGATCATGGCAATAGTGGCATTAGCATCGGAGAAGCAACGCTGAGGCATTACGACAAAGCCAAGGCGGAAGAGCTTTTCGGGTTACTTACCTCTATTCGTCTTACAGCCAGTGGAATGGCACAGCAACTTAATGCAGCAGACTCGGATCGTGCCGAAGAACTCTTTCGCACTTTTGCCAGTATTACATTGAACGAGGATGATTTGCATCTTCTCTATACAGCGCACGACTATAGGCATTCTCCCTTGGATTCGTTAGCGGTGACCAGTAGTATGTATGGTACGGCTCTTTCGGATGCAGTAGCTGCTATTTATCGAAGTAGAATGCACTTTGGATTTACTACGCATGGGCATACGGGCGAAGAGGTATTCTTGGGTATCTACCATCCTTATGGAGAGCGACCTCAAGGAGTACTGCTCAATACAGAGGTGAACAGCTACTTGTGCGGTTTGTGGGGCCTGCAGGGAAGACTCAATGAACTGACTCATGTGGCTTATGCACCCTTTGAGGAAGTTTTTCCCGGTCAAAAGCTGCGTATTGTGGGCGCGCAAAAGCATCCCGATTATTTGACCTTTACCCTTAGTGGCAAACGAGAAGTGCGTATATACCCCTATACACGTCGCATGGAGTTGGGAAGCCAAAAAGACTTTAAACGAGGCAAACAAAAAGTGATCATTCAGCCTAATAGTGCTATTTGGGTAGACAAGAATAGTACACTTTACTTGAATAAGGAGGTAGCACAAATTATTGAAAAGAGTAGATAGTATGTTAGATGAGAAAAGACTGCAACGTATCCGTGAAATGGCGGAGCGTATGAACGCTTTGGACGCTCTATATGCTCGTGCAAGTGCTTTAGTGGAAGAGGTGGAGCAAGCAGAAGAGGAATTTAAGCTCTTAGAGCAATATTATTACGGTGCATGGCAGAAGGATTACCAAGCTTCCTGCCGAGGAGAAGTTCCCGAAGATGTGCCACAGAGTGTGCTGAGTGAGGACCTTTCCTATGAAACGCTTACTAACCATGATGAGTTGGGACGTTGCTTTTTAGCTATGGCTTATAAAATGCTTTGCAGTAGGGAGTAAGCTTCTTATTTAGTATGGCATCGGACTATACTAAGCGGTAGTTTCTACAGTGTGCAGTTAGTGGTAGTGGCGCTGTTCTTACTAATCGCAAGAAAGCAGTAATTTTGCAAGGGATAGAGAATCACATAAAAAGATGACAGAAGAAGAAAGAGAAGACGCGGGACTATTTGGAAAAAACTCTTCGGATCAGGGGATACAAGACGAATCTTCGTTGGATAATTCGCTTCATGAGGAAAAGAGCTTGAAAGAACCCTCAGAGAACGTGGAAGGGATAGATGACGAAGATGGAAATGATACTCTCGATGATGTCGTTTCGTCAGATGGCTCTCCCTTGCCGGTCGAGGAGGATATTCGCACGTTGCCCGGTATGTACCGTACTTGGTTCTTGGATTATGCTTCCTACGTGATCTTAGAGCGAGCCATTCCTCATATTGAGGATGGGCTAAAGCCTGTACAGCGCCGTGTGCTCTATGCGATGCATCTCTTCGAAAATGGGCACCTGCATAAGGTTGCCAAAATAGTGGGGCAGACGATGGCTTACCACCCTCACGGTGATGCTTCAATCAATGATGCGTTGGTGCAGTTGGGACAAAAAGGTCTGCTGATTGATACTCAAGGGAATTGGGGAAATATTCTCACCGGAGACGAGGCTGCGGCAGGACGTTATATCGAAGCTAAATTGTCACCATTTGCTTTGGAAGTGGCTTTTGATGACGATATAACAGAGATGAAGCCTACCTATGATGCTACAGCTGAAGAGCCGGTCTGCTTGCCTGTGCGCTTCCCTTTGCTATTGGCTCAGGGTGCGGAGGGAATAGCAGTAGGCTTATCCTCTAAGATATATCCACATAACCCTAAAGAGCTTTTAGAGGCTTCTATTGCTTATCTAGAGAATAAAAGTTTTGAGCTTTATCCTGACTTTCCTACCGGTGGATTGCTTGATGTAGATCGCTATAACGATGGGCGTCGCGGAGGGCAACTAAAGAGCCGAGCCCGAATAGAGCGGATTGGGGAGCGGCAGCTTAGCATTACTTCTCTCCCTTATGGGAAGACTACTTCTACACTTATTGACTCTATTCTACGTGCCAACGACAAAGGGCAGATTAAAGTAAAGCACATCGACGACATGACTGCTCAGGAAGCCGATATCCGCATTCAACTGCCACAAGGAGTCTCTACCGACAAGACAATAGATGGTCTATATGCTTTTACGGATTGTGAGGTGCCTCTTTCTCCCAATGCATGTGTAATACGCGACGGCAAACCCTGTTTCTTGGGTATATCGGACTTGCTTAAGTATAGTGCCGATCGCACTGTTTCTCTTCTTAAGGAGGAGCTGGAGCATCGCCGTGAGGTGCTGCAAGAGGGACATGTAGCCGCTTCTTTGGAGCGTATATTTATTGAGGAGCGTATTTATAAAGAGAAGCCGTTTGAAGATGCTGCTAACGAAACGGAGGCTTTGGATTATATAAAAGAGCGTATTTTGGCCATGCCGGACTTAGTCTTTGTAAGGCCAATAAAACGCGAGGACCTGAAACGACTCTTAGAGATTAAAATGGCTCGTATCTTGCGCTTCAATCGCCTTGCTCATGACAAGAAGATCCTGTGTATTGAAAAAGAGCTGGAGCAAGTGGAGTATGATATCACCCACATTACAGATTATACAATCGCTTATTACCATCGTCTTATAGAAGAGTATTTTTCTGATTGTCAGCGTAAAACAGAGATAACACGCTTCTCTAATATAGAGGCAACGAAGGTGATAGAAGCAACCGAAAAACTCTACTTCGATCGTGAAGGCGGTTTTGCCGGTACTCAGATTAAGAATGGAGAATTCGTAGCTGAATGCTCTCTCTTGGATGATATGATTATTTTCTTTAGAGACGGCACTTACTTGATTACTAAAATAGAGGAAAAAAAGTTCCTTGGCGGAAAGGAAGTAATCCATATAGATCGCTATGTGCGTAATGATAAGCGTACTATATACAATGTGATTTACCGGAGTGGTGCGCAAGGATCCTCCTTTATTAAGCGGTTTTGTGTAACGGGGATGGTACGCGACAAAGAGTACGATCTGACAACCGCAGAGAAGGGGTCGAGAGTACTTTACTTTTCAGCGAATCCTAATGGGGAGGCTGAGACAGTGCGTATTACATTGAAGCAGCAGCTGAGAATGCGAAATTTGGTATTTGAGAAGGACTTTAGCGAGATACTTATCAAGGGGCGTCAAAGCCGTGGTAATTTAGTTACGCGGGCATCAATTCAACGAATTACACTGAAGGAAAAAGGTGCCTCAACTCTTGGCGGACGAAAGGTTTGGTTTGATAAGGATGTATTACGGATCAACTTTGATGGACAGGGTACCTACTTAGGCGAGTTTGAAGCAGGAGATAAGATTTTAGTAGTTCGTAATGATGGACTCTACTATACAACAGAGGTAGACGAAAGTGTTCATTTCCCCTCCGAACCGCTTAGAGTAGAGCGTTTTGATCCTAATAAAGTATGGAGTGTAGTGTATAGAATGGGCCCGACTCAGTACCCCTACCTCAAACGCTTCCAATTGACCGATCGAGCAAAGCCATTTGCACTGCAGGGTGAAGAAAATGTATTCGTATGTATGAGTGATGCAGCGGAGCCTATATTGCAGCTATGTTATGGAGGTAAGGATGAACATAGACCTCAAGAAAGTATAGATGTCGTTGACTTCGTTGGTGTTAAAGGGGTTGCAGCTAAGGGAAAGCGTCTCTCTACTTATGAAGTGGCAGATATTGAATTAATAGCCCAGGCTTCTGAGGATGAGACTGAAGACGATGGAATATGAAACAAACTTTCATTTTTTTGATTCTTTTACTCAGTAGTGCTTTCGGTCTCTTTTCACAAGAGGCGCCTAAGAGTACAACCACTTACCTTTCTTTTAAGGGTGGAGTAGGGGGAGTATTGATTACAGATGAGTGGTTGAGTCCTCTACGATATGGAGGTACAAGCTATTCCTTAACAGGAGAGGGAGAGTTCCCTCTTATGAAAGACTCTCCGTGGATGCTTCGCTTGGCTACAGATCTGCAGTATGCTCATGTATTGAATCCTGCAGGGAATGCTTCAATTGACTATTTTCGTACAGAGCTTATTCCGGAGGTAATGTATCGTTTATTTTTGCCTCACGGCTTTAGTTTAGCTGTGGGCCCGGGAATTTGCATTTCGGGAGGATCAAGGTCGCATTCTCGTAACGGCAACAATCCCGTCTCGGTAGATGCAAAAGCTAATTTGACTGCTGCTGTATTAGTCGGTTGGCGTGTGACCTCCTACAAATGGCCCATAGCTTTTAGGCTTTATGCAAATATCAATACGATAGGAGTAGGCAATAAAATTGGCTATGCGGAGAGCTATTTTGAGCAAGAGTTTGTGGATAAAGGGTTTGTTCATTCTGCGCTTTTTACGCATTGGGGTAATCAGTTGCAGTCTATACTTGCTTTTACAGTGGATGTGCCTTTATGGAACGTACTTACTCTTCAATTAGGCTACAAAATGAATGCTGATATAGCGCGAATAAGTGATCGGAAGAGAAGTGGCATTACCCATATGGGAATGGTGGGTATTAGTTTTGAGACTTTATGGTTCCGTGGGCGTCGTGCTGCTTCTTCAGATAAAGCGGCACCATATTTATTCAAGCCTTTTGAATTATGAGAAAACTGGGAGATTTTGTACTAGTTGCTTCGGTTTTATTGTGCTGTGCCTCCTGCTCTACAGAGAGAGAGTACACGCAAGACGCCGTGACGAACTATCGTGCGCTGTGGACTATATTGGATGAGGGCTATTGTTACTTTGATGAAAAGCTCCCCGCGGATAGTACTTGGGAAGATATGTATGATAAATACCTGCCCGCTGTACGAGCTGCAAAGAATAGTGATGAACTGTTTGATGCAATGGCTCTATTGGTAAATGAATTAAAAGATGGTCATGTCAATCTTTTGACCCCATTCGATATAAGTCGCTATAAGGGTTGGTACAAGAATTATCCTTCTAATATAGACAACCGTGTGAGAAATTTATATTTAGGTGAGGATTATCGTACCGCAGCAGGTATTGCATACAACAAGATCTCTTACAATGGTCATGCGAAAGATAGAATAGGCTTGATGGTATATGATAGCTTTGCTTCCCCTATAGGAGCCGGCAACATAGGTTATCTGTTTTTACACTTCAAGGATTGTAAAGGTATTATCTTGGATGTGCGTGATAATGGAGGCGGTAGTGTGAGCTATGCAGAGCTTTTGGCTGCTCATTTTGCTGAGAAGCGCACTCCGGTAGGGTATATGCGCTATAAGTCAGGAAAGGGACATCATGATTTCTCTGAACGCCATGAGTTGGCGATAGATACCCTTCATACAAGCATTCGATGGTTACGCCCTGTAGTGGTACTAACCAATCGCGGAATGTATAGTGCCGCAAATGATTTTGCTCTCTATATGAAAGAAATGCCTTATGCTACGTTGCTGGGAGATACCACAGGAGGAGGTGGCGGGTTGCCACGTTCGAGCGAGCTTCCCAATGGATGGGCTGTACGCTATTCATCTAGTGTAACAACGGATCTACAAGATAAGCATATTGAGTTTGGTATAGCTCCGGATAAAGTCGTGATGCTGAAAGATGAGGATGTAGCCGCAGATAAGGATACATTGATTGAGGAGGCAATTCGCTTTATCAATCATTATTATGTCGTGAATAAGTAACTTTACAGAAGATTTACTCAGCGATAGAAAGAAATGGGTTGCTGATAGATAGGGAATGCATATATGAAACATGGATTTGTCAAGGTCGCTGCAGCTGTACCTTATGTAAAAGTAGCAGATTGCTACTATAATGTGGATCGCATTGCAAGTATGATCCGACAGGCAGATAAAGAGGGTGTAGAGATAATCCTATTCCCGGAGTTGTCCATTACGGGTTATACAGCCGGAGATTTACTACTCCATCCTTTTCTGATAGAAGAGGCTTACAACGCCCTTTTGCAGTTAGTTAAAGAAACAGCAGATTGTGAGCTGCTTGCAATTGTAGGAATACCCATTCGAGTGGAAGAAAAGCTCTTTAATAGTGCAGTAGTTTTCCAAAGCGGCCATATATTAGGTGCTATTCCCAAAACCTATCTTCCTAATTATAGAGAATTTCAGGAAAAGCGTTGGTTCTCTCCTAGTGAAGTACTGCAATACAAGGAGGTAGCCATAGGGAATGAGACGGTACCCATCGGAAAAAATATTCTATTCAGAAGCGGTAAGGTAGGTATAGGTATAGAAATATGTGAGGATATGTGGACGCCCTATACACCGGGTACGCGACTGGGATTGTATGGAGCTCATATTATCTTTAACTTGAGTGCCAGCAATGAGAATGTAGGAAAGCATAACTATCTCCGTTCCTTAATTAGCGGTCTTTCTTCGCAAGGGCTGTATGGGTATGTATATGCCTCCAGCGGATACGGAGAGAGCTCTACCGATTTGGTCTATACCGGTAAGGCATTCATTGCGGAAATAGGCAAGATAGTGGAGGAAATGCAGCGCTTTGACTATTCCGAACGAATGATTGTGAGCGATATAGATGTAACACAGATACAAAACGAGCGGTTGACTAATAGTAGTTTTAAGAGTGCTGTGTCGCATTTTGCTCAAGAGGATGTAAGAGAGATCCCATTTAAATTGCGCTCTGCTGAAGACTCCTATCCTGTGAACCGGCCTATTCGCTGCAACCCCTTCATACCGGAAGAAATACCCGAAAATGAAAGCTGTGCAGAAATGTTTGAAATACAGGTCTGTGGCTTAGTGCAACGTTTGCGTCATATAAAGGCCGAGCATGCCGTGATTGGCATCTCCGGAGGATTGGACTCTACGTTGGCTCTATTAGTTACAGCCTCAGCTTTCGATAAATTAGGACTTTCTCGAAATGGAATTTTTGCGGTGACCATGCCGGGCTTTGGTACCTCCTCGCGTACTCATGATAATGCGGTGACCATGTGCAAGGAACTTGGTGTCTCCTTTATGGAGATAGACATTAAGGAGGCTTGCTTGAAGCATTTTCAAGCAATCGGACAAGATCCTACCCAGCACGATACAACCTTTGAAAATGTTCAGGCGCGTGAGCGTACCGAGTTGCTTATGAACCTTGCAAATAAGCATAAAGGGCTTGTGATTGGTACCGGAGACTTGTCGGAAATAGCTCTTGGATGGTGTACGTTTAATGGAGATCATATGTCTATGTATAGTGTTAATTCTACTGTTACGAAGACCTGTGTATCTCTTATTACCAATTGGTACGCTAACCATATAGCACAGAGCGAGCATTTGGCTGCAGTACTCGCCGACATTGTAAATACCCCATATAGTCCTGAGTTGCTCCCGGTAAAAGACGATGAGTCAGAGATGAGTCAAGTAACCGAAGAGTTGATTGGCCCCTATGAACTGCATGACTTCTTTCTTTATCATATGATTTACAGTAAGTCAAGCCCCGAAAAGGTATTTTATCTGGCGAGTGTGGCTTTTGCCGGTAAGTATGATGAGGCTTTGATAAAGAGTACGATGAAGCAGTTTGTTAAAAGGTTCTTTAGCCAGCAGTATAAACGTAACTGTATGCCGGACGGGCCTAAGGTAGGAAAGTTGAGCCTTTCTCCGCGAGGGGAGTGGCGCATGCCGAGTGATGCGGTAGGTACGATGTGGATCCGTGCTATTGATATGCTATAATCGTTACCTTTGCACGAAAGATAGAGTGAATAGAACTGATACTGCAGCACTGAATAACACAATATGGCTCATAGCTTAATCATAATTCCTACTTATAATGAGCGCGAAAATGTAGCGGAGATGATTCGTCAAGTGATGGCATTTGAAGAGGGATTTGATCTCCTTTTTGTAGATGATGCCTCACCCGATGCCACCGCAGGGGTGATCAAAGCTATGATGCCAGACTATCCTAATCGGATTCATCTGATCGAGCGAAGTGGTAAACTCGGACTTGGTACAGCCTATATTACAGGCTTCAAGTGGGCGTTAGAGCACGGGTATGATTTTATTTTTGAGATGGATTGTGATTTTAGTCATCCCGTATCAGCCTTGCCTCTGTTGTATAGTGCAGTAGCTCATGAGGGCTATGATATGGCGATAGGCTCCCGGTATGTAAAAGGAGGAGGTATAAAGGATTGGCCCTTTTTACGCCGAACTATTAGCTATGGTGCTTCTCTTTATGTTCGTACAGTAACTTGGATGCCTGTAAAGGACCCAACGGCGGGCTTTGTGTGCTATAAGCGCGCTATTTTAGAGCGGTTGGATCTGGATGCAATTGAGTTCAAGGGGTATGGCTTTCAAATAGAAATGAAATATGCAGCCTATCGCTTGGGCTATAAGATCAAGGAGGTGCCCATTACCTTTACTGACCGTAAGCTAGGAACTTCTAAGATGAGTAGCTCTATCTTCGGAGAGGCTTTCCACGGTGTGATTAAGTTAAGTCGCAGAGCCTGTAAGGGTTCTTTCCCGGTCACACGAAAGTAATTGGAGGGTATGGCGATGAAAACTTTATTGCTCAATGGAACCATTGTGAATGAGGGACGTTGCTACACCGGCTCTATAGGCATAGAGGGTGAGCTGATTGCCGTTGTGCATGAGGGAAGACTCTCTTTGGAAGAAGCATCTCAACGCTTTCGGGAGTATATCTGTATAGATTGCCAAGGAAAAATTATTTTGCCCGGATTGATTGATGATCAGGTGCACTTCCGTACTCCGGGAATGGAGCATAAGGGCGATATCGAGACAGAGAGTCGTGCTGCCTTGGCTGGAGGAGTAACCTCCTATATGGATATGCCTAATACTAAGCCGGCAACCATTGATTACGATGCGCTTATGTGGAAGCGTGACTATGCAGCCGCACACTCTTGGGCCAATTATGGCTTTTTCTTTGGAGGAACTAATACCAATTGCGCTGAAGCTCTAAAGATCCCCACGCACTTGATCCCCGGCTTAAAACTGTTCTTAGGGGCTTCTACGGGTAATATGCTGGTGGATAATGAGCGTGCATTGGATTGCTTTTTTGCGGAATTTCCTCTCCCCATTGCCATTCACTCTGAGTCGGAAGCGATCATAAGGGAAAATAGGGAGCAAGCCATTGCCCGATGGGGAGAAGATCCCCCTGTGTCGTATCACCCTCTGATAAGAAGTGAGGAGGCATGCTACCGCTGTACTGCCGAGGCTTTGGAGCGTGCGACTAAGTATGGAACTCAGCTACATGTATTGCATTTATCCACTGCTAAAGAAGTGGCACTTTTTGATCCCTTGGACGCTATGGAGTCGCGGGCAATTAGTGCAGAGGTGTGCGTGCATCATCTTTGGTTTAATGATGGTGATTATGCTGAAAAGGGTACGCTCATCAAGTGGAATCCTGCTATTAAAACAGAACACGACCGGGAGGGGCTACTCGAAGGCGTACAGAAGGGGCGTATCTCCGTTATTGCTACGGATCATGCTCCTCACTTATTAGAAGAAAAGCAGGGGGGTGCTCTAAAAGCCGCTTCAGGAGGTCCTCTAATTCAGTATAGCCTGCTGGTTCTTTTGGCCTTGGTAGATCGGGGCGAGCTGCCTTTGGAGTCGATCCCTACTAAAACGGCACACTATCCGGCCATGCGCTTTGCAGTGGCCAAACGAGGCTTTTTGAGAGAGGGGTATTATGCCGATATTGTCGTAATAGACCCCAATCAGCAAACGATGGTGACGAAGGATAAAATTCTCTCTAAGTGTGGTTGGTCGCCTTTTGAAGGGATGACTTTCAAACATTCGGTGGAAGCTACCTACTTGAATGGCGAACGGGTATATTATAAAGGTAAATTATGTGAAGAACGTCCGGCTGCAAAAGCCCTCCTATTTAGGCATTGATAGATAGAAAATTAAAAACACTAAAGTAAAGATAAACGTATTAAAGTATGGAAAAAACTGATTGGGCCTCTTTAGGCTTTGGTTATCACAAAACAGATTACAACGTACGCTGCTACTACCGCAATGGTAAGTGGGGCGAGTTGGAAGTAACTCAGGACGAAACTATTACCCTTCACATGGGAGCTACCTGTCTGCACTATGGACAGGAAGCCTTTGAAGGTCAGAAAGCGTTCCGCGGCAAGGATGGAAAGATTCGTATCTTCCGTATCCACGACAATGCTAAGCGTATGATTCGTTCCGCTGAAGGGGTCGTAATGCAGCCCGTGCCCGAAGAACTCTTTGTTGAGGCTTGCTTGAAGGCAGTTAAGCTCAACGAACGCTTTGTTCCTCCTTACGAAAGCGGTGCTTCGCTCTATATTCGTCCTTTGCTCATCGGATTGGGCGAACAGGTTGGGGTTAAACCTGCTCCCGAGTATCTCTTCGTTGTATTCGTAACGCCTGTAGGCCCTTACTTCAAAGAAGGCTTCAAGCCCACTCCTATGGCTATTATGCGCGGATACGACCGTGCAGCGCCCTTAGGTACCGGTACGATCAAAGTGGGTGGTAACTATGCCGCCGGTATGGTGCCCACCGTTCTCTGCCACGAAAAGGGCTATTCCGCATGCCTCTTCCTTGATGCAAAGGAAAAGAAGTATATCGATGAATGCGGCCCCGCTAACTTCTTCGGAATTAAGAACAATACCTATATCACACCGAAGTCCACTTCCATTCTGCCCTCTATCACCAATATGAGCTTGATGCAGTTGGCTGAAGATATGGGTATGAAGGTAGAGCGCCGTCACGTTCCCGAAGAAGAACTCGCCGAATTTGAAGAAGCCGGTGCTTGCGGTACAGCTGCCGTGATCAGTCCTATCCTTCGCATCGACGACTTGGACGAACATAAGACGTACGAAATCGCTAAGGACGGCAAGCCCGGTCCCGTTTGCGAAAAGCTTTATCACAAGCTCCGCGCCATTCAGTATGGTGACGAAGCCGATCCTTACGGATGGGTTACTGTCTTGTAAGCAACGCTACATACACAAACGGCTCTCTATGAGAGCAATCCTTTGTGGCATCCCCTTATCGGGATGCCACTTTTTTTGTATCTATTCTGCCGTTTACCGCTGATTTGCCGCTTCTTAAACGGCATTAAAGAGCAGTTAATCCGTGGTTAATGAATCCTCTATTCGGAGTTACAGGTACGCAAGTCATGAATAACCAAATTGTAGATCCGGAGCATACAGAAAAATGATCGCAAGGAAACAAAATTTCTATCGAGAGGAAACGTTTTTTTGTGCCCTGTAATCAGAGAAAATCCTATAGCCTTTCCCGAAAAACCCTATAGCCTTTTCTGAAAAACCCTATAGGGTATTTGTAAAAACCCTATAGCCTTTTTTCTAATTCTACGGCATGAAAAATTTGATTCTACGGTACAAAAAATCTGTTTCTTCCGGAGAAAGAACTCCTTTGATACGGAGATGACGAGGCGCACCTCACAAGGAAAAAGAGCGGTTATACGGATGGGTAATTGCAATGCTTCGATTGAACCTGAATGAAATAACGATGCTATGTGGGTGGGGGCTATGTGCCATCTCGGCATTTTGCAACTCGGTGACCTTTGAAGCGAATATCTTTGTGGAGAAAGTAGGTAAATAGAGCAAGAAATGTACGGAGAAACCTTATGATTTGGGATAATGTTGCAAAGATTTATGATGCAGCTACGAACGTAACGAACGGAAAGGCTAATCGGAAAGTGAGTGAAATTGTAGCTAAGCAGATCGAATCCACCGATAATGTTTTAGAGTGTGCTTGTGGTACGGGGCTGTTGACACACCGGATATATCCGCTGTGCCAATCCATTGTGGCAACGGATTTTTCCACCGCAATGCTGCTCCAAACGAAGAAAAAGTGCAGTCAGGCTACCAATTTACGCCTTGACAAGGCTGATATTACGCAGCTCCCTTACGATACAAACTCTTTTGACAAGGTCATTGCGGGCAATGTATTGCATTTACTCCCCGATTCGAAGAAGGCAATGGAGGAAATGAGGCGCGTATGTCGTGTAGGTGGGGAAATCATAATCCCCACTTACGTGAAGCCTGAGCATAAAAATCTGCTTACACGCAGTTGGCTGAATCTATTGAGAATAGTGGGTGTAAAATTCAAAAACAGCTTTACCTTCTCCACTTATCAAGAGTTTTTCAGCACATTGGGATATAAGGAGGTGCGCTACCTTCTGGTGGACGGGTGTCCGTCGTGTGCCATCGCCTTTGTAAAAATCTAGTGTAACTGCCATCCATGGAGGTGGCTCGGAGTAGGGAGAGGGCTCACTTTTAGTATGTTGCCGAGATGGAAAAGGGAGTGTATAGGTGCTCAGCTTGCCCCTATCATAGAATAAATAATATTTAATTCATTGCCGATTGGATAATAACATGTACCTTTTACGAGGAAATGAGAAATCACTTCGGGAATAGCATAAGGCAATATACTTTACAAACAAAAAGGAAAAACAAAAACATGAAAACGAAAACTACCAAGAATCTGCTGCTTGCCGGGTTGCTCGTGTTCTTCACACTCCCTGCTGCAGCACACAGCACTGTGGTTACCACTGCAAAACAAATTCGCAGCAGAGCTACACTTAGTCAGGAAAATTCGACGGCGACAAAACTTGACTATGCAACCAATTTATTCGGTAGACCTCAACAAATCACACAGGGGCAAGCCACTACAGCAACGATAACCCTGCAGACCGGTAAGGCCGTCGGGGCTAAGCTGATTATGCGTGTGGACGGTAAAAATATCTCTCTGGAAGGGGTAAAAGAAAAAGACGTATTTGGCGCTTACGAATTATACACGTTAGAAAGTAATCAAGTCACTATAAAAGGCGATATAAGGGTCTTAGAGTGTCCTCGCAGTAAGATATCTTCTCTTGATATTAAGGGCGCAGCGTCATTGGATTCACTCTCCTGCTTTTCGAACGACTTGACCTCTTTGAATCTACAGGAAACACCCAAACTTAGATATCTGAATTGTGCCTTCAATGGGACCTTTAGTGAGATCAACCTCACAAAGTTGCCCTTGCTGGAGGAGGCTCATATGAGCTCTCTTCATCTGACTGCCTTGGACTTAAGTGGCAACAAAGCGCTTGTGCGCTTGAATTGTGCCATGAATAAATTAAATACCCTTGATTTAAGTAACAATAAGGAGTTGACTTATCTATGGTGCTATGGTAATCAGATAAAGAATTTGGATCTAAGGGGCTTGAATAAACTCAAGTTGGTACAATGCTATGAAAATGAAATGGAGCAACTAAGATTGCCAAAGTCTGAAGTTTCAGGAAGTTCCGTACAGAATCTACAAGTGTGGTGTCAAAAAAATAAGCTTGCGTCCCTCGATCTCTCCTCCATACATCATCTCGCTTACTTAGTTTGCAATAATAATCCACTCAAAAAGCTAGACATAAGTGATTGTAATGCGATACAAAGTGTAGACTGCTCTTCATGTGCAGTAGAAGACTTCACAATAAATGCGGAGAACAATAAGTTGATCGCATCAATACAAATCTCAAACAATCGTATGTCTCACAGTGCATTTAATAAGCTTGTGAATGATATGCCTAAGAGAAATGGACATTCTTCAGGAGTACTTGCAGCAAAGGACTGCACAAAGCAAGAAGCAAATGAAGTATTGGCTGCTGACATAGACATCGCAAAAAGCAAGAATTGGAAAGTGTTAGCTAATCGTGGCTCAGAAGAGTGGGAAGAATATAAAGGTGATGAAACGCAGCGGTTCCGTGTATTGACAGAAGTACAAGGTAAAGGAGAAGTAAAGATTACCGGAGTAAAGGACGCCAAAGATATACCCTTTGGCACTATCATTAACATAGAAGCTACGCCTACCGAAAACTGGGAGCTAAAAAGCATAGTAGCCAATGGAGAGGATATCACCGAATCAAAGCAGGTTACCGTGAAGAACTTTGTTACTTTGGTGGTCACTTTCGTTGAAAAATCAGGAACCGGAATTGAAAATACCCCGAGAGAATGTAAAGTCTCCCTCTACCCGAATCCGGCGAGCGCGGAAGCAATGCTATGTGGCGCAGCACCCATGAGTGAAGTTCGGCTCTATGGTGTAGACGGTACACTGCTCCAAACAGTTACGGCAGAAGAAGAGGGTAGTGTACGGCTCTATCTCGAAGGGCTACCTGAGGGTATCTATCCTATTGTATTTCAGAATGCCTTTGGCGTGTCAAACTCCGTAACTTTGATTATCAAACGATAACGAGCTCTCACCTCCATAAGCAGGAGCACCCTACACCAAGGGTGCTCCTTTTTACAATAAAAGGCACCTACTTTTAAGTTAAAATAAATAGCCTGTGCTTCAATATGGCACACCCTATGAGGTACCTTTGTAGCGCAAACAATAAATATATGTACTATGGAGGTAAACGATTTATTAAAGAAGCAGCTAGATGATGCTGCTTGGAAAGAACTCTCCGGAGAGTTTCCTTGGACGCTTGAGACCCTCAAAAAGTATAGAGATAAGTTGGACTGGGAGAGGGTGTCCGAGAATTATAAGATCTTATGGACACCGGCAATGTTAGTGCAATTTAAGAATTGGATAGACTGGAAGAGGCTCTCCTGGACAGATTGTGAAAGCATTCTAACTCCGGATTGCTTGGAGCAGTTTGCCGACTTTTGGGACTGGTCTAAATTGTCGGGTAATGAGTCCGTACCACTGGACTATGAAACGATAGATCGCTTCATTGACAAGTGGGACTGGTCTGCACTGATAGATCAGCCATACTCAAACGATACAAGGGTATCGCATTTGTATGGCACTGAGTTTTTGGAGCGGTACATGGACAGAATCCCCGCAGAGGCACTATACCGCTCTCTTTTATGGAGAACAATTATGGAGCAGCGAACAAAAGAGCTACAGCGCCAGATTGTCAGGGGAGAGATCTAACTTATCAATATCAGCTGTGCTATGGTTTGGCATAGCTGATATTGTATCTTTGCCACAGATAAAAGAATGGAGATGTTATGGCAAATATTTTCGGACGGTATGTCTGGCTGATCGAGCAATTTCGTCAGTATGGGCGTCTTACCTTTGAAGAGATCAGTCGTCACTGGGAGGAGAGCGGATTGAGTTATAATGAGCCCTTGCCGAAGCGGACCTTTCATAACCATCGGCAGGCAATTCTTGACATCTTTGAGGTGGAGATCTTATGTGATCCCCAGGATGGTTACCGCTACTACATTGACAATCCCGAGGAGCTGGAGCAGGACAACCTGCGCAGCTGGCTCATAGACTCCTACACGGCGATGAATCAGATACAAGCTGACAGCAAGCTTCAGGGGCGGATACTCTTTGAGCATGTCCCTTCCGGCCGAAAGTGGCTCCATGTGATTACCGAGGCGATGCGTTACGGTAAACTCCTACAGATTACTTATCAAGGGTTTGGAAGACCTGAGGCTTACAGCTTCGAGGCGGAGCCTTATTATCTGAAAGTAGCAAATCGCAGATGGTATCTCTTGGCACGTAGTCCTTACTACTCAGCACGCAATGTAGAGCTTAACGCTGAGGATGGGGGCTCGTGCCCTGAGGATGTCTATCTAGTCTATGCTCTGGATCGCATCTTAGCTTGCGAACCGCTTGAGGAGAGCTTTGAGATGGATGAGTCTTTTGACATAGAGGCTTACTACCGTGGCTGTTGTGGGGTGATTCACTCCGAGGAGGAGCCTGTGCGTCTGCTAGTCAATGCCTATGGTCAAGGCGCGGACTATCTCCGCACGCTACCGATACATGAGTCGCAGAGAGAGCTACCCTCAGAGGTGGAGGGTGTGGCTCGCTTTGAGCTGGAGGTCTGTCCCACATACGACCTCTACCAATTGTTGCTCGCGATGGCAGACCAAATAGAGGTTGTTGAACCTCAGCCCGTACGAGAAGAGATGTATAACTTTGCACAGACCCTTATGGCGTACTACACGCCAAAGAACGAAGCGTAAATAAGCTACGGCACAACCCAAAATTGAACACCATACATTTGATGAGGCCGAGAAATGTACCCGCCTCTTCCTGTGCGAACAAAAAGACAGTAACTTATCCATATAAGTGCGTCACTGACTCTCACTTGAAGTAACTTATAATTCAATGCGGATACTGCATCCATCTGATACGCACGGCTATCATAGGCCACTGTAGGAGTTTGCTACGCACAATACGCTATGGACACCCGAGGATCACAGACGTATCTCGCTCATGAATAAAGCAACTAACATGCTCCGGAAAAAGCCCGACATCGTCTCGTACATTGAGATCTAGTCCAGTTAGCGTAAGTCCTCTAGTGCTAGAGGCAGTAAGCGATAGACTCCCCTCCAGTTGGATCGTGTCCTGCTGCGGGGGAGTCTCTTTTTTGTGTAGGAGTGTGGCCCTAACCTTTGCGTGCGGATGCCGATAGCCAACAGCTAACGGCCAATCTCACCCTTGTGTGCGAATGCGATCATCGAAGGCGGAGAGAGCAGCCTTGGCACCCTCGCCCATAGCAATCACCACCTGCTTGTAGGGGATGCTGGCACAGTCGCCCGCGGCATAGATACCCGCTACGGAGCTGCGGCAGTGGTCATCGATGACGATCTCGCCCATGCGGTTGCGCTCGACCAGACCATCGAAGATATCCGTATTCGCCTTGAGCCCGATCTGCACGAAGACCCCAGCAACAGCGAGCTCGAAGGGAGCCCTCCCGTCACGGGGAGCGATGCGAAGTGCGGATACTTTGCTGCCATCGCCGATGACCTCTTCCGTTGCCACGTTCGTGTGGACGGTCACGTTTGGTAGCTTAGCCAGCTGCTCCTGCAGTACGGTGTCTGCCTTGAGGCTCTCCATAAACTCCAAGACGGTCACATGCTTGCAGATGCCCGCTAAGTCGATAGCAGCCTCAATGCCTGAGTTACCACCGCCCACGACCGCTATGTCTTGCCCCTTGAAGAACGGTCCATCGCAGTGTGGGCAGAAGGCTACCCCGCGACCAATATGCTCCGCCTCGCCAGGCACACCTAGCTTGCGCCAGGAGGCTCCAGTGGCAATGATCACTTGCGGTGCTACGAGCGTCTCACCGAGCGAAGTGACTACCTCCTTCTGGGTATCGACTAGTTTGATCTGCTCGACATGTCTCTGCTCCAGTATCTCTACGTGGTAGTGTAGCACATGTTGGCGCAGATCTTCGGCAAGCTGCGTCCCTGTCGTATGAAGCACGGAGGGGACGTTTTCGATAGCCGTCGTCTCATTCACCTGACCACCTATGCGGTCAGCCACAAGTGCGACGTGCAGTCCCTTGCGAGCCGAGTAGAGCGCAGCCGCTGCGCCAGCAGGTCCACCACCGATGACGATCTGGTCGTACTCCTTGCGCTCCACCGTGGCGGACGACGGCTCCCCACCGACAGCATCGGATAGCTTGCTGAGTAGCTCACCCAGCGAGCTCTTACCTATATGTAGCACCTGATTTCCCAGGTAGACCGTCGGTACGGCAGAGATGTTTAGCTCCTTAGCCTCTTCCGTGTAGAGAGCACCATCAACCATCTCGTGGGTCACACCCTCACCCGCAATGAGCGTGATTAGGTTAAGGCTCTGAACCACGTCGGGGCAGTTGGTACAGCTGAGCGAAATATAACTGCGTAGATGAATCGGTTTGCGTAGCGAACGGATCTTGTCACAGATAGCCGTATCGGGAATGTTCTTCCCCTGACCATCCGCATTGTATATGGCTAATATCAGACTGCTAAACTCATGCCCCGAGGGGATCGCCCTAAAAGTTATCCCCGTGGGCTGCTCGTCACGCAGTATTTCCACACTTAGCTGGTCGCCCACGCCCATCTCTAACGATAGTTGCGGAGAGGTTGAGGCGAAGTCGCCGAGGAGCTGCTCGAGTTCTTCGTAGTGGGCACCCTTGGGAGCCTTCGCTCTGAGCGTGTATCGATGGTTTAGCGAGGCAAAGATGCTTTGCAGCTGCTGTAAGGTATCTTGGTCCAGTCTCATGATTATGCTGTTTTTAGAAAGAGTAGAGGGCTGTGCCACCCGTGTGAGTACACGACACAACCCTCTTGTTTTGACATGTGGATCTAGGTGTTAGATCTTACCAACTAGGTCTATACTAGGCTTGAGAGTGGCATCGCCTTGTTTCCACTTGGCGGGGCACACTTCGCCTGGGTGCTCATAGATAAACTGAGCCGCGCGCACCTTGCGCAGTAGCTCCTGAGCGTCACGGCCTATGCCGTTGTCATGGATCTCAGCCACACGCACCTTGCCGTCTGGATCAATTAGGAAAGTACCACGGTAAGCCTGTCCATCCTCCTCGATCATCACGCCGAAGGCACGAGCTAGCTCGAAGCGCATATCAGCGAGCATCGTGTACTGAACCTTCTTGACCGCCTCGCTGGCATCCTGCCAAGCCTTGTGAACGAAGTGCGAGTCAGTGCTCACGGAGTAGATGTCTACGCCGATCTGCTGAAACTCAGCATAGTTGTCGGCAAGGTCAGCCAGCTCCGTAGGACATACGAAGGTGAAGTCGCCTGGATAGAAGAAGAGTACGCTCCAGTGCCCCTTGAGATCCTCGTTAGAGACCTCGTGAAAGCCCTTGGATTTGGTATATGCGGGTACTTTGAACTCTGGTAAGTTGCTGTTGATAATAGGTTGCATAGTCATTTGCATTTGAGTTTTAGATAATGATTCATTAATCGTCGGTAGGACATTCCTACCAACACCCACAAAGATAAGGGTAAGCAACAGAAATAAAAAGCAAACCGCATACCTAGAATTGGGTAATTTTTTCTGTGGGCAAGTACTTTCCTTCGGTGAAATTAGCGTTATTTCTTAGCTATAAAACTAAAGCTCCTCCCGTATGGATATCCACTGTTTATGAGTCGAGGATCTCTTTGGCTGAAATGAGGAGTTGCCAGAAAACGCTTCTCTCATTAGGCGTAAGTAAGGAAGTAGCGGAGGAGCAAATATCCTATGGAAAGGTATGCGACAGGTATCAAAAAGCCGGAAAGTATGATACCAATAAAGAGCGTATAATCAAGGGAGAAGGAACCCTATGGGATGCGTACAATCTACTTACGGAGTTCGCTACGCACACTACGCTATGGACTCCCGAGGATCACAGACGTATCTCGCTCATGAATAAAGCAACTAACATGCTCAGAAAGAAACTGGATATCGTTTCCTACATTGATATAGACTGAGTTATACCGGCCTTTCTGCCCTATATCTCCTTCTTATTGATAAAGAAATAGAGCTTCTTGAAGAATGCCTTATACTTTGTAATAGTTGATTGAAGCTGCCTCTTTTGTCCACTATTCTTTACGAGGAAGAGATGTTTGACATGCACCTTATCACGGAATAAATGACATTCAATTGAAGAAAGTGCATGCTGATTGAATAATAAGACGTACCTTTATGCGGAAGGAAGTTAAAATTAGTATGGTTGGGATGATATTTAAAGGAGATGTGGGAAGATTAACTAATGCTTTCTTCATCCATATGCCTTTTCTAATAGGAATTCTTGCTTCCGAAAAAAATAGTGAATGCCGAGAAACTCTTTGGAAGGTGTTTGCTTTTTCTATTTGGAAGAGCGCTCCTAATGGGAACACCCAAAAAATAGTGACGCTTAGCTTGCTTGAGTTAATAGGGGGAAATATTCGCGGAGTCGTTTAATCCCACCGATGCATGCTCTCTTTGAAAAGTCATAAGCGTTTGTAACCCAAAAATTTTTCTATATTACTAGACAGCATGCATCGGTGGGAATAAAGATACTGCTGACCCCTTTTGTAAGATGCGACCCATTAAGAGGTTTTTGCTAAGGTGAATATCCTATTGATGGCAGAGAAGAAAGCCAATGGATAGCCCCCTAAATATTTATTAACAAACAACAAGAAAAAACTAACAATATGAAATCAAAGATTACAAAGTATCTGCTACTTACAGTAGCCTGTGTGTTTTTTGCACTTCCTGTAGCAGCTCAGAGTATTACTTTCTCTACAGGACTTGGTGTTGGAAAAACCATTAAGTTACAAATTGAAGCGAATGGTCCTGTTACTGCGACAGGCATTGTAGGAGAAATAAAAAGTAATGGTACTAATAGTTACAAACTTACCTCTCAAAAGGTTACCCTCACTGGCGATATAAAGAAATTCGGATGTAATTCAGGTAAATTAACCTCTTTGGAGTTACGAGACTGTAGTAATCTAACTGCATTAGGGTGCAATGAGAATGAGTTAACGTCATTAGATATTTCACATTGCCCTAGTTTAACTGCCCTTAGTTGCTATACAAATCTATTGACCTCATTGAAACTAACCGACAACACTTTAGATAGATTAGTTTGTTTTGACAACAAGTTAGCATCACTAGACGTATCAAAATGTGGTAAATTGACGTATTTAGCATGTAGTAGTAATGCTCTCAAAACTCTTGATATTTCTAACTGTCCGAAGTTGACCTATCTTGGCTGTAGTAAAAATAAACTTACTACATTAGATTTATCTAAGTGCCAGGAACTACAAACATTTTGGTGTGATAATAATGACATCACATCTTTAAGTGTTGCAAATCAAGAGAGTTTAAGGTTCTTAAATTGTGAGAATAATAAAATCACCTCCTTAAATCTTAGCAACTGCAACAATATAACTACATTGTATTGCGATAATAATCAGTTAACTCAGTTAGATCTAAAGCAAACGCCTAAGCTAACCGTACTGAGCTGCTCCGGGAATTCCTTAACGTCTTTGGATGCGACCAGCTGCCCCAATTTAAAACGCCTGTTCGCATATACCAATCAATTAACTTCTTTAGACCTATCGAAATGTAAAGATATTGAGTACATTTCCTGTGAGGAAAATCTGCTTGATTGTGCAGTAATGGAAGCTATTGCAGAGGCTCTTCCTACAAAGACAGTAAGCAACAAAGGTACGTTTGACGCGCTCTCTCAAGTTGAGTCAAATGCTCTTCCCGGCAAAGGAAACATACTGACCAAACATATTGTAGAGATAATTAAATCTAAGAATTGGGATGTATTCTGCACTAAAGAAGCAGGATCGGATAACAAGACGAAATACAGCGGACGCAATGGTAGTTGTACTGACTATGAACCGGTAAACACTATTGTTTTCACAACTACAAGAGCAATAGGAGAAACGATAACCCTATCAATAAAATCAGAAGGAGAGGTAACTGCAAAAGGTATCCGTGAAACAACGATAGATCAGGGCAAGAAGTCTACCTATACACTATCCTCTCAAACTGTAGAACTTAGCGGTAATATAACGGAGTTAGATTGCGAATCTAATGACTTAACCTCGCTGGACGTATCCATGTGTCCCAGCATAGAGCAACTGTTTTGTGGAAACAATAAAATAGCGTCCTTGGATTTATCCAAATGCTCAGAAATAAAAAAATTGTATTGTTATAAAAATCAATTAAGCTCATTAAATATCTCGCAGTGTTATGAGATTAAGGAATTGGCTTGCTATAAGAATCAACTTACATCGT
Organism: Porphyromonas miyakawae; assembly: GCF_045865415.1. Classification (NCBI taxonomy): domain Bacteria; kingdom Pseudomonadati; phylum Bacteroidota; class Bacteroidia; order Bacteroidales; family Porphyromonadaceae; genus Porphyromonas; species Porphyromonas miyakawae. The sequence continues at coordinate 724,316 of NZ_BAAFSF010000001.1, forward strand.
TAGACGTATCCAAATTTGGCAAGCTCACCGATTTAGTATGCTTCAGCAATAAACTTACCTCATTGAAGGTAGCGGAATGCACACAACTGAATTGGCTTTCTTGCGAAGATAATTTGCTTAGCTGCACGGCAATGGAAAATATTGTTGAAGAGTTAGCTCAGAGGGTACAAAATGACCCGGGTAGCCTCATTGTACTTTCTAAGGAGGAAATGAATGCAACACCCGGAAATGGCAATATCATGACAAAGCAAAATGTGGAGGTTGCAAAGTCTAAGTTTTGGAAGGTATTATACGTCAGTAAAGAGGGAACTATCGACTACTCAAATTACGTTGGACGAGAAGGAACCTGTACAGAAAATGGACTTTCCTTTGCTGTGACTGTTTCAAAGGCTATAAACGGACAGATCATAATCAAAGGCGCCAATAACCTTGAGGCAGTGCCTTATGGTACAGAACTTACTGTAGAAGTTGCTCCCGAAGTTGGCTACGAGTTGGATAAACTTATGGCTAACAATGAGGATATTACTGAAAGTAAGTCCTTTGTAGTGAAAAGCAATGTGACGATTACCGCCACATTCAAGACCAATGCGGAATCGGTCGCACGTGAAAGCGCCTCTCTCTACCCGAATCCGGCGAGCACAGAAGCAATGCTATGTGGTGTAGCGCAAATGAGTGAAGTACGGCTCTATGGCATGGACGGCACACTGCTCCAAACAGTTACGGCAGACGAAGAGGGTAGTGCACGGCTCTACCTCGAAGGACTACCTGAGGGTACCTATCCTATTGTATTTCTGAATGCCCTTGGCGTGTCAAACTCCGTAACTTTGATTATCAAACGATAACAGGCTTTCACCTCCATAAGCAGGAGCACCCTTGGCGTAGGGTGCTCCTCTCTACAGCAAAAGGCACCTACTTTTGGAATAAAAGTAGGTGCCTTTTTAATTGACCTATTTATATGTTTTAGTCGCTACTTCCGGGGTTATAGTCATTGATGCGAGGCTCCTAGCGCTGTGCCATAGCCTATTTGCTGAATGCTTCTATAAAGCGAAAGCCCCTACACGTTTGCTTGTGTAGAGGCTTGTTGAAAAGAGGGTCTTTCGGAAATTTGCTATTTACTCTACCATTACTTTCGTTGTGGTTTTGTTCGCCCTTACGACGTACATACCCGGTTCAAGAGCAATGAAAGACGCGCCCTCTGCTATTTTGGAAGAAGCAACTAATTCTCCCGATAACGTATATATATTTATCGAAGAGACAACTGATGCGTATACCCTAATGCCACCTTTTATACCAAAAAGCATGGGAGAATCCTCTTGTACAAAATCTGTTCCTGTAGTAGGATCCTTTACCAGTATTAGATTAGAAGGCTTTGATGCCACGGCATCCTTTTTGTCACCATGCCGGTAACGCAATCCAGTTACCATATAGTAGATCTCATGATTTGCACCAAAGTCGGGATTTGTCATCTCGATTGATTTTACATTAGCATCTTGCGTGTGTAGGGATGCGGTCGTCACTGATACCTTCTCTCCGGCTTTAACATCTTGCGTGATTTTGATATAATCGATGAGGAATGGACGATAGTTGTTGCTGTAAAAGGTTAGTGATTCCTTTGCAGAGCAAGCCGGTACCGTAACAGTGGTTTCAATAAAACCGCCTTTAGGAAAGCGTATCCCCGCATAAGCCGCTGCATTGAGCCCCTGAATGGCAAGCCAGTCGTTTTCCTCTCCCCAGGCATGAATAGTTACTTTACATTCTCCGTCATTGTGACCGAGGTCAAGAGGTGGCGTTACGATAGATCCGGCTATTTTGCCCTTTTCTCCGCTTGCTCCCATTCCACCGAGCCAACCTTCCACACGCTGCATGGATGAGGCTTTCCACCCGGCAATGTGAGTCAGGTCATCAATGGGAATAGTGGTACTTGTATATTCCCCTTGTTCAATAAATCCCTCGGCAATATCACTTTCTTTGAAATCTGAGGTTACTTTGGAGAAATCTTCATATAGAATGACGTAATCTTTTACATCCTCTGTAAGGGTATTTTGACGGATTTGCTCTATTCTATACAAGTCTACCTTTTTGTTACTTGTCCAATTAGCGGTGTAGCTCTCATTCGTCACATTCGTGGCTTCTAATGCTGTGGGCTGGCTGACTGTATATACTTCAATTTCTTTCGAAGGTTCGGATATGTATTCGTTATTGGCAGCCTTCACTACGTAGTAGTAATCCAAATTGGGATCAAGATCTGTTACCTCATAAGTTACATTCTCTTCTTGTGAAGCTGCAGGAGTTTTTACTTCCTTGTCTTCCAGAAGGTAGGTATATTTTGGAGGAGCTATGAATGAGTATTCAACGTCATCCAGGAGGATGGTTGTCTGGTCACCCGGAATCGGAAGCCATTCGATTTTAAGTGCATATACTTTATCGAACTGCGCAATGTATTCTGTTAGATTAATATCTATTCCATTCTTTGCCTCCTCGGTAAGAAGTTCGCTCAAATCGATAACATGAAACTGGTAGAGTCCGTAGTCGGTATCAAACGATAGGGCTATACCGCTCCCAAATGGTACTTTCTCATGAGAAACTTCTGCTTTGAGTCTGAATTTAATGAATGATATTCCCTGCTTGCAAATCGGAGTAGTAACGAAATCGCCTTCATCTATAAGTCTCAATGACTGTGTGTTGTCAGACGTGGCATTCTTGGCTATATGCTTTTTCTTCGGGTCTTTCCATTCTATTTTCCAATCAAGTGGATAGTTTGGGGTTGTTTTATCTATTATGCCATCTTTATCGGCATTGATATTTTCAAATCCCTCTTTAACCGTAACCTCTTCATTACCTTCCTCTTTGGAGTAGACGCTGAGGAGGTATTTAGTGGCTTCTAAGCTTGGCGCCCATACGGCTTTGAAGCTGTATTCGGTTGCATCTTCAGCTTCTTGAGCTTTGGGGGCAGCAATGGACTTTTTGACACTTTGCAACTTAATATCATCGATAAGGACGATGCCACTATTGACACCGGATAGGAACTGAAAGCCACTTGCCTCAAAGTCACCTCTGTCAGAAGTATAAGTAAATTCCTGCCACTCATTTGTGAGGGTGTATGTTTTTCTTTCAAAGTCAACAAGAGACTTTCGGCTTAAAAAGATTAACTCAATGGTATTCTCTTTCCCCGGATCAGTATCTTTAGTGAGTCGGGCACGAAATGTAAGCGTTATTTCGCCTGACATATCGCCTGCCGGAGTATTGAGAAACCATCCGTCTTTTATGGCTATACAACCTCCCGCTGCATAGAGACCTTCACCTCCCCATTGCTTAAAGCCGAGTTTCGGGCTATAGGGCTTCAATACTGATGGGTTACTAAAATTCCCCATTGCGTCTACTAACTTTGTGGCATCCGGAGCGTCTTCACTTCCTGCAGTTAATCCGGCAAAATCTTCATCAATAAGTATGGTGGAGTTTTCTGCTTTTCCCTCTTTTGGATAGACCTCTCCACCATCCCCATTACAATGTATGAGGACTTCTGCACGGAGCGTAAGGAGTGAGAGTACTTCGAATCCACATAAGAGGATTACTAATCCAAAGATCGCATTAAATACTTTTCGTCTATTCATAATGATTTCTGTTTTACATTAATCTTTCTAATAAGACTTTTTATTGTTCACTGTGATTGCAAATATACAATGTTTTTATGTTTATTGGTCAATAATACTCTTGAAATTGTGAGCAAAATACTTACAATATAGCTTAACGATAAATGAAACTATGTGGTTCCCCCCAAATAGCTAATCAAGTGAAAGATCAGCCGACCAGACCTATATGGAGGGATATTTATTATGAATCATTTCCTGGAAATAGAAGTATTATCTTCTTTAGTGAAGAAGTATGCTCTCAAGTTGTGCGGGAGGGCTCATGGGCAGTTGGCATTTTATAGATCTCTATACAGAAAGATCAGAATCTTTTGATCAAAACATCAGAACCTTTTGATTAAAACATCAGAGCTTTTGGATTGAAACATCAGAACTTTTCGGAAAAGAACTCCGGCATAGAGACCTTAAAAAGGACAGATTTTTCCCAAGTTGTGCGGGAGGCTCAGGGGCAGTGGACGTTTATAATAAAAAAACTTCCATACTTTCTGTAAAGAAAGTATGGAAGTGCTATGCGAAGAAAGGCTCCGTGCAGAGCCTTTCTTAAGAGAGCTTAGCGCTGACTACCGAGTAACAGTTATCTTAGTTGTAACCACTTTACCAATATTATCACGCAAAGAGACAATATAGGTACCATTCGGTAACTGTTCAGCCTGAACTTCGCCTTGGCAAGATAAAGCAAGATCGAACGATCTTACTATCCGTCCATTCAAATCAAATAAATCAAGCGAAGTCAGAGGCGTGGGACTTCCATAGCGAAGGGTAGTTATTCCCTCTGCTTGGTAGGAATAACAATATGCAGACTGAGAAGCTATTTCCGCTGCATCAGTGTCGTAATAGATTTCCACAAAGCCCAAATTGGGGCCAAATACCTTACGCTTGTTCGTTAGGAGAATACGCTGATCACGCTCTTCAACTGCAATGAGACGTACCAAAAGGTTATCCCTTTTGTACCCAATCCAAAAGTCTTTGTTTCCATCAAATTCCGGAGTGAATTCAATTGTCTCTCCCTTTCCAATAGACTGCTCTAAGGGGTGGGAGATCGCCATGACAGGCATAGATGGATTGGCCGGATTGAGTAGTGCTGCTCTGATTGTTAGATTTAGTTTTTTGTCCTCCTGTACATCATAGAGCACACCTTCGTTTTTTATTTTGAAAGTCGGTCCGTAAACCTTTGAGCAGGCTCCATTCATCCTTTTTACCTTGGCGGAAGATACGTTGGAAACTAAAATAGGGGTAGTGTATTCAGTACCAATCACACTTATTCCGCCCACAATGCGATAAGCCTTTGTTTTGGGAAGCATACCCAAGCCTGAGCCATCCTCACTAGGAACTTGGAAATAAACACGAGGGATCTGAGCTACAATCCCTAACTTTTCGCCTTTAGCAAAATTGCAATCAGCGAAATTGAATGTTTCCTCTTTTTCGCTATTTGCCGGTACTACTACTACACGTGTTGCTTGTGCATTGACAAGAGGAAGTTGTTTTACAGCCTCATTCGGATCACTCGGGAACTGCTTAGCATCACCCAAGAATATGGTTACAGGAGCATAGTACTCGCGATCGCTACTATTCTTAAACTTAAGGGTAATGGTACCATCTGAATAGGCTTTAACAGAGCTCTTTTCACTGACAAAAGTCTCTGCGGTAAGCGGAATTTCTGGTACATCATATTCAATCTTTGTAACCTCCTTATTACTAACAGTTACATAGATAGAGAGTGGTTCTATATTCATATAGGCACAAGGTTCATAAGTGCCGTTAGACTGTGCACTCCAAAGAGGCATTATACGGTATCTTCCATCAGCAAGTGCTGCAGAACCATAGTCAAAATCCAATGATACAACGGTGTTGTTCATGGCTGAAAGCTTACGAAATGTACGGCTTCCCAGATAAACATTTTCCCCATTTTCTTTGTAAACAGCAGGTTTAAAGTAATAGCCTTGAGATTCGTATGCACCTTGGTAGAGGGATACTTTTAGCGTGAGCCGTTTACTTGCTTTTGTATGTGTGTAGCGCACGGAAGCCAAAGGAGTCGTAAGCTTTCCGTCAACGGAAGAGCCGTCTCTATCAGGACTTAATCCGACAAGGATTTCTTGAGTCATGTTATAGCTTCCGAGTCCGGCGCCTGTACCCGTTGCGGTGGGGTTCAAAGCTTCCAAGCGATAGAATCCGTTAGCGAGACCGTCCCACCCCCAATTGAAGTGGAAAAAGCCTTCCCCGTTGTACCCGTCACACACAAAGGCATGTCCGCTACCATCTACGCCTCTACCGGTGTAGAATACAGGGCACTCTTTTTTCAGTTCGTCAAGAATAAGATTTGCCCAGTCTTGAGCTGTGTAGCCACTACGCGACACTAAGCGAACCGCTTTATTATAACGCAAATTATCGCGAAGAGCCGGTAAGACATCCCAATTGAATGCTCCACTGGAATAGGAGGAGTAGCTCATTTTTATAGCCATTCCTACATCCTTCAGCAAGGTACCAATGGCTTTTGCTTCTACTTCAGTAGGTTTAACATTTCCCTCAAAGCAACCCGGCATATTAGCCCAGTCGTAATCGTGATCAAATGTAACCTTATAGTAAGCACCTGTATACTGTCCATCGATCCCTCTTGCCTGATAAGTCACTTCCCCCATACCTCTTGTCGGCCATTTATGGAAACGCATGATTTGTGAAAGTGCTGTAGCCACACAGCCGGTTACGGCTTGCTTAGTTTCTCTGGGTACGATTGGGCATTCTGAATTATAGGGATATGTTTGTCCCCATCTTATCTTTTCTCGTTCGAGTAGGGGATCTATCTTATCTGCACTTCGTAGTCCGGAGGTGTAAGTTTGAGTTCCGGAGGACGCATTTGCAGTCCGATAGAACTCCTCTATCTGTTTGTCATAGCAAGAGAACCAGGATTTTATATGATCGGGTATTGCCTTTTCGTCAAAGTGGCCTTCCATTGAGTATGCCAAGACTTCATACAAGCGGTCATCTCCGGCTATGATGGCAAAACCGTCATGGGTGCCTTTATTGAATATGTAGTAATATACTAAAGACTTAGCGTCCGATGAGCGTAGCGAAGAGGGTGCCGAGCGAACATAAGCTAAGGTAAGCGGAGTATCACTACGCAGTGCCTTAGGGGAAAGAATTCTTTCGGCCTTAATGCGAGCTTGCTCTGCTGTAATAGGCTTAGCCAACAGCACGCTCACACTACCAATTATAAATGCGAGAAGAAATAATAGTTTCTTGTTCATATGTGTATAACAATTCCATTTTTATAATAGGAGAACAAGAGGAGTGCGAAGCTCCCCTTGTTCTCATGGGTATAGGGATTGTCTTAGAGAATATATTTTACGGCTTTATTTACTCCGCCGGTTGTATAAATAACAATGACAATCGTACCGGAGGATAAGTGGTTGATCGAAATTTCGTTTCCTTCTACTGATGAGAGAAGGGTGCCAGATGTCGTATAGAGGGCAAGGCTTTCAGCTCCCTTTACAGAGAGTATATCGCCTTCACGTACTATTACCTCTTGGTTTGCTTCAATGGGCAAAATTCCGGTCTTTACGGTAGCAATCATTTCCTTTGTTTCCATTGTCAGGCCGGGCACACGTGCATTGGTGATTTTGCATACATACACACCGCTTTGGTCCTTATTTACCTTGTCAATAGAGAGAACCGGTGTATTTTGACCATCTACCTTTTTGCCATCCTTGTACCACTGGTATACGTTCTTTGTTTCAGACAAATCGGTTGTGCTGAAAGGTGCATTACGCAAGTCTTCCAATGTAGGAGCAGTAAAGCTGAGGGCTTCGCCTTCCTTTACCTCTTTACTAGTTTCTTCTACTTCCAACTTGTTCTGCGGAGCAAAGATCAGCTTATTCGTTACGTTGGTAGGTTCCTTACCGGTCAATATAGGAGATAGTTTTTCAAAATCCTTTAGTACGAAATCGTTGTTGCTGACATTGATGCCGTGTGCATTGAAACGATAGTAAGGACCCCAGCCGTCCGGTTGGTGTTCTCTCTCCTCGATGGAACCATAGAAATGGTTGTTTTGAGCATATAATACACGCAAATCTTCCAGATCTTCAAGAGCAAGCAGTCCGTCTAAACGTCCCTTGAAGTTGTTGTCCTGAATGTAGATTTGAGAGATCTCCAGCATTTTCTGAAGCACCGTTGTGGGGTCACCGGAAAGTCCCGCATTATTTATCCAAATCTTATCCAGGCTAGTGAAATTACCAAAACGCTCCGGCAGTTCACCGCTCAATTTTAGGTTAGCAAGGTCTAATTCCAAGAGACGGTTAATACCAAAACCATCACTTTCCTGGCCCTCATCTACAGGAGCCCATTTTGCGGGAATCGTACCGGTAAACTCATTGTCACCAAGGATAAGCTTAGTCAAATTATGCAATTGCCCAATCCACTCGGGGAGGTTGCCGGTAAGCTTATTCTTTTTCAGATTGAGGTGATTCAATTTAGTGAAATTTTTGAACGACTCGGGAATGGTGCCCGTTAGCTCGTTCATACCCAAATAGAGTTGTACTAAATTGGTCAAATTGCCTAATTCATCAGGTATTTCTCCGGTCAAGTGGTTATTAGCCAAAGCAAGTAATACCAAATTCCTCATTGTTCCCAACTCCTTTGGTATGGTGCCGGTATGTCCATTCTGCAAAAGAAGTTGCTGCATGCCGGTGCACTTGGCAATGGATGCAGGGATTTCGCCTACAAAATTAGGACAACCGCCAATAGCCAAAGCCTTCAAGTTAGCGCACTTGGAGAAGTCCTTAGGCAGCTCACCTGTTAAAGGTAATGGTTTGGGACTTTCGCCCAATTGAATGCCAATAAATATGATCTTAGGAAGTTCCCATATGGAAGGATGAAGTGACCCCAAAGTACAGTTGTTTGCCTGGAATTGCAGCAATTCAGGAGTTTTCATCTCTGAGAGAGGACCCGTAATACCCGTATCTGATAGCTCAAGTATCTTTAGCTGTGGCATATCAATTACATCAGGCAGGCCTCCGGTGAGGGTGTATTCTCTTACTTCCCCCGCATTAGCTTGCTTTCTCTGATTTGTAAGCCATAGTTCCTGCAGCTTTTGGAACTGGAACAATTCCTTCGGCAGTGGCCCTTCCAATAGGTTGTTATCCAAGCGGATCTTTACCAATTCAGTAAGTGCTCCTATTGATGCCGGAATTTTTCCTTGCAAATTGGAGCTGTGAAGGTCCAACTCCGAAACGTGTCCATCCTTAATCTTTACACCTTTCCATTGATCTACGGATGCAGTTAAATCCCACTTGGTCCAACTCTTCCATTCTGCTCCATTGGTAGAATTGAAGAGGTCAATGAGTGCCTGCTTTTCGTCTGCCGGGATTAGCTCCTGGCCATGCGCTGTTCTTATATTCAATCCCAAGAAGGAGACCAAGAACATAAGCGCTACATTGATTAGTAGTTTGTGCTTCATAATGTTATTTGCTATGATTGTAAATCTATATTGTGTGTTATGCCTAATAGCTTTTGGCTCATTCGGATAGCAAATATACAGAATATAATCGAATATATTGTTATCGTGCATCTAAAAAGAGTCCATCCGATTGTGGTAGAAGACGCTGATGCTAAGTGAGTTGGATTATAAAGGGTGGGCTTGTATGTCACAACCCACCCTTCTTATGGTAGAAAAACGTTAGTTATCTACAGTTATTCTCTTCTTGGATCAATCTTTGATTTCAGGAAGAGGGATAATCTCAAGTTTGCTCTGCTGTACATAGCCTGTGTAGCGTTGCATAGCCGCACGGAGAGACTCGTTTGCAAGCTCTTCTGCTTCTGTCGGGAACATCTTGTACAGAGAGGAGAAGCGTACTTCACCCTTTAGGAAGTCTTTGAACTTACTCCAATCCGGTTCTTTGCTATCAAGTACAAACGGGTTCTTGCCCTCTTCTTCAAGGCGTGGGTCATAGTGCCACAGATGCCAGTATCCGCACTCAACGGCACGCTTTTCTTCAAGCTGACTCTTTCCCATACCTCCCTTCAATCCGTGAGAAATACAGGGTGAGTAAGCAATTACCAATGAGGGCCCGGGGTAGGCTTCTGCTTCGCGTAGTACTTTAAGGGTATGCGCTTGATTCGCTCCCATAGCAATTTGAGCTACATACACATAGCCATAGGTAGAAGCAATTCGGCCTAAGTCCTTCTTGTGTACACGCTTTCCGGATGAGGCAAACTTAGCGATAGCACCTAAAGGCGTACTCTTAGAGGATTGTCCTCCCGTGTTGGAGTAAACTTCCGTATCTAACACGAGAATGTTCAGATCCTTGCCACTTGCGAGTACATGATCCAATCCTCCGAAGCCTATGTCGTAAGCCCAACCATCACCACCAATAATCCACTGAGACGGCTTAAGGAAGTTATCTTTATATTCTCCTAAGAGTGAATCCTTCAGCTTACGGTCAGCATCAATCAGAGGTAATATCTTATCACTTAGGTCTCGTGTAGCTGCTGAATTATCGAAGTGTTCCAGCCATTCGCTTAGTAGGGGTAGAAGTTTAGAATCAGCATCATTCTCTTCTACTATACGGCTCACTTCAGCACGCAAGCGATTGCGACGGGCTTGTTGTCCCAAAATCATACCCATACCGAACTCTGCATTGTCCTCAAACAAAGAGTTAGCCCAGGCAGGACCTTGTCCACAAAAGTTTGTGGTGTAGGGGGTAGAAGGGGCACTGGCTGAGTAGATGGATGAGCACCCAGTTGCATTGGCTATTTGCTGACGAGAGCCAAAGAGCTGTGTGAGTAGCTTCACATACGGCGTCTCACCGCAACCGGCGCAGGCTCCTGAATATTCAAAGAGTGGCTGTGCAAACTGAGAGTTCTTTACATTGGCAGTTACGTCTACTAAGTGAGCCTTGTTGGTAACCTGATGTCTTAGGGCATCCCAATTCTTTTGCTCTTTGCGTGTTTCGTCATCTAAGGGTACCATTTCCAGCGCCTTGCCGTTCTTGTTGCCGGGGCAAACAGCGGCGCAGTTACCACATCCAAGGCAGTCCAATACATTGACTTGGATGCGGAAGCTTAAGTCCGCTTCTTTGAAGCCCTTGCCGATTGCTGCAAGTGTCGTTACTCCGGTCTTGGTACGCTCAGCTGCATCCAACAAAAATGGGCGTATCGTAGCATGAGGACACACATAGGCACACTGATTACACTGTATACAATTGTCACTTATCCATTGAGGTACAAAGGCAGCTACACCACGCTTTTCACTGTCTGCCGTGCCATTGTCCCAAGTTCCGTCTTCGCGTCCTACAAAGGTAGAGACAGGAAGCGAATCGCCCTTTTGTGCATTGATTACGCGTACTACATTGTGAACGAAATCAGTATCGTAAGGATTGACAGCAGGCTCTTCATCCGGCAAGTTGGCCCATTCAGCCTTCACCGGTATCTCAACTACCTCGGCACCACGATCTACTGCCTGGTAATTCATATTTACGATAGCTTCCCCTTTTCGGCCATAGCTCTTAACAATGAATTTCTTCATTTCAGTTACGGCTAAGTCGTAAGGAATGACATTGGCAATCTTGAAGAAAGCAGATTGTAAAATCGTATTGGTCCTATTGCCCAATCCTATTTCTTGCGCAATGGCAGTTGCATTGATCGCATAGAATTTAATATCATTCTTGGCTAAATAACGCTTTATATGGTTAGGAAGGTGTTGTTCAATCTCTTCCTTTGACCAGATGGCATTCAGAAGGAATGAACCTCCCTTTTTCAAACCTTTCAATACATCGTACATACGGAGATACGCAGGTACATGACAGGCTACAAAGTCGGGAGTTACAACCAAATAGGTAGAGCGAATAGGTCTGTCGCCAAAACGGAGGTGTGATGCGGTAAATCCTCCGGACTTCTTCGAGTCGTAGGCAAAATAGGCTTGGCAATACTTGTCTGTATTGTCGCCGATGATCTTTACGGAGTTTTTGTTAGCACCTACAGTACCATCAGCACCTAATCCAAAGAACTTAGCCTCAAATGAACCTTCGTCAATCAGCAGATCTTCCTTCTCGGGTAGTGAAGTGAAAGTAACATCGTCCACGATACCGATAGTGAAGTGATCCTTTGGCATAGGCAGCTCTAAATTATCGTATACGGAAAGAATCTGAGCAGGAGTTACATCCTTAGAGGATAAGCCATATCGACCACCTACGATGAGCGGAGTGCGATCACTGTTGTAGAAAGTGGTCTTCACGTCCATGTAAAGCGGCTCTCCCTGTGCTCCGGGTTCTTTAGAGCGATCTAGTACAGCGATGCGCTTTACCGATTGGGGAATCGCTTCCATAAAGTGCTTTACGCTGAAAGGACGATAGAGATGAACAGCGAGTAAGCCAACCTTTTTCCCCTCTGCGGCAAGATGATCAACTACTTGGCGAACCGTTTCCGTTACGCTGCCCATGGCGATGATAATGTTCTCGGCATCCTCAGCTCCATAGTAATCGAATAGATGGTATTTACGTCCGGTAAGTTCAGAAAGTTGATCCATAGTTTGCTGTACCACCTCGGGTATAGCTTCATAGAACTTGTTGGCAGCTTCCCTTGCTTGGAAGTAGATATCCCCATTCTGAGCCGTACCGCGTGTAACAGGATGATTGGGCGAAAGAGCACGTTCGCGGAAAGCTCTAACAGCCTCCATGTCAACCAGTGGACGTAACTGTTCATCCGAAAGTACTTCTATCTTCTGTATTTCGTGAGAAGTACGGAATCCGTCAAAGAAGTGAATAAAAGGAACCCGGCACTTGATAGCAGCTAAGTGCGCTACTGCAGCAAGATCCATAACCTCTTGTACAGAGCCGGTTACAAGCTGCGCCATACCGGTTGTACGGGCTGCCATAACGTCCTGGTGGTCTCCAAAGATGGAAAGTGCCTGTGCTGCAAGAGCACGTGCTGATACATGGAAAACACCCGGAAGTAGCTCGCCGGACATCTTGTACATATTAGGAAGCATCAAAAGTAACCCTTGTGATGCTGTAAACGTAGTAGTAAGTGCTCCGGCTTGGAGTGATCCGTGCATAGCGGCAGCTGCTCCGGCTTCACTTTGCATCTCCTCCACATGGACTACTTCGCCAAAGATGTTTTTTCTCTTTTGTGACGCCCATTCATCCACCAGCTCTGCCATCGTAGAAGAAGGCGTGATGGGATAAATGGCGGCCACTTCACTGAACATGTAAGCGATGTGTGCGGCGGCTGTATTCCCGTCGCAGGTCATCTTGTTAGTGGTTTTAGCCATAATAATTATTTCTCTCTTTATATCTTAACTTTCTCTATATAAGTTGTTTCTCACAGTTTTATTTCTTTCCCCCCTTTTCAGTATAAGAAGCCAAAGATCCACAATGGAAGTTTCTCTTCGTTTCCTATTGTAGTATTAGAGTCCACTTGATACATGTGGTAATTCTCTTTTATACGAGGCAGCCGATCCATCCCAAAGCACAATTTGTTATCCACAATAAAGGTCTCCGCTGCATTCTGTGGGTGTTCAATAAGATGGTTAAACCCCACATTACATTGAAAGAATGTACGATGTATAATACCCTCATCAGCCATGGAGGGGTGCATTAGGCGGTATAGATTAGAGTTCTCCAAATAGACCATTGAAGGGGTTTTGGATGAACTCATCCCACTCGGGCTTCGGCGGGTTACCAACCTAATGAGATGTGCGTCAGCCATGGACATAAGGTAGTTTACCACCGTGGTACGACTCAGCTCAAGCTCTTTTGACAAGCGTGATATGTTGAGTGGTGTGGATGAATCCAAAGCAACTAAGTATAATAGCTTACGGAGTTTGGGTAGTTGACGTTGGTCAATATTGCGTATATACATCAAATCTACTTCCAACGTCATATTGACGTTCTTTAGAAGGTTCTCTGAATAATTGCGCTCCTCCCTATAAAAAGGGTAATAGCCGTGGTGCAGATAATCCGTAATACGGGTAAGCGGATTAACTTGCTCCATAATTAGGTGAGAGAACTCTACGTGCCTTGTCAATAAATCCTCCCAACTAATCATGGGTAAGCTTATATTGTTTTCCAGCATGAGAAATTCGCGCAGCGAAAGACCCGGGAGGAAGTAGGTTACACCACCCGGTATTTCCGATTTTGTACCCTCTCCAATAGAGGTCGTATAGATAATTTGTAGGTTGGGAAATTTGTTGCTGCACTCCCTCAATTCTTCTTGCCAGCCTTGATACTTGAATATTTGATCCAGAAGAAGCGTTTTGCCTCCTCTAGATACAAAGTCAGCTGCAAAATCTGTTAGGCTGGTTGTGGTAAACAAAAACTGATTGAGATTTACATACAAACAAGCACGGTTGGCTACCCCATAGTGCTGTTTTGCCCAATCCAATAAGAAGAAGGTCTTGCCGACCCCTCTGCTTCCTTCAATCCCAATGATGCGTAGGCTTTCATCGATCTCATGAAACAGCCTGCGCAGTAAGGTGCGAGGCTTATTGCGCAATAGGTAGTCGTGTGTTCTGTAAAGTGACTCAATCATACGTCTCCTAATTCACCACAAAGATAGTAATATAATCGAATATTGTAATCTCTTCTTTGCAAAATTAGGAAAATACAGCCATAAAATGATGAATGAACTTGACAATAATGCTGTAAGTTCCATGACCAAAAGCGTGAGAAGGGTAGTGAAGTATCTTGTTGTGAGAAGAATAGAGTATGTAGAACATTTGAAGAATTCAGGATTTGACCCTTAATCAAGAGCTACATATAGTGTGAGTATATAGCCTTTTTCCGTGATATTGTGAGGATTCTTCCTAAAAGGCAAAGAGGGGAAGTGAAAATTTTCACTCCTCCTCTTTGCAGAAACTCTCTGTTATGTACCTGATCTAACGTTTGATTATAGCAGATTGGAAGCTAATTCACTAAGTTTACTTCTCTCGCCTTTTACTAAGTTGACATGAGCAAAAAGGTCTTGTTCCTTCATTTTGTCAATCATATAGGCTAAGCCGTTGCTTTCAGCATCCAGGTAGGGACAGTCTATCTGCTCAATGTCCCCCGTGAAAATAATCTTAGTGCCCTCACCTGCACGAGTGACTATGGTTTTAATCTCGTGAGGAGTGAGGTTTTGTGCCTCATCCACAATAATCAGTGAGTGGGAAAGGCTTCGGCCACGTATATAGGCTAAAGCTTCGATTACAAAAGATCCATCTTTTTCCATTTGCTCTAAGTGGTTCAATGCGCCTTTGTTTTGGCCCAGCTGACTTTTAATAAAGCTAAGGTTGTCAAACAGAGGTTGCATATAGGGCGTTATTTTTTGTTTTTCATCTCCCGGAAGGAAGCCTAAATCCTTATTTGCTAATGCTACAATAGGCCGAGCTAGCATGATACTATTGTACTTTTCGCACTGCTCAATGGCGGCAGCTAAAGCCAAGAGTGTTTTACCTGTACCGGCTTTTCCTGTAAGGCCTACGAGAGAAATCTCATCATTGCAAAGTACTTCAAAAGCAAATGCCTGCTCTGAATTGCGCGAGGTGATACCTGCACAGGTGCGCTTAGGTACTTGCTTTACAATGCGACGTAACGGATCGAAACGCACCATTACACTATTGCGATCACTTTTAAGTACAAAGCATTGGTTGGGGAGTAATTTGCTGTGAAACTCAAGTTCTTCAACCGGAATCCCCTCATTATTTGCGTAAATCTTGTCAATTAGGTCGCCTGATATATCTGTAAACTCTTCGTGAGCGTTATCAAAGATGTTCCTATCGGTGACTTTATCGTTGAAATAATCCTCAACGGGCATGCCCAAGGACTTTGCCTTCATACGAAGGTTTACATCCTTTGTAACCAAAATAGTAGGGACATCGGTATGGGTTTCGGCAATAGTTAGTGCTGCGGATAGAATACGATGATCCGCTATTCGCTCCGGAAAAGCAGCCTTTACACGTGGGTGCTCTTGTCCCTGTACATAGACAAATAGCTTGCCCTTGTCTTTCCCCAAATTAGCTCCTTCTTCAATAAAGTTCCCATCTGAGGCATTGTCCAAGAAACGTACAAAAGCTCGTGCATTGTAATTAATCTGCTCGCTCCCTTTTTTAAAGCGATCTAATTCTTCAAGTACTGTAATAGGAATGTATATGTCATTTTCCTCAAAATTATTGACACATTCATAGTCGTGTAGTATGACGTTGGTATCCAGTACAAATATCTTCTTCGAATTTTTCTTTTTTGTTCTTGCCATAGTAATGTATAATCTTCTCATCTCAAAGATAACTCTTTTATTGATTATTGTAAAGAGTTGAATGTAAAAAGAGGGATATTTGTATTATAATATCAACTTTATTCAGTGAATGTGGGAGCTTACCGCCACCGAGGAAAACTCTATTTCCGATGAGTAAATGAAATCGCTTCAGGGGTAGGACCGAGATAATATAGTTTTATAGCCAGTCAAAACAACTATAAGTTTGGATAAAAATATCTGTATCTTTCGTTTAATACATCTATATCTTTTTATCTAAAGATTCAGATGTTTTTGGGGTATTGAGTAGAACCCTCTCTCCTTGAATAGAACCCTCTTTCGAAAACTGTAGAGCAGTGACAAACGGGAGAAGAGAATTTTGAGTCTCTTGTGGATTCATTTTTTTTAGTACCTTTGCAGTCGCTACTCACAAATGTGATTATCCTCAGCGGGGGTATTATGGGGTAGTGAGGTTGCCGAAATAGCTCAGTTGGTAGAGCAACTCATTCGTAATGAGTAGGTCGCCGGTTCGAGTCCGGCCTTCGGCTCCAAGAAAAGGTGAGAGGTATTGTAATTGTACATTTTATTTGTACCTTTGCAAGCGCAATGGCCGACTAGCTCAACTGAATAGAGCATTTGACTACGGATCAAAAGGTTGTGGGTTTGAATCCCGCGTCGGTCACTAAAATAGATTTTCTTATGAAATAAATAAGCTCTTCAGTACATTGAAGAGCTTATTTGTTTTTTATTCAAAGCTATAGCTTATGGTACAAATAATATGTCACACTGACAAATAATTAGTTAGGAATTTACAGAATGTCCCTATTTAGTAGTAAACGAAGAGGGTGTGCCCAAACTCGGAATTCAGAAAAACCTCCTTTTGTATTGACCGTTTCAACCCCTCATAAATATCAAAATAACCGCTATCATTGAGTTATTAACTCTTTGGTAGCGGTTATTTACAAATAGTAGTTGCAGTGATCGGGTTTTATACACTAAATCCATCTAAAGAAGATTGGTAATCACATAATTGTTTTAACAACGCTCAAGCTGGAGCATTATAGAGATTATTTCACTACTTTGTTATTTCTATTTCGGGGATGACATAACTCTATTTTTGTTATGATGGCAAAAGGATGTATAAAACTATATGGTTGCTTTATTCCTTCAAAAAAGACAATTCTCATCCTTATCCTTTCACCATAGGAAATTCTCCTAGTGTCACACTCGTTTTTTATACTGATGTAATAATTCTCACCCTTGTAAACAAACGAAACTGAACTTTTGGGAATCTCTTTTATCTCTTTTTTTATAGCAGAAGCTATCCCTAGCGTGTCTCCGTCCAAAGGGTTTCTACCTATCCCTTGAAATATACATTCTATTTCTCGCTCATATTTTCCATCTATATATGTTATATGGCTATACAGGCTACTGTCTGGTATGCACTGAGCATCCATGTTACAAGATAATAGTATGACAAATGTCAATAAAATAGTTTTTGACAAAATGGTTTTCATCTGCGTCCCTTTCTTCTATTTGAGGTTTTTGATATCCTAACCAGAGAAACTGCATATGGTCTTTGTGAACCTCGAGAATAGTCGATATAACTAATTATTTAGAATCAAATTGATTATCAGGTAGTTCTTCTGATAACTCCCATATGCCGCATTACCCATTACAGATTTTTAATCCAAGGTCTTTTATTGTTTGACTTTGCCACTGCAGGAGTTGTGATATCCCTTTATCATAATCTCTATCAATTACGAAGCTTTTTATAAGTTGAGCGTTCTTTACTTCTTTAGAGCAAGAATTGAAATTAACATCCCTTTCTGTTGATATTATCTCATCTAAATAAAACAACGACTTATCATAATGACCTAAAATAAAGTAAGTCAATGCCAAGTAGCTGTCACGACTAAGTTTATCTCCATAGAAAGGATGGTTGTTTAGAAACATCAAAAAATCATCAAATGTATTCAATTCGTCTAAATTGGCAATTTCGTTTATCCTTTTCTGTAGTTCTGACGTACCATCTATACTCCAATAAGTACCTATTCTCTCACCCAAACTAAAGTTTAAAGCACCAAATGGTTCATAAAGACATTGAACAAAATAGTAAACTATGAATGATGTAGAGTCTATAGAATTATCTAAATATAGCCCAACTAAAACTACTAATCCTGTCTTATGAGACACTATATAGTATGCTAATCGCCCTTTTTTGTGAATTTATCTGGGAGAATAAGATTCTTCATTATTTTATTTAATACTGATGTTTTCATTTAACCCTACGTTAGTACCGTGCTACGATTGCCCAATCCCTCTTTGGTCAGTTATCAATGTTAGGAATATAGGCTTTATATGTATAATCGGCAATAAAATGCTTCTGGCAATTCTTACATCGGCAGCGTTGTTTACCTGTACTACTTTTACCGCTTTTGAGAATATTGTTTGAGTGGCAATGCGGACATAAAAACTCCACTCCCAATCTGGAGCATAAAGAGCCGAAGCGTTCTCGTAAGACCATCCTTTATTTGTTTTTTTTGCTGCAAAAGATAGCACAACGCAGAGAGTTTATCTCCACCTTTGCGTCCAATTATTTAAATCAAGCTGATTTTCAGGCAGTTATTCTAACAACCCCCATTTTGGAGCATTACCCAAGCAATATGCTGCATTTTTTATCTATGACGTATGTTTTAATAATCACTCCAGTTTGTATCCTTAGTTTAATTTTAATTCGCGATATCCATATTCCCATTGTTTGACATCCGAATAATACGTTTTATTGTAATCCATAGACATGATAAATGATAATGTAAAGGTCGTGTCATTATAAACATCATAAAATAACATATTTGCTCCATCGCCATTAGTAAAACCAATTTCGCTTAGAATTTTAGGAATCTTATGATGTTCCTGTCTAAATGCTTCTATTTTCTCGATAATCTGATCGCCTTTGTCAGTCAATTCCCTTTCTCTCTCATCTTTAAAAATAAAGAATAAGATAAAGAGAAGAAGCATAGCTATTGTTGTTATGGCGAAAATTTTCTTTTTCATTTTATGGATTGTTCTTTGTATAGACAGGAATTGTTGTTTTGTTGATGCGTGAAGGAGTTTTTTGGGGTTCTTTCTGAGGTAAATCTTTATAGTTAGATGCTTTTTCGGGCATAGTAGCTCCCAATCCCTGCAAATAATTATACAACTGCTCTCCCAAAGAGAGTTCGCTTTCGGGATTAAAATAATTTGCTCCAAATTCTGCACCCAATTTGTCACTTGGTAGATCTTCGTAGCTATAAGCTGAATGTCGGGCAAAAAAAAACGATCAGTCCACTCTTGGAAATAACCATCTTGCCGTAGTAATACTCGATGGCACCACTACCATCCTCAATAATTATTATCACGCACAAACCACTTGTTGTTCGTGAGTAAATTTAGTATTTTCTCATTGTTGAATTTCTTAATTTGAAAAGAAAAGGTTAAATACCCCATGTCAACATTATTATGAATTAACCATTCGAACGTTTCGTCAAAAATAGTTAGGCCTATCATGTAATAAGTGTCAATACTTTCCTTGCTTCGCCCTCGTGGAGTATAAGTCTTGTTACCTCTCATGAACTCTATAAAATCTTTCCTTGAAAAATTAGAATAGATTTCATCTTTTGTTATATTATACCCTTTTGTTAAGTAGATAAAGTTGGAGTCTATGTTTTGGAACAAAGGCATAAAACAGGCTCTAAAAAATCAACAACAGGCCATTCATATTCAAAATTTAAAGTTTTGACTTGTTCTTGGTTATTGACAAAACCGTCAATGTCTAAACTATATATTTTATATAGTTGCTCTGTTATATGTGAATCTATAATGCTTTCTATCATTATTATTTAGGCATCTAATCAAAATTAAGCGACAGGTTTAGAGAAGTTTATTTTCTTCATTTCGTGGGTCATAATTAGAGATCGGGTCCACGCTCATCCATAAACTCATTCGTGGATCATAGTACCGTGCCCCATCGTAGTACATACCTGTCTCCTCATCTAGCCCTTTGGCATTGAAGAGATAAGGTGTGTTCCAAGTGTTGTTACGCTCTTCTATGAACACCTCACCAAACGGCACATACTCAATGTGCTGCAATACTTCTCCATCCAAGTTGGTGATGTAACTACTGCTGCCCAAGTGGTCAGGGTGGTAGAAGAATGCATCTTCTCGTACTCGTCATTGTCCTGGCCGTTGTATGGGATGTCGAAGGCACTTATTTTCAAAGCTCCCGTATGACGTGTCTGATAGCTGCTATTGGGTGGTAAAAGAGCATCCGAGGTCCAGCCCACCTCATTATAGTGCGAATGCGTGCTTTCATTTCTGGACGATAGCAGTGTATAGGGCACTTTCTACAAGTCGGCTTGAGGGAAGCAAAACGACAATGGTCAAGCTGGTTAGATGCGTAGGCGAGAAGCTGACGACACTCCGGACAGAGTTCACGATGCCCCTCCTTCTTAGAGCAGTAGAGACGTATCATGTACTCCACTACCTTTTTCTCCTCCTCTATGTTGTGCTTCATGCTATTAGTAGCTCCTTTTAGCAGACAAAGATACCTTATTCAATCCATCTTAATAGGACAGCTTTGTAGTACTTCCCCTTCTGAAGTGCTATCATATATTTTTTATGCTCTCTCTCTCCTTAATAAGTTACTTCAAAGGAATTCGCAAAGCATATAATGAAGACTAAATAAAATCGGGCTGCAATAACATTGAGTTACTACAGCCCGACATTGGTTTATTTGGCTCGTGTTCTATTCTTCGAGAGCCGCTTGTGCGGCAGCCATGCGAGCAATAGGCACACGGAACGGAGAGCAGCTTACATAGTTAAGTCCTACGCGATGGCAGAACTTAACGCTGGAGGGATCTCCTCCATGTTCTCCGCAAATACCAATCTTAAGCTCCGGCCGAATCTCGCGACCTCTCTCGGTGGCAATCTTGATTAGCTGTCCTACTCCCTTTTGGTCAAGTACTTGGAAGGGGTCTACCTTCAAGATCTTCTTCTCTAGGTAGGTCGGCAAGAAGCTAGCTATATCGTCACGCGAGTAGCCGAAAGTCATCTGTGTAAGGTCGTTCGTACCGAAAGAGAAGAATTCAGCGCTCGATGCAATACGGTTTGCCGTGAGAGCAGCACGCGGAATCTCAATCATCGTACCTACCTTATAGTCAATACGAACTCCATACTCCTTGAACACTTCTTCAGCGGCAGCACGAATAACGGTCTCTTGCTCCTTAAATTCGTAAAGAATACCAACGAGCGGTACCATAATTTCGGGTAGGGTGGTGTATCCCTCCTTTGTAAGTTGACAGCAGGCACTCATGATGGCAACAGTCTGCATGTGTGTTATTTCAGGGAATGTGTTCCCCAGACGGCAGCCACGATGACCCAGCATAGGATTCTGTTCACTCAACTTACCCACGCGCTCGATAACCTCTTCTACGTCAATGCCCATGTCATCAGCCATGATTTTCTGGCTCTTTATATCATGAGGTACAAATTCGTGGAGAGGTGGGTCAAGCAAACGAACGGTTACAGGCAGTCCGTCCATAGCTTTGAAGATCTCGTAGAAGTCTTTCTTCTGGAAAGGAAGTATTTTAGCCAAAGCCTTTATACGGCCCTCCTGATCCTTGGCTAAGATCATTTCACGCATTGCTTTAATCTTAGCTTCTTCGAAGAACATGTGCTCCGTACGGCAAAGCCCAATACCCACAGCACCTAAGTCGCGTGCCGTAGTAGCATCGTGTGGAGTGTCGGCATTAGCACGTACTTTGAGACGTGCCTTGCTGTCAGCCAGTTTAAGGAGCTTGGATAAGTCCTCGTCCAATCGGGCAGCTTCCGTTTCTATCTTGCCTTCAAATACCTCACCAGTAAACCCATTGATAGAGATGAAATCACCTTCGTGGAAAGTGCGATCACCAACTTTGAATGTACGTTTCTCATAGTTGACAACCATTTCGCTACAGCCCGTAATACAGCATTTGCCCATACCGCGAGCGACTACAGCAGCGTGTGAAGTCATTCCGCCACGAGCCGTTACAATACCTTCCGACACCGTCATTCCTTGCAAATCCTCAGGAGAAGTCTCCAAGCGAACCAGGATAACAGGGTCTCCATTGTGGCTATAGGTAGCAGCATCGTCGGCAAAGAAAACAACCTTACCGGTTGCGGCACCCGGAGAAGCAGGTAGTCCCTTTGTGATAGCTACCGCTTTTTTTAGAGCCTCCTTGTTGAATACTGGGTGTAGTAGTTCATCAAGTTTATTGGGCTCAATACGCATAATTGCTTCTTCCTCTGTGATCAAGCCTTCTGCTAAGAAATCCATGGCGATCTTTACCATGGCCTTACCGGTACGCTTCCCATTACGTGTTTGGAGGAACCAGAGTTTGCCTTCTTGGATAGTGAACTCCATGTCCTGCATATCGCGATAGTGTTGCTCCAGCTTATGTTGAATGTCGAAAAGCTGTTGGTATAACTCGGGGAAGGTCTCTTCTAACGAAAGGAAGTTTTTCTTTCTCTCTTCTTCTGAAATACCTTCGTTCTTAGCTCGGCGAATAGAACCCTCTTTAGTAATTTCGTGCGGAGTACGGATGCCCGCTACCACATCTTCGCCCTGTGCATTTACTAAGTACTCACCATTGAATAAATTCTCTCCGGTACCCGAATTACGAGAGAAGCACACACCGGTGGCAGATGTTTCACCCATATTACCAAATACCATAGCCTGTACCGTGACGGCTGTACCCCATTCTTCCGGAATGCCCTCGAGGCGACGGTATATGATCGCACGCTCGTTCATCCACGAGTTGAATACTGCCATAATAGCTCCCCACAATTGCTCATAAGGATCTGTGGGGAAGTCTTTGCCGGTACGGCTTTTGATAGCTTCCTTAAAACGCTTCACAAGCTCCTTGAGGTCATTTGTTGTAAGGTCGCTATCAAGGGTTACACCTGTCTCAGCTTTTACATCTTCAATAATCTGCTCAAAAGGATCAATTTCAGTTTTTGTAGTAGGCTTAAGACCCAATACGACATCCCCATACATTTGTATGAAACGACGATATGAATCCCAAGAAAAACGCTCATTACCCGTTTTCTTGGCTAAGCCAATCACAACTTCATCATTAAGTCCTAAGTTGAGGATGGTATCCATCATACCGGGCATAGAAGCCCGGCTACCACTTCTCACAGATAAAAGTAATGGATTATCAATACTGCCAAACTTAGTGCCCATGATAGATTCGACACCTGCAATGGCATTCTCAATTTCCTTTGTCAAATGTTCTTGTACAGCATCGCGCCCTAAGGTATAATACTCGGTACAAACTTCGGTAGTGATGGTAAAACCGGGAGGAACCGGTACTCCAACGAGGTTCATCTCAGCTAAATTAGCTCCTTTACCGCCGAGCAATTCTCTCATGTCAGCGCTTCCTTCGGCTTTTCCGTTGCCGAAAGTGTAAACACGTTTTTTCTCCATTGTGTTTCTAACTATTCTTTACTCAGATAATGTTCAATATATAATGTTTCGATTTCGGTTTTGTTAATCAAAGTCCTTATTCTGCTGTTTCTTGTGTATCGTCAATCTCATCCAATGAGGTAACTTCTTCTACAGAAGAGTAAGGTATCAGTGGTTCATCTTCATATCCAGAGCCACAGGGGTTATAATTAGGTGGAATTTTAAATGATTCATCTGATGAGTAACCCAATGTATAATCCTTGTACACTTTGTCCATAAAGAGAGCAAATACAGGCAGTGCAGCAGAAGCACCTTGCCCCATTGCAGTTGAATTGAAATGGATAGAGCGATCTTCTCCTCCTACCCAGCAACCCGCTACTATTTCGGGAGAAAAACCTATAAACCAAGCATCGCTATTGTTTTGCGTTGTACCGGTCTTTCCTCCTAAAGGCATATTCAGCTTGTAGCGGAAACGAAGTCTCCCTCCAGTACCCCCGTTCACTACAGCTTGCATCATATCAAGTGTTTTTAGGGCAGCATCCTCCGGAAGTACTTCAGTCACACGAGGTGCAAAGGATGCAATCACATTACCATATTGATCCTCTATGCGGCTGATAAAGAGGGGTTCTACCCTGATCCCTTGTGCTACGAAGGCTGAATAACCACTTACCATTTCGCTCAACGAAACGTCCGGCGTGCCCGCAGCTAATGATACTACTGGGTCAATATATCCCGTAATTCCATACGAACGAAGCAGTCGGGCAAATGTATAAGGCGAAGTGCGACTCATTAAATAGGCAGTTACCCAGTTAGATGAATTCTGCAATCCCCATCGGATGGATACCATTTCTCCTTGCCGTCTGGCTCCTCCACTACGAGGCGTCCAGGGGCGTCCATTGGCATCGTATAGAGTGATTGGCTCGTGAAGCACCATGTTGCAGGGAGTAATGCCTTCTATCATAGAAAGCGAATAAAGGAACGGCTTTATCGTAGAGCCGACTTGTCGACGTCCCATAGAGACCATGTCGTACTTAAATGTGCGGAAATCAATTCCTCCTACATACGCCAGCACATGCCCATTAAAGGGATTCATCGCCATAAATCCGGCACGAAGCAGACCCTTATAGTAGAGAATTGAGTCTCGCGGGCTTAGCAAGGTATCAATCGGTCCCTTCCAGCTCCACAATTGCATCTGATGCGGTACTTTAAATGAAGCTAAAATGGCTGCTTCAGACGCCCCCTCTTTTTTCATTTGTTGCCAACGATCAGATTGTCGCATAGAGCGTTGGATCATTTCCTCTCGATCAGTTAAGGAAACGGAAGAAGAGTATGGGGCCGTAGCAGAACCTCTCTTTTCTTGTTCAAAGATAGGCTGTAGGAAGCCTCCTATATGCTCATTTATGGCCTCTTCTGCGTATTGTTGCGTTTTGCTGTTAATGGTGGCATATATTTTTAGCCCATCACTATAGAGGTCATAGTTTGATCCATCAGCTTTTTTATTCTTATTGCACCAACCGTATAAGGGATCATTCACCCACGCAGCAGAGTCTATTGGATACTGGTCTATAGTCCACTGGTTATAGTCACTTCGTTTGGGCTTCTTAGCCGTAAGGAGCAGACGAATATGCTCTCTATAGTAAGGTGCCAATCCGTCGGTGTGACTCAGTACCTTAAAATCCAATTCCATGGGTAGCCGGCAAAGCGAGTCAACCTCTTGCTTAGTAAGCATGCGTGCTTTCTGCATTTGCCTAAAGACCACATTGCGTCGCTCAATGGATTTCTCGGGAGTCTTATGCAAAACAGGATTATATAGGGATGGGTTTTTACACATTCCTACCAATGTCGCTGCTTCCTGTATGTTAAGCTGATCCGGTGTTTTACCAAAATAGGTCTGCGCAGCTGAGCGGATGCCTATTGCGTTATAGAGGAAGTCAAACTGATTAAGGTACAGGCTGATAATCTCCTCTTTCGTATAGTAACGTTCTATCCGAGATGCGATAACCCATTCAATCGGTTTTTGTAAAAGACGCTCAAAAATATTTTCTGCCTTCGGGGAGTATAGCTGCTTAGCAAGCTGCTGTGAGATAGTACTTCCTCCACCTCCACTCCTTTGTCGCAATAGACCGGTTCTTACGAAGGCTCTTCCCACTGAGCGCATGTCAATCCCCGAATGCTTATTGAAGCGTACATCTTCAGTTGCAATGAGTGCATTTACAAGGTGTGGCGAGAGTTCATCGTAAGAAGTATAAAGGCGATTGCTTCCTGATCGGGCGTAGGATCCTACAACTACTCCATCAGAGGAAATAAGTTGGGAGGCATATTTATCTATCGGATTCTGTAATTGTTCAATGTGAGGCATATAGCCAATGACCCCCATTGCAATTAGAGAGAATACGATAGCTACAAAGAGCCATCCGGCAAGAAATATCCACCACAATACCTTTATTACTCGACGCATACTATATCGCTAGCGGTAACCCTATTTGTTGCGCTTATTGAATTTTTCTTTAATAAGTCCCATCTTATAAGCAGCTAGCAACTTTTGCAAGTTGTCAACCTGCATTCTAAGTTCTTTACCTACATCAGTGTCAGCAACCAATATGCGGTGTGAAGTAGCCTCTGTAAGGACAGTTACACTTCGTATATCGTCAAGATTTTCAATAGCCTGTTTCTTTGAAGTGAAGGGTTCATGTTGTACGAGGTGTAGTCCTTGCGAATTGAATATCAATGTATAGCCCGCAATTCCTGTACTAGGCTGATATGCGCGACTAAATCCTCCATCAATCACAAGTAGCTTCCCATCCGCCATCACCGGCTTTTCTCCTTTAACTGCCTTAATGGGGACATGTCCGTTGATAACGTGACAATCGGCTCCGGAGAGGCCGAAGTCGGCAAGAATAAGATCTACTGTTTCTGCATTCTTGCGGAAATTATAGTAATGTCCCTTCTCTTCTTTGTGCGTAGCACTATCTTTGATAAAATAGCGTTCAAAGGTAGTCATTGCAGATTTATCAAATACAGGTGAGTCGGCTCCGCACCATAGGTACCACATGAAGTCTGTGGCACGCCGTCTTTCTACAGAGCCTCGAGGAGCAAAATAGGCACTCCGTATAATACTATCGACTTTGTCATATAGAGCTTTGCCTTTGTATTTGCTTCTGCCCAGTGTGACTTCCTTTAAATTGCCATCAGCATCAAGAGGCATAGAGGCATGGAAAAGCAAGTTTCCATTGCATACGAGGTACATGCTACCTAAGCGATACATTACTTCAATATGCTCACGAAGTTTGTCGCTACGCTTAAAGGACTCCATCAATTTAGCCACTACCGTCCGCTCTCCATCTGTCAGCTTATAGGGATCCTTCGGATCTACCGTAGGAAAGTTCATATCGAGCATCGGGTACTCTCCACTTGTCCCATTTGCTGCAGCACCCGTTAGGTCAACAGTGCCTTTTTCGAAATTTATCCTGTGCAGCAGGTTGCGGCACTCCATGTGGTACTCAGGATGCGCTGCAATCAGTTGAGCTTCTAATTTGAACTGAATAATGGAGATGGCCTTGTGCATCTGACTAATCAGGTAAACGCTCTTATCGTCATACGTTACATCAGCATCTCCGAGCTTGGGTTGAAACTCGCTGCACGGATCCCCTGCATATGTATCCATGGCAAAGCGAGCCAACGGAAGCATATTAATACCATACCCTGCCTCAATCGTATCTAAGTTTGCATACCGAAGCGCAATACGAATAACGCAAGCCATACAAGCTTCGTTGCCGGCTGCTGCTCCCATCCAAAGTATATCATGGTTCCCCCATTGGATATCTACATTGTGGTAGTGTGCAATTGTTTCTAATATAAACTGTGCTCCCGGCCCTCTGTCGAATACGTCACCTACTAAGTGTAAGCGATCGATAACCAATCTTTGTATCGTTTCACATAGGGCTATGATAAATTCATCTGCCTTGCCAATAGAAACAATTGTGTCAAAAATACTCGCTATATAAGCTGATTTGCTTGAAGCCTCGCCCTTCTCATGCAAAAGTTCTTCCAAAATATAGCTGTAGTCCTTAGGGAGAGATTTCCTCACTTTGGAGCGTGTATACTTTTCTCCGGCTTTACGGCAAAGTTGAACCAATCGGTTGAGCGTAACTCTGTACCAATCGTTCATATCCTTACCGAGCTTTTTGTGTAGTTGTTCCAGCTTCTCGTGTGGATAATAGATTAGTGTGGCAAACTCGGCTTTTTCTTGTTCAAGCATGGAGTTTCCGAAAAGCTCATTTATTTTGCGGAGTACGCTACCGGAGGCATTCTTCAGTACATGATTGAATGCTTCATGCTCCCCATGCACATCAGCCAAAAAGTGCTCTGTGCCCTTGGGCAAGTTTAGAATAGCCTCTAAGTTTATAATCTCTGTAGAAGCAGCCGCTTGTGTGGGAAAGCTTTGTGAAAGCAATTCAAGGTAACGAAGGTCCTTACGAATCGTTTCAGTTGTTATGTTTGAAGTACTATCCATAGCTATCTTAATCTCTCAATCTTAGGCAACTACCATATTCCGGTCCAAAGTTACTCAATATTACGCAATGAGCAACGTGTACGTAGAAAGGGCAGCGCAATAATAGCCTTGCGTCGCCCTTCCTGTAATAAATTCAGAAGCAGGTGCTTAATCCAACTTGTGGATTACTAAGCCACTGCGGAGCTTCGGTTCAAACCAAGTGGTCTTCGGCGGCATAATGTTACCCGTATCGGCAATGTTCATCAATTGCTTCATCGTTACGGGATACAGTGCTAAAGCAACCTTCATTTCACCGCTATCTACACGCTTCTTTAGCTCTCCCAAGCCGCGGATACCGCCTACAAAGTCAATGCGCTTATCACTACGCAAATCGGTAATACCGAGAATATCGCGCAGAATCAGATCACTGGAAATAGTAACGTCTAACTGGCCGATTGGGTCGTTATCGTCGTAAGTGCCGGGCTTAGCTGTGAGTGAGTACCAATTGCCGCCCAAGTAGAGTGAGAAGTTGTGTAACTTGTTGGGTCTGTATTCGTTTTTGCCCTTATTTTCAACCACAAAGTGCTCTTCCAACTTTTTAAGAAACTGCTCTTCCGTCAAGCCGTTGAGATCCTTTACTACACGATTGTAGTCTATGATAGTCAGCTGATTAGCTGGGAAGCAAACTGCCATAAAGTAGTTGTACTCCTCATCACCTTTATGGTTGGGGTTGTTCTTAGCTTTCTCAGCGCCTACCAAGGCTGCTGCTGCGCTACGGTGGTGACCGTCGGCAATATACATGGAGTCGAAGCCGGCAAAGATCTCTGTAATACGCTTGATGTCTTCGTCTTTATCTACAATCCAAAACTTGTGACCGAAGCCATCGTTGGGGGCTATGAAATCATATAGGGGACGCTCTTTTGTGTAGCGGGCAATAATCTTGTTTAGCTCCTCATTGTCCTCATGAGCAAAGAATACCGGCTCTACATTTGCATTATTAACGCGAACGTGCTTCATACGGTCTTCTTCCTTATCGCGGCGCGTTAGCTCGTGCTTTTTGATGCGACCCTGCATATAATCCTCAACCCAAGCAGCAACGACCAACCCATATTGCGTTTTGCCGTTCATCGTTTGGGCATAGATGTAATATAGTTCCTTTTCGTCGGGAACTAACCAACCTTTTTCTTGGAACTTAGCAAAGTTTTCTGCTGCTTTGTCGTAAACACGAGGATCGTGTTCGTCCGTTCCTTCAGGGAAGTCTATCTCCGGCTTAATGATGTGATAGAGCGACATTTCATTGCCCTTAGCCTCTTGGCGAGCTTCTTCGCTTGACAATACGTCGTAAGGGCGGCTGGTGACCTTTTCAACTAAATCTTTGGGCGGTCTTAAGCCTTTAAATGGTTTTATTCTTGCCATAGGTATAGTCTTTTAAAAAGCAGGGGCACAAAGTATGGTCTCTGTGCCCATGCATGAGTTTTACTTATTTACTCTGAAGCGCTCTTCGCCATTCTTCAGGAATCCAACGATTTGACGTGCAGCAGCAAGACCTGCATTGGCATTAGCTTCCCCCGTTTGTGCACCCATCTTCTTGGGAGTTGAGAAGTAACGATCGCCTAGAGCAGCCACCATTTCGTCGTTATTTGTCGGCATGATGTCTGTAATATAAGTAAGGTCTTCACGCTCCTTCATAGCGCGGAGTAGCCCTTCTTCGTCGATAATCTCCTTACGAGCACTGTTCACGATAATACCGTTCTTCGGCATTGACATTACGAGATCGTAATTGATCGACTTAATTGTTTCGGGCGTTGCAGGAGCGTGCAGCGAAATGATCTGGTTGTTAGCAAAAAGTTCCTTTTCGCAAGCTACATACTTAACACCGTATTCTTCAAATTTAGCCTTGTTAGGGAAGGCATCATAGGCACTTATTTCCATTCCGAAGCCTTTAGCAATGCGGGCTACGTTTTGTCCTACGTTACCGAAAGCAACGATCCCGAGCGTTTTGCCCTTCAGTTCTTTGCCGCTCTTACCGCTAAAGCGCACACGGTTCATATAAACCAGCATACCCATAACTAATTCGGCTACTGCGTTGGAGTTCTGCCCCGGTGTATTCATTACGCAAACATTGTGCTTGGTAGCTTCGTCCAAATCTACGTTATCGTAGCCGGCACCGGCACGAACTACAATCTTCAGCTTCTTTGCAGCGTCAAATACTTCCTTATCAATTTTGTCGCTACGGATAATGATAGCCTCTACATCAGCAACAGCTTCGAGCAGCTGCTTCTTTTCTGTATACTTCTCAAGAAGAACTACCGAATAGCCTTCTTTTTCCAATATTTCTTTTATGCCCTTTACAGCAGCCGGTGCAAAAGGTTTTTCTGTGGCAACTAATATTTTGCTCATATCCTTATAATACTTATGAAGTGTAGGGGGAGATGCATTTACGGCATCTCACTCCCTACACTTGCGTTTTTTGTCTTAATAGTTTAGTGTTTCTTTTCGAATTCCTGCATGGTAGCAACCAGAGCCTTCACATCTTCCAGCTCCAATGCGTTGTAAAGGCTGGCGCGGAAGCCGCCTACTGAGCGGTGACCCTTGATACCAATCATGCCGCGTTCTGCTGCGAATGTAGCGAATTCCGGTTCAAGTTCCTTGTATTCGTCCTTCATTACGAAGCAAACGTTCATAATAGAGCGGTCTTCTTCGGCTACGGTGCCGCGGAATAGTTTGTTGCGGTCAATTTCCGTGTAAAGGGTTTCGGCCTTTTCAAGGTTCCTCTTTTCAAGTACCTTCAAGCCACCTAACTCCTTGTACCACTTCAAGGTTTGGAGTGCTGTGTAGATAGGCAATACAGGAGGAGTATTGAACATAGAACCCTTCTTGATGTGGGTGTTGTAATCCAACATCGTGGGCAGAGGACGATCAACCTGACCCAGTGCATCCTTACGGATTACTACGAAAGTAACCCCGGCAGGAGCCAAATTCTTCTGAGCACCACCATAGATAGCATCGTACTTAGATACGTCTATCGGACGAGAGAAAATATCACTGGACATATCGCATACCAAACGAGCTTTGCAGTCGAAGTCCTTGCGGATTTCCGTACCATAGATGGTATTGTTGCTCGTGTAGTGGAAATAGTCGATATCTTCGGGGATAGTAAAGTTCTTAGGTATGTAGGTAAAGTTCTTATCTTCACTTGAAGCCAATACTTCCGTAGTAGTACCAAACACCTTGTCTACATAGCCAGCCTGCTTAATTGCATTAGTTGCCCACGTACCGGTGTTGATGTATGCAGCCTTTTTCTTCAGAAGGTTCAAAGGAATCATATAGAACTGAAGGCTGGCACCACCACCGAGGAACAATACTTCGTATCCTTCCGGAATGTCGAGCAGTTCTTTGAAAAGCTGCTGTGCTTCTGCCATTACGGCGTCAAATTCTTTACCGCGGTGTGATACTTCCAATACAGAAAGACCTGTACCTGCAAAGTCGAGAACAGCGCTTGCCGTATTCTCAATTACCCCTCTATTCAGAATGGAGGGCCCTGCATAGAAATTATGCTTCTTCATAAAGTAATACTGATGATTATGATACTAATTTTATTATGTCAAAGGCTAATATTCCTTACCCTTTTAGGCTGTGAGTTGCTTTGCCTCTTAGAGGGTAATTTATATGTTTATTTATTCTATCTGCAAAGATACTCAATTGTTTAGAGAAAGTCAATTTATTTTTTTGCTAAGAAACGAACTTGTGTCGAATGTACTCTCCCATCGCTTGAAAAAAGCTTAGCTCGCTGCACTCTCGGGGAAGATGCTCTCTTTATTAGGTACTCCTTTTCAATGGAGCAGTGTGTTCCAAAAAGGAAGAAAAAAGATGCCCCCTCTTACAAGCAAGGGGACATCTGCCAAAAAAGTATGTAGGTCTTCTTATTATATATTGTTAGATAAACTCAAAGCGAGCCGTAAAGAAGCGCAGCTGTTTGGGTTCATATGCGAAGCGCAGTCCTCGTATGGTCTCTCTGTGCTTGTACAGCTTCTTTACTCCCTCGGCTACTACATCCATGTGCTTATAGGTATAGACGCGTCGGGGTATAGTCAGGCGCACCGTTTCCAGCTTAGGTCTGTGATTCTCACCGGTGTGCGGATCGCGACCTGCCGACACAATACCGCGCTCCATACTTCGTACACCACACTCTACATAGAGGTTAGCAGCGAGGCTTTGGGCCGGGAATTGGTCTTGCGTAAGATGGGGGCAGAACCTTCTTGCATCAAGGAATACAGCATGTCCGCCCACCGGCTCAATAATAGGTATACCGGCCTCAAGTAATAGATCTCCCAAATAGCGTACTTGAAGTATTCGGTGCTGGATGTATTCGTACTGCATACTCTCTTTTAGTCCTATCGCCATGGCTTCCATGTCGCGTCCTGCCATACCTCCATAGGAGGGCATTCCCTCGTACACAACCACCATTTCTTTTGCTTTCATGAATAGCTCTTCGTCGTTCATACAGAGGAAGCCACCGATGTTTACTAAGCAGTCCTTCTTTCCACTCATTGTACAGCCGTCGCCGTAGCTAAACATTTCGTGTACGATCTCGGCAATACTCTTGTCTGCATAGCCCTCTTCCTGCTCCTTGATGAAATAAGCGTTTTCTACGCAGCGGGTAGCGTCAAAAAATATCTTGATCCCATACTTATTGGTTAGCTCCCTCACGGCACGCATATTGGCCATGGAAACGGGTTGACCGCCCGCGAGGTTAACCGTAACGGCAAGGCATAGATAAGCGATATTTTCTGCACCCTTCTCGTCAATCAGCTTCTGGAGTTTGTTCAGGTCGATGTCGCCCTTAAAGGGGATAGAAAGAGAGGCGTCGTGTGCTTCGTCGCGGATTACATCCACAAAAATACCACCGTTGCGTTCCTGGTGATAGCGGGTAGTGGTGAAATACATGTTGCCCGGTACATATTGACCCGGTTTAATAGCAATCTGACTCAGTATGTTCTCTGCACCGCGTCCCTGATGTGTGGGTACTAAGTGCTTGAAGCCGAAATACTCTCTCACCGTATCCTCCAAATGATGAAAATTGCGGCTACCTGCGTATGCTTCGTCACCAACCATAAGTCCTCCCCACTGGCGGTCGCTCATGGCGTTGGTGCCACTATCGGTAAGAAGGTCTATGTACACATCCTCGCTATTAATCAGGAAGGTGTTGTAGCCGGCCTCCTTAATTACCTGCTCGCGCTGAGCGCGGTTAATCATATGTACAGGCTCTACGCTTTTGATGCGGAACGGTTCTGCTGGATACTTGCTGTAGTCAATCATACTTTCTTTGTTGTCTATAATATGTTTGTTTAGTGATTATGTGTATGTGTTTGTGGCTCTATTTATCTCTTTATATGGCGCATAATGGCATTTTATAATCATGTTATATATCATAATGTATATAACAATATATTCTTTTCGCAAATATACATGATTTATCGTTACAAACAATATAAGAGGAAATAAAACTCTATTTTTTTTGTACTAATAGTGATTCGCATATATTTTTATCGTGCAAAGTGACTATATTTGTGAATCGTCCAAGGCATGTGTTCCGAAGGAGCCATATCCTCCTCCGGCACGCCCAAAGCATAAGAGTAAACGATAAATGAGTAGCTTTGTGCTACTTGAATAGAGCTTACGGGAAAAATGAACATTGGTATTATCTCGGCTTTATACCTCTTTTTGGTGATCAGCATCATGGTGGTGATTATAGGGGAGAATAGGAATCCGCTAAAAGCTATTCCTTGGCTTTTGGTTGTGCTCTTTGTGCCGGTTATCGGGGTGATACTATACATTTTCTTTGGGGAGGACTTACGGCACGTCTACCTTATTAATAGGAAGGTGTATAAAAGGCTTTCTATCATTCCTACGGAGCTTGCCAAGCGCAATGAGGGGCTTTTCGAAGTTGATGCGGATAATACCGTGCGTTTGCTGGAAAAAAACTCAGCCTCTCCCTTGCTCGGCTATGACTCCGTGCAGATCTTTACAACAGGTAAAAGTAAGTTTGACCGCTTAAAGCAGGATATCGCCAACGCAAAAGACCATATTCATCTTCAATACTATGCCTTTAACGACGATGAACTGGGGCAGGAGTTGGCTACACTCCTTATTCATAAGGCCAAAGAGGGGGTTGCGGTACGCATTCTGTACGATGACGTAGGCTCATGGGGTACGAAGCGTGCCTTTTGGTTGCGTATGCGCAAGGAGGGGGTAGAGGTTTATGCTTTTATGAAAGTGGCTTTCCCTATCCTTTCGTCACGCGCTAACTATCGCAACCACCGTAAATTAGTAGTCATCGATAGTCGGGTGGGTTATTTGGGCGGTATGAATATAGCCGATCGTTATGCCAAGGGGGATAGTTTAGGCCCCTGGAGAGATACCCATTTCCGTTTTACGGGTGATGTGTTGGCTGAGATGGAGAGCTGTTTCCTCTTGGATTGGTACTTAGTGACCAGAAGGGTAGTGAGCAATATTGGCACTAAGTATATTGCTGAGCTAAATGCTCCCGCTAAAGTACCCCCTACAAAGGGTGAGGCTCTCTGTATGCAGTTGGTAAAGGGGGCACCCAATGGTATGTGGCGCACTATAGAGCAAACAATGGTCGCCCTTATATTGAGAGCAAAGAAAAAGGTCTGTATAGAGACGCCCTACTTCCTTCCTACCGAACCGCTTAATAGTGCTATTATGATCGCCTCACTCAGTGGGGTAGAGGTTGAGCTGCTTATTCCAAAGAAAGGCGATAGTTTCTTTGTACAAGAGGCGTCTCTTTCTTACGTGGATCCCCTTCTCGAGGCAGGGGTAAAGGTATATCGCTATGAGAAAGGCTTTCTGCACTCTAAGTTTTTGACGGTGGATGGAGAGATCTCTATGGTTGGCTCTACCAATATGGATTTTCGAAGCTTAGAGCACAACTTTGAAATAGCAGCGGTGATTTACGATGTCGCTGTGGCTAATGAATTGAATACTGTATTTAAGGAGGATTTGCAGCATAGCAGCCCCATTCTGTTAGAGCAGTGGCGCCAACGAAGTCGGACAAAGTGCTTCGGAGAATCGGTAATGCGACTCTTTTCTCCTCTCTTGTAGTGTGGAATGAAATGGTGCGTGTCCGGAGTCGTATGGAGGGTAAAATGTATAGGAATGTGAGGTGCTATAGGTGCTGCCTTATACATTATCAGAGCGAAATAATCGGTATGCTTTCCGCTATGTGGATACACTCAAGATGTGATTTACACCAATAAAAGTAATAGGAATTCAAAAATATCATTATCTTTGCAATGTAAGAAAGACTAATAAGTAAGACTATAACAGTGCACCCTAACACAAGATACCCACTGCTTTCTCTTTTCGGCAACGAGGCGAGGGGTATGTGGACTCCGAAAGCCGGCGTTACTATACCGAATCGGAGGCTTCTGTTTGTCGGACGAAAACTTTGCTTATCTGCGGAGGGTGCCTTAAGCGATAAAGAGTTTTATAATTAAGTATAACTATTAAAAACAAAGAAAGGTATGAAAAGAACTTTATTAATGTTCTGCGCCCTTGCACTTACAATCGGTGTATTTGCATCTTGTAAAGGGAAAGAGCCCGAAGTAAAAGAAATTACTTCTGTAAAGGTGGATCCTACTGCTGCACTCCTTAAGCCAGGTGAAACAAAGCAGTTGAAGGTAGAATGGACTCCTGCTGAAGTAAAGGTAAATGCTACATTTACCA
Organism: Porphyromonas miyakawae; assembly: GCF_045865415.1. NCBI lineage: Bacteria > Pseudomonadati > Bacteroidota > Bacteroidia > Bacteroidales > Porphyromonadaceae > Porphyromonas > Porphyromonas miyakawae. The sequence goes on from NZ_BAAFSF010000001.1 coordinate 759,906, forward strand.
GCAACAAGCCCGAGATAGCTAAAGTTGATGCTAAGGGTTTGGTAACAGCTGTGAAGGAAGGAGAAGCTATTATTACCGTTAATGTAGGTAACAAGAAGGCTACTTGCAATATTACAGTTAGTGACAAGACGATCACGGAAGTGAAAGTTGAGCCTACTTCTGTAACGCTTAAAGCAACCCAAACTCAAAAGTTGAACGTTACTTGGACTCCTGCTGAATTGCCCGCGACTCCTGCTTTCTCAAGCAATAAGGAAGCTGTGGCTACAGTAAACAACGAAGGTGTAATTACCGCCGTTGCTGAAGGTAATGCAGTGATCACCGTAACGATCGGTCAGTTGACTGCTACTTGCGATGTAAAGGTTGAACCCGGTGCCGCTCCTACAGGCGTAAGCCAACTTCCTTTGATGAAGTTCAAGGGTCCGAAGGATAAGGAAATTGCTGCTTATGAAGCAAAGGTAGGCAGAGAGCTGAAGGACAATGTGCTCGTTGCTCCCAAGCAGGGCCTCAAAACCCAAGCTTATGTAGGCAACCAAGATCTTATTCCGGTAGCTTGCTACGGTCTTACTATGGGTGATAACTTGGCTATCGTTGCTTTAGGTACTGAGTCTCTTGAAGATTGTGCCGCTACGCTTGAAATGCTTCAGAAGAATGGTTTCGAGAATGCACAAGTGATGGATATCAAGGGACAGCAGGTGATCGCCGGTACCAGCGCAGACGAAAAAATCACGGTTATAGGTTCTGATGAGCCGGTTACAGGTGTAAATGGTCAACCCGATACCAAGCTCTTCATCAGATTCCTGACTGAAAATGTTGCTACTGCTGAGCACGCTACAATTCCTGATGTAAAGGACTTCCCCGATGTAGCAAACTTCTTTGGTGGTGCAATCAATGCAGATAAGATCAAGGCTTATGAAGAAAAGTTAGGTTTCCGTGAGTTTGATGCTAGCCAATCTAAGGATAATAACTTTGCTTTCAATACGAAAGAAGATCGCATTGATGCTTCTAACATCTTCTGGACATACTATGTAGGTACTCCTGTGAATCCTCCTGTTTTCATCAATTCACAGGTATGCAGTGCAGCCTCTGCTGCTGACTTAGCTAAACCTGAGGTAGCTGCTTGGCTCAAGGCCAATGGCTTTACGATTGATGAAGCAAAGAGCCAAGATGGTTGGTACAAAGCTTTCACTGAGGATAGAAAGCTCGGTCTCCAGATCTTCTATAGCGAAAAGGATAAGGCTGTCTTTATGCAGATTGTAGAGGGTAGTTTCTTAGATAAGCAGTCTAGCGCTATGCAAATCCGTAGAGCTGCTCTTCGCAAAGAAAATCGCGGCTTCAGACTCCCTGCAATGGGTGATTTGAAGGTTAGCCGTCGCTAAGATGACCGCATAGATCGTAGCTTCTCGCTCATGTAGTAGAGAAGTGCAAAAGATCGGGGGGATGGTACTGAGATGCCATCCCCCTCTTTTTTATCTCCTTTTTTCGATTTTCCTGCGCTCTTGAAAGGAAAACATTCCGAAGAATTAGTAATCTGCGCTATTGGATGCATCGTTAGTACACAGCGCCTATGAGGAAATCCTAAGCCGAACAGGTGGGGGCAGATACCGCTTGAGGAGGCTTTTTCGACAAGGAAGAGCGCAGAAAGAATGCAGTACGCAGCTCCACCCAAAATGATCTCTACCTTTCTAAGAAAAGTTATAAATCTATTGACTAAAAGATACCGATCTTTTCATCGGAAGATCGGTATCTTTTCCCGGGGGGGTATTATGGGAAGAAAGGGTATAGATATTTCGTTTGGCTCTTTCCCTGTACATCCTTTCTTCATTTTCTTTTATGCATTTTATGCAGGCATTTTGTATATTTGTATGGAAAAGTAAGTACAAGAAAAAGCATATGTCAACCCTTAGAGAGCAACGGCAGGTACTCATAGCGAAGTATATTCGCAGTAAAGATATACCGGATCAGAAGAGCTTGAGAGCCCTTTTGCAGCACAATGGTTTAGAAGCAGCCCAGTCCACTATATCGCGCGACTTGGAGGAAATGAAGGTAACCAAGGTGAGAGGCGCCCGCGGAAAATCATTTTATCGTTTGCCGGAGGATAGTCCCATCAGCCAGCCTAAATCAATGCGAATCAGTCCTACTCGGGGATTTAGTGAGCTGGTATATGCCGAGCCTTACATTGTGGTAAAGACGCGTGCCGGCTATGCCAATAGTTTGGCTGCCGATATAGATGCTATGGGGCATCCTGCCATACTGGCTACTATATCGGGATACGACTCCATTTTGATCATACCAACCCGTAACGCTTCCTATCGAGAGGTAAAAGAGGCTTTGGGTATGATTATTCCCGAGCTAAAGGAATAAAGAAAATACTATTTATTAATATGCGTGCGCTACGTAGGGAAGAACAGCAGCAGCTTATGAATGCAGGCTGCCGGGCAAAATTGTGGGATGCTATTCGTGTAACGGACGATTTTAGCCCCGGTGGTTACGAAAATGTAACCTTCATTGGGGAGATTTCCCTTGCCCGACAAGAGGCTCTAATAGGGGGGTACAGGGTTAAAAATGTTCGGCTGAAAAATTGCATTATTGAGCAGAATGTAAATATTGCGGACGTCTCCGGTGTCATAGAAGGTTATCACATAGAAAGCGGTTGCACCATTCGGCACATTGGCAGAATGGTGTACAACGAACAGGAGCTATGTGGCGAAGGAACTGAAATAACTCCTTTAGACGAAACCGGTAGCCGATCACTTCTCCTCCACAGAGGGTTAACGGCGCAGATTGCTTATCTGACCATTTTTGCAAGGCACAATCCTTCCGTATCTACGCAACTCAGTGCTATTGCGCAACAATACGTAGCGGAGCTTAAATTGGACAAGCATGCGCGGATCGCTTCCGGCAGTCGTATCGAATACGTTGAAACGCTTCGAAATGTGCATATCGCTCAAGCCTCCACCCTTTACGGAGCAAAACGCATCGAAAGGGCTACGCTGTGCCGTACCTCTATAGGAGATAACGTAATTATGGAGGATGTGGTGGCGATGCCGGGGAGCGTTATTACCGAGAACTGTGTGCTGCATCGTTGTTTTGTCGGTGAAGGTGTGTGTATGGAAGGGGCTTTCTCGGCACACGATACGCTCATTTTTGCCAATTCGCACCTCAGTAATGGCGAAGCCTCAGCAGCACTTTTGGGGCCGCATACTATATCAATGCATCGCTCCACGCTCTTGATTGGTAGTTGTGTATCGTTTTTCAATGCCGGGAGCGGCACCAATCAGAGCAATCATCACTATCGTTTGGGTCCGATGCACTATGGCGTTATGGGGCGCGGATGCAAAACGGCAAGCAATGCCTACTTGCTTTGGCCTGCCGTAATTGGTAGTTTTACCAAAGTGGTAGGGCGCGTGATGACGCAACCCGATACGCGACACTTCCCCTTCTCGGAGCTTATTGCGGAGGGGAATACTACCAAGCTGCGGCCTGCTGCCTTGCTTGCGTCCATCGGTACGTTGCGCGATCAGGATAAGTGGTATTGGCGCGACAAGCGTGTGCATAAAGAGAATGGCGACTTAATTGATTATAGCGCCCTTCCTCCCTCCGTAGTGAGCGAAATGTATGCCGGTTATAATGCGTTGCGGCTTCTTATGGAACAACACACTGAGGTAGAACGCTATAATGTACGTGGCGCAAGTATCGAACGGGCAGATCTTTTGTTCGGAATGGAACACTATCGGGGGGCTTTAGTACTATTTGTGGCAAATACACTCGCCCAATGGTGTCTTGATCGCACCGCAGCACTAAAAGCTTTGCACGCTAATGCGCGACAAAAACAGAACGCGCTTATCTATTATGACCTATTCGGTATTTCGGTTCCGGAGGCTGATTTGACTCGTTTGTATAAGCGGCTGGAACGAAAAAAGGTGAGGAACATTGACCAATTGGCAGAGTTCTTCCGGCAGTGCGATAATCAAAATAGGTTTTTGATACCTTTAGCTACTGCGCTGCTTGCGCATTTGTTTGACGGTACAACGGAAGAGCGTTTAACTGCCTGCCTTACAGAAGCGTTGAAAGCATCGGCGCGATTGGAAAAAGAGCTACTTCGGGATGCTGCCAAGGAGCAGAGTCCACGCATGCAAGTGGTATACGGATTGCTCGCTTCGGATAGTGGTGCAGCGGCAAGGGAACTCTCTTTGTTAAAGGAAAATACAGAAGAATTGCCCTTTATTAAGCAGATGCGCGCCCAAAGGGAGGAAGAGCGTTGTGCCATAGAGCGTTTATTGTGATGAAAGTAAGGCTATTGGCGTGTGTATTTGCTCTCTTTCTGAGCTGTACATTCGCTTTTGCCCAGTGCTTTGAGGGCATTTGGCAGGGGAATATTACCTATGCGGGAGCCGAAATGCGTGTAGAACTGCGCTTAGAGCGTAGAGGTGCGGAGTGGTATGCCACAGTATCCCTGCCCGGTGTACTGCCTCAATCCTTAGATATAGACCAAATTGAGCAAGCGGATCAACAGCTTATTCTTCGTGCCGCTTCGTACGAACTCACCCTCACCTATATAGCCGGTGCCGATAAACTTGAAGGCACTCTCCGCATAGAGAATACCCCCGAAACCCTCCCCATCCGCCTTTCCCGCAGGGGAATAGGATGAATCCTGTGTTAAAGGACCATACTTAAAAAAAGTTTAGAAGGTGGGCTTCCCTCCATGTTCTGGGGTGCTTGTGGATAGGTATCAAGCAAAAGGTACATACCTTTTGTCAGGTGGCTCTTGCTACTCCGCAGGTTACCGCGCAGAGAAGAATAGCGTGTAGGTAACCATTGGCGTAAAGCCTTGAGTATAAATCGTAGAATAGTCGCCTGACTGCTCGTCAAAGAACAGGGACATTACGTTCTTGCTGTGGGTTAGATTCTGAAGATCCACCGCCCATTCTTGCGTAATCCGTCTGCCTAATTGTCCGCTCCCATCCACAGGATAGAAGTGAAGGGAGATGTAGACTATGATGACGCTCAGCCGGCTCCCTTTTAGTTGGGTACTACCTTGTGTGCGTACAACAAGTTGGGTGGCAGCGGCTGTATCTGTGAAGCAGTAAACAAAGTCGGCATAATCAGAAAAAGAAAAGGGAGCATCCCTTACAGATGCTCCCTTCGTGCGGTCGGGGGGACTCGAACCCCCACGCCTTGCGGCAATAGATCCTAAGTCTATCGCGGCTACCAGTTACGCCACGACCGCCCGCCTCTTAGTGTCCTATGTGTGTAGGGGTACGGGGATTCGAACCCCGGACCTTCTGCTCCCAAAGCAGACGCGCTAACCGGACTGCGCTACACCCCTAAAAGAACGCCAAGTCGCTTACCTTGGTCCGGCAAAGGTACATACTTTTTGTAAATCTATCACTATTCTTGTCACTTCATAGTGATAGAATAAGTGAAAAATTATTGCCTTCTTTGTGTGTCCTCTCCATATTGGTTCGGTCCAATAGCCCCCTCTTGGATAAAGTAAATGAGCAATATAATGACTCCGACAATGGGTATAAGACCAATAAGCATCCACCAGCCACTCCTATTCGTATCATGCAATCGCCTTACTCCTACCGCTATTGAGGGGAGAAGCAGAGCTAAAGAGATGAGTATAGGCAGGCTTGAAAAAACTGATATTTCATCGAATGAGCAGAAGGCAGAGTCTGTGATTCTCCATAAGAAGCCGGTGCCGTTGATCATACTAGCCGCAGCACCTACCACGTTGCTGAATAGGAAAAAAGACCAGTACTCTTTACGTCCTGCACGACCATTAAAGTCTACGTACTTTTTACTGATGCATTGCCAAAAATACTCCCATAAGCTTTTTGTAGTGGCACCGCTCGGAGTGCCTTGTGCATAGTTGGCTCTATACGAAGTATCGGAGCTATAGCCTCCATTGTTGTAATGGGGTAGGGGAGGGAGCGCAGCGGGTCGCTTGTGGGGTATAGGCGGAATTTTTTCAGAGGGCTTTAAAAGGGCCTTTAGTTCGGGAAAAGATTCAAGCTCTTTCCACTGTTCCATCCCTTCAGTCCAAATAAATTCAGCCTCGCAAAGCTGCTCTCTATTCTCTTGTAGTTGGGCAATGGTTTGGGAAGCGGAGCTAATGCCCTCTTTTGCCAAGAAATAGAGTCGATTGTCTTCCTCGGGATCATTAAAGTCAATCTTCTCCTCTGTATAGGGGAAACGCTTCTGTCTATTGAGGGAGGTACTTATGATCGTACCGGGACGGAGATCCAAGGCACGAATACCTTTTGAAGTAAAAGGCCCTTTCTCTATACCATCTTGATACACGTAGTAAAGTGGTTGCATGATGTTTGTCGTTGCGAGTCGTTTTTATTTCTTTTTGTCCTCAGTTTTGGCCGCTGCATAGGCTTTGTTGAGTCGCTCTGTCACCTCTTTGGTTATATCCATACTGGCGTTGCCATAGAGCAATCCACTCATTTTTACATTGCAAAGGATGAGATCGTAACCCCACTCCTTATTCATCTTTTCTACTTCCTCTTTGATTGTATTGTAGAGTTTTTCGTTGAGCGCATCCTGCTCTTTGATATATTGCTCTGAGAGTCTTTGATCAAGAGTCTGGGCATCTTGCTGCATCTTCATAATGCGCTCTCGCTCCATCTGTGCCGCAGTTTGATTGACAAATCCACCGCTCTGTAGTTTCTGTTGAAAAGCTTCTCCGGCTTTTTGGATGGCATTTATCTTCGCTTGAAGCTGATTGCGTCCCTCTATGGAGCGCTTTTCCAGCTTGCTGTTCATCTCTTTGTACTGTTCGTAGTTATTCAGTACGGAGTCCATCTCTACAAATGCTATCTTGAGTGTACCAGCCTTCTGTGCGGTAAGCGTATCTTGCTGTGTGTCCCGCTCTGTTTGTGTGGTTGTGGAGGTATTGCTTCCCTTTTGGGAATTGTTGCATCCTGTGAGTGAAAGCGCTGTCAAAGCGATGATAAGTGGAAAGAACTTCTTCATTTGTGATTTATATTACTATTTATTTTCTTCAATTAGGTCTTTTAGACTGGGGCGGAAAGCTGCTTCATTGAGCTCTTTGTGGGCACATTGAATGCCTTTCTTGCGTAGCGCCTCAATATCTTCAACGTGACCGCTCGGAAACTTGCCATCCTTTTTGATTAGAATGCCAATGGAGAGCAAAAGAACAGCGATACCAACTATTACTAACGAAATGATGACAATCATACTTCTTTTCATTACATTTGCACTGTTGCAAAGATAGTACATAAGTATAAATATTAATAGATAAACAGATATAACAAAAATGAAGATTACAGACTTAAAGCCCGCCGGCGTATGGCGTTTCTTCGATGAGATAACTAAGGTACCTCGTCCGAGCAAGAAAGAGGAGAAAATAAGAGCCTATTTGCGTAAGTTTGCGCAAGAGCGTAACTTGGAGTTTGATGAAGATCATGTTGGTAACATTGTTATCCGCAAGGCTGCCACTAAAGGGTATGAGGATCGTAAGACAGTAGTTTTGCAGAGCCATGTGGATATGGTCTGCGAGAAGAATAGTGATGTGAATCACGACTTTGAAAAGGATCCTATCCGGACAATCATAGAAGATGGTTGGGTTAAGGCTACAGGTACTACACTGGGTGCAGATGACGGTATCGGAGTGGCTTCTGCTTTGGCTGTACTGGATGACGATACTGTAGAGCATGGTCCTATTGAATGCTTGTTTACCGTAGACGAAGAGACCGGTATGACAGGCGCTTTCGGTATTCAGCCCGGCTTTATCAAGGGAAGCATTCTCTTGAATCTAGACAGCGAAGATGAAGGACAAATGTTCATCGGTTGTGCAGGGGGTATGGGTACTACCGGTATCATAAGTTATGATACCAAGAAGGCAGATAGCAATTCATTCTTTGCCAAAATAACCGTCAACGGACTCAAGGGGGGACACTCCGGAGGTGAGATCCATATTGGCTTGGGTAATGCCAATAAACTCTTGACTCGTGTACTCTACAGAGCTATGAATGAGATGCCGCTGAACCTTATCGCTATCGATGGGGGCAACTTACACAATGCGATACCTCGCGAAGCCTATGCCGTAGTAGCTGTTCCTGCCAATAAAAAAGAGGCACTAACTGCTATTGTAAATCAAATGCAGGGCGATATGCAGCATGAATTGCGTAGGGTAGATCCCGATGTGAAAGTTACTATCGAAAGTGCTGAAAAGGCTGACAAGGTAATTACCGATGAGTGCACCGAGCGTATCGTGCGCATGCTGTACGCCATGCCTCATGGGGTATTGGGTATGAGTCACGACATGGAAGACTTGGTGGAAACTTCAACCAACTTGGCTTCCATTAAAATGAAGAAAGCGGGTGAAATAGAGGTAGAAACAAGCCAACGTAGCTCTTCAGAGTCGCTTAAAGAAGACGTGGGCAACTTAGTAAAGAGCGTATTTGAGCTTGCCGGTGCTAAGGTAGAAGTGCGCGACGGATATCCCGGTTGGGAACCTAATCCCGACTCAGAGATCCTGCAGGTAGTAAACGATGCCTATAAGAGGCTGTTCAATAAGGAGCCGCAAGTACTGGCTATTCATGCAGGGCTTGAGTGTGGACTATTCCTTACGAAGTACCCCAACTTGGATATGGTTTCATTTGGTCCTACACTTCGCTATGTACACTCCCCGCGCGAGTGTTGTGAAATAGAAACGGTAGATCTATTCTGGCGCCATTTGGTTGAGATACTGAAGAGTATACCCAAGCGCTAATTAGTATCTATTTGACATATCTTTTAGATTAGATGGGTTGCGGCAGGTGTCGCAGCCCATCTCTCTTTTGGCATTCCCGGTGTGCGCTCCATTAGGTTTGTGACCTTCTCGTTCATCGGATGGCATAGGCACCTCTTGCTGTTTGCTTTTACTAATCCGGCAAACGAAAGGTACAATGAATAGAGCCGTAGCCATGTCCCCTATAAAAACATAGAGGGGCGAAGCGTGCCCCTCTATGTCATGTTATTAAAATCAATTTCAAATACCTGCCCTTATATCTCCTCCAACGCTCTTCTCCATTTGCTGATCTACTGAAGGAGTGCTCTTACGAAGCAAGAATAGGTGGGTGGGGATTAGTAGTAGGTGTACTCGCGCTCAACGATGTTTATAGGGGTCCCATCTTGGTATATCACCATCTGTGTCCAATTGCCCTTTTCGTCATATTGATAGGTGCATTTACCTTCCCAGGAGTTGCCTTCTGAGTCAGGACCAATCCATTCTATTAGATTCCCTTTGTCATCGTATGCAATCCTCCCTTTGAAGTTTGCGCCATCTTGGTCACTAAGGCTCATTTCTATACGATTTCCGTTCTTATCGTATACATACTTTTCTTTCCAAACAAGGGAACCGTCTGATTCGTAATGGTTACTTTCGATTTTATTCCCATTATCATCGTAGGCACTCACTGTTTTCCAATCAAGAGAGCCGTCTGATTGGTAGCTGTTGCGCTCAATTTCATTCCCCTTCTCATCGTAGGAACACATTATTTTCCCATCAAGAGAGCCATCTGACTTGTAGTGGTCTATTTCTATCAGATTTCCTTTTTCATCATATAGAAACTTTGTCTTTCCCTCAAGGGTACCATTTGCATCATACTGGCCTCCTTCTATTTGTTTTCCCTCATCATTGTATACGAATTTTTCTTTGTAGAAAAGAGTGCTGTCCGCAAAATATGTACTTCTTTCTATTAAATTCCCTTTCTCATTATACGCTGCAATGATATTATAAAAATCTTTATTATCTACGACACGCGTTACAATGTCTTGTTCGCCTTTCTCGATTTTCCCAAACTTTTCTATTGCCTTGTATACGCTTTGGGTATAGGACTTGACTGCCCCTTTTAGATTTTCCGTTTGCCAGTTTTGTTGTTCTTGTCCAGTTTCTGCTCCGGCACATCCGGCTATGAATAGCGGCATCAGTAGTAGCACTGGTACGCATCTTAATAGCTTATTCATATTTGTATATCGATTTGTGGGGTTATTATTTAGGTTGGATTAATAATGCTGAATGGGAAATAAAAAAGACACAGACTTCCTGTGCAAAGAAATCTGTGCCTTTCTCTTATCGTTTCATATTTTTACCTCTATACGAATTAGAGGGTGGGGCCGGCAGCTACCAGCTTTTTGCCCAAGTCGTTGCCGGTGAACTTATGGAAGTTGGTGATAAAGCGCTGCGCAAGATCGCGCGCCTTTTCGTCCCACTCCTTGGCGTCGCGATACGTATCGCGCGGATCGAGGATGCCGCTATCTACGCCGGGCAGCTCGGTAGGTACGAGGAAGTTGAAGTAAGGCATTGTTTTCGTGGGAGCCTTATCAATGCTTCCATCCAGAATAGCGTCAATAATGGCACGCGTATCCTTAATAGAGATACGTTTGCCGGTTCCGTTCCATCCGGTATTAACGAGGTAAGCCTTGGCACCTACCATCTTCATTTTCTTAACCAATTCTTCGCCGTACTTAGTAGGATGCAGCGATAGGAATGCAGCTCCAAAGCAAGCGGAGAAGGTGGGGGTGGGTTCGGTGATACCGCGTTCCGTTCCTGCCAGCTTAGCGGTAAATCCACTGAGGAAGTAGTACTGCGTCTGCTCCGGCGTAAGGATAGATACGGGAGGCAGCACACCGAAGGCATCGGCGGAAAGGAATATAACTTTATTGGCGTGACCCGCCTTGCTGATAGGCTTTACTATGTTCTGAATGTGATAGATAGGATAGGAAACGCGCGTATTTTCTGTCACGCTCTTATCGGAGAAGTCGATTTTTCCGTTGGCATCTACCGTCACATTTTCAAGCAGAGCATCGCGCTTGATCGCATTATAGATATCGGGTTCGTTTTCCTTGCTCAAGTTGATCACTTTTGCATAGCAACCGCCTTCGTAATTGAAGATTCCGTCGTCGTCCCATCCGTGTTCGTCGTCGCCAATCAGTTTGCGCTTCGGATCAGTGGAAAGGGTGGTTTTACCGGTTCCGGATAGTCCAAAGAAGATAGCGGTTTCCGTTCCTGCCTGATTAGTATTGGCGGAGCAGTGCATGGAAGCCATTCCGCGGAGCGGATTGAGGTAATTCATGTAGGAGAACATACCCTTTTTCATTTCGCCGCCGTACCAGGTGTTGATAATAATCTGCACCTTTTCGGTCAGATTGAATACTACCGCTGTTTCGCTGTTCAGCCCCAGTTCCTTGTAGTTGGTAACTTTTGCCTTGGAAGCGTTCATCACTACAAAATCAGGCGTACCGAAGTTTTCGAGTTCCTCTTTGGTAGGACGAATGAACATATTGGTGACAAAATGTGCCTGCCAGGCCACTTCCATAATGAAACGTATCTTCAGCCTGCTATTGGCATTGGCACCGCAAAAAGCATCTACCACAAAGAGTCGCTTATGGGACAGCTCTTCCGTGGCAATCTTTTTGAGTTCTTTCCACGCTTCGGGCTTAACGGGCTTATTATCGTTCTTATATTCGTCGCTGGTCCACCAGATGGTATCTTTGGTAGTATCGTCGTATACAAAGAACTTATCCTTGGGGCTTCGGCCGGTGTAGATACCTGTCATTACATTAACGGCACCCAACTCCGTGAGCTGACCTTTTTCGTATCCGGTTAATTCGGGCTTGAGTTCTTCCTTATATAGGAAATCGTAGGAAGGATTGTAGATCACTTCCTTCACCCCGGTAATTCCGTATTGACTTAAATCCGGTTGTTTCATGATATTTTTAGATTACTATAGTTTGTTTTCTTTGTTTTGTTTCAAATAAATCGTGCTTTACGCATATCGCCCTCTTCGATAATTGCGCGATGGAAGGCGAAGGCATTGCGCAAATCGTGTGGCGTATGAACCGATTGCGTCCGAGCAACGTATTCGGTGAGCAGTTCGCGATAATCGGGATGTACGCAGTTTTCGATAATACATTTTGCTCTTTGGCGCGGATCCTTGCCACGCAGGTCGGCAACGCCATATTCGGATATAATTACCTTAACCGAGTGTTCGGAGTGATCGAGGTGCGAAACCATCGGAACAAAGGCACTTATGGAGCCGTTTTTAGCAGTGGATGGAGTGGTGAATATGGAGAGATAGGCATTACGGGTAAAATCGCCCGATCCACCGATCCCGTTCATCATCCGCACACCGTTTACATGTGTGGAGTTTACATTGCCGAAAATATCGGCTTCTAAGGCAGTATTGATGGTAATGATGCCCAAACGGCGCACCACTTCAGGGTTGTTGGAGTATTCGGAAGGCCGCAATACGATGCGATCACGGAATTCGTCCAAACGAGCGTATATATCCTGCATCACGCTGCGGGATACGGTTAGCGAGCAACCACTTGCAAACTTAACGCGCCCTTTATTCATCAGCGCGATTACTGAGTCCTGAATCACTTCGGTGTAGACGTTAAAGTCCGGTATATCACTATTATCGCCCAAAGCGCCTAGTACGGCATTGGCCACATTGCCTACCCCGCTCTGAATGGGAAGAAACTCTTTAGGAATGCGCCCTTCCACAAGTTCTTTGTGGAGGAAAGCAGCTACATTGTCGCCAATAGCCTTGGTTACTTCGTCCACCGGGGTAAATTTACCTTCATCGTTGGGTTCGCTGGTCTTTACGATGGCAGCGATTTTGCCAGGATCTACCTTTATGTAGGGCAAGCCGACGCGATCCGACGGGTGATAGATAGGGATTGCTTCGCGGAAAGGCGGGTCCAGAGGCTCCGCAAGGTCGTGCATACCGCGTATGGCAGCAGGATGCTTGTCGTTCAATTCCACGATAATGCGTTTTGCCATTCGGCATATGGTAGGCAGAATTCCTACACCGCAAGTGGGTACGATCTCACCATTATCAGTCACTTCGGCAGCTTCCACAATCGCCACATCTATATCTCCATAGAAGCCCGAGCGCATCTCTTGGGCAAGCTGAGATAGATGCATATCCACATAGTGTACTTCCTCGTTATTGATGGCAGCGCGCAAATCTTTGGTAGATTGGTATGGGGTTCGGAAGGAGATTGCCTTAGCACGCGCCAGAACACCGTCCAAACGATCGGAGGTGCTAGCTCCGGTAAAGAGCCCTATCCGGAAGGGTCGCCCCGCTTGATGCTCTTCCTCGGCATAGCGAGCAATCGCTTTGGGTAGCACTTTAGGGCATCCGGCATGGGTAAACCCGCTCACGCCCACATTATCGCCATTTTTAATCAACCTTGCCGCCTCATCGGCACTCATTACTTTGTACATTGCTTTCCTCAAATATATAATCGTGTTTTCTTATTTCATAAATAGCTCTCGTGTCACGCTTCCTTTGTACTTTTGTAAAAGGAAGGATTGATGCGACTACTCAAAGGTACTAAATAATGGACAATAAGGATATAAGAAGTACTAATGATCCTATTAAACCGGGAAATAACATTGCAAAGTGTCAGGATGCGCCTATAGGGACACACAAAGTGTTCGCTTCCTTTTTGTGGTTTTACTTGCAAATGCAAGGAGTTGAAATGAAAGGGCGAATCTCACGACTCGCCCTTCCTACATTAACCAAAACCTTAACTATAGAAAAATCTTTCTTTTCCATCGCAAAGTTGGTGAATTATTTCCAATGCAACAACTTTGAAACCTACGTGAGATGCATATTTTTAATTGTCTTAACGGGAATGTATCAGGTTGTGTTTCTTTTACCTATTAATGTATCAAAATAATGTCACAAAAAGTTCATATAGAAACTTACGGCTGTCAGATGAATGTAGCTGATACAGAAGTTGTGGCTGCTATACTCAAAACAGTAGGATATGATTTTACTGAGTCTCCGGAAGAAGCGGATGTACTACTTATTAATACGTGCAGTGTGAGAGATAATGCCGAGAAGCGCGTTATAGGGCGTATTGAAAATCTACAAGCGCTAAGGCGTAAGAATGGAAATCCGGCTATAATAGGCGTTCTGGGATGTATGGCGGAGCGAGTAAAAGAAAGGCTACTTACTGAGTATGGAGTCGATTTGGTAGCAGGACCCGATGCGTATTCTGATTTGCCGAATATGCTTAGCGATGTAGAAAGTGGTCACAAGGCAATCAATATTACCCTTAGCAAAGAGGAAACTTATCGCGATGTGATACCGCTCAAACTCCCCGGGCTGCATATCTCCGGCTTTGTGAGTATTATGAGAGGCTGTGATGAGTTTTGCTCGTATTGCATTGTTCCTTTTACTCGAGGTAGGGAGCGAAGCAGAGAGCCGGAGAGTATCTATCGAGAGATTGAGCATATGCGTGAGGTGGGGTATAGGGAAGTGACCCTACTTGGACAGAAGGTAAATGGCTATCATTATATAGGAAAAGATGGTGCTGAAGTGGATTTCCCAGATCTGCTCGTTGCTATCCATCGGATTGCTCCCGAAATGCGTATCCGCTTTACCTCGCCTCATCCAATAGATATGAGCGACAAGTTGATCCATACCATGGCAACCTATCCAAAAATCTGTGCTCATATTCATTTGCCGGTACAAAGTGGTAGCAACGCAGTCTTGGAACGTATGAAGCGAGGATATACAAGAGAGTGGTACATTGATAGGGTTGCTACTCTGCGTAAAAGTATCCCGCACTGTGGTATCTCTACTGATATCTTTTGTGGCTTCTGTGGAGAAACTGAAGAAGACCATGCCGATACGCTTAGACTTATGGAAGAGATTCGTTTTGATTCTGCATTCCTCTTTAAGTACAGTGAGCGTCCTTCCACATATGCGGCAAGACACTACCCTGATGATGTTCCGGAAAGCGTTAAACTAAGACGATTAGAAGAGTTGATCGCCCTGCAAAATAGGCTGAGTCTTGCTTCTAATGAGGCTGATATAGGTAAAACTTTTGAGGTACTGGTAGAGGGAGTCAGTAAGAAGAGTCGGGATGAGTACTTTGGCCGTACTGTAACCAATAAAGTAGTCGTCTTTCCAAAGGCTCAGGCTCGTATCGGAAGCTTTGTGAATGTGAGGATAAAGAGTGCAACACAAGCAACGCTCTTAGGGGAAATATAGGCTGGAACCTAAGTTGTAATATGAGTGATAATCAAACTTTTCTTGATCTGATACGGGATTACTCTCTTTGGAGTGATTATTTGGGGACATTTGCCTTTGCGGTCAGTGGAATACGGGTTGCGGAAGAACACCAATTAGACTGGTTCGGTGCCTATGTGGTAGGATTTATTACAGCTGTAGGAGGTGGTACGCTGCGTGATATGATGTTGGATATTCCTGTTTTTTGGTTTTCCAATCCTATGTATTTGATGATTACCCTATTAGCGCTTCTTACGTATGCTGTTTTCCGGAGATACTTGCTGAAGGTTGAGCATGTTGTATTCTTTTTGGATTCAGTCGGATTGGGAATGTTTGCAGTTGTAGGGGCACAGCGTAGTATAGATGCAGGTATGGCGATTTGGATAGCTCCTTTGATGGCTACTATCACAGGGGCTTTTGGTGGTATGATACGCGATATACTAGTCAATGAAATCCCACATATCTTTGTTCGTGAGGTGTATGCATCGGCTTGTTTAATGGGTGGATTGGTCTATATTTTCCTTTTTAGTTTTACACCGCTTAGCGTACCATTTATTGGGCTTTTCGTCTCCCTTCTTGTACTTTCAATAAGACTATTGGCTATTCGTTATAAGTGGACGTTGCCGGGATTTGCCCCTATGACACGTCTTTAGTAGTCATTGAATACTCTTAAAATAGTATCTTTGTTATGGTTGAATGACGAGTAATGGAATGAGTATGTCGCATAAAGACCCTATTATCTTAGGAATTGAGAGTAGCTGCGATGATACCGGTGCTGCGATTGTTTGTGGACGCCGGCTGCTAAGCAATGTGGTAGCCTCACAGGCTGTACACACTGAGTATGGTGGGGTAGTGCCTGAGATGGCTTCCCGGGCACATCAAGAGAATATAGTCCCTGTGGTAGCTACAGCCATAAAAAGGGCCGGTATAAATAAAGAGGATATTGATGCAGTTGCCACAACTGCCGGTCCGGGTCTATTGGGATCCTTGCTGGTAGGTGTGAACTTTGCTAAAGCCTTTGCATTAGCTTTAGATAAGCCGCTTATTACCATTAATCACCTTAGAGCACATGTTTTAGCACACTTTCTCTACGAGGAGGGGGAGGAAAACAAGCATTTCCCCGAGTTCCCGTTCCTTTGCCTATTGGTTTCGGGCGGTAACTCACAGATTGTCCGGTTGGATTCTCCCTATGAAATGGAGGTTATAGGTCAGACTATTGACGATGCAGCCGGGGAGGCTTTTGATAAATGTGCCAAGGTAATGGGCTTGGGTTATCCCGGTGGTCCCATTATCAATAAACTTGCCGGAGAAGGGGATCCTAAACGCTTTCACTTCGCAAAGCCGCATGTGGAAGGCTATAACTATAGTTTTAGTGGGCTTAAGACATCATTTCTCTATACACTGCGAGATGAATTGGCTAAGGATCCTGATTTCATTGATAAAAACAAAGCTGATCTCGCAGCTTCCTTGCAAAAGACAGTGATTGATATATTGATGGATAAGCTTCGTCGCGCTGCCCAAGATATGAAGATAACACGCCTGGCAGTTGCAGGAGGCGTATCGGCCAATACAGGGTTGCGCGATGCTTTTTACGCCTATGGGGAGAAGTATGGTTGGGAGGTTTTCATTCCCAAATTCGCCTATACGACTGACAATGCTGCTATGGTAGCAGTAGCCGGATATTATAGTTATCTCCAAAAGGCTTTTGCTACAATAGATGTAGTGCCTTTTGTAAAAACTACCCTTTGTCAATAACCGATGTCGTGTGTCGCTAATCCACTAACCCATATGATTGCCCGTATGCTCCTCATGCGGGGCAAAAGTCTTTCAACGGCAGAGAGTTTTACAGCCGGAGGAATTGCTGCCGAGCTTTGTGCTGTTCCTGGTGCGTCTACTTGGTTCAAAGGGGCTATCGTAGCTTATTCGGAGATAGTAAAAGAGTCCTTATTAGGTGTATCAGAGAATCTTATTGCTATGCATGGGGTAGTTAGTCGTCAAGTAGCTGAGGCTATGGCTCGTGGAGTTATTCGGCAGTTAGGCACGGACTATGCGATTGCTACTACAGGTGCTGCCGGACCAACTGCTCCTGACAAAGATACCCCTGTGGGTACAGCCTGGATAGCTATTGCATCGCATACTAATGTGTGTGCCGTTGAATTGCACTTAAGAGGTACACGACGAAATATAACGACTACTGCAACACAGGAAGCCCTTAAGGCTTGCTATAGCATGCTGCGTAATAACAACTAATAGTAGAAAACAAACGATATATATCATGAGAAGAAACCACTTTTGTCTGCTCGTATCCATCTGTCTGACTATGCTTGTAACAAATGCATTGTTAGCTATGGCACAGAGTAACTTGGGAACAAATTGTTTTATAGGCTTCGAGTATCAATTGAGCTACAATGAGAATTGGGGGGCGAATCGTCCGGTAATTCTTTCTGTGGAACCTGCCTCTCCTGCAGCTCAAGCCGGATTAAAGCCCGGAGATATCATTGACAGTATCAACGGATTGGCCACAAGTGAGATGGATGAAGCTGCTTTTATCCGCACACTCACAAATCCGACAGATGAAGAAACAAGGCTTTGTGTATCCAATTTTGCATATCATCGTGCAGAGCGTATTCTGCCAAGATATTGCTTGGGCGTTGATATGATTGATGAGCGTCAACTCTCCAAAGCTTTCTCTTTGTATAGTTTGGAGGATGCATCTGAGCGTCTTGTTGTTTATCCCTTTGACACGGGTAGGGAGGGGAAGACCTCCTTTGAAGCATATCAAGCTTTTGCCTTTGCCGATGCACAGAGTGATGCTCTTAACGAAACGGATGAGGTTTTCAAAGCCGTAATTAAACAGGCTTTTGAGCGCAAGGGATTGCGTTACGATGTGCACGATGCAGATATCATTATAGACACCTATTATCAATTGGTGCGTAATCCCTTTTACAAAGAAGTATCCAAAAAAGATATTGTCTCAGATACTAAGAAGTATTATCGCGTGGCACCCGAGAGTGGTATCCTAACTCCTATGCCACTTCTTGAAGTAGGGGCAGACAAACAAGCGGCGCCCACTGTACTTACGGTTGGTATTCGTCTGTTTGATGGTCGTAATCTAAGTCATATGATTTGGAGCTGTGAAGCTGTAGAACATATCATGGAAGAGTATCCCATTGCCGAATATGCACGCAATGCGTTGCCTATTATGCTGATGCAGTTTCCCTTTGTACGTTATGATCTTAATCCTGCCATTCGTGTCGTCTCTCGGCGTTTCAACTATACCGGTATTGTGTATAACGCAAGAGATATCAGTCTCGTGGCTTTTGTAGTTCCCGGTTCTCCTGCAGATCGTGCCGGGATAAAGAGTGGAGATCGTATTACGGCGATCAACGGCAAGATGATGGATACTAAAGATGCACTCAATAAGGCATACCATTCGTTTGTTCAGGAAACGATACGTTTTAGAGATGGGTCAACGCTCTATACAGATAAGTATGGCTTAAAGAATTGTCGCTACTGGAAGTCCGGTGATAATAAAGCAATTGCCAAAAGGTTTGCCAAGAATAAGTACAAAACGGTATTTTCTTACCTGTTTAATTTCCGTCCCTATGTAAGTGGAAATGAGTTGCCTACATCCATCGTATTTGATATAGTTACGAAAGAGGGTCTCATGAAACAGGTTTCGGTAATGCCGGAGGTTAGAGATGCTTCGTATTACTCTCTTGACTAAGCAGGAAGATAAAGCCTTTGGCAAGATAATGAGGGTTTCAGAATATGATAAATAGCTTTTGACTGCTCTTGAGTCGGAGAGAGTGGACATTTCTCGTGTACTTGTATTGTAGAATGGTCGCCAACTTCGCGGGTATGCATGGAGTCACGTAGATTATACATTAAATTACTACATTTGCAGCGGTTAAATGGCTTTATTTAAAGAATAATAAGTAGGAATTATCATGACAGATAAAGTAAGCTATGCATTGGGTTTAAGCATAGCAAATAATTTTTTGGCAAGCGGAATAAAGAGTATTGTTACAGAGGACTTTGCAGAGGCTATAGCCGATGTATTCAGTGGAAAGCAACCTCAAATAAGTTACGATGAGGCTAGGGAGGTAACAGAAGCCTTCTTTAATCGTATTCAGAATGAAGAAAAAGAGCTCAACCTTGCAGCCGGCAAGGAGTATGCTGAGATTATGCGACATAAAGATGGCGTTAAGAGCTTACCAAGTGGTATTTTATATGAAGTACTAAAAGAGGGGAATGGTCCTAAACCCAAGAAAACAGACTCCGTAGAAGTACATTACCATGGTACGCTTATCAATGGTGTTGTCTTTGATAGCTCGTACGAGCGGGGTAAGCCGGCTTCTTTCCCTGTTAATGCTGTGATTCCGGGCTGGACAGAGGTTTTACAGCAGATGCCTGTAGGCTCTAAATGGCGTGTGGTGATCCCCTCTCACCTGGCATATGGCGAGCGCGGTGCCGGTAGTGTCATTAGGCCTAACATGACCCTTATTTTTGAAATTGAGTTACTGAGTATTGAAGAGAATCAGTAGTACCGTATTATAACAGACTATTAAAGATGAGGATTAAACAGTTCTTTATTGTCCTAACCTGCTGCCTGACCTTGATAAAATCTGCGTTTGCGCAAGAGGTTGCAGATACGACACTTAGTGCAAATGAGCAGTCTGTAGTTCCTACGGCCGAAGAGGCTTCTCGGGCTTTAGGCGTGGCCTTCGGCGATGCCTTGAAACAGAATCTGAAGCGTTTCCCCGGTAATGAGACAATTCAGATGAATGTGCTTTTGGAAGGGCTTAGTAGCTATGTAAGAGGCGTGGATACCACCCTCACGGCTAAGGCAGCTAATGATATAGTGATGCAGTACTTCAAATCGATGGAGCAAAGCATCAATGAGAAAATAAAAGAGCAATCACGTGCTTATTTGGAACAAAACGCCAAAAACAAAGATGTGCATGTTACCGAAAGTGGTTTGCAATATGAGATCCTTTCCTTAGGTAAGGGACCCAAGCCCACAGTTGAGGATACAGTAGTTGTACACTATAAAGGTATGCTCACTGACGGCACGGTATTTGACAGCTCCTACGACCGAGGTGAGCCGACTAAGTTCAGTCCATTACAGGTTATCCCCGGTTGGACAGAAGGACTCTGCTTGTTGCCTCAGGGAAGTAAGGCCCGCTTAGTCATCCCCGAGCAACTTGCTTATGGAGCACGTGGAGCGGGACAAAAGATACCTCCTTATTCAACCCTTATTTTTGAGATTGAATTATTGCAGGTAATAAAGGGAGCACCAATCCCTGTAGCGGAAAGCATATCTGCTAATGCATCCGCTAAGAATCAAAAAGGAAAAAATAGTGAAAATAGAAAATAAAAATATTTCGTATGAAAAAACAATTTTTTTTGGCACTAAGTGCCTGTATTGCCTTGACACTGTCTTTGGCATCTTGTGGGGGTAAGGGATCAAACAGCACTAAAGCTGATCCCCTGAATGATAGTATGGCAATGGCTCTCGGCTATATGCAGGGTCTTAACTATGCCCAACAGATGGAAATGCAGAACATGCAAGCCGGAGATGACTCAATTAACCGAGCTAAGTTCTTAGAAGGTTTTCAAAAGGGGCTTTCTATGGCAGACAAGAAACAGTATTCATACTATTTGGGTCTTGTAAATGGTATGAACGTATGTAAAAGCAATGCAGAAAGCTTTTTGAGTAATGAACTTTTCAAAAAGTATTTCACCGTGGCCTTTACAGGTGATACCGTGAAGGTAAAATGGAGTGAAGACGCAGCCAATGAGTACTACAATCGTGAAATAAACGAATTCAACAAGCGCGTAACAGAAAAGAAGTACGGTGAAAATAAGACCAAGGGTGCTGAGTATATCAAGAAGTTCTGTAAAGACAAGGAAGTAAAGACTCTTCCCAGCGGGGTTGCCTATAAAGTACTGACTCCGGGTAAGGAAGATGGCGCTACTCCTACTCCCCTTGACACCGTGAAGGTAAACTATTCGGGTCGTCTGATTGATGCCGAAGAGCCATTTGATAGTTCCTATACACGTGGTGAACCGGCAGAGTTCCCTGTAAATGGAGTTATTCCCGGTTGGACAGAAGTGTTGCAACAAATGAAAGAGGGCGAAAAAATACAAGTTGTAATACCGGAAGACCAAGCTTATGGTGAGCGTGGTGCCGGCAACATGATTCCTCCTTATTCAACTTTGATATTTGAAGTTGAATTGCTTGAAGTACATCCGGCAGCTAAGGTAGAGGCTACTAAGTAAAAGAAGCATTTATAGAAGAAAACGAAAATAATTAAGCTCCCCTTTGAGAAGTGTACTTCCGAAGGGGAGCTTTTCTTTTGTAGAGGTCTCGCTAAGCAAAGCTACTGCAAAACAAACTTGTCAATATCTCAGAGAATATTTTGCCTTCCCTAAGTCCTTTTTTCAAGACTTACTCTTAGAAGTTATATTGAATACCACAATAGAAGGAGCGAGGTGCGAGTGGCCCATATATGTATCCACTATCGCGTGATGCTCCGCGATCGTAGTCCCGCTGCATGGAATTAAATAGATTCGTCATTCCTGCATTGAGTTGTACTTTGGAGGAAAATAGTTCAAATTCATAAGATAGCTTGGCTCCTAACTCAAAGAAAAAGGGTGAACTTACTAACTCATCTATACGAACAACTCTATCTTCCGGAGCTATTTGGTGAGCGTCAAAGTAGGCGTCAAAGTCGGAAGCCTTATGTCCGGCAGAACGGTCTGATTCGGCTGCTCCGGCACCGTACTCAATAACGTGTGGCACTAACATAGATCCGGTCAAATTCCCATTTAAGGCTATTGTGAAACCATGGAATAGCTCTGCACTGAAAGTAAAGTACCCATATGCATTTGGTGTGCGTAAGACCCTTTTCTCGGAGAGCTTTTCAACCTTTATGCTCCCTTCTTCTATGATGGGCATACCGTTTTGAGCGAAGAGGGCATGTTCGCCCCATTCTTCCGGTTGATCATAGCGATTTTGTGCCACCGTGGCTCCTAATTGGAGCTGTAACCAATGCCATGCAAAGCGTCCTTCTATATTTACTCCAAAGACCTTGCAGCCAAGTCCATTTGTCCTCATATAGCGTTTGATCCCATCATTTTGGGAGGGTTGCTCCTGTAAAACAAATACATCAGTGATACGATTAAAGAAGCCCTCTACAAGGAGGTTTGCAGAGAACCCTCTATGCCTAAAATAGAAGTCCCCACTAAGATTGAATGAATGACTCGACTCAGGATGTAAGTCTTTAGAATTAATGATCTTTTGGCTGTCGCCCCCTACTACAGATACGTGTAGATCTTCATCATAGATTTGAGGAGCGCGGAATCCCTTTGCATATGAGAAGCGTAAGTTGATGTCGTTAGTAGGGTTGTAGCGTAGCGTGACACGTGGACTGAAAACAGGGTTCTTTACCAGCGAATGCTCATCTAATCGAGTCCCCATTAAAATAGACCACATATCATTCTTCCACTCTATTTGTGCCAGTTGGCTCCAAATGTTGAGTTTTTGTCTTAACTCAGGGAATAAGGATCGTACTTCGCCTGCATTTTTGCTGTTGTTTCCTGTTCTCGATGGCTCAGGTGTCCAATGGCGTATGGGCATGGCATCTTTTAGGGAATCGTAGGTGTATTCTACCCCTACGAGTAGTTGTGCAGGTAGGAACAAAAGCTTGTCAAAGTCGTATGAGTATTGAGCCCCTGTGTTCATTGTAAGTCCTCTACTGCGCCCATCGTTTTCTCCCCAGGCCTCGTGCGGAATAGGGTAACCTACATCGCCTAAACGGATCCCATCAGCATCTGTTTGCTCTCCGATACCACCGTAGTAGCTCTCTCTTCGGATAGATTGGCCCGATACGTAGATCTGAAACTTATGCTTGTAATCCTTAGAAAAGAGATCATATTTGCCGCTTCCACTATAAATAGAGTGGCGTACATGCTCTGATACAGCGGCTACATGGTCGGGCCACTCCAAAATATGATCCCCTCCGCGACGATCTTCCTGAATAGTGTGAAATTCACTTGTCAATTGAGAGAAGTCTGAAGTTTTAATGTACCCACGTGCGCCAAGTGAGTGTGCATTTAGAAAGCCTAATTCGCTATAGTTATCCCCATTAGCATCCCAGGGCTTTCGATTTCGTGCTTGGCCAAAAACCACTGCTCCGATTCGATTGTCGCTGCTCACAAGGGAAGCATTGAAGCTGATGTTGTTGTCAGGCTTCTTCATGCCAGTTAAGGTAAGGGATTCTTTGAAGGTAAAACTATTGCCGGAAGGAGCTTTCGTAATGATGTTTACAACTCCACCAATTGCTGAGGAGCCATACAGTGCTGAACCTCCTCCACGTATCACTTCTACTCGTTCAACCATGTTGGTAGGTATCTGCTCCATGCCATATATACCGGCTAAAGAGCTGAGTATGGGCCGGCTATCAATAAGTATCTGTGTATAGCGTCCATCTAATCCATTGATTCTAACTTGATTGAACCCGCAGTTCTGACAGTTATTCTCCACTCTCAGACCCGGCTGGAAGCTGAGGCCCTGCATCAGGTTATTAGCATTGATACGACTGAATAATTTTTCATCCGCAATGCTCACCACGGTAGGAGCCATACGACGAAGTGTTTCCTGTCTGTTTGCCGTTACTACAACTTCGTCCATGCTAATTATGTCTTCAACGGCTTGAAAATTGACCTCGCTTATTTTATCTTTTTCGACATTGACTTCCTTTTCTTGGCTTTGATAACCCACTCCGCGCATGATGAGCGTTAGTTTTCCGGGCTTCAGGTGCTTGAGAAAGTAGTGCCCAGTGGCATCAGTCGTTGTACCGAAGGTGGTTCCTTTAATTTGAATTGTCATTCCGGTCAAATGCTCACCTGTGTGTGCATCGGTAACATGTCCAACGATATTTGCATCACTGGGTAAGTGACTCTTACTATGTTGCGCTGTCAGTAGCGTGTGGGAGATAGTAAGGAACAAAAATAGTAATGTAATTCTTTTCAACATGGTATCTAATATTTCAAATAAACTAATTGACTGCAAAACTACTGCAAGATAGAGAGCGCTTCAATACTTGTCAGTGGGTATATTACTTCTATGATATAATACTAAGTTGCTATTATCTTGATTCCGGCATGCTTATCTTTACTATCTCAAAAAACATCTGTACCTTTCAAATGAAAGATCTATATTTTTCAAAAGAAACATACAGATCTATTTTGGAAAAGATAAATACCTTTTATCAACGGTAAAAAGAGTATCGGAAATAAATGAGGAGCAGAAATAAAAAGGCCGGCTAATCAATCAATTAGCCGGTCTTTATTATCTGGTTGTGTATTGGTAAGAAGGAAGTAGAGACTCCCCTCTAATCAATATTTATTGGGCAAATTCAAATGAACTGGTTGTATTCGTCTCAATATTGATCGTCATACCTTCTGCCATAGCACTGCCCTTAAGTGGTAAGGTCATAAGACCATAGAGAGGCACTCCGGTAGCTCGGTCAATCTCTACATTCATAGAGCCAACACCACTTACAGCAGCTCCTTGGAAGTCACCATCAATGGATAGCTTGGCATTGATCAGATAAGAGTGCTCAGTTACATCTGTAAGGGTATATACGTTCTTAGAACCGGCTTCCTTATCTTCTACGGTCCAAGAATCTCCCTTCTTTACAGAGGCATGATATAGCTCGCTGAGTAAGTCTGTAAAAGATTTCATGATTGCTTTTACAACCTCATTATCTACCCCTTCTGTCACTGCAACAGGTTCTCCGACAACCTCAAAGTATGGGGTAATCTCCGCCTTAACTACATTGTGAGTCATCTTTTTAATGGCTTTATTAAAATTATTCTCACTGTCTTCTGAGGAGATTTTTTGGGTTTGCCCCATGCCTTCATTCTCAACTTCAATTTTGTTGATTACCGCATTGATAATGTAGTTTTCCCCCTTCTTCTCCATGATAGAGAAAACAAGATCAGTCTTTACGTTGTTGACAGACTTCATGTTTTGACCTCCGTAAGAAACAGAATTATCCTGTCTCATATTTTGTCTTAGAGGAACCTTAATGGGAGGATTGAGGTTAAGACGGATGTCATACGTTTGTTGTGCAGTAGCAGTGCAAAGCACTGTAACAAAGATAGCTGCAAGATAAAAGAATCTCTTCATCATATTCATTGGTCTAAGTATTAGTTATCTCTATTTTATGTTATGCAGTTTATGGCCCATACGTTCTTTTTTGGTTCGTAAGTAGGTTTCGTTGTATGGGTTTGGCTTAATTTCCAAGGGAACTACTTCGGCTATTTCAAGTCCATAGCTCTCAAGCCCGATACGCTTCACGGGGTTGTTGGTCATAAGGCGCATTTTACCTACGCCAATGCTACGGAGCATCTGAGCACCAACTCCATAATCTCGCTCATCTGCCTCATAGCCTAAATGTAAGTTGGCATCTACCGTATCAAGGCCATCCTCTTGTAGCTTATAGGCCTTCATCTTAGCCATCAGTCCAATGCCTCTTCCCTCTTGGTTTAGATAGATGACAACTCCTTTCCCCTCTTTCTCAATGGTTTGCATGGCTAAGTGTAATTGCTCACCACATTCACAGCGGCACGAGCCAAATATATCTCCCGTGGCACAGCTTGAATGAACTCGCACCAAAATAGGTTCATCCGGTGAAAGGGATCCCTTAATAAGTGCGATATGTTCGCGTCCATTGCTCTTCTGACGGAATGGAATAAGATCAAAATCTCCATATTGAGTCGGAAGGTGTATGCGCTCACCTTCTTCAAGAATATTGTCTGTACGGAGACGATAGGCGATCAAGTCTTTGATAGAAATGATGTGCAGATTCCACTTTTCGGCAACCTTAAATAATTGCGGTAGACGCGCCATAGTACCATCTTCATTAATGATCTCAATAAGTGCAGCTACAGGCTGCATACTGCATAGTCGGGCTAAGTCAACTGCAGCCTCAGTATGTCCGGCACGACGTAATACCCCTCGCGAGCGAGCACGTAACGGATTTACATGTCCCGGGCGACCTAAATCGCTTGCTTTTGTATTTGGATCAGCTAAAGCGCGTATCGTCATTGCCCTGTCATGCATAGATACTCCTGTTGTACAACCATGGCCAATTAGGTCCACGGTCACGGTGAATGGAGTTTCGTGCAGAGATGTATTGTCATCTACCTGCATGGGAAGTTCTAATCGCTCAGCAACTTCTTCGCTGATAGGCGTGCAGAGTACTCCACGACCATATTGCATCATAAAGTTGACTTTCTCAGGTGTTATCTTCTCTGCAGCTATGATGAAGTCGCCTTCGTTCTCACGATCCTCATCGTCTACAACAATTACAAAATTACCTTCCTTAAAGGCGTCTAAAGCCTCTTCAATCGTGCTTAGCTTGTTTCTTTCCATAATATGTTTATACGACCTGCGTAATACTACTCCTGACTATCAATTTGATAGACTTCTCTTATGTAGGTGTCTATTTTTTGCAGTGTGGTACTAAGCAGTTCTTTTCGTTTGTTCTCTTTTCGTTTGCGATGGTAAAGGTACAGAATAAAGGGCAAAGAGAAGGGAAGAATAGGCAAAAGGAGTAAATAGATCACCTTTGAACGAGGAATAAGTGAAGAAAACGAACGTCTTTCAGCCGGCAGCTCTCTTAAGTAGCTCAATACGTGTAGGTCATCAAAGTCAATTAGCTTGTCAATCATAGAGTTGAGCTGTCCGTTGGTTACTCTAAATTGCCGGTTGAGTTCTATCAAATAGTTATGTCGAGGAAGGGCTCTATGTAAGAATGGGTTTGCAGCCAGTTTGGCAAGCTCCTTTTGTGCAGTAGCGACCTCCTGCAAAGCTATTTGTGCAGAGGGGTGAATGATAATCAGCTCCCGTCTGGATACTTCTCTTTTCTTTTCCGGCTGGAATAAGCCTTTTATACTTGCTATGATAGCATCCAGATTCAGTGTGGCAGAGTCTTTAGTAGCTTGAAGCGTAAGGAAAACACCTAAAGGAAGTAAAACAAAAGCAGATAGCCACATACCGATCCACACCTTCCACTCACCATGGTATCCCATTTTGTAGCCATAAGTATCCACCATGTAATATAGGATAAAGATAAGCACGGATACCACCATGGGGGTACCAATACCACCTTTTCTTATGATAGCCCCTAATGGTGCGCCAATAAAAAAGAAAAGCAGACAAGCCACAGGAAAAGTGAACTTTCTATGCCGCTCCTGATCATGGGTGCGATAGGAATAGGCTTGCCAGTCATATTCATAAAACTTCCCTTCAGCATCTTGTGCCAGAGTTTTTAGCTGATCAATGCCATTCTGCATCGCTGTTTCAACTTGGTTCGGAGGTAGAGTAGTGAGAATACTGTCTAATGAAAGAAGTCTATAGTTATCATCTGTAAGAAGAAAACCCTCTTGATTATTCTCCTGTGCTGAGTAGGAGAGGCTACTATTCCGGTCTTGCAGCACCCTTTCCATGATCCCATCTGCATTCTTTGTGCCAATGCTGTCCAATGCGTATCGAGCTGTATCTTGAATGTATGCAGTGAGTTGTCTAAGGTTTTTCCCAACAAATTGATTACGAAGCCCTTCATCACTTTGGAGTTCAAAATTAGCATCAAATGGGATAACGATCTGTTTATAAGCAAAATGCTCCTTGTAGTAAGAGCGCGCTACATCTTGGGAATAAACCTTCTGGTTACTTTCTTGAAGTCCATGAGTTAATTGCTGAAAGCTTTCTCCGCGCCATAGATCTAGTTTCAGAAAGGTTTTGGAGGCGTCCATAACCAGCTTGCCGGAGTCAGCTCTTATAATACGCGTATTGGAGAAGCCCTCCGATAGATCGTATATCATTACGCCAGCAAGTGAGCGATCTTTCGTGTTTTTCTTTTGTACAAAAATACTGTAATCGCTAATCCCATTGTAAAAGCTACCTTCGGGAATTTCCAAGTCCGGTTGTTTATATCTTGCCGAGAAGGCTATTTGGTAGAAGCGCACTTGCGCATCCATCATTATGGTATTGAGAAAAACGAAAAGGCCGATGCTTAGTGCTGCCACTACGCCTATCAGAGGGAGCATGATGCGATGCAGTGGAACTCCGGCACTCTTGATTGCGAGTAGCTCTAATCGCTCTCCAAGTCCTCCGAAGGTCATTAATGAGGCTAATAGAATACCTAAGGGAAGAGCCGTCGGTAAACTAATCTTAGCCACTTGTATAAGCGCTTCAAGGAGCGTGGCAATAGAGATCCCCTTACCTATAAAATCATTGGTATAACGCCATAGAAACTGCATGATCACTACGAACCAACAGATAGAAGTAGTCATCAGCAGCAGGGGAATAAACTGCTTAAGCATGTAACGGTATAGGCGTTTCATCTTTTCTTATAAGGATCTCTTATTCTATTGGGATTGTTTTTCACAAAATCACTCCAATTACGAAGTACTCTATTCCCTGATGCAAGTGGGTTAGAGGTTTGATAGTAATGGCAAAGAGCCGCAGCCAATCCGTCAGTTGCATCTAATGCCGGAAGCATGCTATCCTGAGGAATGTGTAGCAGCCTTTGTAACATTTCTGCAACCTGCTCCTTAGACGCATCTCCGCTGCCTGTAATGGATTGTTTGATTCGACGAGGTGCATACTCGGTGATGGGTAAGTCGCGAGCCAAAGCTGCTGCGATAGCTACTCCCTGAGCTCTCCCGAGCTTTAGCATACTTTGTACGTTTTTTCCAAAGAATGGGGCTTCAATAGCCATCTCATCCGGTAAAAACTCCTCAATAATGCCCGTAATACGATCATAAATGCGCTTAAGTCGCAAGTAAGGATCCGTAAGCTTACCAAGCTCTATGATGCCCATAGCCATAAAATTAGGCTTGGCACCGTTGATCTTAAGAAGCCCATACCCCATGATTACAGTACCTGGATCTACTCCGAGTATGATTCGCTCTGCCGCCACTATTTATTGTTAAGCTCTTCTTTTAGATAATACCCGGTATAACCAGTCTTTTTACGAGAAAGTGCTTCCGGAGTTCCCTCAAAGAGTATCTTTCCGCCTCCGGCTCCTCCTTCCGGCCCCATGTCAATGATCCAATCAGCGGACTTGATTATATCCATATCATGCTCGATGATAAGAACGGTATTGCCGCGCTCTACCAAGCTATTGACCAAGTTTAAGAGTAACCTTATATCATCAAAGTGAAGTCCTGTAGTAGGTTCATCTAAGATATACAGTGTCTTCCCGGTATCTCGTTTAGATAGTTCGCCTGCCAACTTGACCCGTTGACTTTCTCCACCACTCAGGGTAATGGATGGTTGTCCTAATTTTATGTACCCAAGCCCAACTTGTCGCATGAGCTCTAATCGAGGCGCAATAGAGGGTATATTTTCAAAGAACTCGGCCGCCTGGTTAATAGTCATATCCAGCACATCGGCTATTGATTTTCCCTTGTAGCGCACCTCCAATGTTTCTCTGGTGTAGCGCTTCCCTTGGCAAACACTGCAGGGTACAGATACATCAGGCAAGAACTTCATGCTGATATTGATATACCCATTCCCCTTACAAGCTTCACAGCGTCCCCCTGCTACATTAAAAGAAAAGCGACCCGGCTTATACCCTCGGGCTTTACTTTCGGGTAGAGACACAAAGATTTTACGTATCTCAGTAAAGAGCCCTGTGTAGGTAGCAGGGTTGCTTCGAGAAGTACGTCCCAAGGGAGACTGGTCTACTACTGCTATCTTGTCGATATGCTCTACTCCATCTAATTTCTTGAAGGGTAGCGGTTCTTCTTTGGCATTGTATAAGGCTTTGCGAATTGCAGGTACAAGCGTTGAGTTAATGATAGAGGATTTACCGCTTCCGGATACTCCGGTCACACAGATAAAAGTCCCTAAAGGAAGCTTTAATGTATTGCCTTTGAGGTTGTTGCCAATTGCTCCACTCAATGTAATCAAGTGTCCGTTCCCGGCACGTCGCTTAGAGGGAATCTCAATACGCTTTATACCATTCAGATAGTTTGCAGTAATTGTATTGGCATGAGAGAGATTCTCAGGAGACCCTTGGAAAACTACTTTCCCGCCTAACCTTCCTGCACCGGGTCCGAGGTCAATCAGGTAGTCAGCTGCTAACATAGTGTCGCGGTCATGCTCTACTACCACTATTGTATTGTCGCCGTCACGGAGTTTCTTTAATGAATTGATTAGTAGCCTACTGTCTCTTTTGTGCAATCCTATGCCGGGTTCGTCTAGCAGGTAGAGCACCTCTACTAATCCTGTGCCTATTTGTGTGGCTAAGCGTATGCGTTGGCTTTCTCCGCCACTTAGCGAAACAGATGTCCGTTGTAAAGTGAGGTAATTGAGTCCTACATTGAGCAAGAAATTTAATCGCACGCGTATCTCCTTGATAATTTCTTCTGCTACGGGGTGAAGTTGTTTGGGGATAGCTTCTTCAATTGCAGGGAGTAGGGCAGTAAGCTTATCTATGTCCATTGCATTGAGATCAGCTATGTTCCATTCTCCGATTCGGTATGAGAGGGCTTCTTTATTCAGGCGACTACCGGCACACTCAGGGCAGGGAACGGTAGCCATATATTCGTCAACTGAAAGACCATCGTTGAGTAAATCATGAAAAAATAGGTATTTCATTGCCCCTAAAAACAGATCATTGGATGGGTCGGCATCCGTTTCTCCGCAAAGAAGTCGCTCAACGAGCTCATCGGGAAGCTCTGAAATGGGTGTATTTAGGCTAAATCTCTCTTTTGCAAGTTCTTTCTTAATCTCCGACATGTAACCCTTGAGTTCTTTTTGTTGGAGAAAAGGAATTCCACCTCCGGCAATACTCGTTTCCTTATCCGTGATAAGTCTATCCTTATCCAAACGATGCACCGTGCCTAACCCTTTGCAATGGGGACACCAACCTCGTGGAGAATTGAATGAGAAGGTAGCCGGTGAGGGATCTCCGTAAGAAATGCCACTCTCTAGGTCAATGAGCTTCGTAGAGAAAAGGCGTACAGTCCCATCTTCCCTCTCACGTACTTGTAGTAACCCATCGCCCTCCTTTACCGATAAGCGAACGGCTTCGCTAAGGCGCTGCTTCATTGTTTCCTCAACGATGAACTTGTCTATAACAACGGATACATCATGTGTGCTGTATCGATCAAGCTTCAACCCCGGGACTAGCTCTTGCACTTTGCCATCTACCAAAATATTTAGGTAGCCTTTGCGGCGCATCCTATCCAGTAATTCTCTATAGTGTCCCTTTCGCCCCCTTACGATAGGTGCCATTAACTCAATTGCTTTGCCACTATAAGTAGATAAGATCAGATCGGTTAATTCCTCTTCGCTGAAGCGTTGCAGCTTTCGGCCCGTTTGACTTGAATAGGGAGTTGCACAGCGTGCATAGAGTAGCCTTACAAAGTCCCATATCTCTGTAATGGTACCTACGGTGCTTCGAGGGTTTGTAGAGGCCGTTTTTTGTTCGATGGCAACAACAGGACTTAAGCCATCAATGGCATCCACTTCTGGACGCTCATTACTGGAAAGAAAAGTGCGGGCATAGGGCGAGAACGTTTCGATATAGCGACGTTGCCCCTCAGCCAAAAGAACATCAAAAACAAGACTCGACTTACCGCTACCACTAAGCCCCGTTACAACAGTTAGCTTATGACGCGGTATACGGACGTCAATATGCTTTAGATTATGTACGGAAGCACCATGAACAGAAATGGCTCCTGCAGCGAACAAAGCCTCGTTTGTCTTCTTATTTTCAGCTTTTCTCTTCATCTTCGCAAAGATACCTTTTCCGCGTCACTTATGCCCTATGTGGCAACCTTTGTAAAGGAAGATTTCAGCATTTAGATCTCCTCAATCGAAAGATCCATATCTTTCAAGTCAAAGATATAGATCTTTCATTTGAAATATCTGTATCTTTTAAATGAAAGATCAATACCTTTTGGGGAGAAGATACTAATAAGAGAACAGGCGATACAGTATGATCGCAATTATAGCATAAACAATGTTAGGCAATTCTGCTGCAAGGAATGGAGACAAAGAGCCTGAGATGGCAAAACTTGCAGATATGGTCATAAAAACGATATAAGTGAAGCTTAATGCAATTCCCAGGGCTAAAGAGAGGCCCATTCCTCCTTTGCGCTTGCGTGCGGAGAGGGAGACTCCAATAAGGGTTAGAATATAAGCGGCAAAAAAGGCTGCAAAGCGTTTATGCAGTTCCACCTCAAAGCCCTTTACGTTTGAGGCGCCTCTGTTCTTTTGATTGTTAATTTGCTCAATCAAACGTGGGGTAGTGAGGTTCTCAGCATCCAGTGCCGTAGCAAGAAAATCTTGTGGCGAAATATAAATTAAAGTATCAAGTGTGGAAAAGCGACTCAATGAGTCTCCTGTAGTGCGAAAGTACGTTATTGATCCCTCTTGCAACTCCCATTGGTGGTCATCTTCATAGTGGGCTTCCTCGGCTACTAAGCGGCTCTGCAATGTGCCATCTTCAAAGTGATCAATCGAAAAGTCTGTTCCCTGATTGTTTTCTGCATTAAAATAGCGCATATATAAATATTCTCCGGGAGAAAGCTCCATCTGAATACACTCGGCATAATTGATGCGTTTGTCTCGTATGTAAGTGTTCTGAAAGTTGTTGCGCACTTTATTGCCCGGAGGTATTACGAAGCTATTGAGCAATAGAGTGAAAATGGCTATTACAGTGGCAGAAACCATGTAAGGGCGTAAGAGACGATTAAAGCTAACGCCCCCTGCTAAAATAGCCGTTATCTCGTTTTTTTGGGCTAACTGAGTCGTAAAAAAAATAACCGATATGAAGACAAAGAGCGGACTGAAGAGTACTGCATAGTAGGGAACAAAGTTGACATAATAGTCAAAGATGATTTCATGAAGTGTCAGATCGGGATTAGTAAACTTATCAATCTTTTCATTGATGTCAAATATCACAGATACACTAAGTATCAGCGAGATGGCTGAAAGAAAGGTACCCAAAAAGAGCTTGATTATATAGCGATCAAGCCGCTTAAGATACCACCGCTCGCTTCTTTTCTTCCTTTTTACGGAAGGGATAGGTTCAGGGGGTACTTGTTGCATTGACTCTTCAGAATTCATCTTCTTGTGCGTATACTTAATGTCGTTCTTCAGTAAAGTCAATATACTCGCCTTGATCTTTGTCAAACTTGCGGCGTTCGACCTCTTCAATGGATAGCTTTTCCTTTTTGGGAGTTTTGTGGTGGTGCTGCCGTCTTTTTACCCCCTCTTGCGATTGCTCTCCAAACTGGCGTTGTAATCTGCGAATCATCAGTGTAGAAATGCCTCTTATTATCCACTTTCTACACAAATAGATGATAAGAATGATTAAGAGGAGAATCAATAAGAAATCCATAAATATATATTCTCTTTTTGTTAAACCTTATAGCGCTCTATACGCTTAATGATAAAGGGTGAAACGATTATGTATACAATAATGAAGTGGGCAAATCCGACCATTTTCCACAGAGCAACAATAACTAGGCCTATCAATCCTAAAATAAGGAGCAACAGGTTGGTAACCTTTTCTTGTCTATTGCGAGAGGGAATATGTGTTTTGAGAGATAACAGCGGTAAGTTGCTGACCATCAATATGCCCATGATGATAACAAGTGAGTAGGTAAGAGAGAGAATGAGTGGCACAGAGGTTGATTCCGTCTGAATAAGTCTCTCTGACCATCCTATCCAAAAAAGGGCATTAGCAGGAACAGGAAGACCATAAAAGAACCTTCTGCTTCTTGTGTCACGATTGAATCTGGCTAGCCGATATGCTGCAAAAAGTGGCATTACAAAGAGTGGAAGTACTATCCATTTGTACTCTGCTGTATCGGGCAAGTTTGTGCGGAGTGCTTCTAATAGTAAAAAAGTGGGTGCTACAGCAAAAGAAACAATATCAGAAAGAGAGTCCAAATCTCCTCCTATAGCACTTTCACTATGCAAAAGTCGTGCAGTCAATCCATCAAATACGTCTAATAGAGCGGCAGCAAAAATAAAGTAGATAGGAATATGTATGTCAGGATAAGCATAAAAAGTAAGCCAAATCGCTGTTATGCCACAGAATAAATTGCCGAGCGTCAGTAAATTGGGAATAAAGCTAATAAACTTTTTCATAGAGGAAGATGGCCTAAGAGTGTCATTCCACCCGTTACTTGTGTACCAATCGAATGCTCTAAATTAGACTCTAAGGGAAGGTATAGGTCAACTCGAGAGCCAAAACGAATAAATCCTAATTTGTCATTTACATCCACTTCGTCACCTTCCACCACGTAAGTGGTAATACGCCTTGCAACAGCTCCTGCAATCTGCTGTACTAAAATGCGATGATTACTATTTGTACGAATAATTACGGACGAGTGTTCATTCTCTGTACTACTTTTCGGAAGGAATGCTTTGTGAAAGTTGCCCTCTGTGTGTTCAACTCTTTCTATAATGCCGGCTACCGGCACCCAATTGGCATGAACACTATAGATCGACATAAAGACAGAAAGCTTTATGCATTCACACTTCAGATAGCGTCCTTCATAAACAGTCTCAATCGCCACGATTTTCCCATCTGCCGGAGAGGTGATTGCGTCCTCTTTTTCTAAATAGGGGTTATGTCTGATAGGACTTCTGAAGAAGTTTAGTATGAGTCCCAAAACGACAAGGGATAGCAAAACAACTGCAAAGAATATGCTCTTGTAGGGTTGAAAATGCCACACCATCCACGAGAATAATATGGATAAAAAAATAAATGAAAGGATAATGCCACGCCCCTCTCGATAAAACTTTTTATGAATACTTCTACGTTTTGTCATACTTTACTTAATGATAGTTGCTTCTTTATAAGGGTATACCTTCTCTATATAGGAACCATTGGGATGCGAGTACCACAAAAAACCCTCTACCTTGTCAAAACCCATTTGTTTAATACAAATGCTATAGCCGGCGACTTGTTGTTTATGACTCTCTTTGGGATGAGCAAACTTATAATCAATGACTGCAACTGAGCCGTCAGCAAACTTTACCACTCGGTCTGGTCGGACCATACGAGTGCCTTCCGGTATTAAGATCGTTTGTTCGTTCAATATAACATTCTCCGGTGCAAACCATCGCTTGCCATATGGATGTTGTAACATTTTTTCAAGTAGGAGGGTGGTAGACTGACACTGATCCTCCCGTAAATATCCTTCTGCGATAGCTTTACTTATGGCAAAAGGAAGGGATTCGGCTACGGATACGTTACTGAGGATTTCATGCAGGGCACTTCCTCTTTCAATAAGATCCTCCTCCTCAAACCTCTCTTGAGCTTGTAAGTGTATGCGTAGGCGCGGGAGGTTGCCATCCAAGTAATGGTGGATTGAAGGTACAGATAGGGACTCTGTATTTTTCGTCTCTTCAGCACGATCTTCTTGAGAGGGAATTTCCTGAGTAGGGAGTAGCTTATTGCCCTCTTTGCCCCAGAGCACTTCGGATAGCACAGTGTGTAATAGTAGTTTCTTTTGCTCTCTATCTGTTGGGGTCTTCACCCATAGGACCATTCCTTTTTTCGCTCTTGTAGCAGCTACATAAAATAAGTTCAAGCGATCAATAACCTCTTTCACCATTTCCTCGTAGTACTCTTTAAGAAAGAGTGTCTTTTCGAGTTCCTTTGTTCGTTTAATGGGTACTTTCAACGAAGGATATTCAGTTCCACTCGATAGTACATGAGAAGGTGATACCCATAGGTAGGCAGAGCGACTACTGAGGTTGGTAAAACCTAAGTCCCAAGTCAGGAAGGGGAGGAGAACAATGGGAAAGCCCAATCCCTTTGCCTTATGAATGGTCATGATGTTAATCGCATTTTCATCTCGTGTGGGAAGATCCTGCTTATAGCCACGTGTGTGCCACCATTCAACAAACTCAGCAAGACTTCCTTTCCGGTCTTGGTGAAAGTCGTCTATAGTGTCCTGCAAAGCCATTACGTAGGTAATTTCTCTCTCCGGTATTTTTGATGCAATCTGTTTGATTATCTGATTGGTGAGATGCGAAAGAGTGCTATGAGCCGCCTCTTCTTTAAGACTATCAAAATAAGTCTTAAAAGAGGCTTTATTTATATCCTTGTCAATCAAATTGCGATAACGTAAATGGGCAATATCATATGACGTGCGATCCTCATTGTCGCTTAATGCAGATAAGAGGTCAATAATCAGCCCCACGATCTTTGAGCTAGAGAGCTTTAAGGCTTCAGCACTAGTAAATTTGAAGAGCTCTTTGCACCGAGGATTTTTTTCTACAAACTGAAGGAATGTAGCCGCAACTTCGCCAGCCTGTTTATTCGTATTAACTAAAACGGCAATATCTCGAGGCTTGTACTTTTTATGCACAATTAGGTCAATAATCTTTTCGCATAATGGGGGAACACCATTCTCTTCTTCCGAAGTAATAGGTGAATGCCCCGTATCAAGTAGATAGTATTCTACTCCTCCATGATTGTCAGGGAAAGAAGCTTTCTGCTCCGAGTGTTTATAGGTTTCGTTAATGCTTTGTGTTAGTTGATTAATCTTATATTGGTCAAGTAGGCAGCAGTCGTCCGATACCACTTTAGCAAGGCTATTCTGTATAGTATCTGCTAACATCTTTGAGACAGTGCCTGGAAGCTGCTTAAATAGAATGTTGTTGAAGTTAACGATTTCGGGAGCACTACGCCAGTTTTGCTCTAGTGTAGTTTGATTGTAGTAATACTTAAAATCATCGGGTACAGCTTCTTGTAGAATAGTCCTATCACAGTGTCTGAACTTATAGATACTTTGCTTTACATCGCCTACAATGAGATTTTTGTTGCCAGCGGATAGAGAATTGGCTAGTAGCGGCTTCAAATTATTGTATTGCAAGCGGGAAGTATCCTGAAACTCATCAATCATAAAGTTGTGAATAGCCACTCCGGTTCTTTCGTATAGAAAAGAGGAATCACTGTCACCACTATTGATCAACGTATTGATGAAGGCTTGAGACGAAAAGAGCAACATCGTATTTTGCTCTTTTCCTTCCTCTTTCATTGAGGCATCAATATGTCCAAGCGTTGCTAAGAGAGGGAGTTCTTTAGCGATGCATTGAAGTGAATTGTATCGAAGCATTTCTTCGCTTGTTACCTTCGCAGAGGAGCTTTTCTTCTCTATCGAAAGAGCTGTAATAGAGCTATCAATTTCTTTGCGTAAAGACTCTATTTCTTCATTTGTCGGCAAGGCGTATGCAACTGTCCCTTGTAGTTCGGCAGCAGCAAAAATCTGTTTGCCTATATTTTCTATCTGTGGAAGTACGTTATATTTATCCCCTTCATCTATTCCACTCTTGACTATGCTGTCAATCCAACTTCTGGCATCCTTTTTCTCTTCGTTTTCTAGACTATTGAAGAGTAATAGAGTCCCTTTATGTAGCCAGTAGTCATTATCCAACTCAATCCGATAGTTACTCTGATGTCCTATTTCAGTAGCGAAAGACCGTACGATCTCTTCAAAAAACGAGTCTATGGTTTTGATCTTAAAAGCGCTGTAGTCACTTAAAAGTACTTTAAGTGCGGTCTTTGCTTTTTGAACGAGTGTCTCTGGAGATAATTGTAGTCGTTCGCATAAACTGCTACACATTGGCGACTTCTGCTGGGTGATATCGTAGAGAGCTTCTATGATACGACTCTTCATCTCCTCTGTGGCCTTTTTGGTAAAAGTTACAGCTAGGATGTGTTGATACGATTGCTCCGGATTTTGCAGTGCTAAAGCGATATACTCCTCTGAAAGGGTATATGTTTTACCAGCCCCGGCAGAGGCTGTATACACTTGAAGTAGTTTACTCGTATCCATCTAACTTCCTTGAGGTGAATTTACTGTTGATTCAGCGCGCCCTTTTTAAGTCTTTCATTAGCTTTACGGCGTCGCACTATATCGATAGCCATAAAGCAGGCTTCTCTTAGTGAACGCTCGGATGCAATGCCTTTACCTACTATATCATAGCCTGTACCGTGAGCAGGAGAGGTGCGGACAAACGGAAGACCTGCTGTAAAATTGACTCCCTCATCCATGGCAAGTAGCTTAAAGGGTGCTAATCCTTGGTCATGATACATAGCTAATATGGCATCGTAATTACCTCGTGACGCTGATCCCCAAAAGCCATCTGCAGCAAATGGCCCAAAGGCAAACACTCCCTCTTCGTTGCGGAGTCGGGCTATTGCCGGAGCAATAATTCGGTTCTCCTCTTCGCCAATGAGTCCATTGTCGCCCGCATGAGGGTTGATAGACATAACGGCTATACGCGGTGAGGCAATATCGAAGTCTTGAACCAGAGCATCTCGCAAGGCAATGCCTTTTTTTACGATTAAATCGGATGTGATCTCTGTAACAACATCTGATAGTGCAATATGTTCGGTTACCAAAGCTACTCGGGTATTCTTTGCCGCTAGGATCATATGTGGTTTCGAATTGCTGCGGGCTCCTAAATAGGCTGTATGCCCTTTGTAAGGGAATAAGTCGGATGGCATTGCAGACTTATTGATGGGAGCTGTTACTAAAGCATCCAGATCCCCATTCAAGAGATCAGTTGTCGCTTCATCTAATGCTGCATAGGCAGCGCTTCCCCCTGCTGCAGTGGGTTTGCCCATCTCTACTTGAATATCATCATCGGTACAATTGATCAGATAAGGAGTCGAATCTGTATCAACTGCTTCA
The DNA here is from genome assembly GCF_045865415.1 of Porphyromonas miyakawae. NCBI lineage: Bacteria > Pseudomonadati > Bacteroidota > Bacteroidia > Bacteroidales > Porphyromonadaceae > Porphyromonas > Porphyromonas miyakawae. Next base: position 798,707 of record NZ_BAAFSF010000001.1, read on the forward strand.
GAAGGATGCTTAATTCGATTCCAAGGCTCGCTTTCTATATTGAGTGCCTTTCGATAGTAACCTGCTACCTTAGCCGAGCCATATACAACAGGCGTGAATAGTTCAAGCAGGCGAGTATCTTGAAGCATTTTGAGTATTACCTCATAGCTTACACCATTGATATCTCCATGGGTGATACCGATCTTTAGTCTTTGATCCATATCTTTACCTTTCTCTACCATTCCTATTCTACACTTTGCCAGGTGATCTTCTTCAGTACAGCAGGATCAAATTCACCCTCCTCAGTATTTCTAAATGAATATAACGCAGCTTGCATGCGACGAACTAAATCGCGCTTTAATTCATTGGGATGGTATATAAATCCCTCAACATAATATAGTGTGTGGCTATCAAGGTCAATGAATGTATGTGATACGAATGGTCCCGCCATCATATCCTTTCCACTCATTTCCCATAGTCCATTTATTTCCAGACGTATATTACCTCCCGGAATATTGACAAGACGGGCTTTGACCGGTACGAGAGAATTGTGCTTCATATGGCTTTCTGGAGTAGAGCCGGGTATTTGGCTGCCTAATACTGAGTCACGCAGTTCCAGTACTCGTTCTACTGAAGGAATTTCGTTTCCTAAGTAGGGAAGTGAAAATACAGCCAAGTCCATACGCTTGCTATAAGTATTATTAGACATCCAAAGAAAACCCTCATCGGATTTATAGGATACTATGTCGTCCGGTACGTTGATATGATGATTAAAGAGCGCAGTTGCAAAGCTATCTGCTTTGATACTATATCCTTTTACGAGTAAGTCATTGGCAAGGCGATACAATTCGTGTCTAAGGAATAGATCTCTTACTACACCGGCACCGGCACCGCTCACAAAAGCTTCTAAAGAGTCTTTGCTCGGAGTCTGCAAGGTTACAACTAATTGCCCATTTGCCCAAGGATCATAAGCATATTTGAGGGAGTTTTTGCTGTAGGTTGCATCATTAGCATCCACAATAAATATATTGCGTGTATTGCGCAGAAAATCATTAAAGTCTCTTTGATCAACGGTAAGTACGCGCATCCAATGCTCAACTTGGGGAAGGGCATACACTTCTGCTTGGAGCATATCTTTAGTAGCTAAACCAGCGGAACTTGCCTGCCAGTCCTTATCCATAACCAAAAGCACCTCGCCGGGGCTTCCTGAAGCTTGCATCAACGAACCGGCTGTGTTGCCTTTGCAAGAGGTAAAGAGCGGTGCAAGGGCTATTATTAATAGAGAATAGAGGTATATCCAATTCTTTTTCATTGCTTTGTTAGCTGGCTAAGCGTTATACATTCTTTGTGTCAAGCCATTCTCCAATTGCCTCAATAAGCATTTGGTTGTGTTCTTCATTAAGGGCAGAGATGCGCATGTAGGTTTCATCCAACCCATAGTAATCACTCATCACTGCGATAGTCATATTGTAGTTTTCTTCTAAGAATAATCGGAGCTCTTCTGCAGTACCCACTTTTACCTTTACTAAAAAGAAAGTTGTTTCATTATTGATCACCTCTAAGGCGTCAAACGTGCGCAGGTGAGACATCAATTCTTGTGCATTGCGCAACCATTTTCGTATAGGTAAAGCAAACTGGGCCGGATGAATGAGAATATACTTAGCTGCCTCTTGAGCAATGCTCGTCACGGACCATGGAATCGTGTAGCGAGCTATTTGATTGGCGATAGGTTTGTCGGCTACCATATACCCAATGCGAAGGCCGGGTATTCCATAACTTTGACTAAAGCTCCAAACCAGAATAAGGTTAGGATACAGCTTTATGTCCTTTGAGCTAAGCATATTTGTTGTGGTAAATGTAGCGTATGATTGATCTATCACAAACTTAACATGTGGGAAACGCTTAATAGCTCCAACTAATTCAGAGTGGCTGACGATATGTCCATCCGGATTGTTAGGGGTAGAGAGTAGGCAGTAGTCCACTTTATCTAATGGCCAATTTGCTATCGGCTCCAAGTCGGACACGTATACAATCTCGTAGCCATAAAGTTCAAATGCTTCTTTGTATTCAGGGGGTGAAGGTACGGTAAGAAGCAGCTTACCCGGTTTTAAGCCCTGTGCTATCTGATATAAAGCTCCTGTGGGACCATTGGTAACTATTATTTCTTCATCCGTAAGGTCATGACGCCGTGCGATCATCTTGCGTAGTGTAGCTGCATCTCGCTCGGGGTATCGCCCGAGGGTGGCAGACAGATGTTCAGTTAGATGCTCGGCAAGCATTTCAGTACGTGCCCCGAACCAAACAGTCGAACTAAAATCTATCATTGGACTCTTTTTTTTGTCGGTTTGCTTCATTGTTATCTTTCCTTTACGTATGACTTTTGCTATAATTACATTCGGGTCTCTGAAGAGGTAATTTAGAGTTACAGTATCCCAATGTAGCATTTATTATTGAATGCTTAGGGATCCTTTTCGTGCTGACTGCCTTCATGCCGGCAATGCAGGGATTGGGCAAAGAGGAGAACTTGTTGATAGTCTCCTTTTTCCCCACTCGTCCCTTGGGTCGCACTATGTAGAACTTCTGTCTTGCTTCGCTATCCTTACTGAAGAAAAGTCGTGCTGCATAAGCACGCTTAGCCTCATCGCAAGATTCATAGGCACACACTACACTTTCGCTCTTATTGGTTCCTGCACGCTTGCAGTTGAAGCTATAGGGAGAGGCAAAGTGTGCATAGATCACCCTATAGTGTGAGGAAAGAGCTGTTACTAAAGCAGCATTTTGTTTCCCCTCATAGCTATTGACGAGCACTATCTCGCAACCTTTAAATTGGTTGATGATATCCTCCAAAGAGTTGTCTTCGTGTGCTACAAGTACAGCTTGTAACTTGATGCCCAATTCATTGAGTGACTTTCTGAAAGTGCCGGTAGCTCCTCCGCCTTTTCCTAACTCCAAGAGGCCGATAGGGATATGAGTTGATAGAGGAAATAGGGCAGCGTTTTTTTGTATTTGGAGTGACTCGTACCATAGTTGGTCTGCATGGGCACAGAAGCGTTCACTATTTATTTCTGCGAGTAGCTCGTTTTCACTATTGCAGTGTTTATGTTCTTGTCCGGTCTTTATGCTCCCGATAAGTGCATACTTGGCTCTTAGTACTCGCTTTACATGGGACTCAAGTAAAGATCTTGTCAGTATTCCCTGATTTACGGCTTGTACAATCTCTTTGTGCATTTGAATGGGGTCAATAGGACCCAAAAGAAGGTCATTACCGGCCAATAAGCAAGCAACACCGATAGGGTGCTTACTACCTTGCTGTACTCCTGACATCTGTAGCCCATCGGTGAATACCAATCCTTGGAAGCCAAGTTCCTCACGAAGTAGTGTGGTCACAATAGGATTGCTTAGCGAGGCCGGTTTCTTGGAGCTATCCAGTGAGGGTACAGACAGATGTCCTACCATAATACCTCCATACCCGGCAGCAATATATGCTCGAAAAGCAGCTATTTCATTTTCTCTTATTGATGAGGCAGAGCCACTGATCGTGGGAAGTGTTTTGTGGGAGTCCTTATTGGTATTACCGTGACCCGGAAAATGCTTAGCTACCGTTAATATTCCTCTGCTCTCCATACCTTGAGAAAAAGCAAGGGCACAGCGTATAACCTCGTCTTTAGTGGTGCCAAAGCTTCTCGTGCCAATAACAGGGTTAGCAGGATTGTTGTTTATATCCACAACCGGAGCAAAATTGACGTGAATTCCCATTATATTGCACTGTGCAGCAAGGTCGTTCCCCATCTGAGTGATTTGCTCTGAAGAGCAATTGGATAGAGCTCCATTACGTGGATAGCGAATGGTTGAGTGGAGGCGCATAGCTAGTCCCCATTCAGCATCTGCAGTGATCAGAAGCGGAATATCGGATACCTCGTTGAGCCGTTGGGTCATCATATACTGGGCAAATGGATCGCCCTTCTGGAATAAAATACCTCCGGCTCCGATTTGGTGTACTATGGTCTGTGCCGTCTTTATCTGAGATTCATCAGTTGAGGGATATAGGATAGGGACAATCAATTGCCCCACTAACTGCTCAATAGACATACTGCCGAGTAGTGCATCTATCTCAGATTCCTTTTCTCGACAGATGGAGAGTAATGAAGCCTCTTTACGCTTCGGTTGCTCCTTTACAGAAAAGGTAGTAGCATCCATAGATTCTGCCGCTTGACTACCGCATAGTAAGATTACTATGGCGCAAAAGAATACCTTAATGCCTATTTGCTTTGCACTACACCTCATATTACTACAAAATTACCGCTTAAAGCTGAATAATCAATCAGTGAGGTGGGAATTATAACCTACAATTAAGAGTCAGACCCTTTTCCTCGTTATTTTGGCAACGTTCATGTGTTGAATTGTGTTATGCTTCTAATAGCAGCATTCCATCGTGCTGCACGGTCTGCCTCCCGGCGGAAGTGCGTTAAGCTATCCCACGCAGCCGGGCGCATTAAGCGGCTGCTCTAGCGTAAGGCTGTCGCGGGTTTTCCCCTCGGTCTCGGGAGGTCTGACCGTCCTACAAAAAGGTATAGATCTCTCTGCAGAAAGATCAGAAACTTTCCATTAAAACATCAGAACATATTGTATGAAAGATTAGAACCTATCGAGAAAGTGCTTCGGTATATGCCTTCACCTCCCCTATGCGGAGAGTGGAGAGAATGTTGCTTTAGCGCACTCCATCCTCAGGGTTATTCTCTGCCAGGGGGTAGGGAGGGCCAGTGAAAAGGCTTGAGCCCCTAAGACAGGGCTGCAAGCCACATTGCAAATAGTAGAGGAACGATCTTTTTGAGATTTATCCTCCTATTCCCGGTTTATAGTTGTGAAATAAAAAGTCGTACTGAACAGAAATTGGGTCTGTAATTGAATCCGTAAACATGGCTATAGGAAGCACCAAGGAACATATACCATGCCGCATTAGATTTTTCCCCCGGAGTAGAAGCCCAATAATGTCCATTACTATCATTGTCGTAGATTGACTTTCCTACTTTAAAGCCGGAAGCGGGAAAGAAGCGAGTAATATCCTTTTCGGTATTAGATTCCCAAAAAGAAGTCTTCTTAATATCGTTGATAGTAACGGGTGTCGTATTATCTATATGACGGCAAGTAATCTTCATGCCGCACTGTCCTTTTTTATAAATGTACTCATATCTCCAAGCTGAAAGGAGTGCGGTGCCTTTAAAGCGAAGAGCATAGGCTACACCATCAATATTTCCTCTGTAATCACTTGTTGAAGTGAAAGTTTTCCCATTGACAACAGAAGTTTCTGAAACGTCGTTGTAAACAACACTCGTTTCAAAGTTAATGTAATCGTTCTCGGCATATAGCGGTACTATAGACAACCACTCCTCTTTTGTGGGGAGGTGGTATCGCTTGCCTCCAATGGTTATATCAGAGAATTTAGCTACTGCATCATCAAAGGTGAAGTACCCGCTCACATTGGTGGCTTGCGTTGTAACAAAGTTTGTCCCCTCCGGATTGACATTGTATTCGGTAACGTACTCCAAGGGTAAACGAGTAGTTGGTTGCGGTCCTTTATGCGCTTTGCGATGCACTGTAAGCTCTTGTGACAAGGCACCTTCGTACAATGCTTTTACTTCCAAAACGAAATTAGCTGCTGCGTCTCCCGGCTTTACTACGAAGCTCTTTTTGGCAGGATCGATACTAAACTCGGCTGCGTTGCCCGATTTCAATGAAAGTACAAACTCGGATACCGCTAATGGTGTACTCTTTATCGTCTTTCCCCCTTTATCTAATACTGTGCAGATACCGGTTACGTGTCCTTCTCCGCCCTCAGCTCCAAATGTGGAGGGCTCCGCCTTGAAACTATAAGTGAGTGACCCTTCGCGCTCTATGCGAAGCTCTTGCGCCCCGCTTCCCTGACAAGAGGCAAGTAGCTCAAATGTGGCTGCATTACCCGGAGCTACTTCAAAGCTTTTGGAGGCATCGTCTACGCTGATTCCTTTAGCATTTCCTTTGAGGGAAAGGGTGAAGTCATTCAGTGAAAGGGGCTTTTCGGATACAACTTTACCCGAAGCATCGGTAATCGTACATGCTCCGGCAATTGTGCCCTTTCCTCCCATTGCCGTAAATCGATCCGGGGTAGCAGTGAATGAGTAGCTAATTTTCCCGCCTCGTACGATGGTTAATGTTTGCTTACTATCTTTTGCTTTGTCGGCTGTAGTCGTAGCTTCAAGTTCGAAAGTTGCCGTTTCTCCTTGCTTTACGACAAATGTTTTTGTCTCGTTGTCAATGGAGATTTGTAGCGCATCACCGGATTTGAGCGCAAGGGTGAAGTCACCTTTTGCCATAGGCTTTTCGGAAACCACTTTGCCATCCGGAGAAATCTCTTGTAGAATGCCTTCCACAGCACCTTTGCCTCCTTGAGCAGAAAACTCTGCCGGAGTCGCTTTGAACATAGTCTTGAAGGAGTTCTCCACCGGTGGGGTGGGTTCAGGTTTGTTACAGGCTACTGCCAATAAGGCTACCGCCAATAAAGAAAAGATTTTTTTCATATAAAAACTATTTTAAAAGTTGATGTCAAGTGAGATATGCAATTCCCTTTCGGGGAAAGAGAGGGGGCTCTAAAGGAATTGTTGAGCCCATGCGTTCCTCTCCTTATGTTGTGAGAGAAAATCTATTTCCCAACAGAAAAAAGACAATCTGTATTTTTGCTTATTCCAATTTGTTTCCTTTCATAAATAAGAATGGAAAAGTGCTGTTTGTTACTTCTAATTAGGAACAAATTGCAATAATACGCTACAGTGTAAAAGCTATTTAAAGTTATTTCTCTCTATCCCCGAAAGAGTTATGCATTACATTAACTATGTTAAGTGGATACTAAAACCAATATTACTATTCTGACAAGAAGAGGCGTACGGAATAAGAGTGTACTTTCTTGTAGTTTCGCATAAAGGCATAATTTGAAAAGACCCTCATAAACCAGGCATAAGTAGTTCCGCTTGGGGTTGAGGACCAATAATGTCCACATTCATTTAGATAGTTAAGCTTGAGAGAGTCATCTTTCCATCCGCAAGCAGGAAATAGTCGAATAATATCATAATCGCTATTCTTACTCCAATACTCTTCATTAGCAATGTCTTCAAGCGTCACCTTGCCTTTATCTTTTATACTTCTTGCAGTAATTTTTAGTACCTGACATCCGTCTTCCAAAAAGTATTGGTACCGCCAAGCCGAGACCATGTCAGTTCCCTTGAATCGAATAGCATAGCTTGCTCCCGAAACTGCGGCAAGATAGTCATTTTTTGAAGTGATGTTTTCCTTACCTACCTTCACAGTTTCTTCAATGTCACTGAACCTATTTGGGTCCATAAAGTTGACATAATCATAGCCAAGTGGAACTATGGCCATCCACTCCTCTTTTGTAGGGAGGTGGTATCGCTTGCCCCCAATGGTTATATCAGAGAATTTAGCTACTGCATCATCAAAGGTGAAGTACCCGCTTACATTGGTGGCTTGCGTTGTAACAAAGTTTGTCCCCTCCGGATTGACATTGTATTCGGTAACGTACTCCAAGGGTAAACGAGTAGTTGGTTGCGGCTCTTTATTCGCTTTGCGATGCACTGTAAGCTCCTGTGACAAGGCGCCTTCGTACAGTGCTTTTACTTCCAAAACGAAATCAGCTGCTGCGTCTCCCGGCTTTACTACAAAGCTCTTTTTGGCAGGATCGATACTAAACTCGGCTGCGTTGCCCGATTTCAATGAAAGTACAAACTCGGATACTGCTAATGGTGTACTCTTTATCGTCTTTCCCCCTTTATCTAATACTGTGCAGATACCGGTTACGTGTCCTTCTCCGCCCTCAGCACCAAATGTGGAGGGCTCCGCCTTGAAACTATAAGTGAGTGACCCTTCGCGCTCTATGCGAAGCTCTTGCGCCTCGCTTCCCTGACAAGAGGCAAGTAGCTCAAATGTGGCTGCATTACCCGGAGCTACTTCAAAGCTTTTGGAGGCATCGTCTACGCTGATTCCTTTAGCATTTCCTTTGAGGAAAAGGGTGAAGTCATTCAGTGAAAGGGGCTTTTCGGATACAACTTTACCCGAAGCATCGGTAATAATACATGCTCCGGCAATTGTGCCCTTGCCTCCCATTGCCGTAAATCGATCCGGGGTAACAGTGAATGAGTAGCTAATTTTCCCGCCTCGTACGATGGTTAATGTTTGCTTACTATCTTTTGCTTTGTCGGCTGTAGTCGTAGCTTCAAGTTCGAAAGTAGCTGTTTCTCCTTGCCTTACGACAAATGTTTTTGTCTCGTTGTCAATGGAGATTTGTAGCGCATCACCAGATTTAAGCGTAAGTGTAAAGTCACTTTTTGCCATAGGCTTTTCGGAAACCACTTTGCCATCCGGAGAAATCTCTTGCAGAATGCCTTCCACAGCGCCTTTCCCTCCTTGAGCAGAAAACTCTGCCGGAGTCGCTTTGAACATAGTCTTGAAGGAGTTCTCCACCGGTGGGGTGGGTTCAGGCTTGTTACAGGCTACTGCCAATAAGGCTACCGCCAATAAAGAAAAGATTTTTTTCATATAAAAACTATTTTAAAAGTTGATGTCAAGTGAGATATGCAATTCCCTTTCGGGAAAAGAGAGGGGGCTCTAAAGGAATTGTTGAGCCCATGCGTTCCTCTCCTTATATTGTGAGAGAAAATCTATTTCCCAACAGAAAAAAGACAATCTGTATTTTTGCTTATTCCAATTTGTTTCCTTTCATAAATAAGAATGGAAAAGTGCTGTTTGTTACTTCTAATTAGGAACAAATATAACAATATTTTTTATGTAAGTATTATTATATGTCTATAAGATAAATGTATTAAGGTGATTCTTTGCATTATGCTGCCTAAGCATAATTCTATTGCAGTGCATGAATAAGATTTACTGCGCATGTAAAACTTATATTACACACATTGAGTTGACGCATTATTGCCGTAATAGCCTATACTTCTTAGTAATGGGGCAATGTGGTGGAATTCGAATCGCGGGGAATGGGGGAGTGTGAAATACAGAAGGAGTATTACTCTAACTGCTTGCGGTACACAACGTCCAGCGTATTTCCCTCCTTATCTTTCCAAGCCATCCAGCCGTTTTTGCTTGTGCCGGTACAGAACTCCGCTGCTGCACTGGGACTTGAGAATGTTTTGTCCGACGTGAGTACCAATACGCCCTGTTCAGTAGTAGTATAGTCCTCAATCAGCCTTTCTCGTTCTTTCCATTTTAAGGAAGCTGCAGCTTGTTTCGCTATAATACTTCCCTTCAGAATGGTGAATCCGTCCGCTCCGTAGAAGCCTTTTGCGTTGTACTCTTTCCCTTTCATATAGAAAAGATGTTTCTCCGTAACTTGCGGAACTTCAAAGATATTGCACCCAATAAATGAGGTCAAGAATACCACATCCTCAAAGAATTCATCCCCCGTATCTTGTTGAGGCTCGGGCAGATTGGGTACTTTGGGCGTCTGTTTATTGTCGTCCAATATGTATTTGTTTGCTTCTTTTGCTCTGTTGATGGCTTTGTACTCCAAATACTGTACATCTACTTTGGTCATATCCTCATCCTTTGACACAAAGACGAGTGCCTTTTGCCAAAACGACTTTTTAGTTTCGTGATCCTTTACACGCTCTCTGAAGCTTTCTGTTTGACCGATATATGCCTTGGGCTTTGTAGCACTATCCTCGCCTAATAGTATGTAGAAGGCCGGTTTCTGCAATCGTTCCTGCTCGTTCAAATAGGAGAGATTGGAGCGTGGCACCACAAACATTTGGCAAATCTTATTGCTGATGAAGGCGTATCGGGTACCCTTTGGATCGCCATCAACCAAGTATGTTGTTACTGTTTTCCCCATATATTATGTCCTATGCAGTTGTAAGCAGCTTTGCCTAAGTTTCTTTTCTGAATGTCTGTTTGAGTTGTATCCTCATAGCCCCACTCGTTGAAAATACGCTTTGCTTATGGGCGCCATCCCACATAATGCAAAAGTACCTATTTTAGCACATAAAGACCGTACGATTGTAAGGTACAATCTCCATTGCTGGTGTATTTGGTGTCACTCATCATTTACATAACAATGCCCATATGCGACGGATGACTATGAAGTTAGTGTTTTATACCAAAATGAAATGGACCAAATATAGGGACTCTTTGTCCGAAAAATAAGGTTGGTACTCTTTTTGCATTAATCAAGAGAGAAACTAAATAAAGATAATAATGGAACAACATAAACCGAATAACAAGAAGAAGTGTCAGGATGCTATGAACAAAAAGGCACAACCCACGGAGCATGATGTGAAGGGAATGCAGCAGGAGAAGGATGACGCAGATGCTCACTCTTCTGAACAGAGTACTGCAACTGCACCCGGATTGGATCAGATTCAGGAGTTGCAGACGGCAATAGAGTCGCTTCGTAAAGAGCATCAAGCATTGGAGGATAAATATCTGCGCTTGGCTGCAGAATATGATAATTATCGAAAGCGAACAGTTAAGGAGAAGAGTGACCTATTACTCCATGGCGGAGAAAAAACTCTTTTCGCTTTGCTGCCGATTATTGACGATTTGGAGCGTGCCCTACAACACATTGATGCCTCTGAAAGCATAGAGGCAGTAAAGGATGGTATCATGCTGATTAACACGAAGTTTATGGGTTATCTGAAGGCACAGGGGGTAGAGCTGATGGAACCTATTGGTAAGCCATTTGATATGACTGAACAACAGGCTGTAGCAATGGTGCCTGCTAGTGAGGAGCATCCTGCCGGTTCTGTGATTGACTGTACAAAACGAGGTTACAAGCTACACGACAAAGTACTGCGTTATGCAGATGTAGTAGTAACTCAATAATATCAGCTGAATGTAAGCTTGTAACAGAGCAGTTAACGAATAAATGGCAGAAAAGAGAGATTATTACGAAGTACTGGGTGTTAAAAGGGATGCTACTGATGAAGAGCTAAAAAAAGCCTATCGCAAATTGGCCATTAAGTACCATCCTGATAAAAATCCCGGAGATAAAGAGGCTGAAGAGCGTTTTAAGGAAGTCAGTGAAGCTTATGCAGTGCTCAGTGATAAAGATAAAAGAGCACGTTACGATAGATTCGGACATGCCGGAATGAATGCTTCCGGAGGAGGATTTTCCGGACAAGGAATGACGATGGAGGACATTTTCAGTCAGTTCGGAGATATCTTCGGGGGACACTTTGGCGGTGGCTTTGGTGGCTTTAGTGGTTTTGGCGGTTTCGGCGGTTCGTCACGTGAGAGACCTATTGTCAAGGGAAGTGATTTGCGTATTAGACTTAAGCTTACGCTGAAGGAAATATTGAATGGCGTAGAAAAACGTCTGAAGGTACGCAAAGATGTGGTATGCCACGTATGTCATGGAGCCTGCACCACAGAAGCTGATGGACGCAAGACATGTAGCCAGTGTCATGGATCGGGGATCATAACGGAGATGTCGAATACTTTCTTCGGCTCTGTGCGTACTCAGACCACTTGTCCCACCTGTGGGGGAGTTGGTACTATTGTCACAAAACCCTGTGCACATTGTCATGGCCATGGCGTTGAGAAGGGTGAAGAGGAAATTTCTTTCAGAGTACCTCGTGGGGTTGCCAAGGGGATGCACTTGACTCTTGAGGGAAAGGGGAATGCATCTCCTGAAGGAGGTATCAACGGGGATTTATACATCATAATAGATGAGGAACAAGACCCAAACCTTATCCGTAACGGAAATGATTTGATCTACAATCTTCTTATACCTGTTAATACTGCTATTGAGGGAGGAGAGGTAGAGATACCTACTGTTACCGGAAGAGCGCGAATCAATATAGAGCCCGGCACACAGCCCGGAAAGATTCTCCGTTTGCGCAATAAAGGGCTTCCCGAAGTGAATTCAAACGGCTCTATGATGGGGGATCTATTAGTGAATGTAAACGTATTTATACCTCGCTCACTAAATCAATCAGAGAAAGAAATAGTTGCCTCCATGAAGGATAAGGCTGGTTTTAGGCCTACAGAGGCGGATCGCTCTGCTTTAGATCGCAAGTATCGTGAAATGCTTCGTTAAATAAAGCATTTCAAGAGTTCTTGGATAAAACGAGTTGAGGTCCCATGTCATATCATTTGCTACCTTTGTTACGGAAATGAAAGCGCAAGATTACATAGTGGTCGGTGGTGGACTCTCGGGGCTCTACACAGCACATATATTAAGCCAAAAAGGGAATGTCCTGCTCATGGCTCGTGCGGGTTTGGATGAAAGTAATTCATACTTTGCACAAGGCGGCATGGCGGCTGTTACAGATGCAGAAGACACACCTGCAGACCATTTTCAGGATACCATTGTGGCAGGGAGAGGCTTGTGCCGTGAGGAAGCCGTCTCTCTGCTAGTGGAAGAGGCTCCCCATCGTGTGGATGATCTCATTTCTATGGGAATGCAGTTTGATGAAGAGAATGGCCATCTCGCCCTAGGGTTGGAGGGTGGACACCATCATCATCGTATACTTCATGCCGGTGGGGATGCTACGGGAAGGCTCGTTACGCAGTTCATGATTGAACAAGTACTGAAGAATGAGCGGATTCAGGTGTTAGATCACTACTTTGTTACTTCTCTATTAGTAAGAGATGGGCATTGTTTTGGGGTAAAAGTGCTCAATGAACATACTTTCAAGGAGCAAGCCTACTATGCAAAAGCGATAGTATTGGCTACGGGAGGGTGTGGAGCCTTATACATACCTACCACAAACCCACCTTTTTCCCTAGGGGACGGCATGGCAGTGGCGCATGCTGCCGGAGCAAGGTTGATGGACTTAGAGTTTATTCAATTCCATCCAACCGCACTGTATAGCGATACAGGCAATGCCTTTCTAATTAGCGAGGCTGTTCGGGGCGAAGGTGCCTATTTATTAAATAAGGAGGGCGAACGCTTTATGAAGGACAAATACCCGTTGGCGGAGCTATCTCCGAGGGATGAGGTCGCTCGAGCTATTTTCTCAGAAATACAGCGTTCAGATATTCCTTACGTAACTCTTTCTACGGCACACTTATCCCGAGAGCGACTTATGCAGCGATTCCCAACCATAGCGGCTCACTGCAAAAAGATGGGATTGGACTTTGCCACCGGAATACCTGTTGCCCCTGCGGCACACTATACGGTGGGCGGTATCGCTACCAACCTATTTGGCGAGACGAACATAACAGGCCTATATGCCGTTGGAGAAGCAGCCTCTACAGGTGTAATGGGAGCTAATCGTTTGGCATCTAATTCTTTGATAGAGTGCATAGTCTTTGGTTATCGTATCGCAAAACATATCATTGAAAACCCACAGCACGATTATAGCGACATAGCCTCTCCTCCTGATGTTGAGTTGCGTACTTTTGAGGCCCAGCGAGAGCTTCGTTGGCAGAAAGCAAAGGAAGAGCCTGCGATGCATAAATTAGGAAAAATACTAATGAAGCACTGTGGTATTATACGCACAGAAGACTCCCTAAGAAAGGGCTTACAAAAGCTTGAAAGGTTGAGAAGATCAGTAGGATGTGAAGATGATGAAACCTTGTTTTCGCAAGAAGTACTTCATCGGAGAATTACAATAGCTGAATTGATGTTGAAGGCAACTTTACTACGTACAGAGAGTAGGGGAGTGCACTATAGAGATGATTATCCTGAAACGCTACCAAAAGATAAGGCATACAGGACAGAGATTATTGGCGATAAAATTACGCATGTGACATTAGATCAATACGAATAGGTCATTGTAAGGGTATGAAAGAGAGAGAGGCAATAGATAGAATTATTCAGTTAGCAATAGAAGAGGATCAGGGGGAAAATGGAGATATTTCTTCCTTATTAATCTTTTCTGAGAATGAAACCGCACAAGCTGTTCTTACAGCAAAAGAAGATGGTATCGTTGCCGGGCTCTCTGTGGCGAGTATGGTACTTTCCCACTTTGACGAAACTGCACACTTTCAACCTTGTGTTACAGAGGGAGCTGCTATTAGAAAAGGTGAGTCAATTGCCACTATATCAGCGTCTGTACTTACTCTTCTTTCTGCAGAGCGAATTATACTTAATTTTATGCAGCGCATGAGTGGTATTGCTACCATTGCTCATCGTTATCAAGAAGCGTGCAAAGGAACTAAGTGTCGCATTTTAGATACGCGTAAGACAGTGCCCGGATTGCGTATTTTAGATAAAATGGCTGTCAGAGCAGGAGGTGCTTATAATCATCGAATAGGGCTATACGATATGGTGATGCTTAAGGATAATCATATCAAGGCTTCAGGTAGCATTACAGAGGCGGTAAAAAAAGTACGCGAATCCCTTCCTTTGTCCGTAAAGGTAGAAGTGGAAACATCAAATCTTAATGAGGTGGCCGAGGCTCTGGAGCAGCAAGTTGACATTATTATGCTTGACAACATGCCTAGTGAGATGATGGCAGAGGCGGTGCGCCTTATTGATGCTCAATGTATAACCGAAGCAAGTGGTAATATGACTCTTGAGCGAATTCCTTCGGTCGCAGCCTTGGGAGTAGATTATATAAGTGTAGGAGCACTTACTCACTCTGTAAAAGCTTTGGATATTAGTATGAACTTTACCATTGATTAAGAATAGGGAAATAAGGATAGTTATTATGGAGCAAAGTAAAAAACAAATATTTGAAGAAATTGAGTTTCTGAAAAAGAAGCTTAATGCTGTAATTCTAGCTCACTACTACACAGAGCCGGATTTACAGAAAGCATGTGATTTTTTGGGAGACTCTTTGCAACTATCCCAAAAGGCTGCCGAGACTACAGCAGACGTAATAGTTTTTTGTGGCGTTGAGTTTATGGCAGAGACAGCAAAGATTATTTCTCCGAATAAAAAGGTGCTCATACCGGTGCAACATGCCGGTTGTACTTTAGCTCAAAGTGTCACTGCCCAAGGACTTGCTACTTGGAAAAAATATCATCCTAATGGTTTGGTTGTCAGTTACGTTAATACCGGTGCTGAAGTAAAGGCTGAAACAGACTGGTGTGTAACCAGCAGTAATGCACTTAAGGTGGTAGAGCAGCTACCTCGTGATAAAGAGATCCTCTTTGGTCCTGATAAAAATCTTGGTGCTTATATTAGTCAAAAGTGTGACAGACCAATGCAATTGTGGCAAGGAGATTGTTACGTACATCGCTATATAACTCCGGAGGTTGTGTTGGACTTTATGGCTCGTTATCCTGAAAGTGAGGTGCTTATTCATCCTGAATCTGTTGCATCCACGGATGACAGAATTCTTTCTAGTGATCGTTGCCATATGGGTTCAACCTCTTTCATATTAGATTATCCTGTTAAAAGTAAAAAGAGACAGTTTATCATTGCCACGGAAAGCGGTATTCTTACGGAGATGTATAGACGTTATCCGGAGGGATATGAGTTTATACCCATTGTGCCGGAGCATATTTGCGAGTACATGAAATTGACTACCCTCGAAGATCTTAGAGATGCATTGCTTTATGAGCGTTATGAAGTTGTTGTGCCCGAGGAGATACGAGAGCGTGCTATCGTACCCATTAAGCGTATGTTGAGTGTAAGGTAAACGTTGAAAAGTTCATTTGATAGGGGGTTTCTATCAAATGATTATCCTATACAAAGCTCTGCATCATATGGTGTGGAGCTTTTTTATTATATAAAGGTATCTTTGTACCCATGGAATTTGACTTGACATCTCAGTATGAACCTTCAGGTGACCAGCCTGAAGCTATTGATGCGTTAGTTAAAGGGCTCTGCAGCGGTATGTCTTCTCAGACCCTATTAGGAGTTACCGGAAGTGGTAAGACGTTTACTATTGCCAATGTGATAGCTAAGGCAAATCGCCCTACGTTGGTAATCAGTCATAACAAGACACTTGCAGCTCAACTCTATGGAGAGTTTAAGGCATTCTTTCCTCATAATGCTGTAGAGTACTTTGTCTCTTATTACGATTACTACCAGCCCGAAGCATATATTTCTACTACCGACACATACATTGAGAAGGATATGGCTATTAATGCCGAGATTGAAAAACTTCGATTGCGTACTACCGCATCTTTGCTTAGTGGTAGGCGTGATGTAATTGTAGTTAGTAGTGTATCCTGTTTGTACGGGATGGCGGATCCTAATGTGTATGCAGCTTCCATTATACATATTAGTGTAGGGGATGAGATCCCGCGAGGAAGTTTTATGCGTATGCTTTCCGGTGCGTATTATACAAATACAAAGCTTGAATTTACAAGTGGTACTTTTCGTGTCAAGGGAGATACAATAGATATATTTCCTGCTGTAGAGGGATATGATGGTATTGCCTACCGAATACTCTTCTTTGATGATGAAATAGAGTCCATAGAGGTGATAGATCCTATTTCCGGGGTTGCTTCAAGCGAACTTAATGACCTTGATATTTACCCGGCAAATTTATTTGTCACAACGAAAGAACAAACTGCCAATGCGCTTGAGATGATAAAGCATGACTTAGGCGTACAGGTTTCGGCTTTTGAACGTGAGGGAAAAACATTTGAAGCAAAGCGTTTGTACGAACGAGTTTCTTACGATCTTGAGATGATAGGAGAGATAGGTTATTGTACCGGTATAGAGAACTATTCTCGCTACTTTGATGGCCGTAGTCCGGGAGAGCGTCCTTTTTGTCTCTTTGATTACTTTCCCAAGGACTACCTCTTAGTGATAGATGAAAGCCATGTAACCATACCACAAATAAAAGCTATGTATGGTGGGGACCGCTCTCGTAAGTTAAGTTTGGTTGAGTATGGCTTTCGCTTACCGGCTGCTTTGGATAATCGTCCCTTAACTTTTGATGAGTTTACGGCATTACGTAAGGATACGATTTTTGTAAGTGCCACACCGGCAGACTATGAATTGGAGGAAAGCGAAGGTATAATTGTAGAGCAAATTATTAGACCTACCGGACTTCCGGATCCTTCTATTGAAGTGCGTCCTACCGAATACCAGATTGATAATCTCATGGAGGAAATCCAAATTCAAAAGAAGAAGCATGAGCGTACCTTGGTCACTACATTAACTAAGAGACAGGCCGAAGAGCTAAGTGAATACCTTCAGCGCTATGGTATTGCCACTGCCTATATACATAGTGATGTGGAAACGCTGGATCGAGTTCGTATATTGGATGAGTTGCGCAAGGGGGTGTATGATGTATTGGTAGGAGTCAATTTACTTCGTGAGGGATTGGATTTGCCGGAGGTCTCTTTGGTGGCTATATTGGATGCCGATAAGGAGGGTTTTCTACGTTCCCATCGCTCACTTACTCAAACGGCAGGACGTGCTGCTCGACATGTCGAGGGGCGTGTTATTCTCTATGCAGATACGATTAGCGATGCTATGAAGCAAATGATGGAGGAAACAGCCTCTCGCCGTGAGAGACAATTGGCTTATAACAAAGCGCATCATATTACACCCCGAGCGGCTATAAAAAGTGGTATCAGCTTAGCGAAGGAGCGTAGTATAGGGGATGTAGGTACTGCCTATGTAGAGCCGGAGCAAGGTGCATTTGCCGATCCGCTTCTCAATGTGTTAGATGTAGAAGAGCTGAAAAAACTTTATGACGATACGCGTAAAGAAATGTACGAAGCGGCAAAAAAACTGGATTTTGTGCTGGCAGCTCGTCTTCGCGATGAGGCGCAATCAATAGAAGAACGCATCAATTCGGTAGATAAGAAGAAATAGTTCCCTATAAACTTGTTTGTAACAAAACTATATACTACCTTTGCATTCGCATTCGGGATGTAGCTCAGTCCGGTTAGAGTACGCGTCTGGGGGGCGTGGGGTCGCTAGTTCGAATCTAGTCATCCCGACAGAATGTTGCGAGGTACTATAGTAATTAGCACCTCGCTTTTTTTTATTCCTATCGAAACAGGGAAAATAGATTCCTATTTTTCAATCGAAAGATAGAGATCAATCAATTAAAACATCTATAACTTTCAAACTATTATCTATAACTTTTGGTGGGATACCA
Organism: Porphyromonas miyakawae; assembly: GCF_045865415.1. Taxonomy (NCBI): domain Bacteria; kingdom Pseudomonadati; phylum Bacteroidota; class Bacteroidia; order Bacteroidales; family Porphyromonadaceae; genus Porphyromonas; species Porphyromonas miyakawae. Next base: position 816,706 of record NZ_BAAFSF010000001.1, read on the forward strand.
TAACGTGATATCTTTTATCTACCTTTGATTCTGCAATGAAGGGGAGACATACAGCTACTAACCAGAGGAATGCGACTGTGTCACATACTGACAAGCGCATGATGCGTCAGCGTATTTTCCGTCTTGCAATACCAAATATTATATCCAACATTACCGTGCCGCTGCTTTCTCTCGTTGATGTGGGGCTGGCAGGACATTTGGAGAGCGATCATGCTATTGGTGCCGTTGCGATAGCCTCAGGTTCGCTTAATACAATCTATTGGCTTTTTGGTTTTTTGCGCATGGGCACTACCGGCTATGTGTCTCAGGCATTCGGTCGTAGCGATGTGCGGAGTATTAATTTGTTTCTTCTTCGCGGGCTTTTTATGGCATTTCTTTGCGGCATGCTACTGACTTTTGCCACCAATCCTGTTGCTGCCTTTGCCCGCTTTATGGCACAGCATGAGACCGGAATAGCTTTTGAGTCGGTTCACTATATTCAAATTGCCTTATTAGGGGCTCCTGCCGCACTTTTGATATATGTGCTGAATGGCTGGTTTATAGGTATGCAGAATACTCGTGCTCCCATGATGGCTGCCATTACAATTAACCTGCTCAATATTTCTGTCAGCTATGGTTTAGTGCGTTTTTATGGGTGTGGAATAGAGGGTTTGGCTATAGGTACGGTAATAGCACAGTATGTAGGGGTACTTATGTTGCTCCTCATTGCGGGTATAAAGTATAAACGTATTCTTCAATTTGCAGAATTTAAAGATATCTTTTCGTCACGGCAATTGAAAGACTTCCTATATACAGGACGAGATATATTTATTCGTTCTGCTTTGCTTAGTGCTGTAACGCTCTTTTTTACTTATGCATCCGTCAAGGAGGGAGCGCTCGTGGTAGCGGCTAATACGCTCTTATTGCAGCTCTTCTCTCTTTTCTCTTACTTTACAGATGGCTTTGCCTATGCAGCGGAAGCACTTGTAGGACGCTACATAGGTCAAAACGATAGAGACAAGGCAAAATTAATGATCCAAGAAGTTTTTAAAATAGGAGGAATCTTGGCTTTAGCTTCCACTCTGCTATACCTATTCCTTCCAAAGCAGCTAATAAGTATACTGAGCAATAAGCCTGAGATCATTGATACCGCTATGCAATATGTTTATTGGGTTGCCTTGATTCCATTGGTGGGTTTTGCTGCTTTTATATGGGATGGTATTTTTGTTGGGGCAACTTATTCAAAAGGATTGCTATGGAGTATCTTGTGTGCTTCGGTAATTTTCTTTGCGCTTTATTATTTACTTGATCCCTTTTGGGGCAACCATGCCATCTGGTTTGCCTTTGATATGTACCTTCTTGCAAGGGGAGTTGTACAGTATTTGCTTTGGAAGCAATGCGCTATTATTGAAATCGCATGATTCCGGCCGGCTTAATACGTGAGACAACGCTCGTAGGTAGGAAGAAGAGTAGTAAAATAATCAGAAAAGCGCCTATATTAACTGCCAGCCAACTATTAAAAGAGAAGGTTAAGGGTACGTACGATACATAATAGATGTCTGCATCTAAGCGGAGAAGGTGAAAGCGGTTTTGTACAAATGCTAATATCCCTGTAATCATATTTCCCCCAATAATGCCTAAAAATATAATCTTGGCAGCTAAGAAAAGGAAAATATAGCCTATAGAGCGGTTAGATGCCCCTAAAGACTTCAAAATACCTATCATACGTACTCGGCTTAGTATGAGTATAAGTAAGCCGGTCATCATGGTAAAGGCGGCTACGATGACCATAATGGTAATGAGAAGCGTCACATTACCATCCAACATATCAATCCAGTGGTAGACAGAGGGCATTAGTTCTTCACAGGTGTTGATACCTAAATGCTGGTTTTGCGAGTAGGAACTATGGCTCAATTGCTCTACAACAGAGGCAACTACTTCCTTTTTCTCAACTTGTGGCGAAGTAAAAAGCTCAATACGTGAAACGGAGTGTTCCTTCAGTCCTAATGCACGCTGTAGATAGGGAAGGTAAATAACGGAGGTGGAGCCACTGGCTAATGGTTGATTGAGAATGCCTACAACTGAGAGTTGTTTCATTACAATATCGCCCTCCTCATAAAGGTAGAGCAAAACTTTGTCACCTACCTTTTTGTCTAATTTCTTCGCCGTTTCGAGAGGAAGTAGAGCACAGTTATTGTATTGCAATACTTGGTCACGAGAGGGTACTTCTCCCTCTATGAGTAAATCTTCAACTTCACGAAAACTGTCAAAGGAGGAAACCCCCATTAGGTGCGTCGCTACAAAGGCACTATCACTTTTAAGTATACCGGTTGTCTCTAATACAGTGCGAAGTCCTTCTATATGAGGTAAGTTACTAAGAAAGTGGAGCATGTCTTCAGACGCATCTACGTAAGTGTTGCTCTCTTCATAAGGGGAAATTATCAAATCCCCTCTGGCAACTACAATGCGCTCTCTAACAGATTGCTTAAACCCTTGAGAGACAAGCAGAGTAAGCTGCACCACCGCCAAGCAGAGCGCAACTCCGGCAATTGTAAAGGCGATCAATCGTTCGACTGCAGAGTGCTCTTCACTACGGGCATACATCAGTCGATGCGCTACAAAAAAAGGAAAAAAGAGCTTCCTATTTCTCATCACGGGTAAGGAGAAGTACGTTCTCTACATGGTGTGTTTGAGGAAACATATCCACCGGCTGTGAACGTAATATTCGATAATTCCCTGCAACGAGAAGCGCAGCGTCCCGCGCTTGAGTGGCTGGATTGCAACTTACGTAAACAATTTTCCTTGGTTGGGCAGCTAAAATTGTTTTGATCACATCGGGATGCATGCCTGCTCGTGGAGGGTCGGTAATGATCACATCCGGTGTACCATGCTCTTCAAGAAAGTCCGATTGGAGGATGTCTTTCATGTCGCCTGCAAAGAATAGAGTATTGGTAATACCATTGATGTGACTATTCTCTTTGGCATCTTCAACCGCTTCAGGTACGTATTCGATACCTATGACCTTACTACACTCTCTTGCTACATAGTTAGCGATAGTGCCGGTACCTGTATATAGGTCATAGACTACATCACTACTTTGCAATGTAGCGAAGTCCTTTACCACATTATAGAGTTTAAGCGCTTGCGCTGTATTTGTTTGAAAGAAAGACTTAGCTCCTATTTTGAAGTTTAAGTCTCCTAATTGCTCCATGATGTAATCATTGCCATGAAAGCAATGTACCTCTAAATCTGCAAAAGTGTCGTTAGCCTTTGTATTAATAACCCATACAAGCGATTTGAGCTCGGGGAAGCGTGTCACTAATGTACTGAGAAGCTTATTACGAGACTCCTCGTCATCTTCCGCAAAGGCAAGCAAAAGCATAATGTCTCCCTTTGCGTTACTTCTCACCATAGCAGTACGCATCATACCATTCTGCTCTCTTAGATCGAAATAGCTGTATCCAGAGGTCTCAGAAATAGTGAGTTCTCTGATGGCATCTCTAATTCTGTTTGTGGTCTCTGTAGCTAAGTGGCATTCGTGTAGATCTAATACCTTGTCAAAGCGCCCCGGGATATGAAATCCAAAGCCTTTTTCATAACCTTCCCCATTGGAAAGTTGCATTTCCTCACTTGTCATCCAACGACGGTTGCTGAAAGTGAACTCTACCTTATTACGGTATCTAAATACATGATCAGCACCAAGAATGGGTAGTTGCTTTTCTACAGATACGCCTCCAAGTCGTGCTAAAGCATCTATTACTTGAGTCTCTTTTGCCTCTAATTGCATAGAGTAAGGTATATGCTGCCACTTGCATCCTCCGCAGGTGCCAAAGTGTGTACATATAGGATCAATTCGATGCGGAGACGGCTTTTCTAAAGCGATAATACGCCCTTCGGAGAAGTGTTTTTTCTTTTTTACAATCTGTACTGTACAGATATCTTCGGGTGCTCCAAAGGGTACGAATAGCACCTTTCCCTCCTCGTGTGCAATGGACTGTCCTTCTGCAGCAATGCCCTCAATGTGCACATTGTTGAGGATGGGGAGTGGCTTTTTTATTTTTCGGCTCACAATATATACTATTTGCTTAGTAGCTCCGCAACAATAGCTTGTGCTTCTTCAGCCAATGCTTGAGCGGCTTCTTCCGTTTTAGCCTCTGTATAAAAGCGTAATATGGGCTCTGTATTGCTTGTGCGTACATGTAACCAGCGATCCGAAAAGTCAAGCTTAAGCCCGTCTACATAGTTGGCATCACCTATTGAGAAGTGAGACTCCAGAGCATTAAAAATCTCCGGTACACGCTCTTTGTTAGGTAGAGAGATCTTCTCCTTTGCCATGTATAAGTTGGGGTAGCGTGTGCGCAGAGCACTCACTTTTATCTTTTCCTTAGCAATAAAGGTGAGAAAGAGCGCAATACCAACCAGTGCATCACGGCCATAGTGCAGTGCAGGATAAATGACTCCACCATTTCCTTCCCCTCCTATGATTGCATTCGTTTCCTTCATTTTTTCTACTACATTCACCTCTCCTACGGCAGCAGCTGAATAGCTGCCTCCATGACGCTCGGTTATCTCTTTGAGTGCTCGGGATGAGCTTAGATTGGATACTGTAGCTCCAGGGCCTTTACAGGAAAGAATATAATCAGCGACAGCTACCAGCGTATACTCTTCTCCAAAGAAGTTGCCATTTTCGTCGACTATAGCCAATCGATCTACGTCCGGATCTACTGCAAAGCCTACAGATGCTGCATGGGAGGTGACTGCCTCTGCTAATGCAGTCAGGTGCTTAGGAAGTGGCTCGGGATTATGTCTAAAGATGCCATCCGGAATAGCATTTACCGGAATAACCTCTTCTACCCCAAGCACTTGCAACAGATAGGGTAGCGCTATGCCACCAACAGAATTGACTGAGTCAAAGGCAACTCTTAGCTTGGCATCATAAATGGCCTCTACATCTACTTCGGGAAGCTCTATGATACTGCGTACATGCTGCTCAAGCCAGTCTTTTTCTTCAATAGAGCCTAATTCCTCTACATTAGCGAAAGTAAAGTCCTCATTATTAGCTCGTTGCAAAACTTCTTCTCCCTCTTTTGCAGAGAGAAACTCACCCTTTGCGTTGAGTAGCTTGAGTGCATTCCAATTCATTGGATTGTGGCTGGCAGTGATGATAATTCCTCCTTGTGCATGGAGACCTATGACTGCCATTTCCGTCGTTGGTGTTGTCGCTAAGCCTATATCGGTTACTGAGCAGCCTGATGCCATCAGAGTCCCACTGACAACTCGTAAGACAGCTTGGCCGGAAAGACGTGCATCTCGGCCAATTACAATATGTGGCTTTGTAATTCCGGTACTATTTCTTATAAAAGTGGCATAGGCAGCAGTAAATTTTGCCACAGAAATGGGAGATAAGCCCTCGTTGACTCCTCCCCCAATTGTACCCCTAATCCCTGAAATGGAACTTATTAATGACATCTCAATATAAGGCTATAAAATCATGGTTTACTAAACTCGTATACTACTTCTTCACAATACATAGAAGATCCTGCATTATAAGCCATCTCCGGTCCAATTAGAAATGGAATAATAAGCTTTACTCGTGCCCCATCGCCACAAAGGGACATGGGGAACGCAAGGCCTTCGCACATCAATGAATTGAGCGAATAACCGGGAGCAGATGGAAGCAGACTATAGTGTAGAGCTCCTCTATTATAGGCTTCTATGTATAAGAATTCTGTATTTTGGAAAGATCCGTCTGTAAGGTTGTTGAAGGGAGATAAAGGCTTTTCGGCGAAGAAATATCCTTTGAATCGAACAACTATCTTCGTCTTATTGGCTTCCGGACGTGTTTTCCCGGGATCGATAACCTCCATGTAGAGTCCATTAGGAAAATGATACAAAATGTTTTTCTCAAAAGAGGTCTCCTCTCCACTGGCTTCTTTTACAGAAAAGCCTTGTTCGTTGATGAATGAGCTAATATTACCTTTCTCTTCTTTGATCAGTTGGGTAAGTGACTTCATCTCTTTTTCCTTACAACCCCCTAAGAAGAGAAGAGCAAAAAGAACGGCAATAGTGCCAAAGGTTAGTTTATTTTTCATGGTTGTCGTTACTTGAAATTTATTGTGTGGGTGTAAATATTATTTTCCTTTTTCAGCGAATGAAGTCACTTCTTGAAGAAAGAGCGAAATAGCCTCTTCCATATTACCTGAAGCTAATTCTCCACCAGCAGCATTTATGTGTCCTCCTCCTCCGTAGCAGGTACTGCATATTGCATTGACAGCAAAGTCTCCCTTACTGCGCATTGATATCTTTATACCTTCTTCTCGGCTTTCTCGAAAGAAAGCACTACACTTTATGGAGGCTATATCTAATGGTTTATTGACAAGCCCTTCCGTATCAGCAGGCGTAACCCCAAAATGTTTTAGTTCATCTAATGTGAGCGAGAAATAGGCAACTCCGAGATCTTCTCTTATGACCATATGCTCCATTACATATCCTTCCAAGCGAAGCCTTGACACCGGATGGCTGTGAAAGGTTTCATTCACGATGAGATCTTTTTGAGCTCCCAACCGCATCAAATCCGCCACTACTTCAAATAAGGCGGGATTTCCTGAAGCATGATTAAAGCGACCTGTATCTGTGATAATGCCCCATAGTAATTGAGTAGCAATTATCTGTTGTGTTTTTGGAGGAAATGAAGATATCCTTTCAATCAGTAGCAATGCCAATATATGACAGGTAGCAGAAGCTTGAGGAACACTGATGAGTATATCAAAATCCTCGTCTTGGGGATTAGTATGATGATCAATGCAGAGTACGGGACGCCGGTGCTTACTAAGGTTTTCTTGAAGGAGAGAAGTGAGTGTTTTTCCGGTTCTACTCAGCTTATTAAAGTCTAAGCAAAGAACTGTATCAGTATTGTCTATGAGTTGCTGCAATCCTTCAGGAACGTTGTCCATGTGGATGGATATGATATGATCCAGACCCTCTATATTCTTTAGCGTATAGGGAAAGGATCCATCCATTACAACGGTGTTCTTTACTCCAATGGCCATCAAATAGTAGTGCATTGCTAAAGAGCTTCCTACTGAATCTCCATCCGGCCCTTTATGTCCCAAGATTAGTACATGCTGAGACTTCTGCAATTGAGTGAAGAGAGCGGCTTCAGCTTCAGTATTTATTGGTATACTCGGGTCAATATTGTTATATATTTTCATGGTACACAAAGTTACTCTTTTCATCCAAATGTCGACTTGCATATCAAGGGCAAAATGGGGTATTTCTCATTTAGGCGTATCTGTTGACAATAATCTAATTATGGTCTAAGTGGCTACTGATCCTTATTAATATCTCTTTGATAAGATTGCAGCGGATAGATTTCTGTTTGAGGCTTCATGATCTCTCTATCGGGAGACGTGTGCTCAATAAGGATACTTATCCCTATTAGAACAAGTACGACAGCTCCCACAACTTCTGCTATCTTAACATAACGCTGCTTGATCTGGCCACCTAACCAACCTCCTACAAAGCATATAATAAATGTGATCAAAAAGAAAATAAATGAGTGTAGCCATAGAGGATCTCCCGAGAGAGAATAACTAAGACCTACCGCAAAAGCATCTACTCCAATGGCTAATGACAACAGAAGTATACGTCGTGAATTGAATTTTTTTTGAACTCCTGAAGAACTGTCATTCTTTCTCATAAGAGTAGGTTCCTTCTTACTCTTCTTGCTGAAAATAACATCATACAGCATGTGTAATGCCACAAGAAGGAGCAGACCAAATGCAACCCAATGGTCAATAGAATCGAAAGTAGAGGCGATAGATGCCCCTAACAAATATCCGATAATAAATATTGCCACGTTGGTGACACAAAAGAAGAAGGCTAATTGAAACAATTGTCTTGTTCGGTGTTTGCCGTGTATGTGTAAACCCTCTACCATAGCAACGGTGAAAGCATCAACCGATATGGCTAAGGATATGAGTATGCCTTTTATTATTATGCGAATCATGAGGTATAAAAGCTTTAGTAGTGGTAGGAAAGCGAAACGGCTCCTTCAAAGCTACTTGGTGTTCCTTTGAGTGATTTTGAGGTACTAATGTAGCCAATAGCTCCTTCAACATTCCAATTCTTAACTCGTAGTGAAGAGGAAAGACTTACTAATCCTCCTCTTCCGTAGTACATCATTTGCCCTTTTGTAAAGCGAACGCGGGGTATATACAAGTAGGTGCGAGAGGCAAAGTCAGAGGTACTAAAGAGAGCCCCGAGCAGATTCACTTTAAGAGTGTGTGACGGATGGTAGGTAGCTTGTGCGGAGAGCATAGCACCTTTAGAATTTTCACCAACTCTTTTGTATTGCCCGATAAATCGTAAATTCCATTTCGGAGAAAGAAACCAGTCAGTTCCTAAAAGCACCCTAAAGTAAGCATTGGCATCATTCTCTTTCCGATAAGTATAGGTAGTATATATTCTCCCTTGTTCATTGCGGGCGTAGGTGAGTGTAGAGGAAAGAATTAGTCCCCTTGTCTTGTCTTCTTTGTTATGCCTTGGATGGAGAGAACGATACAAATCGAGATAACTGTCAATCGTAAGGTAATATGGCAGTGGGGTAGAGTAACGAATAAAGGCACCTTGCTCATTCCCGAGAGTTGTAAAACGTGTGAGAGAATTGCCTCTTCGGGAGATGAAGTCGGCTGATAAGTGTCTTATAGCGATGAAAAGAGATCCCCTACTTCCTGCATTATAACGACCTGTAGCAACAGCAGCGAAGCCCTTACCTTCTGACAAAGCAGCTTCTGCAGCAAAGGAGAGTCGTCCATCAAGAGATATCCAATAGCTATCTGCGGAAACAAGAGAGTGCTTCTTTTTATTGTGAAAGGAGGGATGCGAAAAGTAACCAGGCATATAACTTAGGTAGGCTCCATCCCAGTTAATTAAAATCCCGTTTACCCCGATTCTGAAGGTGCTCCGCTCCCATTGTACACGTCCTGCATAGCTTTGCTCTATCACCTTGTGGCGTAGTTGTAGATCTTGCTCTGTGCGATGAGGAAGTTCGGGGCGTAGCCTTATAATAGTATTATGCCTTTGGTCATAAGCACCATCTAAATGTTGGCGTGAATAAGAAAAAGTGAGCGACACTTCTTTATGCCCGAGCTCTATGGCAGCACCTCGTAGGTGCGCATTATAATTATCTGTCAGTATGGGTAGTATCCCTTTAGAACGCTTAATTGTCTTACTGTAAGGAATAATCCCCCGCATGAAACTATTGCGGGCAATCAAACCTAAGCCCCAATCTAACCCGTAGTCTCCTATGATCATTTTTCTCAGGAGTCCTTTGTCGGAAATATAAGTTATATGAATCCCATAGGAATCAAATCCTTTCGTCCCATGTGAGAAGATAGGTTCGTATCGGTCTTTGTCTGCTATAAGCCCATACTGTACATTTGCTGCCTGTCCCCTTATACGCATCTGTGTTTCGTATGATGGACCTAAGTATTCTATGGGAGCACTAGGCTTTGACATAAAGGGAGCAGATAAACTTATGGTAGCTTCTCCCTTTACTTTGTGCTGTTGTGTGTCGGACGTATACTCGAAGGATAGATGAGGAGCTATCCGGTCAATAGTTTTCTTATCCCAATAGGGGATTAGCTTTAATTCAGAGACAGAGCGTATTCTACCCCCTTTCTGATGACGATAACTTACCAGCGCAGCCGCTTGGATACTATCAGCACCTAAGTGCTCTCTAAGCTCATCAATAGAAATAAGATTCACGTTATAGGAGGGCGTAGAAGGTGTAGGAAGCTTGCCAGCTCCGGAGAGATCCAAAAAGTCGGAGATGGCATCTTCTACCACATAGCCGTCCTCTATGATTCTCATTATTTCTTCCGTGGAAGGAGTTGGGGGCGGAGACACAGTATTTTCCTGTTGGGAAGAAGCAATTTGTATCCAACTGAACGAGAGTAGTATAGATACCCATAAGCATCGGATAGTGCCTGTCATTCTATCGCTATATTTTTTTGTTCCCTTTTTGCAAATGTAAGTAGTTGGTAGTTTCGTTATTTGCTTTAAAGATAATGGAAAACACTCTTTAATCAATTAGCAAAGCATTTCATAGCAGTGGAATTAGATCCGTTGCATCAAAGCGAGGAAGAATAGAGAGGTAATCACGTCCTTGAAAAATTTCATCGCAAAAGGTGGAAAATGTTTCACGGCACTTTTCGTGTGTATTGTTCTCTCGACTTAGATGGCAGAGCCAAACGTGTTTAAGTTTCTTGGGGTCTAATGAGGCAAGAAAGATAGCTGCGTCTTCGTTGCTGAGATGCCCATTTTTACTTGCTATTCGTGCTTTTAATTCAGGTGGATATTTACCATAGATCAACATCCCGGGATCATAGTTTGCTTCCAACACCAAATAATCTGCCATGGCCGCATACTGCCTTATGAGGGGAGTAACATAGCCCGTGTCACTAATAATCCCAATAGAGGTATGCGGAAATCGTAGGAGGTACCCCACGTTACTCAAGCTGTCATGAGGTATGTCAAACGGAATTATTGAGGCGCCCATTAGCTCAAACGGCAACTCGCTTTCTATATATACACGCTGTGAGACGGGAATGGGCTTCTGTCTTAAGCGATCTAAGGCACTGAATAGTAGCTTCTTTCCGTAAATCGGTATTTTACTTGCATTGGCAAGACGAAAAAGGGAGCGGGTATGATCACTATGCTCATGGGTCACCAATATGGCTTTAATATCATCTAATCCATAACCCTCTTTTTCTAATGTGTGTTTGATCGTGCGAATGGGTAAGCCTACATCAAGGAGTAATAACCCTTCATTCATAGCAAAGCAGTAGCAATTGCCACTGCTACCGCTCCCTATGCTCATGAATTTGACTATGCTTTGTGAATCAGTCATTACGTGTTAGCTCTCCACAGATGGAGTGCTCCATATGGAAGGCAACCTCTTGGGGAGTAAGTGATTGGGCTAATAGAAACATCAACTTGGTAATCGCTGTTTCGCTGGTCATATCATATCCTGAGGCAACCCCAATCTCTGCCAGTCTAGCTCCTGTTTCATAGCGGTTCATTTCCACACTTCCGGTTTGGCATTGCGTCACATTCACGATCACTATCTCTTTTTTTATGGCGTCTTGGAGTAGATTGATGAACCAATCCTCGGTAGGTGCATTGCCACTCCCATAGCTCTCTAATACAACCCCTCGAAGTTTGGGGGCTGTAAGAATGGAGCGCACTACCTCTTCTGTAATACCGGGAAATAGATGTAGTAAAGATATATTGCGCTCTAAAGCCCTATGTGTAGTAAAGCCGAAGCTGTCTTCCTGGTGTTGTATGTGTTTAGTGTTGAAGCAAATATCAATACCCGCATGAGCTAGAATGGGATAGTTGTACGATACGAAGGCATCAAACTGATCGGCACTGACTTTAACCGTTCTATTTCCACGCATTAGATTCGTGTTGAAGTATATGCATACCTCCGGTACCATTGGTTTCCCCTGCTCGTCGCGAGCTGCTGCTATTTGTAAAGCGGTGAGAAGGTTTTCCTTCCCGTCAGTACGCAAGCGTCCAATAGGTAGCTGGCTACCGGTAAGAATTACCGGCTTTCCCAATCCTTTTAGGAGGAAGCTGAGTGCCGATGAGGTGTAGCTCATAGTGTCAGTACCATGCAAAACGACAAACCCATCATAATCATTTTGCCTGCTCTCAATGATCTCAGCCAACTCTAACCAATGAGATATGGTGATGTTGGAGGAATCAACAGGAGGAGCGAATTGGATGCTGTCTACATTGAAGGAGAGACGCTTAAGCTCAGGCATGTTTTCCTCAAGGAAAGCAAATTTAAAAGCCTGTAGCCTCCCTGTTTCAGGATTCTCAATCATGCCAATAGTCCCGCCCGTATATATCAGTAATATGCGTGGTGTGGTTGAGTTATTTGCCTGTTTCATATACATTGAGATTCGTTAAGCGTGTACAATATGCCGTATTATTCTTGCCGGATTCCCTGCTACTACTGAGTGAGCTGGTACATCATGGGTAACCACGCTACCGGCTCCAATAACAGATTGTCTTCCTATCGTAACCCCTGCTAAGATAATTGCACCCGCACCAATCCATACATCATTCTCTATGGTAATTGGGAGCGATTGCTCGTAACCTGCATTGCGCATAGCCACGTCTTCTATAGGGTGGGTATTCGTATAGATACCTACATGTGGTGCAATAAATACATTGTCACCTATGCTTACAAAAGCTCCATCTAAGATCGTTGTATAGGCATTGATGAAGCAATGTGTTCCAATAGCGGTGTGTTGTCCTACATCGCAGAAAAAAGGTCCTACGATGGTTGTTTCCTTTCCCAAATGGTAAAGTAACTTCCTTAAGAGCTGTAGACGGTTGGTCTGATCATCCGGAGGAGTACTGTTTAGCTGAAAGCAGAGCGAACGAGCCTGATGGTATATATCCATCAAGTACGGATCACTGCTTGAACGGTACCATTCACAGCTCAGTGACTTCTTTTCTTCCTCGCTATGGAAAGGGTAGTTGTCAAACATTGAAACGGAAGTGCATTATGTCACCATCTTGCACTACATAATCTTTTCCTTCAATATTCATTTTACCGGCTTCTCGGATCGCAGCTTCGCTTCCATAAGTAATATAATCTTCATACTTAATTACCTCTGCTCGTATAAAGCCGCGCTCAAAGTCGGTATGAATAACCCCTGCACACTGAGGGGCTTTACTGCCTTTGTGAAAAGTCCAAGCTCGTGATTCATCGCTTCCTGTGGTAAAAAAAGTCTCTAAATTAAGCAGATGATAGGCACTCCTAATCAAGCGGCTAACTCCACTCTCCTCAAGTCCTAATTCCTCTAAGAAGACTTTGCGCTCCTCGTAATCCTCAAACTCAGCAATTTCGCTCTCAGTCTTAGCGGCTACGATCATCATCTCCGCTCCTTCGCTTTGCGCTGCATCAGCAATAAGTTTTGTATACTTATTCCCTTTCACTGCATCTGCATCGTTTACATTACAAACATATAGGACAGGCTTTGCAGAGAGAAGAAAAAGTCCCTTCGCTGCTTCTTGTTCTTCTTGCTTGTCAAACGTTACCGTACGGGCATTCTTTCCTTGTATGAGTACTTTATGATATGCACGAAGTACGTTAGCTAAGAGTGCAGCTTGTTTATCTCCACCGGTTTGGGCTTGCTTTTCCACCTTTGCCAACCTACTTTCTATAGTCTCCAGATCCTTTAGCTGTAGCTCTGTGTCTATAATTTCTTTATCTCGAAGAGGATCTATATTCCCATCTACGTGGGTAACATTGTCATCCTCAAAACAGCGGACTACATGCAGAATAGCATCTGTTTCACGTATGTTAGCCAAAAATTTATTGCCTAGTCCTTCTCCCTTGCTTGCTCCTTTAACGAGCCCGGCTATATCCACTATCTCTACCGTAGCGGGTATCACTCGTTTGGGCTTATCAAGCTCGGCGAGCTTATTCAAACGTTCATCCGGCACGGTTATAACCCCCACATTAGGCTCAATTGTGCAAAAGGGAAAGTTAGCCGCTTGCGCTTTCGCATTCGACAGACAATTAAAAAGTGTGGACTTACCCACGTTGGGTAACCCCACTATTCCGCATCGCAGTGACATTTTCTTTCTTCTTACTTCTCTATAACGTTGCAAAAATAGTTATTTACTTTGTCATCCACTATGTTTCTCTTACACTATGGTAGTGATTAAAGTCCCTATTTGAGAGTGTGATGCGAACAAGGAAAGAATATCATTGCACAAAATACTGTCGTTATGGTAAGTGGTATGTGCTTAGAGTATACAACAAGTCGTTAAATAGCTATTTTTGTACTGATGAAAGAAAAAAATGATACTGATCCAAACATGTTGTCTGCCATTTTGGTTAGTGTACAACAACCCGGCACCAGCGACCAACAGGTAGCTGATTGCTTAGATGAATTGGCATTTCTTGCTTTGACTGCCGGAATGAAAGAAAAGGCACGATTTGTACAAAGGTTAGATGTAGTGAATTCAGTTACCTATGTGGGAAAGGGTAAATTAGATGAAATTGCTGCCTATGTATCAGATCATGAAATAGAAATAGCTCTATTTGATGATGAACTTGCGCCCAATCAAATTCGCAATATAGAGCGTACTATTGGGATTCGCCTATTGGATAGGACTGCCCTGATTCTAGATATCTTTGCTACGCGTGCACAAACAGCACATGCCAAAGCTCAAGTAGAATTAGCTGAATACCAATATATGCTCCCTCGTCTAACCCGTATGTGGACACATTTGGAACGTCAGCGCGGAGGGGTGGGTATGAGAGGGCCCGGTGAAACACAGCTGGAAACCGACAGACGAATCGTATTGACTAGAATAGCCAAGCTAAAAGAGGAGCTGAAGCATATTGATCAACAAAAAAGTCAACAGCGAAGAGGGCGGGGTAAGATGGTGCGTGTGGCTCTTGTGGGCTATACCAACGTTGGTAAATCAACATTGATGAATAGAATAGCCAAGAGCGATGTTTTTTCGGAAAATAAACTCTTTGCTACTTTAGACACTACGGTGCGTAAAGTAGTACTTTACAATTTGCCATTCCTACTCTCCGATACAGTCGGCTTTATTCGAAAGCTTCCCACCCAATTGATAGAGAGCTTCAAGAGTACTTTGGACGAGGTGCGTGAAGCCGACTTACTGCTGCATATAGTTGATATATCCCATCCTGATTTTGAATCACAAATTGCCATTGTGGAAGATACATTGGCGGATATACTTAATGGAGAGGAGCGTCCCTCCATGTTGATCTTTAACAAAGTGGATGCTTTTTCTTGGCAACCGAAAGATGAGGATGATCTAACCCCATTCGAAAGAGAAAACTATAGTCTCGGTGATCTTCAGAAAAGTTGGATGGCTAAGATGAAGAATGATTGCTTTTTCATTTCGGCACGTACAGGGGAGGGCGTTGATGAGCTTAAACAAGCTCTCTATGAGCATGTAAAGGAGATACATGTAAAGCGATATCCCTACAACGACTTCTTATTTGAGGATTATAGCGACTTGGTTGAGGAGTAGGAATCTCTGTATACCTAATGTCCTATAATCAACACCTTTATTCAGACATAAGACATGATAAAAAATAGGTACAGATCTTTCGACGGAAAGATCTGTACCTATTAGTTGAAACTTATAGATCTTTACAGCAAAAGATCTGAACTTATTTTGGGTTTGTGTGAGAAGAAGAAAACCATTGTTCTGTGGTCTGTATAATCTCTGTGGCTATCTTTGCCGTATTCTCCGTAGTGTGTATTACCTTGCCAATGTGCCGGCCCCTCCATAGCTTCTCTGCTGACTGGTCATAAGCCTTGTCGTAGTAGTGCAAAGCTATTTGGATAGCACCTTGATAGTCTTTGGCATGTACCAATCGAATGGCTTCCTGCATCTCATTGGCACCTAATCGCTTTTTGATCTTCTCAAAAGCCTCTGTGAGCATCTCTTGGGGTAGTTGGCTGTAGCCATCCATAATTCGTTTGAAACGCTCTGTTTTGGGGGATTCAATGGTCATTAAAAAGCCATTTTGCATCTTATTAAATAGGACATCCGGTACCTCTCGAGAGCCTATCTTCTTGCTCTCGCTCTCTAAAAATATAGGATGCGACATATCCATTCTACTAAGCTGCACCACGATCTCACTGTATATCATTTCGTTCGTGGGTTGGGTGCGATCTGCGTAGTAACCAAAAGCACTTCCTTTATGATGTGCTATCCCTTCTAAGTCAATCACTTGAGCACCCGCTCTCTTCATCTCTAAGAGGAGATCTGTCTTGCCTGCACCGGTTGGCCCATCAAGCAGTACCAATTTGCTTATCTTGGCCACGTACTGAGGAAGTAGTTTCTTGAAGCCACTAAACCCTCTCGGAAATACCTCTACATCGTGGTTATATAGTTTGAATAGCCAGCCCATGGACTCACTACGCATTCCTCCTCTTGCACAGTAGACCATCACCCTGTTTTTTTTCTCTTTTTGAAGGATGGAAAGTAGCTGATTCTCAAAGGTGTGCAGCTTATTCCCTACATAGGTTAACCCCTCAGTCACGGCCTCGTTCCTACCGATTGTTACATAAGTCGTACCTACTTTCTCACGCTCCTCGTCCGTAAAGAGGGGAATATTGTGTGCCCCGGGAATATGACCGTGGGCATACTCTTCGGGAGAGCGTACATCTATCCATACACGCTCTGAGTAAGGGGGGAAGTGGAGATACTTATCTTCTGTATCCATCATATTCATTCTATCTAAAAGTAAAGATACGAAGAAGCATTAATCTGATATCTTATATGGCGAGTGATGTGAATCTTCTATTTTGCAGAATTGTGGAGTTAGATGGCAAGAAATGAGTATTTTTGACAAGAGAAAATAAACTAAACTATGCTGATAAAAGTAGATACAAGGGGTAAGGTTTGCCCACTGCCGCTGATCATGTTTCGACAAGCATTGAAGCAGAACCAGTTGGAAACGGAGTTTGAGATACTGACAGACAACGAGACAGCTTGTGGTAATCTAAGTGATTTTATTTGCCAGAGTGGCTTTTCTGTTGAGAAAAAAGAATATGAAGGATATACTTCCCTAAAAGTTAATACCAAGGGTAAAAATATCCTCTCCATCCTACCTCAACAAGAAGTCGAAGAGTCACACCCTCTAAAAGAAATGAACAGTATTAGTATCGTGCAGCTGAGAAGTGATGTAATGGGGCAGGGAGAAGATCAGTTAGGAGAAATACTCATCCTTGCTTACCTAAATGCTCTGAATGAGGTAGAAAAGCTACCGACTCACATTATATGTTACAATAAGGGTATCCGTTTAGCAACAAAGTCACACCCTGCAAACGAGGCGCTGAAAAAACTTGCTGAGAAAGGCGTGGAAATCATACTTTGTGGCACTTGTACCGACTACTTCAATCAAAAAGAGGAAATCGCAGTAGGTAAAATATCCAATATGCTTGTAATTGCCGACCTTTTGAGCCGGGCTGCACATATAGTTACTCCATAGCTGATAGGCGTGTAGTATGATATACTTTGATAATGCTTCCACCTCATACCCTAAGCCACCTGGGGTTGCTTGTCATCTTAGTCATATCTACGATGAACCATTAGGTTCATATGGGAGAAGCCGGGATACACATACCTTAGAGCTCTCGACTATGGTGGAGGAGTTGAGGGATCTGCTAGCAGCTCTGATAGGAGCGGAAGGTCAGGGAAGTCATATCGTTTTTACAAAAAATGCAACCGAGGCGATTAATACTGTTATTAGAGGACTGCATGGACTGCGGAAAGAAGAGGTATTGATCTCCCCCTTGGAACATAACGCTGTTATGCGACCGCTTGATGCGTTGGAGGGTACGCGTATGCCATGGATGTTCCCTTTCAATCCTGATGGATGTATCAATATTGAACAGAGTACCCAATTTCTTTCCCAATTAAAAGGTATCAGACTTTGTGTACTCAACGCAATGAGTAATCTCAATGGTGTGATACAGCCTATTCATGAGGTCTCGGCTCTTGTAAAGAAATATCTGCCGAATTGCCTGATACTTATTGATGGCGCTCAAGCACTTCCTTATATAGACGTTGAGGCAGAGAGACGTGAGATTGATTTTGTCGCCATTACTGGACACAAGGGCCTTATGGGACCTGTCGGTACTGGGGCTTTGTTTATTAGGGATCCGAAGAGCATTGCGCCACTTATACGAGGTGGCAACGGCTATCATTCCGAACAACTGTCGGATACAGATCATATGCCGGAGCGTTTTGAAGCCGGTACTATTAACTTATTGGGACTCTCCACTTGGTACATAGGTATGAAGGAACGCCCACAGCAACCCCTTATTTCGCAAGCAGAGTTTTATCGCTTTATTCAACGCATTAGGGGAGAGCTTCCCTACAAAGTGCTTTGTGCGGACAACGTGGAGCGGCAGGGACCGGTCTTTTCTTTGCTTCCAGATAGAGGAAGTGTAGAGCGCTTGAGTGACGAGTTATACTATAACTATGGTATTGCTACCCGTTTTGGGTTACATTGTGCAGCTATAGCACATCGTACCCTTGGAACATTACAAACCGGAGCCACACGAATTTCTCTGTCAAGGTATAATACCCCCGATGAATTAGATACATTGTTTGAAGCGCTTACAACTCTTTCTAAGAGGCACTGAGCTAATATTTGTTTTTGTAAAAAGATATATGAAACGCAGCTTCTTGGTTATATTTTCTTCTACAAGAGCCTTTATTTCTGCGAGAAAGAGCATTGTAGAGCATCAAATACCTCATGAGGTAAGAAGTACACCCCCATATTTGGATCCGGAGTGTGGAATGTGCTTGAAAGTAGAAGAAGACTATAGGCAGGAAGTGGAGAGTTTGTTGACCCATAGTGAAGAATTGTTGATAGTGGACTACAAAGAGTAAGTGATGAAGTTACAGAAAATAGAGTTGCTCAAAGAGTGCGAATATGGAGGCTGTTCCGCTAAGATAGATCCTTATGAGCTATCAAAGCTATTGTCAAAGGTCACTGTCCCTGCGAATGAAAATGTGCTTGTGGGATTATCTACTCATGATGATGCTGGTGTATATAAACTAAACGAAGAAACGGCTTTGATTATGACAACGGACTTTTTCCCTCCCGTGGTGGATGAACCCTACACTTTCGGCGTTATTGCAGCTACCAATGCGCTCAGCGATGTCTATGCAATGGGAGGAAAGCCACTAATGGCATTGAATCTTATGCATTATCCGGGTTCAAGGCTTCCTCTAGAGGGATTGCAGGAGATATTACGCGGAGGACAACAAGCCATTGATGAGGCGGGCGCTTTTACTATGGGCGGTCACACGATAGAGGATAAAACTCCTCAGTATGGCCTTGCTGTAGTAGGGGTGGTACATCCTAATAAGATAGTAACGAATAGCGGTGCTCGGAGCGGACAAAAACTGATCCTTACCAAACCACTGGGAGTGGGAGTCATGATTGCGGGACAGAGACTAAGCATGACAAGAGATCAAGAATATAAAAAGGGAGTAGATTGTATGCAACGACTAAACAAATACGCTGCCCAAGTAATGTGTGACTATGCAATCAGAGGTGCTACTGATGTTACAGGGTTTGGCCTCGTTGGTCATGGGTTTGAGCTTGCTGAAGCCTCTGATGTTACAATTGAAATTGATACCTCTCAGCTTCCTGTTTTGCCGGGAGTTCTGCAACTTTTGGACGATGGCTGTATCCCCGGTGCAGCATTTCGTAATATAAGATATGTGGGAGCAGCACTTGAGGTAAATGCTCCTCTTCTAATGAGTTATTTGGCTGCCGACCCACAAACTTCCGGTGGGTTGCTTATGGCGGTTGATTCAGATATAGCGGAGGAGGTATGCTGCAAGATACATGACGCTGGAGACATCTCTGCCGCTATTATTGGAGAAGTGAAAGAGGCTCGTAGGGATGGTATTAAAGTTGTACTAAATTGATTATTAGAGAAATATATGAAAGTTTTATTACATACCTCATTGGGTGATATAGTGCTGCGTCTCTATGACGAGACTCCTTTGCACAGAGATAATTTCGCCAAATTAGTAAAAGAAAAGTACTATGACGGAACGCTTTTCCATCGTGTTATAAAGAATTTCATGATTCAAGGTGGTGATCCGGATTCCAAAGGAGCTCCTAAAGAGAAGCAACTTGGCGTAGGTGGCCCCGATTATACGATTGAGGCAGAAATTAAGGAGGGACTATATCATAAAAGAGGAGCATTGGCAGCAGCAAGACAAGGCGATGAGGTGAATCCTGAAAGGAGGAGTAGTGGATCACAGTTCTATATTGTGTGGGGAGATATCTACAAGGATGAACAGCTTAAGCAGCTTGAAAAACAGATGCAACAGCAGTTTGTGCAGCAGAAATTCAATCATTTGGCTCTCCAGCATAAGGAAGAGATTATGCAACTGAGGAGGGAGCGCAATCATGAAGGTCTAATGGCTTTACAGGATCGTCTCATTGAGGAGGCTGAAAGGAGTAAAAAAGAGGCCGTTTTGACTGAGGAACAGAAAAATTTATACCGTTCTGTGGGGGGGACTCCTTTTCTTGACGGACAGTACACGGTATTCGGAGAAGTTGAGTCCGGACTTGAAGTGGTAGAAAAGATACAGCAAGCAGCTACTGATCAGAGCGATAGACCTAACGAGAATATTGAGCTAACCATGTCCATCATAGAGATCTGACATTATGGATAAGGATTAAAAACTCTCTTTTATCTGACCTCTTTTTGCAGATCTCTATTTTTGTAGGAAAGAAACTCATCCAGTTGGTTAGAAGGTCTATGAGAAATCATAGGGATTTGTTATCTTTGTTATAAGTCGGTAGTGACTGTACCTAATGCGAGGTTTACACAATGTTGTTTGTGTCGGACTGCCTATATTTGTATTTTGTGGATAGCTCTTTGGCACGTAATCTGCAAATATGAACCTGTGTATAGTGCACTAACGAAACAGAAAAAGATTGAAATGAATATGAAAGAAACAGACTTTAGGCGTTTTGCCACAAAAAAGATGGGGCTTAATGCCTTGGCACTTGATGAATATATAAAGGCAGAAGGACGTGAATATATCAATCCGTCTATCATTGAGGAGCGTCAGCTTAATGTTGCGCAGATGGACGTGTTCTCTCGTTTGATGATGGATAGAATTATATTTCTTGGTACACAGATCGATGATTATGCATCCAATGTGATACAGGCGCAGCTGCTTTATTTGGATAGTACGGATCCCGGGAAGGATATTTCCATTTATATAAATTCCCCGGGTGGGTCGGTCTACTCCGGATATGGCATATATGATACTATGCAGTATGTATCTAGTGATGTATCTACAATATGTACCGGTATGGCCGCCTCTATGGCTGCTGTATTGCTTGTTTCCGGCTCAAAGGGAAAACGATTCGCTCTCCCTCACTCTAGAGTGATGATACATCAACCGCTTGGTGGTATGCAAGGACAAGCAAGTGATATAGAAATAGCTGCTAAAGAGATTGTAAAGGTGAAAAAAGAATTGATTGGTATTTTATCTAAGCATACCGGTCAGACAATTGAGCAGATTGAGGTGGACAGTGATCGAGATAAATGGTTTAGTGCAGAGGAGGCTTTAGCTTACGGAGCCATTGACCAAGTACTGACCTCACGCAAAGAGTCCTAATGGGTAAATAAAAGCATTTGCTCCACAGAGGGGTATCTGTGGAGTATCTGCTTTGTGTTTTTGTGTCGAGAGAACGAATAGGATGGTAAACGAAAAAAAAACAAGAGAGCGTCATTGCGGTTTCTGTGGAAAAAAGGAAAGTGAAGTCGCACTCTTAGTTACCGGCATGTCACAAACTACTTGTATTTGTGACGAATGTATTTCCCAGATTGAGGATTTACTTATGATGCGAGATGGGGGGAGGTTGAAGCATGATCCTTTCGCTAAACAGGAAAAAAATGATTGGCTTACACCGGGTAGCAGTACCTTGACAATTGCTGATTTGCCTAAACCAAGAGAAATAAAAAATTTCTTGGATCAGTATGTGATCGGACAGGACGATGCAAAGCGCTATTTGTCGGTAGCTGTGTACAACCATTATAAGCGACTATTTCAATCACAAAAAAATACCCCTGCCGAGAAGGCTCCAGATACAGAAATCGAAAAAAGTAACGTGATAATGATAGGCCCGACAGGAAGCGGAAAAACTCTCTTGGCGCAGTCTATTGCACGCTTCCTAAAAGTGCCTTTTGCTATGGTGGATGCAACTGTACTGACTCAGGCCGGCTATGTGGGAGAAGATATAGAGAGCATTCTCACACGGCTTCTGCAAGCAGCTGATTATGATGTAGCTGCCGCTGAGAAGGGTATTGTTTTCATTGATGAAATAGATAAGATAGCACGCAAGGGGGATAGTCCTTCTATTACAAGGGATGTAAGCGGTGAAGGGGTCCAACAAGGATTGCTTAAATTGCTGGAAGGTGCGGATGTGAATGTTCCACCTCAGGGAGGGCGTAAACATCCAGAGCAGCAGTTTATTAAAGTAAATACGAGACATATACTCTTTATCTGCAGTGGAGCTTTTGTGGGTATTGAGCGATTAATAGCAAACCGATTGAATAGCAGCTATGTAGGCTTCCATACAAAGGAAAAGTCGGGAGAAAAGATAGAGCGTAAGAATCTTTTGCAGCATGTAGCACACCAAGATCTACGTGCTTATGGATTGATCCCGGAGATATTGGGCCGGTTGCCTATTCTTACTTATTTAGATCCATTGGATAAAGCGACTCTTAGGCGTATCCTAACAGAGCCCAAAAATGCTATTGTCAAGCAGTATAAAGCTCTTTTTGCTATGGATGGAATAACTCTTGAGATTGAAGAGGGTGCATTGGATTTTATAGTGGAAAAGGCAGTTGCCGAAGGCATGGGAGCGCGAGGTTTACGAAGTGTGGCTGAGACCATTATGATGGATGCCATGTACAATCTTCCGGGAGGTGACAATAAAGTATTTACTGTCACTGAGCAATATGCGAGGGAACATGCCGGTGTGTGAGTAATTCATTCATCTGCTGTGAGCTAAATTGAAGTAAGCAATGTGGAGAGTACTGCAGGGGGGAATGAGTGAGACGCTGAAGAGTTGCTTAAAAAATCTCTTCGGATTCAACTCATTTAAAGAAAATCAGCAGGCTATCATTGAGAACTTACTCTCAGGGAGAGATTCGTTTGTTTTGATGCCTACCGGAGGGGGAAAATCTCTCTGCTACCAGCTTCCTGCATTGCTCAGTAAGGGAACGGCTATTATTATATCGCCCTTGATTGCATTGATGAAAAATCAAGTAGATGCTATTCGAGGGTATGCGGGCGATGATGCCATCGCTCATTTTATGAACTCATCCCTTTCAAGAGTACAGCTTTCGGAGGTGAAAGATCATCTTATTCAGGGACGTACAAAGATGCTCTATGTAGCTCCTGAGTCATTGAATAAGGAGGAAAATATAGAATTATTACGAGGTATAGGAGTTTCTTTTTATGCCATTGATGAAGCTCACTGTATCTCCGAGTGGGGACATGATTTTAGACCTGAGTATCGTCGAATCAGAGCAATGATTGATATGGTGGGTAGACGCCCAATTATGGCTCTTACAGCGACTGCGACTCCCAAGGTACAAAGTGATATCCTCAAAAACCTCAAAATACCCGATGCCGTACTTTTTAAGTCGTCATTTAATCGTCCGAATCTTTTTTATAAGGTTTCACCTAAGACAGAGAATGTTGACTCTGATATAATACGTTTTTTACAGACACAAAAGGGGAAAAGTGGCATCATCTATTGCATGAGCCGAAATAAAGTTACTACTTTTGCTGAGCTACTCCAAGCTAATGGTATAAAAGCGTTACCTTATCATGCAGGCTTGGAGGCTAAGGAGCGTAGTAGTAACCAAGATGCGTTCCTAAATGAGAGGTGTGACGTAATAGTTGCTACCATTGCTTTTGGAATGGGTATTGACAAACCCGATGTGCGCTTTGTGATACACTATGATATGCCCAAGAGCCTAGAAGGCTACTACCAAGAGACCGGGCGCGCCGGTCGAGATGGGGGAGAGGGAATCTGTATCGCTTATTATAGCCCGGCGGACATTGCCAAGCTATTGAAGTTCATGCATGGTAAGCCTATTTCAGAGCAAGAGATAGGAAAGCAACTCCTAAGCGAGATAGAGACCTATGCGACAACCTCTATATGTCGCAGAAGCTTTCTGCTACATTATTTTGGTGAGGAGTATAAACAGGAAAACTGTGGAAATTGCGATAACTGTAGAATGGAGAAGAAAAAAGTAGATGCTACTGAGTGGCTTAAGATGGTCATTGATGCCATCCTTGAGGTGAAAGGAAAGTTCAAGGCGGATCATATCATTGACCTTCTGGAAGGTAATGCCACAGCTGAGATTGAGACACTAGAGCAAACCGAGCTTGAGTGTTTTGGAATAGGTGCTGATATAGATCCTGAGGTCTGGGAAGCTGTTATTAGTCAGGCTACAGTTGCCGGCTTTTTAGAGAAGGGAGTAGAAAATTATGGGTTACTGACCGTAACAGCAAAAGGAAAGAAGTTTCCAAAGGGAAAGAGTACATTCTTTGTCCAAGTAGAGAGTGATGAAGAGGAAGAAGAGCTTGATGAAGATGCTCGTATGGATGATACGGGAGATGCTGCTGATGCCGTGCTCTTCTCTATGATGAAAGATTTGCGCAAACAGGTTGCTGAGCGAGCCAATGTGCCTCCTTACATTGTTTTTCAAGACGTTTCTCTTAAGACAATGGCTACCCTTTATCCCACCACCATGGATGAACTACAGAATATCCCCGGTGTGGGTAGCGGCAAAGCACAAAAGTATGGCAAGGAATTTCTTGATTTGATCAAGCGTCATATTGAAGAAAATGATATCGATCCTCCCTTTGACTTCCCGATCCGAACTACCGTCAATAAGTCAAAGATCAAAACAACGATTATTCAACAGATAGATCGTCGTATTCCTCTTGAGGATATTGCTGCTTCCAATGATTTGGAGTTTGATGAATTATTGCGTGAAATGAGCGAAATAGTTCGCGGAGGTACGAAGCTGAATATTGATTATGAGTTGAAAAATCGTATGGATGATGACGAAATCGCTGAAATATACGATCACTTCAAGCAGTCTTCAACGGGTGATATAGGGATGGCGCGTGATGCCTTTGACGAGGCCTATACAGACGATGAACTGACCCTTGTGAAAATAAAGTTCTATTCAGAGCAGGCCGGTTAAGAATATCTTGTTCAAAACAATTAAGAAGACACCATGAATAAATTCAACTTTATGTATGCTGTGGCTACTTTTGTGGCTTTCCTGCTCTTTAGTACTGCTTTGAAAGCGCAAAATGTAATTGACCGAGTGGTTTGGATGGTTGGCGATGAGCCTATATTACTTAGTGATGTTGAGTATCAGAAGCTCAGAATGCGCTATGAAGGGGTAGACATTGGGGATATGAATCCTGATTGTTTTATAGCTGAAACAATAGCCACTCAGATGCTTTTCCTTAACCAAGCTAAGATAGATAGCATTACGGTTGATGAAAATATAATTAATCGGCGAGTTGATGCCTATTTGGAAAGCCTTGTAGCTCAGGTCGGATCCAAGCAAAAGTTAGAGGAGTACTTCAATAAAAAATATTCTCAGATAAAGGAGGATCAAAGGCGTATCTTTCGCAATAATGACATTGTAACCGCCATGCAGGATGCTATTGTCAAGAATATTTCGGTTACACCGAGTGAGATACGGGATTTTTACAATAAAATTCCTCAAGACAGTGTTCCCTTCGTACCGGCACGTGCGGAGGTTCAGCTGATAATACGTCGTCCTGAAATAAAACTTAGCGAGATAGATCGAATTAAGGAGCGATTGAGAGGATTTGCTGCAGATGTAAATAGTGGAAAGAGTTCCTTCTCTACCTTAGCTCGTCTTTATTCGGAAGATGCCAAAACTGCCTCTCTCGGAGGTGAATATGGCTTTGTGGCAAAGAGTTCTTTGGAGTCTGAATTCGCACGTATCGTTTTTACAATGAAGGGTACAGAAAAGGTTTCTCCTATCATTCAGACGGAAGAAGGGTTCCATATTGTACAACTTATTGAGAAACGTGGGGACCTTGTCAACTTCCGGCACATTCTTCTTCGTCCTCAGCTGTCTAATGAGGCTTTGGAGACAGAACGAATCAAACTAGATAGTATAGCAACTCTGATCACCAGTGGCACGATTTCCTTTTCAGAAGCAGTTGCTACCTATTCACAAGACGATAAAACAAAAAATAACGAGGGGCTTTTAGTCAACGAAAACTACCAAAGTGAGTCAGTGGGCAGCTCTTTGTTCCAATTGGATGAGTTACCCCAAGATATAAGTAGTGCCATTTCTTCTCTAAGAGTAGGTGAGCTTTCGAGACCTTTCGTTATGACCAATGAAAAAGGTAATAAACAGCTTGCTATAGTACGCTTGACTAATCGATACGAAGCACATCGTGCCAATTTGCAGGAAGACTTCCGAATTATAAAGAATATGGCACTCGCAGATAAGAAAAACAAGCGTATTGAAGAGTGGATTAGAGAGCAACAAAAGACTACCTTTATTGAGGTCGATCCCTCAATGCAGAGCTGTGACTTTCAGTATCCGGGGTGGATAAAGAAAAATGCTGCGACCGGAAAGTAGCGTAACTCCATGCCTGATAAGCAATACAAGAGTAAAGAATGTGTGAAATGGGGAAGGCGGCCAAATGCCATAGTTGCCTTCGCTTTATTACTCTTGTGGGGTATAACCTACTCTTTCTCCTATTCGCACACAGCACCCCCTCCAGGCAATAAGAAGCGTATCCTTTTAGAGCACTCCGATTCTCTGCATTACAATGCTATTGAGAAGCCCGGACTTCAGCAATTGAGAGGCAACGTAAAGGTACGACACGAAAGTTGGGTGATGTATTGTGATAGTGCTTTTCTGGAGGATGCTACCAATAGTTTCTTTGCTTACGACAATATCCGTATTTTAGAGGGCGATTCGCTAACTATTACAGGTGGACAGTTGGACTATTACGGGCAGGATCGTATGGCAGAGCTTCGCTACGATGTGGAGATGTCTAATCTTACCGCTACACTCTATACCGATAGTTTGAGTTATGATCGTAATTTGGGTACAGGCTATTATACCGAAGGGGGAACGATAGTAGACTCTCTCAATACACTTACCTCTATTTATGGGGAGTATACCCCTTCAACTAATGAGGCTATTTTCACTGATGAGGTGGTCTTGGAAAATCCTGACTTTGTACTTACGACAGATTATTTACGATATAATACAAAGACGAAGATAGCTTATTTCACAGGTCCTACTACGATTGTTTCTGATTCAGGACGTATTGAAAGTACTAGAGGCGTTTATGATACTGAAAAGGATGTAGGCATTCTTTTGGATCGTTCGACTGTATTTAATCGAAGGGGTACTATCACAGCCGATTCTATATTCTACGACAAGCCTCTTTCCTTTACTGAGTGTTTTGGCTCAATGGTACTCAACGATACGATCAATAAGGCTAACCTCTATGGCGAGTATGGATTTTTTAATGATAGTACAGAGTACGCTTTTTCTACCTATCATGCTTGGCTAAAGGACTATTCGAAGAAGGATACCCTCTACCTAGCTGCAGATACTATGGAAATGATCTCTTATAGAGACTCAATTCAATCGAAAAAGCCTGTTCGCATCATGCGCGGCTATCATAATGCGAAGCTCTTCAGGCAAGACCTTCAAGGAAAAGCTGACTCAGTCAGTTACTTCTCCATGGATTCTATCCTTACACTTTTCCAAGCTCCTATAGTTTGGAATGATAGCACCCAATTGGAGGGTGACACGATACGTGCTTATTTCGCGGCAGATACGCTGCACCACACTAAAGCATGGCTCAATGCTAAATCAATGCGACAGCTTTTGGATCCTGATAAGTTTGAACAGATAAAGGGGGATAGTCTTCTTGCTTTCTTTGTAGATCGTTCGGTTAAAGAGTTGCGTGCCTACGGCGAGGTTGAAATGATCTATTTCCCCCTACAAGAATCTATCAAGCATTACTTTGGTGTAGGTCGTGTAAAAAGCCCCTATGTAGTGGCGTATTTTGCTGCTGATACTATACAAAGAGCCGTTTGGCTGGGACCGGCAGAGGGAACCTTAACGCCTATTGAGCAGGCCACGGAGTCGGATAAGTCTCTTACCGGACTTACTTGGAAACCTAAAATGCGTCCATTATCTCCACAAGATATATTTACCCTAAAGAGAGACTCTATGGGGCAAGAGGTTGCCTTTACTCCTCCTTCACTAAGTGATTTATCTCATTTTAATGGTGCACAGCAGGCTCTATCTGCTTACCAGACAATTTCACAAGAAGTAGAATTGAGTCGCATACGGGCTACTTGGAAACCTGATGAAGTTGATACTGTGCGGCAAGAAGAAATGGCTCGGGCTTTGTTGCCTCTTTATATACGCCGCCCATTGCCTGAAGATGAACCATTTACCTGGCTTTTGTCCCCAGACCTAAAGCTATTTAACTCAAATCAAAATGAATCATGGCATTACTATACAGACCAAGAAAACCAATCCGACCCCATCATACCCCCATATCGTATGACCCTCGAAAGCAGGCCCTTAACGAACGACGAGAGCGCATCAGAAGGAAGATGATTGAGGATGGAGAACTCACATCGGAGAAAAGTACACAACCTATAGATGCTGCTAAGGATACAATAAACTCTGAAATTCACCTTTCCGAAAGCTTGCGTGAGTCTATGCGCAATAACATGACCCATTTGCCGACGCAAGAAGAACGGGGTAAAAGTGGGGTAGGAAGAAGAAACGAATTCTTTCGTATTTTCTTGATGCTTGTCTTACTTGGTGTTGTTGTTTGGTGGTTATATTATGGTGGCTTCTCATCGCTCACAAACGGCACCTCGTCTATTCTGAAAGATCTTATGCGAAAATAAAGCCCCCTCCTCTTTAATGTCCTTTAGGCTGTAGAGTATTGCTAAATAGTTTCTCTATCAGCCTATAGTTGAGAGTCCTTTGACTTGCAATAGAAAAAGAAGAAGCACGTCAATGAGAAATAAGTCTCATTGGCGTGCTTTTTACGTTGAAGTGTTGCTTTATTTAGTCCTTGTAGCAAATGGCTTCTATTTCTACAAGACCTCCCTTAGGAAGTGATTTGATAGCAAATGCACTACGAGCAGGGAAGTCTCCTGTAAAGTATTTTTTATATACCTCATTCATAGCCGCAAAGTCATTAATATCTGCTAAGAAACAGGTAGCTTTTACTACATCATTTAGGGTGAATCCGGCCTTTTCTATTACGGCTTTCAGATTGCTGATGACTTGTTCAGTTTGCTCTGTGACTCCTCCCTTTGCAAAGTCACCCGTAGCAGGATCTAAACCGAGTTGTCCGCTGGTGAAGAGAAAATTGCCACATGCTACGGCCTGACTGTAAGGACCTATAGCCTTAGGAGCTTTTTCAGTTGCAATGATTTTTTTCATGATAATGAATTAGTTATTGGGTTGTTATCAATACAATATTATAGTTATAGAGATAATCTCTGTTTAGTAATCTCAAAGAGGAGTATCCCGGCAGCTACAGATACATTTAGAGAGGAGATGTGTCCCATCATTGGTATGTTAACCATTTGATCTGCTAAAGCAAGAGAACGCTCACTTAGTCCATGATGCTCATTACCCATGATCAAGGCAACAGGTCCCTCAAATATGGCTTTATCACAAGATATCGTTCCTCTTTCACTGGCAGCCGTAAGTCCGATACCACTCTCCTTTAGGAAGGTGAGTGCACGAGGTAAAGAGGCTACACGAGCTACAGGAATTCGCAGCAAAGCCCCTGCAGAGGCATTTACTGCATCAGCTGTAACGGATACACTATTCCGCTGGGTAATCACAATCCCATGGCAGCCAAAGCATTCTGCTGAACGTGCAATAGCACCAAAATTTCGGGTATCGGTAAGTTCATCCAAGACAATAAGAAAAGGGATTTCGCCATTTTCATATAACATGGGAACAAGCTGCTCCAAGTTGGCATACTCAATAGGTGATGCAATAGCTACACAGCCTTGGTGTGCTTTACGTGTCAGGCGATTAAGTTTCTCAATGGGTACTTCTTTAACAGGAACTCCTGCAGTACGTGCCATTTGCTTAATAGACTGCACTTCCGGTGATATAAGGCCCTTTTTTAAATAGATTGTATCTATTGGATTTCCATTGTGGAGTGCCTCAGCTAAGGCATGTACACCATATAGGAGTTGTTCTTTAATCATTGTGATTGAGTAGTGCTTGTGCAGCTTTTAATGCTGCAGGAGTTATTTCATGTCCGCTCAGTAGACGAGCTATTTCTTGCTCCCTTTCTTCTGTGGATAGAGTCTTAAGAATGGTTTGTGGTAGAGGATCTTCTTTTTTGTAGATCATCATTTGTGTTACACTTCGTGCTGCTATCTGTGGAAGGTGCGTGATGGCGATTACCTGCATAACATGCCCCATACGTAGAAGTAACTGCCCCATTTTGTCAGCTGTACGACCCGATACACCGGTATCTACTTCATCAAATAGTATGGTAGGTAAGCTTTCGTGCTCTGCCAATAGAGCCTTGAGTGCCAGCATAAGACGGGAGATTTCCCCTCCCGAGGCAATCTCTCCGACCGGTTGTGGAGGTAACGTACGATTAGCTGAGAAGAGAAGGGTTACACTATCTATACCATCTGGCGTAGGAGTGGTCATTTCTGTGACCTCTATTTTTACAGTAGCATGTGGCATTTCTAAATCATGCAACATATCACTTAGGGAAGAAGCCATTACTTTCGCAGCTCTCAAGCGGAATTCATGGAGTTCCTTTGCCACAGATAGTAATCGTGCATGTGCTTCCGAAAGACTCTTTTCTGCCTGTTTGAGATCAAGATCTCCACTCTCATATAGTGAGATCCGAGAAGCCAATTCATTACGTAACGATATGAGTGAAGCTGTATCTTCTGTGTGGTACTTACTCATCAATCGATTGAGGAGGTCATAACGCTCTGAGGCCACTGTTAATCGGTCCGGATCAGAGTATGAATCGTCTGCTATTCTGATAAGGTCTCCTGCAATATCAGCTAAGTCAATGCGAGCACGACTAATGCGCTCCACGTATTCATTTATATCGGATGAAAAATTGCGTATGCCACCTAGCGTTTGTTCTACTGACGCTATACGAGATATGATATTATCTTCGTCTTCTTGGAGTAGACGACAAGCCTCAAGGAGTCCTTGCTTGATCTCCTCTGCATGCTCTAAGGCGTCTAATTCATCGTGTAAAGAAATTTCTTCTCCTTCAATAAGATGCGCATTGTCCAATTCGCTAAAGCGAAATGAATCGTAGTCATAGTTCTCTGCTGCTTGTCTGATTCGTTCCGCTATCTCGTCACGTGTTTGCTTGGCTTTTAGGTATGCAGAATAGGCCTCTTTATAGCTTTGAAGAGGATTGTCAGGAGGAAGTAACCGATCAATGGCTGTAAGTTGAAAATTACCATCAGACAGGAGAAGATTGCGATGTTGCGAATGTATATCAATGAGTTGCAGTGCTACTTGAGAGAGATTGGCTAATGAGGTAGGCGTATCATTAACAAATGCTCTACTGCGTCCTGATGCAGTGATTTCCCTACGGAGAATGCATTCGGAGGAATCGGTCGGTAAATCTAAAGTATCCAGTAGTTCATTGAGCCGCTTGGGAAGCTGAGAGAACGAAGCTTCTATGATACATTTTTCCGCGCCATTTCTTATTAAGCTACTATCACCCCGTTTGCCCAAAAGCATAGAAAGAGCCCCTACAAAAATACTTTTTCCGGCTCCGGTTTCCCCTGTAATCGTGGTAAAGCCGGAGGTGAAACTTACCTGTAGATGATCAATCAAGATGAAGTTACTTATGGATAAATCAGTTAGCATACGGAGAAAATGGTTAGTTTCTTAGCTTCGACAGAACATTTCCTTCAGTCGGATATAGTTTGTTCAATATCTTGCGAGCTGACTCTTTCTCGTTTTTATTTGCTTTCTCCGCAATAGCCACTAATTCAGCAAGTTTGCTTTCGGAGAAGATCATCAGTAGGGGAGAGGAGTTGCGATCTTGCCATACTTCCTCTAGCATGGATAAGGACTCCAGCATGGTAGTTCTACCACGTTGTACGTTAGCTACTAACTCATCTAAGCCTTTACGATGATAAAGGTACCAATACTGCCTGAAGGGTTCTTGAGCCGGATCATTTAAAGCTGCAGCAATTGCGTGCCGACTATGCGTACCATCGAAGGCATTCCAGCCCTTTGTATCAGGTATCTGTGCAGCTGTATTCACCAGTTGTTGAAGTTGGTTGCAGGCAACTGTTCCCCCTAATGGTGAAAAGCTATCTAAATCCAATGCTAAAACCACATAAAGCCAGTAGACAACAGTAGCTGTAAGGTTGTTATCTATGACCATAGGATTGTAGATGATTTGATCGTAGGGCTGATATTCAAAGGAGAGATCCACATCCCGAAAAGTAAGTAATGTGGTAGTGTAGGATGCATTGTACACAGGCCTTTGAGCTGTTATAAAGAGCTCGCCTTTGTACTTGCTATTGTCTTCAACAGAAATTAGGTTGAGCGCGATTTCGCAATTAATGCGTTCTATAGGTGAGAAGGTCAGAGCAGTAAAAGCATTGTCGTTTATCAAAGAGGTTAACTTACCTTCCAGATCATTGAACATGGATTTATCCGCATTGGGTAGTTGCTCCGTATTAATCTTTACGTGTGCCATAAACTCCTGTCCTCTAAGGGAGCATGAGAGTACTAAGGCACAGAGCAGCAAAAGATAGTATTTAATAGGCATGAGCTTGTTTCCCTACGACAAAGTCAACGATTTGCCGTGCTACCTCCTTTTTGTCAGTCAAAGGATATACAATAGGATCTTTCTCTTCTTTGTCAATGATGCGGATGCGATTGGTATCTACACCAAAGCCACTACCGGCCTCGCTTAGAGAGTTGAGCACAATAAAGTCTAACTGCTTACTCTTTAGCTTGCGCTGTGCTTCAAGCACATTGACCTCTGTCTCCAAAGCAAAGCCACCTGTTAGTTGATCTGATCGCTTCTGAGCAGAGAGCGTGGCTGCAATGTCGGGGTTTGGCTCTAACTCAATAATCAAAGGGTCTTGCTGCATCTCGCGCTTTATCTTGCCCTGGAAAGCTTTCTTCGGACGAAAGTCAGCTACAGCAGCTGAAAAAATGGCTATATCGCACTCTTTAAAGGGGCGCTCTGACGCAGCTAACATCTCTAAAGCAGTGGTAACCCGTATGCAATGCACACACTCAGGATCCGGTAAAGCTGAGGGACCTAATACTAGTGTTACTTCTGCTCCGGCATCTCGAAACGCTTCTGCTAACGCAATACCCATTTTCCCCGAGGAGTGGTTTCCTATGAAGCGTACTGTATCAATTGCTTCGTAGGTAGGTCCTGCTGTAATAAGTACCTTTTTGTTTCCTAATTGTTGGGATTTGGAAAAAAAAGCCTCTATGTGCTTAACAATAGCTTCAGGCTCCTCCATTCTTCCTTTCCCCTCTAATCCACTTGCTAAGAATCCATTCCCCGGCTCTATGATGGTGATACCACGACTTTTCAAGGTATTAAGATTGTCTGTAGTAGCCTCATGACGGTACATATCCAGGTCCATCGCAGGGGCTACAAAAGTCGGAGCTTTCATGGATAGATAGGTCGTGAGCAACATGTTGTCAGCTATCCCATTTGCCATCTTAGCAATGGTCGAGGCAGAAGCGGGAGCAATAAGCATAAGATCTGCCCATTGCCCGAGTGCAACGTGGCTATGCCAGGAGCCGTCGCGTCGGTCAAAGAATTCCGATACAACAGGCTTTTGCGTGAGGGTGGATAAGGTTAGCGGAGCAATGAACTCTTTGGCTGAAGGAGTCATAACGACTTGTACGTCAGCCCCCTTTTTAATAAGAGCACGCACCAAATAGGCGGATTTGTATGCCGCAATACTGCCCGTAATACCTAATACAATATGTTTCCCTACCAAACTTTCCATGATACACATAGATCAGAGTATCTTGTTGGCCGATAGCTTACTATACTCCAATCTCAATCTGGTAAAATGCTGCTTTGTATCGGCAGAAAAATCATTGTCCATTATCCAGCCGTAGTAGCCGGGATCCCTTTTCAGCACTTCTTCAACGGTTTGACCCTTGTATTTCCCAAAGTTGATGACCGGTTCATCCTTACTATTGAGCACGATGCGTCCGGCGAGATCCACATTCCTATTCTGTTGTGAGAACTCGGCCAAGAAAGCAACATCGTTTTTTAGGTCGTTAGGATAGCGATCCAATTGCCCCAAAAGAACCTCATAGGTAGCCCTTGTGTCTGCTTCTGCTGTATGTGCATCAGTAAGATCTTTGTTGCAGTAGAAGCGGTAAGCGGCCGTTAGGTTGCGTCGCTCCATCTTATGAAAGATGGTTTGTACGTCAATCATTCTCATCTTGGACAGATCTATGTCGTTTCCTACACGATGAAACTCCTCAGCCAGCATTGGCAAATCGAAGTGGGTAGAGTTGTAGCCTCCCAAATCGCATCCCCGTAACTTGTCTGCCAAACTTTTGGATATCTGCCTGAAGGTGGGGCAGTCGGCTACATCTTCGTTGGTAATGCCGTGGATAGCCGTTGATTCTGCCGGAATAGGCATCTCCGGATTAATACGTCGTGTCGTAGTCTCCTCTAATCCGTCCGGGAAAACCTTTAGAATGGAGATCTCCACAATGCGGTCTTTTACAATGTCAAGCCCGGTCGTCTCCAAATCGAAGAAGACGATCGGTCTCGTGAGGTGTAGTTTCATTATTAACTATTTTGGTTGATAGCTGAAATAATATTAATCAAGGTCGTCCCTTCCGGCATACTGCTGGGTACTACTAAGAAGGAGCGCGTAATGTCTTTGATTTGGATTAGTACGGTATCCGACTCAATGTTGCCTAAGAGCTTTTGGAACCGCATGTTGTTTAGTTCAAATCGCGTGTTAAAGCCTTTCGGGTTACTGAGCGCAATTTGCTCTTTTGCGTGTCGGTTAGTTGCCTCGGAGTGGACAAGCAACTCAATACTGTTTTCACCCGGTGTAAAGATCACTCCTTCATCCTCTTTCATAAACTTATTCATACGACGCACCTTACTGAGTAGAATAGAGCTTTTGAGTTCCAATTCGTACTCTATGTCCTGTGGTATAATCGTGTGATAGGCAGGGAAAGGGGATTCGTTAAGCGTAGAAATGATCTCCACTGTGGCAATATTGAACTTAATACTGCTTTCGTAACGTGTGATCTGTACCTCTTCACCTAAGTAACGGGGCAAAAAGCTCTTTAGATAGGTTGCACAACTCTCAGGAAGCGTAAAAGCCGTTGATTGATTGCTATCTGCCGAAGGTAGAAAATTTCCTTGTACGGTATAGAGTGTAAGTACGAATCCGTTGGTGGCAACCATCTCCAAGCGGTCAGGGAAAAAAGCAAAGTGTACTCCGGCAAAGCTTGCGTGCTGTGTGTTGCTGTCCAAGCTTGCAGAGGTATATTCCAGCCCCTTACTTAGCATGTCCACATCAAAGTGGAATGTGTCCACCAATTTCTCTTCAGGCGTAGCGATTGCATTGTATTGGTCGCTTACAGAAACAGAGAAGCTGATTTCTCCCTCATCGAATAGAATGGTGAGTTGCCCTTCTCCATTAGGAGTCGGATCAAAGATATCCTTCCTCTCCTCCGTTTCATCGTTTTGCAAAACAATGGCAGAGTCATCAAACTGGAAGGTTAGCGGCTGCTCCGGAAGGTCTTTTACATAATCAACAATGTCGGATGGGTTTACTGAAAAGAAAATATCTTTTACATTGCTTTCTGCAGAAAGGGCAATAGAATCAGTGATTTGAAAAACGCCACTTCCTCCCGTTATATAGAGTACATTATCCTTGATTTGAAAAAGGAATTCGCTCATTATAGGGTTAGTATGCGTTGGGGGAACGGCTCTTACAATGCTCTGAAGCACAGCGGAGAGATTGCCCGAAGGAACCTTGAAAGTAATCATAATTTATGCTCAATTATTCGCTTTTCTACTAAATGCAAAAGTAGCAAATAACTGCGATTAAAGAAAGTTTATTCTTCTGATATACTGCGTGGCTTAAGAGACGAGAAAATCAGTCAAAAGAAATATGCAGAATGTAAAATACTATGGGCGCACAGCTGCATTCTGTATGTATTACGTGATGAAAAAAACGCCTACTACTTGTGTGGAGTAAGGCGGAGTTACTGTGCGTGCTTTTGTTGCATGGAATGGGGCAGCCAAAAGGTTCTGATCTTTGAATGAAAAGATCAGAACCTATCAAACGATAGATCTGTAGGTTTGAATTGAAACTATAGAACTATTTGTTAGTTGTTTCTTCATACGAAGAGGTTACCTTTGTAAGACCTTTTGAAAAAGGTCTCTTGCGTAGAGTGGTTGGTAGAAAAGTATTTAAGCTTGTGAATTAGTATGTCGGGAAATAGAAGCATCAAGAGAGTTGGACTACTCACCTCCGGAGGCGATGCCCCCGGAATGAATGCAGCTATTCGTGCCGTTACGAGGGCTGCCATATATCATGGAATAGAGGTAAAAGCAATATACAAAGGTTATCTTGGGATAATAGAGGGGCTCTTTAAATCATTTCGAACGGAGGATGTAAGTAATATCATTCAGCGCGGAGGTACTATTCTCAAAACAGCCCGCTGCGATGAGTTTAGGACAGAAGAGGGAAGGAAAAAGGCTTACGCCAACCTCCGTGAGCAAGGAATAGATGCCCTTGTGGTGATCGGAGGGGATGGCTCTCTCGCCGGGGCAAGAGCATTGGCACAAGAGTACAATTACCCTATAGTAGGGGTGCCTGCCACGATAGACAACGACTTACAAGGAACTGACCTAACTATAGGCTATACAACAGCTTTAAATACGATAGTGGAGGCAGTGGATAAGATCCGCGATACGGCATCATCCCACAATCGGCTTTTCTTTGTGGAAGTGATGGGGCGTGAAGCCGGTTTCTTGGCTCTCAACGGAGCTATTGCAGGGGGATGCGAAGCGGCTATTATTCCTGAAATGCACCATACAACAGGGCATATAGAGGAGAGTATCAGCAGCGGCTTCCGCAAAACAAAGAGCAGCAGTATCGTATTGGTAACGGAAAGCAATGAGGAAGGGGGCGGTGCAATGGCAGCCGCAGCCAAAGTACAAGAGCGCTTCCCCGACTACGATGTGCGTGTAACTATATTAGGGCATATTCAGCGTGGGGGTAGCCCCTGCGCCACTGACCGAATAATGGCAAGCCGTATGGGCGTAGCTGCTATAGAGGCTCTCCTTGAGGATCAACGCAATGTAATGATCGGTTATGATCATGATGAGATTGTATATGTGCCTTTTGTAAAGGCAATTAAAGACCATAAGCCTATTCACGAAAAATTATTAGAGATAGTAAATATCCTCTCCATATAAGTCTTATGAGGTGATTCTCATGCTTGACGAAATACACACAGCACTTCTCGCTTGGTATCACGAGCATCAGCGTCTCTTACCATGGCGAGAGACGCGTGATCCCTATCTAATATGGGTTTCAGAGGTTATCCTACAGCAAACCCGTGTAGTGCAAGGATTGGATTACTATTATCGTTTTGTAGAGCGTTTCCCCTCTGTGGATAGATTGGCAGAAGCCGATATAGATGATGTACTGAGCTTGTGGCAGGGGTTGGGATACTATTCGCGTGCAAGAAATATGCACAAGGCAGCTCGCAAGGTAGTGAGTGAGCTTGGAGGCGTCTTTCCTTCCGATTATGACACATTGCTCTCCTTGCCCGGAGTGGGGGATTATACGGCAGCTGCTGTATCCTCTTTTGCAGCTAATGCACCACATGCAGCTGTGGATGGAAACCTATTGCGTGTAATATCCCGCTTGACCGCTTCGGAAATACCTATTGATACTCCACAAGGAAAACGCTTTGTAAAGCACTATGTGGAGGAATTGATCGCCCTTGGCAAATCAGCTGAGGTGAACCAATCCTTAATGGAGCTTGGCGCACTATGCTGCATGCCACGTGAGGCAAGGTGCAACGAGTGTCCCTTGGCAAATAATTGCGCAGTAGCCGGTACGGGGCATGAACTTAGCTTGCCGCAGAAGAGTAGAAAGACCGCCGTCAAAAGTCGGTATATGCTTTATCTTTTGGTGGAGTCTTCAGAAGGAAAGCTTTGGATTAAGCGAAGGGAAGGCAAAGATATCTGGCACAGTCTATATGAGTTCCCACTTTATGAGAGCAGTGAGCCTATTGATCCGAAAAGGGTGGGAGAAGTAGTAGAAAGAGTATGGGGAAGCCATACTGCAGGCTCACTTACAGGCGAGTTTCGTTCATACGTTCATCGCTTGACCCATCGAGTGCTTTACATAACGGTTCTCAAAGCAAAAATAAAGGAAGGAAAGTCACCTTTCAAAGGGTTTATTGAAGTAAGAAAAGAGGAAATAGCCAATTATGGGATGCCTATCATCCTTACAAAGGCTATGGAAGAGCTCCTCTAATGACAATAGGGACAAATGCCGGTTACTACGATGTTGTAATCGGTAGCCTTAAAATTGTCGGGAAGGTGAATAGGGGGTATGTGAACGCTCTCGACACAGTATGTTTTACCGCATTTCATGCAACTAAAGTGAATATGGCTGACAAGTGGCATCCCCTCCTCAAATGAGGTGACTGCAAACTTGAAAAGTCCATTGGCATCCGTAATTCTGTGCACGGCTCCAATAGAGCCTAATACATGGAGTGCGCGTGAAACAGTGCTCTTATCGACACCATCGGCAAGCAACTCAATATCTTGCATAGTCAAAGCCTCGTCGGAGGAGGCTAAGGTATCGTATATCAGCTTCCTCGTAGGAGTAAGACGCTTATTATGAAGGCGGAAGAGCGCCTCTAATTTTTCGGAATCGGCCATTTTATCGATAATGTAAAGTCCGTAAACTATTAAGTATGGCTAAGAGTGTTACGCCAACATCAGCCAGAATAGCCCACCATAGCTCAGCTACTCCAAAGGCAGCGCAACCCATTACAATTACTTTTACTGCTAAAGCAAAGATAATATTCTGCAAGACTATCTTGTAGGTATAGCGTGAGAGATCAACGGCAGTCACCGTCCGATAAGGATCATCGCTTTGGATCACTACGTCGGCTATTTCGATTGTGGTATCGCTTCCTATCCCTCCCATAGCAAAGGATACATCGGAGAGGGACATGACAGGAGCATCATTAAGCCCATCTCCCACAAATGCTATTCCTTTCCCTTGCTTACGAAGTGCTTCCACTTCTTTAATCTTGTCATCAGGAAGAAGTCCGCCAAGTGCAACATCTACATTGAGTTCTTTTCCTATAGAAGCTACCACTGCCTTATTATCACCTGAGAGCATTATGGTCTTGTAGCCTCGCTCTTGTAGATCCTTAATTGTTTGCTGGGCAGTTGCTTTGGGCTTATCGGAGAGTATAAGCGTCATAACATGCTCTCCTGCACAAGAGATGAGAATGTGACTACTGCTTTCCTCCGGTAGTGCATGAATGGTAACCCGATACTTTTCCAGCAGCTTTTCATTGCCTACTAAGATCTCGTTGCCCTTGTCGTCCACACCCTTCATCCCCATACCGGTTATTTCTTCAATGTCAGAGAGTGGTGCTGTCATACTGCATTGCAGCTCTTGCGCATAAGCTACCACAGCTTGGGCAATAGGGTGAGAGCTGTCTCTCTCCAATGTGGCTACAGAGGAGAGAATGCTCTCTTTGTTGATACCATCGACATGAGTTAATGCTTTACTTATGCGAAAAACACCCTCTGTCAACGTTCCTGTTTTATCAAATACAAAAGTATCAATATGCCTCAGTCTGTCTAAGAAAAGAGCTCCTTTGAAGAGTAGACCATTCCGTGAGGCAGCCCCTAATCCACCAAAAAAACTAAGTGGTACGCTAATGACCAAAGCGCAAGGACATGAAGCAACTAGTAGCACTAACCCGTTGTAGAGGTAGTCGTGAAAAGGAGCGGCATTTCCGTTGTATAGTCCGAAGAAAAATGGTACGAAAATGAGTAAAACAGCAAGAGCTACAATAATAGGGGTATATATACGGGCAAAACGACGGATAAACCGTTCTGTGTCAGGTTTTCTTTCTGCACTATTCTCTACCATATTGATAATGCGCGACAAGGTGCTATCCTCAAATGGCTTATTCACCACGCCTTCAATAGGTTTCGATAGCACAATAGCACCGGCCATCACATCATCGCCCTGCTTACAATGTACGGGGAGGCTTTCCCCGGTAAGAGAAGAGTAATCAAAATCTCCGGCACTATCCATCAAGGTTACATCTAATCCGATGCGTTCCCCCGGTAAGAAGCGGAGCTTGTCCCCTACGGAGCATTTTCTTGCCTCCCTCTCTTCTGTGCCATTGGGGGTAATCACGGTAACAGTCTTTGGACGGATGTCGATTAAGGTCTGTATGTTTTTGCGAGCCTTATCGGAAGCCCTATCTTGAAGCAGCTCTCCTATAGAGTAAAGGAGTATTAGCAAAACGGACTCATGGTACTCACCAATGACAAATGCCGCAATAGTTGCGACAGACATTAGCATGAGTTCGTTGAACACATCACGATTCTTGAAAGCAAGCTCCAAGCCTTCTCGCAGCACGTTGTATCCGATTGGTATGTAGGCTAATAGGGAAACTGCCAAGATAATAATACCCCTGTAGGGTATATCTGGCGATAGCAGCCTAAAATCAAGTAATACGCTA
The DNA here is from genome assembly GCF_045865415.1 of Porphyromonas miyakawae. NCBI lineage: Bacteria > Pseudomonadati > Bacteroidota > Bacteroidia > Bacteroidales > Porphyromonadaceae > Porphyromonas > Porphyromonas miyakawae. The sequence goes on from NZ_BAAFSF010000001.1 coordinate 857,175, forward strand.
ACGATCAGTAGAATCGTTGAAATAGAGATTCTGATGATAAGTCCCTTAGCCGACTCTTCCTCAGAGTGGTCGTGTGAATGTGATTCCTTAGCGTGTTGCTCGCAGCAACATGCGCAACCGACAGGTTGTGCCGTTGGTTTATCTTTGCTATTAGCGATGTTTTTCTCCTTCATAGGTTAATACTATCTACTTGTCTAAAGCAAAGATAATGAGCCTAAATGCAACTGTGTTGCAATGCTCCGGAGAGAGAGGGTTTAAGCGATAATAAGTTCTTCAGCAATCCGTTTGGGCACATGATGTACGCCATCGGCAGTGCGCCAATACTGTACACTCCCATCGGCTACGAGCTTTTCTATAACTATCTGCTCAATACCTTTCCCAAAAGCAATTACCGAAAGAGGAGAGAATCTCTCCGGAATAGACAAAGACGCAACTAACTTGGCGGCATTGAATGCTTGTATGATACAGCCACTCCATCCCTCTGCAGTGGCCTGAAGCATGAGTGCTTCCAATTGAATCCCCTCGTCAAAGCGGGCTGAGGTGGCTATATCCGTATCTACCAATTGAATCACAAAAGCCGTTGGACGCTCGCCTTGTGAAGGACCATCCCAATCTTTTAGATACCCCGCCCAGTGTAACAGAGGGTAAATGAGCTCCAAATCATCCTTTTCAGTTACTATTTTATATTTCAAAGGCTGTAAGTTGCGTGCAGAGGAGGTGTATCGTAGATTTCCTATCCATGTACGCAATACCTCTTCCCGAATAGGTACACTTTCATCGAAGCGACGTACAGAACGTGTTTTCTTGATTAAGTCAATTAGTGTATTATTTTCCATTTTGTGATTATGTAAGCAATTGGTTTTGTTTTCTCAATATAAGCCTTGCCTCAGGCCCCATATTAAAAATTAGATCGTATATGCTTAGGTTTGGCACAAAGTGCTTTTTCCCTTCAAATAGCTGATAGTAGGGTATGGGCACAAAGTCACTACTCATCTGAGGAGTAGAAGGGTCAAAGCACCCTCTATAGTCATCATCAGTGATGCTTTGATAGGTTTCGCATAGCTCATAGTGGAGAGGTAACTCAATTAGTCGGACTATGGTGTCGATTAGAGCCAAACAAAAGTCAAAAAGATATTGAAAGCGTTGCCTTTCATATAGGGGCGTAATGGCATCTTCATAATACTCATAGTATGGGGTTCTGCCATAGCAACTTTTTATCGCCTGTAAATGCCTTGAATACCAGTGGTCATGAGGTGAAATCTCTACCTGTCGAATAGGGCATTCTCGGGAGGCTCCCTGCTTTACCGGTATGGTAAGCTCCACTATTCCCTGAGGACTTAATATGCGACAGCGATTGCGCCAAGTCTGTTTGACATAGTGCTCTGCTGCATCTATATAGGTACCTTCACTTAATAAAAAAGAAAAGTACTCTATACTTGGAGCATAACTAATGGGCAGTAGATGCCGAATATTAGAGTGCCTGCCCATGGATTGCACGCATCATTCGCTTGAAGCGTATTTTCCCTTTGAATAGAGGCTTATCTTTGTCTATTGAAAGCCAGAGAAACGAGGGTGTTCCTACGATGTGATCCTCCGGAACAAATCCCCAGTAGCGGCTATCGGCAGAGTTATGTCTATTATCGCCCAACATAAAGTAGTAGTCCATGGCAAACGTATACTCTGTTGCCTGTTGCCCATCAATCAATATATTACCGGAAGCATCGTACTCCAGTTTATGACCCTCATAAGCTACAATGCAGCGCTTATAGATAGCGAGCGAGGCACTGTCTAGGGTGATTGTCATTCCCTTTGCCGGTATGACCACAGGCCCCCAATTATCGCGAGTCCACCCTGTGTTGGCTTCCAATGGGTAGGTAAGACTTTCTGATGCTTTCTCTACGCTGATAGCCACCACACGCGGATCCTTTGCAACCTCTTTATAGCTTTCATTCGTAAGAGGAAAGAGGTAAAGTATTCCCTTGTTATCCTGTTCTAATGGTTTCAGTCCCTGCTTGTAGAGCAAGGCGTTGTCTGCGGCTGAAATAATACTCGAGCGTTGATCTGCCTTTGAAATTCCTAAATGCTCTATCTCCTCCTCAGTAAAGCGCTCCTTGCCCATTTGAATGTAGTAATTGAGCTGCCCTTTATCAGGAAAAGCTTGTTTCTTGTCATTTATAAAGACTTCGTTGTTACGAATTTCAATCTTGTCTCCGGCAGTAGCTACGCATCTTTTTACATAATGGTCACGACGATCCACCGGCCGGTAGACAATACGTCCGTAAATATCAGGGCGGTTGTGAAGTACCTCTTCGCCATATATTGCCTTTAGTGTGTAATAATCAGGATTAGGCATATTTAGGGCTACCGTATCTCCTGCAGGAAAATTAAATACAACCAAATCTCCCCGCTTAGGCTTGTGTCCACCCTTCAATCTCCTGTATGGATAGTGAGGCTTGTCTAAGTAACTTTTATGCCCCCTAAAAGTGTTGTGTGTTAGGGGAATAGCAATCGGAGTCATAGGCGTGCGAGGCCCATAACTAAGTTTATTGACAAAGAGGTAATCACCTACAAGCAGAGTCTTCTCCAAAGAGGAGGAGGGAATAGCGAAATTTTGGAAGAAGTAGGTACTCAGGAGGGTAACCCCTATGGCTGCAAATACCAAATCGCCTAATAATGATAAGAAGCCGCGTAGAAATTTATTCTTGACCCTGCTTACCTTGGGCCACTTAATATAGTGTAAGAAGTAGTAGTCTACGATAAGCGGAAGGAAAATAAACCAACCCCATCCTGCCCAAATAGCAAAAAGGATAAATAGGAGAGTGACAAAAGAACCCCAAATAAGCTGTCTGAGCTTCCTATTTTTCTCTTTGCGACCTTTTTTTTCTTGTTCCATATTGGATGATTATTCAGTAATGTCTAACATCTGTTTCATGTCCAAGGCGCCTTTGTGTTTCGTTGCATAATCGGCTGCCAGTAGTACCCCTTGGGCTAATCCCTTGCGACTAAACGCTTCATGCTCAATAGTGATACGATCAACCTGCGAGGTAAATGTAACGCCATGATAACCGGGTATTTGTCCTTCTCGTACAGATACAATGGGAATGATATGATTATCCTCTATAGCAGGTGGAGCAGGTGCCCAATTAGTATAGCTCGGGTCAATATCGATCAAGTCGTTGGCAAGGGCGATTGCTGTACCACTTGGAGCATCTTTCTTAAATATGTGGTGTCTTTCTTCTATGGAAGGCAAGTAGCCGTTTACGTGAGTTAATAGATTGGCTAAATGCCTATTTAGTGAATAAAGTAAATTGACACCGATGCTGTAGTTGGGGGCATAGAAGAAACTCCAGCCATTCTGTTCACTGAGTGCTTGAAGCTTTTTTACCCCCTCGTTCCATCCTGTTGTGCCACTCACTACAGGATAGCCGGCTTCCAAAGCAGTAAGACAATTGTTGTAGGCTTCTTCAGCAATGGTGAATTCAATACATACGTCCGCTTGAGGTAGCACTGCAGTACGGCTAAAAGGCTTGCCTTGCTGAGTGTCAAAGCAAGCTACAATGTGATGACCGCCAAGCAACGCTTCTTCTTCTACAGCTTGACCCATGCGTCCGTGCCCAATAAGTATAATGTCCATTTTTCTATCTTTTACTTACTATCTCATGCCAAAGTTACCGATTTTACCTCATAGTGAGCGATCTTAGAGAAAAGACCTCACGCCTTATTACCCGTTACCTTTTAGTTACTGTTACCGGAAATTAAAGTACTTGTTACTATTCGTGCGGAATACATTTGAAAAGAAAGTCCCTTGGAAAAGGAATAGCTTTCTACTAAAGTCTCTGTCAATATGGAATAATAACAGCATTAATTATTTAACTTTGATGATAAATAGAAAATAAGTCAGTTGAATTGAAAAAGATTAAGATGAAAACATCTACTACATCAAGGTCTCTTATCTCATTGTTTTGCTCTTTCTTAGCGCTTTCTATGGGGTTAGTAGCCAGTGCATTGCGTGCAAATGCGGAAAGTCTCATTACCTTATCCACTGCTAAAACAGCCGGAGAGACAGTAAAAATAAGAATTGTGGGTGAAGCTCCCATCACTATGGAGGGGGTGAAGGAGGAGCCTGTTATCAACAAAAAGGGACTTGCCGTCTACACTTTGACCGCAGGTAATATAGTAATTCATGGAAAGGTTACCGAGTTGTATTGCTATACCAACTCTATTTCGGGTTTAACCCTCAAGGGGACGGATGCCTTACAATTACTGGATTGCACCACAAACCAAATTACCTCTTTAGACCTTACAGAAGCTCCTAATTTGCAGAAGCTTTTCTGCTATGACAATAGAATTTCTTCGCTTATTCTCCCCAATCAAGCGAAGTTAACTGAACTGTGGGCTTCTACCAATCAGCTTTCCGCAATAGATTTATCTCATGTACCCATGCTGGAAGAGTTGTGGTGCTCTGAGAATCTCATCTCCTCTTTGGATCTTTCAAAGGTGCCAAACTTGAAGTTTCTTTATTGCCATCAGAATGCTATCACTAAACTCGATTTGTCCGTTGTACCAGAGTTACTCCAACTCTATTGCCACAAAAATAAGCTTTCTACCTTAGATCTCTCCGGCCTAAAAAAATTAATCTGGTTAGATTGCAGTAGCAATAATCTTACTTCGCTGAGCATTGAGCCAACCCCTGTATTAGAAAAGCTCGTTTGTGCCGATAATAAGTTGACAACCTTTGACCTAACGCCCGCAAAGAGCTTGCAGGAATTCCACTGCAACGGCAATCTCTTTTCTTCGCTTGATCTATCACCGGCACGTAATCTTTTCTGGTTGCAGTGCTATGGAAATACCATAAAGGGAGAAAAGATGACCGCTATGATTGAGAGTCTTGTGAATAGAATGAACAGTAGGGGAGGGGCTGTTATAGCTGTAAAAGCAATTCCTTCGGAGCCGGATAATGTCTGCCTTACTACCGATGTAACTAAAGCAAACAATAAGAATTGGTATATCTATAATAGTGACAAAAAACCCTATGATGGCGCACCGGTTTTTGCTGCATTACATCAAAGCGAACGACTGTTATTCTATCCTAATCCTGCAAAAGATTACCTAACAATACAAGGCGCAGAGCCTAATACTGTAGTGTCGCTATACACACCTAATGGCAGACTCTGTATGCGTACTAATACCAATGAAGCAGGTGAGGCCTATTTATCGTTGACTGCCTATGATGCTGGTAATTACCTGCTGCGTATAGGTACATCTGTACAGGTACTTATGATTGCCCGATGAACTGAACTAAAGGAGATCCTTACGAAAAATATGGGGGCGCAGTATGATACACATACTACGCCCCATTATTTTATCTGCATCCTTCAGCGGAAAGCCATATCCTTTGATAGATGATACAATTATGTACCAAGCATACTCATTTAGTGATTGAGGTGGCCCTTTAATGAGAAGCTATAAGGTATCTGATAGCTTTAGCCTTCATGTGTAGAGTAAGGAAAAGACTATCCAAGGGTTATAGACGCAAAGCTATAATTGGAGTGTAAAAATACAGACGCATCATTTACAATGCGTCTGTAAGATAAAGGAAGACAGGGCCCACTTGAATAGGACTCCGGTCGAGTAATAATATTATTCGGAGAGGATGGCTTCGTGAAGAATCTCTCCCACCGTCGGATGTGGGAAACAGTTTCTACGAAAAGTCTCTACATTAGTTTCTTCAGCAATGGCAATAGCTACCGGTAGAATGATCTCACTAGCCGGATTGCCAAATATGTGGCAGCCAATGATCCTATCTTTACTATCGGTAATTATTTTGCAAAGTCCGTTTACTCCCTCAGACTCTACAATGAAGCGCCCTGCGTAAGTCATAGGTAGCTTCATTACTTTATAAGGGATACCTTCGGCTTGAAGTTTTTCCTCTGTAGCCCCCACACCGGCAATTTCAGGATGGGTGTAGACAATACCGGGAATAGCATGGTAGTTCATTCCTCCTGCTTCTGAAATGCCTAAAATGCGTTCTACTGCAACCTCTCCTTCTCGCACGGCAGTATGTGCTAAAAGCGATGTTCCATTGATATCTCCAATGGCATAGACGTGTGGATGTGAGGTCTCCAAGTAGTTGTTCGTTTTGACAGCGGCTCTATTCTTTTCTATAGAGAGGGTCTCCAAACCTAAATCATTTGCCTGTGGCCGGCGACCTACACACATCAAGATCTTTTCTGTTTCAATGGCTTCAGTACTTCCATCAGGATGCTCTACGGAAACTTTTCCCGGGGCGAGTGCTACTACTTTGGTATTCAACAGAATGTTGATCCCACGCTTTACAAGCGATTCACGCAGCATTGCAGAGGTTTCTTTGTCCATGTTACCCAGTATTTCAGGCATCATCTCAATGACAGTTACCTGTGAGCCCAAAGATTGATAGAAGTCAGCGAACTCAATTCCAATTACGCCCCCACCGATGATAGCGATGCTTGTTGGCAACTCTTTTGCTTCCAGAGCCTCACGAGAGGTAATGTATCCTGAAGTCTCAGCTCCAGGGATAGGGGGAATGACCGGTTCGCTACCGGTCGCAAGGATTACATCTTTTGCCAAATAATCAGTACCATTGGCTGTAATACGAATGGCTTCCCCTTCCGTACCATTAAGACGTGCGCGACACTCTACAACCTCTACACCGCACTCCTTTAGGCGCATAGATATACCGGCAGTGAGTTTCTTCACTATCTTATTCTTGCGTGCTGAAATACGCTTGAAGTCTACATTTAAGTCTCCTTCATATTTGATCCCCATCTTTGCAGCTCCTTGCATATCCTGTAACAGATGAGCCGAATGAAGTAGTGTTTTAGTAGGGATACAGCCCTCATTGAGGCATACTCCACCAATTGCACGCTCTTCAAAAAGAACAATCTTCTTTCCCTTAGCTGCAGCAAAAAGAGCTGCACTGTAGCCCCCGGGGCCTCCCCCGATAATCGCTATGTCATACATATGGCTATAAAAATATTTAGTCTGTTGTTATTCGTCTATTGTTGTTTAACTGTTTGTATCCGATTCTCTTGTGTGGACTAGTTTATTCTCTAGAACCCTATTCAAAAATAGTGAAAAAGTGTGACTTAGTTAAAAGGTAACCTCTTCAGTTAGAAATGAATTTATTAGGGCTTAAGGCTGTTTTTCATAAAAATAGAGCTTTTCGCTGCAAGTGCGTGCGAAAGATTAGCCTCCAATCACTTCGCGGTAGAAATCAAAGGCATTGCGTAGTTGTACACGAGATGCATTAATTTTCATGGGTTCCCCAATACGACGTAAGGCTATGATAGCAATATCGTCACCACTGTTTTTCTTGTCCTGAAGCATTAGGTTGATAATGTCGTTATACTGCTTACACTCAAAAAAGTAGGGAGAAAAGAACTCTTTTGCAAAATCTACGATTTGATGCATCCTTTCCAATGGAAAGCCAAGCAGCTTGTGCGAAATATAGAGCTCTACAATGATGCCGATCATAACTGCTTCACCATGCCTAAGGGCAGGATGTCTAAGAGGCTCTAAAGTGTGGGAAAAGCCTTCTAAGGCATGTCCTACCGTATGACCTAAATTGAGATATTGACGAATTCCTAAGTCGTAGGGATCGGCTTCGACAAAACGTTTTTTGATCGTTACGCATTGATCAATTAGTTCTCTAAGACCCATCCCATTATTTAATGGGTCAGTGGTAAGTACTTTAGCAAAGAACTGGTCATCTTCCAGCAAAGCATATTTAAGCACCTCTGCATAGCCACTGAGTATTTCTCTATCGCTTAGAGTTGTGAGAAATCTTTCATCAAGCAAGATGGCGTTGGGCTCCTGAAAAACGCCCAACAGATTCTTTATGTCGTCTGTATTAATAGCAGTTTTCCCACCATAAGCTGCATCCACCATAGCCATCAGTGTCGTGGGAACGTAAGCAATAGGTACTCCACGCTTATAGATTGCTGCAACAAAGCCACAGAAGTCTAATAAAGAGCCACCTCCAACTACATAAATAAGAGAATGACGCGTTACTCTGCATCTATTCAGCCAAAGTGCAATTTCTTTTACAAGACCTAGTGATTTGACTTCTTCTCCCCCTGTCAGGTAGAGTCTCCTATTCTCAGGTACAACCCTAAAGATGGGCTCCAAAAGAGCTCTTTGCCCATCTCTAAGGTTTGAGTCAATGATTGCTACAGTTTTGTCCGGATTAAGCCGTGTATGCAATGCCTGTAGCGTCTCCTCAGAATAATCTGTGTGGCAGAGCAAAATCTACAAAAATCAGCCTTTTGCTTCTATATTATGGATAATCTGTTGCATGGCCTCCTTAAGCCCTTCGTCTCCTTTCCCTCCGGCAGTGGCAAAATGAGGTTGTCCACCTCCTCCACCTCGTATCAGTTTAGCAGCATTGCGTACCAAATCTGATGCATTCAGACCGGCTTGGATAAGCTCTTCAGTAAGAAGAACTGTGAGTAGGCTTCTAATACCAGTATAAGTAGCTGCTACAAAAGCAAAAGGTTCCTTTACTTCGCCCTTGAGCTGGAAGGCTAAATCCTTTACAACATCAGGTTTTACATCGCCTTCCAGAGTGAATAGTCTATAGGATGCGACTGTTTGTTTTCCTTGAAGTAGTTGCTTCTTGAGCGTTTGAGTTTTCTCTGTATAGAGGGCTTTAAGTTCAGCCTGGTAGTTCTTATTTTCTTCAATAAGTCGCTGAATTGCCTTGTTAACGTCAGGGGTCCCGTTTAACTGCTCGCGTACAGATCTAAGCAAATCTTCTTGATCGTACATCCAGCGCTCTGCATTAACCCCGGTGACTGCCTCAATACGTCGTACTCCGGCAGCAATAGAGCTTTCTGAGGTGATGCGGAACATGCCGATCTTTCCTGTAGATGCGATATGTGTACCTCCACATAGTTCAATGGAATCTCCATATCGTAGGACACGTACTACCTCTCCGTATTTTTCACCGAAGAGTGCCATTGCTCCCATTTGCTTAGCCTCTTCAATTGGCACATTGCGCATTTCATCGCGTTTGATGTCTTGGCGAATAAGTTCATTCACACGTTCCTCTACACTACGTATCTCTTCCTCTGTCATCTTGGCAAAGTGAGAAAAGTCAAAGCGTAATACCTCCGGGCTAACAAAAGATCCTCTCTGCTCTACATTTTTGCCTAACTTCTCGCGAAGAGCCTGATGTAACAAGTGGGTGGCTGTATGGTTAGCCTCTGTTAAGGTGCGTAAAGAGCAATTAATACGTGCAGTAAAGGTTTGCGATACGTCCTTAGGTAACTGGGGCATAAGGTGCACCGCTAAATTATCCTCTCTCTTTGTATCTATAATGGGATAAGCCTCTCCACTTTCGTCTATAAGCGTACCACTGTCTCCGACTTGTCCTCCCATTTCTGCATAGAATGGTGAGTGAGAGAGTACGACCTGATAGAAGCTTTTATTCTTTTGCTTGATCTTTCGGAAGCGAAGTATATCGGTGGTACATTCGGTCTGATCATAGCCAACGAATAGGGTAGTGCCTTCATTTACGTTTATCCAGTCCTCTGTTTGTACTGAGGCTGCTGTGCGAGCACGCTCCTTCTGTGCCATTAATAGTTCATTAAAGCGATCCAAATCAACCGTTTTGTTGTTTTCGTGCGCTATTAATTCAGTAAGGTCCAGAGGAAAGCCAAAAGTATCGTATAGTGTAAAGGCGTCATCTCCACTGAGCTGTGTATCAGATCCAAGCTCTTCTATCTTTTTACTGAGTAATTTGATTCCAGCTTCAAGAGTTCGCAAAAAACTTTCCTCCTCTTGTAGAATGACTTTTTCTATCAGTTCGCGCTGCCCAATCAACTCTGGATAGGCATCTCCCATTACCTCAATGAGCGTTGGTATCAATGAATACAAGAACGGTGACTTAAAGCCGAGGAATGTGTATCCATAGCGCACGGCACGTCTCAAAATTCGTCGTATTACATAACCTGCTTTTGCATTGCCAGGAAGTTGACCATCGGTAATGGCAAATGCAATAGTACGTACATGGTCTGCAACAACCCTCATGGCTATATCGGTAGCTGCATTATCTCCATACTGCTTACCTGAAGCAGTACCAACGGCCTTAATCAATGGTTGGAATACATCGGTGTCGTAGGTTGATTGCTTTCCTTGCAGCACCATACACAAGCGTTCAAATCCCATACCGGTATCGATTACCTTATGTGGTAAGGGGGACAACTCGCCTGATGCATGTCTATTGTATTGCATGAAAACGAGATTCCATATCTCTACTACACGCGGATCATCCTTATTTACTAAGGTATACCCCGGTTTCGCTTTACGCTCTTCATCACTACGCAAGTCTACATGTATCTCTGAGCAGGGACCACAAGGACCTTGATCGCCCATTTCCCAAAAATTATCATGAGCATTTCCACCAATGATTCGATCCGCAGATACCCATTCAGCCCAATAGTCTGCAGCTTCTTGATCTCGCTCTAACCCGTGTGCCTCATCTCCTTCAAATACAGTGATGTACAGTCTGTCCTCAGGAATGTTAACTACTTTAGTGAGAAACTCCCAGGCATACGCAATGGCCTCTTTTTTAAAATAATCTCCGAAAGACCAATTGCCGAGCATCTCAAACATAGTATGGTGATACGTATCATGTCCAACCTCTTCCAGGTCGTTGTGTTTGCCACTTACACGGAGGCATTTTTGCGCATCAGAGACACGTTTGTAGGTCGGTGCCACATTACCCAAGATAATATCTTTAAATTGATTCATCCCCGCATTAGTAAACATCAACGTGGGGTCGCCCTTAATAACCATCGGGGCAGAAGGTACAATATGATGCTCTTTTGAGGCAAAGAAATCGAGAAAAGCCTTTCGTATATCTTGAGATGTCATCATTGTTCTATATGTTTTATGAATCGTATATTATTTTCTTTGTAAAAGGAGTCGTATCGTTTTATAATTTCAAGTGCTTCGTTTACCTGTTCGTCAAGTGACTGTAGCCCATTGATAGGATGAAGGGTAAAGCCCCGTCGTTCCATTCCTCTAAACCATGTCATTTGCCTTTTGGCAAACTGGCGAATCGCTATTTCAAGGAGACGCAAGGCCTCTCCCTTTGTGAGCTCTCCTATAAGATATTGAGTGATATAACGGTACTCCAATCCATAGTTGATCAGAGTTTGTACAGGAACCTTATTTTTAATCAGATTCTCTACCTCATTAATCAATCCTTCCTCCACACGGCTTTGTAGTCTGTTGTGAATACGCACTATGCGCTCTTCTTTGGGTATATCAATTAATAGGAGTATGTGGGGAAGAGGAGCGTTCTGTTGCTTGCTGTCTTCTTCGTGATTGGCTTCATAAGTAGCTATCTCAATGCTTCTCACAAGACGCCTCATATTGTGGGGATCTGCTACAGATCTCTCCTTGTGAAAGCGAGCTAAAATATGACATAAATCCTCTGCCGAGAGGTGCTCTTCCAACTCTGTGCGAAGGGCAGGATTGATAGGAGCTTTAGAAAGTGCAACCCCCTTGAGGGCTGTTTCTAAGTACAAGCCACTTCCTCCCACGAGAAATGCTCTTTTATGCTTCTTTATTACTGATTGGTAAGCTTCATTAAATGCCGTCTGCCAACGGAATACATCAATAGAATCTCCTGCATCCAATATATCTATTAAATGATACGATATGCAGGTTCCATCATTAAGGATGTATGAACGCAGATCTTTTCCTGTGCCAATATTCATTCCACGGAATACCTGTCGGCTGTCTGCGCTGAGGATTTCTCCCTCAAGAACTGCAGCAAGGCGTACCGCTAGCTCCGTTTTGCCGGATGCGGTAGGTCCTGCTATTGCTATAATTGGCTCAGTCAAGGTTAGTTAAGAGCGGTCTTTGAGCACAACGTCATGTGCTCCACCTTCCACTATACTGGTAGCGGATACAAGGGTTATTTTAGCTTTCTTACGCAGTTCAGCTAAAGTAGCGGTTCCGCAACTTGACATAGTTGATTTGATCTTAGCAAGTGTTTGGTCTAAATTTGTTTTGAGAGCTCCTGCATAGGGTACGTAACTATCAACTCCCTCTTCAAATTTCATATTGCCGATCTCTACGCCACCGGTATCGTAGCGCTGCCAGTTCTTGGCCCGATTAGAACCTTCTCCCCAGTACTCCTTGACAATATTTGCACCTACTTTCATTATGGGGCCGGGTGATTCGTCAAAGCGTGCGAAGTAGCGTCCCATCATAAGGAAGTCGGCACCCATGGCTAAGGCTAAAACCATATGATAGTCGTGTACAATGCCTCCATCACTGCATATTGGTATGTAGATACCCGTTTCCTCAAAGTATTTGTCTCTTTCGCGGGAGACATCAATTACGGCAGAAGCTTGTCCGCGTCCTATTCCTTTCTGCTCTCTCGTGATACAGATGGATCCTCCTCCAATACCAACTTTTACAAAATCGGCACCATGATTTACTAAGTAGCGGAAGCCTTCACCATCTACTATATTACCGGCTCCAACTATTACTTCTGATCCAAACTTTTTGTGGATCCATTCCAGTGTTTCTGCCTGCCATACAGAGAACCCGTCTGATGAGTCTATACACAGGGCATCAGCTCCGGCCTCCAAAAGAGCCGGTACACGCTCTTTATAATCGCGTGAGTTGATACCCGCGCCAACCAATAGTGTCTTGTCAGTGGGGTGTGAAAGCTCTAGTGGATTCTGCTTGTGGCTGTCATAGTCCTTACGGAATACAAAGTAGAGTAGATGGCGATTCTCATCTACAATGGGTAAGGTATTTAATTTATGCTCCCAGATGATATCATTCGCCTCGCTCAGGGTAATCCCTTTCTGTCCTACTGTGAGCTTCTCGTAAGGGGTCATAAAGTCCTTTATTTTCCTGTCTAACGAGTCTGTAGAGAGGCGATAGTCGCGACTTGTAACAATACCGAGTAACTCTCCGTTAGCAGAGCCGTCATGAGTGATCCCTATGGTTGAGTGGCTGGTTTTCTTCGTTAGAGCTACTACATCACGTAGAGTATGCTCCGGGCTGAGATTAGAATCACTTTTGACAAATCCAGCCTTAAACTTTTTGACACGGCGCACCATCTCAGCCTGACTTTCGATGGGCTGGGAACCAAAGATAAATGAAAGCCCTCCATTGCGTGCCAATTCAATTGCCAATGTATCATTCGATACCGACTGCATAATAGCAGAAACAAAAGGGATATTGAGGTTTAAGCGAGAGCTTTCTCCCTGCCCCGGCATGAAACGTGTCATGGGGGTAGATAGCTGTATTTTATCCGGAGTGGAACTTTCTGTTGTTAGCCCGGGAATAAGTAAATATTCCCCAAATGTATGACTAGTATCAGGTAAGAATATGGCCATGAGAAACTTATGAATTAGGAACTTTTTTATCGGAGCCGATTACTCATTCTGACTAATATTTCGTCTTTATGGATACCACGACGTGCCATAGTCAATAGGATAAAGGTTACAATAGGAAGCGCAATAGCAAATTTGAATCCGTAGGAAGCGTTTAATTCCTTTGTGCGCATTATAATTTCCACTATATAGTAGATAAAGTATCCTATCGTAAGCAGCATATTAAGCATCACGAGCCTCATCTGTAGCTTACGACGCTTGTAAAGGAATACAATAGCAAGGGAGAGTAGGGAGATAATTAGTGCTAGAGCAAAGAGTCCCCAGTTGCTTAGATTTGTACCCTCAACGAGTGGCTCTGTACTTATGTTGTACATTACCCATGTGCCCTGAGGTGTTGCAAAGAGCCCTATGGGTAGAAATAGAAAAACTGCCATCGCAGCAAAGGCTAGCAAGAGCCATATAGTTTGAATACGTTGCCACATAGTATCTATTCCTCTTTGTGGGTTGTCTTGTAGAAAAGTTGATCGCCAAGAAACTCTTCCGTAGCGACTATCGTCGGCTTAGGTTGCTTTTCAAAGCTGCGAGATATCTCTATTTGTTCCTCATTTTGGTAAACCTCTTGAAGAGTATCCGGCTCTTTATTGAACTCCTCTAACTTCTCCTTGATAGCTTCTTGCTGCTGAAGATCAAGTTGGTTGGCCCTTTGACCAATTACAACTACAGCTTCGTACAAATTACCGGTCTTCTCTGCCAATTTACGGGTAGATCGGGATATTACTTCATCGGGAATAATGGCATTTTTCTTTTTAGTCATATTCAATTATAAGATATGTCTTTAGGTATTATTGTTGCGTATCTAAGTAGCTGTTTATCTGCTTATGAATACGTTCTGCTTCTTTTAAATATTTTCCATTAGGATATTCATTTACATACACAAAATAGCGGTCTATCACATTGCGATAGCGTGTTTGTAGCTTGCTCTCTACACTATTAATCGCCTCTTTGTAGGAAGCGCGCAGTAGCAAGATATAGAATTCCTCTCGATGCTTATTGTAGGGATAATCTTTCAGTGCATTGTCTGCTGTAATAATGGCTGAACGATAATTGTTGCCCATATACATGCCTAAATTGTAGTAGAGTTGTGCTGCAAGCAGTTCCTTATAGGCAAGTTTGTCTTGTAGGCTAAACAGCATGTCTTCAGTCTCTTTCCTAAATTTACTTTCAGGATACATCTCAACAAAAAGTGCTAACTCCTGAATTGCATTGTAGGTTACACTCTGATCCAAACGTGCTTCCGGAGAAGCCTTATAGAGAGCCTCTCCACAACGAAACCGTGCCTCTTCGGCTTTATCTCCTTTGGGGTAATTTTGGTAATAGCGTTTATAGGCATCGGAGGCTGTCTCATAGCTTTTCTGTAACCGCTCTGATTCAGCGAATAGGAAGAGAGCTCTACTGCCCTCCTCTGTGCCCTCATAAGCCGGTACTACATCCATTAGTAACTCGGATGCTTTGCTGTATTTGCCTTGGTTATAAAACTGTTTCGCATAATCATACTTTAGGGATGCATCCTTAGTACGCTGTATGCGCATTTTTTCTCCACATCCGGTGAGTATCGGCATTATTGCAACTAAAAGCAGAGGTACTATGCGACCGTATAGAAATTTATTTTTGGTCATATATCATCTTTATTCCTTCACTTCCGAATATATACTTCAAGTGTCCAATAAACTATGTATATATCGCCTTGCAAAGATAGCATATTCTCACTATAATGCAGCAGATGGGGCCTTTTTTTGCCCTCAAGATAGTAATTGCTTTTGAGGCCAATGCCTTTTAGCCTCAATCCTTCTTGCAACGTAGCGTTATGCGTCTTCTGTATTCCGGAGAGCTCTTTCAACCGGATGTTGCATAAAGAATACTGGTAAAGATATCCGGTGGTCCGGAATCACAGATGTCTTGCCAGAGGTGGGTTTTGGGTCAATGAGTAGTTGGTGCGATAGAGCCTTCGTTGGCTTCAAAAGTGTAAGGGAAAGAAAATAATATAGTGGCGATTGCTGAATAATGTATTGCTCGGCATTTAATTGTCCCTTTGCTTTCATCAATGGATGCTCACCATACAGAGTTATTACATTATACTTCTCTCTTTCCACATTTATGATGAAGAAAGCTTGTTTAGATCTTCCTGTTTACTTATAAACTATCTACTGTAGGAGAGTCTATCCCATAGTGTTATACCGCTGGGGGTATGGATGAGAAAGACCGGAAATACACTTTCACGAAAGAATACCATCATCCATACACCCCATTTGGGCGGTCTGCTATTTGAACGGTCTCTCCGGTTTTTGTGTCATTGTCTCGAGGATAGCAGTTTTATAAAGGAAGTCATACTTGGCACGAAGCGCTTCAACCTCAGCTACGTGGAGTTTATTTTGGCTCTGTTCCAAATCCACGGCGGTGCGCTGCCCGGCTTCAAAGGCGATGCGCATGGTTTCGTAGCTCTTGCGCGCCGCTTCTACGCTCTTATTTGCCGCATCAATGCCGAGTAGTGCGGTGGTTGCATTGGTATGAGCTTCGGAAACGCTCTGTTGGAGACGTCTGGCTTCGGCGGCGCGTTCAACTTCAGCGTATTGTGTCCGAAGTCGAGCGCGGCGTACATTATCGTAGGTACGTAGACCGTCAAATAGCGGAATGGATAGGGATAACCCTACAAAGTAACGACCGTTTTGCTTCATCTGATCAGCAAAAGATGGGGTTAGTTGTCGCATTTCTTTATCCAAAGGGAGGTAATACCCGTTGGAATATCCGCCTCGGAGCGAGAGCGACGGGTACCATCCGCTTTGAGCGCTCTGCACCATCAATCGCGCTATTTCGGTATTGAGTAGGGTAGCGCGATAGGAGGGGCGGTTGGCAAGTGCCTCGCGGTAGACTTCGTCCATAGGTCGAATTTTCATTCGTCCCTCTTCAATGAGTGCATCCGTAGAGGGCTTTTCGACCTCAATAGGCGTTGGTGCATAGTAAGCTATCGCTTGCGCTAATGCTTGTTGCGCCAAAAGAAGGCTCCCTTTGGCGTTGGCTAGTGCCAATTCGTCGCTTGCAAGACGCGCTTCTACCTCATAAAGCTTGGAGACAGCCCATTTGCCGGCGTCAACCATATGCTTTGTGTACTCAAGCGTACGGCGAGTTTGCTCTATAGAAAGCTTGTTCGTTTGGAGTACCTCTGTCTGAAGTACCAAGTTGTAATATAGCCCAATCACTCTAATGGTAACCTCCTCGGTGCTCTGCTCTAAGGCGGCGATACTACGGGACTTATCCAAACGCGCCGCCTTAAGCTCGGCAATGCGCTTGAGTCCGCTAAAAAGATCAATGGAAGCGGAAGCGCCAAAGCCTGTATTAGCTGAGGATTGGTCAATCATTACGCCGCGTTTGTCCTGACTTCGACCAAAGTTAAAATCTTGCGATACCGAGGCGCCCACAAACGGCAGAAAGCTGTGCCAAGCTGATTGCAGTGCGATATGCGCCTGAAGCGTATCTAACGAGCGGCTGACAGTAGGCGTATCGAAGTAAACGGCGCGTGCAATGCACTCTTCGAGCGATAGGGGTGCTGCCGGTGCTGTGTAGAGCGTATCATACGGAACCGCTGTTGTTTGCGCAGATTGCGCCCGTGCTACCGGTGTAACGGCAAGCAATAACGCAAAAAGAACGATATATTGTTTCAAACTCATAGTACTAATTGCCCATTATTTCCAATCCGCGCACCTTTTCGCCCGGCTTGAGTCCGCTCTTAATTTCCGTACTAACTCCGTCTGACAGCCCGCATACAACGTAGCGCTCCTTAGTTTCCATTTCAGGCTTTTCCTTAGTTACAATTGACACAAAGGTGGAGTCGTTACGATAGAAAATACAGTTCTCCGGAATGGCAGTTACCTTGTAAACGCCTTCGAGGATTACTTCCGCATTGGCACCATATCCGGAGCGCAACTCGGAGGTCTTTTCGTTGTTAAGGGCAGCGCGCACTTCGTAAGTGGTACTACCACTTTCCGTTGTTCCTTTCGGGGCAATATACTCAATGGAAGCATCTATTTCCTTGCCTTGTAAAGCTCCGATTCGGACGCGGGTAGGCATTCCCAGATGGAGCTTCCCTATAATCGTTTCGTCAACTTTACCGATGAATACCATATCGTTCATATCAGCTATGGAGGCAACGGTGGTTCCTTCGTTAAATGTATTGGCTTGAATCACGCTACTACCCACCTTCACCGGCACGGTAAGTACGGTTCCGCTGATGGTAGCACGCACCAATGTGGACGAGGAGGAGGCGGTGCGGCTACTGCGTCCGGTACGAACAATTTCGAGCGCTTCCTTGCCGTTGTCTAATTGCTCCTTGGCTTTGAGGTAACGCGCTGTGGCTGCCTCGTGTTCTTCGCGTGCCACTACACCGCTTTCAAAGAGCTTTTTGCTCCGTTCGTACTGCTCTTTTGCTTCATTGAAAGCGATCTCTGCCATACGGAGGGAGGATTCGGCATTGGCGGTTTGCATCATTTCGGGCAAAACTTCTATACGTGCCAAAACGTCGCCTTGCTTTACTACATCACCAGGTTTACAGAAAACCTCGGCAATAATGCCGTTGAGCTGCGGTTTGATGAGTACTTCATCGCGCGGAGATACGGAGCCACTGAGCAGCGTCTTATTCTCAATGCTGTCCACAACAGTAGCCTTTTCCACGGCATAATGCGTTTTCTTGGGGCGCGTCCGCATAAAAAGGAATACAAAAACGCCTACCACTATGAGGGCAAAAAGGCACCATAGGGTTATTTTGATTGCTTTCTTCATAATATTGCTAATGCTTTTTATTATTTATTCTTCCTGTAAAGCCTCAACGGCACGTATCTTTAGCGCACGAGATGCAGGCAGTAAGCCGGCAAGGATACCGCTTAATCCCACAATAAGGACGCATAGTATAGCTAATTCAAATGGTATGAGTGGGCGGTAAAAGAAGTCTGTATTTCCCGAGTCCGATACGGCAGCATTGACACCGATCATAATCAATAGCGCGAGTACCATACCACCCAATCCGCTTAGGAACGTAATGGTCAACGATTCCAATGCAATTTGCAGGCGTATATCACCCGGTTTGGCACCGATAGCTCGCTTTACTCCTATTTCGCGCTTTCGTTCGTTTATGGTTACGAGCATAATATTGCTCACGCTGATGATACCCCCCATCAAAGTACCGATACCAATAATCCACACGAGCAAGAGGATACCTTTCAGCATATAGTTCACGGCAGTATAGATAACATCAAAGCTTATCATAAAGAGGGCATTCCGATCCTCAGGAGCAACCGAATGGCGCGCTTTCAGCAATTTGCCGATTCTGTCGCGTGTATCCGCAACCGATTCGCCGCGTGACGGTTGTATTTCCATTAAATAGCCGCCTATATAGTCGCCGTATCCGTTAATCTGTCGCATTTTTGAAGCCGGAATGTACATCAATTGGGCTGCATTACCGAATAAGTTCATATTATCCGAAACCTGCCTCACTACACCTACAACCGTGTAATAGGTACCCTTATTTTCGATAATCTTACCCACCGCGCTTTCGCCACCGAATAATTGATTTTTGAGTTCCTCGCCAATAATGCAGGAGGCACGTACATTCACTTCGTCCAAGGTGTTTAAGGGTCGTCCTTCCACAAAGATGAGCTTATGAATGGAAAAGAACTCCGGTGTTACGCCAACCTTATTGTTTGCTGAAACGGATTTACCCTCATACGTAAGCTTATAACTGCCCCAATTGCCCCCTTCCTGTACAATTTCGCAAACGCTAACCGCTTCCGGTACATTGTTATGTAGGTAACGCGTATCGCTTGAGGTTAGATGCCAAACGGAACCCTTTGGGAAGCCGTCGCAAGCAATAGTGCGCTGATTGGGAAAACAGATGAACGAATTCTGCGAAAGCGCGTTTAATTGCCGTACAAAACCATTCTGTATGCCGCTTCCGACGCAGAGTAGGATAATCAGTAGGAACATACCCCAAAAGATGCCCATAGCGGTAGTAATTGTGCGTTTACGATTACTCTTGAGCGTATTGAGTACCTCTTTCCGCGTATCGGTGTCAAAGATTTTTTTCAGCATAATCCTATTCCTCTCTCATTGCCTCTACCGGTGGAATCTTTACAGCACGCTTCGCTGGCACATATCCCGCAATCATTCCGGCAATAACCATAGTCAGAATGGCAAGAATACCCACCTGGCCGCTGATGAGGGGATCCTTGAACAGCGAGAGTACATCGCCGTCTCCCATCATATCCACACTGATTTGACCCAGCCCCTGTGTGTTCATTAGCCAATCCACCAGGAAAAGTAAGCCCACACCCACAAGGAACCCTACGATACCGCTTACCAATGTAATCAGTACCGATTCGGTCAGTATCATCGAAACTATATCCTTCCCTTTCGCACCGAGTGCTTTGCGTATCCCAATTTCACGGATTCGCTCGCGCACCGTTACAAGCATAATGTTGCTCACGCCCACAATTCCTATAGATAAAATACTTAGGCCGATAAACCAAAGAAAGAGATCCAATCCGGTAAAAAGCTTACCCATACTTTCCGAAGAGCTTTGGTTCCAATAGTTCATCCATAAGGCATCGTCGTCATCGGGCGCAGTATGTTTCACCGGAGAAAAGAAGGCGCGTATCCGCTTTTCGATCGTTTGCAGCTCTTTTTTGTTGTATTTCCGATCAAAGACAAGGGCTATTTCGTTCAAATAGACCTCCATATTCGGAAAAACGGTGGTCACCACGCTGTAGGGCATATAGATAATATTATCCCCCTCGTCTTGGTAAACACCCACCACGGTAGCAGTAATCTTTTCGCACAGAATCTGTTTACCGAGAGCAGACTCTCCCTTCTCAAAGAGACCGTCCGCTATCGATGAAGGAATAACGATATACTTTTGCCGCATTACTTCGTCACTTTTCCGGAGCGTACGCCCTTCGCGCATCCTTAAAGGCTTCACATAGATTGAATAGTCCGGATCTGCGCCGATAACTTTTTTCCACTGTCCGGCGGAATTGAATACTTTTCCCTCGCAACTTACCTGATCGACATAGAATGAGCATACCGGGAATGCGTGCTCAATTTCTCTAAAATGTTTCTCCAGTGCGGGTGCATCGTCACGAGAGAAGTAAATGGAGCGGCCCTCTTCATATCCGTCGTACGGCTTTTCGGTGCGCCACGCACGCAAATTACAGGCGGCATCGCTTAGCCTTCCCTTTTCGGCATTGGATACAATACCGTTGCGAAGACCGGTTCCTATGCCTAAAAGGAAAATCAGCATCAGTACACCCCAGCCGACGGCAAAGCCGGTGAGTGCGGTGCGGAGCTTGTTGCGCTTGAGCTGCGCGCCTATTTCATTCAGCGAATCCCACATTTATGCGTTGTAATTGATAATGCCGTCCTTGATATGTACCGTGCGATGGCACGCATCTGCCACACGTTGTTCGTGTGTAATTACCACTACCGTGATGCCGCGTGCATTCACGTCGCGGAGCAGATCCATCACTTCATCGGTAGTTTTACTGTCCAATGCGCCCGTAGGTTCGTCCGCCAGGAGCAAACGCGGGTTGGTAACCAGAGCGCGCGCTATGGCAACGCGTTGTTTCTGTCCACCGGAAAGCTCTGACGGCAGATGATGCCCCCAATCCTCCAGCTCCATCGTGCGGAGCATCGCTTGGGCGCGTTCATTGCGCTTCGTGCGGTTTACACCCTGATAGAATAGGGGTAGTGCTACGTTCTCCACGGCATTCTTGTAGGTAATAAGGTTGAAGCTCTGGAAAACGAAGCCGATCTTTCGGCTACGGAGGTCGGCAGCTTGATTTTCGCTGATGTCTTTCATATCGCATCCGTCCAAAAGATAGGTGCCTTCGTCATAGGTATCCAGTAATCCGAGTACGTTGAGCAGTGTGCTCTTCCCCGAACCGGAAGCACCCATGATGGCAACCATTTCGCCTTCATATACATCCAAACAGATGCCCTTCAATACGTGTAGCGGTTGTGCACCGGGGTAAGTTTTGTGTAAGTCTTTGATTTCAATTACCTTCTTTGAAGATGTGCTTTTCAAAGGCTCATTAGATGTCGTTTCATTATTCTGCATGATGCTTTATTCCTTACTTCGGGAAACAAATGTAATTTCTTTTTTTTTTTTTTTTTCTGGCAAAATGTCAGTTTATAATTCTATTTACACGATAATAGTAAATACATGTTTTCCCAAAGGCTTCTTAGCTCTGAAATATCCATTCCCTCTTTTGTAGCTCCTTTGTATGCCATGCCCATATAAATAGCATGCATGGTCTCTGCTAACTGATTGCTATCTGTGTCCAGTCGTATCTCTTTGCACGCTTTTGATTGCTCTATGACCCGAAGCCAAGATAACTTTTTTTTGCTCGTAATAGAGCAGCGCGCTCTCTTTACCCTCTTGGTAGTTGCTTGTGATGTATAGAATAAAGCGCAAATAAGCTGCTGCGGTGACAGTGCCTTTCGTCTTTTCAAAAAAGAAGTTCATGCGCTCTTCCATTTTCACAAGACTCTTATCAATGTACTCTTTGAGAGGTTTATTACTTGTTTGACACTCGTCTTCATCGTTGTTACCCAGTAAAAAAGTAAATGTGAATTTATTAGCGACCTCTTTGAAGAGTTCCTTCTTACTACTAAAATGATGAAAAATTGCCCCACGAGTAACTCCGGCTGCCTGCTCAATGTCACTGATACTCACAGCATCGTATCCTCTTGCGAGAAAAAGGCTGAAACTCTCAGTGAGTATAGCTTCCTTTTTGGGGGTGTCCTTAGTCTTCATAAAACAAACCGCTCGGTATCTTTATCGCAAAGATAGAGGATTTTTTTTGACAGGCAACCATAACTTGATCTCATTTCTATTAAGAACAGAATGTTTTTTATTCCGCTAAGCTATTATTTTATCAGAACCTGTTTAAGAAAAGGTTCTGATGTTTCATTCAAAATATCAGAACGTTTCGGTTGAAAGTTAGTGATCTTTTTCCCAATATCTTCAAAGAAAAGATCGGTTAGAAAGTTAAAGGTTCAATAAGTTACTTGAAAGTAGAGAGAAATAAGGACTCGAGAAATACTTAATAGCTTAGCGAGCAAGCTGAGGCAGCAAGGGTTGTAGGATGCTGTAGAGTACAATGCCGCAAGAGACACTTACATTGAGTGAGTGCTTCGTGCCATATTGAGGTATTTCTATGCAGCGATCGGCTATATCAACGATTTCATTACGTACACCGAACACTTCATTGCCCACTACAAGCACCACGCTTTCGTTGAT
Source organism: Porphyromonas miyakawae (assembly GCF_045865415.1). Classification (NCBI taxonomy): domain Bacteria; kingdom Pseudomonadati; phylum Bacteroidota; class Bacteroidia; order Bacteroidales; family Porphyromonadaceae; genus Porphyromonas; species Porphyromonas miyakawae. The sequence goes on from NZ_BAAFSF010000001.1 coordinate 879,921, forward strand.
CATAAGAGGGCTATGCTCAGGAGGTGTGCTGCCGGTCGTTTGCTCAAGTACCCATATTTGATGTCCGCTCTCTTTTAAGGCTTCTACGGCAGATAGGCTATCCTTTTCATAGGTCCATGGAACGGAATCTTCGGCTCCTAAAGCGGTTTTATGAATAAGCGTGGCAGGAGGTGTAGCTGTAATTCCACAGAGTATTATTCGCTCAATGCGAAAAGCATCTGCCGTACGAAAGATAGCTCCTACATTGTGCATACTCCGTACATCATCTAAGAGTAGCGTAAGCGGAAGAGTGCTACTCTCTTGATACTCTTTGAGAGAGAGACGATGCATCTCCTCTATACTAAGCTTTCGCATATTACACAAGATATAAATAAAAAAGGCAGAGTATAGAAATAAGCTACACTCTGCCTTTCGTGATTAGTTTGTTATTGCTGTTGTTGTTCTTTCAGTTCAGCAAAAAAAGCATCGCAGTCACACATAGCCGGAAGTAGATTACGATCTCCAAATCCATTGTCAATGCGTGCTACATTGATCCAGAACTTATTGTCGTTCAAGTAGGGTAGTGGGAAAGCTGCTTTACTACGTGGGTAGCTGTGCTTCCATTCGTCTGCACACACTTCGTATTGAGGGTGTGGAGCGTTCTTCAGCACGTTGTCTTCTTTATCGGCCTTTCCTTGAGCAACCTCCTGCGCTTCTTGGAAGATGCATTCCATTACCTCAATGAAGCGATCCAGCTCTGCTTTACTTTCACTCTCTGTCGGCTCAATCATGAGCGTACCATGTACAGGGAAAGAAAGCGTGGGTGCATGGTAACCGAAGTCCATAAGTCGCTTGGATACATCGTTTTCATCACATCCTGTTGCTTCTTTCAGTTTGCGACACTCGAGGATCAATTCATGTCCTACACGACCTTTTTCTCCGGAGTAGACGATCCCATAAGTGTCTTTCAGACGCTGTGCCATATAGTTAGCATTAAGAATAGCCGTTGCCGTAGCTCTCTTAAGTCCTTCGATACCCAAAAGACGAATATAGCTGTATGTGATACCTGCAATCACCGCACTTCCAAAAGGTGCTGCGGAAACCTGATTAGCTCCATTCCCATAGCGAACAATATGTTTGGGAAGGAATGGCTTAAGGTGAGACTTAACACAAATCGGACCCATCCCAGGACCACCTCCTCCGTGAGGAATAGCAAACGTTTTGTGTAGGTTCAAATGGCATACATCAGCTCCGATGAAGCCCGGATTAGTGTACCCAACCTGAGCATTCATGTTGGCTCCATCCATATATACCTGCCCTCCACAATCGTGAATTCGGCGACAGATCGCTACAATGTTGCTTTCAAAGATACCGTGTGTACTGGGGTAGGTGATCATGATGGCAGCAATATGATCCTTATACTGCTCAGTTTTCTTCATGAAGTCCTCCATGTCTACATCACCCTTATCATCGGTGTCCACAATGATGGTCTTAAACCCGGCTTGTGAAGCACTTGCAGGGTTAGTCCCATGTGCCGATGCCGGTAAGATAACTACATCTCGCTGAGTTTCGCCCTTGTCAATCAGATAGGCACGTATGGTGCTCAATCCTGTATATTCCCCTGCGGCTCCTGAGTTAGGCTGCAATGAGGTTGCATCAAATCCGGTGATAGCGGCAAGATACCCCTCAAGGTTGTGCAGCATTTCCAAGAATCCTTCTGCTTGATCGTCCGGAGCATAGGGGTGAATGTTGCCAAAATAAGGATTAGAGAGCACATCCAGCTCGGCAGCTGCATTAAGCTTCATGGTACAGCTTCCTAAGGATATCATCGAGTGAGCAAGAGAAATATCTTTCCGGTCAAGGCGTTTGATATAGCGCATCAACTCTGTTTCGGTTCGATACTTATTGAATGTATCATACTGCAGGAAAGTACTCTTGCGCTGCCACTTTTTATCTACAAAGAGGGTATCAGTGGGCACATCGCTGAGCGTGGGAGCCTCTTTGCCAACTGTTTCTGCAAAGATCTGAAGCAGTATGTTAAGATCTTCCGGAAGCGTAGTCTCATCTATGCTGACTCCAAAGCAGTTTTGGCATTCGAAATAGCGTAGATTGACACGATATTCAAGCGCAATACGGTGCAGCTCTTCAGTAGTTTTCCCTTCAGGTAGTTGGAAGAGCAGCGTATCGAAGAAATTAGCATTGTACTGCTTATAACCCAATTCTTCAGCAGCCTTTGCCAGATGTCCGGCATAAGAGTGAATGCGTCGAGCTATTTCAATAAGTCCATCAGCACCGTGATAGACAGCATAAAAGCCGCTCATAGAAGCCAGAAGTGCTTGTGCGGTACAAATATTTGATGTGGCACGCTCGCGCTTGATATGCTGTTCACGCGTTTGTAATGCCAAGCGATAAGCAGGATGCCCATAAGCGTCCTTGGATAGTCCGATGATACGTCCGGGTATTTCGCGTTTGTACTCCATACGACAAGCTAAATATCCTGCAGAAGGTCCGCCGTAATACATAGGAATACCGAAGCGTTGTGCAGAGCCGAAGACTACATCTGCCCCCCATTCACCCGGAGGAGTAAGCATCACTAAGCTCATTAGGTCTGCTGCTACGGCACAGGTGAGACCTTTCTCTTTTATAGCGGCTACAAAATCGGGGTAGTCGTTGATGGCACCTACTGAATCGGGATACTGGAGCATTACACCGAAAAATTCATCGGTAAGCTCTGTTTCCTTATAGTCTCCGACTACTAGCTCCATACCTTGGTGAACAATACGAGTGTTGATGACAGCAATGGTCGTTTCAAAAAGGCGCTTATCCACAAAAAGCTTATTCGCCCCTCTCTTTACTTGCTCTCTTGAGCGACGATTGAAGAGGAGCATGGCTGCTTCAGCTCCTGCGGTTGCTTCGTCCAACAGAGAACAATTGGTAAGAGGTAAGCCTGTTAGTTCAGTAATCACTGTTTGGAAGTTAAACAAGGCTTCCAAGCGTCCTTGCGATATCTCTGCCTGGTACGGAGTATATGACGTGTACCAAACAGGATTTTCGAGTACATTGCGACGTATTACGGCAGGAGTGATACAGTCATACCATCCTAAACCTATGTAGCTCGTGTAAGGGGTATTGCGCGAAGCTAATTCTGTCATGTGCTCTGATAGCTCACGCTCAGTCATAGGCTCTGGCAATTCAATCTCCTTCGGGAGGAAGATATCGTTGGGATACACCTCTTTTAAGAGGGCATCCACTGAATCAACGCCTACGGTGTGCAGCATCTCGGGAAGATCCTCTTTAGAGATGCCTACATGGCGAAGTGAAAAATTACGGGTATCCATACTATTCTATTGTAATAAGAAAGGGTTATTTTTCTTTTCGTGCCCAACTGATGTGGCAATGCCGTGACCGGGCAATACCAATGTATCGTTGGGAAGCGAGAATATTTCGTTTTGTATGCTTTGAATAAGTGTCTTATAGTTCCCCCCCTGAAGATCAGTGCGTCCTATGCTTTCATAGAACAATACATCTCCGGAAAGGAGAAATTTTTCTATGGGGTTGTAATAGGCTACATGGCCTATGGTATGACCCGGAACGAAGCGAGCCTCCAAATAGCTCTTGCCGTAATAAAGAGGTGTGTCCGAAGGCAATGACTTAAAAGAGACTTCCTGGTAGTCTTTGGGAAGCCCTATGCAATAGGCCCTGAGCTGCTCTGATAAAGTAGGCATAAAAGCAATTTCATCGGCATGTGCGTAGGGGGTCAGTTTCCACTGTCGAGCTACAAAGCTTGCTCCCCATATATGATCAAAGTGCAGATGTGTAAGTAATAGTAGTACCGGCTTTGCCTTTAGTTGTTCTATTGCGAGGACTAACTCGGCATTCTCTTCTTCATTCATGCACCCCGGGTCCACAATAGCAGCTTCCTGTGTGTCCTTATCAATAAGGATATAGCAGTTTTCCTCTACACTATTGAAAACAAGGCTATAAACGTGTTCAGTAATTTTTTTCATAGTTGCACATCAACCAAAAGGAATATATACTACTTGTTTCTCCAAAAAGAATTCGTCTCGAAAGACCGGGTAAAGAGGTGTTACAATCGCTTTCTTGCGGTATGCTGCCAACTCTGCAGTTAAGTTACCTCCCTTGAGAGCAATGATACCATTGGGAAGTGCATTGCGCTGCTCTTTTAGAAATAGCCGACGTGTGACTGCTTCAAGTGAAGAGAGTTGCATCGCTGCTCTACTTACCACAAAGTGGCATTTTACGTTAATGCTCTCCAAGCGATCCGCTATAAAGGTTACGTTCTCCAACCCAATAGCCTCTGCAATAGCTTTTGCAGCCTTAATCTTCTTTTGCGTACTATCCACCAGAATAAATTGAACCTCAGGAAAAAGAATGGCAAGTGGAATGCCGGGCAAACCCCCTCCAGTACCGGCATCCAATACAATGGTACCCGGAGTAAAATGAAGCATTTCGGTGATGCCTAATGAGTGTATTATATGATGGAGATAAAGACAGTCAATATCTTTACGACTAATAAGGTTTATTTTACTATTCCACTCCGTGTAAAGAGAATTGAGTTGCGCAAACTTTTCTTTTTGTGTAGAGGTCAACTGTGGAAACAGTTCGTAGAGTAGAGTTAGTTGTGCTGTTGTAGAGAGTACTTCTTCCATGGCTCTACTTAATTCAAATTAGGTGATTTACAGGAGAGTTTGCTAAGAGCGTGCTTCCCAACATTTCCCAAGGAATCAGAAGCTCGAATGTATCTGTTTGGGCATTTAACTGCGGTGCAACCTCGTTAGTAGGGAAGCTGTAAAGGAGTCCCTCGCGCATAATTGCAAAGTTCCCATTAGGTGCGAGTTCCTCTGTGATAAAATAGATGTCAGGATAGCTGTTTTTTGCTATTTCAACAAGCAGGCTATGCAAAGTCTCTTCATATCCGTCAAAGAAAAGGTTCCGCTCTCCTAATGCTTCGCCACCGGGTAAAGAAAAGCAGTAGTATCGGAGAGAGTGAAAAGCCTCTTCATCATTGAGTCGCGAAGTGATGTCTACGCGAAGGGTAGTGACAGAAGTATCTTCATAAAGAATAGAAGAAGTCATCGTAACTGTTTGCCTAGCAGGTTTTTCTATATTGGTGCTATCGGCAAGAAATGCCTGTTCAATACGGGCTACATAGCTATTCAGAGCATTTTCCGGAGGAAGTGCGGTATCCTCTTTCCCTAATACTACGCGACATATCTCGTGAGCAAGCGCCTCGTTCTCGCGAGGAAAAAGTAGCGAGAAGTCACCTACAAAAAGAGGCTTTTCCGTTCCATTACTGACCTCCTGCGCATTAGTGTTTGAGGTGTGAATGTTGACCATATCCCAAATAATGGGAGAATGCTCGGTGGCATGGTTGCTTTTGCAAGACGTACATAACGTAATGTACAGGACTGCTGTCACACCAGCAAGTAGCACACCCCAAAGGCGGATTGATAGAGTAGATCGTTTCATTGTCTTTCTTGTCCGCAGCAAATTTACTCATAATAAGGGAAAGGAGCATTTTCCCCCATACTTTTTACGAGATATTGAAAAAAACTTTTATTCTGCTTAAAGTTGTGTGGTGAGTTCTCTACTTTTCAGTAGAAAACAACAATTGACGCAATCCCAAGGGACTTGAAGTGTGTTTGATCTCTCCTAGCAACATGAAAAAATTCTGCTTGATGGTTATGATCTATCTCGAGGTTTCAACAATGACCTATGAAGCTATCCATATAGGGGTGTATGAAAAAAATCAATTGCTTATCTTTGCGAAAGAAAGTGAGGTGTCTCATGATGGTTAGGCAACTTGTCAAAGCAGGGCTTTGAATAGAGTGTATCTACCATTTTAAGTAGACGTGACAAAAAACGATAAATGAGATAAATATCCTAATGAAAGACTTCTGGAAAATGTTTTGGGCAGCGTTGCTTGCCATAGTAGTAGGTAGCATAGTCAGTATGATACTGAGTCTGTTTTTCGTTATGCTATCGGTTGTACAAATTGCGACAGCAGTATTCCCCAAAGGTGTTACTGAGTTTACAGTTCCTAAGCATAGTGTGCTTAAGCTAGACTTTACTACTTTGAGAGAGGTTGCTTATCAGAATCCGTGGGATACATATTTTCCCGAAAGTGATAACAATCAGGTAGTAACCCTTACGCAAATGCTCAATGCTATTGGTAAAGCGAAGGATAACCCCAACATAGAGGGAATTTATCTGACTACTCCTATGCCATTGGCCGGTATGGCCTCGCTTTCAGAAGTAAGGGAAAAGTTACTAGACTTCAAGAAAAGCGGTAAGTTCATTGTAGCCTATGCCGATCGTTTCGCTCAGAGTGGCTATTATCTTGCCTCTGTTGCCGATGAGTTGTATCTACACCCTCAAGGATCTATTGACCTGCACGGAATGGGCTCTACCACACTTTTCTATAAGCAAACACTGGAGAAGTTTGGGGTTGAGATGAATGTTTTCAAGGTGGGGACTTACAAAGGAGCGGTAGAACCCTATACCAATACATCTCTTTCGGATGCTAATAGAGAGCAAATGAATTCCTTTATGCAGGCTCTATGGGGGGTAATGATAAAGAATATTTCCTCGTCACGTAATATTGACCCTGAAACGCTTAATGCAATAGTGGATGAGGGCCCTATGTTCTTTACCACTGAAGAATATATAGCACGTCACATGATTGATCGTACCGTTTATGCTCGGGAAATGCAAGATATACTGAACGAGCGTTTGGGAAGAGAAAGTGGAAGTGATATCTCGTTTGTCGCTGTTAATCAGATGAACAGGACTAAGCGTATCCGTCCCAAAGGTGTTGGTGACAGAGGTCTTATAAGAGTTATTTATGCTGAAGGAAACATTGTCGAGGACATTCAATCTGGCTTCTCAAATGGGGTTATTACACAGTCTTTATCTGATAAGCTGATCAAAGCGGCGGACGATGAGGATGTAGATGCTATCGTAATGCGTGTTAATTCACCCGGAGGAAGTGCTTTTGTGAGCGATGTTATTTGGGATGCGGTAGAATATGTAAAGAGCAAAAAGCCAATAGTTGTATCCATGGGTGACTATGCTGCAAGTGGTGGTTATTATATCTCTTGTGCAGCAAACTACATCTTTGCCGAGCCTACAACTATTACCGGATCAATAGGTATCTTCGGTATGTTTCCTACTTTTGCCGGGGCGGCTAATAAGGTAGCTCTGACATACGATGAAGTAAAGACAAACAAGTATGCAAACTTCGGTAATGTGTTGCGTCCTCTTACGGAAGACGAGAAGGCTCTATTCCAGAAAATGGTTGAGTCAGGCTATGATACTTTTACTACTCGTGTTGCTGATGGCCGTAATCTCAGTAAGGTTATGGTAGATAGCGTAGGGCAGGGTAGAGTATGGACCGGAGAGCAGGCACTTGAACGCAAACTTGTGGATGGTTTGGGTGGCTTGGATGACGCTATAGTTAAAGCCGCTTCGTTGGCAAAGATCAATTCGTATCGTGTCATTTATTCGGAGAGGAATATTCGCTCATGGAAATCTATTAAGAGACAATTTGGTCTTAGTGCCACTAAGTCAGCGCTTGAAGAATTCTTTACTAAAGATGAATTAGATGCTATTAAGGAAGCTCGTATATTACGCTCTATGACAGGAGTGCAGGCTATTATGCCTTATGATGTGAGCTACTAATTACTTTACGGCTCCTTATGACAACCAAGCGTCATCGATATTTAGCACCCTTGTCCACTTTGTATGGAGTGGGCACAGGTGTGTTCCATTGGTTGTACAATAGTAATTTGCGAAAAGCAAAGGAGTATGATATACCTATTCTCTGTGTAGGTAATATTGCTGTTGGAGGAACCGGTAAGAGTCCTATGGTAGAGTACTTAGTGCGCTATTTGAAGGAGAATCACCGAGTTGCAGTAATAAGCAGAGGTTATAAAAGGAAGAGCCGAGGCATGGTCGCCGCAGGGAATGGAAAAGAAGCTTCTGCCGTTGAGGTAGGGGATGAATTACGGCAGCTTTTACTCCGACATCCCGATATTGATGTTGTTGCTGATGCCAATCGTCAACGTGCAATAGAGTACCTTCTATCGCCTCAGCGTGCAGGGCGACCCGATGTAATTATTATGGACGACGGTATGCAGCATAGAAGAGTGAAACCTTCTTTTACTCTCATGCTTACCTCCTATGATCGTCCTTTTATGGAGGATAAGCTTTTGCCGCAAGGACGTTTGCGGGAGAATGCCAAAGGAAGATTGAGAGCAGATTGTATTATTGTAACTAAATGCCCTCCCTCTATTACACCGATTCGCAAAAGCCTTATTAAACGCAATATGTCACTATTTCCTCACCAGTCGGTATTCTTTACCTCTGTTCATTATCGAGAGGTAGTTCCTCTTTTTAGTGATCATATTGTACCTGAAAACGTAGTGGATTTTCATACAGCTCAACAGCTGTATGCCATTGCCGGAATAGCACATCCCGACCCATTTTTTCGCTATCTTAAGGAAACCCATGGGGGAGTTGTAGAGACTAATCAATTTTCTGATCATCATACCTTTACAAGGTGTGATATAGCGTTATGGAACAAGCTTGCAGAATGTGGTGATAGGGTCTTTGTAACTACCGAAAAGGATGCTGCCCGACTGCATGGACTGCGCAATTTGATGAGTGATCGGCTCATTGCCTCTTTCTTTGTGTTACCTATAGAGATACACTTTCTTTTTAACGAAGAGCAGCTTTTTAAGCAACTCATAAATAAACACCTACATTAGATAGCCATATATGCCTACACCTCTTTCTGAATTGGGAGAATTTAGTCTTATCAATCGTCTTACAAGCGAGTATAAGGCTCAGAATGAGTCTACTATAAAGGGAATTGGCGATGATGCTGCCGTTCTTAAAAACAACGCCGATCAGGTACGGCTGGTCACTACGGATATGCTTTTGGAAGGGGTGCATTTTGATCTTGTATATACGCCTCTTAAGCACTTAGGGTATAAAGCCATCGTAGTCAATTTGTCCGATATATTTGCCATGAACGGACGTCCTGAAGCTGTAACTGTATCGTTGGGCATATCCTCAAAGTTTTCAGTTGAGCAAATAGAGGAGCTTTATAGTGGTATATATGCAGCATTGGAGCACTATGGGGTTGATCTCGTAGGGGGCGATACCTGTGCCTCGCAAAATGGCTTGGTTATCAGTGTGACTTGCCTTGGCTCGGCTGCAAAGGATGAGGTGGTATATCGTCATGGGGCACAAGAGAATGATTTGATTTGTTGTAGTGGCAACCTCGGTGCAGCCTATATGGGGCTTATGCTATTGGAGCGTGAAAAGCGAATTTTTCTTGCAGATCCCACTCCATACTTTTCCCCAAAGTTTGAGGAGCGTGAGTATATCATTGAGCGACAATTACGTCCGGAGGCTCGAGGGGATATCATTGAAATAATGCGCAATACAGGAATACACCCAACCTCTATGATGGATATTAGTGATGGACTTTCCAGTGAGCTACATCATATTTGTGATAATAGCCAGGTGGGGGCTGTTGTGTATGCAGAGCGTATTCCTATTGATTCGGAGACCTTTGCTATGGCTGAGGAGCTTTCAATAGATCCCTTTACTGCGGCTTTAGACGGTGGGGAGGATTATGAATTGCTTTTCACTGTACCTCTTAAGTATTATAGTGCAGTGGAGGGTATAAAAGGAATCTCTATAATTGGTCATATTACAGACAAAGAAAATGGAGTGAAGCTTATTCTTCCCAATGGAAGTGAACAAGACATTAGTTCAGGCGGATGGGAGGCTCAGAAAGCTTTGTAAGTATTATAGTATAGAAAGTATAAAATGTCGCAGCATAAGAATCCGAGCATTGCTCTCACGAGAGCATTGCAAAACATGGGTGAGTATACCTTGCTAATGCGGCGCGTGTTCAAGCGACCTGCACGATGGAGCATGTTTTTTAAGAATCTTGTAACAGAGATTGAAAAGATAGGCATTAATTCGATTTGGATTGTCGTTATCATATCTTTCTTTATTGGTTCTGTGATTACGATTCAACTCTCCATCAATATGAGTAGTCCTCTTATACCTCGATTTACGATTGGCTATGCAACTCGTGAAATTGTTCTGTTAGAGTTTTCTTCTTCGATCATGTGTCTTATCCTCTCCGGAAAGATAGGCTCTAGTATAGCAAGTGAGTTGGGAACGATGCGAGTAACGGAGCAAATTGATGCATTGGAGGTAATGGGGATTAATTCGGCAAACTTCCTTATCCTTCCTAAAATAGTGGGGTTGCTTATTTTTATTCCTGTGTTAAGTGTCATTAGTATGGTTACAGCTATTTCCGGGGGCTTTTTAGCCACTTATGTAACCCCAAATATTACTATTAACGACTTTGAGTATGGGATGCAGCTTTTCTTTAAGCCGTACAACGTCATTTATTCAATGATCAAATCGGCTGTCTATGCTTTCATTATTACCAGTGGCTCCAGTTATTTTGGTTATACGGTAAAGGGCGGAGCACTTGCTGTAGGGCGCGCTAGTACCAATGCCGTAGTCATTGGTAGTGTGCTAATTCTTCTTGCCGATTTATTACTTACAAACTTGATGCTAATTTAATGAGAGACGATGATTGAAGTCAAGGGTTTAGTTAAGTCATTTGAGGATAAGGAGGTTCTTAAGGGTATAGATGCAACGTTCTTGTCGGGGGCTACGAACTTGATCATTGGTACCAGTGGAGCCGGTAAGACTGTTTTCCTTAAGTGTTTGTTTGGACTGATGGATCCTACATCCGGAGAGATTATATACGATGGACATAAACTGTCGGATATGGATTCGCACGGTATGAAACAATTACGTTATAAGATGGGGGTAATGTTTCAAGGCTCTGCCTTATTTGATAATTTTACTGTATTGGGAAATACCATGTTTCCTTTAGACATGTTTTCTCGTGACAAGCGCAATGTGCGTCGTAAGCGGGCATTGACTCTATTGGAGCGTGTGGGGCTTCGGGATGCAGCAGATAAATATCCATCTGAAATTAGCGGTGGTATGATGAAACGTGCAGCCTTGGCGCGTGCCTTGGTAAATAATCCAAAGTATCTGTTTTGCGATGAACCTAATAGCGGACTAGATCCTAAAACCGGAGAAAAGATAGATCATCTGATACATGAATTAACTCATGAGTTCGGTATTACTACGGTGATCAATACGCATGATATGAACTCGCTGCAGAATATTGGAGAACACATCATATTTCTGAATAAAGGAAAAAAGGACTGGGAAGGAAGTTTTAGTGACATAGAGGCTACTGCCACAGAAAATTTGAGGCGTTTTGTCTCCCTTCCTTAATTACTATACAAGCAATCATCAGTCTTTTTTCAAGTGTCGTTCTCTTTTTAGAGGAACTTCGGAAGTTTCTGTTAACGACATGCTTTTAGGCGTACAGACAGAAAGGTAAATAGAACAGGACCTATTTGCCAAAAGATTAGAATTGATTAAATGATAGGTACAGATCTTTTCATGGAGAGATCTGTATTTTTTTTCTGTGGTAGATAGATCCCTTCGAATAGTTCAGTAGCAAAGTGTATTTTCCCATGCGAAAGCGTAACTTTGTGCTATGAGCGGACAAAATCTAACAAATGAAAAAGTACCGACAGAAGCAGCCATAAGCGCATTAGTCGATGGTATTATTAGTGGAGAGCATGTTATCACTGAAGCAGAGGCATTAAGTCTCTCTCAATTAGATGATAAAGAGCCCTTATACGATGGTGCACATCTCCTTACACATACCCTGATGGGTAATGGGTTTGATACATGCTCTATCATCAATGTGAAGAGTGGCAATTGTCCCGAGGACTGCCGTTGGTGTGCTCAAAGCAGACATTATACGACCGGAGCCGGAATATATCCTGTGCTGCCGGTAGAGGAATCTGTAGCCCAAGCCATTTATAATCGCAAGCAGGGTGTGAATCGCTTTTCGTTGGTGGCGAGTGGACGCTCTCAATCTAGGAAAGAGATGGAAAAGATAGTAGCTACTTTCAAAGCTATCAGAGAGGCCTGTGATGTACACTGTTGTGCATCTTTAGGGTTGCTTTCTGAGGAAAATCTACGCCAACTGTATGAAGCGGGAGTAACTACGTATCACTGTAATATGGAAACGGCTCCATCCTACTTTCTAAAGATGTGTAGCACCCATAAGCAGGAGGAGAAAGTAGCTACCATAGAAGCAGCGCGACGACAAGGAATGCGTATTTGTTCGGGGGGAATTATAGGAATGGGCGAAACTCAAGAGCAAAGAATTGAGTTCGCTTTCTTTTTGCGTTCTTTAGGTGTGCAATCAATACCTATCAATGTATTACATCCTATACCGGGCACCCCATTGGAAAAGACTTCGCGCCTTAGTGAGGAGGAGTATTTGACAACGGTTGCTCTTTTCCGTTTTATCAACCCGACAGCTTATTTGCGTTTTAGTGGAGGACGGGATCTTTTACCTATTTCTACGGTTCGCAAGGCTATGTATATAGCAATTAATTCGGCCATTACTGGTGATATGCTTACCACTGTGGGAGCACGATGCGAAGAAGATATGGCACTAATCAAAGAGATGGGTTACACAACAAAGAAAAACACTGATTGGGAGATAATAAAAGATGAATAGGATAAAAGACCTACTAGACTTTGACAGAGCGCATCTGTGGCATCCCTATACCTCAACGATAGATCCTCTTCCCACTTTCCCGGTCGCTCGTGCCGAGGGAGTTTACATTTATTTGGAAGATGGAACAGCTCTCATTGATGGTATGAGTTCTTGGTGGGCAGCTATTCACGGTTACAATCACCCACGGCTCAATGCAGCTGCGCAAAAACAGTTAGATGCGATGAGCCATGTGATGTTTGGTGGCTTCACACATCGCCCTGCAGTTGAGCTGGCGGAGCTCCTACTGAGCATACTTCCCGCTGGTATGGATAAGTTGTTTTATGCTGATAGTGGGTCGGTATCGGTAGAAGTGGCACTTAAAATGGCACTCCAGTACCAAGAGTCATTGGGACAACATAAGAGAAGACATTTTGCTACTATCAACGGAGGTTACCATGGGGATACATGGCATGCGATGAGCGTTTGTGATCCGGTGACCGGTATGCATAGTATCTTTAGTGGTACGCTGCCCATACAATACTTCCTCCCTCGTCCCCGGAGTCGCTTTGGAGAGACGTTTGTTGAGGAGGATATGGAGCCTTTACGCCAATTATTGGCTACTCATGGAGAGAGTATTGCAGCACTTATACTTGAGCCGGTAGTGCAGGGGGCCGGGGGAATGTATTTCTATAACCCCGAGTGGTTGCGAAGAGCTATTCGTATGGCACATGAAGCCGGTGCATTAGTTATATTTGATGAGATAGCAACCGGATTTGGGCGCCAGGGCACTCTCTTTGCTACAGAACGGGTTGGTGTTTCTCCCGACATAATGTGTATTGGTAAAGCACTTACCGGTGGTTACATGACCTTAGCTGCCACAGTAACTCAGGAAAGAATAGCTACCACTATTTGCAGAGGTGAAGCGGGATGCTTTATGCATGGTCCTACTTTTATGGGCAATCCGCTTGCTTGTGCCGTAGCTTTAGAAAGCTGTAGAATGCTCTTAGAGAGCCCATGGCAGGATAGAATCAGTGCCATTGAGGCGCAGTTAAGGCGTGAGCTAGCACCAGCGGCTGAGTACGACTCCGTAAAGGAAGTACGTGTGTTAGGAGCCATTGGAGTAGTGGAAATGAAGGAGCCGGTCGATATGGCTCGCCTACAGCAAGAATTTGTTCGTAGAGGAGTGTGGATACGTCCTTTTGGACATCTTTGTTATATCATGCCTCCCTATATCATTAAACCCGATGAGCTAAGCAGGCTGACAAATGCACTACTGGAAGTAATCAAATAAAAATGGAAATAGATAGCCTTTTGTACAAATTGGGTTATCTTTACCCACAAGAATAAAATTAGTACGATATAGATATGGAAAAGACTCCCAAGGCATATATTGCTGCAAATAAAGACATCTTCCTAAATGATCTTTTTGACAAACTGCGCATACCGAGCATAAGCTCCCAAAGTGAGCATAAGCCCGATATGGAGCGAATGGCTCTTCATTGGCGTGATTACCTCTTACAGAGTGGTATGCAGAAAGCAGAGGTTTTCCCCACGGCGGGCAATCCGATAGTCTATGCGGAGCGAATAATTGATCCGAAAGCGAAAACAATACTGATTTATGGTCATTACGATGTGATGCCTGTGGAGCCTTTAGAGCTATGGAAAAGTGCTCCATTTGAACCTGAGGTAAGAGAGGGACATATCTGGGCTCGGGGTGCTGACGATGATAAGGGACAAACGATGATCCAGGTACTTGGCTTTAAGACAGCCCTCGCTCTGGGATGGGTGAAATGCAATGTAAAAATCATATTTGAGGGTGAGGAAGAAATAGGCTCTACTCATCTGGAGCAATTCTGCAAGGAACACAAAGAGATGCTTCAGGCAGATGTGATTATTGTATCCGATACCGGTATGGTAGGGCATGATACTCCCACTATTACAGCCGGGTTAAGAGGACTTGCGTATTGGGAGGTAGAAGTAACCGGTCCTAATCATGATCTGCACTCAGGGCATTATGGTGGTGCAGTGGCCAATCCAATCAATGAACTTTGCAAGTTAATCGCTTCTATAGTGGATGACAAGGGACGTATCACAGTCCCCGGTTTTTATGACGATGTCGTTCCTTTGACAAAAGAGGAAAGGGATATGATAGCTCAGATTCCTTTTGATGAAGAAGAGTACAAAAAACAATTGAATATCCAGGCGGTACACGGTGAAGAGGGATATCACACCCTTGAACGTAATAGTTGCCGTCCCAGCTTTGATGTGTGTGGTATATGGGGTGGTTATATGGGAGAAGGATCCAAAACAATCTTGCCCTCTAAAGCGTATGCAAAGCTTTCATCACGATTGGTCGCTAATCAGGATCATGAAAAGATCAGCAAATTAGTCGCTGAGCATCTTACACGTATAGCTCCTCCCTATATAAAAATAAAAGTTACACCGTTACATGGCGGCCAGGCCTATCTATGTCCGCTTGATCTTGATGCATATAGAGCTGCAGAAGCTGCTTACGAGAAGGCTTTTGGTAAAAGACCATTGGCAGTGCGGAGTGGCGGTAGCATTCCCATCATTTCTACATTCGAGCGTGTGTTAGGGCTCAAGAGCGTTTTGATGGGTTTTGGACTCCCTACTAATGCTATTCATTCTCCAAACGAGAACTTTCCTTTGGATATATTTTGGAAGGGTATAGAGACGGTAGCAGAGTTTTATAATTGTTACAAATGAATCACATGCGACCAATACTAATTAGGCAGGTCCTTGCTGCGGGCAAGAAAACTGATATACTGATAGAAGGGAATCGTATTTCTTGTATGGGGCCTTCTATCGAAGCTCCAAATGCAGAAATAATTGATGGCAGAGGTTTAATAGCTGTTCCCGGTATGGCGAATCTACATACGCATGCAGCAATGACCCTATTCCGAGGGTATGGCGATGATCTTCCGCTCTTTGATTGGTTGAATAATTATATTTGGCCGGTTGAGGCACATTTAACGGAGGAAGACGTCTATTGGGGAGTACGATTGGCATGTTTGGAAATGGCAATGACCGGGACTACTTGTTTCCTCGATATGTACTCATTCCCATTAGCCACTGCCCAAGCAGTAGAGGATAGCGGCATGCGTGCCGTTGTTAGCTATACACTCTTTGATCAAGGAAATGAGGAGCGTGCCCAGTTGGATAGAGAGAATAGCTATCGGTACCTAAAAGATTTTGAGCGATTCTCCGACAGAGTGGTTTATTCCATAGGTCCTCATGCTATTTATACCGTAAGTGGTGAGCAGCTTCGCTTCTGTAAAGAGTTTGCTGACGAAACAGGAGTGCTCGTACATCTACATCTTTCTGAAACTGAGAAAGAAATTAAGGATTCTATTGAGCAATACGGTCTGAGGCCGGTTCATTACCTGAAAAAATTGGGAGCTATAAGTAATCACTTCATTTTGGCGCATAGCCTACACTTGGATGAAAGTGAATTGGAAATAATAGCTACTTCCGGAGCTGCAACTGTACACAATCCTGCTTCAAATATGAAATTGGCCTCGGGTACGCACTTCCTTTTCGACAAAATGCGTTCAATGGGTATTCCGGTAGGGATAGGTACAGATGGCTGCTCTTCAAGCAATAACTTAGATATGTTTATTGCTATGCGTTTGGCTGCTCTTTTAGGTAAAGCTTGGCAAGGAGATCCAACCGCTACAAAAGCAGAGGATATCTATAATGCAGCTACGGTGGATGGTTACCGCATATTGGGTATTGACGGAGGTCGCTTAGAGGAGGGAGCTTTGGCAGATATAGTCTTGTTGAAAGCAAATAAACCCACCATGGTGCCTTGTCATAACCTTGTTTCTAACCTTGTCTATTCGGCAGATGGATCTGTAGTAGATACCACTATCGTGAATGGTAAGGTTTTGGTGCGACAAGGTAAAGCAGAGGGAGCAGATAGCGTAATTGAAGAGGCAGCTAAGAGGGCCTATAAGCTAATTGATAAATATGGTGTAAAGCAGAAGGCATAATGTAAAAGTATAGTGAGAAGATCAAAATCTTTATTTTTTGTTGTATTTTCCTTCCTCCTCTGTGGTGTGATGCTTACAGGCCAACGGGGAATAGCTCAAGAGCTACCTCGTGAGTGGTATCGATTATCACCCGATGGACTTACCTTAGAACTTTGGAAAGGCGATACGGCTGTGGTGAATATGGCAGCGGATCCTTTCTTGAGGCGGGTGGAGTATATCGCCCCATTCGCTTTCATCAAACTGGATAGCTTGGGACAGGCTATACCTGATTATCAGATCCGTAAGCTCTATTTCTCACCTAAAATAAAGGAGATTGGACGTCAAGCTTTCTGGAGCGTTAATCTTAAAGAGATCTACTTCACTGAGGGCCTACAAACCTTAGGATATCGGAGCTTTATAGAGCCGGCACTGCAAGAACTTTATTTGCCGGCTTCGTTAAGGGAGTATGATCAGAGCTTTTATAAAGCTAACCAATTGAGAGAAATAAAGGTGGCAGAAGGGTCTCGTACATTTAGTGTGCGAGAGCACTGTTTGATCTCCGAAAGGGATAGTAAACTCTTGCTGTATCCCGGAGGAATATTAACGTTGGAGCCGCTTCTTCCGCAGAAGATAGTATCAATAGGAGCTTCAGCCTTTGCCTTCCATCCTTATATACGTACTATTTCAGTCCCAGAAGGAGTTACGGATATAGAAGAAGAGGCTTTTTATGCGGCTAATGAGCTTACCCACTTGAAGTTACCATCTACACTGCAATCTGTAGGAGCTCGCACTTGGCTCTTTAGTGGCTTAGATACTGTAAGCTTTGCCGGAGCTTTCCCTCCCAAATACAAGAGTGGAGATTTGCTTCCTAAGGGAAGTCCGATTGCTATGATAGTGGTACCGGATGGAGCCCGTTCTATTTATGGAGAAGATCGACAACTTTCTTTGATGGCTCGAGAAATCATTACGGAGAGCGAATACAAGTCGCTGCTCGAAATCTCCGAAGAGAAAGCTAATGAGATCTTTACCTTAGTAGATAGAGAGCTGACTCTTCACCTTAATGATACGAATGGGGAGGCCATGCTATTTGATAAGGATGGGCACTTAGTTGCCCATTATAGGCAGAGTGGAAGCTACCTTTTGATGCCGGGTATGTATTTGCTACAAATAGGTAGGAAAAGCTATAAGTTAGTAGTTCGTGGCTATGATATCACATTGTGAAAATGTGGATAGACAACCTATTGGTATGGTTGATTTAAAGGCTGTCTATTCATATAGAAAGGAGGAGTTTGATGCAGCGATGCAGCGAGTTGCCTCTTCCGGACGCTATATAGAAGGAGAAGAGTTAAGTGCATTTGCAGCGGAGCTGTCCGATTTCCTAAAGTGTCGTTATGTAGTGCCTTGTGCAAATGGTACGGATGCACTACAAATAGCCTTGATGGCCTTAGATTTGAAACCTGGGGATGAGGTAATAGTACCCTCCTTTACCTATTTTGCTACTGCAGAAGTAGTTGCTTTATTAGCTCTAACGCCTGTTTTTGTAGATATTTCACCGGAGTTGTACACGATGCTTCCAGAGAAAGTAGAGGAAGCTATCACACCGCATACTCGTGCCGTTATTGTGGTGCATCTTTTCGGTCAAGCAGCACCAATGGAGCCTCTTCTACATATAGCCAAGCGTTATGATTTGAAGCTGATTGAAGATAATGCACAGGCTTTGGGAACCCTGTATCAGTTTGCTGATGGACACACAGCCTATACCGGTACTATCGGAGATATCGGATGCCAAAGTTTTTTCCCAACAAAGAACCTCTCATGCTTTGGCGATGGAGGTGCCATTAGCCTTAACGACGAAAGCCTTGCCTCTGCTATAACACAGATTGCACATCATGGGCAGGAGAAAAAGTACTATCACAGTCGTATAGGAATAAATTCAAGGTTAGACGCTTTACAGGCTGCTATATTACGTGTGCAACTTCGTTACCTAAAAGAGGAATTGTTGTACCGTAAGTTGGTCGCTGAAAGATACTACAAAGCATTTCAATCAATAGATGCCATAATACTACCTTTAAAAGCAGCTTATAGCGATCATACCTACCATCAGTTTACGGTAAGAGTGCCGGAGCGTGATGCACTACAGCAAAGTCTTGCTACACAAAAGATAGGCTCAACAGTGTATTATCCGCTACCAATTCATAAACAAAAGGCGTTTCCCGCTTATAATAAGCTATCTCTTCCCAATAGTGAAGCTTGTGCCGAAAGTGTGCTCTCGTTACCCATGCACCCTTTTCTTACAGAGCTACAGCAAAATGATATAATTAGCGCTGTAAAGGATTTCTTCTCATAATGATGAACAAAGCTATGATACACCCAACGGCCCTGATTGACGAGGGTGCACATATAGGAGAGGGTACCAAAGTATGGCATTTTACCCATGTGATGAATGGTGCAGAAATAGGAAAAGAATGCATCTTGGGACAGAATGTATTTGTTGCCTACGGGGTTGTGCTAGGTGATAGATGCAAAGTACAAAACAATGTCTCACTTTACACAGGAGTAGTGTGCGATGAGGAAGTTTTCATTGGGCCGAGTGTAGTCTTTACAAATATAAAGACTCCCCGCGCCTTTATTGAACGGAAAGACTCCTTCTTGTCTACAACTATAAGTAGAGGAGCTTCTATAGGGGCCAATGCAACTATCGTATGTGGCACTCATATCGGAAGTTATGCAATGGTAGCTGCCGGAGCTGTCGTAACGCACGATGTGGGCCCCTATGAATTAGTTGCAGGTGTGCCTGCACGTGTCGTGGGATATGTAAGCAAGCGTGGCTGCGTGTTGTGCTTTGATCAGAATGGTAACGCAATTTGTCCGGAGTCAGGAGCGTTATATCAATTAGTAGAAGGAAAAATAATACCACTTCATGATGAATAGTTCTCGTAATTTCGCCCTTATGGGGTTAGCCGGTTTTGTGGCACCAAGGCATCTTCGTGCCATCAAGGCGTGTGACAAACAGCTGGTTTCCGCTTATGATCCGAGTGATTCGGTTGGCGTAATTGATAGTTACTTTCCGAACGCTGCATTCTTTACCATTCAGGAGCTGTTTGATAGACATAATAGTAAGCTCATGGAGACGGACAATAAAATCGGGTGGGTTACTATTTGTACGCCTAATTACCTACATGATGCTCATTGTCGTTATGGATTACGTTTAGGAGCAGATGTCATTTGTGAGAAACCTATTTGTCTTAATCCGTGGAATATTGAAGCCCTACAAGCCATTGAACAGCAAACCGGACACTGCATTTACAATATCCTCCAGCTTCGTCTCCATCCCTCTATAGTGGCTCTTAAGCAGGAAATAGACAAAGCCCCTAAAGATCATCGCTACCAAATAGATCTTACCTATATTACTTCTCGAGGTAATTGGTACTATGCCTCATGGAAAGGAGACGAACATAAGAGTGGGGGAGTAGCTACCAATATAGGGGTTCATTTCTTTGATATGCTACTCTGGCTCTTTGGTCCTCTTGAGAAGGAGACACTGCATATAGCTACCCATGATCGCTATGCTGGATTTTTACAGCTTAAGAATGCGGATGTGCGCTATTTCCTTTCTATTGATGCCAATACATTGCCTGAAAAAGTGAGGGCGGAGGGTGCGACTACACTTCGTACTCTAGTGATTGATGGCAAAGAAGTGGAGTTTAGTAAAGGCTTTACTGATCTGCATACAGAGAGCTATCAGGCTATCTTTGCTGGGAATGGCTTCCGTATCAACGAAGCCTATCCATCTATTGACTTGGTGCATAGGCTGCGTAATGAGACGCCTGTCGGATTTGTTGGTGATTATCACCCAATGGCTAAATTACCTCTTACGCACCATCCCTTTGGTTGGAGGCGTTAGAAAAGTACATTTAGATAAACTTGATAGTTGAGATTTCTACTGGAATTACAGAAAGAAGGCTACATATACAGGAATTGAATCTAATTAAATGCCTCCTTTTTAGGATGCTGCTGGGCTTTTAAAGTCTCTATTAAGGCATTCTAAGTAGTTTCCTAATAGCTGTTTCCAAAGCCTCCATTTGGCTACGAGGGCTGGAAGTCGCGCCGCATATACCAATAGTTTCGTTGACATCTTTGCTTTCAGGAAGCATATCACGAGTTAATTCAGAGAGATCTGAGAGAAAGTAACTTTGGGGATTTACTGCCTTACATTGAGTAAATAGCATGTGCCCATTAGAGCTCTTACGCCCTGCTACGAAGAAAATGCGCGAGTGCTGTGAGGCAAATGTGCGAATGCCGGGAATACGGAGTGCGACGGATCGGCAAATTGTGTCGTGGTAGAAGAAGGGTACTCCCTGTGCAATATTATTTTTGATATAATCAACCAAATCGCCAAAGGTGTCCAAGGGCATAGTCGTTTGGGATAGAAGCTCAATAGGCTTCATAAAGTCTAATTTTCTCGCTTGTTCAATTGAGGGAACCACAATAGCAGTTCCGTCAGTTTGCCCTACTAATCCATTAACTTCTGCATGTCCCGGTTTGCCAAAGATTACAATCTGCCACTCTTCTCCCTTATGGGCTTGATAGATTTCTCTAATAAAACGTTGAAGTTTGAGGACTACAGGACATGTGGCATCAATTATTTTTAATCCCTTTTCAGCAGCCATCAAGTAAACTTCAGGTGGTTCACCGTGAGCACGAAAGAGTACTCGTTTCCCGGGAGGCAGTGCATATAATTGTTCGTAGTCGATAGTAGTCATCCCCTTTTGCTCTAAGCGCTGTACCTCGCCTGTATTGTGGACAATATCTCCCAAGCAGTATAGATCGGGGGCGCGATTTACTTCATCCTCTGCCTTGCGAATGGCATTTACAACGCCAAAGCAAAAGCCGCTTTGCTCGTCTATTTCAATTGTTACCACGAATTCGATCTTGTGCTAAGCTTAAAAGAAGGGCGTTTTGCTCCTCTATTGTAAGAGACGAATTATCTAATTCAATGGCGTCTTCTGCCTTTGTCAATGGAGAAATAGCCCTTGTGGAGTCAATTCTATCGCGCTCTTGCACATTGTGGAGAACTGTTTCAAAATCAGTTTGTTCTCCTTTTGCTAATAACTCTTTGTAGCGACGTCGGGCACGCTCTTCCGGAGAACATACTACGAAAACCTTCAATTCAGCATCAGGGAAAACCGTCGAGCCTATATCCCTTCCATCCATTACTATACCTCTCGTCTTGCCAAAAGATTGTTGAAGTGAGGTGAGCTTGCTGCGTACAAAATCGATGGTACTAATTGGGCTAACTAACTCTGAAACAGCCATAGTACGAATATCGTCCTCTACGTCTCGTCCGTTGAGCATAGTACGTAACTCGCCATTTTCATCTCTTCGAAAAAAAATATCTATACTTTCCATAGCAGAGCGAAGAGGCTCTAAAAGAGGCTTTCCGTTTTGCCACATATTGTGCTCCATGGAGTATAAAGTAACGGCACGATACATGGCTCCACTATCTACATATATGTATTCTAAACTCTTGGCAAGTGCCTTAGCCATAGTACTTTTTCCGCAACTTGAATAGCCGTCAATTGCCACAATAATCTTTTTCTCGGGCATAAGGATATATATACTTTAGAAGTGTCTACGTGAATAGGAATTGGATTGACCAAAGTCAGTGCTTAAGGTAAGCATGATACTTAAGCCGGACGGATGGTATCTGGATGCTGCTATACTGACGCCAAGGTAGGGTAGTTGAAATCCTGTTCCTAAAGAAAACCCGGAAAGAAAATTTCCTCCCGAGACCTTCAGATCCTGTGCTAAGCGTGGATTGTAACCAAGTGCAACCCAGAAGCTCTGCTGATATTGATATTCTGCTGCCATTGTGAAATGGCGGAGTAGTTTGGAAGCAAACTTTTGGTCAGGGAGTTTCTCGTTTCTAATGGCTACCGGATTTAGTCCATATGCAGTGATGTGTATAGTAAAAGGAGCGTGGTGAAAAGTTTGGGAGTATCCCAATCGGAGATCCCATGCCGGCATAGGACGCTTTTCTCCCAAGCCTATAATAGTAGCACCTAAGTTAGTTAAGGCTGCACCCAAAGAAATCCCTTTTTCTCCATCATAGTAGCTTAGTCCTGCATCTGCTGCTATTGCAAAAGCATTGTAACGCTCTATATTGGCATAGATCATTTTGAGTGCCAGAGCACCACGTAATTTATTAGTCAAGTCGTAGCTGAAAAGCCCTTCCAAAGCTGCGTCTGTAGCTGAGAAAGTACCTGTGGATATGTTCTGTGCATCGTAAGACTCTATTTTTCCATAATGCATTGCACGTAATCCAATTGCCCAAGCCCCCCGATCGCCTACCGAAAGTCCATATAGGGCATTTACCCCATGCATAGAAAGCATGTAATTAAGATAAGAAAGAGAAAGCCGTCCTGTAACCTCCTGTCCATAGAGAGCAGGGTTATCGAATGGTAACCCATCTGTGCCATCTACTATGCTAAGAGTAATGCCTCCGGTTGCTAATGTATGGGCAGAAGCAGGTAGATTAAGAAACGTATAAGCTCCCTGTTTGCTTTGTGCTGAAAGCAGTGTGTAGGTGGCCAAACACAAAAAAAGAAATGCTATGCTTCGTCTTCCCATTTCCTTGGCATTATTGTCTTTCTTTTAGTAACGTAAATGTATTAGAATAATTGCAATAAGCACGATAGCAAGCAGTAAAACGCCTTGAGAGGTGCGCTTTAGTAAGTTGTCCAAGTCTTTTCCCTTCGTTTCTCTTAGTTGTGAGGAGAGACGTATCTCGTATAGGAAGAATATCATCATAATGAGAAAGTTCCAAATTGGACGATAGAAAGCAAGACATAGGATAGGGATAAGTACCGTATTGGTACGGTAGAGTAGAGGCAGGAGTTCTTTCCCATATATAACTGCTATAGTTCGCTTGTTTGCCCTACGATCTTCTTCTACATCTCGGTAATTGTTGACGATCAAAATATTGACTGAAGCTAAACCCATACAAGTGGCTAAAATAATCGCATCCCATGAAAGAGAGCCACACAGATAATAATAGCTCCCCATAGTGGCAGCCAATCCATAAAAAAGGAACACAGCCACATCACCTAATCCATGGTAGGCCAGTGGGAAAGGACCTGTTGAATAGGCGAATATGGCAATCATAATCGCAATTCCAAGGCCCAGGATCCACCATGAGAAATTTAGACAAAGCGCAATAATGCCAACAATAGCTGTTAGGACAACCGTTATGTATAATACTTTCTTTACTTGTCTTACAGAGAGGGCCCCCGTAGCTAAAGGGCGTGCAAAACCCACTCTATCCTCTTTGTCAGCTCCCTGCTTAAAGTCAAAGTAGTCATTTGCTACATTACATGCAATTTGTCCCATTATACCTACAAATAAAGGGAGAAGAGCATAATGCCAAGAAAGCGATGGTTCATTGGAATAAGCTAAAGCAATTGCTACTAAAATAGGACTTAACGATGCAGGTAAAGTGTGCGGTCGGCACAAATAGATAAGCTGTTTGAAGGTCATTATTTTAGTATATCTCAGGACTTTGTAGATTAATGTGTGCAAAGAGGTGATCACTAAGCGCTATCATGGCGCGCTTCTTGTCTTCAGCAGAAACAGCAATGATCAGACTACAGTTGCTGGTGCCATATGAAATAAGACGAATCGGCACATCATTAAGGGCTTCCAATATGCGTGCTTCAAAGCCCATACGCTCCCAATTCATATCCCCTACAATAGCAATAATGGTCATGTTGCGAGATAGGGTTATATTGGTTTCCTTCTGTGCTTCTTGTACAAAAGATTCAATTTGATGGGAATCTTCTAATGCAATCAGAAAAGTTTCTCCCATAGTGGCTATGTAGTCAGTTTTGAGATGGTGCTTCTTCAGTAAGTCTGCTATGTAGATGAGAAAATCTCCCAGCATGGGACGACCTACATTGGTGGGTCTACTGCTTATCGTAACGATTGAAATACCATCTTTAGCTGATACTGCCTTAATAATATCTCGATTTGTATCGTTAGATATAGTAGTTCCTTGTGCCTCAGGATCTAAAGTATAGAGCAGACGAATTGGAATACCGGCACGTCGAGCAGGCTCTATACAAGCCGGGTGAAGTATCTTAGCTCCAAAATGCGCTAGTTCTGCAGCTTCAGAAAAATGAAGTTTACGAACAGGCGAAGTTACATTCACAATGCGGGGGTCATTGTTGTGTAGACCATCTATATCTGTCCATATCTGTATTTCTTCAGCATCTGCAGCTTCCCCTATTAGTGTAGCTGAATAGTCACTTCCTCCTCGTCTTAGATTGTCAATCTCACCAAAAGCATTAACGCATATGTAGCCCTCAGCTAAGAATAGAGTATTCTCTCCCGGATTGCTGCTTAATAATGGTTGGAGATGGGTCGCAATATAATCAGGCTCTGGTTCTCCTTCATGATTGATACGCATAAAAGAGAGAGAGTTGAGATGCGTGGCAAATACTTTTTCATAATGACGAAGCGTAAGCAGCATGAGCTGAATACTCATAATTTCCCCTTTTGATAGGATACGCTTCTCATCATTTTTTGTAAAGGATTCGTTATGAGTCTGTGCTCTAAGCTCGTCAAATTGAGGACGTAACGCCAAGCGTGCTTGTGCCTTTAGATCCTCGTCATCAAAGAGTTCCTCAATAACCGTTTTATAACGCCGATCTAATAACTCCACGGCTTCGGCAGCCTCAGTCCACTTACCATCTGTAAGTAAATCAGAAAGGTGTACCAAGGCATCGGTTGTACCGCTCATTGCTGAGAGTACAACGATTTTTCTTCCCGGAACCTGCGATACTAAATGTGCTACAGACCTAATGCGTTGCGCACTACCTACTGAAGTGCCACCAAACTTGAGTACAATCATGCGCTTTGTGTATGTCTAAATGCTTTCTGTTTCATTTGCCACAGCTTCCATATCATCACCGCTGAGCAATGGGACAGATGTTGTGGATGTAAAGGCATCATTAAGCTCTGTAATAGAAGCACTCTCCCTATCTAATTGAAAAACTCTGCCGGGGAAGGAGTCAATGATATGCTGATTATGAGTTGACATAATCACAGCCGTTCCATCAGCTGTGATATCTTTGATTATTTGTCCTATTTGTACAGCAGTTTCTATATCCAGTCCTGCAGTAGGTTCATCTAAGATAACCAGTTGGGGGTTTTTAATGAGGGCCCTCGCTATACATACTCGCTCTGCTTCTCCACCTGAAAGTTCATGTGGCATTGCTGCTTTATAGGATTGCATGCCGACCTTCTCAAGAGCTTCATTGATGCGTTGCTGAAGTGTGCTCTTGCTCTCTTTACCTATAGCTTTAAGTGCAAAGGCCAAGTTGCCCTCTACATTACGGTCATAGAGTAATTGATGAGATGACTGAAAGACAATTCCCATACTGCGCCGCATCGTTTGACGCTGGCGGCGACTAATGGATTTTAGATCATAGCCAAGTACCTTAGCCTCCCCTTCTGATGAATGGGGTAACTCTCCATAAATCAACTCTAAAAGAGAGCTTTTTCCCGTCCCTACAGAGCCAGTGAGATAGACTAAGTCTTTTTTATGAACAACAAAATTAATATTCTTCAGTATCTGTCGTTGGTATCGCTCAATAGTGACACTACGCAGTACAACAGGATCTACATAAGTTGGTCTCTTCATAGTGGGTTTACAATGGCTTTTTGATAAAAGAGAGGTACTCTTTACAATCTTCAACTAAACGTATGGGGGTGTTTTCATTAAAGGTATCGTAAAAGGCATGACAACCTATATAGGTTGCATGTATGAAAGCAGCTATACCCTCGTATTGGGTCATGTAGGTCTTTAGTGGGTGGAGTTGTACCCCGCCTTCTCTGAACTCAGCTTCTTTGCCGCCACAAGAAACTGCGATGCCTAATTCCTTCCCTTCTAAGTGGTGGGCAGTGCCATAGGCCCAACCAAAAGTTAGCACTTCTTCACTCCATAGCTTCAGAATAGTAGGAGCTGAGTACCAATAAAGAGGAAATTGGAAGATAATGCGGTCGTGTTGCTCTAGGACGGCCTGCTCTGCCGATACATCTATGGACGTTCCCGATGGATAAAGCTCCGTGAGGTTACGCAAGGTTACCTCTCCACATACCGCCTCCGCCCAAGCTCTATTGACTACGGATTCCTTTAGATTGGGATGGGCTAGAATGACCAACGTCTTCTTTTTCATTTGGATAGATACTTATATCTGTGTTTGCTCTTAATGTACTGAGAGTCAGAAGGTGCTACTCCTCTATGAAAGCTATATACCTTTCGTTCAAGAGTTATATACCTTTCATTTGATAGGTATATAAGTATATAAGTATATAAGTATATAAGTATATAAGTATATAAGTATATAAGTATATAAGTATTCATCAATAGGGTATATACCTTTGGAACGCACGCTATCTCTCTTTAAATAAGGGGGGATCGGCCGAGGGCGAACCCACACGGTCAATCCCCGTAAATAACGTTATTAATGCTCCTCTATTAGAACGATACGCCTAACCCAACGTGGATAAGTGTGTTCTTAAACGAAGGCTTCAGGCTGTTCACGATACCGCCGATTCCTGAGTTGGAGTCGCTGCTGTTATCCTTAAACACTTCCAAGAAGCCGAAATCAGCTCCGGCAAACAGATAATAACGGCTATACATAGCGCGAACGTCCAAGCCCCATCCCATATCAAAGCGATTAGGCTTTGCCAGATTAGTTACGCCATCCTTAAAGAGATTGTAGCTTTCTCTTGCGCCCTTAAGGCCCGCTTTTGCCGTACCGCCCAAAGCTACTGCAAAATAGGGACCGGTTTGTAAAGCAAGCGCAACTTGCGGACTTACTTGGAACTTATAGCCTAAGTTTACAGGAATTTGGAGGTAATGTAAAGTGATGTTGGATTGTTCCGCATCCTTATCTGTTTCTTCGGTAAACGAAGTCCCCTTCATGGCAAAAGTAAGACCTGATCCTACATAAAGGCTGTTGTACACCGGTAAGTCTACATAAGCCCCAAAGTGGTAGCCGGTACGGGTTTTGTTATCAAGTTTGTAACCGGCAATGGCCATCTTTCCCAAATTAAAAGAGGCACCTGCTTCCACACGGAAATTTACGACTTGCGCCTTACCGGGGAGAATGGCGAGCAACAAGATGCTCAATGATGCAATTAATTTCTTCATACGAATCAATGTTCTAAGTTTTTTATTATTGGTTTGCGTTATGAGCTTTTTGAATCTGTTCGTACTTATCACCCATCTTAAGATTGTAATAAACGTTACCGAGTATATACCAAGCCTCTTCCGGATCATTCTGATAGGCTTTTTCCATAAGTGGGAGTGCAAGTTTGAAGTATTCTAATGCTTTGGCATCTGAAGCCGCATCAACCTTTTCGCCACTCTTTATACGAGCTCCTATGTTATAGTAGACACGTCCTAAGTTATAGATAGATTCTTTGAACGTGGGATCTATTTCTAATGCTTTCTTAAAGTACTCAATAGCTTTATTTTCATCAGAAGCTTCATAGAGCTTACCCATCACATCATAGAGCTGAGGATTGTTAGGTGACTTTGCTATTGTCTTCTCCAAAAGAGCAATGGCATCCTCTATTTTGCCCTGTTGTATGTATGTATTTGTCAGATTTACTGAAAAGTAAGGTTCATCAGGGAAAAGCTGCATACCTTCTTCCATTGTACGTACATAGCCTACTGTATCGGCTGTCTCAATATAGGTTTGTGACAGAATCTGATATAAGTCATTCTGACGATAGGGCACACTCTTTATGCTTTCAGCGAACCTGATAGCCTCTTCTTTCTTGTTTGCCTGATAGGCAGCAACAACTTGGAAGAAGTCAACCATCATACTATTGGAGTCTACTAAAGCAATGGGCTTTCCCGCAAAATCAGGAATAGCTTTAATAGCTTTGAAGTCGGAGAAAGCCTCAAGAGCTTTATCGTACTTTTGAACCTCCATGAAATACCCACCGGCATTGATGAAATAAAGTAGATTTTCTTCGTAAGCTTTCAATATGTTCTTAGTATATCGAGGGCGAATCTTTCCTTTTGCATTAGGTTGCTGATCCCTTGTGTATGCCTCTTGGTAGTACCCAAACATATCGAGCAAAGCATTGTTCATCATCGCTCTATCTTGTGGCTGTCCATCAAGGGCCTTAAGGTTTTCTTGTGTAAAGTTGCTTTCTTCTACAAAGCCGGCCACATACCATGTTTCGGCTGCATCCTTTGTCTCTACATTCTCAAGTGCTGACTTAATCAGTCCACGTGCATCATCGAACTTTGCATTTTTGCTTTTTGCGATTCTCTCTGCCTCTTTTACATTTTGCTTTTGAGCCTGCGAAACAGATACTGAGCCAAAGAGTAATGCTCCTGTAAAGAGGAATGTTATTACTGTGGATTTCTTCATTTTCTTGTTTCTTCAATTAGTTTTACTTGAGTTCATATTTATGTTAGATTCTTCTAAGCTCAGAGTGTTTAATCCTGTTCGGGTGCCATAGGGGTGTCAATAGCTCCATCCTCTTCGGTTTTGCCGAGATCTTCTTCTGGGTTGTAATCGTCGTTGTCTTCTTCTTCCTTGATCACGCTACATACCGATGCTATTGCATCATCTCCAAGATCTACCAATTTGACTCCTTGAGTAGCACGTCCTTGTACCGAAATCGTGTCTAATGATATGCGAATAGCGATGCCACTTCGCTTGATAATCATCAAATCCTCTTCGTTATTTACAGCTCGGAAGTCAACTAACTTGCCTGTTTTGTCTGTTATTTGTAGGGTTTTAACCCCCTTTGCCCCTCGCTTTGTAAGTCGGTAGGCATCCGGTAAGCTTCGTTTCCCGTAGCCGTTCTCACTAACTACTAATAGGTCCTCATCAGAGTCCTCACGAAGTACAACCATTCCGACAACGCAATCGTCGTTGTCATCGTCTAAGCGCATACCGATAACGCCTTGAGACGCACGTCCCATGGGACGTACTTGATCCTCTGAGAAATATACGGCACGACCATTTTTATTCGCTAATAGGATATGGCAATGTCCATTGGTAAGTCTAACCGTTACTACACGATCATTCTCCGCCAGATTTATAGCTTTGATGCCGTTACTGCGGGGGCGAGAGAAGTCTTCTAATATGGTCTTTTTTACTATGCCACGCTCCGTAGCGAATAATAAGTAGTGTGAGGATACAAAATCTACATCTTGATGCAGTTTCTTGATACGTATACATGCTGTAATACGATCATCGCTCTCCAAGTTAATTAGGTTTTGTATAGCTCTTCCTTGAGCTGTTTTATCACCCTCCGGAATATCGAATACTCTCAACCAGTAGCACTTTCCCTTCTCTGTAAAGAGAAGTAGGGTAGCATGCATAGAGGCTGAATAAATATATTCTATAAAGTCACTCTCTTTTGTTTTTGAGCCTTTGGCTCCCTTGCCTCCACGGCCTTGATTACGGAATTTACTGAGCGGAGTGCGCTTGATATAGCCGGCATGAGAGATTGTGATAATCATCTCTTCATCACTATAGAAGTCATAGGGGTCAAAGTCGTCTCCATAGCGTACAATCTCAGTACGACGAGCATCGGAGTACTTTGCCTTTACCTCAAGTAGCTCGTCCTTAACCACTCTCGTAAGTTCATCATGGTCGTTTAGAATTAGCTCTAATTCAGCAATTCTGATCTCAAGGTCATCATACTCGCTTTTAAGTTTATCGCGTTCCAGTCCTGTAAGGGCACGCAAACGCATATCCACTATAGCGCGCGACTGAAGCTCGGTCAAGTTAAATCTACTCTGCAAACGCTCCATAGCTTCCTGTGTATTGGAAGAGGAACGGATAATAGAAATAACTTCATCAATATTGTCCACTGCAATGAGTAAGCCTTGCAGAATGTGTTCTCTCTCGTGGGCTTTTTGTAGGTCGTAGCGTGTGCGACGCTCTACTACATCCTCACGATGCTTGACGAAGAGCTCTATCAAGCGGAAGAGGTTAAGCAATTCTGGCTTCCCGTCAACTAATGCAATATTATTTGTATTGAAGTTGCTTTGTAGTGCTGTATTCTTATATAGGTGATTGAGTACTACATTGGCGTTGGCATCACGTTTAATGTCAATGACTATACGCATACCCCCCTTACCGCTGGATTCGTCAGCTATATTGCTTATACCTTCAAGGCGTTTGTTATTCACCATCTCGGCTATACGCGTTACCAACTCAGCTTTATTGACTTGGTAGGGTATCTCCGTCACAATGATCCGTTCTCCACCCTTAGGGGTTTGTTCAATTTCGGTACGGGCTCTTAATACGATACGTCCGCGCCCTGTTCGGTAGCTTTCAGCAACACCTTCGTACCCATATATGATGCCACCGGTAGGAAAGTCCGGAGCCTTGATATGGCTCATCAATTCATCAATAGTGATGTCTCCTTTTGCGTCAATGAAGGCCACGCAAGCATCAATTGACTCACCGAGGTTATGCGGTGCCATATTAGTAGCCATACCGACAGCAATACCACTGGCCCCGTTAACGAGTAAGTTGGGAAATCGTGTGGGTAGTACAGTGGGTTCTAAGCGGGTATCGTCAAAGTTACTTTGGAAATTAACGGTTTCCTTGTCTATGTCACGCAGCAACTCGCCGGCAATTTCAGTCATTCTCGCCTCAGTGTAACGCATTGCAGCGGGCGAGTCTCCATCAATAGAGCCAAAGTTGCCTTGTCCATCTACTAATGGATAACGAATATTCCATGGTTGCGCTAAGCGCACTAAAGCGTCATATACCGAGCTATCTCCGTGTGGGTGATAATTAGCAAGTACTTCTCCTACCGGTTTTGCACTCTTTCTTGTGGGTTGATTGAATACATTGCCCATATCGTTCATCGCATATAAAACACGTCGATGAACAGGCTTCAACCCATCGCGCACATCCGGTAATGCTCGAGAAACAATAACGGACATTGAGTAGTCAATGTAAGCAGTCTTCATTTCCTGCTCAATGTCTATTTTCAATATCCTGTCTTCTCTCTCTTCAAATTCGTCCATATAGTTTTCTCTCCTTTTGTCTCAAACTGCGGTACGCGACCCGATATGGTACTCACCATTTTAGGGTCATAGGTCGGACCAGTTGATAAGCGTTGCTAAGTTACTACATTTAGTCCACATATAAGGCATTTTTACTTGTGAAAATGCTATGAGATCTTTGCAAAATACCTTATTTCTGGCATTATGATCTTGGATCTGACACGCTCATTTCCTTTTACGTATTCTACATGAGGATCTATTTTATCTGTATCTTTTGAGTAGAATATCAATATCTTTTGTTTGAAATATCAATATCTTTTGAGCAAAAGATCTGTACCTTTTGGAAATGTGTTTTTACCCGACTTGATTTTTTGATTTAAAGAAAAAGGGGCTGTCTACGTAAACAGCCCCTTTTGTAAGGTATGATCTCGAAAAGAGTGTATGTTATTCGAAATCGTAGGTCTGTACGAAGTGACAAGCGCTATTGAGCTGCTTGTACATCACCACATCCTCTTCAATGCGCGGATTGCCCTTGCGGAATGCCGTCAAGAGACGCTCTATCGTAGCGGACGACTTGAGCGGACGACGGAATTCGAGTGCCTGCGCGGCATTAACGAACTCGATAGCAAAGATTCGTTCCAGGTTTTCGATGATGAAGAGCAACTTGGTTGCCGCATTAGCACCCATCGAAACGTGGTCTTCCTGCCCGTTGCTCGATACAATGCTATCGGACGATGCCGAAAAACAGTACATCTTGTTCCTGCTAACCATAGCGGCAGCCGCGTATTGCGGTATCATCAAGCCACTGTTCAATCCGGGATTAGCAACAAGGAACTCGGGCAAATTGCGGAGTCCCAAGATAAGCTGCGCAGTACGTCTTTCGCTTATGTTGCCTAATTCAGACAACGCGATGGCAAAAAAGTCATAGACAATTGCCAGGGGTTGCCCATGGAAGTTACCGCCGCTCACAACTATATCTTCATCTGGGAAGACGGTGGGATTGTCGGTCACGGAGTTGATTTCCGTTTCAACCACCTTAGTCACGTAATCGAAAGCATCACGAGAAGCACCGTGAACCTGTGGCACACAGCGGAAACTGTAGGGATCTTGTACCTGCTTCTTAGGTTGTGCGGCAATTTCACTTCCTTCGAGGAGTTTACGCATACGCCGCGCTACGGTCAACTGTCCGGCATGCGGACGAATGAGTTGTAGGGAATCGCTGAAGGGTGCCAGCAAGCCATCATAAGCGTCCAAGGAGAGAGCAGCGGCATTATCGGCAACTTTAGCCAATCGTTTCGCCTGAATGAGTGCATAAACGCCATGCGAGCTCATGAATTGTGTACCATTAAGGAGGGCGAGACCTTCCTTGCTCTTAAGCGTAACGGTACGGATGCCGAGTTCGTCCAATACTTCTTTCGAAGCACGCTTCTCGCCTTTGTAGCGCACTTCCCCCTCACCGATAAGCGGCAAGAAGAGATTTGCCAGCGGTGCCAAGTCGCCTGAAGCTCCCAAAGAGCCCAAACTATAGACAATGGGCAGTACATCGCGGTTCAGTAGCTCAAGGATAGTTTCCACGGTTACTACCTGAACACCGCTGTGCCCCAGCTGAAGCGCATAAGCTTTCAGTAGAAGCATGAGACGCACTATATCGGGGCGCACTTCATCTCCCATGCTGCAGGCGTGACTCTTGACAAGATTTTCCTGAAGCGTAGTAAGCTGTTCAGTGGAAATGGAGCGGTTGCAGAGCGAACCGAACCCGGTGGTAACGCCATAGATGGGCACATCGCTCTCCTTTACCTTATTATCCAAGTATTCACGGCAATGGTTGATGCGCGCTTTTCCCTCCTCACTTAGGACAATAGGATAGCGATTTTTTAGCCATTCAGTTATATTTTCAATGGTGAGGGGCGCTTTGCCCAATTCGTGCAATATTCCGTTCATTTTATTCACAGGCTTTCTTAGTGTGGGCAATAACGTTCTTTTCGCGTCTGTTTACCTCTTCTTCCATCTTATCGGCTTCTTGGCTCAGCTTGGAAGCAAAGTCCCTATCCTTGAGAGAAGTTAGGTTGATACGGACATTAAACAATGCACCTACAATGGCACAACGAGCGCACATCATAGCCACACAGCCATCCGTTACGGCATTCTGGTTACCACGAGCCACAACGGCATCTATCATATCGAGCAAAGAGTATACACGACGAGCAACCTCCATAGGTACTTCGGCAGCATACTTAGTGCTTTCCTGAATAGCTTGGCTACGGGCAGCTTTTTCCTCATCGGTTTCTTTTGGGAGCTTAAAAGCGGCAAATACTTTGTCGTATGCATCGCTGTCGCGATCCACGTCCAGTACAAGCTCTTGCGCTATAGAGGCAGCCTTAGCGGCAATTTCCTTCATTTCGGCCTCACTATCAGCATATTTTTTTTTCCCGATGGTTAGGTTCGCCACCATTTGGCAGAGCGAAGCGGCAATAGCTCCGTTCAGTGCGGATATACTTCCTCCTCCGGGCACCGGCGCTTCTCCGGCCGTTTCAGCGAGAAAGCCCTTTACGGTTAATTCTGTAAGCATATGTTTGTTATTTCTATTCTTGTTCTATTTCGTTGCGGTACACAACCCCTCCCTTGATCGTAGCATCTACAAGGTTCATTCCAAAGTGATAAGAGAGGAACTTGTAGTTAGGCATACGCAAAAGGGCAAAGTCACCTTCCTTGCCCACTTCTATAGAGCCAATGCGATCGGCACGATGTAATGCCGCCGCTCCATTAAGAGTAAGTGCGGTAAGGGTTTCTTCTATGGTCATACCCATATATATCGTGGCAAGAGCCATAAGCAAAGGCGTAGAGGCACTGAAGCAGCTACCCGGATTAAGATCACTGGCGAGCGCTACGGCACAACCACTGTCTATCATCTTACGAGCCGGAGCATACTCGGCTTTTAGGCTAAATGCGGTGAGCGGCAACAGAGTTGCCACGGTATTTCCCTCTGCAAGATCGTGAATACCCTTATCGGAAATGCGGAGCAAATGATCCGCACTGAGGCATCCCAAGGAAGCGGCAAGCTCAGCGCCGCCGAAGGGCACGATTTCATCAGCGTGCATCTTCAGCGCAAAGCCCATCTCTTTGGCTGCAGTGAGCAGGCGAATTGTTTCTTCGTGATTAAAGACGCCCTTCTCCGTAAATATATCGCATGCTTCAGCCAATCCTTCTTCCTTAACGCGTGGCAGCATATCTTCAATGATATACTCTATATATGCCATATTGCGTCCCTTGTATTCGGGCGGAATGTCGTGCGCCCCCATAAATGTGGAGAATAGTGCAACGGGCTGTATTTCCTGCAGGCGACGCGTAACACGCAGCTGCTTCAGTTCGGTTTCCGTTTGCATTCCGTAACCGCTTTTGGCTTCTACGGTAGTAACGCCCATAGAGAGCATCGCCTTAAGATGCGCTAAAGCGCTCTCGGTGAGGCTATCCTCTGATGTAGAACGAGTGAGCTGCATCGTTTTTGCGATACCGCCTCCACGCTCCATAATACTCATATAGCTATCGCCGGCAAGGCGCCATTGGAACTCGTCTTCCCGATATCCGCCGAATACTAAGTGCGTATGGCTATCCACGAAGCCGGGAAGCAGTGCATTTCCCCCGGCATCCAGCACCTTGCAGCCTTGTGGCAATGCGCTCGGTAGCTCACTTTCCTTGCCCACAAAGGTGATAATGCCGTTTTCCACTATTACAGCGGCACCTTCAATTACCTTAAGGGCACCCATCGCCTCCTTACCCTTTCGGGCAGAGGAGCCGACAGGCGTTGCAAGCTGACCTATGTTTTTGATGCAAAGATTCGCTTTTGGAGTCATTACCACGTTACTCCATCAAACGAGTTTCCAGTATTTGATCTTCGGAGAAGTTTTCGATTCCGAGGTAATATTCCGCACACTGAACAAGCGCCATCATAGGTACCAAGCCGATTACTTCACTTCCTACCACTTCCACTCCGTAGCGTTTTGCTTCCATACGCACCATTTCGTGCGCACGATATACGGCTGTTTTGGTATAGTCGGTTAGGTTCATCGATACCTGTACGATGTTACGATCGTGCAGTTCTACACCCATAGCTTTGCAGAAGCGTAATCCGCCACCGATAAAACGTACTTTTTTGGCAATAGCATCGGCAATGGAAAGATCACTTGTATTGAGGTTTACGTTGTAAGCTACCAGCGGCATACGCGCACCTACGGCTACTACACCGGCTGTGGGGTGAATATCCTTCGGACCGAAGTCGGGAATCCATTCCGGTTCGTGTACCTTTTCAGCCATTCCTTCGAATTGTCCCTTGCGAATCTTAGCAAGATTTTCACGATGAGGAGCAGATGCACTCTTTTCATACAGGAATACGGGCACACCAAAACGTTCTCCTATTGTTTTACCTACTTCCTTGGACAGGGCAATAGCTTCGTCCATTTCCATATTGCGAATAGGGATAAAGGGAACTACGTCCACAGCGCCCATGCGAGGGTGCTGCCCTTCGTGCTTGGTCATATCGATCTCCTTGACGGCAACTTCGATCGCTTCATACAGCGCTTCGGTGAGAGCTTTCGGCTCACCGATAACCGTCACCACGCAACGGTTGTGATCTTCGTCATTGCTGTAGTTAAGCAGCTTAACGCCTTGTTTGGTACGGAACGGATTGACAATTCGTTCGATCTTTTCTTTGTCGCGTCCTTCGCTAAAGTTAGGCACGCATTCTACTATTTTCGTCTGATTCGCCATAGTGATTTATTAAGTGTTATTTTACTATTTTCTTTACTGTTTTCTGAGAAATGTAGTAGTTTATAAGTATAAGAGCTATACAAACCTACTGACCTGATTGCTAAACATACTCTTCTTTCATTACCAATAAAGGAGAATATCGACTTAATCCTCTGCGACACTTATGCCACAGATCTAATTTCTACTTGCTCCGCTTACAAAGATAGTCAAATTAGAAGGAAAACCTCCCCGTGCTAAGCTGAAAAAATGAATATGTGTAAGGAAAATAATGAGTAATGAAATTTGGTCGATTGTTTAGTGGAAAGATGCAGACTTATTATCAAATAATTCCGCATCTAAGATTACGTATGTAGGAGGTGGAAGAAGAAAGTCTATGTCCCAGTAACAGTCAGCAGCGGTATCTTTTTAGCACACCACGCATAGAGAACCTCTTAATGTATAGAGGCATTGAGGTTTTTTATTTTGCAACGAAATGTTATTATAAGCGTTGCATGAGACGCTTTACAGCGTCATCCTTCCAAAAAGAAAATGTGCCATCAGCTATCTTTTCACGAACTGTTTCCATTAGTCTGAGATAGAAGGCTACATTGTGTATAGAGGCGAGAGTTAGGGCTGTTATCTCTTCTGCTCTGAAAAGGTGATGTAAGTAGGATAGTGAATAACGTTCGTCTATTGGTGAAGCTCCGTTACGTTCAATAGGCTCGAAGCAATTCTTCCATTTACTATTGCGTACATTTATAATGCCATTTTGTGTGAAAAGTTGAGCGTTACGCGCATTACGTGTTGGCATAATACAATCAAACATATCTACACCACGAGCAATTCCTTCCAATAAGTTGGCGGGGGTACCCACACCCATAAGATAACGGGGTCGATCCTTTGGAAGAATTGTATTAACCAACTCAATCATTTCATACATTTTTTCAGTTGGCTCTCCTACGGCAAGTCCACCTATTGCATTCCCTGGAGCATTGTATGCAGCCACCGCTTCGGCTGATTTACGTCTTAGATCCGGATAGACGCAGCCTTGGACGATTGGGAATAGGGCTTGGGTATATCCATACAAAGGTTCCGTTTCGTTAAAGCGCTTAAAACAGCGTTCCAACCAATGAAGTGTAAGCTCGAGAGAGTTTTTTGCATAGTGATATGAGGCAGTGCCTGGAGGACATTCATCAAAGGCCATTATGATATCACCTCCAATTATTCGTTCAATATCCATTACTCTCTCAGGAGAAAATAAATGTCTTGATCCATCAATATGCGAGGAAAAAGTGACACCTTCTCTTGATATTTTTCTACGATCGGCTAACGAAAACACCTGAAACCCACCACTGTCCGTAAGGATTGGCTTATTCCAAGTACCAAATTTGTGCAATCCTCCTGCAGCTTGTAAAATAGTTAATCCCGGCCGCAAGTAGAGATGGTATGTGTTCCCCAAAATGATTTTTGCATTGGTTTCTTCTACCTGCTCCATAGTCATTGCTTTTACGCTACCAGCAGTGCCGACAGGCATAAAAATAGGAGTGGGTATAGAACCGTGGTCAGTGGTTATAATGCCACAGCGAGCATCACTATATTTATCAGTAGATGTAATTGTGTAGGTCATTGTTTGTTGTGTAGGGGAACGATTTTAGCAGAGTGGCTTATTCTTATTAATGGATTATGAGAATTAATCATCCTCCTCGTTTTCTTTGTTAGAGGGAGGAGAAGCAAGCTGTGGCCTAATGGAAAGCTCAGTAACAAAGATAGGGCAGATGTGTGGGTTGTTTCCTGAATGAAGCAAAATGGAAAATCGACCATTTTTTATGTCTTTGTCAAAGTATAAGCAAAGGTCTTTCGTCCCATTTGAGGATAGGGTAGTCTGTGCTTTCACAAAATTTCCGTTAGTGTCAATACAAGACACTTCAAGGAGAGGACAGTCTTTCTTTTCTATTTTGTTTGGAAGCCCATAAAGTGTGATCTGTATCGTAATGGTAGTAGTTTTGTATAATGTATTCCTTACCAGAGTAGAGTAGAAGAGGGCATCAACACCATCTGAGAGAAGAATTGTAGACGGATATTGCTCTATGGGGATTAGGTCAGCCAATTCATAGGCATCTAAGCTCTTTGGAATTTGATACTTCAAATTTTCCTCAAAAGTAGGAGGGGTTGACTTCTTTTGATAATCTTCTAAGTCGGCTGTAATTCCATCAGCGGCTTTTTGGGCGATAGCAGAGAGACGATCAGACTTATAATGGGCATAGTATGTAATGACGCTATCGAAATCACTTTCAGTAAC
The DNA here is from genome assembly GCF_045865415.1 of Porphyromonas miyakawae. Lineage (NCBI taxonomy): Bacteria > Pseudomonadati > Bacteroidota > Bacteroidia > Bacteroidales > Porphyromonadaceae > Porphyromonas > Porphyromonas miyakawae. The sequence goes on from NZ_BAAFSF010000001.1 coordinate 918,647, forward strand.
CTGATACTTTTTGAAAATTGAACGACGAAGGGAAATCAATAGTGTATCTGTGGAGGGGGATGGATCATTTATATAGATATTTTGAGCTACATAAAGCTCTCCAAGAATAGCTTCAATCTCTTTTTCAGAAAGCCTCTTTCCCCATTTATTGCCACATGAGAAACTTAGTCCTATAGTTGTAAAAAGGAGCAAGAGGGCAACTATCAAGCGTGCTTTTGAAGGCATTGTGTTTTACTTCTTTACTTTCTCTTTTGGTGCTGTTTGTCGCTTCTCTTCGTTAATGGTTTTAGTGGCTTTTCTAATTCGGGGGTTAGAGAAGTATTCCAAAGCCTCTGTAAATGGACGAACATGGAACACAAGCAATAAAATGACTCCTATTGAGATGCAGCTGTCTGCAAAGTTGAATACAGGATCAAAAAAAGTAAACGATTTTCCCCCAATGAAGGGTATCCATGAGGGCCATACCGTATCAATTAACGGAAAGTATAGCATATCAACCACCTTTCCGTGCATAAAGGTACCATATCCGCTACCAGTTGGAAATAGCTCTGCTACTTGCCCATGGCTGTCTGAGAAAATGATTCCATAGAACATGGAGTCTATTACATTTCCGATCCCACCTGCAAAGATAAGAGCCAAACAAGCAAGGAAGCCGAGAGGAAAGTGACGACTTTTAATAAGTATCACAATTGCATAAGCAATAAGCCCCATTGCAATAATGCGGAAAAATGTGAGAAAGAGCTTACTTCCGAGCTCAAGTCCAAAGGCCATTCCCATATTCTCCACAAAGAGAATGCGGAACCAATCAAAGACCCTAATTTCTTCTCCCAACTGCATGTGCGTTTTAACCCATATTTTGATCACTTGATCAATGATGAGAGTCAGCAAAACGATTGCACAAACCCAGACGGCTTGCTTGGTTGGGTTTTCTATACTAAAAGGATCCGAGTTATTGGCTCTCGGATCCTTAGGCAATGTGGACCGCTTCTTATCTTTCACTTTTATTTATGGACAAGGTTAATTTGTAGCTTTCCATGTCAATCTCAATTCCATCGCTTACTTTATCTGTAAGTACAAGATCGTCTGCTTGTACCTGCTCTGCAATGTAATCGTGAAATTTCTCAAAAGCCTGATCCATCTCCGTGCCGGATAGCACGAATACATTAATATGGTCATTTACCTCCAACCCAATCTGTTTACGCAGGTTCTGTATTCGGTTAACCAACTCTCTTGCTAATCCTTCAACGTAAAGATCAGGTGTGACTGTTACGTCAAGGGCTATCGTATTGCGACCATCTGTGGCAACCAGCCTACCCGGTATATCTTCCACATTGATAGTTACATCTTCTCTCATTAGCAATACCTCTTTGCCCGCTACATGAAGGGTGAGTTGTCCCTTTTGATCTAATTCGGTTATTTTATCTTGTGGAAGCGTAGAAATCTCTTGGGCTACGTCTTTCATGATCTTTCCGTAACGTGGCCCAAGTTTCTTAAAATCAGGTTTAATCGTTCGATGCCATACATCTGCGGAGGCATCTTCGTAGTTTATCGCCTTTACATTTACCTCATTAAGGATCCACTTGCTCACGGCTTCTATATCCTCTTTTTCTTCTTCGGAGGCTATGAGAATCATTATGGAAGCCAATGGTTGACGCACTTTAATATTTACTTTTCTACGTAAGGCGAGAACCATTCCTGTTAGCTCTTGAGCTCGCTTCATTCGGCGCTCAAGCACGCTGTCAATGCCTTTTTGATTTGCAATCGGGAAGCTAGTTAAATGGACAGATTTCTCGCTGCAGGTTAGATCTCTATAGAGACGGTCTGCATAGAATGGAGCAATTGGTGCAATAAGCTGTGCTACTGTTACCAAGCATTCGTATAGAGTGGCATAGGCACTTTTCTTGTCTTCTGTCATGTCTCCCACCCAGAAGCGTTTACGAGAGAGACGAACATACCAATTGCTTAAATGCGTTTCTACAAACTCTTCAATAGCCCGCCCCGCACGTGTAGGCTCGTAGTCCTCCAATGAGCTTGAGACCTCTCCAATTAGTGTATGAAGCATGGAAATAATCCACCTATCTATTTCAGGTCTCTCTTTGTAGGAAATGCTTTTCTCATCGGGATTAAAGCCATCAAGATTTGCATACATAGCAAAGAATTGGTATGTATTGTATAGTGTTCCAAAGAATTTCCTGCTAACCTCTTTAACTCCCTCGATGTCAAATTTGATGTTATCCCAAGGAGATGCATTGGTAATCATATACCAACGCAATGGATCGGCTCCATATGTATCTATCGTGATAAAGGGATCTACTGCATTGCCAAGTCTCTTGCTCATCTTATTGCCATTCTTGTCAAGGACAAGTCCGTTGGCAAGCACATTCTGATAGGCAACGCTATGCTTAACCATAGTAGCAATCGCATGTAGTGTGAAGAACCACCCTCTTGTTTGGTCAATACCTTCAGCAATAAAATCGGCAGGAAAAAACTTTCCTTCATCTACTGCTTCCTTATTCTCAAATGGATAGTGCAGTTGTGCGAAAGGCATAGCTCCTGAATCTAACCATACATCAACTAGGTCTTTCTCCCTATACATTGCTTTGCCAGTTGAGGATGTTAGGATGATTTCATCTACTATAGGACGATGCAAATCAACATGTGCATAATTCTCATCGCTCATATCTCCGGGCACGAATCCTTTAAATGGATTTTCATGCATCAGCCCGGATTGGATAGAACGTTCAATCTCATTGTATAGCTCCTCTATTGAGGCAATACAACGCTCTTCACCCCCATCTTCTGTACGCCAAATGTTAAGAGGAGTGCCCCAAAATCTGCTTCTAGATAAGTTCCAATCTTGGAGATTCTCTAACCATTTGCCGAAGCGCCCTGTACCAATGGTGGCCGGCTTCCAGCGGATGGACTCATTGAGGCGCATCATCTCTTCGCGACAAGCGGTTGTCTTGATGAACCAACTGTCTAATGGATAATAAAGGACAGGCTTGTCCGTACGCCAGCAGTGAGGATAACTATGCACATGTTTCCCAATCTTAAAGGCTTTGTTCTGCATTTTAAGCATGACACAAAGATCTGTGTCCAGGGTCGGATCACTTTCTTTGAGACTTTCGTCATAAGCATTCTTTACGTAGCGGCCGGCATAAACATCATAAAGTGATTCATTCATGTATTCAGCCCGAAAGGAGGCATCAATTTCTTCTGTTAGATAGAAGCGACCTCGCATGTCCACCATTGGACGTTCATTGCCTTCGCTATCTATAAGAACCAAGGAAGAAATACCAGCCTTTACAGCTACACGTTTATCGTCTTGACCGAAAGTAGGAGCAATATGCACAATGCCGGTTCCATCCTCGGTAGTTACATAATCTCCCGTGATCACTCTAAATGCATCACCCAGTGGCTTGACCCATGGTATAAGTTGCTCATAGGGTATTCCCTCAAGATCACAACCTTTCATCGTAGCAATTCTTTTCCATGGAAGATCCTTTGCCTCTCCATCCCATGTTTCGGGGAGTTTATCACACTCATTAGAAGAGGTAAAGTAAGCTTCTAAGCGTGCCGTGGCAAGCACTACGAACTCGTGGGTATGAGTATAAGGATTGAAAGTTTCTACTAATGTGTAGTCGATACCACTTCCTACGCAAAGGGCCGTATTACTAGGAAGCGTCCAAGGAGTTGTGGTCCAAGCTAAAAAGTAACATTCGTCCGTTATGCCCCAAGAATCCGGTATCCGGGTGATCTTAAACTGCGCTGTGCATACCGTATCTTTTACATCTCGGTAGCAACCCGGTTGGTTAAGCTCGTGTGTACTTAACCCTGTACCAGCAGCGGGTGAATAGGGCTGTATCGTATAGCCTTTATATAGAAGGCCCTTTTTGTAGAGATCAGCGAGCACCCACCAAAGTGTTTCCATGTATTTAGGCTTGTAGGTGATATAAGGCTGATCCATATCTACCCAATAGCCCATCTGCTCAGTAAGCTGTTCCCACTCTTTAGTGTAACGCATTACAGCTTTGCGGCACTCATCATTATATTGACGGATACTGATTTTCTTGCCGATATCTTCTTTTGTGATATTCAGTGCTTTCTCAACACCTAATTCCACAGGAAGTCCGTGAGTATCCCATCCGGCACGTCTTTCGACCAAGAATCCTTGCATCGTTTTATACCTGCAGAAAATATCCTTCAGAGATCGAGCTATAACATGATGGATTCCCGGCATTCCGTTGGCAGAGGGTGGCCCCTCGTAAAAGACAAAAGAGGGTGCGTTACGACGTGCCTCAACACTTTTAGCAAAGAGATCTTCCTCTTGCCATTGTTTTAGTACTTCCTTATTGATACGACTAAAATCCGGGTTTTCGTATGTTGTGAATCTATTTTCCATCTTTCTCTTCTTTTCTACTACTAAGGGCTTTCAGTTCCTCCTTGTATATAGTTGTAATGCAAACTTATTTATGAGAATGCAATATACTTGGCAAAGATAGCTAATCCGCATTTATCTGCAGCGATCTAAGAGATTGACATTTCCGATGATAGTGTCTGTTGGATTGATTCTATGCATTGTGTCAGTCCTTTCTGCAAGCAATGTTGAAGGAAAAAGGGTTATTGTAAACGAGAGCGTCCATTTTATCAACTTCTTTTATTATTCATTCCGTATCGATGAAGGAGTAACTTACTTCATATCGAATGCTATATTTTTTTGCGTTGCGCCCAATTCATTATTGATTATGAACTTTTTCAAATAATGGTTGTTTATCAATTGACATTTAATGCATGTAATGAAAATGAGAAAAAGAAGTCAATATTTATTTGTCGGGATAAGTATATTTATATTGTCGTACCTGGGTTGTTCACCCCTCATCGCTCAACAGAGGAAGGGTGTGGAAGCAATTGAGATTGATGCGACTTATATGAAAGCCAATATATATGATTGGGAGAAAAACCCAACGAAGTTTGTATATAAGGGGGAAAAACCTTGTGTAATTGATTTTTACGCAGATTGGTGTGGCCCATGCCGTGCCCTTGCTCCCAAGTTGGCTGAAGTCGCAGGAAACTATGTCGGTAAGATTGTTGTGTACAAGGTTAATATAGACAAAGAGAAGGAACTGGCAAAGCTATTTAAAGTGCAGTCTATTCCTATGTTACTCTTTGTTCCTATGAAAGAGACTCCTTATGTTTCAATGGGTAATGTGCCTAAGGAGTATATAAAAGATGCTATTGACAAGATATTGTGAAGATTTCGTTTTAATATCCAAAATAGTGGTCGTTATTCAAAATAAATGCGTACCTTAGCAAGGTAGAAGGGTAGGAGATACCCAAAACAAGAACAATGACTTGGAAAATTTGATATGATAAAATTTAAAGGAGAGATAGAAATTAAGCTTGGAGGAAAACAGCCGGAGGTAGGGCAGATGGCTCCTGACTTTATGGCTGTGAAGAATGACCTTAGTGAGGCACATCTAAGTGATTATAAAGGCAAAAGGGTAGTCCTGAACGTTTTTCCCAGTGTGGATACCGGTGTGTGCGCTGCAAGTGTGCGTCGCTTTAACAAAGAGGCTGCAGCTTTGAATAATACGGTTGTGTTATGTATCTCAATGGATTTGCCTTTTGCTCAACAAAGATTCTGTGCTGCAGAGGGAATTAAGAATGTTGTAATGCTTTCTGCTTTCCGTTGTACCTGTTTTAGTGAAAAGTATGGTTTGCGTATGGAAACAGGACCACTTGCAGGTCTTTTAGCCCGTAGCGTTTTTGTAATTGACGAAGAAGGAAAGCTGGTTTATAGCCAAATTGTACCGGAAGTTACTGAAGAGCCAAACTATGAGGCTGCTCTTGCTAAATTAAAGTAACTTCAAAGAAAGAACCCTTGTGAAAGGGCTTTTCATTATTTCATGTGTTGGTGTGTTGGGTCGTTGTGATACGCTTAGGTGTTTTACAGCGACCCTCTCCACAATCTAAAAGCCTATCTATACATAATGCGTATACACCCAATTCTACTCATCTTGACTATATTAGTCCCGCTTTCTTCTTTTGTGTCTTGTAAAAATAGAAAGGAGAAAGATAATAATGCTACTACGGTAGTGGCTGACAATCTACCAGTTTCGTCACCTTTCAATGCAGATAGTGCATATTCTTTTGTGTTACGTCAGGTAGAGTTTGGACCTCGCATACCGGGTAGTAATGCTCATAAGGAGTGTGGAGACTGGTTGGCCAATAAGTTGTCAGCGTTTGGAGCGTCTGTGATTGAGCAGAAAGCCCCTCTTACAACTCATGATGGCAAACAATTTGAAATGCGCAACATTATCGCTTCTTTTAACCCTGATGAGGCGGAACGTCTGCTTCTCTTTGCCCACTGGGATACACGCCCATGGTGTGATCAGGATGAAGATCCAACGTGGCATAATAAGCCTTTGGATGGTGCTGATGATGGAGCCAGTGGAGTAGCCGTACTTCTTGAAATGGCGCGCCTGATACAGGCTGAGAAAAGCAAGTTGGGGGTTGATATTGTACTCTTCGACTTAGAAGACTATGGCAAGTATAACGCTGAAGACTCATGGTGCTTGGGTTCAACTTATTGGAGTCAGCATCCACACAAAGAGGGATACACAGCTCGTTACGGCATTTTACTTGATATGGTCGGTGCTAAGGATGCACGCTTCAAGTGGGAGTACTTTTCAAAGTCAAATGCAAGTCATATATTGTCGAAAGTGTGGAAGAAAGCGAGTGAAAACGGATATACAGACTATTTTATTCCTGCAAGCACCGCTGCTCTGACGGATGACCATATACCCGTAATGCGCTATAGGGGTATCCCTTCAATCAATATTGTGAACTATTGTGAGGATAGAACCAAAGGATTTGGAGATCATTGGCATACGCACGCAGACAATATAAATGTAATTGACAAGAATGTGCTAAAGGCTGTAGGTAGCACGATATGGAGTACTATAAATGAATAGCACTCTAATTCCGGGATGGTAAAATATAAGTGACAATTATGACAAAAACGATAGAAGAGCTTCAGAATGAACTTATAGACGAGTTTGAACCCTTTGATGATTGGATGGATAGATACCAACTCATCATTGAAATGGGTGACAGTTTGCCCCTGATCTCTGATGCTGAAAAGGTTGATGATAACCTTATAGAGGGGTGTCAAAGTAGAGTGTGGATAGTTTGTAGTCAGGCTCCGGATGGCAAGCTGTATTTTAGAGCAGATAGCGATGCGCTTATTGTAAAAGGCATTGTGGCTATGTTGCTCAGAATCTACGATGGCCAAACTCCGAACGCTATATTACAAACTCCGCTTTTCTTCATAGAAAAACTGAATCTAACGGGACATCTTTCTCCTACGAGAAGTAATGGTCTAATGGCTATGTTGGCTCGTATCAAGGAGTATGCTACAAGCAAATTAGAGGGGTAACAAATGGATTTCAAACCAATACTCCTTGAGGATAGAGATATCTTATATCCTATCTTATTTAACTCAGGGCGGCCCATTTGTGATCTCTCATTTACAAATCTCTATGGTTGGAGCTTTCTCTATAACACTTCTTGGGCTGTAGAAGGAGACACGACATTAGTCATTCGTTTTAACGACAAACGGCATAATCATCCGGTTTACCTACTTCCATATTGTATTGATCTTGACTCTTGGCATAATACAATAGAAAGGCTTAAAACAGAAGAAGTTGGAGCAGAAAATGAGCCCCTTGTTTTCATGGGGGTTTCCCAAGAATGCTCTCATTTGTTAGAAGAGCATTTCCCGGGAGAATTTAGTCTGTTATGGGACGAAGACTATGCAGACTATATATATAAGAGAGAGAAGCTTGTATATCTGCGTGGAAAGAAATTACAGCCTAAGCGAAATCATATTAATAAGTTTAAACGTAGATATGTAGATTGGCATTTTGAGCCACTGAATATGTCTCTTTTGGACGAAGTCTTAGACTTTTCTACTCGTTGGTTTGAGGCCTCCGAGCCTTCTGAGGGGCTGAAAAATGAGCAGATTATGATTAGGCGAATACTTAGTCCGGAGGCTTATGAGACGCTACAACTTGAGGGCGGAGTGCTCTACGTGGAAGGTCAGATAGTTGCATTTACTTTAGGATCCCCCATTAATAAACAGACGTTTGATATACATGTGGAAAAAGCCCTTCCGGATATAGATGGAGCCTATGCTATGATTAATCAATCGTTTGCTTCTATTGTGTCGGATACCTTTGAGTATATCAATCGAGAGGAGGATTTAGGTATTCCGGGGCTCCGTTTTGCGAAAATGTCCTATCAGCCTGATATGCGCTTAGCGAAAGGAACTACTGTTTTAAGGCGTCCGTAGATAGGTGCAGAGAGATGGATAAGAAGCGTGCTGCATTCGATATATGGAAGGCTATTTTTCAAGATGACGAAGCCTTCATGCAGCTTTTTTTCAGTACGCTTTACCACGATCAAAACACCCTTTTAGTACAAAATGCTGCTATTGGAACAGCAAATGCACACCTCCAATTTTTGCCGTATAATCTGTGTGTGAATGACAGACTGTACCGCTCCTATTATGTCTGTGGGGTGGCAACTCGTCCGGAAATGCGTAGCCGAGGCCTGGCTAAACAGTTACTGCGTGCAGCTCATTATCAAATGTGGCTCAATGGGGCTACATTTAGCTTTCTAATTCCACAAGAGAATTGGTTATATGAATATTATAATAGGGTAGCACAATACCTTCCATTAGGGGAAAGAGCACAGTGTCTAACAGTTGATGAGAAGTCTTTTTCTCAGAGTTTGACTTCTGATTCTTACAAGCGCTTCTCAGCATTTCGCCAAAGGGCTCTTTCTGTGCCTCATGTAGTGCCTGATTACCTTCAGTGGCGTATTGCATTACAAACTGCAGTAATGAGTTCCGGAGGATATTTTTTTTATACTGCACAACATATGGACGCTTTATTTGAACGCCTTGGCGATTCATTCATAGCCCCCGTTGCGGCCACGAATAAAGAAAAGAATGTCTATCGTTGCGGTATGATAAGGTTGATTAATCCTATAAAGCTGCTGGTTGCTTATGCCAAAGAGCATATGCAAGACTCTTGGAGCTTCTTTTTATCCGATAAATCACTCCCTATGAATAATGGACTCTATATCCTTAAGAGTGGAATGGTTCGTTTTTTTCGACCAACCATTAAGGATGCTTCCAAATGTTCGACTCCTGAGGCATTTCAACAAGAAATAAAAAAGGAGTGGAACAGCATCTCTAAAAAGACACCTCGTCCAAAAATTTTTACACCCGAATCTTTACTCCTTTTTTTGATTGGTGAAAAGCGATTCTTTTTTGATCAACTGATGGATGGCCTAAGCTTCTAAAATGCATCCATTTGTTTTCTTTTCAAAATCTGTTTTGAAAATCATTCAATCTTAGTTTATTTTCCTTTCAGAAAAAGAAACTCAATATCCCTTCTTTTATTTCTTTTTGCAGATTGAGTTTCCGAATTCAAACTATCATATTCTATTTCTGTATTTCTAATCCAGAAATAGAAATGCCGGTATAATAGATAATATGCGATCATTGATAATATATTACAACAAACTATGTATGAGCGAGATACGATGTGTTTGGAATAATATATTTCACTATTTATAGGGCTCGTTGCTCTCGGTACTGGATTATCTTCTTATTTACGTAGGAAATAAACAGCTAACACTTGAAAATCAATAGAATACTTTTTCTAGATTAAATTATTATAGCGTTGAAAAGGGTAGTGTAATTCTTAAGTGCAAAACTTTCCATAATAGAAATAGCAATTAGCAATATATTATTTGGAAATTAGAATTGACGCTCCTGTGTTTCAATTTGCAAATAAGAAAATATGATTTTATCTTTGCTTCTGAAAGAAAAATCAAAAAACGGGTAAACAAAAATGAATGAGCAACTCCCAATAGACAACGAAGCTATCCGCATTCGTCTGAAAGAGATGATTGATACATTAGGCATCGGAAATACAGGTTTTGCAAATTCTGCTGATATCACTCCTTCTGTTGTTTCCAACATAATGAATGGGAAAAGCAATATCACCTTTGATACCTTAAATAAGGTGTTGACGGCTTATCCTGATTGGGAGAGAGACTGGCTACTTTTTGGCGAGGGCACTCCGTTAGTGGCCCCCAAAGACCACAATGCAGACAAAACAGTAAAAGCCTCAGAATCCAATTTGGAATTGACTCTTTCCAATCCATCGCCCTCTCAACCTATAATAGACAATGCAGCTCTACGCTCTATCATAGAAGACGTGACACAGAAGGCAGTGCATGCATTGCGAGAAGAGCTTCTGGAGAGCAATCAAAAGGAAATAATTGAAATACGAGTTTTTTACAGTGACGGCAGTTATGAAACCTTTCCCGGGAAACAGCATAGAAGTTAAATCACTTTTATAACGTAGATGCAATATTTAGGAGATAAAAATATTTCTCCTTGAAATATTCGATTTATGCTCTTATTCGAAGTGACCTACATCAAGGTTCAATTTATTCTCTCCGAATTAAGGCATGAAGACCAAAATAATACATCCCTATCTTTTAACTAAAATATCTGGACCTTTCCACAGAAAGATTCGTATATTTTGATTGAAAAGTATAGATCTTTTGGAAAGGGAGTTTGTCTCCATGTTTTGAGACTATTTTTCTTCCTTATAACCTTAGTAGACAAAAATACGATTAGGTATATTATGTTTAGTTGTATATATTCAAAACACTCTGTGCCCATTGTTGAAACTTATTCTACATACATATACTAGCCACTCTAAGATCTGTATGGAGAAAGATAAAGCTATCCCAAATGAGACTTTCAAAATGCTTTAATTCCAGTACAGTTATTAGGTTATGTACAAGGAACTCCCATCATAACTATAAGGTATGATTGAAGTCAAAAAACATGCCTAGGTAAAGTATTGTACAATGGTATCCGGTTCGAGATAAAAATGAAGCTCTGTCTACCCTATCAATATGTATATATTCCGCATCTCTTAAATCATGTAAGGCAGGTCTTTCTTCTTGTATTTGCGATAACTTTGTGTTAACTTTGCGACACTGAGGATTTTGGCTTGTAAGCCAGGTCTTAGTACAGAATACAGGCTTATTTTGCCGGTGTTCGTAGTATGTGTTGACATAAGCGTCAGTTTAGATGTACTCTTTTTGTCACACAACATAGGGAAACGTAAGGAAAACGTAGTAAGTAACAAAAGGTATATTTCCATGAAAAAAAGTATCACAGTAGATGAGTTAAAAAAGCATTTCTTCGATGGAATGACAATTATGGTAGGCGGTTTTCTCAACAACTCGTCACCTGCACACATCATAGATGCTATTATAGAAAGCGGAGTAAAAGATATTACGCTGATAGCAAATGACACTTCATATCCGGATCGCGGTTGCGGAAGGTTGATTGAGAAGAAGCTTGTAAAAAAACTCATTGCATCACACATTGGCACTAACCCACTGACCGGGCAGCAAATGAACGAAGGCTCTTTGGAGGTAGAATTTTCCCCACAAGGCACTTTGGCAGAGCGCATTAGAGCAGCGGGAGCCGGACTAGGCGGTGTGCTTACTCGTACCGGTTTGGCCACTGATGTGGAAAAAGGAAAAGAGAAGATTGTAGTTGATGGGAAGGAGTATCTTTTAGAGAAGCCACTACATGCTGACTTCGCTTTTCTTCAGGCACAAGAGGGCGATGAAATCGGCAACTTGGTATTCAAGGGCACAGCTCAAAACTTTCAGCCACTCATGGCTATGGCTGCCGATAAAGTTGCTGTGGAAATAGAACACAAAGTTCCGGTTGGCGCAATTTCGCCCGAAGCCGTTCATGTTCCCTCAATATTAGTAACTTGGATTGTAGAATAATTGATAATAAATATGGCAAACCCGACTTCTAAGATACGCTTGAGAATGTCTCAAGCTGATGCTCATTATGGGGGCAATTTGGTAGATGGCGCTCGCATGCTCCAGCTTTTTGGTGATGTAGCTACTGAGCTACTGATTATCCAGGATGGGGATGAGGGACTGTTTTGTGCCTATGATTCAGTTGAATTCTTGGCTCCTGTATTTTCCGGGGACTACATAGAGGCTGTTGGAGAGATTACTCATGTAGGAAATACATCTCGTAAGATGACCTTTGAAGCCCGCAAGGTTATAGCTCCTCGTCCCGATATCTGCGACTCAGCGGCTGATGTGCTTGAAGAGCCTATCGTCGTATGCCGTGCTACCGGTACATGCGTGGTTCCGAAGAAGAACCAAAGAAAAAATGGGTAACAAGGAGTCTTGATTCTTGTTTATAAGGTTGATTAATCACTTAAATTAGTAGGATAATGGAAAAGCTAATTATCACTGCTGCTATATGTGGTGCAGAAGTGACAAAAGAACAAAATCCGGCTGTTCCCTATACCATTGAAGAAATGGTGCGTGAGGCTAAATCTGCCTACGACAACGGAGCAGCTGTGATCCACGTTCATGTGCGTGAGGATGATGGCACCCCAACGCAAAGTAAAGAACGCTTCAAAGTTGTGTTGGATGCTATATATAAGGAGGTACCTGATGTAATCGTTATCCCCTCCACAGGAGGTGCTGTAGGAATGAGTGCAGAAGAACGTTTGCAGCCTACTGAGCTCTTCCCCGAAATGGCTACTTTGGATTGTGGTACATGTAACTTCGGAGATGAAGTATTTGAGAATACTGTTCCTATGATGCGTGCTTTTGGAAAACGCATGTTAGAGAATAACATCAAGCCCGAGTACGAATGCTTCGAAATGGGACATCTAGATACTATTTTGCGCTTGGCACAAAAGGGTGAAGTACCTGGCGGCCCTATGCAATTTAACTTTGTATTAGGGGTGTTCGGGTGTACGCCAGCTACCACAGAAAACCTTGCTTGGCTTGTGCGCAATATTCCCGAGGGCTCCACTTGGACGGCTACCGGTATTGGGCGTCATGCATTCCCTCTCGCTATGGCTGCTATTGCTATGGGAGGAAATGTACGTGTGGGATTTGAGGATAATCTCTATCTGTCTAAGGGAGTCCTTGCCAAATCCAATGGTGAGTTAGTAGCAAAGGTGGTGCGTATGGCTAATGAGCTTGGACGTGAAATCGCTACTCCGGCAGAAGCACGGCGCATCTTGTCACTTCCCCAAAAATAAGAGTTAAAGTATAGATTTATAATAAGTACGTAGAAACAGCATTTTATGCAAAAAAAAGGCAACAAATACGGCACTCATCGTGTGCTAGAACCAACCGGGGTACTACCCCAACCTGCTAAACGGATAGATAATAACATGGATGAGATCTATGACAACGAGATACTCATTGATGTACAGACGCTTAACATAGACTCTGCAAGCTTCACACAGATTCAAGAGCAAGCAGGTGGTGATAAGAAAAAAATCGCTGAAATAACGCTTGACATCGTTGCTAAGCAAGGAAAACATCGTAATCCGGTGACCGGTTCAGGCGGTATGCTTTTGGGTACGGTTGAAAAGATCGGTGATGCTTTGAAGGGTAAAATTGATTTGAAGGAGGGCGATAAGATAGCTACATTAGTATCTTTATCGCTTACCCCACTTAGAATTGACAAGATAAAAGAAATCCGTGCAGATGTAGATCAAGTAGATATCGATGGTAAGGCTATCCTGTTTGAAAGTGGTATCTATGCTAAGATCCCAAGTGATCTACCTGAGAAGTTAGCTTTGTCTGCATTAGACGTAGCTGGGGCTCCTGCTCAAACTGCCAAACTGGTAAAGCCCGGTGACACGGTATTGATCATTGGTGCTGGAGGAAAGAGTGGTATGCTATGCTGCTACGAAGCAAAGAAACGTGCCGGAGTTACAGGAAAGGTAATTGGCTTGTGCCACTCTCAGCGTAGTACTGACCGCATGAAGAAGCTCGGCTTCTGTGATGTTGTCTTCTCTGCTGATGCAACTCAGCCCGTACCTGTTATGGAGGAAATCAGCCGTTTGACTAATGGAGAGATGTGTGATGTTACGATCAATAACGTCAATATTACAGATACTGAGATGACCAGTATCCTTTGTACGAAAAATACCGGTATAGTATATTTCTTCTCAATGGCCACAAGCTTCACAAAGGCTGCTTTGGGAGCTGAAGGAGTTGGCAGTGACGTTACAATGATCATCGGTAACGGATATACGAAAGGACACGCAGAAATTACCCTTCAGGAGCTAAGAGAGAGCCAAAAACTGCGTGATATTTTCACAGAATTATACGCATAAAAGAAGAAAAGGAGAGAGAAGAAATGAGTGTTCTTTGAGTCACTCTACTTCTCTCCCCTCTCGCTTTTATGTAGCGTAATTCAAAATAAGGTTGGAAAAAGATGACAGAAAGTAGAAGAAAGTACTATTTCCCTGATGTCAGTGATGAAGATTGGAATGATTGGCATTGGCAAGTACGAAATCGCATAGAGACTTTAGAGCAACTAAAGAAACTAGTTAAGCTTACACCGGAGGAAGAGGAAGGAGTACGCGAGTCACTCAAGACGATTCGTATGGCTATTACGCCTTACTATCTAAGCTTGATCAATCCTGATGATCCTAACGATCCTGTCCGTATGCAGTCTATACCGACGGCTAATGAGCTTATTGTTTCTCCGGAGGATCAATTAGACCCACTGAGTGAAGATGAGGACTCTCCTGTCCCAGGCTTAACACATCGTTATCCAGATAGAGTGCTTTTCCTTATTACGGACATGTGCTCTATGTATTGCAGGCATTGTACACGTCGTCGCTTTGCAGGACAGAAGGATGCTTCTTCTCCTCGTGAGCGTATCGATAAAGCCATTGAGTATATAGAGCGTACCCCTGAAGTGCGTGATGTATTACTTTCCGGTGGGGATGCTCTGATGGTACCGGATAGTACCCTTGAGTATATTTTCCAAAGGCTCAGAGCTATACCTCACGTTGAAATCATCAGAATCGGAAGCCGCACACCTGTTGTAATGCCTCAGCGGATAACGCAAGAATTGGTTGATATGATTAAAAAGTATCATCCGGTTTGGCTCAATACACACTTCAATCACCCCAATGAGGTTACGCCAGAGTCTAAGGCGGCTTGTGAACGTATGGCTAATGCCGGTATACCATTGGGCAACCAGTCTGTACTCTTGAGAGGAATCAATGACTGTCCTCACATCATGATGCATCTGGTGCATGAGTTGGTGAAGATGCGTGTTCGTCCCTACTATATATATGTATGCGACTTGTCTCGTGGCATTGGTCACTTCCGTACTCCTGTTTCCAAGGGAATTGAAATTATGGAAAATCTCCGTGGGCATACCTCCGGGTTTGCAGTGCCGACCTTTGTAGTAGATGCTCCAGGCGGTGGTGGAAAAATACCCGTAATGCCTAATTATGTGGTTTCTCAAGGCCCTAATCACGTTGTGTTGCGCAATTTCGAAGGGGTCATCACTACGTACACTGAACCGAGGAACTATGTTTCTGAGTGTCATTGTCCTGAGTGTGAGAAGGAACGCCAAGATGGAGTCGCTTCTTTATTAGCTGGGAAACAGCTTGCATTAGAACCGCAAGGTCTCCTAAGGCATGAGCGTAACCGCAAACGCCGTGAGGCAATGCAGAAGGAGAATAAATAAGGGAGTGTTTAAAGATTTCGCTTAAGAATGCCTTTTGTAGCAGATATTGCTAAGCTGAGCAGTTTGGCAATTGTTGGAATGGCTAAGAATACTGGCAAGACAGAGACACTTAACTATGTGCTCTCTCGCCTTGCCGACTATTCCGAGCTCTCCATTGCTTTGACCTCAATAGGCATTGATGGTGAGAAAAGAGATCAAGTAACACAGACAGATAAGCCGGAGATATTTCTACGCTCAGGCACAATATTCGTTACAGCAGAGAAATACTATCTGACGAAACAGGTTCCTTCAGAGATTTTGGATATAGATTATCGTTACTTAACTTCAATAGGACGTGCTATCTATGCAAAAGCTCGCGGCAAAGGAAAGGTGTTGTTGGCTGGTCCATCCACAACCGGTGGCTTGCGATATCTCATTAAGAAAATGAGAAATTATGGAGTAGACCTAACCATTATTGATGGAGCTTTAGCGCGTATGAGTTTAGCTTCCCCCAGCGTAGCTGAGGGAGTTATCTTAGCAACAGGTGCGGCATACTCTGCTCAACCTGATAAGCTGATTAGGGATACTCAAGCACTTCATCGCTTAATTAGTCTTGATGAATATTCCCTGCCGGAATTAATTGATGCAGATAGTAAGGATCTTTGGTATTATACGGATCAAGATGGGTGGTTGTCTTTGGGGACCTCATCAGCTCTATTAGGTGAAACTTGGGAAAAAGCCGCTTGGCTTCGCGATGTTGAAGCCATCTACATAGCAGGCGTTGTTACCGATCGTATGATGAATACCCTAAAGGGATTAAAGAAACTTCGTTGTTTGATTGCAAAGGACTTTACGCATTTCTTTGCTTCTCCGTTAGCGGTAAGCTCTTTTCTTAATTCGGGTAAAGAGTTAGCTGTTCGTTATGCGACAAAACTCATAGCTGTTACATTTAATCCACTATCTCCAACCGGGTACCGGCTTAAATCAGGCGAGATGTGTGCTCGTTTAGAGAAGGCATTGAATATGCCTGTATATGACGTAAAACAGATATCTTAAGTAAGCCCTATGAAGCAACTTAGCGATACAATGAAATGGTTTTCTCCATTACGTTTTGTAGTGGATTCATTGGCTTTATCCTCTTCCGCAGGGCGGCTTCAATTATATGGACAAAAGTGGATTACCTCTATATCGGAAATAAAGGTAATACACGACACTACGGAGCGTCTAATTGAATATTTTTCAGTGTCGGATAAGAAGTCTGTACTTGAAGATATCGCTTATGTTTTGCGAGATCTACGGTCGATAGAGGCTACTATCGGGGTATTGCAGAACCCAGATGCTTCAGTAAGCGATATAGATCTTTTTGAATTAAAAAACTTAGCCCTTATAGAGAGTAAGGTAACTAAGAGAGTAACGGAAGCTAACATTGACATACTGCCTCTCCCTTCTCTGAAAGAAGTTTTATCAATTTTGGATATTGATCATGAAGAACTTCCGGGCTTTTATTTGTCGGACAAATATAGCGATGAATTAGCTCGACTCCGTAAGGAGCAAGAAGCAGCTAATAGCAACGAAGAGCTGGAGCGGATAGCTCTTTTGGTAGCACAGGAAGAGGATCGGGTCAGAAGAGTTCTTACGGAGCAGTTACGCCCCTACTCCACTCCATTATCCGAAGCCTTAGAGGCACTTGCATCAATGGACCTTTTTATTGCAAAGGCACATTGGGCCATTGAAAATACAGCAACTAAACCTATTGTGATTGAAAAGGGGCTATGCTCTCTGCAAGGTATAGTCAATCCTGAGGTGAAATTTTTCCTTTCACGAAAGAATGTAGATTTTCAACCTGTTGACATCTCCTTTGGTGCTTTTCCAACGATTATTACAGGTGCCAATATGGCAGGAAAAAGTGTTTTACTCCACACTATCGGATTAGTGCAAATGCTGTTGCAGTATGGCTTCTTTGTTCCCGCTGAGCATGTAGAGCTTTCCTTAGTGGAGGAAGTGATGCTGTCAATGGATGATGCATCGGATCAATCAAAGGGACTTTCCAGCTTTGGAGGGGAAATGATTAGGTTGAGCAAGATGGCAAAGAAGGCTAAAACAGGTATTCCTCTCCTTTTATTGATAGATGAAGCTGCGCGCACTACTAATCCGCTTGAAGGGCGTGCCATAGTAGAAGGGTTAGTTGCCTTTTTTGCGAAGTACAATACATGCGCTATTATTACGACTCACTACAGTGGTATTCGAGGTGAGGCTAATCGATTGCGTATAAAAGGGTTTATAGAAGAGAATCTCAAGCAGCCATTAAAGGTTGCTAATCTTAATAGCTATATTGATTATAGTTTGGTAAAGGAAGAAAGTGAAAGCACACCGCGTGAAGCTCTCCGTATTGCGGAGATTCTCGGGGTAGATAAAGAATTATTAGACAACTGTAGATACTGTATAGAACAAGATATTTTAATTGATGGGAGAGAGTAAAGTAGGTATAGACTTCGCTAAAGTAGCAGAAGCGCGCAAAGCTTCTGAAGCGATAGCAAATGAAGTCCAAGAATTTGTAGATGCTCATACAACGGTAACGGTGGAGCGCACCCTCTGTCGTTTTTTGGGTATTGACGGTATAAATAACAACGGAGTACCTCTGCCTAATGTATTGGTCAATTTCTTAATGGAGAACGGCATGCTCTCAAATGGAGCACTCTTTTATATTGCCAATACGATGAAGGCCACAGGGCTCACGCCACAGCAAATTGCTGAAGGTGTAGACGATGGGAAAATTGATTTAAGAAGTTTTCCTGCTTTGTCAGAGAGGAATATTGAGAGTGTTCTTAAGCCTTATATCGACGAGGGCATGAATCATATCCTTACGCGTAGAAGACGTCGTGAGAACTTTATTAAGAATGTAGGAGAGGGACCACAACCTTACCTCTACGTTATTGTAGCAACGGGAAATATATACGAAGATGTGATTCAAGCACAGGCAGCCGCCCGACAAGGAGCAGATATTATCGCTGTTATCCGTACTACTGGCCAGAGCTTGCTTGACTATGTCCCCTATGGTGCTACCACAGAAGGTTTTGGCGGTACGTTTGCTACACAGGAGAACTTCCGTATAATGCGTAAGGCATTGGATGAAGTTGGACAGGAGGTAGGACGCTATATACGTCTCTGCAACTACTGTTCCGGACTTTGTATGCCGGAGATAGCCATTATGGGAGCATTCGAGGGACTGGATGTGATGCTCAACGATGCTCTTTACGGCATTCTCTTCCGTGATATCAACATGCAGCGTACATTGGTTGACCAGTACATGAGTAGGACAATCAATGCATTTGCCGGTGTTATAATCAATACAGGTGAGGATAATTATCTCACAACAGCCGATGCTGTAGAGGAGGCTCATACTGTATTAGCGAGTGACTTCATCAACGAACAGTTGGCTATTAAAGCTGGACTTCCGGAGGAACAAATGGGGCTGGGACATGCTTTTGAAATGGATCCTATGTTAGAAAATGGCTTCCTTTACGAATTAGCACAAGCTACCATGACTCGAGAGATCTTCCCCAAGGCAACTCTCAAATACATGCCTCCTACGAAGTTTATGACAGGGAATATATTCAGAGGTCACATACAAGATGCTCTCTTCAATATAATCGGTATTTGGACGCATCAGGGGATACAACTCTTAGGAATGCCTACAGAGGCGATACATACCCCCTTTATGAGTGACCGATATCTTTCAATCGAGAATGCTCGCTACATCTTCAATAATATGCGCTCTATTGGGGACGAGATGTACTTTAAAGAAGGAGGGCTTATTCAACAGAGAGCTCAATTGGTATTGGATAAAACGGTAACCCTTCTAAATGATATACAGGAGACCGGTTTATTCACTGCCCTATCTAAGGGGCTTTTTGCCGACATTAAGCGACCTATTGATGGAGGTAAAGGACTTAACGGGGTCACCAGAAAGGGAGATAGATACTACAACCCCATTATAGATTTAATGCAAAACTACTTTAAAGGAAAGGAAGAGAAGTTATGAGTGGTGGTCTATACTCCATGGAAGAAAAGGACTTTGACCAAACGTTAGATTTAACTAAGGTCAAGCCCTACGGAGATACAATGAATGATGGGAAGGTACAACTGAGCTTTACTCTTCCTGTAGTGCCTGGGCCTGAAGCTGAAGAGGCAGCTAAGCTGTTGCTTAAGGAAATGGGATTTACAAATCCTATGGTGGTCTTTTATAAGGAACTTACCAAGGGTTTTACCTTCTTTAATTGTTACGGAAATAGTACACATACGGTTAATTATGCCGATATCTACGTGCCGAAAGTGGAATCTACCACTTGGAGCATGACAGAAACGGACGAATTCATCAAAACACATATTGGTCGTCCACTGAAGGTTATTGGGGCAAGTACCGGCACCGATGCCCATACGGTTGGTATTGATGCTATTATGAATATGAAAGGCTTTGCTGGGCATTATGGGTTAGAGCGTTATGAAATGATTGACGCTTTGAACCTGGGCAGCCAAGTACCTAATGAGGACTTTATTGCTAAAGCTCTTGAGTACAATGCAGATGTAATGCTTGTCTCACAGACAGTGACACAGAAGGATGTTCACATACAGAACCTCACTAATTTGGTCGAATTAATGGAAGCAGAAGGCATACGAGATAAGATGATCTTATGCTGTGGAGGTCCCCGTATTACCCATGAATTGGCTAAAGAACTTGGCTATGATGCCGGTTTCGGTGCCAATACCTTTGCTGATGACGTTGCTTCTTATATTGCTCAAGAGTTTGATCGACGAAAGCAAGCAGAAGCACAGAATTAGAGATTTAGAACTAAGTAGTAGTAAGAACTAGTAAAACATTATAACGCCATGGACAAAACACAAATTAGAGAAACGATAGCCCGTCGTGCAGCGCTTGAGCTTAAGGACGGTGACGTAGTGAACCTTGGTATTGGCTTACCGACTATGATTCCCTCTTTCCTTCCGGAAGGAGTGCATGTAATGCTGCAAAGCGAAAATGGTATGATCGGGATGGGCCCGACACCGGAAGAAGGAAAGGAAGAAGCCATATGGACTAATGCCGGAGGTGGATACATTACAGCTGTTCCGGGTGCAGCTACATTTGATAGTGCCACTTCATTTGCTTTAATTAGGGGTGGACACGTAGATGTCAGTATCCTTGGTGCATTGGAGGTGGATGAAGAGGGCGATTTAGCAAACTGGATCATCCCCGGAAAGATGGCTCCCGGTATGGGAGGTGCAATGGACCTATTGGATGGGACAAAGTTGGTAATCCTTGCTATGGAACACACAGCAAAGGGGCGTGCCAAGATTCTAAAAAAATGCCGTTTACCTCTTACAGCCAAAGGACAAGTAAATCTGATCATCACAGAAATGTGTGTTATTGAGGTGCGTAAGGGTGAAGGATTGGTAGTCACAGAGCTTAATCCGGAGTTTTCTCGCGAAGATGTGATTGCTAATACAGAAGCAACGCTTACCTTTGCAAGTGATCTGAAGCCTATGCGTCAGTAAATTTCTGTTGAAACGAGTAAGGAACACCTAATCGTCTCCTCTCAGTTGTATACGGAGAGTTGGAATTGAACAATATTTGATTATATAGATATAGTAAAGAACAATGGATTTTTCACAAACCCCACAGGAGCTTCTCTTCCTTCAGATGATTACTGCTTTCGCAGAAAAGGAAGTAAAGCCCTTAGCAGCCACCGTTGATGAAGAGGAGCGGTTTCCTATAGAAACCGTTCGTAAGATGGCTAAAATCGGACTCTTGGGTATTCCTATTCCCAAAGAGTACGGAGGACAAGGTGGAACTAATCAGATCTACTCCATGTGTGTCGAAGAGCTAAGTCGTGTCTGTGCTACTACAGGCATTATAGTATCGGCACATACTTCGTTGTGCTGCGCACCAATCTTAGAGCATGGTACTGAAGAACAAAAACAGAAGTATCTACCTAAACTCGCTTCCGGTGAGTGGATCGGCGCTTTCGGTCTTACAGAACCTAATGCGGGAACTGATGCAAGTGCTCAGCAAACTTTTGCTGTAGAGGAAGATGATCACTGGGTGCTCAATGGAAATAAGATTTTTATTACCAATGCCGAGTATGCCCATGTGTACATAATCTTTGCAATGACCGACAAGAGCCTTGGCAATAAGGGTATCTCTGCTTTCATCGTCGAGAAAGATATGCCCGGCTTCTCAATTGGTAAGAAGGAATTAAAGCTTGGTATCCGTGGTTCAGCTACATGCGAGCTGATTATGGAGAACTGTATCGTACCGAAGGAAAATCTGCTCGGTCGTGTAGGTGCCGGTTTTAAGATTGCTATGAAGACTCTTGATGGTGGTCGTATCGGTGTGGCTTCTCAGGCATTGGGTATTGCTCAAGGAGCTATGGATGAAACTATCAAGTATACAAAGGAACGTAAGCAATTCCGTAGGTCTATTTCAGCCTTCCAAAATACGCAGTTTACTTTAGCCGATCTTCAGACAAAGATTGACTGCTCTCGTCTTTTGGTGCGTAAGGCTGCATGGAAAAAAGACAATCAGTTACCCTACTCAATGGATGCAGCTGAAGCAAAGCTCTTTGCTGCTGAGACAGCTATGGAAATGACTGTGAAGGCAGTACAGTTCCATGGTGGATATGGTTATACGCGTGAGTATCCGGTGGAACGTATGATGCGCGATGCCAAGATTACTGAAATATATGAAGGCACCAGCGAAGTTCAGCGCATGGTGATTGCGGCTCACATACTTAAATAAACGAAGACAATCCCTATGATGAAAATTGTAGTCTGCATAAAGCAGGTACCTGATACTACTGAGATCAAACTTGACCCTGTAAAGGGTACTTTGATTCGTGAAGGAGTCCCCAGTATTATGAATCCTGATGATAAGGGTGCTCTTGAGCAAGCTCTTATATTTAAAGATCTATATGGAGCAGAAGTAACTTGTGTTACTATGGGACCTCCTCAGGCAAAAGCTATTATTTATGAAGCGTTTGCAATGGGTGTTGATAAGGGTATTTTGATTACCGACCGCCGTTTCGGTGGTGCCGATACTCTTGCTACCAGCTATACCCTTTCACAAGCTATTAAAACGCTCGATTACGATGTGATCTTTGCCGGTCGCCAAGCAATTGATGGAGATACGGCACAGGTTGGGCCTCAGATTGCTGAGCAACTTGACTTGCCTCAGGTTACTTATGTAGAGGAGGTTAAGTATAAAGAAGGAGATAAATTTCTTACTGCGAAGCGTGGCATAGAAGAGGGACATGAAATCGTAGAAGTTGATTTCCCCTGTATGCTCACCTTCCTTGCTTCCGGCTATGAACCTCGCTATATGAGTGTACATGGTATTATGGAAGCTTATGACAAAGAAATACTCGTTATGGATGCTGATAGCTTCCCTGTTGACCCTGAACGCTTAGGTTTGAAGGGTTCACCCACGAGTGTAAAGAAATCATTTACTAAGGGTGCAAAGGCTATGGGTACGCTTCACGACGAGGTGACTCCGGAAGAAGCAGTTGATATCATATTAGAAAAACTCAAAGAAAAATTCATCCTCTGATTGCCATGGATAAAGAACAATATAAAGGTATCTTAGTCTTTTCCGAACAGCGTGGAGGCGTTATCCAGAATGTCGCCTTCGAACTTTTAGGAAAAGCAACGGAACTAGCCCAATCAATCAACGAAAAGGTAACCGCTCTACTCTGTGGATACGGTGTAACCCCATTGGCGGATGAATTGATCGCAGCCGGTGCGGACCGCGTTATAGTAGTAGATAATGAGTTACTTAAGGACTATCTCACGGAGCCTTATGCACAGGCTGTAAGCCATGTGATTAATACAATTAAGCCGGAGATTTTCCTATTAGGTGCTACAACAATAGGCCGTGACTTGGGACCTCGTCTCTCTGCTCGTATGCATACGGGTCTTACCGCTGACTGTACATCACTTGATATTAATGAGGAACGTAACTTAATGATGACTCGTCCTGCCTTTGGTGGTAACTTAATGGCTACCATTGTATGTAAGGATCATCGTCCTCAAATGTCTACTGTACGTCCCGGAGTGATGCGTCGTAAGCCGTCTGATCCCACACGCAAAGGAGAAATACAAAAGATTGAAGTTCCCTTTGACGTGTCTAAAAGCCACGTGCGTTTGGTACGCCGTGAGTTGGAGACCAAGAATATGGTGGACATCACTGAAGCAAATGTACTTGTATCCGGAGGTCGCGGAGTGGGTACACATGGAGGCTTTGAGAAGCTCCAAGAGCTCGCCAAGGTAATTCAAGGAGAGGTATCTTCTTCTCGTGCTATGGTTGATGCCGGTGTCATAGGTCATGAGCGTCAGGTTGGACAAACCGGTAAAACCGTTCGTCCTGATGTATATTTTGCAATCGGTATATCGGGTGCTATTCAGCACCTCGCCGGTATGGAAGAGTCTGACTATATTATTGCTATCAATAAGGATAAGTTCGCTCCCATATTCCAGGTAGCCGATCTCGGTGTTGTTGGTGACCTACACAAGATCGTTCCCCTTCTTACTGAGCGCTTGCGTAGTGAATTGAGCAAAAAGAACGCTCAATAATCATCAATTGTTTAAGTCCCCTTTCGGAAATCTCTCCGTAAGGGGACTCTTATTTTACCCCAAACTGCTAAGAGAACAAAGCGACATGAGCATGATTCAGTTACACAACGAGGGAAAGATCGCAACGCTTACCATTCACCGTCCTGAAGCACTTAATGCACTTAACAGTACTCTTTTGGATGAGTTGAGTAAGGTGGTTCAAGAGCTTTCTACTAATCAAGAAATATCCGTTCTGATCATTACCGGTGAGGATCGTAGTTTTGTAGCCGGTGCCGATATAGCGGAGATGGCACAATATACCCCCGAAGAGGCACTTTCATTTGCTCGCAAAGGGGCCGGCCTATTTCGCAGGATCGAACTTTTACCTCAGGTAGTCATAGCTTCGATTAATGGGTTCTGCTTGGGAGGTGGATGCGAATTAGCAATGGCGTGCGATCTGCGTATCGCTTCGGAAAAAGCTAAGATGGGACAACCTGAAACCGGGCTTGGAATACCTCCTGGGTTTGGGGGTACACAGCGTCTTCCAAGACTTGTAGGTATAGAGCGGGCAAAAGAATTGATCTTTAGCTCTCGAATTATACGTGCTGATGAAGCACTCGCCATTGGTCTGATTAGCAGGGTTGTTCCTCATGATGAGTTAATGTCTCAGACGATGGCATTGGCTCAGTCAATTGCTGCACAATCCCCATCTGCGCTTCGTTTGGCTAAGGATGCTATCAATAGAGGCATACAGAGCGATATTGATACAGCTCTCTCCATTGAGAACGATTTATTTGCACTCGCTTTTGCCTCTCCGGAGCAAAAAGAGGGTATGAGTGCCTTCTTAGAAAAAAGAAGACCACAGTTTTAATTTAATTACTAACTAATAAAGCATTATGAAAATAGCAGTTATTGGAAACGGAACCATGGGACAAGGTCTCGTACAGTGCATTGCACAGCATGGTTTCAAAGTTGTTATGAAGGGACGTAGGAAAGAGTCATTGGATAAGGCTATGATGCGTCTCAATAGCTCTTTTGACAAGCTTGTCACAAAGGGAAAAATGGATCGTACAGCAGCAGACGGCTATCTGGCTAACATAAAGGCATCTCTGGACTTTGCTGATGTAGCTGATGCGGATCTTATTATCGAGGCGCTCTCTGAAGATATGGAGATCAAGAAAGATCAGTTACGCAAATTGGATGGCATCGTTAAGGAAGATGCTATTTTGGCTACAAACACCTCTTCATTGAGCATCACAGAGCTTGCCAACGAAACAAAGCGTCCCGAAAAGGTCATTGGGTTACATTTCTTCAACCCTGTACCCATGATGAAGTTGGTGGAAGTTATATCCGGTCGTCGCACAGCTCAGGAAGTACAGGACAAGGCCATTGCTTTTTGCAACGAGTTGGGTAAAACTCCTGTTACTGTAGATGAAGCTCCCGGATTTGTAGTCAATCGTCTCCTTATTCCTATGATCAACGAAGCTGTAGGGGTATACGCTGAAGGAATAGCTTCAGTTGAAGAGATCGACACGGCAATGAAGTTAGGTGCCAATCATCCTATGGGCCCATTAGAGTTAGGTGACTTTATCGGGTTGGATGTTTGCTTAGCTATTATGGAAGTACTTTATACTGAGTTCTCCGATAGTAAGTATCGTCCTCATCCCCTGCTCCGTAAGATGGTGCGTGCCGGTCAATTAGGACGTAAGACAGGACAGGGCTTTTACGACTATACGCGCAAGTAATGTAGCGTAAAATCGTACAAATAAGATTAGACTAAGGGGAGAGTAGCCAAGTCGCTACCCTCCCCTTTTATTATATTATGGCTTACTCAAAATTTCGAAATCAATGTTTCCGGAGACTCAGTCTATAGTAAGGAAAGTGCAGTGCTCTTATTTAATCAAAAGTTCATATGGCATGGTAGTAACCTAAAATGAGAAAAAAGATCTATGACTTTCCCACCAAATATTCAGATCTTTTGGCGAAAAGGCACAGATGTTAGGAAAGAAAGGTACAGATGTTTTGAAACTCGCAAAAGAAGAAGATTTTCCTCACAGTGAGGCACTACATAACGTTTACTTGAGTACAAAACATTATATTTGTGTAGTAACAAAATAAGAAAGTAATAGATATAGGTTAATGGATATGATACCACAAAATTATTATACCGAGGCAGCTGAATATATACGCAGTAAAATGCCACATACTGCTAAGATTGCCATTATATTAGGTAGCGGGTTGGGCGAGCTTGGAGAGAAAATAGAGGAACGTACCATTATCCCTTATACAGAGATACCTCACTTCGCCAGCTCTACAGCTATTGGTCACAAGGGAAACTTTATTATCGGCAAATTAGGAGGGAAGTGGGTAATTGCTATGCAAGGTCGTTTTCACTTCTATGAGGGATACCCAATGGAGATCGTTACTTTCCCTGTAAGGGTAATGAAGTTGTTGGGTGTGGAAATTCTTTTCGTTTCGAATGCGGCAGGCGGAATTAATCCGAATTTTCATGTGGGCGATTTGATGATGATCAGAGATCATATCAACCAGATGCCTAATCCTCTAATTGGACCGAATAACGACGACTTCGGCGTTCGTTTTCCCGATATGAGCAAGGCTTATGATCGTGAGTTAATGGCCGCTGCAGAAGCAATCGCTCAAAAAGAAGGTATAGAGCTTAAAAAGGGTGTTTATGTGGGTTTAACCGGTCCGAGCTATGAAACTCCGGCAGAGTATCGCTTCTACCAACTGGGTGGGGGTGATGCAATAGGTATGAGTACAGTGCCTGAAGTTATAGTGGCTCGTCATGCCGGAATACGGGTTTTCGGTATATCTGTTATTACCAATGAGGGATGGCACTTTGATGGCAACTACACAAATGATGCTCAAGAGGTAATAGACGCAGCTAATGCAGCCGGAGAACGTATGGCCACTCTCTTCCTTGGTCTTATTGCTCATATTGAGTAGATGCAAACGACGGAGGCAACACTAATCGAAATAAAGAAGGCAGTATGCGCACGCATGGATGGCACTACGGCATCCTTGATGCGCTATAGAGGAGCCTCAGAATGTGACTACATCATGGGGCTCTCTATACCTCAGATTCGAGACCTCGCAAAGCAGTACATACCATCTGAAGAGCTTTCGAGCGAATTGCTGAAGCATAAAATGCGTGAACTGAGGCTGTTAGGGATCCTGCTTTTCCCTCAGAATAAGTTAGGTGTTCAGCAGTTGACTTCTCTTTTATCAAAAGTTGCTTCACGAGAAGAGGCAGAGTTGCTTAGTTATCATTTAATTGCTCCGTCTGAAAGCTTTGATTCTTTAATAGATACACTACTAAGAAGCAATATTCTTTTTGCATCTGAAGCTGCTTACAATGCATTGGCACGCAGAGCATTACTCAAAATGCCAATCAAAAGATCTATACTTGAGCGCGCACTGATCCGTATTGAGAATGATCCTGAATTACATGAATCCTCCATGCACTTTCTTGTACGGCTGAGTGAATATACAGAACTAAAAGAGCTCATGAGTGAGCATGTGAAGCAATGGGCGATAAGCGAAAAGGAAACACTAAGGAGGCTGAGCAACGTGCTGTCAGAAGTAGTAGATTGACAGTAACTCCCACCCCTACTCTTATTATAGAAGCCTCATGGGAAGTTTGTAATAAAGTTGGAGGTATACACACAGTCTTGTCGGGTAGAGCTGCCGAGATGATGCAGCGCCACGATGGACAGGTATTGTTTGTGGGGCCTTTGCAAAGTGAGGAAGCGTTATCAAATAGCTTTGAAGCCTGTGAAATACCCTTCCTTAAAGAGTGGTTAGAGCAAACAGTCCTACCCTTTCAATTCAAATTAGGCAGATGGCGCACTTCGGCTAATCCGCCCGTTTTACTAGTTGATTATTCAGTACCACAAGAGGAACTTCATCATTTCTACTATCAACTATGGAAGCAATATGGGATTCCCTCCGATAAAGGATTTGGTGACTACCCCGAAGCTCTATCCTTCTCTTTACGCGTAGCAGAGGTTATAGCCTCTCTTTATACTTACTACCATAAGAGGCGACCCATGGTGGCTATCTTCGATGAGTGGACTGTGGGTGGAGCTCTGCTCAGACTGAAGCATTTAGCTCCTACGTTACCCACGATCTTTATAACCCATGCCACTACATTAGGACGCTCTATTGCAAGTAACGGGAAAGAGCTTTATCGTTACCTCGAGCAATATGACAACGATATAATGGCACGAGAACTTAATGTAGAGGCAAAGCATTACGTAGAGCGTGCAGCAGCTCTTACTGCTACCCAATTTGCGACAGTAAGTGATACAACGGCGCAAGAGTGTCAACAATTCATTGGCCGTAAGCCTGTAGTGCTTCCCAATGGATTTCCTCTTTTTTCAGATAGTGATTATCTCCGTTTGGAAAGAGAGCACCACTCTATAAGGCAGGAGATCCTCAAGGTGGTAGCTACTCTGTATGGGGTGGACTTGCCTAAAGACTCTTTACTGGTATTAACTTCCGGACGTTACGAATACCGCAACAAGGGCTTTGATGTAGTCATTGATATGCTCTATAGCTTAAGTGTTAAGAGGTGCGCTAAGCCATTAGTTATGATCTTTGCCATACCTGCTTGGGTCGCTATGCCTCGTGGAGATTTAAGAGCAATGCTTCAGGATGTGCAAAGCGATATGGGAGAATCTATGCAATGCCCTTTCCTGACCCATTGGCTCCATCATGCAGACTCTGATACGCTGACTCAGGCTTTGATCCGCTTCTGTAAAGTCAATGGTCAAAAGGCACCTATTTACCCGGTTTTTATACCCTGCTATTTAGATGGGAATGATGGTGTTTTCAATATCCCCTATTATGATTTTGTCTCTGCCTGTGATCTGACACTTTTTCCTTCCTATTATGAACCATGGGGATATACCCCGCACGAGAGTATCGCATTAGGAGTACCTACAGTGAGTAGCACTTTGTCAGGCTTTGGATTAGCAATGGCAGATCTATTGGGGAGACCGAATGGAGATGTGACAAGAGGTATTGCTGTCGTGGAGCGTAATGATGAAAACTATATTGAGGCTGTAGAGTTCGTTGCCGATATAGTACAATACTTTCAGATGCTTCCTACTATCTCTCAAAAGCAACAAATAGCATTGCAAGCAAAGAAGTTGGCATCACAAGCCGATTGGATTCATTTCTACAATTATTATCAGCAACTGATTGATGATATACTTACCCGACATGGTGAAGTATCAAATTAAAAGCACTTGAGGAGCCTATCGGGGAAAAGCTACAGGAAGTTTCGCAAAATGCCCCACCCTAATAGGATGAAGGCAATTATAATTAGAGAAATACGATTATTAAGCTTATTGTAGATAAGGTCCAGTACCCTATTATGACTCCGTAATATTCCTGTAAACAAAAGGAGAAGAATAAAAGGGATAGTAAGAAGTAGCATGGGGTTTAGGTGCCACGCCTCGGCAATACGCCCATGAAGCAGTGCATGGCTAGCCCTAAGAGAGCCACACCCCGGACATTCTATACCCAGTAAATACTTAGTAGGGCAAGGAGGATAGAATCCTGAAGTAGAAGGATTATACTTGTATAAGATATAAATGAAAAAGATGCTCAAAGCAGCTATAGTGGCTACTAAGAGCATCTTTTTCATTTGTTGGGGTTGATTACACTTATTTCTCACGTTTGATCGGATCGAATCCTTCTCCATAAACACCGTGTACTACGGCTTGAGAAACAAATGCTTTAGGATCTATTTCACGAACGATATCCATTATATGCACTAGCATATTCTTCCGTACAACTACCATGAGCACTTTGGCAGATTGCTTGCTATAGCCGCCTTGTGCTTCAATTATGGTGCACCCTCGGTGAAGACGATTTATGATCGCATCGCTAATCTCTTCATATTTAAGGCTACTGATAAAGCACTGCACACTCTGTTTGTTACTATTGAGGAAGAAGTCCATAGTAGTGGCAGTAACTACGATCTCTACCACTGAGAAAGCAAGCTTTCCAAGTGCTTCAGACCACTCGTACTGAGGACCAAAGTAGTGACTAACCACGCTACCGCATATTACGATGATGGCATCTACGATGATCATGGCACGCCCCAAAGAGATGTTTTTGTACTTATTGATAATAGCTACAATCACATCAGTTCCTCCCGTACTACCATTTACAGAGAATACGCAACCTAACCCGATACCACACATCACAGCACCGATCATAAGCGCAGCGAAGGGCTCTGTTTCAGTAAGTAAGGGACCTACATTAGGTATAGACTCTCTTAAAAAAGGCCAAATATTCTCATACACGACTGCTTGCTCCACCGGGTCGGTAAAGAGTGCCTGTCCGATAGGAATGGTAAGAAATAGCATACCAACACCAATCACGGTACGTACAGAGAACTTCCATCCCAAGAAAACAAGAGCCAATATAAGAAGTCCTCCATTGATAATGTAGTATGGAATAGTGGCAGGTATATTAGTTGCTAACTGAATAATTGTTGTAACACCGGCCAATCCACCTGATGTAATATTCTGAGAAAGAATGAACGCAGTCCACCCAAAGGTGTAACTAACCACGCCAATGAAGATAATGATAAGCTCGCGTATCACACGCCAAGCAGAACCGCTTTCTGACGGTAACTTAGTACTTATTCCCATATTGTGAATTAAATTGTATTATCCTTTATTTCAATTTAGTCGTTAAGGTTGCTCTATATCACTATATTTACTATTCTACCGGGCACTACTATTACCTTTCGGGGAGTCTTTCCCTCAAGCCATTTAGCAGCTTCCGGAGAGGACAGTGCAGCAGTTTCGATTTGCTCTTTGCTACTATCAGCAGGCAGAGCGAGCTTGAATCTTACTTTGCCATTAAAGCTAATCGGATAGGTTATCTCAGACTCTATAAGAAAGCTTTCATCATATTTAGGCCATTCAGCTACCACTATAGAGCTGTCGTATCCTAATTTTCGATAAAGCCAATCTGTTAAGTGAGGAGCAAAGGGTGAGAGAACGATAAGCAAAGGCTCCAATATCTCAGTACTATGACATTGCTGCTCACTAAGCTCATTGAGTGCTATCATAAAGGCAGACACGGCTGTATTAAGAGAAATGGATTCTATATCCTCCCCTACTTTCTTAATAAGCTTATGCAGGGTCTTGTATGATTCAGAAGAGGCTTTCTCATTCGTAACTATCCATTCTTCATCTTTCCAAAAAAGACCCATTAAACGCTTTAAGAAGCGATGTACTCCCTCTATACCTTTCGTATCCCAAGGCTTACTCTGCTCAAGCGGTCCTAAAAACATTAAGTAAAGTCTCAGCGTATCAGCTCCGTACTGATCAATTACATCATCAGGATTGACCACGTTATACATGGACTTACTCATCTTCTCAGTAGCTGTACCGCAATGATACGTATTGTCTGCTTCAAGAATAAACTCAGCATTCTCAAATTCAGGTCGCCAAGCTCTAAATGCTTCTATATCTAAGCAGCCATCTTTCACTAGATTAATATCTGCATGAATAGCAGTTGTTTCATATTTATCTTTTTGGGACAATGTAACAAAGCGGTTAGTATCCTTTATGCGATATACAAAACAACTCTTTCCTTGTATCATCCCTTGATTGACCAGTCTCCTATATGGCTCTGCTTCACAAACCAAGCCCAAGTCATACAAGAACATGCACCAGAAGCGACTGTATAGCAGGTGTCCTGTAGCGTGCTCTGTACCTCCTATATAAAGATCCACATGCCGCCAATACTCATTTGCTTTTTTCCCAACGAGAGCAGCCTCGTTGTGCGGATCCATATAGCGTAAGTAATAGGCACTGCTGCCGGCAAAGCCCGGCATAGTGCTCAACTCAAAGGGATAGCCCTCTTCCGTACACCAGTTTTTAGCCCTTCCCAATGGGGGAATGCCCTCTTTAGTAGGTTTGTAGCTATCAATAGGGGGTAATTCAAGTGGTAATTTATCGTTAGAAAGTAAATGGGGAATATGATCCTTGTAGTAAATAGGAAATGGCTCTCCCCAATAACGCTGCCGGCTAAAGATCGCATCACGCAACCGATAGGTAATGCGACGCTTACCGATACCCTTCTCTTCAACAAGATCCAAAAGCTGCTGTGTAGCTTCCTTTACCGATAAACCATTGTATTGATCTGAATTTACTAAATGCCCCTCTTTAGCAGTTTGAGCATCCTCCCATCCCGAGGTACTCGTAGGCTCTTCTCCATCAGCGCAAATTACTTGGCGAATGGGTAAGTTGAAGTGACGAGCAAAAGCAAAGTCTCGTGTGTCGTGAGCAGCTACAGCCATTACAGCTCCTGTTCCATATCCTGCTAATACATAGTCGGCAATCCATATGGGCAAGGCTTCTCTTGTTAGTGGATGTAAAGCATAAGCCCCTGTAAAAGCTCCACTGATGCGACGATCTGCCATACGCTCTCGTTCTGTCTTACGTTTGGTATCTGCAATGTAAGCGTTCACTTCAGCACGTGCAGAGTCAGTTGTGATAGTATCAACTAATTCATGCTCGGGCGCCAAAACGAGAAAAGAAACTCCGTAAATGGTATCTATTCGGGTAGTGAATACCGCAATGTCTTTGTCTGTTCCTTGTACTTGGAAATGTAATTCAGCACCTTCAGAACGTCCAATCCAATTGCGCTGTGTTTCCTTTAGGGCATCGGTCCACTCTAAGTCTTCCAATCCTTTCAAAAGACGCTCTCCATAAGCAGAAATACGCAGGCACCACTGAGTCATCTTGCGTTGTATGACAGGATATCCACCGCGTATGCTTATTCCTTCGCTTACTTCATCATTTGCTAGTACAGTGCCCAATTCCGGACACCAGTTAACCATTGACTCGCCTAAGTAAGCTAATCGGTAATGCATCAAAAAGTTACTTTTAGCTGCTTCATCGTATTGATTCCAAGTGACGTTATCAATCTCCGGAGCTGTGGTTGAATAGGCATTCAAGCCTTTTGTGCCAAATTTTTCAAGATGGGCTATTAGTTCTTTGATGGGCTTTGCCTTTTCTTCTTTCGTGTCGTAGTAATACTCAAAGAGTCGAGAGAAAACCCACTGAGTCCATTTGTAGTAGGATGGATCCGAAGTTACAACCTGCCTTGACCAATCAAAGCTAAAGCCTATTCGATCCAATTGCTTTCTGTATCGTTCACTATTGATACGAGTAGTTTCAGCCGGATGCTGCCCCGTCTGGATAGCGTACTGTTCTGCAGGAAGGCCAAAGGCATCAAATCCCATCGGATGGAGCACCGAAAAGCCTTTAAGGCGTTTGTAGCGTGCGAAAATATCGGAGGCTGTATATCCCAATGGATGCCCCATGTGAAGACCAGCACCGGAAGGATATGGGAACATATCCAAGACATAGTACGCCGGCTTTGCAGCATCTTCTTCTACTTTGTATATATTTTCTTTGCGCCACGCTGCCTGTATAGTGGCTTCTATCTCACTGAATCGATACTCCATTGTGCACTTTCCTATGCTAACCGAGTGCAAAAGTAGCTATTTCACGGCATAGAAACACAATAGCTTTAGGCGAATACGATACGAAGAACTAAAAAGGAGATAAGAAATATAAAGGAGCCTGTTTCCTACTTTAGAGGTATGCTGCCGAGAATGATGCTCATAGGCTAAGAAGTTATTCAAAGTCTCATAAAAGGCTACCTTTGCTGCAACAATTACAATTGCGCAATTATAGTTTTTATGCCTATACTATGTAAGTTACACTATTCGCCAAGGGTGATTCTACTCCTCACTACCCTTGCGTCCATGCTTAACCCATTTATTTCCACGTCCGTACAAGTGGCTTTGCCTTCTATAGCCCACGAGCTATCACTTGATAACTATATGACCGGATGGATTGCTCTGAGCTATATTGTCGTTAGCGCAGTCTTATTGATTCCTTTTGGCAAGATGGCAGATAGGCGTAGTCATGGCACACTATTTGTTCTGGGATTGCTACTCTTTTCTATTGCTAATCTATTCTGTTTTATGGCACACTCTCTTCCCTTCTTACTCACTTTTCGCATTGTCAAAGGTGTGGGAGGAGCGCTTATCTATGCTACTGCCATTCCTATTCTGACCCGAGCTTATCCGGATAGTCAGCGTGGGCTTGTAATAGGTATCAATCTAAGTGCTGTCTCTTTCTCGTTACTTGCTGGTCCTCTCCTTGGTGGCTTTATCATCAATTATTTAGGATGGAGGTATCTCTTCCTTATTGTGGGACTTATTGCCTTTGGTACTCTGTTAGGAGCTGTCGGACTGTGGAATACTAATAGAGCAGAAACACCTCAAAAGCACTATGATTACATAGGGGCATTTATTTACATTCCGGCTATTGCGCTGCTTATCTTGGGTTTGACACGTCTTTCTGCATATACGGAACCATTCTCCGGGACTGTCCAGGATATCCTTCCCCGACTGTTGCTCCCAGTAGCTATTATCTTACTGATCCTGTTTTTTGTCTACGAAAGGCATAGAGATAATGCCATACTCGCTACAGATCTATTGACACACAATAGACGCTTTCTGTTGGCTTCTCTTGCCGCATGGGCTGCGTATGGAGCAGACTTTACGGTAAATTACATGCTTAGCTTTTGGCTACAACGCTCAGCCGGCCTCCCTTCTCACCTAACCGGTCTTGTCCTTATGAGTCAACCACTTGCTATGATGTTACTTTCTCCCTTCGCAGGTATTTGGAGTGACAAAATAGGCGAACACAAAGTAGTACTCATCGGAAGCTTTATTATGATGTGTGGGTTTATATTGCTCGCTCTGATCCACGAGCATACACCGATATGGTATATTGTTGTGGCAGAACTATGTATGGGTTGTGGGTTTGGTGTTTTCTTATCTCCCAATGTGTCTATGCTTATGGGATCTGTATCCAAGGATAAAGCCGGTACTGCCTCTGCCATGCTTGCCTCTATGAGACAAATCGGTCAATCTACCGGTCTCAGCATGGCTATGCTTGTAGCTACACTAATACCGGGGACCTCCTCAGTTGACACAACCCATAGTACCTATACAGTGATGAGGATCTCACTTGTTCTTATGCTTATTTGTGTGATTACTTCATTATTTTGCAGAAAGGAAAAACACAAATAATCCCATTATATTATGCGGATTTTGATTACCTTTGCTCATAGTGGCAAATAAAAAAGAAAGAACACAGATACAACTTTAGAAAGATATTTATGCGATTGAAAAAACTATTGACACCGCTACTCCTGTTAGCGACTTTCCTGATGCCTACTATT
Source organism: Porphyromonas miyakawae (assembly GCF_045865415.1). Lineage (NCBI taxonomy): Bacteria > Pseudomonadati > Bacteroidota > Bacteroidia > Bacteroidales > Porphyromonadaceae > Porphyromonas > Porphyromonas miyakawae. The sequence continues at coordinate 954,192 of NZ_BAAFSF010000001.1, forward strand.
GCCGGGGCACAGGAAAACATGTCACTTCCAATTGATCCGGCTGTTAAGATGGGTACTTTGCCCAATGGATTAACCTACATTATTCGCAAGAATACAGAACCCCAAGGACGTGCACACTTTTACATAGCACAAAAGGTTGGTTCTATCCTTGAAGATGACAACCAGCAGGGTTTGGCTCACTTCTTGGAGCACATGGCATTTAATGGGACAAAGAACTTCCCCGGTAAAAACCTTATTAGCTTTTTAGAGCGTATTGGTTGCCGTTTCGGTGCAGACCTGAATGCTTATACAGCGTTTGACGAAACTGTATATACGGTAATGGATGCTCCTACCGATAAAGGAAACGAGGTAATTGACAGTTGTATCCTTATCTTACATGACTGGAGTAGCAATATTGAATTGCTCGGCAGCGAAATTGACGAGGAGCGTGGCGTTATTCATGAAGAGTGGCGTATAAGCAACAATGCAGGTATTCGCAACTTTAAGAAGCTCCTTCCCGTTATTCTCCCTAATAATAAGTATGCCAACCGCTTACCTATCGGTACGATGGAAGTAGTTGACAACTTTGAACACAAAGCTATTCGTGATTTCTACCACAAATGGTACCGTCCTGATTTGCAAGGTATTATCATTGTTGGTGACTTGGATCCCGACTACGTAGAAGCAAAAATTAAGGAATACTTTGCCGATATACCCAAGAGAGAAAATCCGGCAGAACGCTATTTTGTACCTGTAGCAGACAATGCAACTCCTATTGCTGCTATCGCTACCGATAAGGAGGCTACAAAAACAGAACTGACTATCATGTTTAAGCATGATCCAATGCCTCGCGAACAAAGAGGTACTATCCTTGGAGCAGCTATAAACTATGCCGACTTCATTGTGAACACTATATTTAGAGAGCGTTTCCGTGAGATTGTTAGAAAGCCCAATGCACCCTTTATGCATGCCAGTGCATCCCGTGGCGAGATGCTCGGCTTTGTAAAGACAAAAGATGCTTTTGAGTTCATGGCAATAGCCAAAGACGGAGGCTGGGAAGAGGCTTTCAAAGCTTTGGTAAAGGAAATTGAAGAGGTTAACCAGTATGGCTTCCTACAGAGTGAATACGATCGTGCTAAGACAAATGTTCTAAAGCGCTACGAAGACCTTTACAATGAGCGTGAGAAGACAACAAACTCATCTTATGTAGAAGAGTACAAGGACTACTTCCTAAACGGAGGATATATCCCCGGTATTGAGATGGAAAAGATGATTGTAGAGCAATACGCACAATCATTTACTCTGGCTGACATTAATACTTATGTAAAGGAATTGATTTCTTCTGACGGTAAGAATTTGGTAATGTACCTTACCGGTCCTGAAAAGGAAGGACTTACCTATCCGACTGCTGAGGAGATGATTGCATTGTACAACAAGACAGTTGCTGAGCCTATTGAAGCTCGTAAGGAAGAGGTTATCGCAACGACGTTGATCGACAAGCCTCTTAAGGGTGGTAAGATTGTTTCCGAGAAGAAAAATGGTCAGTTTGGTGCTACCGAACTTAAGCTGAACAACGGCATCACTGTTTACATTAAGCCGACAGACTTCAAGGATGATGAAATTCGTCTCTCCGGTATTACGCATGGAGGTAACTACCTTTATACTACCCCTAATGATATCTTACATACCCATGTATTGGGTGACGTAGCTAACTTGAGTAAGGTGGGTAAGTTTAATAGAACTGACTTAACAAAGGTTCTTGCCGGTCGTAGCGCAAGTGTGGCTGCAAGTATTAACGACTTTACTACCTCTATCTCCGGAGCTTCTACAATCAAAGACTTCGAAACAATGCTTCAACTCGTGTACCTCTATCAAACTTCTTTGAATGAGGATACTGAGTCTTTTGAAGCTTACAAAGAAAAGCAGATCTCTTACTTGAAGATGGTTGAGCGTAACCCGATGTCTTCTTTGCAAGACTCTATGCTTTACCTCCTTTACGATAATAGCTTACGTAATAAGAGCTTGAAAGAAGCTGACTTGAATGCTGTCGACTATAATAAGGCTCTCAAAATGGTACGTGAGCGTTTGGGTTCTGCCGATGGATTCCAGTATTACATTGTAGGTAATGTAGATATTGAAGCCGCTAAGCCGCTTATTGCTAAGTACCTTGGTAGCATACCAAAGGGCAAGGCTGTTGCAAAGATGGACCGCAAAAAGGAAGAGGATATTCGTAAGGGTCAGATGACTATCCAGTACAAGAAGGACTTTGATACGCCGACAGCAGTAGTTGTTGACCACTTGCAGGGGGCTGTCAAATACGACCTTAAGGCAAGCTTAACGGGCGAGATTCTCAACAACGTGCTGGATCAGACCTTAATTGCTTCTATTCGTGAGCGCGAGAGCGGTACATACTCTCCTTATGCCGGAGTTAGTGTAGATGAATTCCCCGAAGGTGCTGCATCTGTGATTGTACAGTTTATCTGTGATCCGCTGAAAGCAGCTTCTTTGAATGAAGTCGTTTATGTAGAGTTTGACAAGATAGTAAAAGAAGGTGTTGATCAGGCAGCTTTCGACAAGTCAATTACCAGTATCAAAAAGCGTCATGCAGAGTCTCTTCGTGACAATGGGTATTGGCTGAATCAGCTCAAGCTTTATCACTTCTTTGGAAAGAACTATGCAGATACGTTTGATGCTACATTGAATAGCATTACAACGAAGGACATTACCGATATGCTTAACTCCATTATAAGCTCAGGTAATCGCTTGGAACTTATCCTACGCAGCAATCAAACAGAAGCTAGTAAGAAGTAACACACGCTCATAGAGCAAAAGTTATTGGAAAGGGTTGTACCGCTTTGGTACAGCCCTTTTCTATTATATTGCTTATCTTAGTATGCCCTATTCTTAAGGTGGATGTAACTGCTGAAAGCAAAAACGAAACTTTGAATAAGGAGCATTAGGTAAAGGTCTCGTAAATGTGGACAAATAATAAATATATAACAACGAACAAATGACAGCAATGATCAAAATAATTTATCTGGCGGGAGGTTGCTTTTGGGGTATGCAAGCCTACTTTGATGGAATACAAGGAGTTACTAAAACAGAAGTGGGATACGCTAACTCTTTGATCGAGAATCCTCGCTATGAAGACACGCATAGTGATTATGCGGAAACTATTGCCGTGCACTACGATAGCGACCAAGTACCACTCAGCTTCATTCTTGAAATGTACTTCAAGGTTGTAGATCCCACTATATTGAACCGACAAGGGAATGATGTGGGGCGCAGTTATCGAACCGGTATTTACTTTACGGCCCCAGAGGATGAGAAAGTTATTCAAAGTATAATAGCTTCAGAACAAAAAAAGTATGCATCGCCCATTGTAGTAGAGGTTATGTCATTGAAAAACTTCTATCCGGCCGAAGAGTACCACCAAAAGTATTTAGAAAAGCATCCCGGTGGGTATTGTCACATCAGTCGCTCCAAAATTAGAGAAGCACATCGCACACGCTATATCGATAAAGAGCTTCTCAAGCAACACCTTACCCCATTGCAATACCAAGTTACATTAGAAGCCGCTACCGAGCCTCCTTATGCCAATGAGTACAACAACACTTTCGAACCGGGCATCTATGTGGACATAGTGGATGGCACCCCATTGTTTATATCTTGCGACAAGTATGAGAGTGGTTGTGGATGGCCTGCTTTTACACGTCCCATTAGTGAAACCGCTGTAACTGAACATACAGACCGCTCCCATGGTATGCTTCGCACTGAGGTCAAAGGCGCGTCAAGTGGTATTCATTTGGGACATGTGTTTGAGGATGGTCCTATAGAAGATGGGGGACTTCGCTACTGTATTAACAGTGCTGCACTGCGCTTTATTCCTCTAAAGGATATGGAGGCGGAGGGCTATGGGCAGTACATCCCAATGATCAAAGAATAGACTTCCCGAAAGGTACTGATCTTTGAAATGAAATATCAGTACCTTTCATTTGAAACATCTGTATCTTTTGTGGAAAAGATATAGATCTATTTTCATAGCCCAAAGAGGATATGTTGCCTATCCCATAAAAGGGAATCTTATGATCCTTAAACAATGCGGCTGACGAGTGTTTGTATCACACGCAGAACGGAACCTATTATTCATCGGTTTCTCCTCCGTATACGAAACTTTCATTTCTTGGCTCGTCACTTACTTCCGCATAAAAGCTGTGGGGAAAACACTTTTCCTAGACTACTACTCTCTTCTTCTGCTACGCTGATAAAAGAAGAAGTAATCCTTCTAATTTTGTCTATCTTTGTACGGGTAAAAGAAAGAGAATAAATGCATTGAGACTTTTGAAAAAGTCTCAAACTACGAAGGAATTTGAATATCCATTTTACTGAAAGTGTCTCTTCTACCGAGTTGGATAGGAGGCATTTACTTGTAAGATAAGCGGTTATTCAACAACATGTCTTTTATAGTGTGAAGAGAATTGACCATCCTGAAATAGAGCGTGCCTCCTATGTGTTAGAGGAAAGACTGCTCAGACGAAATCTTGCTACTATCAAAGAGGTCTCCGATGAAAGTGGTGCCGAGATTATCTTGGCGTTTAAGTCGTATGCACTTTGGCGTACGTTCCCCATATTTAGAGAGTATGGTTTTTCCTCTACGGCAAGCTCACTTTGGGAGGCTCGCTTGGGGTATGAAGAGATGAAGTCTCAAGTACATGCTTTCACCCCTGCATACCTACCAAACGAATGGGCACAATGGCAACAATATGCCTCTCACATTTCCTTCAATTCTCTTTCTCAATACGAACGATATAAAGGAAATTTATCTCCTAATGTGTCGTATGGTATCCGTATCAATCCGGAATACTCTCCTGTAGAAACTGACTTATATAATCCGGCTCTTCCGGGTAGCCGATTCGGTGTTACTGCCGAAGCCTTGGACAAAGGATTGCCTAAAGGTATTGAAGGATTACACTTTCATGTGTTGTGCGAAGGGAATAGCTTTCAGTTAGAGCGTACTTTGGGTATTATTTCCAAGAAATTTGATACAGCCCTACGCCAAGCCCAATGGCTTAATATGGGAGGGGGGCATTTAATGACGCATAAAGAGTACAATATAGAGCATCTTGTAGAGGTACTCAAGGGCTTTAAGCAGCGCTATCCACATCTAAAACTAATCCTTGAACCGGGAAGTGCCTTTGCATGGCAAACAGGTTTTTTAATTAGTCATGTGGTGGACATAGTGTCTCATGCAGGTATTCAGACCGCTATTTTGGATGTATCGTTTACTTGCCATATGCCGGACTGCTTAGAAATGCCCTACAAACCCATTGTTAGAGGTGCGCATCAAGAACCTATCAATGGTCTTCCAACCTATCGCTTGGGGGGGGTGAGCTGCTTAAGTGGTGACTATATAGGGGCATGGAGCTTTGACGAACCACTCGAAATAGGAGATGAAATTATATTTGAGGATATGCTACACTACACCACAGTAAAAACGAATATGTTTAATGGAGTAGCTCATCCGGATATTGTGTTGCTACATGAAGAGGGCGGCTATGAAGTGCTCAGACACTTCACCTATGAGGATTACAAAAGAAGAATGGATTAAGTTTGAGATATGGGATTATTTGGCATCTTCTCTAAGAAGAAAAAAGAGACACTTGACGAAGGGCTTTCTAAAAGCAAAGAGAATGTGGTTGGCAAGCTTACACGAGCTATAGTAGGTAAGTCAACGGTTGACGACGAAGTACTAGATAATCTGGAAGATGTACTCGTAACAAGCGATGTGGGGGTTGATACAACGCTGAAAATAATCAAACGTATTGAGGCGCGTGTAGCACGTGACAAATATGTATCAACTAGTGAGCTGAATGTGATTCTTAAAGAGGAAATTGAGGCTTTGCTCACAGAAAATGGATTAGTAGATGGGGATAGTTTTTCTCTGGAAGGGGTTAAGCGTCCTTATGTAATTATGGTAGTGGGGGTCAATGGTGTAGGAAAAACGACGACTATTGGCAAACTCGCCTATCAATTTAAGAAAGCAGGTCACAAGGTAGTAATCGGAGCGGCAGATACATTTCGTGCAGCAGCCATTGATCAGTTAGAAGTATGGGCGCAACGGGTAGACGTACCTATTGTAAAGCAAACAATGGGCAGTGATCCGGCTTCGGTAGCTTTTGATACGCTGTCGTCTGCAGTTTCTCAGGGGGCTGATATTGTACTTATTGATACAGCCGGTCGCTTACACAATAAAGTAGGACTGATGAATGAGCTTACTAAGATTAAGCGCGTGATGCAAAAGGTTGTACCGGATGCGCCTCAGGAAGTATTGCTGGTATTAGATGGATCTACAGGTCAGAATGCCTTTGAACAAGCCAAGCAATTCACAGCTGCCACAGAGGTAACTGCCCTTGCTATTACTAAGCTGGATGGAACAGCTAAAGGAGGTGTAGTAATCGGCATATCAGATCAATTTAAGGTTCCGGTAAAATATATCGGAATAGGGGAAAAAATAGATGATTTGCAGCTCTTCAGGAAGAAAGAATTTGTTGATTCTCTATTTGGATAAATGCATCGAGGAGAGGTTAATATCATCACTTTAGGCTGCTCGAAGAATCTTGTTGACAGCGAGCAATTAATTCGATTGTTCGCTTCATCCGGCTATCGTGTGCGGCACGATCCGAAAAGGATTACCGGAGAGATCGTAGTAGTTAATACTTGTGGGTTTATTGCGGCCGCACAGGAGGAGTCTATCAATACAATCCTGGGCTTTGTAGAGGCTAAAAAAAGCGGACGAATTGCCAAGTTGATCGTAATGGGCTGTCTAAGTGAACGCTTCCGTGATGAATTGGAATCCGAAATACCTGAGGTGGATGCTTTCTACGGGAAATTCGATTGGCATAAAATGCTTTCAGATCTGGGAGTAGCGACCAGAGCTATCTTAGGCGAGAGGACGCTTACTACTCCACATCATTATGCCTATATGAAAATCTCGGAAGGATGTAATCGGCACTGTTCTTACTGTGCTATCCCGATTATTACAGGCGATATGAAGTCTCGCCCGATATCTGAGTTGGTTCAAGAGGGTAAAACACTGGCTTCTAAAGGAGTCACAGAGATACAACTCATCGCTCAAGACCTTACTTCCTACGGATCGGATATTGGCAAGAAGGGCGCCTTACGTGATCTCCTATTGAGTCTGAGCGATATAAAGGATATAAGAAGAATCCGTCTGCATTACGCTTATCCTACAGGCTTCCCGAGAGAGATTATCCCTGTAATTCAAGAGCGGGAGAATATATGCCATTACCTTGATATAGCTTTGCAACATGCATCAAATAAAATGTTGCGCTTAATGCGACGAGGTATTACCAAAGAGGAGACGATTGACCTAATTCAATATATTCGTAGTGAGGTACCTGACATAGTGCTTCGCACTACCATGATGGTGGGACATCCGGGAGAGGAGGAAAAAGATTTTGACGAATTACTGGATTTCGTTGAGTCAACTCGATTTGAACGCTTGGGAGCCTTTGCCTATTCGCATGAGAAGGACACTTACGCATACAAGTACTATGAGGATAATGTGCCTCAAAAAATAAAGGCAGAGCGCTTGGAGCAACTCATGAATTGTCAGGAACCAATAGGTGCTTCCTTTAGTGATAGCTTAATAGGGAAGCAGCTGGAAGTGCTGATCGATCGTACAGAAAGTGATTATTATATAGGGCGAACTGTATACGATTCCCCTGAAGTAGATCCGGAGGTACTTATTCCAAAGGAGCAAACAAGAGGACTTGTCACCGGACACTACTATATGTGTGAGATTACGGCAACGGAAGGATTTGATCTTGTCGCTCATCCTATTATACAATAGACACAAATGCTCTTTAATTTGAGACTCTAATATGATTGAAACGGCACAGTGGTTAATTAAACTATCGGAGGCATCATCTTTAGATTATGATACCGTAAAGACTGTTTGGGAAAAGCTAATTGAGCTTACTGTCCAGCGTCTTTCATCCGAATATACAGTTTCCGGGACTACCCTGCCGGGCATTGTTGAACTATCTACACAGAAGGAGGGAGAATTTGTGGCACACCTATCTAATGGTGAGTCCTGGATCATTCCGCCTCATATTCGGCTCCTTGTCTCCCCTGTTTCCGTACAAGGAACTGATCTTATCAATCAGTTACTCATTGAAACACTATCCTACACCAAAGAGACAATTCTTAAGGTGTCTAATGCCATAAAAGATTCCTTTAAAGAGTGTATGTGTGTGGGGTATTGTTTGCAGTGGCAACACATAGGTACCTTTAGCGCTACCTCCGATGGAAGTAAGATTTTTTTGACTCCTTCACAAGAGCTTTTAAACAATATCAATAAGCCATTTTCAGCTCTATCCCCGACAAAGCTCAATAACGAAAATATTTTATCGGGCATAAGGGAGCAATCATTTCCCTCACTTATGGAGGCTCTTAGGTACGAACCACTCTATATTCCTCTCGTTCTTCGTAGAACAACACCGCCTGAACTTCCACAAAAAGCCATTCTTCCCCCACCTATTAAAAAGATCTCACAGACTACTCTACCACCACTCATTAGAGATACCAAAGAAAAGAAGCAGAAGCGAAATGGGGCCGGGCTAAAGGTATGGCTACTCGTAATATTAATCCTTTCTCTAGGATACTTTATTATTTCAATTATCCCTCACTTACGTCAATCGCAAGGTTGTACCTCCCTTTCTCGTGAAGACACAGTAACTTCAGTACCTCAAACTACTATTACTGAAGAAAAAGAGCCTACTTGTGCACCTTATTCAGAGTCTTCTGTTCGCGAGGATAAAAAAGACTCTACAGACCGGCAACCTGCTGTTGCTGTTCAGCGAGTTGATACTAAACCTAAAGTGAATAGGTCTCAGAAGCTTGATCTTCGTGTAGAATCAGGTTATACGCCTTATGTCGTTAGAAGTGGGGATACATTAGCATCGATTGCTACCAAAACTTATGGGAATAGGGTCTTCTGGGTTTATATATACAATGCCAATAAGGATGTGCTCTTGTCATTTGACCATCTTGAGCCCAATACAAAGATCTATCTTCCCCCATTAGAGTCATGGGGTATTTCAGCAAATAATACTGAATCGATACAGGCAGCCGAGGAACTTCAGTCTAAGCTGAAGCATCCGGATGCAGACAAGCTATAAGGGGACTTTACTTCTTCTGCTTCTCGGGTATAGGGTGCGTAGTGCATTTGGAGCATCCCGGACAATGTGGAGCCCCTTTTCCCCCTTTAGACCTTAGCATCTGTAACAAGCGTCTTACAATGAGAGTGATTGTTAACGCGGCTATTATGTAGACAATGATTAATTGTACCGAGGTGCTCATAATCAAAAGTAACACACATTCACTTATACAAATCCCAACAATAATCCCCCTTGATATACAAGGAAGGAGACGATCCAAGCCAACAGACAGGTATATGCAATCGTAATGCCTCCCCACTTCCAGCTTCCGGCTTCGCGACTAATAGCAACAATCGTAGCTACACAGGGAAAATACAGCAAAACAAAGAGCATGAAGGAAATAGCTTCCAGAGGAGTAAGACCGGAACCCTCTGTTCCGTTTTGGTCTGCTTTAAGCTTTTCCGATAGACGAAAGGTTGACTCCTCAGAGTCATCACTTTGACCGGTATAGAGCACACCTAATGTACTGACTACTACTTCTTTTGCAGGAATACCGCTTACAATGGCGATGCTCACCTTCCAATCAAAGCCTAAAGGAGCAAGAATAGGCTGTATACCGAAGCCAATGCGTCCCAAGTAAGACTGCCTTTGCTGCTCAGATCGGAAAGCCTCTGTTGTCTCTTTCTTTTGCAACTCCTTCATAGTCTCAGAGAGTGTTTGGTTTTGCTCAATCTTATTTATGGCAACCTCTTCTCTTTGCATTATATCTTTTCGGGGAAAGTAACTTAGCATCCATATTACAATTGAGGCTGCTAATATTATAGTACCCATTTTTTGGAGATATTCTTTTGACTTTTCCCACATGTGGATCAGCAACGACTTAGAAGTAGGTATGCGATAAGGTGGCAATTCCATCACAAAGGGAATATCTTCCTCTTTAAATAGGGCTTTGCGGAAGAGTCGTGCTATCACAACTGCAAGCAACACGCCCAAAGCATACATTATGAACAATACTAATCCAGCTTGGTTTGGGAAGAATGCTCCGGCTAAGAGTAGATAGATAGGCAGACGTGCACTACAACTCATCAATGGGGTTATCAACATTGTGATAAGCCTGCTTTGTGGGCTCTCTATTGTTCTACTTGCCATTACAGCCGGCACATTACAACCAAAGCCCATTATTAGCGGTATGAAACTCTTACCATGGAGCCCCATCCTGTGCATCACCTTATCCATAATGAAGGCAGCTCTCGCCATATAGCCGGTGTCTTCAAAGAAGGAGATGAATAGGTAGAGAATCAATATTTGAGGTAAGAAAACAATGACTCCGCCCACTCCACTGATAATGCCATCCACAATCAGATCGCGCAGTGGTCCGGATGGCATTGCGTCTGTGATGGTACTACCTAACCAGTCGACCAAGGACTCTATCCATCCCTGCGGATACTTCCCCAGAGAGAAGGTCGCCTGGAACATTAGTGCAATGCATAAGATAAAGATAGGAAAGCCCCACCATCGATGTATCAACCAATGGTCAATCCGATCAGTCTTTGTTCGCTTGCTCCTTTGAGCGGGGCGATAGGTTTCGCGTAAAGCTCCCGATATAAATCCGTATAGAGCGTCTGTAATAACTGTTTCAACCTCTTCTCCGCCTAAGAGACGATTGATCTTTTCGTACTCATACTTTGCTTTAGCAAGGATAAACCCACCTTTTTTATCTTGTTGGACTATTCGTTCTATTTCCGAATCCCTTTCAAGTAATTTGACCGCCACATACCGCGAGGAAATATAAATAGGAAGCCGAAGGTGTAGCTCTATACTATCACTTAACTCTTTGACAGATGGCTCTATGTTAGTTCCGTATGGAATTCGGATAAAACGGTCTTCTGATGCCGGTTTTTCGTATAAGGCAACAGCTGCATCAAAAAGATCCTCCAGTCCTTGTCCTGTCCTTCCAACAGTTGGCACGAGGGGTATATCCAACAGCTTGCTGAGTTGTTGTTCATCAAGCTTTGCGTTGCTTTTCTCTAACTCATCATGCATGTTGAGGGCTACAACCATTCTTAGCCCCATCTCTTTTATCTGCATGGTTAAGTACAGATTGCGCTCCAGATTACCACTATCTACGACATCAATTACAATATCCGGACGTGTTTTTTCATCCGTCAAATAGCGGCGAATGAAAAGTTCTTCGGGGCTATAGGGGGAAAGAGAATAGCTACCAGGTAGATCCACTATTTCTATATTGTAGTTCTTATGTCTGAAGTGACTTTTTTGTGCATCTACTGTCACTCCACTATAATTACCCACCCGTTCATGTGCCCCACTGGCAGCATTGAAGATGGTTGTTTTACCACAATTAGGATTACCCACTAGGACTATCCTTATTGTAGGACGTTTATGCACTTTATCCACTATTGCGAGCTCGCTCTTCTCCCTTTCACAGGTAGAAGATTGGATTAAGTTCTCCTCTTGTGTTGCGCTCTCTAATTCATGAGGTTCAATCAGCTCTATTTGGATCAGTTTCGCCTCGTTTATTCGCATGGAAACATTGTACCCCATTACTCTAAAGTAGAGGGGGTCTTTCATGGGAGCAGCTTGAAGCATGGTAACCTCTTTACCGCGCAGAAATCCCATTTCAAGGATTCTTTTGCGAAAAGCTCCGCTGCCACCTACACGTAGTATGCGTGCTGTTTGTCCTGGTTGTAGCTCTGAAAGTTTCATCTCCACAAAGTTACACAGCGTTTCTCGTTTTCATCCCCCATTTCTCGGCCATTACTATACCCAGAAGTAGGTATTGATATGAGATAGTGTCACAAATCTCTTTAGTTTAGGTATCTCCTCACCTTACAATACTTATAGATCTTTAATTCAAAAAGTATAGATGTTTGAATTGAAAAGTATAGATGTTTCAAATGAAAGATATAGATGTTTTTTCCTCGGGTGATATACAGAGCATTATACTATGTCTAATAAACGCGAAAAAATTGATGGGCATATCTAACTACCTTTGATGAATACCTATTTATAACGACCCGTACCTTAAAGGTCTTTCAGATAGATTATATCACACGAAGTAATATTCTTATCTTTGTCATAAGTTGAGTAGCAAATCTTCTGACCTACCGGAAGCAATTGCTATAACAAAGAGAACAAATACGAGCGACAAAAGTCCCTTTCTATGAAACTACAGCAACCTCGTTACTATACTAGTGACACCTTTATTAGCGACCTTATTGCGGAGTGCTACGACATTCTACTTGTAATGACTCGATTTGGCATTCCCTTAGGGTTTGGAGATAATGCTACAATAGGAGATGTAAGTAAAAGAAATAATGTACACACTCCTACTCTACTGGCTACTATCAATGTAATAACGAATGATATAGATTATAACGAAATAATGCAGCTGGGATCGGAAGAGCTCTCCCCCACAGCCCTGATTGACTACTTAAAGCGTAGCCATCACTACTTCCTCTCCTATCGTCTCCCCATGCTTCGCAAAGAGCTTTTAGCTGCTATTGCAGATGGGCCAAAGGAGATCACCCAACTGATTATTAAATTCTACGATGAGTATGTAGAAGAGGTAAATAAACATATGGGATATGAAAACAAGACCGTTTTCCCTTATGTAGAGCGGATACTTGAGGGCAATACCAACGAACATGACGAACACTATAATATTGCCGTTTATGGTAGACGCCACGACAAAGTAGAAGCGAAAATAAGTGAACTAAAGAATATTCTAATAAAGTATTACCCCGATGGCAAGGGATATGATCTCACTTTTGTAGTACACGAGCTATTTGAAACGGAACATGATTTGGCAATGCATAATTCTGTTGAAGATAACCTCTTTATACCATTGATAAGCGCACTAGAAGCAAAAAGAAAGGCATAGTTTTACATCATGATAAGATCCATAACGAAAGTACTCGTTGCAGATCCAACCCCTATAGTGGCCTTGGGATGTGAAGCAGTGCTAAGAAGAGCGAATAAATTTCGCACTCAAGTCCTGATAAATCCCGATTTAGAAGAGCTGACAGAGGCTATCAGCACTTATAAGCCGGATCTAGTAATAGTCAATCCACTCATCTGTGGGGTAAAGTTGGATAGCAAGATATTGCCCCACATAAGAGATACGAAAGTGATCGGGCTTTTGTACAGTGGCATGCAAGATCTAAGGTTTGTAGGTTATCATACTTTTATAGATGTGGACTGCAAGGAAGATGTGCTTTTGAATCTGATCAATAGTCAGCTGGATGCACCTACTGAGAAGGCAGAAGAGCGAACTGCTCTATCCCCCAGAGAAGAGAATGTGGTTACCTTGGTAGCCAAAGGACTGACTAATAAGGAAATTGCCGCCAAACTCTCTCTCTCCATTCATACGGTGATTACCCACCGAAGGAATATTGCCAAGAAACTTCAGATCCATAGCCCGAGCGGACTAACTATTTATGCGATCACCAATAAGCTGGTGAGCATAGATGAGACTAAGCTGTAACGCAATCAGCACACTTTCTTCATGTTGTCCCTCGGCTCTATTCTTTTTGAGCTAAGGAGAGGGCATTTTAGAGAATGACTTTGTTGTTGAAAAGTAAACAACAAAACTCTTGACTTAGGAAGGTTGATCATGTACCTTTGTATCGCGGTAATGACTACCCTTTAATAAGATGAAGGTATTGTCGTGATGCTACTTTTATACATTGCCCAAAGAATAAGACTATTATGAACCCATTTGTTCACTTACATGTACACACCTACTACTCCACATTGGATGGTCTCTCCAGCATAGAAGAACTTATCTCCAAAGCCCGTGCGGATGGTATGCGAGGTATGGCTATTACGGACCATGGGGTGATGTATGGGATAAAGTATTTTACTGACCAGGTTAATCAGATCAACTCCGGAACTCTTGATCAGATTCACGAGATAGAAAGTCAGATAAAAGGGAAAAAGGAACAGAATGATACTGAAGGAATTCCTGAGCTGGAAGACAAAATAACAGAGCTAAAGAAAAAACTATTCATACCCATTGTGGGCTGTGAGGCATATTGTGCGCGAAGATCACGTTTCCTGAAAGAAAAAAATGTTCCACACCCCTATGCTCCCAATAAATCTATTGATAGTTCGGGGTGGCATCTTATTCTTCTTGCCAAGAATTATACCGGCTACCAGAATCTAATCAAGATGGTCTCCCTTGCTTACACAGAGGGAGAATACTACAAGCCTCGCATTGATAAGGAACTTTTGGAGAAATATCACGAAGGCATTATTGTGTCTACTGCCTGTATTGCAGGAGAGATTCCACAGCATATATTAGGCGGACGAAAGGACTTGGCTGAGGAAACCATACGCTGGTTCAAAGGGATATTTGGGGATGACTTTTACTTAGAGGTACAGCTACACCAAACCTCACGCAAAGGATATAATAAGCATACCTATCAAAAACAACTCATAGTAAATGAAGCGCTTTATGAGCTTTCGGAGAAGTGTGGCGTAAAGGTTATTGCCACTAATGACGTCCACTTCCTCAATCGTGAAGATGCTGATGTACATAAGCGATTGCTCTGTGTAGGCTTGGGTAAAGAACTTGCTGATATGGAGGTCACAGATGATGAGGATAAAGGGATGAGCTATTCCGGAGAGGAGTGGTTCAAAACACAGGAGGAGATGAATGAAATATTCAAAGATCATCCTGAAGTGCTCTCTAATACACTTGAGATATTAGAGAAGGTTGAGCTTTATTCAATCAATCACGATGCGCTTATGCCGGAATTTGCTATACCGGAACCCTTTAAGACCCCAAGCGAATACCTTAAGCATCTCACCGATGTCGGAGCTGCAGAGCGATATGGTACTCCTCTTCCCGACGTTGTGCGGGAGCGTCTTGACTTTGAGTTAGAAACTATAAATAGAATGGGATTCCCGACCTACTTCCTTGTAGTATGGGATTTGATAAAAGCAGCCCGAGATATGGGCGTTTCAATAGGGCCGGGCCGAGGCTCTGCTGCCGGTAGTGTAGTAGCATACACACTTAACATCACTAAAATAGACCCCATTAAGTATGACCTTCTTTTTGAGCGATTCCTCAATCCGGACCGAACCTCATTACCAGATATCGACATAGATATTGAAGATGTAGGGCGTGATAAGGTGCTGGAGTATGTTACCGAAAAGTATGGAAAGGAAAAGGTAGCTCATATCGTCACTTTCTCTCAGTTGAAAGCCAAGAGTGCAGTTCAAGATATGGGTCGCATTGAAAAAATGCCTCAAAGAGAGCGAGACCGAATCTCCAAACTCATTCCAAGCAAGATCCCCGGCGTAAAAGATGTAACGATCGAGGCTGCTATAGAGAATGTACCTGACCTCAAAGAAATTGCGGACAACGGAAGCGAACTGGATAAGACTGTCCTATCCTATGCTACTCGTGTTGAAAATCGCGTAAGAGGAACCGGTGTACATGCCAGTGGAGTTATCATTTCTGCTACTGATCTTAGCAAAGTGGTACCTTTAGCAACCGCGAAGAAACAACGCACTGTCAATGAAGGAGAAAAGGGAGATACAGAAAAAGTAGTTGTCACCCAGTATCCCGGAGACGTGATCGAGTCAACCGGATTGATCAAAATGGACTTCCTTGGATTACAAGGATTAGCCATTATCAAAGAAACACTTCGCTTGATTAAGGAGACTACCGGAGAAGATGTCGATATTGATCACATTTCGTTGGAGGACAAAAAAACCTTTGATCTGTTTTCTTCAGGTCGTACGGTGGCAATCTTCCAGTTTGAATCTCCCGGTATGCAAAAGCACTTAATGGCACTTCATCCTTCCCGTTTCGAAGATATTATCGCTATGAATGCCCTTTATCGACCGGGTCCCATGGATAGTATCCCTGAATATATCAACCGCCGACATGGCAAATCAGAGATAAACTATACGCTTCCCGAAGAGGAAGAGGTGCTCAAAGAAACCTATGGTATCACCGTATACCAAGAGCAGGTCATGCGTCTTTCTCGATCTATTGCCGGCTTCACGAGAGGAGAGAGTGATAAACTTCGTAAAGGGATGGCAAAGAAACGGGAGAAAATCCTTGCGGCCCTTGAAACGAAATTTATGAAGGGAGGCGAGGCTAATGGTCACTCCACAGAAACACTTTCTAAGATCTGGCAAGGGTGGAAAAGCTTTGCACAATATGCCTTCAATAAGAGCCACTCAGCCTGCTATGCCTATGTATCCTATCAAGAAGCCTATCTAAAAGCACACTACCCCAGTGAATTTATGGCCGGTAACTTGAGTTGCATGCTACGTAAGGCAGATGAAGTGGCCAAGCTAATGAATGAGTGCAACGCTATGGGAATTAATGTGCTACCTCCCGATATTAACGAGTCTCATAACACATTTAGTGTAACTGACAAAGGAGATATACGCTTTGGGATAGGGGCGATAAAAGGTGTTAGCTCTTCTGCGGTAGCTGCTATCATAGAAGAGAGGAATGCAAATGGACATTTTAAGGACGTGTACGACTTTTTCAAGCGAGTCCCCTATCAGTCACTTAACAGAAAAACAATCGAATGTTTTATCAAGAGTGGTACTTTCGATTGCTTTGATCTCAATAGAGATGACTATTTTGCTATTCCGAAGAACGGCACTGATGCAGACTTTATAACTGCATTAATAGCCTATAGCAAGACCTGTCAGCAAGAAACAAAAGAAAGTAGCATATCGCTGTTCGGAGAAGCCCACCCTATTGATATTAACAAGCCGGAACCTACTGCGGGGGCAAGGCGTAGCCGTTTAGAAGAGCTACTTGATGAGAGCAGTCTCATCGGTATATTTTTAAGCGGCAATCCATTAGACCCATATGAATTCATTATCAAAAACTATTGTACCAATACAACTGACGATCTAAAGAATCCTGCGGATTTAGTTGGTACGGAAGTGCGTGTTGCCGGTTATATCTCCAAGGTAACTTCGGGAACATGGCAAAGTGCAAATGGAAATATTACAAAGGAGTACTCCTCTATTGTAATCAACGACTATTCCGGAAGCCATGAACTGCGCATCTGGGGTGAAGAAAACTATAAGTTTAGAGGCTACTTCAAAGAGAATGAATTTCTCTTACTTACACTCAATGCCAGCCGTCCGAAATATGATAAGACAGGAGAACGCGTTTACCTAAATGTACAGGATGTAAATGCACTGCCCAACGTGGCAGATACGCTTGTTAACGAAGTCATCTTACAATTAAACTTGGCTATGGTAGACGAAAGTTATATTGAGGACTTCATCGAAGAGTTAGTGGATGGGTGCAAGGAGAACAAAGGAAAATCTGAACTTTCATTCAATTTGTGCGATCCTCAGAAACATTATTCCATAGATGTAGCCTCCAGACGGTTTCGGATACATCCCGGATCATGGCTATGTCGAATAATTGAAAAGTATGAACTTCGCTGTAAAGTCAAATAGATTAGCTATTTTTGCAATTGTAAAGGCTCTCTTTGTGGATAGCACAGGTAGGGTGAGGTTAAACTGATTAATATCAAAGCAGATTTATTTTATGGCAATGGAAATAACGGACGCTTCCTATGAAGCAATTATGGCAGAAGGACTTCCTGTAATCATCGACTTTTGGGCTACGTGGTGTGGTCCTTGTCAAATGGTTGGTCCTATGATCAACGAACTCGCTGATGAATATGCCGGGAAGATCATTGTTGGTAAGATTGATGTGGATGCTAATAGCGAAATACCTGCTAAGTATGGCGTGAGAAATATTCCTACTATTCTTTTCTTCAACAAAAGTGGTGAAGTGGTAAAGAAACTGGTAGGCGTTCAATCAAAAGCAACCCTAAAAGCAGAAGCAGAAAATCTTCTTAAGTAACAAGAAGTAGAGAGAATCGGATTGCAATAGACACTCTGTTGAATATGCTGCATAACTAATATAGCGTAGTTTGACAGAGTGTTTTTATTGTTATTGTATAAAGCATTTTGGACTGAAAAATTAATCAAAAGGATATATTTATGGAATTGATGGATCAAATAATAGCACGAGCTAAAGAAGACATGCAACGGATCGTGCTACCCGAAGGGACAGAACCTCGTACCCTTACGGCTGCAGACAAACTTATTGCAGACAAAGTAGTTCGTCCTATCCTATTAGGCAAGCACGATGAAATCATCGCAAAAGCAAAGGAATTAGGTCTAACTAACATTGAAAAGAGCGAAATTATCAATCCGATAGATAGTAAAAAGCGAGCAAGCTATGTAGATCTGCTCGTTGAACTTCGCAAGAGCAAAGGATTGACTCGTGAGGAAGCTGAAAAGCTTGTAAACGATCCTCTTTACTATGGTTGCTTAATGGTGAAGGCCGGAGATGCTGATGGCTTTGTAGCCGGTGCCATTAGTTATACGAAGGATGTGCTTCGCCCTGCCCTGCAAATCATTAAAACGAAACCCGGGATCAAGTGTGTAAGTGGGGCTTTCCTTCTTCTGACGAATAGCCCCTACGGAGATAATGGTTTTGTACTTGTAGCTGATGTAGCTGTTACCCCACGTCCTACAGCACAAGAAATGGCTGAGATAGCGGTATGTTCTGCAGAGACTGCTCGTGATGTATGTGGCATAGATCCTCGTGTTGCCCTCTTGAGCTACTCTACTTTAGGCAGCGGCAAGGGAGATGACGTAGATAAGGTAGTAGAAGCCACACGCATTGCAAAGGAAATGGCACCGAATTTGGCTATTGATGGTGAACTCCAAGCAGATGCTGCATTAGTAGAGTCTATTGGAAAACTTAAGGCACCTAATAGTAAAGTTGCCGGTCGTGCCAACGTACTTGTATTCCCCTCTCTGGAAGTGGGTAATATAGCTTATAAGATGGTAGAGCGTCTTGGTGGAGCAACAACTATTGGTCCTGTATTCCAAGGCATGGGTGCTCCGGTGAATGATTTGAGTCGTGGTTGTGCTGCTATAGATATTTATAATCTCGTAGCTATGACAGCTAATCAGGCTATTTCACTCAAGAAATCCAATAAGAAGTAATAATCATCTACAGGAAGAACAGACATGAAAATATTAGTACTTAACTGCGGAAGTAGCTCTGTAAAATATAAACTCATAGACATGCCGGAAGGTACTGTCGTTGCACAAGGTCAAGTTGAGAAATTGGGGCTCAAGGGAAGCTTCTTAAAGGTAAAGTTGCCCAATGGAGAAAAGGTTATCCTTGAGAAGCCACTTAATGAGCATACTGCAGCTATAGACTTCATCCTTCAGACTATGCTAAGCAAGGAGTATGGCTGCCTAAAGAGTTTGGATGAAATAGGAGCAGTTGGGCATCGTTTGGTACACGGTGGTGATCGCTATAGTACCAGCACTTTAATTACTGAAGATGTTATCAACGATGTAAATGCCTTTACTAATCTTGCCCCTTTGCACAATCCGGCTACGGTAAGTGGAGTTCGTGCTGTAACGGAATTGTTGCCTAAAGTGCCACAAGTGGGAGTCTTTGATACAGCATTCCAGCAATCTATGCCGGAGTATGTGTATCGCTATGCGCTTCCCTATGAATACTGCGAAAAGTATGGTATTCGTAAGTATGGATTTCACGGTACCAGCCATCGCTATATTAGCAAACGTGCTTGTGAAATAACCGGTATAGATTTCAATCACTCTAAGATAGTCACTGCCCATATTGGTAACGGAGCTTCTATGAATGCCATAGTCAATGGTAAAGTTCTTGACACATCCCTTGGTATGACTACTATGGAAGGACTTATTATGGGAACGCGCAGTGGTAACTTAGATGCAGGCGCGCTTCTTTTCCTTGGTAAGGAAGCAGGGTTAAGCTACGATGAGTTGTCGGATGTTATATATAAGAAGAGCGGTGTAGTTGGCGTTAGCGGGGTTTCTTCCGATATGCGTGAAATAGAAGAAGCTATATCACAAGGAAACGAGCGCGCTAAGTTAGCACTAAAGATGTATGACTATCAGATCCGCAAATATTTAGGAGCCCTTGCTGCTGCTATGGGCGGATTGGATATCTTGGTATTTGCAGGTGGCGTAGGTGAAAATCAAGTTTCTACTCGCGAGTTTGTATGCGATAATATGGAGTTCATGGGCATAGAAATTGATAAAAAACTCAATGCTTCTGTGCATGGTACAGAAGCAGTAATCAGCACTCCAAATAGTCGCGTCAAGGTACTCGTTGTACCGACAGACGAGGAGCTGATGATAGCCTCCGATACTTACGAAATAGTAAATAAGTAACCTTTAGCCTCATTGGGTTGCAACTAAGAAGTCTGTACTAAATCAGTACAGACTTCTTTTGGCACTCATACCTTCATCCCTAAAATAAAATCAAAAACACAATGTTCAAGTTAGAAAAACTACTAACCGTAGCAATTGCTTGTAGCTTCATTCCTTCTCTCATTCATGCGCAATCCGCAACCGATACGAGAGATTCTCTTGCTACTGTACGTCTTGGTGAGGTTGTAGTCACATCTCCGTCTCGAGAAACGAATGCAGAGCGCTCACTCCCCACAGCACGTACTTATATAAACCCCACCGAACTGGAGCAGAGAGGCTTTCGTAATGTAAGGGATCTTTCTGCTATAGTCCCTAATCTTCATATTCCCGAATATGGCTCAGCGGCTTCAAGTGCTTTTTATATTAGAGGAGTCGGCTCACGTTATGGAGGACAGTCTATAGGAGTCTACGTAGATGGAGTTCCTCAGATGAACCGCAATGGACTGCTTTTTTCCACTCCCATGATACATTCAATAGAAGTGCTCCGTGGACCTCAAGGCACACTTTATGGGCGCAATGCATTAGGAGGTATTATTAACGTGCGTACCTATTCGCCTTTTGATCGTCGTTTAGAGCAGTACAGTATAACCGGTGGATATCCGGGGCTCTTTGCTTTTCAAACTGCCACTTCTTTTGTATATAACCCACGAGTTGCACACAGTATAGCGACCAAGGGAAGCTTTCGTAAAGGGTATTGGACAAATAGTGTAACAGGTAAACCTGCCGATTCTGAAAAAGACCTCTCTATCTTATTAAAAGTCGGCTGGCATCCCAATGCAATTGACAATCTCTCTTTCCAGCTCTATGGCAATTGGGTGGATCAAGGCGCCTTCCCATATCGTCCCTACAATGCAGAAAAGGATGTTATGGAACCACTTGCACTCAATGCTCCCTCCAATTATGAGCGTGGTATAGCTTCAATGCGTTTGCTATGGCTTCGTCAACGTGAGCAGACCTCTTTCAACTTAGCGTTAAGTGGCGAGTATCTTACAGATAAGATGCAGATGGACCAAGACTACTCTCCTCGGGATTTATTTACGGTTCAACAGCGTCAAAAGGCTTTTGCCACTACAGCTGAAGCCCTTTTCAAGTGGCACAGTAAGGACAACCGGCATCAGTTATCCACAGGCGCATTTGCCTATTACAAAGGGGTAGATCTTAATTCTCCTATCACATTTGGAATAGATGCTTTGAAAGGTATGTTTGCTCCTCAGTTTAATAAACTGTATGATAAGCTGCCAATGCCTGCTCGCTTAGTACTGCGCACCGATGCACCACAGGGAGTGGACCTTTCTTTTAAAAAGCCTGAGTTAGGCGGGTCTATCTATGCACAATATGCACTCAATGATCTCTTTACCCTTCGTGGTCTAACCTTAACCTTAGGCATGCATCTTGGAATTGATCGCTTAGCCTTAGACTACGACACGGGCATGGCGCTTTCATTTGATCTCGTAGATAAGGATGGTAATAAAAAGCCCTTTTCCGCCCCAACTCAGCTAAACGGCAAGCTGCATCGAACATTCGTACAGGGCTCGCCTAAGGTTGCTCTTCAGTATAGCTGTACTCCGAATGTGATGACCTACTTCTCATATTCACAAGGATATAAAGCCGGTGGCTACAACGAACAGGCCTTTGCTGAAGTGTTACAAGGGCGACAAGTGACCGATATTGTATCTGCACTAATGCATAAACCTGCAGCCCCACAGCCGGATCTGAGTGAACGCTTGAGCTACAAGCCAGAACGGAGCAATAACCTAGAACTTGGATTCAATAGTCTCCTATTCAACAAACGCTTACAATTTGATGTGGCACTCTTTGCCACGCGTACGTCAGATCTACAGCTTACCGACTTTGTGGCCTCAGGCCTTGGTAGACAGCAGACTAACTATGGAACGGGGAAATATCTTGGTGCAGAAGTAAGTTTGGTGTACAAGCCCATATCCTCTTTATTGTTGGCTGCTGATTATGGTTACACCCACGCTCGCTTACGCATTCCGGAGAGAGAGTCTAATCCGGCCTACGAAGTGAAAATTCCATATGTACCTGCACATACCCTTTCTCTACGCGCTAACTATACGCACCACCTTAAGCCAAGTGCCTTTATCAGCAGCTGGAGCATTGGAGCAGATTTAAATGGCACCGGCTCTATCTATTGGAGTACGAAAGAGGATCTCAAAGAGCCTTTTAATGTAGTCCTCGGAGCACAAGCCTCCGTGACTAAGGGGCATTTCACATTAAGTGCGTGCATACGTAACATCACCAACAATGAGCGCCGCGCTTTCCTCTTCTCTTCTTTAGGACGGAACTTATTCCAGTCTATTGCTCCGCGTCGCATAGAGTGTACGCTTACTTATACGCCTTGGAAGTAAGCTAACTAAATGCTCTCGATACTATTCGTTTTCATTGGAGGAGGTGTAGGTGCCTTGTTGCGCTACGGAGTAACGGCAGTTGCAAGTGGCTTGGGATGGCATGGTCGGACTGCTACTTTGTTAGTCAATGTAGTAGGATCATTTCTTCTAGGTTGGATTGCGACACGCTATTCGGCACCTATTCACCGAGATAACTCTATACGACTTCTACTCGCTGTGGGGCTGTGTGGGGGATTCACCACTTTCAGTACATTCTCAATGGACACAGTTACACTTCTAAAGAATGGCGCTTGGCTACAAGCTTTAGGATATGTCTTCTTGTCCTTAACATTGAGTTTTCTTGCATTGGGATTGGCGATTTATTTAGCCTCAAACCTTCGGACTTGACTTTCAGTATCGAAATTGCATTTATACTTAGAGAGGGTACTACGTAAGTGGCACCCTCTCTTTTTCCCAAAGCACACCCATGGTGGATTTATAAACTGATGCTCAGCCTATCACGATACCACTCCACTCTATTATATGTCGTTCCTATTTGTAGACAGTTCCAAATAAGGTGATACTTCAATCTCCTCAGCAGTCGGCCAAATTAGGTCACGTACAAAAATATTTTTCTTTGTGATGAAAAATATTTTTGTTCACGAAGAAAAAATTTTTTCTTCGTGATGTAATTTTCGTTTAGTCACGATATTATTTTGCTACCCTGTGGACAACTTAGTTACAACAAACGACCCTATTCATCCGTTATAAAACTAAGCATTAGGGAATGTAAATATGAAGTATAAGTTGCCCACTCAATATAAGAAAAGGCAGTGTTGCATAGATGTTCCAATCTTTATTACCTCTATGCCCTATAGCAAAAGCTATCTCATTCGCGTAATGGGCATGATGGCTTTGGAGGGCTCTATTTCTTCCCTCAGAGAATGGTCTCCCGGTCTGAAAGGTTGCGATGACGTAGCTCTGATGCAACAAGCAGTACTGTCTCTACTTGATGGAGAGAGTAACTCCATATTTGTAGGTGCATCGGGTGCTGTTTGGCGCTTTATGATAGCCATTGCTTCTCTGAAAACGAATCGACCTATTCATTTTGAGACAAGCGGCAGACTTGCACAAAGACCCATTCTACCCCTAATTAACCAACTCAATAAGTGGGGAGCCCGTATTCATTGGCATAAATCTGACAAAGGAATTGAAGTAACCGTATTCCCTGCCGAGAAAACACTTAGCGGAGGGGTATTGGACAGTGAAATAGACCGTGATACGAGCCAGTTTCGCTCTGCAATCATGCTTATCGCCCCCTACTTATCCGAATCGCTTACCCTCTCTCAGCCTACGGAAACACTATCAGGCAGCTACTTGGCTTTAACCCAAGCTCTTATGTGCAAAGCAGGAGGAATAATAAAAGAAAGGAGTAACGGCCTGATCATTCAACCTTCATCCTACAGTGCTGCAACACTACGACAAATGCTCCTCTGCCCGGAGCGAGACTGGTCTGCAGCCTCCTATCTATTCGGATGGGTAGCTCAAGAAAAGGGCCCTACTACTCTACTATTGGAGGGCTACAAGTGCGGTGATCTTCAGGGGGATAAACGAATTGCATACGATTTCTTCCAACTGGGCGTAGTAACTATTTTCGGAGAGGATGGCATACTCCTACAGCGCAATAGAGAACTATCTATAGCTAGTAAACTGCAGTTTCAGTTGGATGAATGCCCCGACTTAGCGCCTGCCTATTTAGCTGCCCTATTAGGTCAGCATAAGCAGTTTACACTCTCCGGATTAGCACGGCTCGCACACAAAGAAAGTGATCGATTTGAGAGCCTTGTGGGCTTAGCTGCTGCATTCGGCTACAAAGTGACGCACGACTCGGACAGCCTTAGCTTCGAAGGTCAATGGAGTGCGCCAAAAGGCCCGATTCATATTGATCCAATAGGCGATCACCGCATCGCTATGGCAGCAACTATCCTCACGGTAGCTACCGAAAGAGAGACTATTATCCTTGAACCTGAAGTTGTGAGCAAGAGTTTTCTCTCTTTTTATACAATAGCCCGACAAGTTGGCTTTACTACATAGCCTCAATTGATTAACTTTGGAACATGATTTGGAAGAGTCTTATTACCTTCTTGCCCGGTATTGTGCTTTTAGCACTGTTCATCTACTACTGGCAAGTTAAAGCTAAGCGGAGAGGACAACGCACCCTGCATCTCAACGACCTTGACAAAAGTATTGAATCATGGGGACAAAAGCCAACTCCCTCAACTCCCTGCTCTACTTGTGTAGGGGGAGATTGTTGCACGGAGCACCACAAGCCAATAAAGAAATCCAACATCGTGTACTATGATGATGAGGAGTTAGATCTATACAAAGGGCGTACCTCTACCCAATACAAAGACGAAGAGGCCGAGGAGTTTCGTGAGGTATTTGAAACCCTACGACCCGAGGAGAGGCTCGATTGGTTGGCTAGCATATCCAAAAGGGGCATTGCGCTTCCTATACAACTTAAGACAACGATAGAAAAGGCGACTCAACCGGAGCTATAGTGCGAGATGAAACATTTAGCCTACCTTGCTTTCTCTCTGTTGTTTATTTTGCTGCTCTCATTCGGCATAGGTTGCTCTGTACAAAATAACACCGCTTCAACTCGTTTCTATCATAACTTCACCACACGCTATAACGTTTACTACAACGGAGCAACCGCCTTCGATCAAAGCTACACGACACTTCTTCAAAACTACAGCGAAAGCTATACAGAGCGTCTCTCTATGGAACCCCTGCAAACTAAAGCCGCAGAGGAGAAAACCACTTCGGGAGGAGCCTTTGATGGGGCTTTAGAGAAGGGCAGAAAGGCTATACGTATGCACTCTATTCGTACAAAGCCTAAGCAACCGAGAGGTAAAAGACAAGCCAATACAGCTTTTTATCGAAAGAAAGAATACAATACATTTATCTACAATGCTTGGATACTGGTAGGTAAGTCTCAGTACTACAATGGGGACTTCTTAGATGCTATGGCTACCTTTTCCTATATGGCTCGTTTGTATCGAGACGAACCGAATATTCGTGCCATAGCACGTCTTTGGCAGTCTCGATGTTATATTGCATTAGGTTGGGTGCCGGATGCAGAGCGCACCCTTGCGACAGTATCATCGGAGGATACTCGAAAGCAAAAAGGACTGTATGCAAAAGCATTGGCAGATGTAGCGCTTACTAAGGACGATCATTCAGAGGCAATAGAACCGCTGAAACGGGCAATCAAATATGAGAAGGATAAGCTCACCCGAATACGACTGCGCTTCCTATTGGGACAAATACAGCAAGAGTGCGGACAAAATAGTGAGGCAAAGCACTCCTTCAAGAAGGTTATCTCCGCTGCTCCTCCTTTCGAAGCCGAGGTAGCCGCCCGACTGAATATAATCGGTATTGATGCGGCATCGAACAAACAGAATGCCCTTCGCCAGCTGAAGAGTATGCAGCACAATGGGCGCTATAAAACAGTTGTCGACAGAGTATCTTATACGAAAGGAATGCTTCTGCTTGAAGCAAGAGATACCATTAAAGCGATCGAAGCTTTTTCCTATGGAATAGAACATAGTACCGAACAAAAGCACGCTTATGCACTCAATGCAATTACTTTAGCAGAGATATATTTAGCACAAAATGACTTTATCGCAGCCCAAGAGATGCTTTCTTTAGGAATGGGAGCTCTGGATCATAACTTTGAACGTTATGACACGCTCTCAACGCTAAGCAAACAGCTTGATAAGCTCGCGATACACTTTCGCAGTGTAAGGGAGCAGGATAGTTTGCGCGCTTTAGCTTCTATGCCCGAGCAAGAGCGCTTTCGAATTATAGACAGTGCCATTACTGCATACAAAAAGGAACAGCGTGAGTCTAAGCGAACGGCCCAAATGGAAGAGCAACAATCGCGTTCGCAAAGCTTCAACGAACAGATGGGAGAAAGGAATACCGGGGAAATCCTTCCTCCTTCCGGCACAATCAGTGATAATTCATTCTATTTTTACAATCCTCAACTAATCGAAAGAGGAAAGGCTCTATTCAAAAAGACCTGGGGGAGCCGTGCATTAGAAGATGATTGGCAGCGACGTAATAAGCAGCTAGTACCCGGGAAAGGCTTCTCTACACTGGAAAGCACTTCACAGCCTACTCAAGGAGATGACAGTACAGCTACAGAGATCAGCAATACCCCCACAGGGGAAGAGCAAGATGCCTCACAAGACCCAACGAAACGAGAGTACTACCTTGCACAGCTTCCTTTTTCGGAAGAGGCTATTACGGCAAGTGATGCTATTATACAAAAAGATCTATCTGAGGCAGGTGCTATCCTAAACGAGGAAATGGAGCTCTTTGAACCGGCTATACACACTTATGAAGACCTGCTCAGGCGTTATCCGGATTATGAAAATCGATTCCGAGTTTATTATACTCTTTATATGATTTGCGAGCGAATCAATAAAGCGGAGGAAGCGTTGAAGTGGCGCAATATGATGATCAAGTACTACCCCAACGAAGTACTGACTAAAAAAGTAGCTAGTCCTGATTACCTTCTCTCTCTCAAGCAACAAGAAGATAGAGAGAATGAGCTCTATCAACATGCTTACGATGCCTATTTCCGAGGAGATGCCTCTTCTGTACTAACGACTCTCGATTCATTGATAAGCACATATCCATTAACCGAACTAAAGCCAAAGGCACTCTTTTTACAAGGACTTGCCTATGCCTTAAAAGGAAATGCAAATAACTTTTCAGAGAAGCTAACGGCTCTCGTTAGCGAGTACAGTAAGGACGAAACTGCACTCATAGCTCAAGAAATGCTTGCCGGACTTAAAGCCGGACGAACGTTGGTTCCCGGTGGCTACTCAGGGTTAGACTACTCATCAATCTTTGGCACCGGAGATAATGAGTTTGCAGTGGATAGTCTTACTTTCTCCCACTCATTTGAAACCGATAAGTACCATGCTTTACTCGTAGCTTCACCTAAGATTGAGCGTAATGCCCTTCTATTTGCTATTGCCACATTCAATTTTGCGCATTATACAGATTATATAATGGACTTAAAGCTTGAGGAGCATGCCGACTATCTACTCATTGATATAGCTCCTATACCTGATAAGACGATTATGAGAAGCTATATGCGTAAAGCCTATTCTCCGGAAGGGTTCATGAAAGAGTTGTCCGATAATGCCCTATTGCTTCCCATCAGTGAGGATAATCTGCAAAAGATTAAAGCGGGGCTTTCTCTACCACATTACATTAACTATTTAGCCGATACACTAATTACCTCCCTACCGGAAGCGGCTATTCCGTTAGAGCATTATGCCGAACAGCGAATCCTCAAAGAGGAAGGAAATAGTAACGCAGAGCCTACTACAGATAGGCCAAAAGATACAGTTAGAGAATTACCTGATCAGCCTAATGAGGTTCACAAGGAGGTTAAGCCGATTGAACCGCTTCCGCTACCCCAGGACTCTACCACCTCAAGAAATAAAAACCTCCCTCTCCCTGTAGACTCCGTAACTATTTCCACAGGAGTGGTGGATAGTGCTATAGTGGACAGTGTTCTCATTCTCACTGACAGCACTACCATAGCCGAAACTCCTATTAAATATGAAGATGTACGCAAGCTACGTCAAGAGCGTATAAAAGCGGAACGAAAAGCGAAAAGGGAGCGTCAGGAGGCCCTGAAGAGAGCAAAAAAAGAGCGTGAAGAGCAGCTTAAAGCACGTAAAAGGGAAAGAGAAAAGAAAGAGCGATTACGCAAAGAGCAGCAACGGCAACGCGAGAAAGAACGCAGAGCTCAGCAGCGAAGTAAACAGAGGAAAAGATAATAGGGAATAAAAACAGTAATGAGAAAAGGAGTGGAGCGTATCGGACTCGAACCGATCACCTCGACACTGCCAGTGTCGCGCTCTAGCCAGATGAGCTAACGCCCCTTGCGACACGCCACTTTCGTTGCGTGCGCTGCAAAGATAGTAAAAGAAAAGGGAATTCACTACTTTTGCCATCCGTAAGGATACCTCTACCAAGGCTGAATAAATACATAATGGACCTGAGCAAAATAGAAAAAATCAGAAGGGAGTTCCCCATATTCAATAACGGATCACAGGAATCGTTTATTTATTTCGATAGTGCAGCCACAACACAAAAGCCGGCTTGCGTTATCGATTCTATTTCAGAGGCATACCGCTTCTGCAACGCAAATGTTCATCGCGGCACCTACAGGATGAGCCGAGAAGCTACTGAGCACCACGAAAATGCTCGTCAAACCATTGCTAACTGGATTGGAGCTTCTCCGGAAGAGATCATCTTTACTTCCGGTACTACTGCCTCTCTCAACATGGTGGCTTATTCGTTTGGTGATATGCTTCTGAAGCAAGGGGATAGTCTCGTGACCACGCTGATGGAGCATCATTCCAATTTTGTTCCTTGGCAGCAGTTGGCTCTTCGTAAGAACGCTCTTTTGCATGTAGTTTCTCTCACAGAAACAGGAGAAATAGATCGTGAAGCCTTTACAAAGGCACTTTCAGACCATCCGAAGATAGTAGCCATTGCCCATGTAAGCAACGTACTGGGCACGGTAAATCCGGTGAAGGAATTAGTGGCTGAGGCACATGAAGCCGGAGCTTTTGTCGTAGTAGATGGAGCTCAG
Organism: Porphyromonas miyakawae; assembly: GCF_045865415.1. NCBI lineage: Bacteria > Pseudomonadati > Bacteroidota > Bacteroidia > Bacteroidales > Porphyromonadaceae > Porphyromonas > Porphyromonas miyakawae. The sequence goes on from NZ_BAAFSF010000001.1 coordinate 983,690, forward strand.
GCAATCGCTCACAGGGCAGTGAATGTAAAAGAGATTGATGCCGATTTTTATGCGTTTTCGGGACACAAGATGTACGGACCAACAGGAATAGGGGTTCTTTATGGGAAAAGAAAATTGTTGGAAGAGATGCCGCCATTCTTCTTTGGAGGAGAAATGATTGACAAGGTCACAACTGAGCGCACCACTTTTGCTCCACTACCCTATAAGTTTGAGGCCGGCACTCCCGACTTCGTATCCTCTGTCGCATTAGCTAAGGCTGTGGACTTCATCACCCGCATAGGATTTGATACTATCTCTCAGCACGAGCAATTACTACTCCATAAGCTAACCGATGGTTTGGCGACAATTAAGGGTATCAGCATCCTTGGAGCGGCTCCCCGTAAAGAGGCTGTGGTCACCTTTGTATGTGATGGTGTCCATCCCTACGATTTGGGAATTCTTTTAGATGAGTTAGGTTTTGCTCTACGAAGTGGCCATCACTGTGCTGAACCTCTTATGAATGCTTGCTCAGTAACCGCTACGCTGAGAGCCTCTATGGGTATCTATAATACAGAGGAAGAGGTGGACAAACTTATTCAAGCCGTTCAACGTGCCGTAAAAATATTACGTCGCTGATGCTGGCACCCTATTTCATTAATGATGGCTTATTAGAAGCAGGATGCGATGAAGCCGGTAGAGGGGCCTTGGTTGGAGGTGTATATGCAGCTGCTGTCATATGGGATCCCGAAATAGCTCTTCCCGGCATCAATGACTCTAAGCAGCTTACCAAGCATCAGCGAAATAAACTGAGGACTTTAATAGAGCAAGAGGCTATTGCATGGGCCGTAGGAGTAGCCACACAAGAGGAAATTGATCGCATCAATATACTGCATGCTTCATTTTTAGCAATGCATCGTGCGATTCAAGCCTTGCAGCAAATTCCTGACAGACTGCTTATTGATGGCAATCGCTTTACCCCATATCCGAGTATTCCTCATCGATGTATTGTCAAAGGGGATGCCACACTTCTTCCTATTGCTGCAGCTTCTATTCTTGCTAAAACACACCGTGATGAGTACATGGATCGTTTAGCTATCGAGTATCCCCAATACGGCTGGGAGCATAATGCCGGGTATCCCACCAAAGAGCATCGTGCAGCTATCGCCAGATATGGACTGACTCAATACCATAGAAAGAGTTTCCGATGCTTGCCGGAAGAGAATCTATTCGTCGAAAAAGACTCCGTAAAGGGCGTCTAAATCGGATCTCAAACGGCCGACCTCACTCTGTCTAAGCCGTATTTCAAGCAGAGACAGCCCATCCGCATAACCGTGAGCTATTATCTCTCCGCTTGCATTATGCACTCGGTTCATCACGATGCCGGTTAACTCGGGATTGAAGCGTATGGAGAGCTGCTCTTTAAGTATGATTTCCTTCTTGGAAGCGCTCTCTAATGCCATTTTAGCACATTCTCCATAAGCACTGATTAATCCGGATGTACCCAATTTAACCCCACCAAAGTAGCGAACTACCAAGACAACAACGTCACTGACATTCTGTGACAGGATGGCACCATAAATAGGCCGCCCTGCTGTACCGGAAGGCTCTCCATCATCATTGGCCCTATTGGGCTCTCTATCAATTCCTATTGCGTAAGCCCATGCTACGTGTGTAGCATCAAAGAATCGCTTTTGGTAGACAGCAATAATAGATTTTCCTTCCTCTTCACTTCGCACAGGATGGGCAAAACCAATGAAGCGACTACGCTGAATCGTATAGCGAGCTTCACTCTCTTCAGCTATCGAGTAATAACTATCCTTATCGCACATATGCAAAAAAGAGGAGGTAATGGCATGAATACATGATCATTTCCTCCTCTTCACTTACCACTAACTCTCCCGGGTGGCCGGTGGGGCTCGAACCCACGACAACCAGAACCACAATCTGGGACTCTGCCAGCTGAGCTACGACCACCATTTTACTGCATTTTGCAGCAACTGTTCTCCAAACAGTGGTGCAAAGATAGAGAAAGACTTTAACATGACAAAATTTCCGCTCCCCTTGAACCTCACAAAGCAGACTACTTTCGTACATATGCGTAAGTTAAATGTATACTTGTATAGGCGAGAAAAAGATATTGAACAAAGTAATTAAAAGGTATAGATGTTTCAATTGAAAGATACAGATCTATTATTCAAAAGGTATAGACAAGTGAATCAAAAGATACAGATGTTTTTTTGGAGTAATATGGGTTGAAATATAATATTGATCATAGGAATAATGAAATTTAGATAGAGAGCGTGATCTAAGTGTACGCTAATCGTAAAAAGGACCTTACCAGATGAAAGAGATAGCCACCATCAAGAGAGCACTCATATCGTGCAAAGTATCCCTTTGTCAATACATTATTTATGGTTACTTTTGAGGTAGAATAAGAATAATGGCAAATGCCAAAGATGCGTTTGTTACACACTGAGTGAGCAACAATAACAACCCTTTCACTTTCCTTTCGTAATAGGAGCTTATCGATGGACTTTTGAGTAGTAAACTCCGCTATCCAAATAGGTATCAAAGAGAGAAGCTAAAAACTCTCACGAAAACGGATGACATCGGTATATGCCAAACGATTTTTTTAAGTAAAAGGGGGAAAGAAGAATCGCTAAATGGACAAAATAAAAATTAGACACCTCGTTGTAATAGTGCTATGGAGTATGCTGAGTTGTATACTTCCTAAATGGAGCAAAGGAGAAAATATATTGTCGCACGAAACCGTAGTAGCCGATACGCTTTCACAGCCGGTTCGACACACCATAAGCTTGCTTGTAGTTCCCTCTCTGGAAGAGCATATTTGGACTATCTATGGGCATGCAGCAGTGAGAGTGGTTAGTAGCGATGGGCAAGACCGTGTATACAATTGGGGTATTTTTGACTTTGAGGCGCCCGGATTTATACCACGCTTTGTAGCAGGTACAAGTACAGACTACATGCTGGCAGAGCAACCTACAGAGCAATACATATACAACTATACCTCTGATGGCTGTGAAGTAAGCGAATTGGTGCTCAATCTATCTCAAGAAGAGGCAGAGCACTTTCTCTCTTTAGTAGAAGAGAATCTCAAGCCGGGGAATCGTTTTTACCACTATGACTTCGTTTTTGATAACTGCGCTACCCGACCTATTGTTCTCTTAGAGAAATCGTTACAAGGAAGACTTATTCTACCACAAAACACCCCTACCACTACACGCCGCACCATGGTTGATCAAAGCAGTAAACAGCGTCCGTGGCTTAAGTTTGGGACGGATATGGTATTAGGCAAACCGGCTGATACACCAATTGAAGCTCATGATCAGCTATTTCTTCCAATCTACATGAGAAATATTATTAGAGAGGCACAGTTTGAGGATACAGCAGGAAACGTGCGTCAGGCAGTAATAGCCGAGCAAACCTATCCACAGCTAAAGGAGCAGGAACCACTCAAAAGTACTCCATGGGTATTTCAACCCTTTGCGGTATGCCTTTATCTACTGCTTATAACCCTCATTGGGGCACTCACTGCACGAGGGAAAGCTTATTTCATGCGTACATGGAGTGCAATTATGCTGGGGGTTATGGGATTAGCCGGCTGTCTTACCTTCTTCCTAACAGTAATATCGCTACACCCACTAACAGCTCCAAATTGGACATTAGTAAGCATTCATCCGCTCCACTTCTTTTTGGGACTACCCCTGTTGCTTTTCTTCCGCAATAGCCTCGTCGCACATTTGTATCATTATATAAATATATTGCTACAATTACTCTTTCTCTTAGTGCTCTCGTGGAGTACGGGGCAGCATTTCAGTCCCTCTCTTTATATGCTGTCAGCAGCTTTACTACTTATATCTTTTTGGGTATCTCGTTACAATAAGTTGTTACCACGCACAACACCTCGATTAAGGATAAAAAAGCAACAATATGCGTAAAGCACTACTTAATAGGGTGATGAAAGCAGTATTGCTCACTAATAACTAAAAATGACCTAACTTTGCTTCTTGTAAGCACTAAATAAAAGAAACAATGGCATTGACCCAATTCTTATCCAAATTATTTGGAAATAAGTCACAACGTGACCTTAAAGAGGTTACTCCCTACGTGACTAAGATCAAGGAAATATATCCTACTATAGAGAAACTCTCCAACGATGAATTGCGAGCTCGCACCGATGCACTACGCAAACGTATCGCAGACTATACGCAAGATAAGGTAGACGAAATAGAAAAGCTTAAGGAAGGTCTCGAAGAGCTCAATTTAGAGCAACGTGACGAGGCTTGGAAGCATATAGATAAACTAAGGGAAGAAATATTAGACAAGAATGAGGAGATCCTCGATGAAATACTTCCTGAAGCATTTGCTATAATGAAGGATACAGCTCGTCGCTTTAAGGAAAACGAGCATATCATTGTTCAGGCAAACGAACAAGATAAAAAATTAGCTGCTACGAAGGACTTTGTCACTATTGAAGGAGATCAGGCCATCTACCAAAACCACTGGATGGCAGGAGGTAATGAGATTATATGGGACATGGTTCACTACGATGTACAGCTCATCGGAGGTGTAGTTCTTCATAAAGGAAAGATCGCAGAGATGGCCACCGGAGAAGGAAAAACACTCGTCGCTACCCTGCCGGTATTCCTTAATGCACTCACCGGACGAGGGGTTCATGTGGTAACCGTAAATGATTATCTTTCCAAACGAGATGCTGAGTGGATGGGGCCTCTCTACATGTTCCATGGACTCACGGTAGACTGTATTGACAACCATAAGCCCAACTCGGATGGGCGTCGTACTGCCTATAATGCAGATATAACCTTTGGTACAAACAATGAGTTTGGTTTCGACTACTTGCGTGATAATATGGCAGTGTCTCCCTCCGATTTAGTTCAGCGGAAGCATAACTATGCAATTGTCGATGAGGTTGACTCTGTGCTCATTGATGATGCGCGAACTCCGTTGATTATCTCAGGACCCACCCCAAAAGGTGAAGAGCAACTTTTTGAGACCTATCTTCCTAATGTAGAGAAGGTAGTAGAGGCGCAGCGCAAACTTTGCAGTCAACTCTTAATTGACGCAAAGAAAAAGATGCAGAGCACAGATAAGAAGGAGCAAGAAGAGGGAGCTCTACTTTTATTTAGATCATACAAGGGACTTCCTAAGAATAAAGCTTTAATCAAGTATCTCAGTGAACCTGGCGTCAAGAGCACAATGCTCAAAACAGAGGAACTCTACATGCAAGACAATATGCGCCAAATGCATATTGTAACCGATCCTTTGTACTTTGTGATTGATGAAAAGATGCAAAGCATCAATTTGACAGACTTAGGGCAGGAATTCCTTTCTCGAGGTACACAAGATTCGCAATTCTTCGTATTGCCTGACATAGCTTCACAGCTCTCTATGCTCGATGCTGAAGAACTTACTCCAGAAGCAAAAGCAGAAAAAAGAGATGAGATAGTTACTGATTATGCTATCAAGAGTGAGCGCGTACACACAGTCAACCAGCTTTTCAAGGCCTACGCATTATTTGAAAAGGATGACCAGTATGTAGTCATTGACAATAAAGTGATGATTGTTGATGAACAGACCGGCCGTATAATGGAAGGACGTCGCTATTCCGATGGGTTACATCAAGCGATTGAGGCAAAGGAACGAGTTAAAGTAGAAGCAGCCACGCAAACATTTGCCACTATTACGCTTCAGAACTATTTCCGTATGTATCATAAGCTCGCAGGGATGACCGGTACAGCTGAGACAGAAGCAGGTGAATTCTGGGATATATACAAACTTGATGTGGTCGTTATTCCTACCAACAAGCCGGTTATCCGTAAGGATATGAATGACCGTATCTATAAAACAGCTCGTGAGAAGTACAAAGCTGTCATTGATGAAATAGAAAGCTTGATTAACGAAGGACGTCCTGTATTGGTAGGTACTACCTCCGTGGAGATCAGTGAATTGCTCAGCAAGATGCTTTCTCTTAAAAAGATTCCTCACAATGTATTGAATGCTAAATTACATCAGAAGGAAGCAGAGATCGTTGCAGAAGCAGGAAAGAAGGGAACAGTAACCATAGCCACCAACATGGCCGGCCGTGGTACGGACATCAAACTATCCCAAGAAGTTCGAGATGCCGGTGGTTTAGCTATCATAGGCACAGAGCGTCATGAGTCACGCCGAGTAGACCGTCAGTTGCGAGGACGAAGCGGACGTCAGGGAGATCCGGGTTCATCCGTCTTCTTCATCTCATTAGAAGACCATTTGATGCGCCTTTTTGCCAGTGATCGAATAGCTAGCTTGATGGATAGAATGGGCTTTAAGGAGGGAGATGTATTGGAAAATAAAATGCTCTCTAAGAATGTTGAACGAGCCCAAAAGAAAGTTGAAGAGAATAACTTCGGTATTCGTAAGCGTTTGCTCGAGTACGATGACGTAATGAATTCGCAGCGTGAAGTGATCTATACACGTCGTCGCCACGCATTGATGGGAGAACGTATTGGATTGGATACGCTCAACACTCTCTATGATGTCACAGAGCAAATTGTAGAAAAAAACAAAGAAGCCGATGACTTTGAAACCTTCAAACATGAGATGCTCAGCACCCTCGCTGTTGAAAGCTCAATAAGTGAAGAGCAATTCCATAAGACAAAGGCGGATGTATTAGCAGCGGATGTATTTGATCAGGTGTATGCAGCTTATAAGAGAAAGCTTGATGCTATTGCTGCTATTGCCTATCCTATTATACATCAGGTGCGGGAGCAGCGCGGAGATAAGTTTGAGCGTATCATTGTACCCATTACTGATGGCAAGCGTGCCTACAACATTGCGACTAACCTTAAGGAATCAGATGAAACAGAGGGTCGTGCACTACTCAAAGATATTGAGAAGAGCATTTCTCTCTATACGATTGATGAGGCGTGGAAAGAGCACTTGCGGGAAATGGATGAACTGCGCAACTCTGTACAAAGTGCTGCTTATGAGAACAAAGATCCTCTACTCATTTATAAGCTTGAAAGCTACGAACTATTTAAGAACATGGTAGAAACCATGAACAGAAAGACCGCTTCTATTCTAATGCGTGCACATATTCCCATGCCGGATCAAGGAAGCGGTGAACAGAATGTAAATGTTCGCGAAGCTGCTCCTGAACGCAGAAGCGATATGAGCCGATATAGTACTCGTAAGGATGACGTATTGGAAGAGTCGCGACAGATGCAACGCACTGCCTCTCAGAGTGCCGGTGGTAATGCGCCTCTTAAGCAGCAGCCAATCATAGCAGAGAAAAAAATCGGCCGCAATGACCCATGCCCTTGCGGAAGTGGGAAAAAATATAAGAACTGCCACGGCAAAGATCTGTAATTGATATGATAAGCTCCATGACAGGCTTTGGCACAGCCACGGCTACCTTGGACAACAAGAGCTACACGCTCACTATAAAAACTCTCAACAGCAAGCAAGCGGATATAACTATCCGCTTGCCTCAGTCCTATAAGGACCTGGAATCTGTTATTAGAGCCACAGTTGTACAAGCACTTACAAGAGGGCGAATAGAGGTTGCTCTAAATATCTCGGATATATCAACAGACACTCCCTCCCCAATGAGCAAGCTAATTGATATGACTTGCTTAACCTCTTATAATGAGGAATGCCAAAGAGCGGCAATGAAACTTGGGTTGACTGTACAAGATCCTTTCTTTATTAAGTTGCTCTCTATGCCCGGAGTTATTCTCCCTCGCGAAGAAACACAATACAAAGAAATGACACCTGAGGAGGAACAGCTTATTCAACAGCTTACTGAGGAGGCTTTACAAGGCGTTAATGCTTTCAGAGCAAGTGAGGGTAAGATGCTTGAGAAGATCTTAATGGATAATCTGCACGCTATTGAGCAAGAGCGCATTGAGACTGTAGCTTTAGCTCCGCAACGCATCACTAATATTCGGGAAAAACTGAGCGAAGCTCTCTCTCTCACAGAAGGAGTAGTGGAGTATGATAAAGGGCGTTTAGAACAAGAGCTCATCTATTATATTGAGAAGCTTGATGTAAACGAAGAGGTAAACCGTCTTGCTAAACATATTGCATATTTTACCGAGACAATCAATAGTAATATTGCTCAAGGGGTTGGGAAAAAGCTTGGCTTTATTGCACAAGAAATGGGACGTGAGATCAATACGTTAGGTTCAAAGAGCAACGAGAGTACTATGCAACACAAGGTGGTTCGCATGAAGGATTATTTAGAGCAAATTAAAGAGCAGATTCTCAACGTACTTTAATACTCATGGCAGATACTCAACCAAAAATCATCATCATATCAGCGCCCAGTGGGACAGGAAAGAGTACAGTTATTTCCCGCATTATAGATGATCCTACACTGAATCTCAGTTTTTCTATATCTGCTACTAATAGGCCGCCTCGTATAGGCGAACAAGACGGAGTTGACTACTACTTTCTCTCTGAGGAGCGCTTGCAAACGCTCCGTAATGAAGGGGAGTTCATTGAATGTGTAGAAGTTTATCCGGGGCGTTTTTATGGCACGTTGCATAGTGAGTTGATTCGCATTTCAGAGGCAAATAGGAATCTCCTTTTGGATATTGATGTCGAGGGCGCGCTAAGCATCAAAGAGCGATTTGGAGCTACAGCATTTGCTATTTTCTTGGAGCCGCCTTCCTTAGAGATACTGCGTGAACGCTTAATAAATAGAGCTACTGACTCGGCAGAGGTAATTGAGCAGCGACTAAGCCGTGCAGCTTATGAATTAAGCCTTGCACCACGCTTTGATATTGCTATTATCAATGACAACTTAGATAGAGCGGTTATAGAAGTTGCTGACGCTATTCGCACGTTCTTAAGAAAAGAATAGTATGATAAGGGTTTATCCATTATCCGACAATTCCATTGAGCAGCAAATACTCCCTCTTGTAGATGGCGGAGTCAAAGCCGGATTTCCCACACCGGCTCCGGATGTGGAAGAGATTGGCATTAACCTTAACGAAGAGCTTATTCATCATCCTGCGACTACTTTCCTTGCCAGAGTGGATGGGAACTCTATGGAAGAGGCCAATATATTAGACAAAGATATCCTTGTGGTTGATAGAGACCTTGATCCCCAAGAGGGGGATGTGGTCATTTGTTGTCTTAATAACGAATTCACTGTCAAGCGTCTACAACACATTAACGGTGTCCTTTACCTCGTTCCTGCCAACAAAGAGTTTGAGAAAATAGAAGTGGTAGAAGGGGACGATCTCTTTATTTGGGGAGTTGTAACTTATTGCATTCACAAAGTCAGATAATTGTCTGCAAGAGCACCGGCACTCTATGATAGGGCTCATTGATTGCAATAACTTCTTCGTGTCATGCGAACGGGTCTTTCATCCCGAATTGAACAACCTTCCCGTTGTTGTATTGTCTAATAATGACGGCTGCGTCATAGCCAGATCCGAAGAGGCTAAACAACTTGGGATTCCTATGGGAATACCTCTATTTAAAGCGTCTCCGATAATCAAAGCACATAATGTAATCGTACGCTCTTCGAATTACGAACTCTATGGCGATTTATCCCTTCGCATCATGACGTTAATAGCAGAGCATTTTCCGGAGCAAGAGATATATTCTATTGACGAGTGCTTCGTGATGATGCCAAAGCTTCCATGGGCTGAAGAAGAAGCTCGTGCACTACGCAAACGTATTCTGAAAGGGATCGGTATTCCAGTAAGTATAGGAATTGCCCACACAAAAACTCTTGCTAAAATAGCCTCTAAAGAAGCTAAAAAGCACATTGAGTTAGGAGGGGTAAAAGTACTTACTGATGGGACAGAATGCAAGGCAATTCTTCAGCAGGTACCTATAGGAGATGTATGGGGAATTGGCCGACGTCACACAGCTCGTCTTATGGTTAAGGGAATTCTTAATGCCTACGATTTTACGCAACTGAGAAGTGAGTGGGTGCTAAAGAATATGACTATACAAGGGGAACAAACCCGCTTAGAGCTTCTTGGTCAGAGAGTTATTCCATTAAAAAGAGAGCGACCCCGTGCCTCTATATCACACTCTCGCTCGTTAGCCATTCCCCTCACAGAGTTTGATCCGCTATTCTCCTTGATTATACATTTTGCAGATCTCTGTACTACAGAATTACGGAAGCAGGGATTATCTGCGACAAGATGCTCCCTATTCATCGCTCCCAGTCGATTTGACGAACGATACAAAGGAGAGGCCCGTATGATTGAATTTCAATTCGATAATTCCACTAATTCGCTTAGCATCATTGCCCCCCTACTCCGCTCTGCCTTGACCTCTATTTTCAAAGAGGGAATTCCATATAAGCAATGTGGTATTGTATATACCCACTTGGTACCGGAAGGTACAAATACCAATCTTTTTGTTTCTCACGAAGTAGAGCAAGCGGCTAATAGACTTTCAAAGACGATTGATACACTACGAAATCAATTCGGTAAGAACGCTCTTATGCCTGCATCTGCCGTTACTAATACTTTGGAAAAAGTTACCAACCACAAAAACGTATCGCCTCGTTACTCTACACGCTGGGATGAAATTCTAACGGTTAAATAAAGTCCATAATGGCTAGCGCTTTATGCGGGCAACTACTTCTTTATTTTTATTTATACTTACATGACCTATTGGCTTATTAGGTCGTAATAAAAAAGTGGAGTACCGCATCAGTACTCCACTTTCATTATAAAACTTGCTTATCGCTTTATTTACTTGATAGAAGCCTCATACACCGACTCTATAGAATCAGCAAATAGCTTATTAAACTCATCATCTGTCTGGCTTGCCTTTAGTCCCTCGCACAGAGCACGCGAGAAAGAAGCAATCATACCATGATTAGCCGCTAACTTCTTGTTAGCATCTTCGCGGGTATACCCCCCTGAGAGAGCTACCATGCGAATTAGATTGGGATGAGAGATCAACTCTTCATAGAAATTTGCTTCTGTAGGTATGCTCAGCTTAAAGATTACAGGGGCACTTACTTTGTCAAGATGACGCTTCAGTTCATCTCTAAGGATTACTTCTGCTTCCTTTTTATCAGTTGCATGAATGTCCACTTCAGGCTCAATAATAGGTACAAGACCTGCTTTCAGAATCCGCTCAGCCCACTCAAATTGCTGATCTACGATAGCTTTAATACCTTCTTTATTAGCCGACTTGATGAAGCTACGCATCTTAGTACCAAATACATGATACTTGACACCATCGGCAAGAAGTTCTTCCAAGCCGGGGAAGTCCTTCATCAGCTGAACACCATTCTTTTCCTCTTGTAGACCCTTATCCACCTTAAGGAAAGGAACAATGCCTTTCTTCTCCCACACGTAGTCAGCCGTTGGCATTCCTTCCACTTTATCGCGCATGGTACGCTCAAACAAGATTACACCAATGATGCGATCTCCCTTGAATGCAGGAGAAGTCATCATACGCGTTCTCATCTCGTGAACGAGCTTAAACATTTCTTCATCTCCGTTGTATTGATCAGCCTCAATACCATACGTTCTAAGGGCCTTAGGCGTTGAGCCTCCACTTTGGTCAAGTGCAGCGATGAAGCCTTTTCCTTGCTTCATTTTCGCGAGTTGTTCTTTGTTCATGTCGATTTGTCGAGGTTTAGAAATTTGTTACTTCCTTCTACCACAAAGATACGCTTTTAATGCGAGAATAGAAAGCCGGCAATTACTTTTGGTATTATACCCCATCTATTATTATCTGCTTTACAGATTACAATCGAAACGATGCCCTATTATGTTTTGTTAAAGAGTACGATAAAATTCCCTTCTTTCATCATAGTTCTCTCACAAAACACTTATACTTTTTCCCAAAAAGGCTATAGGGTTTCTGCAAATACCCTATAGGGTTTCCATAAATACCCTGTAGGGTTTTTGTAATTCACACTGAAGGAAAAAACAGCAATAGCTGAATTAGAGAAATACATTATCGTGGTATCAAAAAAAAAGAGCCCTCGGGGAAGTTCCCGAGAGCTCCTTTATTTGCTTCTAAGCTATTAAATGCTTAGCTACTTACTTAATCTCTATACTTCTACTTTCTATCTTTTGCACTTCCGGCTCCCTCTTTGGGATCAATACTTCAAGTACCCCATTGTCAAACGAAGCTGCAATATCCTCACGTTTTATCTCTTCAGGTAATGCAATACGCTTTACAAAGCTCTGGTGAGAGAATTCACGACAGAGATACTTTACCGGTCGATTTGTTCCATTCTCAAACTCTTTCTCTTGTTCATTCTCCTTTTGAGCACTAAAGGATACCTCTAAGACATTATTTTCATCAAGATCTATCTTTATATCCTCTTTCTTAGCACCCGGTACAGCTATTTCCACCTTGTAATTTTTATCTCCCTCTACAACATTCATCGCAGGAAAGAGTGTATTGTGCGTCTTCATCATCCCTTTAGGGAAAAAGCTATCTCCCCAGAAGGAATCAAAAAAATCATCTCCAAACCAATCGTAATTACTTCTATTACTTAAACCACTTTCGTTATTTCTTTTGATCAAACTCATAATCATTCCTTTCTTATTAATGTTTACTTTTCTATTTCACTTTCTTATAAGCAATAACTATACCAAATTAGTATTTCGGTCAAATAGTAGTATAATTTAAGCAGAGCATACCGCCAACAGGTACAATGAATTATAAGGGTGCAGAAGCTGCTTCATACTGTATACAAACCGTTTTCACTACTCTACCATCCCTATCACACACTGCGTAAAGCTGCATACTAGCCGTCCGTGTACACCGGTACGCATCGTGCTGCTGCGCACTTATCGGATTGCCTAATGCTTTCCAAGCTTCGTCTGCTTTTTGTCTCAAGTAGCTTTGAAGTGAAAGAAGTTTCATATCTTTGCCGGTGAGGGCAGAAGATGGTATTGGTTCACCCGCCGTTGCAGTAAAGCCCTCGGCAGGCTGATTGAGTATATCGATTAGCCTGTCTTTTCTATATCAGTCAGCTCCTAATCGTAGGATCTCTTACGCCTCCAATTTTGAAAGCAAGACAGAAGAATTATGAGCTGAAAGAAAAAAAAGGCATCTCCAAATCGAGATACCTTTAATGAGCTTATATTAAGATAGAATGGTTAGAGAATCTCGCCAATACTATCGAGATGATGCAATATAAAGGATACTAACTTATCCTCATCATCGTCCGGAATAATCTTCAATACGGGGAGTGACAGCTGGGCTTGACTATAAACACTCTCTCGTTTGGCTAACTCTTGCTGAACAAAGGGAAATATTTCATCACTTGACAATGCCTTAATAGCAGGGCGAGTACGCTTACATTTCTCTAAACGAACCGCTAGCTCCTCAGGTGTGCGCTGTAGATAGACAGTATATCCGGTTTCATTGAGTACTTCCATAAGATTATTGTAGCAGGGCAATCCTCCTCCGGTCGCAATTACTGTCTGGGGCATACCCGCTATTTCCTCCATAATGGCAAACTCACGCTTTCGGAAGGTTGCTTCACCTTCGTGAAGAAATATTTCGTCTACACTCTTTCTAAAACGATTAACTATATACAGATCCGTATCTATAAAGTTGTAGCCAAGTCCTGCAGCTACTTTCCGACCGACGGTACTTTTACCCGATCCCATAAAGCCTACAAAATAAATTGGTATGCCGCTAACCATTACACAGAAATTGATAATTTATTCTTTCTCAGAGTTCTCTTCTACAGCAGACCGCACGGCTTCCCCTTCTTGGTAATTCATCTTGGGATAGGCGATACGTGCGTGGTATATAGTCTGAAGCTTTTCAATGAAGACTTGCTTAATCTGCGTGATATCTTTAAAGGAAAGAGGAGTTTCATCCAGTAGGCGGGACTCAATAATACCATCAACTATACGATTGACAAGCTCTGTAATAGTCTCTTCGTTGTAGTCACCTAAACTACGACTTGCTGCTTCACAAGCATCGGCAAGCATGAGGATACCGGTCTCTTTAGTAAAGGGATTTGGACCGGGATAAGAGAAGGGCTTAGGATCAGGGGTCTCTTCTGGATGCTCATTGTAGTATCTCGTATAGAAATACTTAGCAACTCCACAACCATGGTGGGTGAGTATAAAGTCCTTAATGGCTTTGGGGAGATTGTTCTTCTCAGCCATTTTCTCTCCATCTGTCACATGTGCAATAATGATAGCGGCACTCTCTTTATAGTCTAGGTCATCATGAGGATTAGTTCCACCTTGATTCTCAGTAAAGAAAGAAGGATTGAGCATTTTGCCAATATCATGGTATAAGGCTCCGGTACGAGTCAGTTGCACATCCGCTCCTATACGCTGCGCTGCCTCCGTGGCTAAAATAGACACTTGCATAGAGTGCTGGAATGTGCCGGGTGCCCGTTCGGAGAGCTGTCTAAGAAGTGGTGTGTTGACATCGCTCATCTCAACCAAACTAATATTCGACACGTAGCCAAAGAGCTTTTCTACAGGGTATACAAGTGTATAGGTAAACATCAAGAATATGAGGTTTATTCCGAAATAAAGCAGGTTTTCCCAGTCGCCTGCCTCAAATTCTCCATTTTGCATAATGGAGATAGCTAACGAAACAACTACATAAGAAATGAATACAAGAAAAGTTGCTTTAATAAGCTGTGCTCTGGAGGTAAGGCTCTTCAAGCTAAACAAAGAAGCCATTCCGGCAGTCATTTGTAGCAAAATAAAATCCAATGGAAATGGGACAAATAAAGCAGAGGTAAGTACCGTTACAACATGTATAAAGAATGCAGTACGAGAATGTAAAAAGGTACGTAGCAGGATAATAAAGATCACGTAAGGGATCACGTACACACTAAAGAGGGATAGCGATACGGCCAGCTCGGTAAGTACCACAAAGAGGACAAGCCCCAAAACGATGAAAAGAGTATTCTTGAGCCTTACCAATAAGACAGGCACAAAGGAGAGGATAAAAAGCCAAATGGATACTAACAACAACGCAACAATAATGAACGTACCCACGAAACGTCCAATCTGAACCGTATCGGCTCCTGTTCGCGACTCATATACCTTCTTGAAAGAGTTAAGTACGTTGTAGGTATAAGCATCTACAATCTCTCCCTTATCCACAATACGTTGACCGGCTTGTACTACACCGGTTGAGTTGGGAATATTTCGTATCTCCTCTTGAAGCACGCGAGCCTGCATTACCTCATTGGGTATCACATTCGGTTTTAAGTAGTTGGCTACGTTCAGAGCAGCAATATTAGCAGGATCTAAATTATCGGGTACGTCCTCTTTAGTAATAGCGAGATAAGCTTCTTTGATATTGTAAAACAATCCTATTGGATGCCCTTCTTGAACGGTATTTCCTACCATTAAATTAACCTCACGAAGAGTATTTTCATCCCTTATCTTGGTTAATTCTTCATCCGTTATAACCCCTCTTTCGTAAAGTGCAGTCAGCTCATGCTTTACATACTGATAATAGCTCTCATCTACCGTAGTATGCCAAATGCTTTGATAGTCAGTTTCCCACTTTTCAAGCATTTCTTCAGCGATCTGTGCATCAAGTGTATAATAAGGACTAATTGAATTACGCACGCTGTCCTGCTCCATCTCAAGTTGCTCAGTTGGCTTATAGATGGGGAAGCTATAGGGAGCAGTTAGCAATTCATACTGCCAAGGCTTGCCCTCCACGAAGGTATACATAAACTTATGTTCTCGTGGCGCAAAGAAAAGAATCACGACCGCTCCTAATAGGAATAGGATAAAAGACTGATACTTTGGACTTATTCGTCTTTTAAGTTTTATCCTATTTTTTCTATTGATTGAGTCTGCCATTGATTTAAATAGTTCTCATTATGATGCAAAGATAGTCGTTCCCAACCATTACGCTGCATCTACTCCATTTCCATAGATACCCTATAACGTATCTGTCCTCTATAAGAGGGAACGCTTTTCTGACGCCGTAAATAATGTATTAATGCGTCTGCTGAAGTACACCCTACTGAAGAGGCCGGCTGGACATGATCAAAGGGATAGGAAGCATCAATATAAGAGTTATAAGCGACCTTGTAACGTCTATTGTTATCAAGGAGCTTACCATCAGGAGTGTATAGCTCAATAGAGGTTAGCTTTCTATCTTTAGAGATGGTATAAGCTATTTTCACACCGGAGCAAAGCATAGGTTTTTCCCCTTCGCGGATCCAACAATAGCGCAAGAAAGATTTAATTTCCTCTACACTTAGCTCTACTTTCATAAGCTCATTACCGAAAGGATCCATCGTATACACATCCAATACTGATATAGGACCCTTTAATAGATTAGACGAACGCACCCCTCCGTGATTATGAAATGCAAAATCCGCCTGTGCTTCTTCACGCATAGCATCGCACATTAGATAGCCCAATTCCGTTGGATTAGTAAAATGGTCTTCTGCCTGTGAAAGCTTTTCTTGAAAGATAGGATTATTTCCAAAAAGATCTACTGCCAAGCGATAAATAGCACTCTCCTGTCCATGTGCTTGGTCAATCTCAAAAGAGTGAATTTTTATATCAATTGGCTTCCCTCTTTCATCCAAAGTCACCAAAGTAAGTGCACAATGCTTGAGCTTATTCTGAGATTGAGTGATAGCCACTCCATTAACTTCTAGTTTGCCGTTTATATAGGTATGCGAATGCCCTCCAACGATCAAGTCAATCCAAGGGTTTAGGGAAGCTATATATTTATCCTCTTCCACTCCTAGGTGCGTAAGCATCACTACCAAGTTAGCAGAATCTTTAAGCGGTCTAAATTGCTCTACCATTTCTCGCATAGGACGAAATGAGAAGTCTTTTACGCGAGCAGGATGAGTAGAGGGTATTCCTCCACTACCAATTTCAACTCCTCCAAATACGGCAACCTTGATTCCATTAGAGAGGGTTAGTATTGTATAAGGTTTTATATGACCTTTCCACTCCTTTGAGGGGAATATATTTGCGCTCAGAAAAGGGAACGTAGCCTCTTTAGTAATCTCTGCAAATCGCTCAGGCCCTACATCAAATTCATGATTACCTACCGCAGAAAGGTTGAAGCCCAATGCATTCATTAGAGCAATAATAGGATACCCTTTGGGCTTATATTGGTCATTAATCGGATTTCCACTCTGTAAATCCCCTGCACTGAATAGCAATAAATCCGGATAAATAGTTCGCAAGCTGTCTACTATGTAGGCAAAGCGGGGAAAACGTTGCATCTCTGCATGAATATCATTCACTGACACGATAGCAACTTGTGTCCGCTTCCTCACACTCTGTGCAGTAGCAACTTGTGAAAGAGTGAAGAGAGAAAGCGAGATAAAGAATGGAAGTATTAGCCTTGATTTCATAATTGTTTCTATATACTGAGATAAGTTGAGGAATATATAGGAGAGAATTTACGCATTAGAAAAGTGCAGAATATGGTAATAGTGATCTTCTCCACGTATAATACGCAAAGAAGGACAAGCACCTTCCAATACGTTGGCGTTAGCAAGAGCATTCAGACTCTGAGATGGCTCTGCTAGATATAAAGAGAGGGATGCCATAAGTAGCCATGGCATCCCTTCAGTCTGAGTTCCCATCTGTGCATATAGGGAAAGAAACTCCATATCAGTAGCAGGCAGTTTATTAAGCAATACCGCTACTCCATCACCTTTCATGTATCGTCTAGCGTCAATGTGCCCTAATACGATGCGTTGTGCCGATAGTGCAGAGCCCAATAATAAGACCACAAAAGCACTGCAAAGGACTCTCCTAATCGACCTACTAGTAAGCATTTTTCGGGAAAGGAATGAGCTTAGAAACCCATTAGAAAGGTGATTCAGTTATCATTAAAGGTCGTACAATTCCTCTAAGTCAATATTGTCAATATTGTTTCCCCCTAAGTTTACTATCACAGTGTACCATACGATAAAGAGTACTACTGCAAGCACAAAACCTATCACAGCAGTCCATATAGAGAAGAGCTTTGCATTTTTACTTCTACGTTTAGCGGTCTCTATATCCCCTCTTGAAAAAGCGGAACTAACCCCTGACGCATTAATTATGGCAGCTATACCTAACGGCCAAAAGCAAAGTATCGTTGTAAGGATGGCCCATACCAAGTAAGTTGGAGGCATTGGCTCATTAGAAGGAGTCATCTGCGCTTGTGGCATAGGTGGTTGCTGAGGAGTCGGAGGGAAATTAGACTGAATAGGGTTAACTGGAGCTTGAGGAAAGAGATCTGCCAATTCAGGCAATTCACACGCTTGCTGCCAATCTGTCATTCCCTCATGCCATACAAGGGTATTCGGAGTCAAGCCAACGCTACGAAGAGCATCTAAGTCTACGGGTCCTACAGGTTGCCCTCCTTGATTGTAATAATATTCCATATATAATGTTTATTTGAAGTTCTAATTGAGTATTTCTTATAGATTAGCAGCTCCGAACAGAGCCACGCCGGAAACGGTAAAAAAGATCACTATGAGGTAGACAACCAGAACAATTACATTTGTCAAAGCACTCCACATAGCCCACATACGTGCTTTCTTACTCTTCTGCTGTGCAGCCTCATAGTCACCCCTATTATAGGCATCATCTACTCCGGCAGCCATTACAATAGCCACAATACCAAAGGGGAAAAAGCAAAATATAGTGCTCAATATGGCCCAAACCAAATAATTCTCCGGCTTGATCGGTTTGTTCTGTAGTGTATTGTAAGACTGCGCACTACTTGCATTATTATATTGAGTATAGGATTGCTGGGGGAAGGGAGGCTGCACTGAGGCATTATTATTTTGGAAAAGACTGCTTAGCTCCGGAAGCTCACCAGCTTTTACCCATGTGCTTAGTCCCTCTCTCCACACCAAAGTGTCGGAAGTTATCCCTCTTTGCCTTAAAATGTCCAAACTAACGGGTCCGTACTGACTGCCGTTTACATAGTAAAAGTACTGCATCTGAATAGAATTAGCTTTTTATGTCCTTCTTACAAAGCAAAGGTAAGAAGAATTATAAATTAATCCGCTACACCTTCTTTACGTACTGCTACCTCAACTAATCGATCAAATATTTCACCTCTTGAGATAGTTCCATTTACTACAGCTACAGCTTCTACAATTCCCTTGGAAATGGGGGTGCCATCTGTTAGATATATATCTTGCTGAAAGCACAATTTAGCTCCACTTCGCCTCATAGTAAGCCCACTTACAAATAGGTCTCCACTCCTTAAGGAACGCAAATAAGTCACCTCAACTCGTCTGACAAAGAGATCAATTCCATCTTTGTGAAGTGACTCAAAATCCTCGTCCAAAGTAAGTAAAAACTCATGC
Source organism: Porphyromonas miyakawae (assembly GCF_045865415.1). Classification (NCBI taxonomy): domain Bacteria; kingdom Pseudomonadati; phylum Bacteroidota; class Bacteroidia; order Bacteroidales; family Porphyromonadaceae; genus Porphyromonas; species Porphyromonas miyakawae. Next base: position 1,002,978 of record NZ_BAAFSF010000001.1, read on the forward strand.
CGGGTATGCTCCATGTAATGCAGATAATTCGCATTATTCACTACCCCCTGCAAATCGCATTCGTAATCACGCACTTTCATTTCTAAGGTATAAAGATAGTCTTTAGGAAGCTTCATATTGTATGTAGTTATCTAGTAGTTGTGTTCATCGAAACTTGAAGGATAGGTTCAAAAAATGATAGTAAATAGTAAGATTGCGCAGAGAGAATTTCATACGAAGGTCACTAATTAGGAGATTATCGATAAGTCAGAGTAAGCATTTTGTTAGCACCAAATAGCTCTTTTGCCACTTGAACAATATCGTCAGCCGACACAGCGGCATAATGTGCAGCCACTTCTTCTCTTGACTCATAACGATTATAGAGCATAAAGCTTTTTCCCATGGCCAAGAAAGCATTCTCGCGATTATCTTCCGCTACGGCCATCTGTCCCATTATTTGCCTGCATGCCGCTCGTAAATCAGACTCCTCGATTGGTTCATTAATAAATCGTCTCAGCTCTTTCCACACTCGCTCCGTAGCTTCTTCTAAATGCTCTTTAGCAGCACCGAAATAGATGGAAAAACAACCGGTAGTTGCATAGGGAGAGTAGTTACTTTCTACTGAGTAAACGACCCCTAAATCTTCGCGGAGAATCAAGTTAAGACGTGCATTCATTCCCCGTCCTCCCAAAATGTTATTTAGTAAAGCCAATGCATAACTGCGTTTATCGTATAAAGAGTAAGCCTCACAGCCCATTACACGATGCACCTGATGCGTATTGAAGCGATGAGTTACTCGCTCCCGAAGCATTGGCTTAACACGAATTTCTTGCTGCTTCTGCAAAGTCCTATTCTGTACTGATGGGGGAAATTCTTTGAGAAGATAATCAAACAGTGCATCCAATTGGACTTTTCCTCTAATACAGAAAACCATTCTCTCTGGTCGATAGTATTGACTCATAAAGTTCAGAGCCACCTCTCTGGTAATACGCTCAAGAGAACGCTCCGTACCTAATATGTTATGCCCCAAAGGAGTGGCATGGAAAAGTAGATTTTCAAATTCATCGAATATCATCTCAGAAGGAGTGTCCTTATAGCTATTCAGCTCTTCGAGAATTACATTTTTCTCTTTGGCCATCTCTTCGAGTGGAAATGTACTGTGCTTAACTACGTCTGTCATAAGTTGAATCACTCGAGGCGCATGCTCAGCAAGGGCAGCTGTGTAGATAAAGGTTTCCTCCTTGGTTGTGTAGGCATTAAAGTCCGCCCCAACCTCTTCCATACGATTAATAATAGCCCGCGCAGAACGAAGTTTGGTACCCTTGAAAAGCATATGCTCTATAAAGTGTGCCATTCCATGGTAATGCATTGGGTCATTGCCTGATCCGACTGCCACTATATAACCCATGTAGGCAACAGGTTCTTCGTCCGGACGATAAATAAGCCTTAAGCCGGAGGGAAAGCGCCATGCCCGATAGCCAATAGCTCCATCATGGGTTATCTCTACTATATTTTGAGATGTACCGCTCTGAGGAGAAGGATCTTCTTGTGACATACTATTAAAAAGAGACCCTCGCTACAAAAGCAAGGGTCTCGCTTAATTCATATTACAAAACAGAAGCAGAGGAATGGGTCTGCTTACTCTTCTTTTTTTAAGCTTCAGTAGCTTCAGTAGCTTCAGCCTCAGGAGCTGCTGCCGGTTCTTCTGCAGGAGCTACCTCAGCACTAAGTGCTTCGGCTTCAGCAGCACGCTTTGCTGCCTCTTCTTCCTCCTTCGCCTTTTCTTCTGCGCGCTTGCGCTCAGCGATTAGTTCCTCGTTCTTTCTGTTTATCTCTTCTTCAGCTGCCAAACGCTTCTTTTCTTCTTCACGCTTAGCTGCTTCGTCCTTACTACGTACTGTATCTAAACGCTGCTGACGCTTTTCCTTCCAAGCTTCAAAGCGTTGCTCTGCCACAGCTTCATCAAATGCGCCCTTCCGGACACCACCTAAAAGATGCTTCTTCAGCAGCACTCCCTCGCGAGAGAGTATGTTGCGTGCAGTATCGGTAGGTTGTGCACCTACAGTAAGCCAATAAAGAGCTCTATCGAACTTCAAATCTACTGTAGCAGGATTGGTATTGGGGTTATACGTGCCTATCCTTTCAATAAACTTTCCATCTCGTGGAGCCCTGCTGTCTGCCACTACAATCTGATAGAAGGGATATCCCTTCCGACCGTGGCGCTGCAATCTAATTTTAGTTGCCATTTAACTCTTGTTCTATTCGTTTCTCTTTATTATATAGCTCGGCAAAGGTACTACATTATTTTGAATTAACCTCTCTTTCAAACTATCTGAACCTTTTGATCAAAACATATAGATGTTTCAACTAAAAGGATCTAATCTTTCACTTGAAACATCTATATCTTTTTTCAACCCACTTGCTATTTCTCCTAACGCACTATAAATCAATTAGTAAGCACATCTACCAACAAATAGCCTCTTTACCCTGTGCCACTAAATATTGATTGGCTTGCGTAAAGTGCTTGCACCCGAAAAAACCTCGCGATGCAGAGAGCGGAGAGGGATGTGGAGCACATAGGATTAAGTGCCGTCCCTCAGGGATCAAGCCAATCTTACGCTGCGCATAGCTCCCCCATAACATAAAAACCAACCCGCTTCGCTCTGTGGCCAGACTCTTAATGGCAGCATCTGTAAAAGTCTCCCAGCCATGACCGGCATGAGAGGCGGCTCGTCCCTTCGCTACGGTAAGCGTACTATTAAGCAATAGTACCCCTTGCTGTGCCCACGGACCCAAATGACCTCCTACAATGATTGAAGGGCTACCCGTATCCTTCTCAATCTCACTCAATATGTTGCGTAGGCTGGGTGGAATCGGCTTATCTTGAGGAACTGAAAATGCTAACCCTTCTGCAGCTCCTGGAGTATGGTAAGGATCCTGACCTAAGATAACCACCTTTACCCGACTAAAAGGCGTCTCATCAAAAGCTCGGAAAATATACCTTCCGGGCGGATAACACTCTTCACTTGCATAAGCATGTTTTACAAAGGAAACAAGCTCTTGAAAATAAAAGCGATCAAACTCTTTACAAAGATGCTCTTTCCACTCCTCATTGATATGTACATTCATGATAGCGCTTTGCTTCTCTTTATACCCATACTTCCTACTTGTACAAAAGTACGTATTATTATTCATCAACAGAATTTTGAATCCATGAGACTCACCAAGCGATGGTATAATAAGGAGCAAGAATAAGAGAAAAATATTAGCGTGTTAGCTACCTAATGAGACTTTTCGAAGTGCTTTGTAACCGACATTTAATTAATATCATGTACATTTGCAATTGAAGGGTGGGTAAACACATCTAAATTATACTATCGAGTAATCAATTAGAGAGATTAACCTTCCCCAAATTATGTAGCCGGAATAAATAATACCAAATATAGATAGAAGAGAATTAGAAGAAGACCAATTCTATATAATATGATGAAATCATTCTTTCGTACTTCACTAACCGCTTTAGCGGTCGTTGCTGCATTCTCGTCTTGTAATTCAGACAAAGGAGTATGCCCTCGCGACACAATCATGGTTGGCGATCAACCTATTACACTTAGCTCCAATATTCGCACTAATCCTCTCAAGGCATATGATGCCACTTGGGAAGCGAACGATAAAATTGGGGTTTACATGGTTGCCTCCGGAGTAGCCCTTGATCAAGCCACTCCCGAACAACTCTACGCAGACAATAAGGTATATACTACTGCCACCGGTGGTGATGGAACGCAACAATTTAAAGCTGCGACAGATGCCGACAAAATGTTCTTCCCCAAGAACGAAGCCAAAGTGGACTTTATCGCCTTTTGGCCACAAGCCACTCCCGTATCTGCCGATAGAACCATCACCATTAACACAGCAGGCGAACAGCCCGGACTGGATCTGCTTTATAGCAATAATTTAAAAGAGAAAAATAGTACAGCAACTATCGGTCAGCTGGTACTCACTTTCCGTCACGTACTCTCTGCTGTACGCATAGAGCTAAGAGACGAAGCTAATAACCCGCTTCCGGGTGCTACCATTAAGGTTGAAGGGTTCAATACAAAAGGTACTTTCGCATTAGCTAACGGCTCATTCAGCAACATCAACACCCAAGCTGACATGAACCTCAGTGAGAGCACTAAAACCCCGGCCCAATTCAATGCCTACGTATTACCTCAAACTCTATCCGATGGTAAAATAATTGCTACAATTGCTAGTAAACAATATTCCTACACCATTCCGGCCAATACTGAGTTTGTGGATGGAAAGCGCATTTCGTTTGTACTAAAGCTTCAAGGCGAGTCGCTTATTGAGGTGCCGGGCTTAAATGGTACTATCACAGACTGGAATGACGTTGAACCTATCAATGGCGAACTTACTCCGGACGAAGCAACCTCCTCTACGCTTACTATCACAGGTATTCAAGCTGGCGAAACTATAGAAGTAGGCGCAGAAGCCGCTACGAAAAACTATCCTGTCGTTACTAATGCAGCAAGCTGGACCGTACAGTCTTCTAACGAAAGTGCTGTAGTAGCTACTAAAGAAGGTGAAAATCTGAAGCTTGACATAAAGGCAAATACTACTGCTACTGAAAGGACTGCCATTATCACAATAACTTACACCGTTGCGACAAAGACACGTGGAGAAGAAAGTAAGACTTTCACATTCACCGTCAAGCAGGCCGGAAAGTCAGAAGAGCCCAATAAAGAATTAGATGGTGGATTAGCTGCAATACTAGCTAAATATCCCGGTGCCGGAACGGTCACAGAGGATGTAACAATTCGTGTTGTGCGTATCAGTGGGAAGGACAATATGAACAGCTTATCTAACCTCTATTTAGGCGATAGTAAAGCGGGAGTAATGGTTCGGCTTAAAGAAAAGGCAACAAAGGAGATGAATGAATCTATCCCGATGAACAAGATTATCTCAATCAATCTGAAGGACAAATCATTTACTCTTTATAATTCGACTCAGCAACTCAGCCTTTCAATAAACGATCTTGTAATCACTGACGAAGAATTCGTTCTTAAGCCTATCGTATTTGACACTCCGGAAGAACTCCTTGCCCGTCGGACAGAGATGAATAACCGCTTAGTTACACTTCGCGACGTGCAGTTCTCCGGTTGGAAGGAAGGGAGCGTATATAACCCCATGCCGGATAAAGGAACTTTCCATGGCAAACTTGAAAAGAGCGAAGCGGATGGAGCTTCAGGCATTTCTGCAGAAACAAGCAAATTTGCACCATGGAAAAGCGATGCAAGACCAGGAGGAAATGGTTCCATCACGGGTGTATTCGTTGCCAGTGGCTCTTTCAACAATATTTGGTACCGTACTCTTGACGACATCCAATTCACGGGTGCCCGCAAGTAATAGTCGGTTACACAGCATCTAATCGTACAAGGGAGAGCTTCCACCGGAAGCCCTCCCTTATTCTTTAGCAAAGGCACCTACCGAGCATTGCCGCCAACTCCACCAATCCTTCCCGATAAACTCTGATAGAAGTTGATAAACTCCGATAAGTTCCGATCACACAAATACACGTATCCCCTCAACCATTTATACGTACATCCTCAATAAATCCTTTTAATGATTTGTACGAATACTTTTCTCATACTGTACTCAGGAGGGTTCGTTCCATCGGGAACGAGCTAGTCAAGAATAGGAAGAAGACAATCCGGAAGATACCCCCGAATTGCCTTCTCTAATGCAAAGATGTGCCCCTTAGGGTTATTCCTTGACGAGCAGTTGCGTGTACTCGTTTATACGCAGGAGGTAGATTCCCGAGGGAACGGTTTCCGCATCAATAACGGTTGTAGCATCAAGCAGCCTGACCTGCTTCATAGTTTCTCCGCGCATGTTGGTCAGGAATACCGTTTGTCCCACAGCTTGTTCCGGCACCTTTATGATGATACGGTCTGTAAAGGGATTGGGATAAGCGATAAAGGTAGCATTGTTGAATGCATCCAAAGCTTCGGCATGGTAATTTATCTTGACCAAGGATGCCGGCTTGCTCGCTTTGTCAAGTACAAACGCAAGGGTGTAGTCCGTGCCTCCGAAGGTAAAGGAATGATTGCCGGCCACACCCTCTTCGGGAACAGAAACCTTGGCGCGTACAAGCTCTATCTGCTTAAATCCGCCAATTGCATAAGGGAACGGCACTTCCGCAGTACCGGAAACAACCGATTCGGCATTAACAGAAGCATCTTCGATACGTAACGTGCATCCGGCACTCCACACCCCGTGAATGGCTCCTACACCAGTTTCGGAAGTGGTTTTTACCTCCACAAAGCACTCTTTGCCCTTTATCACGAGCGAAGCTCCACTACCTACGGAGATACCGGAACGTTCCTCGTTGGCAACGAGCATCTTGCCCTGCCCCCTAATGGTCAGATTGCTTTCCGTGGAGAGCTGTCCCGTTAAGTTGTTGGTTCCGGATAGTTCCACGGTAAAGCTATCGTTACTTTTAGCGAAAAGCAAGGCCGATGGGGCTTCCAGAGTTACATTCTTGAGTGATAGTTTGCGTGTCTCTGCATCATAGCGGATATAGCCTTCTCTACCCACCGATACGCCTTCCAGCCTATCGAGCTGTTCAACGTTGGCGGAAGTAACCGGAATTCCTGCAATATCAATGCCGTATGCCTTGGGACCATCTCCTTTGAAGAAGGCAGCTACAGTTACGTTTTGCTCCAAAGTGATAATCATTTTGGCGCCTTCAAGCTTCGTTTTTTCCGATTCAACGGCCTTTTGTCCGTTCAAAGTCCAGTAATCGAATTCGTATCCCTCCAGAGGAGTCGCTTCGAACGTAACTTTCGTTTGCGCAGGGAGCATATCACCGGAAGCAATGAGCGTAGCTATGTATTGGAAGTTTATGTTCTTCAGATAGGTAGCCTTAACAGAGCCTTTTTCGGAAGTTGCCTCGTAGTTTACGGTGTACTTCACGATTTTGTGATATTGAGCTTCTATGCGGGAATCTGCTTTAACTGTAACTGCCGGCTTGAGATTGTCTGCAGTAGCTAAAGGTTCTCCGTTGCAAGTCCAGGAATCGATTACATAATCCTCCTTGAGGGTAGCAATAAACTCCACAAAAGTGCCTTCAATAACCGTCTGCTCCGGGCTTACATCGTATTTTTTGCCTTTATCGTAGTAGAATGCTTTAAGCGAGCCCCACTCGTTGTCAGCAGTAAAGCTTACCTTGTACTGAGGCTTTTGCTTGGCTTTATATACGGGATGTACATAGGTATCGTCCGTAATAACGAGATTGGCAAGGCGAAGGGGTTTGTATTTGTCGCATGCTTTTTTTTCGTCATTTACTTCCCAATGGTCTAACTCAAAGCCTTCGTTAAGCGTAACTTCAAAGGTCATTTCGGTACCGGAGGGGACTTCGCCTCCGGACTTAATATAGACCTCTTTATATCCGCTGAATCCTTCGTCTTTAAGATAATATGCCTTCATCTTACCGCCTTTTACATCCTCATCAAAAATCACGATGCAGAGCTCGACTTTGGAGCATACTACCGCCACAGTCATATCTTCCGTAGCTTTTACGGTAAGCATTTCGGGATTTGGCGTTGGGGTCTTTTCTCCGTTATAGGTCCAATGATCTATAGTATATCCTTCCTTAACGGTAGCGCGGAAGGATATCATATAGCCGGCTTCCACCTGTTCGCCCGGTTGGATATTTACCCTACCACCTTGCTTGTCGTAATAGGCAACGAGTGTGCCCCATTCATTATCTTTGGTGTAGTTAATGGTACATTGCTTATTAGGCGTTTCTGCTTTGAAAGAAACCGTAACGTTCATATCCTTGCGAACGGTACGTTGCAATTCGGGTTTTCCGGCAAAGAACTGCTGATTTTGTCCGTCTACCATCCACTGATCCACTACATAACCATTATCGGGTTTTGCCTTAAAGGTGACATAGCTATACTGAGGTAAGCGATCGCCACTCTTAACAGCGGTCTTTTCTTTGGTTAATATGGCAGAAAGGCTTCCGCCCGTTCCGGCAGAATAGGTTACCACAAAAGTAGGTTCATCCTTCGCAAATACAGCTTCAACGGTAGTAACGGAGGTAATTTTAACGATAGTCATCCGACGCTGTTCCTCGGATTCCTTTTCATCATTATCCACTTTTGTGCCGTTAACGATCCAATACTTAAAGGAATAACCCTCCTTAGGCGTTGCTTCAAAGGTTACTCTCGTACCGGAGTTTATCTCTGCTCCGGAGAGCACTTCTATCTGCTGGAATACCGGTGTGTACTGTTGATAATAAGCCTTCACAGCTCCCCCTGTGGCGGAACTATTATACGTTACCACATACTTTGGTATTTGATGCGCATTTACGACAATAGTAACATCATCCCGAACAACGATACTATAGCTACGCTTTTCATTATAGGAATCCACGGGATTACCGTTACAAGTCCAGCTATCTATAATAAAACCCTCATTGGGAGTAGCTGTAAAGAATATCTCCGTACCTATGGGAACCTGCATTCCCGTGGTAACATTTACCTCAGCTCCGTTAGGTTTATTGTAGGTTGCCGCTAATGTACCCCAATCGTTCTGTGCTGTGTAAGTAACCGTATAATCTCTGTTTTGTTTAAAGAGCACTTCTACTTTCAGCGGAGCACTGCCCAATCGTTCATAGATTGAACTCTTTCCTGTATATCTTGAATTCTCACTTCCGTTAATTAGCCACTTATCTATCACGAATCCCTCATCGGGAGTTGCCGTAAAAGTGATATACGAACCTTCGGGCACTTCGTCTCCCGAAGCAAACGGGGAGCCTATTATTTCCGCCTTTATGCTTCCTCCCGCACCGGCGGAATAGGTTACCTTTTGTTTGGGGGTAGCCGTCATTGCCACACGAATCGTGCTATTTTCGTTTACGGTGAAGGTGTAAGTTTTCTTTCCCTTGGTACTTGCCACGGGTTGATTATTAAGATACCACACGTCCACTTTATAGCCTTTTTGCAATTCAACCTCAAAATCCACCTCCACTCCTTTGGGAATATTGCTACCACTTTGGAATGCTATGTAATTATAGGTGCTCCGATCGTAGTACGTGGCGTTTTTCATTGTACCGCCCTCATCCACAGTATATGTAATGGTAACCATATTTTCCTGTGGTTGCTGCGTAAGGTATATAGGTTTTCCAGAGTCCTTGGGGATAAGAGTATTATCAAGAGCCCCGTCAGGGAGCCATGCAACGTAGCGCGAAGCCGATCCCCATTGAGGAAGCATGTAGTTTACCGCCTTGAACGGTTGCTCTGTTCGAGCCTGTACGCCCATCGTCCAGCCGCAGAGGAGGATTAAGAGCGTAAAGACGAACAAATAGTGTTTTTTTCGTGTCATAGTTATATTGTTATTAATTAGGGTTATTGTTTTTTACTCTATTATGATCTTACGGACGTATGTACCTATCTGCAAGATGTATAAACCATAAGGAAGTGCTACAAACTGCTCATTTTGGTTTAAAGGGATATGACGAATTTGTTCCCCGAGTAGCGTATAAACGGACAACACCCCCGGATCTTCTTTACCTAACGGATCAATGTAGATTCCGCGGCTATCAGTACGTATTTTGTAAAGAGCATTCTTTGTTGCCGAAACGGCTACGGACGGTGTTTCCTCAAATGGTATCCATTTATTGTCTTTAGCATCCCACTTGCATGCCTGCCATCCCTTTTCCTTTGCTTCTTTGACTCGCTTGTCGCTCACAAGATTCCCTTCGGGCAGGGAACTATCATCGTAAATCCCGAGCAATCCCGGCTTCTTTTCGCCCGCTATGGTGGGTAATGCGATCAAAAGAGAGCCTAACGCCTTATCGCACAACTGGTTTTGGCTGCAAAGAAGCGTCCTGAACTCCGCGTTTTCACTACCTGTAATTAAAGCAATGATATTGTTCCGACAATCCAAAGCAGTGATGTATTTTGCCAAAGTAAGGTCTACCACCTTCAAACCGCAGTGATCCACCGTCACTTCACGTAAATGATGCCCTGTGATATCAATTATCGGTCCCGTAACAAGATAGGATACGCGCTCACCATTATGCCATTCCCCTTGAATGCCTTTACCCATATTAACGGTTTCGCCTTCCGGTACCGTAACGACAAAAGAGATGTTTTTATCGAGCATATCGTTCCCAACCTCAAGCAGAACGGACGTACGTTCGCCGGGAGGAACTGTTCCGTTGTGAGCATACTCATCGAGATAAGGTTGGTAATACTCCTTGTCCATACGGCATTTAAGCGTCCATCCTTTTTCCTTCATGACTGCGGTTTGCGCTTCTGTAAAGTAGTTTTTCTCGCACGGATCAATGGTACTGAGCAATACAATCGCTCCTTTTTGATCATTGATTGAGAGCTTGGGCATATGAGCGATAAGGGCATCAACGCCTTTTCCCCGAAACCTATTGGAATACACAAAGAGCTGGTTGAGATACGGACACTCCGAAAGATCCAGCGAGGAGAGTAAATTGTTGCTACAATTTACCGTTGAGAGCAACGTACAAGCGGACAAATCAAGTTCTGTCAGGTAGTTATTGTCGACAAAGAGTTGCTGTAGCGATTCGTTTTGCAGTAGATTAAGCTCCTTAAGCTGATTATTAGCACATTGCAACTGTGCCAAAGCGCTGCATTCGGAGAGATCCAAGTACCTGAGCATATTGTCATTCAGCGAGAGCCAAACGAGTGATTTCGGGAGAGTTATGTAAAAACTGGTAATGGAGCACCCATTGGCATTAAAGTCGGTTATAGGTCCACGCAGGATTATCTCCTGAGATACCACCTTGTAGGAAACATCCACTGCCGGATCGTACTCACCCTCTAAGCCCTCAATAGTTATTTGGTCGTCTGCTATGATATTGAGGGTAATGGTTTCGCCTACCGCCTTGGCAGTAGTAAAACTAATTGTTTGCTCCTGTTGCCCCCATAGATTGAGGGAAGTAAATATGGATATCAGCCAAAAGAAACATTTATGCATCTTCAAACTTTTCTAAGATTATGTGATTATTGTATGCATGGAGCGTATGGCGGTATTCCGACAGGGTGATTTACCTTAGGAATATCGCCAAACTGATCTCCGGGAAAAGGTATATACCTTTTCAGCGAAACTTATATACCTTTCGCATCAAACTTATATACCTTTCCTACAAGACTTATATACCTTTTATGGAGCGATACACATTAGCGTATCAATAGCTTGCTTTCGCCTCCGTAATAAAGCACTGCCCGATGGAGGGGCGTATTTAGTTCAATGCGCTGATTCAAGGCACCTTTATAGAGCAATGTACCCTCTAAAGAGTAGACAGAAAGCGCTGTGTCGTGTGCAAAGCTTTCTGTGGATTTTATAATCCAGCCCGTCTCAGTAGGCAAACAGATTACTTGCTCGGGATGGTTGCGTGCTATACGCTCTGAAGCGGTAATCTCAATTACGCCACCACCCTCCTTCCAGGCATTAACGGTCCATTGCTTTGCTTTTGCTTCTTCCACCAAAGCATCGTTTACTTCATTCTGTTCCAAGGGGGAAGGAGCTCCGTCCGTTTTCACAAAAACGACATTGAAGATTTTGCCTCTGAAGCGTGATGAGGGAGCAATGCTATTCATTTGCGAGATGAGCTTTTGCATCTCTGCAAGCTTTATTTGGTTACGGAATACCGCCAACGTTTCCAACTTTGCTAACGCACTTACATCTACGCTTTTCAATTGGTTGTAAGGCAAGTAGAGCTCTTTTAGGTTGCTGCAGCCGGACAGGTCTATTGACGTCAGTTTGTTTTCTGAGAGCGAAAGTACGCTAAGATTACTCAATCCGTTTACGGAAACGGCTTCGTATCCGTTGGTAACCAAGAAGATTTCTTCAAGTGCGGTATAAGGGGTAAGGTCAATTGTACCCGAAAGTTTGTTGTCGGTAAGGTCAAGGTTCTTCAGAGTATTACCTTTAGGGAGCTTTATTTCAGTCAGTTCGTTCTCTCTAATCCAAAGCAATTCAATCGAATGAGCTTCAGAAGCATCTGCCTGAACTACATGCATTTGCTCATTGATGCGTAACTCCGTGATTTTCTTGCCGTACAATTTGACTGTTCGCTCCGAACCTAAGGCAATTTGTTGCTTATTTCCTTCAGTAGCATCTACCTCCTCACCGGGGTCACAACTATCGTTTCCGTTTAGATCTATCCAGCAATCCTCGCCTTTTGGGAAGCAAGTTAGAACCGACGGTGCATCCGAAGCGAACGTCAAAGAGATACATTCGGAGTGATCGCCTAAATGGGTATCTTCTTCTCCTTCGTACAGTGTGCGTCCGTTGTATACATTCCATCTTTTGCTTTGAGCCGTAGCGACCATTGATTTAGCTATATGATTACCTTCGTTGGTATCTGTCGTTTTCACGGCGTAAAGCTTATGTGGGGGCATTTCGGCATCGCCTTGCGGAAGCGCAAATACCAAATTGCGCATGGCCTTCAGACCGATTTGATTCATTTCGATATGCAACTCCTGCAATGCCTTCATTCCTTGCGGGTTAAATGCAGTAAGCAGGTTGTTGTTAACCCATAGTTGCTGCAACTTTGTGTAGGGAAAAAGCTCAATGGAAGCAAAGCGGTTAAAGGCAAGATTGAGCATGGTCAGCGGTGCCGCATTGGGTAGCAGTACACGCGTCATCTGATTAGTGCTAAGATCCAATTCAGTGAGATTCTTCAGCATGGATAAATCAACGTACTCCAAGGAATTATTGTTTAGATCCAGCACCTCTATATGCGGAGCTTGCGAAAAATCTACCTCCGTCAGAGCATTAAAGGCTAAACGCGCCTTGGTTATATGACTTCCGTAGACGGTAACAATACTTCGTTCTGCCAAACGAACTGTATTTTGCCCGACTTCCAGGGCTTCGCCAGAATCTTGGATGTTGTTTCCGTTTAAATCGATATATAAGTTTTCGCCTTTAAGGTCAATAGTCAGTTCTTCACCAGAGGTACGTGTTGTGGTAAGAATGAATCCTTCTTTGCTCGGATCAATAATGGGATCCGCGCTTCCTCCGTACAATTGTTCCGTACCTCCATAATAGTCATATACATCCCAACCGCGACTGTTCGCCAAAGCCACCGCCGATTTGGAGCAAACATTAGCTTCGCGCGGCGTTACGCCCAAGGTATTTATGGCGAAAATTCGCTTTTCTTCCGTTGATTTGTCATCTGCCGGCAACGAGGCAATCAGCTTCTTCATTGCCTCCAAAGAGAGATGATTTTGGTGAATACGTACCTCCTTAAGGCGTGTGGGATTGACATGTAATGGCAAATCCTTTAGTTCGTTGCACGATAAATCCACCTCTTGTAGCAATGGTCCTCGGGATAAATCCATAGACGAAAGCCCACAACGAGATGCATAAAGAGCCTCCACAGTTGACAGAGCACGTATAGATAGTTCCTTGAGGTTTGGGTTGTTGGATACGCTTACCACCTTAAGATTGGCGCAAGCCATCGGTATATTCAGCTCGGTAAGCATATTGTTTTCAAGATAAATACGCGATAGCGATACGTCACCACGCAGGATAGGATTTTCAATAATGCACCCTTCGGCTTCGAGATGCGTTAGGCGATTACAGTCGGTAAGATTTAGTGTTTTGAGCTTCGGACTACCGGAAACATATAATTCCCTTAGGGAATAACAGTTCACGGCATCCACAGCTTCAAGGAAAGAGCTCTCTGCCCTAACCTCCTCTATAGCGGTGCAAGGCTTGAGATCCAATATACCTTCTAACGGATTGCCATTAACGAAAAGCTTACGAAGGGAGGAGGCTTTTGCCAAATCTATCTTCTTGATTTGGTCCGGTTGCTCCGTATCCCTAATTGATAATTCCTCTATAGTTTTCCCGTATAGTACACAGGGAGTGAGACGATCCGATATACTTTTCACGGATTTTTCACCGGAGAGAACTTCTTCTCCTGTATCCTGTACACCGTTGTGGTTTAGGTCAATCCACAACTCAATACCGGTAGCGTGGAAGACAAAATCCGTATAGTTGCCGGTAAAGGTTACTTCTATGCATTCCGCTTTATTCTGTGCGTAAAGCCGAGACGATAGTGCTAAGAATAGTGTGGTCAATACTATTCCCAAAATGGTAAAATGTTTGCTCATAGGCGATTGTATAATTAAATTAGATTTGAACTGTAAGGGTACAACGGAAGCCATACGAGTGGCTTCTTGATGGTATATTTTCGGGATTACTGAAGATACCTGATGTGGTGGAAGGCGTCCCTTTGTATAGGGGAAATCCACGCATCAAAGTTTCCGGAGCATAGAATGCCTCTACACCGAAAAAAAGACACTTTTTTCGCGGTAGTGATATACCTATGCGGTTACTCCAGCGTAACTCTATTCCGGACTTTAGTTGTCCCACAAAGGGGAGGTATGCCAATTGATAGTCCAACTGATCTTTGAATCCGCTCTCAACCTTATAGGTTGCGGAAAGGGGTATGCGGTACGCAGCCGAAAAACAGGAAAGAATATGCTGCTTATATCCGTACGAAATGCCCAACCACGGTCTCAGTACGGCGTAATTCGTAATATTGTCGCTTCCTTTGTAGCATTCTTTACGATAGCGATACCCCGTTCCCAAAGTAAAATCGATATGATGATTGGACGCAAATGGCATCCGGAAGCCACCTTTTACCTCAGCATTATACTCAGCGAGTGTATAGGTTTGCCGCTTGCCGATAAGCCTTTGGTCTGTAATGGTCAGATGCTCTTCGTCGGGTTGATGTACCGCATAAATATACTCCGTACCGAGACGGTGCAATAGAACACCTTCAGCGGTAAAATACCAACGAGCCTTCTCCACATGGGCAAGGAGGCTTAAGCGGTGATTGGTATGCCCAAAAAGCCCTATGGAAGAGGCCTCTTCAGTGCGCATCGTGTAGAGCTGATACGAAAGTAACGCTGTGTACGAAAATGCATCGGGGGAGTTTAGTTTGCTCCGAATTAGTAAATCCGCGGCTCCGCCTCCCATATAGTGCATTCGGGAAGTGCCGAAAAAGATTTTTGTATGCTGAACATCCACCATACCGAATCCGTATGTGAGCGGAAACTTATCCTGCTGCGACGGTCGCCACAACCATAGATGCATGTATTTGCGGTGATAGAGTGCGTGCAGTGTTGCGGAGCATTCCAATTGCGATAAGTACCTTTTGTAGCCAAGCGTAGCCTGCAATGTGCCGGTAGTATTGTACACTCTCGGATCTTCGTACTTGTAGGCAATTTCACCGGCAAAGTGCAGCCCTGCGCCAAACTCCGAAGCCCCGCGCCGAAGCGCATAGAGAGCTCCGGCGGCATACTGTTCGTAGCGGAAATTGCCCCCTGATGTATCCGCAACAAGGTAGGGCAGATAGAAGTCGGGGTGACGTATTGCCGAATAGCCGATTCCCCCTTCGTAGCCGGCTCCCAATACAGCGTATCCGCTCAGCCTACCACTTTTCCCAAAGTTTTTAATACCGCTTGCCCTCAATTGTCCCGAAGCAACCGTAGCTCCTTCATAGGGAGCACGCACGCCGCTTCGGGCACCATAGTCGCCCAATACGCCAACACTTGCCCACGATGTATCGGCAGCCGTTTCTGTGGGTAGGGAATAAAGCGCCTTATCCAGACTTGTATGCTTTAGAGGAGTTATCTCTTCAAAGTATCGCCATAGGGCAGATTGATACAGAGCACTCGGTTCACCAGAAAAAGGAGATGCAAGTGTTTGCGCCCGAAGCCATAGAGGTGCGCACAAAAACAGTGCAAAAGCGAACAGTCGAACCGACATACCTAACTTAACCAAGGGTATCTCCCGTACCGGACAAGTTGCTTTGTTCCGATACGTATATACCTTTTCATCAATATGTATATACCTTTCGTGCGAAAAGTATATACCTTTCATCTGAAACATATATACCTTTTTCCGCGCTCTATCCATTCCCTCATAAAGGAGAGTTATTATTGGGGATACACATGCACTCATGTTCTTTTTAGTCATTGTCTTACATTGCTTATCAGTGAGTACGCTTCCTTAAAAACTGATCGTAGTTTCCATTCCAAAGTAGGGAATGACCCACTCACGCGCAGTAGTCTGATCCTTTTGGAGGTATTTAGGGGATATGTCAATTATATTATCCACAAAGAACGAAAGGCGCATATGCTCACCCAACTGTTTTGTTCCTTTGAAGCTCATCCGTACAGAAATTGGCTTGACATTCGCCCTATAGTACAAATCATCCAGGGACATATTGAGGTAGCGAAGAGGCGATGCGGGATCGCGCATCGCGGCGATTTCTTTATCTCCTACCGGTGTTCGATTACCATCCCTATCCATCAGCTCGTATGGAAAGGCACTTTGTTCTCGTCCGTAGTATGATTTCTCAAACCAGATAACTTGAAAAAAGTTGGTAAGAATAACGCCCCACTCTGGAATGTGCGTTGTAGCCCACAGATTGGTATTCAAACGATGAAAATGACGATGATTCCCTTTTCCGTAGATACCCACATAAGGGAATTTTTCCCCGAACTCAATTACCTCGGGACGATACATAACCGGTATGGCTGAGGCATAGAGCGTATGGTAGTATGCACCATTCAGCTCAAAGCGTGTGCGGATAGCTTTGTAATACGGGGTACGGAAACGGAACTCTACCCCCTGCTTCACTGTTCGCTCTGAGTTTTGTACAGTAGCAAGCGATGTAAAGTCTTTTAGCACATCCTCATGGAAGTTTTCCTTTACGGGACGCACATTTGGCGGTAAAACACCGCCTATGGGACGTTTGTACACAGGATAGGCAATAGGATAATATGCCCCCGAATAGGCATAACCGTTATTCATATCTTCCCGGAAGACGGTTAGCGCCAAAGTGTACTCTTTATAGGATAAATCAAGCCCAATCTCCTTCTTTTCATTGCGCATCGCCTTTAGGTCGGGATTGGATGGATTATGCCGAATGGCATAAGTCATCAGATGATCGAGCTCCGGGTTACTGTAATAGGCATTGAGTGACGAAAAGAAGCGATAGGCATAGTCCGGATAGAGGTAATCACCGGTCGGGAGCTTGTGCGCTATGCCGTAGCCAAGCCGAATGGCGGTAGAGAAACCGGTGGGAGCGGTATAACTCCACGACAGACGGAGTCTCGGATCGAGCAGAATCTTATGAGCCAATGCATAGTTTTGTGGCAAATTAAGCATCTGCGTGGCTCGTAGCCCCAATGTGCTTTCAATACGATGTTTGCCCATGGGAATGAAGATTCTATCCTCAATATAAGCAGCTATGTGCGAAAGCGCCGGAATAGAATAATTGGGACGAGGCCATACGAATGTATTATCCCCCGGATAGGGCGGACGCGAAAGATCCATTACAGCACCACGTCCCAGGTTTTTTGCTACTGAATAAAAGATACCGTAGCGCACGGATTGTTGCAGTGGCGCAAACCATGGTAGAGCAGTTTCAGCCGAAAGATGCGTTTGGAAAGTCAGCGGTTGGTTATCGATTTTGTAAAAAGCATAGTACGAAGTGGGCAAAAACTCCCCCTCTTGCAACCCCATTTCTCTACTCATCGGCATAAAAGCAGGTCCTTGACCCGATATGTATAGATATTTACGATCCAAAAGATCATAAGTATAATCCAAAGTACACCGCCATGACAAGGAGCGGAAGATATTCGATTGTGGCGTCCATAACGCATTCGTTACCAGTGTGGTACGGTAGTACTTTGTGTTGTAACGCTCATCCCGTTCCTCAATCAACTCGTCCGTGCGGCTATTTTGTATTGAAGCGGTTTCATGTAAAGTAGCCGTTAGGTCAAGACGTCCGCCACTATCGCCCAAATCTCTGTGAAAAGCATACGCAAATTGAGCGGTAGCACGCGTATAACGCTCCAACTTTTCGCGCGGATCACTTCTGTAGTCCACCACATCGGCACCGGCGTGAAGGCTACTATAACCACTCTTTCCGAGCGAAAATCCTTTACCCAAATAGGCTAACTTATAGAGCGGATCCACTTTTACACGCCCCTCCCACGGCGTAACCCCTCGTTTAGGATGCAATTTGATAGCTCCGCTGCTCAAATTACCTTCCGATGCCGAACTGATTCCCTGCTCAATGTCAATCCGATCGTAGTGATTCGTTGAGAGCGTGCGCAAGTCAATTCCAGAGTTTAGAGCGCTTCGCCTTGTGACTATTCTATCCGGCAAAAAAGAGGAAAAACGGCTGGAGCCGGTCAACCCCTGCATCTGTACACGAGTAGCGTCGTTAGTAATGGGTGCTCCGTCCAACATAATTGCCGTACCTAACGAACTGTTATCGTCCTGACCGACTTGCCTGTTGCTGACTCCTTTGAATACACCTATTCCCGGGGTCGTGGTTACAGCTCCCGGCAAAAGAAGCAATATATCTTTGAGAGAAACCGGTTGTATATGTTGCATTGCTTCCTGCTCAATTACCACCTCGCTCTTATTTTTGCGGTATTGCCCCAGTACCTCCACCTCAGGAAGCTCTATATTAAGCGGTTGGAGGTATATACGCCTTTCCTCCATCTTATGCACTGGAACAGTACAACTATACGGAGCAAAACCAACACAACGCACTATTAGTGTGTAGGTTCCCTCCCGATTTAGGGGCAACGAGAAGCGTCCTTCCGCATCACAAACCGCGCCCTGCCCGGTTTCGGCAATACCAACCGTTGCCCATCCTACGGGGTCTTTGGTTTTGGCATTGTATACCACACCCATCACTCCTTTGCGAAGGGGCGGTGCTTCTTCCTTAGGAGCGGCACAAAAGCCCCATAGGAAAAAGCCTAAGTATAGGGTAATAAACAGCGGAAATATTCTGTGATGCATGGAAAGCTATAAGATTTTTGCGTAAAACTGAAAACGGGAACGGGAAAACCGTTCTCTTACGTATAACGAATATGAAAGAATTGCACTCTTTCCCCACTACACTTTGCCTAACAACAAAGAGTAAGGGGAAAGCGTGCACTGAACGATGTTATTTCTTTGGATATGCGTTTTGTCCTTTAACGCGTTCGTAATCGTTCGTTGAATTGTTAGTATCTATCCAATGGGTTCTACCATTGCGCATTTCTGTTTTACGATGCGCCAATTGCTGACGATGGCATCCGGTTACGAAAAAGTTACCCTGATCAACTGTAACGGGCAGAGCTCTGGTTTTGAATTGTCCCTCACAACCTGTTTCAACTCCATCCAAAATCATATCCGTAGGTATCGTATAGAAGTTATGCAACTTACCGTTTTTATCTTTTACCTGCATAATATGTTGTTGCAAGAATGTCTTAACATCGCCCTTTATCTTAAAGAGGCACGGAGGCCAAAACCCACGAGGATGAGCAATAGCTGTACCGGAGAAGGCATCGACAATGATATTGAGATTGGGAACATCCGGATTATCTGTATCGGTAACCTTATATCCGTTCGGAAGTTCGGCATCGGGGAAAACAAGCTCAAAGTCGGCTCCGGAAAGGTCTACTGAATTGGGTTGATCCTCCGTGTGATGGTTAATAGCCGTTGCGGCAATAATGACGTATTTACCCGGTTCCAAGGGATAATCCTTGCCGTTTCCGGGAATCTGATAGATGCAACTCAGTGGCAATTCATTCTTTTCCATAAGAAATTTGCTCCAAGGGGTCTCCGGCTGCGGATTGCCATGTGCGGTGAGTCCATAGCAAAGTCCATCGAGATACTCTATTTTATCTCCATTATTCACTACCATAAAATATTGGTCCGGATGCATCATTTGGGAATTAGTTTCGCCATTAAAGAAAATGTCACCAAATATGAGATGACACGCTTCATCCGTAACAGGAGGTTCACCGAGGCGTAGCGGTAGTGTCAGGCTCATCGCTTCCTTAACTACTACACTTTCTTTTTTTCCTATAATGGCACGCTTATCTGCGGTTTCGCCGGATACGGAAAAGTTGTATGTACCAGCATCCAACATAATTTCCGCAGAAAGACTCTTTTTATCGACATCTTGCTTTGTTTCCTTAAGCGTACGCATATCAGTTACAGTAAGCGTAAGGGTTTCGGGGTCAACCTTTTCGGAAAACTCCATTTTCAGGGTTACCTTGCATTGTTTCGCTGTTTCGCCACCGCCTTTCGGCTCCTGTTTACAGCTTACCGCTAAAAGGAGGGAGATTGCGCTAAGCAAAAGGGCGTGAAGAATAGATTTTGATGTTTTCATTTTCATTTTAGATTCGATTTTTTCTGTTCTTTTTTTCTGTTCTTTTTTCTTATGTATACTTTGTTTGGAAAGGGATTCGCTTTTCCCTTACCAATTATTTTGCAAAGGTAGGAGCTTATAAAGCGCTTAAAAAACGATATTTTTAGGTATTTCGCACCTTTTTATTTACTCAAATATGGCTACACAACACTGCTTTTTACCGTTCCCGAAATGGCGCAACATCCTTTTGCGCCAAGTATAGGAAATTTGCTAACTTTGTACTTTGTAACAAGAAGAAAAGAAGAAATAGCAAACCAAATGAATAGCTCAGTTAAAAGAGAGGAGCCGCTGAGAGCGGTGATCACGATAGAAATAACGTCTGACGATTATAAAGACGAGTATAAAACGCGTCGCAATAAATTAGCACGCGATGCTAAGTTCCCCGGATTCCGCCCAGGTAAAGTCCCTACCTCTCTTATTGAAAAGCGTTTTGGCGCCGGCTTGAAAGCAGAAGTAGTCAACGACACCCTCAATAAGGAGCTTATGCGACTCGCTGATGAAGAAAAGCTACACCTCTTCGGACAACCATTGTTAATCAATGAGAAAGAGCTTTCTTTTGATGCAGATCCTATTACATTTATCTTCCATGCGGCACTGCGTCCGGAAGTAAATATACCATTGGATAAATCAATTGAACTTCCCTACTATACAAGCACTGTTTCCGAAGCTTCAATAGATAGGGAAGATCAGCGTCTTCGCGACCGCAATCGCAATCAAATCAATCCGGAGAGCGTTTCTGTAGAGGCTAAGGATATGCTAATCGGTAAGCTGACAGAAGTAGAACCGGAAGAGGGACAAGAGCCGGTAGTGGTTGAAAAGACTTACCTTATGCCCTCTATGATGAAAAACAAAGCGAGTGAGGCTTTTGAAGGTAAGAAAGTTGGCGACATCGTTCGTTATAATCCCTTTAATGCAGCCGAGGGCAATGAGCAAGAGCTTGCCTCTACCCTTCGCCTTGATAAAGAAAAGGCAGTAAACCATAAGGGTGACTTCGATTTCACAATAGAAGAAATCTCTCGTTCAATAGCTCCTGAGTTAGGCGAAGAGTACTATAAGAAGTGCTTTGGGGAGAGTACCGATATAAAGGAAGAGACATCCTATCGTAATAAGTTGAAAGAGCTAATTGAGGAAAGCCAAAAAGAACGTGCCAATACCATATTTGAGAATCAACTTCAAGAAGTATTGAAAGAGCGCTTGGGTAACCCCGAATTAGATAAAGAAACACTTATGAAGGTCTTCTTCAAAGAGGAAGAACTAGAAAAGCTAAGTAAGGACGAAGTTGAGAAGCGCTATAACAACTTAACCAAGGCTCTCTTGCACACAACGTTAATTGATGAGACAGCTCGCAACAACGATATAAAAGTAGAGCAAGAGGAAATAAGTAAATACATTGCCGACATGACGTGGCGTCAGCTCCTTCAATATGGAATTTCACCCGAAATGATCGGACAGTTTGGACAAGACTTTCTAAAGCGTAATTTGGAAAATGAGGAGATGATCTACAATGCTCACTACTCTGTACTAAGTCGCAAACTAGCAGAAGCAGCCAAAGAACGTATAAGCGTAAAGGAAGAGTCACTTAGCGAAGAGGATTTCGAGGCTAAATTCAACGAGATCCTTGCAGCTCAAGCAGCTGAAGAAGAAGAGCAGAAGACTCAAGAAGAGCAGACTGAAAAGATTGACAATTAGTATATCGTTCCCACTGGATTATAGTTATGGGCATTTCCTATGACTATGTACAGAGGGGAAGCTCTATACAAAAGCCCCACAGGTGTCTTTTAAAGATCCTGAGGGGCTTCGCTCTTCAAATAGGATCTATGTTATGGATCCAAATTCTCTTTTGGGAAGCCCCTACACATTTCTCCGAGCGAGGGGCTAGAGCATCCGACAAAAGTCTCTAAATAGAGGTAATATTGCTATCTTTGCTTCGTAAAAACAGATAAAGAACCGAGAGCAAATGACCAGAGAGGCATATTTGGTAGCGGAGCACGTTGTGAAACGCTACGCAAAGCATTTGGCATTGGATGATGTATCCATACAAGTGCACCGGGGAACTGTCTTTGGACTATTAGGACCCAACGGAGCCGGTAAAACGACACTTATCCGAATTATCAATAGAATCACCGCTCCTGACTCAGGTAAAATTTACCTGGATGGGAAGCCATTCAGTACTGCTGACGTGGCCCGCATCGGGTATCTTCCAGAAGAGAGAGGGCTCTATCGCAAAATGAAAGTTGGTGAACAGGCCATCTACTTGGCACGCCTTAAAGGAGTAGACAAAGCAACAGCCACAAAACGCCTACGCGAGTGGTTTGAAAAGTTTGATATCAACGACTGGTGGAACAAAAAAGTAGAGGAACTGAGTAAAGGGATGCAACAGAAAGTGCAATTTATTTGCACCGTTATCCATGACCCCGACTTACTTATTTTTGACGAACCCTTTAGTGGCTTTGACCCTGTGAACGCGGAGTTACTAAAGCGCGAGATACTTGCTCTAAGAGATAGAGGAAAGACGGTTATCTTTTCCACACACAATATGCAATCAGTGGAAGAACTCTGTGATGATATAGCTCTGATCAACCATTCAAAAGTTGTGCTGAGCGGCCAAGTATCTGAAGTAAGAGAGCAATTCGGTAAGGGAATTATCAATGTAATACTCCGTTGTAGTACACCGCTGACAGATGAAGAACTATCTGCTTTCGTTGTGCGAGAAAAGAAGTTTGAAGGAGATAAACAAACGCTTCGAATAGAACGAAACAGAGAGCAAAGCAACCGTTCAATCATTGAGGCTCTACCGACTCGCTGTGAAATACAACTCTTTGAGGAAGAGATTCCTTCGATGAATGATATCTTTATTTCTACAGTAGAACAACAAAAGGAGATAGTAAGATGAAGAGAGGAAATAAAATAGGTATTGTCATTGGGAGAGAATTCAATACTCGTGTAAGGAAACGCTCCTTCATTGTTGTAACTTTGATTGTTCCTATTCTGATGATTGCTTTAATCGCATTACCCATCTTTTTAGGAATGCTAAGCATAGGAAAAGAAAAGATCGCTGTTATAGACCATACAAACGAACACTACGCGAGCGTTCTGCAGGGAAATAGCGACTACAGCTTTGTAGAAACGCAATACACCCTTGAAGAACTGCAGAAAACAGAATTGAATGGTGAAGAGGACTTTACCGGAGTACTCGTCATTGATAATGATCTTGTCACTCACCCGGATGCTATTGCTTTGTATTCATATAAGCAGATGCCGGCTACTTTGACCGGGTATATCACCGACAAGCTCTCTGAGCACGTATCAGATCTCAAATTAAAGGCTTATGAGACAAGCGATATAGAGCAAATCGTAGCAGATATTCGCTTCACCCTATCCATACCTACCTACCGATGGAAAGAAAATGGAGAGATACAGCGTTCAAGTGGTACAATGGCCGGTATAATCGGTATGATTTTCGCATTTGTTAGCTTCTACTTTATTTCTTCATTCGGCGGTTCTGTCATGAACGGAGTAATGGAGGAAAAGAAGAATCGTATAATGGAGGTAATGGTTTCAAGTGTTAAGCCCTTTGACCTCATGGCTGGCAAAATATTGGGAATAGGATTAGTTGGATTACTCCAAATGCTACTATGGATTGCCTTTGGAGGTCTATTACTATTCATACTGATGCTAATCATGGTGGGTTCTGCAGTAGATTTAAGCTCCTTAGTAACGATGCAACAGGCTGATATCACCGGTATGGCGGCTGGGATGGGAGCTGATAGTTTCAAAGAGTTACAGGATTCTATTAGCATTCTCTCTTCAGTCAACTTCCCACACTTGATATTGATGTTCATTCTTTTCTTTGTTGGGGGCTATCTGCTTTTTGCAGCTCTCTTTGCAGCCCTTGCTGCTTCTGTATCAAATGACGAAGATAGTGCACAATTCATTATGCCGGTGATGATACTGCTAATGTTCGGTTTCTATGCCGGTTTTGGTAGCATCAATAATCCTGAGGGGCCACTCGCTATATGGTGCTCCTTTATACCTTTTACCTCACCGGTTGTGATGCTTGTACGCATACCTTTTGGAGTGCCTATCTGGCAACAAATACTAAGTGTACTGATACTATACGGCACTGCATGGCTTATTGTCTGGCTTAGTGCACGCATATATCGGATTGGAATACTTATGTACGGCAAGAAGCCAACCTTGAAAGAGATAGGTAGATGGATCTCCTATAAGTAAAACACCTACAAACTATTGAATATGGACGCAATAACGCTCTTTGGCAAAAAGTTTGTACCCTATATCACTGCAGAGGAAATAGAAGTACAGATTGCTCGCTTGGCTAATGAGATAAGAAAAGATGTAGCGGATCGCGATTGCCTTTTCGTATGCATTATGAATGGGGCTTTCATGTTTGCTTCGGAGCTAATGAAGCAAATTGATATTCCGGCAGAAGTGGGCTTTGCACGCTACTCAAGCTATCAAGGGCTTCATTCATCAGCTTCTCTAAAGGAGATTATGCCTCTTGGAATACCGGTAAAGGGTCGAACCGTGATTATAATAGAAGATTTGATTGATACAGGGTATACGATGGCATGCCTCAAAAAGAAGTATCTTGATGAAGGGGCTGAAGAAGTACGTATAGCCGCTATGCTAATCAAGCCGGAAGCCTTGACTAATGTGGTCACTTGCGACTATGTGGGATTAGAAATTGAGAATAAATTCATAGTAGGGCATGGACTTGACTTCGATGGTCGAGGCAGAATGCTAAAAGACATATACCAAATAGAAGAATAAATATATGATTAATCTAATACTTTTTGGGCCTCCGGGTAGTGGTAAAGGTACGCAAGGAAAGTTTATTCAAGAACGATATAAACTCTGTACTATTTCTATGGGGGATATACTCCGCAATGAGATTGCTTTGGGTACCGACCTAGGCATAACGGCAAAATCCTATATGGACAAGGGCAACCTGGTGCCGGACGAGGTCGTTGTGGGGATTATTGAGCACACCATGGAACAAAAGAAGGATTGCTCAGGATTCCTTTTTGATGGATTCCCCAGAACAGTTGCTCAAGCAAAAGCTTTGGATACGATGATGCACCACCATGGTATTCAAGTAAGTGCGCTGCTTGAATTAGATGTTCCTGAAGAAGAGTTGGTAAAGCGTTTACTCCTCCGAAAAGAAATTGAAGGGCGTAGTGACGATAATATTGATACTATTAATAATCGTCTGACCGTTTATCGCACACAAACAGCTCCCATCGCTGACTACTATCGTAAGCAGGGCCTGCATCACTTGATTCAAGGGACCGGAAAAGTAGAGGAAATCACAGAACGCCTATATAACGCAATCGATAAATTATAGTGGCTGCTGAAGGCAATTTTGTAGATTGGGTTAAGATATATTGTCGGAGTGGCAGGGGAGGAAACGGCTCTGCACACTTCCGGCGAGAGAAATATATCCCCAAAGGAGGTCCGGATGGAGGTGACGGAGGTGACGGAGGTGATATAGTATTGCATGCTAATCGCAATTATCATACGCTCATACATCTGCGTTACAATCGACATATATTCGCACCGGATGGAGCTTCCGGTTCCGGAGCTCTAAAAACAGGTGCTTCCGGTAAGCGGATTGTTATTGAAGTACCGGTAGGTACAACCGTTCACGATGCTACGACCGGGGAATTTATTCTTGAAGTTACTGAGCACGATCAGGAGGCACTTCTCTTAAAAGGGGGCAAGGGAGGCAAAGGCAATACTCACTTCAAGAGCGCGACCAACCAAGCTCCTCGTTACGCACAACCCGGAGGAAAAGCAGAAGAAAAAGAGCTAATTCTTCAAATTAAGACTTTAGCTGATGTGGGGCTTGTAGGAAAGCCTAATGCCGGCAAATCCACTCTTCTTTCGTCAGTAAGTGCCGCCAAACCTAAAATTGCAGATTATCCTTTTACTACGTTAGTACCTAGCGTAGGTATTGTGGCTGTTCGTGATGGGCTCTCCTTAGTTATGGCGGATATCCCCGGTATTATAGAGGGAGCTGCCGAAGGACGTGGCTTAGGACTTCGTTTTTTAAGACACATTGAGCGCAACAGCCTGCTTCTGTTCGTTATTCCAATTGACACAGAGCACATTGGAGAAGAATTTAAGTTACTTCACGAGGAGATTGTAAAGTACAATCCGGGAATGGCAGACAAACGAGCTATTTTGGCTATTTCTAAATGCGACTTAGCAGATGAAGAGCTCATCAGCCTTGCTGAAAGCGAATTGCCTAAAGGACTTCCCCACTGCTTTATCTCTTCTGTAACCGGCTATGGACTTACGGAGCTAAAGGACTTGCTGTGGAGTGAGCTACAGCGCGAGCTTCCTTATGACAATAGCGAAATGGTGCGGCAGGATATTTCTGTGGAGGCCCTAACGGGAGAAGAGCAACAGGAACAAACTACGACTGATGCAGAGGGTGAGGAAGATGAGCTAATGGATATAGCTTGGGATGAAGATATCATGAAAGACATTGGTCTTGAGTAATACTACTACATGACACACCATCTAACTATTGATCCTCACTTCGCTACCCTCGTACCTCACTTTGCCATGGCAATGATAGAGGCGCAGGTTGCAAATACACCCTACTCAATTGAGCTTCAACGCGAAATAGACCGAGAAGTAGCTCATATAGCTCTTACACAGACTATGGAGAGCATCAAGCAGATGGAGTCTATTCACTTCACCCGCAATGCCTATAAAATACTGGGAAAGGATCCCAATAGATACCGCCCGGCAGCAGAGCAGCTTCGCCGCCGTATTGTCAATAAAAAAGGACTTTATACAATTAATGCCATAGTAGACTTAGGCAACTTGCTTTCTCTCATTACAGGTTTTTCTATGGGGCTGTTTGATGCGCCATCGGTAGGAAGGGATGTAGTGATGAGAGTGGGCACCAATGCAGACCAATTTGAGGGTATCGGACGTGGAGAGCTGAATGTAGAAGGCTTGCCTCTATATTGCGATAAGCAGGGCCCTTTTGCCAATCCGACAAGTGATTCGGAGCGAACCAAAGTAAAGAATAATACAAGCGAATTACTTCTATTTATTAACTCATTTACCCCATCGGAACAAAATGCCAAAGAGGCTCTCATTGAGGCTACTGAGCTTACTATCTCTATGCTGAAACGCTTTCTTAACGCAAAAGAGATCGTTTCACAATACCATTCTGCAAAAGAAACATTACTTTTGTCTTAGAAGAAGTAAGAACTGTAAAAAAAGAGAATAGAATCATGATTTCAGTAAATAACATTGGCGAGAGTGCCGGCATCGTGTGGAATGCCCTTAACGATCTGGGCAAGCTTGATATTAAGCAATTAAAAAAGGCAACAAAGCTACGCACCGACAAGGAGCTATTTGCTGCCATCGGCTGGTTAGCTAAAGAAGGAAAGCTTTGCTTTGAAGAAAGTGAAGATGGCACAACGCTTATCACGCTCTGCTATTAAGCAACTCAAAATACTGCCTCTTTTACATTCGCTAAGCAAGTTTTCCCAGTCGCAGCTGCTTTCAAAGAAAAAGAATAAGTAATACTACCCTGCTTTTTCTCTGCATCAAAACGATGTAAGGGGAAGTTCAATTTCCACGCAAGAAATGTTCTGATCTTTCAACTGAAACATCTATATCTTTTATACAATAGATCTATATCTTTCGAGTGATAGATATAGATCTTTTTTATGCGCTACTATAGCAGCACGCGGGAGGAACTACATAAAAAGCCCTGATATCAGCGTTCAAAATATGTAATAAGCCTACTTTTTAGCTTGGGGGTATTGCATTTCTTTTTTCTTTTTGTACCTTTGCATCACGCTTTCAGAAAAGCGACTCTGAAAGAGTGTCGGCGAGATAGCTCAGCTGGTTAGAGCGCATGATTCATAATCATGAGGTCGAGGGTTCAAGTCCCTCTCTCGCTACAGCTAGGAAACAGCATTTGTACTGAGATCAGGCTCCTCTCTGCAAGGGGCTTGATTTTTTTTGTAACTACGAGTATCCTATTGCTGATTATTTTTAGTGTACTCTCTCCTCCTTATTTAGGCTGTTATATACAGACCCCTTTGGGGGAAAATGAGCCTTTTGCTAGGCTTCTGCTTTTTTGAAGTGCGATAAGGCATTGAACGTCCAATCCAACATTTTCAGTAGTATTCCCATCTAGTTGGGCAGCAATAAAAGAAAAAGTTTCTATTATTCATCTTTTTCATCTGTGGGTTGGCTAGTGATTTACTATCTTTGTAAGACTGAATAAAAAAATGAGTTGGTGGCAAAAAATAAAAAGGAATAGCGAACAAGGCATTCCGAAAGGCTTGGAGGATGAATTAAAGCAACGTAGCAATTTATGGCATCGTTGTAAGAACTTCATCAATACTCATTGGTGGATTATGTATGCCACTGCCGCATTTATTTTCATTCTTTTTTCTTTAATCTTGGGACCTGATAGTTTGCCGGTTCAAATGGATCACAAAAAGCGCATAAGCACTTTGGAGCATAACTTAAAAGAGGCTCAAGAGGCTTTCCAAAGAGACAGTATACGTTTAGAGGGAGTTCAAAACAGCGATTTGGACGAATTAGAGCGAATTGCTCGCGAACGCTTCAAAATGAGGCGTGCAAATGAACTAATATTTCTTCTGGAAGACACAACCGGAATCTCAACAAAGCAATGAAGCAACAAAGCATTCTTAAAAACACTCTGTACATAGTGGGTTGCCTTCTCCTATTAGGCGGGTTGGTGCTAACTATCTTTATACCACAGAGAGTTTTTTCCGGCTGGCTCATTACAATTGGAGCCGTCTGCTACATTATATCTTGGTTTATGAAACGAAGAGAGTCGAAAGATGCTACTACGAATAAGACTACGAATAAGGCCAAGTCACTACGCTACAAACGCTGGATCTCAATGGCCATTCTGAGTGGTTTTTTCTGGCTCATAACAGGTATCTTATTACTCTCTAGCGACTCCCCTTGGTCGGTATGGGCGATTATGGGCTTTATTTTCTATGCCTATAGTAACATTTGCCTGGCCTACAGGAAATAGTAAATCTATGAAGAGACAGCCACATCATAGCAATACCCGTAGGAGGGAGTGCCTTTACAGTATTACCGCAGAGGCACCTACCACGCTGATAGATCTCCTTCTAGATATACGACCATCCCTAAGCCGTAGCCGCATCAAACAGCTTCTAAGCCGCCGTTGTGTAACTATAGGCAAAGAACCCATTGTACAATTCAATACACCTATTTCTAAGGGAACTATCGTTGAGGTGTATAATATAGGCTTTCCGATGCCTTTCTCCCATCCGCTGGCTAAAGAGCTTTGGAGAGACAAGTACTTTATTCTAATAGAAAAAAGAGCCGGACTGCCCACCATTGCAAAAGGAGGAATGCAAGGAGATACTCTATTTCGTCTGCTTGCTGCCCACGAAAAGGCAGATAACTCAAGAGCAAAAATATTCCTACTTAATAGATTGGACAGTGCTACCTGCGGACTAATTTTGTTTGCAAGGGATAGAGAGATTCAACAAGAGGTGCTTTCAAATTGGACGCGTTATATCCCGGAGCAAGTATTTGAAGCCGTTGTAGAGGGCATTGTAGAACCTGAAGAGGGCTCTATTAGATGGACGAAGGAGCAAAGTGAGAGAGTGAGTGAAGCAAAGTACTCTGTACTTTCCTACGGCCCTTGGTGCACAAAGCTCAAAATATATCTCTTGGGACGCTATAATGCACTCCGTACCGGATTAAAGGGAATGGGACACGCAATAGTTGGAGATCGACATGAAAAGGCTGTACTTGCTTACTCAGAAGGCTTAGCTCTATACCAAAAGGGAATGACCTTCGTACACCCTATTGATGGGAAGAAATATGATTTCATGGTGCAGGAACCAAAACAGTTTGACAAACTTCTACAAAGAAGACTAACACAAAAACAACGAACTACCATAGCTATTATTGAAGCTGAAAAAGAGAAATTAAATCAACGACTCAATTCAAATGAAGCATAAACTAATATTTTTCACACTCTTACTGAGCACTTACTGCATACCCACATTACTCAGTGCACAGCTCTATGATGATGTGATCAAGTGGAGTGCCAAGATAGAGGACTCCGGAGCCGCTGAAAAGACACTTGTTCTAACCGCAACGATTGAGAACGGGTGGCATATGTATGATCAGAATCTTCCTGAAGGAGGTCCCAACTCAACCGAATTCTTATATACTAAACTAATCGGAGCTCAAAAAATAGGAGAGGCTGTATCGGACGAAGTACCGGAAAATGCCTTTGACAAACAGTTTAATATGAACCTCAGGTGGTTTAGCCACAAGGCAACTTTCCGGCAGAAACTTCAAGTCACTAATGCTGACAGCTTTGCCTTAGTGGTTGAAACGAGAGCTCAAGCCTGCAATGATGAGACTTGCCTTGCTCCTTCAGGAGAGACATTTTCGTTTGGTGCAACCACCGCTTCCAATTCGGAAGAACAGCAGCAGCCGGCAGGGGAATTATCATTTCAGAGTCTCAGCGATACAGACAACACGCTTGGAGCTATTTACGAGCCTGTAACGGATGTACTGAAAGCTTATGGAGATGTATCCATGAAACAGGCAAATAGTTCCCTCCTGATGATCTTTTTATTCGGTTTCTTGGGAGGATTCATTGCCCTGCTCACACCGTGCGTTTGGCCTATGATTCCTATGACCGTCAGCTTCTTTCTTAAAAGGACGAAAAAGAGAAAAGAGGCTATTAGGGATGCAATGGTATATGGGCTTGCCATTATAGTGATATACTTAGTGCTCGGCCTGGCTATTACGCTTATTTTTGGTGCAAGTGCCCTCAATAGTCTTTCCACAAATGCCTTTTTCAACCTAATCTTTTTTGCCCTATTAATCTTCTTTGCTGTTTCCTTCTTCGGAGCCTTTGAGATAGTGCTACCCTCTCGATGGACCAATCGAATGGATAGTAAATCAGATTCAACAAGAGGAATTCTAAGTATTTTCTTTATGGCCTTTACACTAGTACTGGTTTCTTTCTCCTGTACAGGGCCTATTATCGGCACTCTACTTGTACAAGCTGCTTCAATGGGGGAAATACTTGGTCCGGCTATTGGCATGCTCGGGTTTGCCATTGCTCTAGCCCTCCCATTTTCACTCTTTGCTATCTTCCCAAATTGGCTGCAAAGTATGCCAAAAAGTGGAGGATGGCTCAATTCAGTAAAGGTGGTAATGGCTTTCTTAGAATTGGCTCTCTCGCTAAAGTTCCTCTCCGTTGCAGATTTAGCATACGGATGGGGAATATTGGATAGAGAGACATTCTTAGCATTATGGATTGTTATCTTCTTTCTCCTTGGTGTCTATTTATTGGGCAAGATACGCTTCCCACATGATACCCCATTAGAAAAGATTGGTGTAGGAAGATTCTTTTTAGCCGTTATTTCTTTATCCTTTGCTGTATACATGGTTCCGGGCCTTTGGGGCGCTCCCCTAAAAGCCATCAGTGCCTTCTCCCCACCTCCCTATACACAAGACTTTAATTTGTACAATGGCTTTGTGCATGCCAAATACGATGACTATGAAGAGGGTATGCGCTATGCGGCAAAGGTCGGTAAGCCGGTACTAATTGACTTCTCAGGCTATGGCTGTGTTAACTGCCGTGAGATGGAAAATAACGTTTGGATTGATCCGGGCGTAAAAAAGATCTTGGAAGAAGATTACGTATTAATCACCCTTATGGTTGATGACAAAACAGCTCTTCCCGAGCCTATCACAGTAAATGATGCCGGCAAGACTCGTGTACTGCGAAATATAGGCGATAAGTGGAGCTACTTCCAAAGGACTAAATTCGGAGCAAGCTCTCAGCCTTTCTACGTGCCTATTGATAACAATGGAGTACCACTTGGGGCCTCCTACAAACGCGACTTAAGTATTGAACGCTATACCACCTTCCTTCGTGAAGGATTAGCGGAATACAAAATGAGGACTGAGCAAAACAAGCCCATACCGGGAAGAGATAATGACAAGTAAGGCAAATAAACTTGAAGCTTTTGCACGCTTATTAGATGTGCTGGATATGCTTCGCAGCTTTTGTCCATGGGACAAAAAGCAGACCAATGAATCGCTTCGTACCAACACAATAGAGGAGGTTTACGAGCTATCCGAAGCTTTACTAAATAAGGAAGATAAAGAGATCAAAAAAGAGCTGGGAGATGTGCTACTGCATGTACTCTTCTACTCTAAGATTGGTGAAGAGCAGGGAGCTTTTGATATTGCAGATGTTTGTAACACGTTATGTAATAAACTAATCTTCCGTCATCCACATATTTACGGCACGTCTCAGGTTGATACGGCAGAGGCTGTAGTCAGTCAGTGGGAGCGAGTCAAGCAGGTGGAGAAAGGAGGAAATAAAACGCTCCTTAGTGGTGTACCTCAGTCCCTCCCCTCCTTGGTAAAAGCCTATCGGATCAGTGAAAAGGCTGCTGCAGTAGGATTTGATTGGGAAAAGCGTGATGATGTATGGGACAAGGTAGCAGAAGAACGTAAAGAGTTTGAAGCTGCCGTGAGCGAGGGTAATCCAGATGCCATGGAAGAGGAATTCGGAGATTGGCTCTTTGCTTTGGTGAACGCGGCACGCCTTTATGGGATTAATCCTGATAGTGCCTTAGAGCGCACTAATCGCAAGTTTACCAATCGCATCGGTTATATTGAAGCGCAGGCAAAAGCACAAGGAAAAAAGCTGGGCGACCTCACTTTAGATGAGATGGAAGCATTATGGCAGGATGCAAAAAAACTGGAACATCACAGCAACTAATAACTGATAGAGCCTGCCCAATTTGTGGAGGACAGGACTACATACTTTTAGAAGAAATCTGTGATCAGCTTGTATCCGGTCAATTGTTTCCTCTTCTACGCTGCCGAGATTGCGGACTGATTATTACAGGCAACGCGCCCAAAAAGGAAGAACTTGGACACTACTATCGAAATAAGGCTTATGTATCGCACAGCAATACAAATCAAGGCCTTATCAATAAGCTGTACCATTATATCCGCCATTTCACTCTGAAAAGAAAATACCATCTTATCAAAAGGCTCACCAATGGAAGAAAAGGGATCAGCCTGCTTGATGTAGGAGCAGGTACAGGACATTTTGCAGCACTTATGAAAAAGAAAGGGTATGCTGTATCTTGTGTTGAACAAGATTCAGAGGCGCGGCTTTTTATGGAGCATAATTTTTCTCTTAGCTCATCCCCCTACTTAAATGATATTTCCATACCGGTTGCCAGCCAAGATGTGATCACTCTTTGGCATGTATTAGAACATATTCCGGATTTGGAAAATCATTTTTCTCTTTTTCGTAAGCTTCTCACTGCCGAAGGGTTTCTTATCTTAGCGCTTCCTAACCCATCCGGCTATGATGCTGCACACTATGGAAACGATTGGGCTGCCTACGATGTTCCGCGGCACTTATGGCACTTTTCTCCGGAATTAATATGTAGATTGGCAGAGAAAGAGGGCTTTACCCTTGTAGAAAAGCATATTATGCCTTTCGATGCCTACTACATTGCACTACTTAGCGAGCAACGTTGCAACAATAAGGGTCTCAGCTGTTACGTCAAAGCATTTACAATTGGCTTGAAAACCAACCTTAAAGCGAGACGACAGTCAAGCTATGCAAGTGCACTAACCTACGTCTTTAGACTGACATAGATGGTATACCCTTTCATCAAAGATCCCTGCCTTCCAAATGAAAGGTAGGGATCTTTTTTCTACTTAGCCTATATGTTGCTGTCTCGTATTGAGACCTATAAAAGTGAAATATCCAAAGCGTGCAAGCGGAAGAATAGCTTTCTTACAGAATTGCAGATAGAAAGCAACTTAAAAGCTAAGGAGCTTACACGAAAGAGGAATCAATGAAAATAGATATTCAGGCTACTTTATTATGCTACGATATATCTCTTCAGGCAGATCCTTCTCAATACTCATCTTCATTAAAGAAGAAATCTTCATTTCGCGGATAGTCAGGCCAAATATCTTCAATGGAATCGAAAGTTTCACCTTCATCCTCTATCTCCGAAAGATTCTCAATCAATTCAAGTGGAGCTCCACTTCTCTGCGCATAGTCTATCAATTCTTCTTTTGTGGCAGGCCAAGGCGCATCGTCCAAACGCGAAGCTAATTCAAGTGTCCAATACATATAAACTTCCTCACACTTAATAGGTTTTGTCTCTTCTTTGCAGTCTTATATTACTGCTGTCAGCGGCTGCAAAAGTAACATTCTCTAATCAGAAAAACAATTTTGCTCCCAATATATTTCCTTTTCTCCCTCCTTGTGCGCTGCATAACGCGCAAAAACAAAGAGTAAATCACTAAGTCTATTCATGAAGCGTAAGTTTGTTTCCGCTACAGTAGCAGACTTTTCTTCCTCCGGTACAGAGGCAATCAACGTTATTATTTCTCTTTCTGCACGTCGACATACTGTACGAGCGAAATGAGCACTTGAGGCAAGCTGTCCTCCAGAAGGGAGTATAAAGCCCTTCAAGGGAGGAAGCTGTGCATCGTAGTTATCTATTGCCTGCTCTAAAGTCTGCACTGATTTTTCGGGGAGGGAAAAGCGTTTTTTTATTTCGGCATCAGCAGGAAGGGTTGCCAAATCACTTCCTATTAAGAAAAGGGCATTCTGTATCATAAGAAAAAGCTCCCTATCTTCAAGAGAGATAGGAAAGCCTAATAATACTCCAATCAAAGAATTTAGCTCATCAATAGTTCCGTAGGAGACCAATCGTTGATCTCCTTTGCTAACTCGCTGGCCTCCAACGAGGGCAGTAGTACCTTTGTCCCCGGTTGTCGTATACAACTTACTTTTCTTATTCATATCATTTCAATGGTGCTGTTTGCTATAAACTTAAAGACATCGAATATACTTTTGTAGGCAAAAAAGAATTCCCAAACAATAAAGAGATGTGCGACAAGTGAAGAATAGTCCTATATCCCTTTTCTTCGGCTATGCGGCAGGTCTTGCGCAGTGTGGTATCGGTGAGCATTAAGATCATATTTTCTGCTGCATTAGTATCTGTTCCCTCTTTCTCCACTACAACTTGTGTAGGACGACACTCCTTAGGAAACGGACCGTCAACTCCTTTTAAGGTATTTGAATTGAGATAATCTGCCATCTTTTGTAAAGTAGTAGGTAGCCCATTCCCTATCTCTATTCTTTCAATTGGGTAAAAAACGGCAAGCCTGTAAAGCACCCATGCCGCTTTTAGCTGTTCATAGGTAGCATAGGGATAGAGATGCTCAAGCTCTGTCATTCTATAAAAGTCATAGTGGGGATCCAATACCTCTGTTACCAAATGGTACAAGAAGGGTGAATGGATGCCATAGCCACAGGTTGTAAGCGGACTCTTAAACTTTGCCACTATACACTGCCATAGCGAGAATGCTTGCTTTGCCAAAACCTCTTATAACGTAATTTCTATTTCTTGCAATGAGCCATCCACGTTTCTTTGTCGGAAATATACAACAGCTCCAAACGACCTGAACTACTTATTGAGATAGTATTGCTCCCCAGCTCTGCATCTTTGAGTATATACCCTCCATTGCCACGCTCTATCATGGAGATACCATCCAGAGCAGGGATGCCATCTGAAAAAGTAAAAGAGAAGAGATTGCCCCTACGCACTACTGTCACAGATCCATTATCCACAGCAATATTTTTACCTCCCTTCTTGTACCCTACTGTTCCCGAATAAGTGCCTACTAATACTTCATCGTTGGGTTCTGAAGAGCAAGAGAACGTGAGAAGCATAAACGAGAGTAATGCACCGAAGATTAAGAATTTCTGTTTCATAAAACTATTTTTCAATTTATGTTTTTACTAAAATCAGTACCCAAAAAACAATGTCTTTTTAAGTTCTGCGCAAAGGTAACTATTCAGTGTAACTTATAGGATACATAGGGTCACATAGATATTCCACCACCGCTCACTAACTTCTTAAGTTCATGCCAGTGGGGCATTTCCTTTAGGAATGAGGCTTTTCCAACCTCATAATCCACTTGAGCGACTATTATAGATCGACCATTAGAAGCGACTAATAAAGGCGCTTGATAGCGAAGATTATAGGAGAGTAACTGATCCCATACCTTCTCAGTAATACAAACATCCGGAGCCTTAAATTCAATGATCATCCACACTACTCCACCGGTTCCGAAAACAATAGTGTCGGTACGTCCCCGACGTTTGGTGCCGGGTAGAATCGCTTCATTACTCAATGCGATACGAGGATATCCCAAGTCACTCATCATCCAATGTAGGAAGTGCTGTCGGACCCACTCTTCAGGAGTTAGAGCTACCTCTTTACACCGTACCTCATCATATATGAAAGGAGTATCATTGTGCATGCTCACCTTCACAGGAAAAGAGGGTAAACAAAGCCCATTCTCATTCAGAAAAGGCTCTTTGTTTTCGTTGTACTCATTGCTTTTCATATCTTTGCAAAGATAGTGATACAATGGAGACGAAGAAAGAAATTGTAACGGATTGGTTGAAGCGCTACACAGGACGCGAACCCGAAGACTTTGCACCGTATATATTGTTGTGTAACTTCAATCGCTACTTAGAGTTTTTTGCAGAAAAACATAGTGTACCCATACTCGGGAAAGCCCTTGCTATGCCTAATGCGAGTACCAAAGAGGTTACACTTATACAATTTGGGATGGGCAGCCCCAATGCAGCTACTGTGATGGATCTATTGAGTGCTATAATGCCCAAAGGCGTACTTTTCATAGGCAAATGTGGTGCACTCAAAAACAATCTTTCGGTAGGTGACTACCTATTACCAATAGCAGCTATTCGAGGAGAAGGGACTAGCAATAGTTACCTACCTGCAGAAGTGCCCTCTCTCCCATCTTTTCGAATACTACGTGCAGCAGATGAAGCTTTAGAACGCAATAAGCTGCTCTTTGCTGCAGGCACTGTCTACACAACGAATAGACGTGTTTGGGAGCATGATCATCACTTCAAACGCTATTTGCATACTACACATGCTGAATGTATCGACATGGAGACAGCAACGCTCTTCACGGTAGGGTATGTAAATCGAATACCTTGTGGTGCTCTCCTGGCTGTCTCTGATCTTCCAATGACTCCCGAGGGGGTAAAGACAGATAAGGGAGATCAAGAGGTAGCTAAGCGATATACAGCCCAACATTTGGCATTGGGAGAAGAAACTTTACATATTCTTCAGTACGAACGTAAAGAGCTGATTGGAATACGGTTCGGTTGGTAGCAATGAGACAACAATGACAAAACTAAATGCACCTCAAGGGAGCTCCTTATATACCCCCTCTCAAGCAATCTCAACACTAAAAGGCATTTTAAATGAAAAGAATTGCCTTCCCGCTGTGATTCTTTATTCGGGCGAAGAACAATATTATTTTAAGCAACTCGAGCAACTTATAATCAAGCATTATGGGGAGAACGTAGTTACCCTCTATGGCAATGAAAGTAGCTACTCTGACATTGCTTTGGAGATTCAATCTACTTCTCTATTTGTACAACAGAGAGCCGTAATACTTAAAGAGGCAGAAGCTGTGAAGGATCTAGATAAGCTTATTCCTACCCTCAGCAGATTACCTCAAGGCACTTCCTTAATCCTCGCCTACCAAGGGAATATGGCATTCAATGCAAAAAAACTATTTGCTTCTTTCCAAACCCTACCGAGTGACCAAACGATAATTATCGTTTCGCCTCGTATCACGAGCAAGCGTACAATACTCTCTATTATCAATCAAACAGCAAAAGCGCACGATGTAACTATTACTGCCGAAGCAGCAGAAAAACTGATAGAACGGGTAGGATTTGACGGGGTTACCTCCGCAAAAGAAGTAGCTAAACTTGCTGTTTTAGCTTCCGATAGTGGTCAGATAGAAGCTAATATGGTGGATTTCATTGTAGGGGTATCTATTCAATATTCCGTAGATGACTTATGCCAAGCTTTATATAAGAAACAGAGACGTGAAGCCCTTACTATAGCACAATACATGACCAAGGATCCGGCTAACTACCCTTTGCCTCTTATTGTAGCTACGCTCTACGGTTTTTTCTCTAATCTAATGGTTGCATCCTACCAAAAAGATAGAAGCGAAAAGGCACTTGCTTCTGTCCTCAATCTAAAGAATGCATACCAAGCCAAAAGGTACTCCGATGCGCTTTGGCTATTCAAGGCAATGCAAATATTCTATATTATCCATGAATTACGCTTAGCCGATGCTCGTCTCAAAGGTGCTGAGGATGGAGATTACGATTACGAGGGGATTCTTTTCAACTTAGTGTACTTAATACTCGCCTAAGACAATGTCCTCATTAATTGAACGAGTAAGAGAGAGCAACTTCTCAACTTTCATCCGACGTTACTTTCCAAATGATAAAGTTCAGAAGATATCGGTATCTGCTTCTAATGCTTGCCCGCTTCATGAAAAAGGACGAGGGGAAGTATGTTCCTATTGTAGTAATAGTGCCTTTAGCCCCGCTTATGCGCTTCGAGATAAACCTTTTAAGGAGCAATTGTCAGAGGGGATAAATTTCTTCCGGCACAAATACCCTTCAATGAAGTATTTGGCCTATTTCCAATCATACACTGCCACTTATGGCAATCCAGATCGCCTCATTCAGCTATTCCACACAGCATTAGCCTATCCGGAGGTAGTTGGGCTAATTGTAGCTACCCGACCGGACTTAATGCCACAGCGTGTTTTGGATGCCTTGAAGGAATTATCAAAGAAATACTTCGTAATGGTTGAGTATGGAATAGAGAGCACCCAAGATACTACCCTAAAGCGAGTAAATAGGGGGCATAGTTATTCGGTAGCCTGCGATACCATTCTCCGCACTTATAATGCAGGACTACCCGTAGGGGCACACCTCATATTAGGGCTACCCGGAGAATCCCGTACAGACATGCTCCGGCATGCGGTTAAGCTTAATGAGCTTCCATTGGATACACTTAAACTGCATCATTTACAGATCCTTAAGGGAAGCCGCATGGCAGAAGAATATGCGGCTGATCCTTCTCAATACCATCTCTTTACAATAGATGAATACATTGACTTGTGCTTGGATTTCTTGAGTTTGCTCAAGCCAACCATCACAGTAGAACGCTTCGTTGCGTCAGCTCCGGACACCGAGCTAATTGCCCCTCGCTGGGGAGTAAAAAACTACGCTTTTATAGATAGATTGCTTAAAGCTGCAGCCGCACGCTAATCCGACTTACTATCCTCCTTGACTTACTTTTCCAAATGCTTTTCATTTGGAGAGCTCTTTTCCTCGATATAAAGTTTTCCGCCTCGGCGTCTAACTCGATGCGTAGCACTTTCTATAACTGCCGGCTCCGGATTGAGAAGCTGCTCTGCGAAGGGAGCAATACGAATACGTGTAAATCCTAACGGATTAAGTATTGCAAAGAGCAAGCTAAGAGGCGCAGGTGAGGTTGCAATTAATCGTGCATCATAAAGAGTTCCCTCCTGCGACAAGGTCACTGCTTTAATTTGCTCTTCAAGGGCATAACTAATGAGGGCATCACACTCTCTCAGATTGGCAAAGGTACGAATAAGTGCCTCTGAGAAAGAAGGATTTAAATGATCAAAGAGAGGTCGTATATCGTGACGTATATAGTTACGTCTAATAGCAGTGTCACTATTCGTTGAATCGGTACAAAAAGGTTGCTCCAACAAGTTGAGAAAGCTTATAATTTCTTGATGTGGTACTTCAAGTAGTGGACGAATAATCCTTTCCCGCTGAATAGGAATACCGCGTACGCCTTTGATGCCACAACCTTTTGCTAAATTGCCAATCAGTGTTTCAAAGTTATCCTCAAGGTGATGAGCAACTGCAACGTAATGCAATTGATATTTTTGTCGACACTTTTCAAAAAAGTCGTAACGTAAGTTACGGGCAGCCTCTTCAACAGAGAGAGCATGCTCCTTTGCATACGCAACTGTATCAAAATCCGCTTTGCTAAGAGGTACTTGCAATTCGTTGCAGAGAGCCTCTACAAAAGCCTCATCCCTGTTGCTCTCGTCCCCTCTTAAGTGGAAGTTACAGTGCGCTGCTGATACAGGGAACCCCAAGAACAAGAGTGCCCTGAGTAGAGCCACGGAATCCGCCCCTCCACTCAGAGCTACTAATATAGAATCATTTGGAGCTAATCTAAGCTCACGCTTCATTGTAGCCCTAATGCGTTGTATCAGCGGATGCTGATACACGCTCCTGGGCATTCGTAGTGTCATTTAGACTCTTCCTCAAAAAGATCCGGGTCTACAACAATCCTACCACAATACTCGCACACAATTATCTTCTTGGCAAGCTTAATCTCAAGCTGTCGCTGTGGGGGAATACGATTGAAGCATCCTCCACATGCATCTCTATCAATAGGCACTACGGCAAGCCCATTATGTGCAGCACCACGAATGCGATGGAAGGCTTTTAGAAGACGTTCATCCTCCACCTTTGCTTCACATTCCTTCGCCTCCTTAACCAGCTTTTGCTCTTCAGCTTCCGTTTCTTCTATGATCTTGTCCAGCTCACCTTTCTTTGCACTTAAATCTCCGGAACGCAGCTCATAAGTTTCTTTCAGCTTCGCAATATCCTCTTTTCGTCCATTCAGCTCTGCCGTGTATTCTTTGATTCGCTTTTCCGACAACTGAAGCTCTAACTCCTGGTACTCAATCTCTTTGGAAAGGCTATCGTATTCACGATTATTTCTCACATGATCCAATTGGCGACGATACTTCTCCAAAAGCTCTCTTGAGGAAGAGATTTTGTTTCGCTCATTTGTAATAGAGGTTGTGAGAGCCTTTGCCGCAGCAGAATAGTTATCCAAACGAGTTTGAATGCCGGCAAGATTATCCTCTATGTGCTGTACTTCTAATGGCAACTCCCCGCGGAGCGTCTTAATCTTATCAATAGAAGAGAGTACGGTCTGAAGCCTAGCTACAGAACGCAGCTTAATTTCGATCTTATTAACCGGTTTAACCTCCTTTACGGCAGTCTCAGTTTCAGCAGGAGCATCCTCTTTTACTGTATCTGCTTTTTTCTTAGAAGTCTTCTTTGCAGTAGTTTTGGAGGAAGTTGTCACTTCCTTTTTTTTAGATATCTTGTCTTCGCTCTTTTTTGTTGCCATATCTATCGTCTATAATGGATCGGATTATTGTCACTATCAGCTATCTGGAATGCAAAGTTAGGCATTTTCTGCTTCATAACACGCTGAAAGAGTTCCCTAGCGATCTGCTCACTCTCCCAATGTCCTATAACAACAAGAAGGATCCTTCCTTGTGCATCTAAATAATCGTTGTAGCGTGCCTCTCCGGTGAGAAGCACATCCACACCTCTTGCCATTGCTTTATTCAGAAATGAGCCTCCACTTCCGGTTACTATCGCTATGCGCTGCACAGGACGATCAAGAGGCTTTGAATGTGCTACAGATGTCACAGTTGGCAGTAAAGCTATCCTCTTAAGTACGTCTTCCTCGCTCAAGGATCCTTTTAGGCTCGCAATAAGTCCGGAAGAGAAATCCTTTCGTCCATTCTGAAGAGGAATTATATCGTATGCCGGTTCCTCATAAGGATGGGCCTTTATCATAGCAGAGAGCACTGCGCTCATACGCTCATGCGGCACTAATACCGACACGCACGCTTCCTCAACTTTGCATACTTCTCCCACATCACCAATGTAGGGATCCGCCCCATCTAATGGTCTAAACTGCCCCTCACCGGAGATTGTGAAGGCACAACCCTCGTACGCTCCAACATGTCCGGCACCTGCTGCGAACAAAGCTTCTTTCAGCGCTTCTTTATTCTCTGTAGGTACCATTATCGAGAGCTTTGAGAGAGCACCTTTCTTTTCTTCAAGAGGCTCTAAGCTCCCATACGGCAAGTCCAAGGAATCAAGAAACTGTCTATTAAGTCCACCAAAAGCATTATCTGCATTCGTATGGGCTGCATAGATTACCACATTCTCTCTAATAGCGAGAGAAACCGTTCGCTCTTGATAGGTATGGGGCGTAAGACGGTAAAGCGGATGGAATAGAATGGGATGGTGCGTAATCAGCAAGTTACACCCTTTTTCAACGCACTCTTGCACCGTAGCTTCTGTAGCCTCAACAGCAATAAGTACTCCGGTACACTCTCGATCAGCATCCCCTACCTGAAGGCCCGAGTGATCCCATTCTTCAGCCCACAGAGGAGGGAACTCCTCCTCCATGATCGCAATAACATCTCTAATAAGCGGCATACTGACTTATTTAGGCAATGAGGCCAATCGAATATGCAACTCTCGGAGTTGCTCCTCATCCAAACGAGAGGGAGCATCTATCATTACGTCACGTCCTGCATTATTCTTCGGGAATGCTATGCAGTCTCTGATACTATCCAATCCTGCCATAATCGACACCCAACGGTCTAAGCCAAATGCAATTCCACCATGAGGAGGTGCGCCAAAGCGGAAAGCATTCATGAGGAAGCCAAAGCGCTCATCTGCATCCTCCTTGGTAAAGCCTAATAGCTCAAACATCTTGTGTTGAAGTACAGAGTCGTGTATTCTAATAGAGCCACCACCTACTTCTACTCCATTGATCACCATATCATAAGCGTCTGCTTTGACTTTTCCGGGATCAGTGTCAAGCAAAGGAATATCGCTTTCTTTGGGAGCAGTAAAAGGATGATGTACTGCGTAATAGCGTTGTGTCTCGTCGTCCCATTCCAAAAGCGGGAAGTCAACTACATAGAGGCACTCAAAGCGATTAGGATCCTTTAAGCCTTCTATATCGGCTATATGCAATCGAAGAGTACCCAATTGCTTCAAGGTGGTATATCGCTCTGCACCGGAAATAACAAGGATTAAATCTCCCTTTTCTGCCTTTAGTGATTCAGCTAATGATGCGAGTATATCTTGTGCAAAAAACTTATCTACAGTACTCTTTAGAGAGCCATCCTCATTATATTTAATCCAGATCAGCCCCTTTGCCCCAACTTGTGGCTTCTTCACAAAGTCCGTCAAAGCATCAAGTTGCTTACGTGTATAGGACGCACACTTCTTGACTACAATCGCTCCGATATAGGCTGCTTCATCTAATATAGACATGCCCTTGCCTTGCATTTGTGCCGTAATATCGTTGATTTCCATACCAAAACGAAGGTCCGGCTTATCGCTGCCGTAGTAGCTCATTGCATCCTCCCAGCACATTCTCCGGAAAGGAATAGGAAGTTTTATTCCTCTAATCTTCTCAAAAAGGTGTGCTGCAAGTCCTTCAAAGGTAGTGAGTACATCATCACGACGAACAAAACTCATCTCGCAGTCAATTTGGGTAAACTCAGGCTGTCTAT
Source organism: Porphyromonas miyakawae (assembly GCF_045865415.1). Taxonomy (NCBI): domain Bacteria; kingdom Pseudomonadati; phylum Bacteroidota; class Bacteroidia; order Bacteroidales; family Porphyromonadaceae; genus Porphyromonas; species Porphyromonas miyakawae. Next base: position 1,046,635 of record NZ_BAAFSF010000001.1, read on the forward strand.
CAGCACGTAAGTCCTCATCACGGAAACACTTTACTATCTGGAAATACCTGTCCATTCCAGCTACCATCAGCAACTGCTTGAAGGTTTGTGGAGACTGAGGTAAAGCATAGAATTCACCGGAATTCATTCGACTTGGCACCACAAAATCACGCGCTCCTTCAGGGGTAGACTTGATGAGCATAGGAGTCTCAATCTCCAAGAAACCAAGTGAATCCATATACTTTCTCACTTCGAGAGCCATCTTGTGACGGAGTATAAGGTTTTGCTTCACCGGTTCGCGCCTTATGTCTAAGTAGCGGTATTTCATTCTCAAGTCGTCTCCTCCGTCAGACTCCGTCTCTATGGTGAAAGGAGGCACTTCACTTGGATTGAGTATAGAGAGATTTGTAACCTCAACCTCTATTTCTCCAGTAGGCAGTGCCGTATTCTTAGCTGACCGCTCGCGTACAATCCCTTCTGCCTGAACAACCCATTCCCGTCCTATACGATGTAAAATATCGTTATGAGTTGCCTCTTCTCCCCCAAATACCAGCTGCGTTGTACCATAGCGATCCCTCAGATCCACAAATGTCATTCCGCCTAAGCGACGTACTTTACTTACCCAACCGGCGAGTGTAACTTGCTTTCCTGCATCACAGATGCGAAGAGCTCCACAATCAACTGTTCTATACATTATCTATCTTTCTGGAAGCAAAGCGAAAAAGAAACTCTTCTTCGTCTTCTGTTTTCATCTTAATTCTTACTCTACAAAGATACTAAAAAGCATACTATTCAGATCTGAAAAAAACATCAGTATCTTTCATTTGAAACATCTATACTCTTGAAACAAAACATCTGTATCTTCCGTTTGAACCAACAATACTTTTTTTTGCAGCACTTGAGAACATCTATAGTAGACTTATACATCAATACTTTTGCTGAACACAACATCTGCGCTATCACTACCTAAATTCAAGTTCTGCCATTTGCATTAAATACGATAATAGAAAAGAGCTTCACCATTCGACAAACGAAAGATGAAGCTCTAATCAGACTAACAAATTGCAGTGAACTGCCCGGGGCTCGAACCCGGGACCCCATCATTAAAAGTGATGTGCTCTACCTACTGAGCTAGCAATTCTTCCATATTAATTTTGCATATAGAGCAACACAGCGCATCTGCATTACCAACCAATGCGAGTGCAAAGGTAACAAATAAACAGAGAATACAAAAGGATATTCTCTACGGAATACGTAATTTTCCTATTATTTGATCCAATTGATGCAGCTGCTTACGCTCCATGTAAGCGACCAAGTCCTCTGTAAGTCTCTCACATATAGTCGGATCGACAAAATTATATGTTCCCACCTGCACTGCAGAAGCTCCGGCCAATAGAAATTCAATTACATCACTTATAGAAGTAATACCTCCTAATCCTACTAAAGGTATTGCAACGGCATGGCTCACCTGCCACACCATGCGTAATGCAACCGGCTTTATGGCCGGTCCAGATAAACCACCAGTCACTGTAGAAAGGATAGGACGCCATGACTCTGCATCAATAGCCATACCCAAAAGTGTATTGATCAGCGAGATACTATCAGCTCCGGCACCTTCTGCTGCCCGAGCCATCTCGGTTATATCGGTCACATTGGGAGAGAGCTTTACCATCAGATGCTTCTTATAGACCTTACGTACAGCCGAGACAACTTCTGAAACACCTCCACAAGTAACTCCAAATGCCATACCACCCTCCTTCACATTGGGGCAGGATATGTTTAGTTCTATTGCAGGGATTCCATCGAGAGAATTGATGCGTTCAGCTGTGGCCACATAATCTTCCAATTGAGACCCACCTACATTAACAATGATCGCACAGTCAGACTCCTTAATTTCCGGATAGATATGATCCACAAAGTAGTCAACGCCTTTATTTTGGAGTCCAACAGCATTCAGCATACCACAGGGAGTCTCCGCCATACGGGGATAGGGATTTCCTTCACGTGGATGTAATGTAGTTCCCTTTGTGACAAAGCCACCGAGCGAGGAAAGGGAAAGAAAAGGAACATATTCTATCCCATAGCCATAAGTACCACTGGCCCCCAATATGGGATTACGTAGTACTAATCCCTTTCCCAAATCAACTTGCGTAATCACTGCCATAGGAGTAAGTCACTATTAAAAACCGGTCCTTCTGAGCAACAGCATATATTGCCACGCTTTGTAGCCTCTACACAGCAAAGACAAACACCTATCCCACATGCCATCCTATTCTCGAGAGAAACCTCACAGGGTAAACCCCTTTCTTTTGCAAAACGAACAATGGCACGCATCATAATCAAAGGTCCACAAGTATAGATAGAGGTTAGCGAATCATGCAAAACCGGATGGTCGGTAACACGCCCTTTCACTCCATATGAGCCATCGTCAGTAGTGCAATACACTGATCCCAATAATGCAAATTCACGCTTATATAACAACAACGACTCCGTGCGAGCTCCCAATAGGATATGAGGAGTTATGTTTTTTCTCTGCAGTTCCTTGGCTAAAAAGAATAAAGGGGCAACACCTACTCCCCCACCAATCAGGAGCGGATGAGCCCCTGAGAAGGATGCATCCAAAGAGAAACCGACTCCAAGAGGCCCTATGAGATCCAATATGCTACCTACCGGAAGCTTTCGCCATGCTCGGGAAGCTTTTCCCACCTCTTGTATAACAAGACTTAATAACCCATTTTCCGCATCGTAGTCTGCAATTGAAATAGGACGTCGTAACAAAACACCGGGGGCATCTGCTTTGATCTGTACAAATTGCCCAGCTTTTGGTGCAAACGTTTCACGCTCCAACTCAGGAATGCGAACCAACAGTAAATAATATGCTTCGTTGAGCTCCTTATGCTCGACCAATTCGGCTTGAATACACTGCATGCTATTATATTTCACAATACAAAGTTAGTGAAGATAAATTCAGAATAGATAGTACAGGACGAAGCCAATAAATCCCATAACACCGATTAGGGCAATAGGATGTAACCAACGCTTTATCATTGCGACAAAGGTAATGAGGAATATCAGCACGCTCTTATAGTCCGGGAAGTTATCCGTTACGATAACCTGATCAAGAGGAAAGGGCCCCTGTCCGGCAGAGGCTATATTAGCTATAAATCGACTTCTAAAAGTAAGCATAAGAGCAGCCGCCGCAACCAATCCTACAGAAGCCGGACGTATTCCTAAAAAAGCCGCTTCAACCCAGCGATTATTACGCACTTTATTAAAGGCTACTGCAATAGAAAAAACAAGAATGATGGAAGGGATACAAACTGCTACTGTAGCAAGAACGGAGCCCCATACGCTACCGGTTACCGTATAACCTACATACGTGGCACTATTGATCCCTATTGGGCCCGGAGTAACCTGGCTCACGGCTATAATATCAGTAAACTGCTGCTCTGTGAGCCATCCGTGCCGCGTTACTATCTCATCTTGAATAAGAGATAGCATGGCATATCCACCTCCAAAACCGAAAAGTCCAACCTTTAGATATACGAGAAGTAATTGCCAATAAACCATGAGACTATTTACCTTCTTTCTTGCTCTTTTTTCCCATCCCTCGAGCCTCTATATTTGTCCTAATAACCATATAGACGATTCCGATAAATCCGGATAATAGTATCACCCATACGGGTGAAAAGTTGAAATACCACACTACTATTGCTACCACAACAGGAATAACAAGCATGTATCGCTTGAGATTCATCGCTTTCCAGATAGTAATAACGGGTATCACGATCATAGCTACTACTGCGGGGCGGATACCGCTCATAATAGCACTTACCACCTGATTATCACGAACTGACTCAAAAAACAGGGCTAAAAGAAGGATAATGATAAAAGAGGGCAGGATGGTCCCTAATGCAGCTACCAAACCTCCAATGAAGCCGGCCTTACGGTAGCCAATGAAAATGGATATATTAACAGCAAAGACGCCAGGAAGAGACTGTGAAACAGCAAATACATCCAAAAAGTCCTCTTCAGAGAGCCACTTATGCTTTTCTACTATATCCCTCTGTATGAGAGGAAGCATAGCATGCCCTCCACCAAATGTAAAGGCTCCGATACGAGAAAAACAAAGGAATAACTCTAGCAGTTGGGACATACTCCTTTCTAAAAGCGCCCTCGTGCAGAACGTTTATTGCCGCTTTTCTGACGACTACTAGTACTATTCTTCTGCTTCTTAGACTTTGCCGACTGACGCTTTGCGCGCTCTGTTTTAAGACTTTTCTCTTTTGCTACAGTTTTTTCAGTCACGCCATTAGCTTTGTCAGAGGAATCCACTTCAGTTTCCTTAACTGAAGAGCCTCTCCATAAGGACTCATCAAAAGAGGCTAATTGAGCTTCTATACGAGCTTGCTCAGCCCGAAGCGAGTCCGCAGTAGGGCAATACTGAGCCAACGCTTTACCTAAGCGGTTCTGTGTCTTATAAATTTCGCCTTTGTACAATCCGCGTCTGAAATAACTATCCAAAGAAGCGGTATTCGCATTGTTGTCATCAGAAAGGAGAACCTCTTGCGTACCTAAATAAGGCTTGCAGTCACTATACTTAACCCAAAACAAAGGATAACGAAGAACCTCTTCCGGATTGATATCATCTATAAGGATAGGGCAAATAGCCACAACCTTTACATCTATATTACTTGTTATGGGGTCGAAATAGTACTCCTCTTTGATATAATAAGAGCGAACAATATCCCCGGGTACGTCAGCCGCAGCGACCTCTATTTTTCCATTATGTTCCTCATAAAGAACTCCGAAACGCTCTAAGAAATCTTTGAAATTCAAGCGATGTGCCGGATCAAATATCTCTGCTCCATCAATATATTCGTAAGCAGGGATCTTGTTCTCTTCTATCAAACGGAAAAGCGTATAGAAGAGATTCTGCTTCCCTTCCGTGGGACGAGCCGGATAGTATAATGCTGCATTTTCGGGTGAATAAAGATTTATTTCCCTATAAATAATTCTCTTCCAAGGCGTATTATCCGTATTCTGAAGTAAACGCTCGTTAAAGGCTTGACGCCGCACCGATACATCGTTTTCTGAAGTACCCTCCTTCTTCTCTCGCTCAGCTGCCGTTCTTCGGCGAATTACGCTCTTTCGTGGAGGCTCTGTAGCTGTACTCTCTTCAGTAGTCTGAGCGTTGCCCGACACAACAGCCTCTGCCATCAAAAGAACCGCTGCAAACCAAGGTATTAATCTGCGTAACATAGAGGTTCTTATACTTAACTGCATCATTCCGTATTTATCCATTCCCTTTTACCTTACGATCACCTCGATCGTTGGTATCTTTCTTTCAATTCCATCCGGTCCTTTTGCCAAAACATCGCTTATGTAGAAACGCTTTCCACGGGACAGATTACGAATCTTTTGCTTTTGTCTATCTGAAAAATTGCTTCCATTTGACACTTCGGGCATAGCATTTCCCATCGCATCAAAAAAGGTCAAGGAGAAATGTATTACCGTATAGTTGACATCTAATATATCATCATCTATAGCAGCCTTTACCCCACCGGCAGCGAGAAGATCTCTTTTGCTGATTTGTCCTCCCTTGAAACGCTTTACTGCCCCATTAGCATCGGTATACTCAATATAAGGTAAAGGATCCGGCAATTGTCGTACACGAAGTTTAGAAGTAGCTACTTGGGTCATAGCACCATTAGCTCCACGAACCGAAACGGTAATCACAGCCTCTTGCCCCACCTTATTGGGTCGAGCAACCCAAACACCTCCTTTTGCCACTAATGAACCATTAGTCATAGTGGCCGATATCTGTTGTTGTGCTACTCCGGGGACAGCTATAGCAAGAGGATTGTCTATTCCTGCATAGAGCACATTCATCAAGGTAGGCGCAATAGAGGCCATCGGCTCCGTAACAATATATTCGCTTTTGAAAGGACGTCTAATCTTACTGCCATCACCTGCGGTAGTTTCCACATACCCCTCTATTGGGAAAGTACCGCTTGTAGGTGTAGCTGCCACATAAACCCCCTGATCTGCTGCTGAAAGACTTCTCCCATTTACCACTATGTTAGGAGCAGCCGTTGAGTCAATACTACTCATAATCACATGCGCCCTATAGGGTGTGCCTTTCATTACGATACGACTATCGGGTACCACCTGAGCTTCTATTTTATTCACCCTTAAGTCTCCCCTATCAATACTTCGAATCAAATTGTTCAGCACTTCCCCTTCCACACTGCGCACATCATTTTGTAGTTTTGTAAGCATCGTAACAGCTGCAATAGTAGGCACTCCCTCAAAGAGTTGATTCTCCCAGCTGAGGGTTCCTTTCGGCGTAGTTGAAAGTGTTTCCTCTATCATTTGTCGCTTATTTGCATCCACAACTGAAGCTACACTAAGCGTACGGAAATGATCTACCTGCTTACGCAAATGTACTCCTTTAGGATCTAATGGATTGAGCATGACTGAAGAAGGTGCATTCATATCATCCTTCCGGTCAATATTCTTCACATCTGCATTTTTGCCGTCGCTCTTTTGTACTATAAGCCTTTTAGCCTCCTCAATTGCTGCATATAAACTATCCGCAGCCAACTGTAGTTCTTTTCCTTTCATAAAAGCATGGGCTGCTTTTTCAGGATACAACTCGTGAGCTAAATTAAGTTCACTAACAGCTTGTTCGTTACGCTGCATTGTACCGGCCAGCATAGTATCAAGTCCCTTCTCTACTCTGTCAAAGCCTGTCAATACATCCCCTGACACATTCAAAGCCACCATAGCAATAAACACTAAGTACATCAGATTGATCATCTTCTGTCTATTGCGATTGCCACTCGATCCTACTGCCATAATATTATGTCGGGTTTATTAGTCTTAATATTGAGTTTGCAGCAATCCATCAATGCTCATTACTATTGCGATACTCGGGATAGTGTCGATCGTCCGGCATGCTATCGTAGCGATGCGGTGCAGAATAGGGATCTCTGTAAGAACCTCTATCGTAAGGCATCCCAACGGGGGCAGCCATATTGACTGTCATAGCCTCTAAAAGACGTGCATAAATTCTATTCAAGTCACGCAGCTGACGAGCCATTGCCGCATTTTCGGCACGGAAAGCATTACTATCGGCAAGACTATCCGAATAGGAGCGAGCAAGATCTTCCAAACGGCGATTAATCTGCTCAATAGCTCCTACCTGTCCGGTAATATCTTTCAACTGCGATTCGTACAATGAACTCAGGCCTTCCAAATTACGATTGAGTGACTCCATGTACTCTTTATACCGCTCAGTTTGCTGTCCCACCTCAATAGGAGTAGCTTTCATCTCTTCCCATTGCGACAGAGCTGTGGCGCTCATTTCTCCCAAATTCGACAGTGTATCAATAGCTTGAGAAAGACGAGCAATACTCTGCGACAGACGAGTTACGTCCTCTTCCGGTAAGCCTGCTAAGCTTACTTGTTGTACCATAGTAGGCACTGACTCGCCCGGATGCCCATTTTGTTGGACAAACTGATCGTTCTCTGTCATCACAGCACGCTCTTGTGCCTCTTTTGCCTTGCGCTTAAGATATGCACGCCGCGCTTCCATTTCCTCCTGATCCATTGGATTTTTGGAATCCAACTCAGGGAATACTTGCTCCCAGCGATACTGCTCCTCCGGCTTCTCAAAGCCTGAGATAAAGAATACAAAGAACTCTGTCATCATACCGATGAAGAGCATCTGATCCCCAAAAGGCCAGTGCAGCAACTTAAACAGAGCCCCAATGATCACAACTGCTGCCCCCCAGCTATAGGCTACGTTTAATAGACGACGTCCCTTGTGAGAAGCGAGGAACATCTCTACAGTATTTTTATATGAACGATATCTCTTACTCATTTTTTGTCTACTCTAACCTAATAGAATCCACTTCTTATTTCTTTTTCTTGGATTTTTTCACAGCTTTCATATCGGCAGGTCGGAAAGAAATGGCACTGCGCACACATCTAAAGCCTATATAAGACCGCTGTTTATCTTGTATTTCCTTATTTCTGGTAGCCGACTGAATAAAGCGAGCTACATCTTTCCACGATCCTCCGCGTATCACTTTTTGTTTAAAGGTCACCGGATCATTTACCTCTGCATAGTAACGAAGCTCAGGATTGATATCGTCTACCTCTTTATAAGCAGAAGCTGAATAGGTGGTACTGGTCCACTCCGATACATTACCTGCCATATCATAAACACCAAAATCATTGGGCATATAGGAGCCTACTTGAGAGGTAATCAGATAACCATCCGGAGTATAATTACCATCGTCCGGTTTAAAGTTACCATTGTAGCAACCATTATCGCGCTGTGTATCAGCGGCTGACCAAGGGTACCTTCGATTGCTATCTCCTGCTCTAGCGGCATATTCCCATTCTGCTTCAGTCGGGAGTCGGAAGGACTCAATGACTGTACCCTCCGGAGCATCAATACCTTTCATATAGAAAGAGGAGCGCCAAGCACAAAAAGCCTCCGCTTGCTCCCAAGAAACACCTACAACGGGATAATTATCGTATCCGGGATGATTGAAATATTGATGCGTATATTGCTCATTGTGAGCATTGGGGAAGTCATTTACCCAACAAGATTCATCGGGATATATCGGCACTATATACGTATTAAGAAAGTCATATTCACTACTCAACCTGCGCGTAATCGTCTCTCTCATAACGATTCCACTATCATCTATGTAAGCGGTATCTTTAGAGATCATAGGAAGAGAGGCATCTTCTTGCGCATTATAATCCGCTGCATGAGGCATGCGAAGCCGCAGCAAAGCATCAGAATAAAGAGCGGCTGCATGATAATCATAGCGAGTATACTTATACAGCATCTGGTTAGGATCTAATTTTTTTTCTCGTGTAACCGGATTAGTATAATAAACACTATTCATAGCTGCCAATTCCTCATCAAAAGCCCTCCGTTCATTCGGTAGGGGACGAGACCAATCCAAGTAGGGCACTTCCAAAGGATCTCCGTAGCGATCTGTCGTTATCTTATAGTCGGGATTGCCACCAAAAGCCGGATCTGCTAAGCGCTCTCGAATAATAGAATCACGCACATAATAGACAAACTGACGGTACTGTGCGTTGGTTATTTCATACTGATCCATCCAAAAAGCGTCTACCGAAATAGCTCTTGAGTCTTTTTGCATTCCCCAAACAGAATCACTCTCCGAATGTCCCAACACGATACTTCCTCTCGGTATAAGTACCATACCTAATGGCTGCGGCTCTTTCCATGCGGCAAGGGGAGCTCCTACCAGCTCACCACCTACACCCCCACGACGCGATGAAGCACATCCACTCAGGAGTAGCATCATCAGCAATCCAAACAAGATACCGCACTCTCTTCTTCCTATCATATATCGCTCTTTTCTTTTTCTTCTTTATTGCAAAGTTACAAAAGGCGTGTACTAACTACACGCAATCCCTTATCCTTGGCAGGCATAAGGGGCATGGAGTAGGTTACCATTAGTTCGTGACTACCCCACGTATTACGTGCCAAAGCACTTATAGGCATCATAAACCCGTACTGTATGCGAAACTGTCCCCACTTCATACCTACCGCAAATCCGGCTGCTTCAACCGGCCGAAACGACACAGCAGCGAACCATCGATCATTATATGCCATCTGCACATTCAAATCAATGGTATAAACCTGCCAATCCGTTAAGGCGATCACAGACGGTTGCCAACTGAATAACGAACCATGTCGTTTTATATTGTATCCGGCTGCCAAACTATATGTTCGCACCAGCCGATGGTAAAAGTTTCCATCAAAGGTAACTTTGGAACCAATCAAATGCTTTGCCGCAAGGCCGACAAAAAGATTCTTGCGTACATAATACACCCCTGTGCCCAAATCAAAAGAACGCCCGGATACGCGCTGAGTGGGCAGCCCCGGATCATTGGGCGAAAGCCCCTCCCCTTCCGGTATCTCTATTTTTGTACCATCAAAGGATAAATTGTATAGACCTGCCTCAAGTCCTATTCCCAGTACTCCTTTCCAGAGTTTGAATCGAAAGGCATACTGCCCCATTAACTCGGTTGACGTAAACAAGCCTCTTTTACTCCCCGATAACAAAATACCTACACCATGAGTCCGCTGGGCAATAGTAATTGGTGCAGAGACCGAAAGTCCATAATATCCGGGCGCACCCGATACTCCTATCCATTGCTGTCGATAAAAAGCACCCATAGTGAGCATATCACTGCTCCCTGCAGCTGCGGAGTTATAGTATGCAGGTAATACGTACCAGTTACTCAGCACCGCTTCCTCCTGTGCTTGAAGAGCAGGAAGGAAGAAAAGTGAGCCGAGCATCCACAAAAGGAATTGCCTTATGATACCATATAACTTCACGTAAGCATAACGTAATAACAGCTCATTTATTATATAAACGCCACAAAAAGCCTGCAGAGCATTCCGTAAAGGAGTGGGAGCGTATTGGATAGAAGAGTACCAATGGTATGGTAGATCTAAATAAATGGAGCAGCGGCATTAACGCTCCGGGAGGAGGGCTTTGAGTTGCTTGATGCTGCGACGCAGCTTATTGCGCTGTTGGTTCAGCTCAAATTGTAGGGAGAATTGCTTTTCATTACGGATCTTTTTCACCATCGCCTATGTCATTGCACTTATTGAGTGAGTTGGTCGCTCAACTGTTTGTAATCGGAGACCACTTTATACACAACCGGGTTCTCTCCTTCACTTACAGCCTTGAAATGTCGTTTGGCACACTCAATTTTAGCTTTTTCCACTTCACGCAGCTGCATCGTCTGCATACTTCCCTTTGTCTCTGCGACAAAGTAGACATGCTTTACGCCTTTTTCCTTGAAAACAATTGCCCAGTCCGGATTATAATGCCCCATTGGCGTATTGATGTAGAAGCCCCTCGGCAGTTTGGTATAAACAATTACCTCTTCGTGCTGCTCCAGATCAGCGGCAAACCGCAACTCATTGGTACTATCCGTTACTACAAGGTCGTAAAGCGACTTCGACTCACTTTCCATTGCCGTAACGCCCAGTTCGCCTCGAATACTGTTGGCAGTGAATACATCCACATCGTATTTTTCCTCCGTAGGCACATAGCTAATTTGCTGTACCAGCGTGCTTGCCATTGCATCGTTGATGATCTTCCCGGTTTTGCGAAGGAACTCCTCTGGATTAAGCCCGAACAGAGCAAATTTTTCCTCTTTCATCCGCTTCAGAATGGCTATAACTGTTTTGCGCGTTAAGCCGGTATCTGCTATCAGACTACCGATAAGGTCGTAGCGCACACCTTGGTTGATTGTCCGCTTCGGTAGCCTTTCGACACGCACCGCATCACGTTGCACAGCATTCCCTAAGCGAAGCGCTTCCTTATCCTCGATCTCCTCCATATGCCCCTCATGCACTTCGTAACGAATTTGGGTTACACTCAGATTCTTATTCAGTGCTTCCGCCGCTTTTTCGACTAATTCATCGGTACTGAATGCTACCCGATAGGATGTTTTGGCGTTGATCTGCTGCCATAGTTCCTGGAATTCCTTTTTCCGGAAGCAATCTATTCGGAAGCTTGCTTCCTTTGCCTTGTCGGCATTCTCTACCTTGATACCTTCGGGGCAATACACATTTTCCAGCGTGCGCACAATTCCCCCCTTATAGGGCGCAAAACCATCTAATTGGAGCGTGTCAGTTTCAAGCGCATTGTAATACTTGGGGGTTAACTTGCCATAATCATCCACATATCCTGTTCGAATAAAATGATTGTATAGTGCATTGCTCGTAGCTTCGTCCACTGTCAATTTTGTTCCCTCTTGCTCGCCATCCACGGAATCTGATTGGTATATGTTACCCACAAAGAAACTGCAGGTAATTTTCCTACGCCGTTCGCTTACCACTTCGGCAATCTCGTGCTGTAGAGCAGCAGCAAAGGATTCATAGCTTTCACTGGCAATTACGGTGAGTACATTGATATCGAACACCTCATTTCCCAGTAGACCAGCATCTTGTCGTATGCCTTTTTGGTCTACGCAAAGCCGCATACCGCGCCCTACTTCTTGGCGGCGGCGCGTGGTGTTATCCGTTTCCTTCAGCGTACAGATTTGGAATACATTGGGATTATCCCATCCCTCTTTCAGTGCGGAATGCGAAAAGATAAAGCGCGTCTTCTCGTCCAAGCTCAGCAAACGCTCCTTATTCTTCATAATTAGGTCGTACGCACTCTGGTCGTTGCTATCCGATTCACCCCGGCTTACTCTCGAATCGATTATTTCTCCCCTCCTATCCACTGAGAAGTAGCCGTTGTGCGCCTTTTCCGCGTCCATATTCTTCGAGAGATAGTGTCGGTACGCTTCGTTTTCAAAAAGGCTCAGTTCGCTTACCGCCCGCCTGTACTCCTCTTCAAACATACGGGCATACTTACCCTTTTCTGCCGTGCCGTTGTGGTAAGTACGGTAATTTTCCACATGATCGATAAAGAATAGGCTAAGCACTTTGATTCCCATCGGATAGAGCTTTCGCTCGCGCTCCAGATGGCTTTTAATCGTTTCACGTATTTGGAGAAGTCGCAACGTATCGTCGCTGTTAACGGAGTCGCCTACGGAAAGCCTTATTCCGTTGGCAAACTGCACCGTCTCCGCTTTGCCGTCTATTGTTTCCACCTTATAGGATTCACGGTACGCTTCCAGTTCGTCGCTTTGCTCATATAGGTCGAAGCCCTCATCCACCACACGGGTTATTCTACTAATGGTACCTCCGGCTCCCATTCTTTCAAACGTAAGGCGCGCCTTTGGGTCCTGATCCCTGCGAACGATTACCTCATCCAGGTGAACGAACCCTTCGGTACCGGTGGCTCCCACTTGGTGGATTCCTTTCACGCTGATCTTCTTCACTAATCGCTGCTTATAGGCATCAATAGCATCTAACCGGAACACCATATTGCGCACTTCACGATGTGTGGCCGAATAGAGCAACATCATGAGCGGATTGAACAGTTTGAGCCCCTTACGCGTAGCATTCTTCTTATTAGCTCCCAGTACAGTTTGCGGTTCGTCGATAATAATAATCGGGTTGGTTGCTGCCAGTATATCAATCGGTCTTCGGCTGCCAAAGTCGTCCCGTTTCGAAAAGATTATTCGCGCCACGCTATCTCCGCCGCGTCCCTCTTTGTTCTTCTCCTCGTTGAGCGAAGTATTGAACGCCTGCATATTGATAATCATCACATGCAGATTATTGTCGCTTCCAAACGCATCTATCTTGGTAAGCTGCGATGAATTATAGATAAAGTATTGCATCGGCTTGTTGTATTCCGAGCTAAAGTGCTCCTTCATCGTTTCGAAGCTTTTGAACACACCTTCGCGAATGGCTACACTGGGCACCACAATTATAAACTTGCTCCATCCGTACTGCTTATTCAGCTCGTACATTGTTTTGATGTACGTATAGGTTTTGCCCGTACCGGTTTCCATCTCCACGGTGAGGCTGATACCCTCCCCTTCAAGTGCATCGATCGGCTTAATATCACGCTCTCTTTGGATAGTGCGTACGTTGGCGGCTATTGCATCGCGGGAGAGCATGAGCGGCGCATTACCGTAACCCCGAAGGGCTGTTTCCAATCCGAGCTGATTATTCCGAGCCTCTTTACCAGGATCTTGCAGATACTCATTAGCCTGCTGATACGGTTGTCCCTCAAAGGCACGCACCACGCAACGAGCCGCTTCCTCCTGAAATGTCTGATGCTTATACTGCAGTTTCATAGCTTTTCTCCTTCCTTGCCGAGTTGACCTATTGCTTTAACGGAAGCCAAGTAATCTCGTTCTACATCGCTAAGCGTACGTTGCTTGTATTTTCTGTACTCCTGTGTAGCAAACTCCATTGCCTCTGTGTGGGACACTTTCCCTGCATCTTCCAATAGGCGTTCTCCCGTAAGTGCCAGTATGCTATCCAGATATTTTGCCCAATCCAGCATTGTCATTGGTTGTTTGCGCTCCGCCTGACGCTCGGCAAAGTCCAAGTATCCTGAAACCAGTTGACCCATTGAGCGGAGTTCCTTATCATTGAGATAATTCTTGGCAGTACGTGCTTCCGTTAAGGTAGGTTGACTACCCTTGAAAGTAAGTAAGCCCATAAAATCTTTTTCGGCATCCGCACGCTCTACAATCAACTCTGCTGCAGTGTGTCCGTGTATGGCATAGTGTATTTTGTTCTGAACTTTACGGAAGAATTCTTGGGATACAGAAGCGCGCGGATCGTAATCAATGCTGGTGGCGTAGATTTCGAGTATCTGACGATAAAGCACCTTTTCCGTAGCCCGAATATCCCGAATACGTTCCAGAAGCTCTTTCCAATAGCCACCTCCACCGAGTTGCTTCAAACGCTCGTCATCCATAGTAAATCCTTTGATAAGGTATTCCCGTAATCGTATGGTTGCCCATTGGCGAAAGCGCGTTGCTATAACAGATTTGATGCGGTAACCGAGGGCGATAATCATGTCCAGATTGTAGTATGCCGTTCTGTATTGCTTGCCGTCTGCAGCAGTTGTTCGGAAATAGCGAACAACTGATTCCTCCCGGAGTTCCCCTTCCTCAAAGATATGCTTAATATGCTCGCTTACGTTTGATTTACCGGTTTGATACAGCGCACACAATTGTGCTTGCGTAAGCCAAAGCGTATCGTTGTCGAGCATTACGTCTATTTTAGTTCGTCCGTCCTCGGTTGTATAGATAATGATTTTGTTCTCTTCCATACCCTTTTCCGTCACTATATCACCCGTATATTGCGGAGCGCCTCCTTTTGTTCCCAGCCGAGCAGTTGCTTCACGATTTCGAAAAGGTTGATTTTGTCCGTATCCTCAGTAAAGCAGCTATCGCGGAACAGCATGCGCAGCGGGTTACACGCCGCCATCGCACGGATAACCGCCTCATTTACGTCCGGACTGAAGCAGGCCACCAATCCGTTTTCGTCCACCGTGTAGATGGTACAGTTATCCACCTTTTCTTCAGTGATAGGGAGCGAGAGGGATAAGCCCCAAGCGAGCATAGCGCCGTAGAGCAGATCGAGCTCGGTACGGTCCGGCTTGATATTTTCCGCAAATAGATGCAGATCTTGCTGCACATAGGCGGAGGGATGCAAGTATACGTCGTTATGATTGGTACTATCTAACCGGAACACACGGAAGCCGGTATCAAGAGCCTCTATTTTATTGTCTGCTTCTTCCAAATCCTTTGCGGCTTGCGTGCGAGTTTCCTCATCTTCTATATACTCCCATAGAGAGACATCTTTTTCCACATCGTCACCTAATGCTACCTTAGCGAATTTTGCAGATGCTTTAATACTTTCCGTTGAAAGTTTCCCTAATATGGCTTTGCCGGCACGGCGGATGCGCTCCTTGGCGATAGCGGGGATGGTGGCGTAGCCCGCTTTGCGCGCTTCGCTCCCCTCGGGTGTCTCTTCGGGCAATTGCACCATAATATACTTGCGGTGCCCCCCATCCTCTGCATTGAGCTGCATTACCGCATGCGCCGTTGTGGCCGAACCGCTGAAGAAGTCAAGGATAAGAGCATCTTTGTTCGCAATTAAATTCATCATTCGCTTTATAAGACTAATCGGCTTTGTATATTCAAACACGCCCCTGTCCATCAACTCATCTATTCCTTTTTTCGCATTATCATTAGAATAGATATTCTCAGTGAATTCTAAAGTTGATAAAGGTTTAGTTCTATTTATCTGTACAATTTTATACGTATTACCTATCTTCTCTATTTTCACATTTTGATAAGTCTTCGTATAGATACGGGGACGTTGCCCTCCTGTCTTAAGAACAATAAATCCGTTTTCATACCCAAATGTATATAGCTCTTTACTCCATCTCCATCCCCAATCCGCACGTCCGTGCTGTCCGTGTTGTCGTTGAAAATAAAGTTCTTGATCACCTCCGGCATAATAGGTTTCTCCATCTATCGTAATTGGATAATCTAATGACGGAACATATCCTAACGAATCGTAGTCTAAAGTTTGATTTAGCTTGTAAAATCCTCTCTCACTAAAATATTCATCCTTAAGAGAATATCCTTCATCATTATGAAGAACTCCAACCAAGTTGGCTACTTCAAACTGTTTGGCGTATAGTAAGACAAAATCATGATTCTTTGCAAGACTCTCTGATGACTTTCCTCCTTTTTTTGTTACACGCGTAAATTGCGCCACAAAGTTGGCGGCACCGAATACCTCATCGCAGATTTTGCGGAGGTTATGCACTTCGTTGTCATCAATGGAGATAAAGATCACGCCATCCTCGGCAAGTAGCGTGCGCGCCACCATTAGGCGCGGATAGATCATACTGCACCAATCGGAGTGGAAGCGCCCATTGCTGTCGCTATTCTTCCGGTAACGGAAGCCGAGTTCGTCCTGCACACCGCTCTCTATGGCATACTCATGGCGATCGGCGGTAAAGTCGTCGTTGTACACAAAGTCATTGCCGGTGTTGTAGGGCGGATCGATGTAGATCATCTTCACCTTACCCATGTAGCCGCGTTGGAGCAGTTTGAGTACGGTGAGGTTGTCCCCCTCGATATAGAGGTTCTCCGTTTGCTCCCAATTGAGCGATTCTTCCGGCACGGGGCGCAGGGTATCGGTTACGGGTGTAGCGGCTTCACGGCGAGCCGCCTCCTTACCGGGCCAGGTAAATGCATAGCGCTCGTCGCCGGCCTCCGCCACATGATTGCCAAGGAGGCTACGGAGCGCGGCAAAATCTACGGCACGGCGCAGCTCGGTACGCACCTCGCCGGTAGCAGGATCGGTTACCCGTTCCTCAATTTCAGTAAAACAGGAGGGGGCGATGCGGTATAGCGCATCGAGATTAAGTGCAGAGCCGTCCGCCGAGGCGGTATGCAGCGACTCGGGCATAAGATTATCGGATTGCCGGGGAGTATTCGTCATTTTATACTGTTTTCTTTGCTGTTTCTTTGTTGTTTCATTGTATTCTGTTGTTGACAAAGTTAGGACATTTCGGCGGTTACTGCCTATTTTCCCATCGATTTACACGCACCTTCGCCCCGCAATCCACGCACTTATCACATCATTCCTCTGCACCAACGCGCCCACCGTAGCGCACCTTCATGCCTATTCTCCCCTGATTTTACCCTCTTTTTACCGAAGGAGCCACCCCACATCTGCGCACTTTCGTCCTTGCTCTTGCGTACATTTCCACAAACTTCTATGGGGAAACCGCCCCACCGCAGCGCACCTTCACCCGACGCTTTCCGACAAAACTTCCCATTTATTCACTATGTTGCACGCACACTCCCCTATTTTCCTTCTGCATTCTCGCTACTTTGCGTCCTCCGGTACGGACTTTTTCCCCCTTTGTTCCTTACTTACTGCGCACTTGTAGCCACTTTTTCGTTGTTTTCTTGCCTACTATTCACTTTTTTATCGCATCAAAACGCACAAAAGGCTATAGGGTTTTGATCAAAACCCTATAGCCTTTCTCGAAATACCCTATAGCCTTTTTGTGGAAACCCTATAGCCTTTTCTCTAATTAGATGGAAAGAAAAATCTGATTCTTCGCCACTTTTCCACCCACTTGTAGCGATAAAAAATGCTGCCTTCCACATAGGGAAAGCAGCATTTCAGTATATGAAAATCTAAAAGACTATCAGCGGGCAACCGATAATTGCTTTGCAACCGAATGGCCGGCTATATCCTTACAGCTTACCAAATACTGTCCTTCGGGCAAAGCAGCCAGTGAAATGCCGAGCGCACCATCAGCACCGGCCCAAAGCGTCTGTACAAGGCGTCCCTCCATATCATACAGGCTTACCTCGGAATGAGGCATCACACCCTGCAAATTAGCTACTACAGCAGCAGGATTGGGGAATAGCTTAACCTCAACTTGCTGTGCTACTATATTCTCGTTAGGCAAGTCAGCCACCACCCTTACGAGAAACTGTTTACACTCCATCATGTCCACAATCTTGTTTGTGGAAAGATCAAAGAGAACGGCTCTGAATATAAGCATTTCCCCTTTACGCGGATATAAGTTTTTCGGACTGAGACTCAGCTCAACTTCTCCATTGGTAAAATCTATTTGCTCCCAATCCGAATCGTATCCTTGTCTCTGATCATTTGCTTTAACCAGTAACCAACGAAGATAAAGAGTTGATTGATCATTTTGCCACGGACCGATCTTCTTAAAGCGTATGGGTGAGAGTTCATTTTCCTTCTTACCATAGACCAATACCTCATCCACAGGCTCCATAATTACAGCGTTGGCATAATCATCGGTAGCCGATATCGTGTACTTAGGCAACACAATTTCCTGCACTTCATCCAACTCATCAAAATAATAGAGGACTAAGGAATAGCTATTATCACTGTATGGGAAGCGGGGCACGTCGAATCTTATCGTTTGCGTCTTGCCCGCATCAACTGCAGGAAGCATATTCGCAATAACATTCATATAGCCATCGGCTTGCCTTCTGGCTAAATAGAGAGGACCGTGAAACTCCTTGCTACCCGTATTCTTAAGGTCTATGGAAATATAGCTTTCGCTATAACGGACAATTTTATAATCAAAGGAGCTGTCTACCGCCTGCAAGTTGAAGCGGGATTTCATCTTTTCATGCGTCACGGTGTACTTCCCATTCTCTTTTTTGATCGTGTAGAATTGACTTCCTACCGTACCCCATTGATACTGAGAATTGGCACGCCAATACCTGGCTCCATTGGGACGAGTAGCCAAATGTCCGAGGAACACTTCATAGGTACCCTCATCCATAGGTCCGTAAGCATGCTTAGATACACTGAAGGGCATTTCATCAAACAGATCGATGAACTCCACATCCATCGCAATATCTTCAACCCAAATAGTATCGCTCGAGGCGACCTTGGTAATACCCACCGTTATTTTGCCTTTATACTTATAGCTATCGCTAAGGAAAGCAGAAGCTTCTGCACTAATGGAAATGTCGGAGCCACCCAACAAACGAATGTCGGATTTATTGGTGCAGAGCAGCGGGTCGTTGTATTCTTTAGAAGAGCCGTTGCGGTCGGGCTTGAAGCCTACAATAATTTCCTGCCCCATGCTAAATCCTCCACCGGCACCACCTCCGATACCCATTGCGGAAGGAACTAAGAAATTGAGATTGAAGTAGCCGTTACTCATACCGGCCCATCCCCAATTGAAGTGGAAAAGGCCTTCACTATTATAGCCGTCACAAACAAAAGCATGCCCCCCGCCTTGTCCGTAACCGGAGTAATAGACAGGACATCCTGCGTCTAACTCAGCCATGATCATAGCTTCCCAAGTACGCTGGGTAAAGTCGATTCGTCTTTTCATTGCGACACCCTTGTCGTAGCGGAAATGCTCCTTCAAGGCTCTGAGTACATAGGGCGAGTAAGTACCGCTTCCATCCGGCGAGTAAGCCATATCAACCGCTACACCGGCATGAAAAGATAATGTGGCGAGGGCTTTCTCTTGAGCAGATGTAGCAGCCTGAGGAGTAGGCAGTGACTCCGGCATATTAGCCCAATCATAATTAACATTGAATTCGGCAGAAAGGTATTTTTGCGATGATTTGTCGTAGTAAGAGTATTTACCTTCCCCTTGATCCGGCCAACGATAATAACGCATAATCTGCGTATAAGCAGTAGCTACACAGCCGACGGGCATATGTTCGCCCTGCCTGGTAGGCGTTTGATTATTCCACGGATAACTCTGATTCCACAAGATTCCACCGAGCAGTGGCGCTACACTACTGCGAAGTCCATTTTGATGAGGCTCCGGGTGCAAATCACTACAAGAATAATCGCTGCCATCAGAAAGTAGATTCGCAATCACTAAGCGACAGTGCTCCATGAAAGCCGCTAAATTGGATGGCATATCCTCACTCGAAAAATGACCGGTCGTAGAATAACCTATATAAGGAGTGAGGCGATCGTCGCCTGATACAATTACAAAGCCATCATGATCACCGCGATTGTATATAAAGTAGTAACATGCATCGTCATTAGAGGAATTTCTTAGGAGCGTGCCGTCTACTCGAGGTGCCGATTCTAAAGTTAGAACCCATGAATTAGCATAATGAATATTGCCTTGCACGGAAAGTGCCTGTGCAGTAAAGAACTGCTCTGCAAGACGCTTCGCCTCTCCGGCGGTTCGTGGTGCTGCTTCTGCTATGATAGCGGTCATAAACAGAAGCGAAATCAAGGATAGTAAATGTAATCTGATTCTTCTCATTTATCTTTCTATTATTACCATATTCGTTTTTTGTCAAAAAGAAAGCCCTCTTTTAAGAGCTCCCCATTTGCTTTTAAACTGCCGCAAAGATAGTTTTTTCTGACAAATGAGAATCAGTTATTGCAACAGAATACACATTTTTAAGACAGATTCGTGTGGAAAAGGCTCCAAATCGACTAAGGATTTACATAGTGTAATCTTGTCTCCTTACCTATAGAAAGGCATTCGAAGGATTCATTCAATTGCATGCTCTCATTGTATTCTTCCAATAAAAAAGCCCTGCCCACTTAACGTGGCAGGGCCTTTTTGCTAGTATACAGCTAAGTGGAGGAGATTACTTCACCTCCCATACATCACTCTTCATAAAGAGTTCGCGAAGAGTGCGAGTAGGATTCTTAGCTTGTTGTTCTTCTATCTGTGCATGTACAGCCTCGTCATACGTAGGAGCTTCTACATCACGAATTACTCCCATTGCTACCGGAAGCGTTTCACCATCCATCATAGCAAGCATAGTATGCAGCGTAGGATCTTGTTCATGCGCATCGTGAATGAGGATATCATCCATAGTATAGCCATCCTCACCAATTGTTACAGCCTTCAGTTTGAGACCATCCAATACAAGACCACGATTCAAGTCCTTCCCAAATACCATGCGCTTACCATGTTCGAGGGTAATAGTCTTGTCAGCACGTACCTCTTTAGAAGAAAGCCACTTATGTGCACCATCGTTAAAGATTACGCAGTTAACCAAGACTTCCGTTACCGCAGCACCCTTATGCTTGGCTCCCTCTTTCAAACAGTTGACCAAATTAGGCATATCAACATCAAAAGAGCGAGCGAAGAAGCGGCCGCGTGCGCCCAAAGTAAGCTCTGCAGGGTTAAACGGATCTTCAACCGTACCGTAAGGAGAGCTCTTCGAAACGAAACCGCGAGGTGACGTAGGCGAATACTGTCCTTTCGTAAGTCCGTATATACGATTATTGAAGAGTACAATATTGATGTCTATATTACGACGGATGGCATGAATGAAGTGATTACCCCCAATTGCCAAACTATCCCCGTCACCGGAAGCAAGCCACACACTTAGGTCAGGTCTTGCTGTCTTAAGCCCGGTTGCAATAGCCGCGCCTCGGCCATGGATCGTATGGAAACCATACGTACCCATATAATAGATCAAACGCGAAGAACAGCCAATACCGCTGATCACTGCGGTTTGATGGGGAGCTATACCCAACTCAGCCATAGCCTTCTGTACACCCATCAGTACACCATGGTCGCCACAACCGGGACACCAACGTACATACTGGTCACTCTTGAAGTCCTTTGCTGTATATGCCACTGCTGTAGGGGCAGTTGTATTAATATCTTTATTTACAGGTGCCATGATTATTCCTCCATCATCTTGGTAAATTCTTCTATCAACAGACCAACATTAAAAGGCTGTCCTTCTACACGATTGTACTGAAGCGGAGAGAAGCCGGGGAAGCATCCTCTTAAATAGGAAGCAAACTGACCTGTATTCTGCTCTGCAACAACTACCTTCTTATAACTACGAAGTACTTTTTCGGTATTCTTAGGCAACGGATTGATAAAGCGGAAGTGTGCATGGGCTACCTTCTTTCCATTGAGACGCATACTCTCCACAGCTTCGTGAAGGTGACCATAAGTACCACCCCATCCTACAACCAGCAGATCTGCATCCTTATCGCCTTCAACCTCAAGCGGATCAATATAATCAGCGATGTTGCGAATCTTCTGTTGACGCTTATTGACCATCAACTGGTGATTTTCAGGATTTGTACTTATCGCACTGGTCAAGTTATCCTTTTCCAAACCGCCTAAACGATGCTGGAAGCCTTCATCACCAGGGATAGCCCAATAGCGAACTAATGTTTTCTCATCTCTGAAATAAGGCTTCCAAGGCTCGGTACCCTTATAATTCTTCACATAGTTAGGCTTGATAGCCGGGAACTTTTCGTACTCAGGTATCTTCCATGCTACAGAGCCATTAGCCGTAAATGCATCAGTGAGCAAAATAACCGGAGTCATATGCTCCAACGCAATCTTAGCAGCATCATAAGCAGCGCGGAAGCAATCGGCCGTGCTCTTAGCAGAAAGCACTACTAACGGCGACTCACCATTACGACCATATAAAGCTTGCATGAGGTCAGTCTGCTCACTCTTCGTAGGCATACCGGTAGAGGGACCTCCACGCTGTACATCAATAAGCACTAAGGGCAATTCAGCCATTACGCAGAGACCAAGCGCCTCACTCTTAAGAGCCAAACCGGGACCCGAAGTAGAGGTAATAGCCAGCTTGCCACCAAAAGAAGCACCAATTGCCGTACATATACCACTAATCTCGTCCTCTGCCTGCACAGTAATCACATTAAGTGATTTATGCTTAGCCAGCTCATGCAAAATATCCGTAGCGGGAGTAATAGGATAACTTCCTAAGAAAAGCTGTAATCCGGACTTTTCAGCAGCAGCAATAAAGCCTAATGCAGTAGCCTTATTACCACTCATATCCATATAGAAGCCCGGCTCTTGCTGTTGACCGGCAACATGGTAAGTAGTGCCGACAGAAGCGTGCGTATTGTGTGCATAGTCGTAGCCATCATTCAACGCCTTAATATTTGCCTGACGAATAAGTTCTTTCTTAGCAAAACGGTGATTGATGAAATCAATAGCATGCTCTAATGGACGATCAAATAGCCAGCACACGATACCGAGTGAGAACATATTCTTACATCTAAGAGCAGCTTTATTGTCAAGCTTTAGCTCCTTTACACTATCCTTCACCATCGTAGAGATGGGAGCCGAAAGCACACGGTCCGGATTCAAACCCAATTCTTTGATCGGATCTAATGTTTTGAAAAGAGCCTTCTCCAAATCAGATTGCTGGAAAGAATCTGAGTCTATAATGATCAGAGAGTCCTTACGAATGTGGTTGATATTCACTTTAAGGGCTGCCGGATTCATGGCTACAAGCACATCGGCAAAGTCTCCCGGAGTATATACCGGATTAGTACCAATATGAACTTGGAAACCGGACACCCCTCCCAAAGTTCCTTGCGGAGCACGTATCTCAGCCGGATAATCAGGGAAAGTGGCAATTGAATTGCCGTATACAGCAGAAAGTTCAGAGAAGATAGTTCCGGTCAGCTGCATGCCGTCACCCGAGTCGCCCGAGAAGCGTATTACGACCTCTTCCTGGCGTCTCACCTCTTTAGTTTCATTCATGATAACTTCTTGTAATAAGCCAAATGACTATATGATTACTATTTTTCGTTTCTCATTCACAGAAAGGAAGCAAAAACATCCAGTAGGGACCCTCTCGTTACCAAGAGTACGTTCTCCCGAACAGTATATTTCTCTCTTAGCTTCCTTGCCTTATGTTTACTATTTGCAAAGGTACATTCTTTATCTCAATAAAGCACTATTACGACGCTCATTAAGATCTATAAGTCGCTGATTACTACTTCCTCTAAAGAGCAAGTCAGGCTTCTTCAATGCCATTACAAAAGGGCCATCTATCAGCAGATCAATATAGGGTAATGGTTTACTAAGTGTCGGATTAGTTTCTATTTGCTCAATCGTATAACCTGTATAACACAATATGGGAAGTCCTGTTTCTTCTTTCAATCGTTTAGTCAGTACAGCTAATTCATCAGGAAACATAAAGGGATCACCCCCGGAAATAGTAATGCCATCCAACAACGGATTGTCCAATATCTCTTCTATTATTCCCTCAAGCACAAGCTCATCGAGAGGGATACCACCTGCCGGATCCCAGCTCTGTGGGTTGTGACATCCCGGACAGCGATGTGGACAACCGGCCAAGTATATGGAATAACGCAAGCCGGGACCATCCGTAATAGTTTCTCCATAGCGATTCAATAAATGCATCTCTGATGAGCAAAGCATTAAGGCACCCTCACAAAGGGGATGCCTTACCTATCACAAAACGAAAGACTTAATGATGCTTTACGCGATCTCGCTCTTCAGCTCGCTTAGCACTATTCCAACTCTCCAGGCTGCCTGTTAAGTAGCCTGTAATACGGCGGAGACGCGTTATATTGTCACTTCCACATACAGGACACTTATCAAATATGACACCCTTATAACCACAACCACGGCATGTATCCACCGGATGATTGATGGAGCCATAGCCAATACCCTCATCATGCATTACCTTAACAAGCTTCAACAGCACAGAGGGATTCTTTTTAGCTTCACCATCCAGCTCTACATAGGTAATATGACCTCCTCCTGTGATTGCGTGAAATGGAGCCTCCAATTTAATTTTCTCTACCATGGAGACCTCTTCTTTCACATCGATGTGGAAGCTATTAACGTAATACTCTAGATCTGTCACTCCGGGTATTACCCCATATTTCTTTCGATCCATTTTAGTAAATCGCCCTGCAAGTCCTTCAGCAGGAGTTGCCAATACGGAGAAATTGAGGTTATACTTACGTTTGTATTCTTTTACGACATCATTCATTGTCTCAATGGCATGATAAAGGGTTTGCCATGCCTCTTTATTATGTGCATGTCCCTCATCATAAATAGCGACCATTGCGTTATGTCCACCAATGAAACCTATTCCCAGCGTACCCGTTGCAATTACATCTCCTACCTGATCCGTTGGTTGTAAGTTTTTACCACCCTTCCATACATCATTACCCATCATAAAGGGGAACTGACGTGCCAAAGCTGTCTTCTGATAGGAGAAGCGCTCATACAACTGATCTGCACAAAGCTCAGCCATATGACGCACGCTATCCAAAAAGATACACTTTGCCTCATTTCTAATGGTGTGCTTATCTGCATCCGGATAACGCTCTTCTGCCGTTCTGCGTGCCTCAATCGCCAAACGAGGCATATTGATGGTCGTAAAGGAGGTATTTCCTCTACCGATACTCGTCTTCTCTCCTCTTAGATTTTCGAATACACGTGTACGGCACCCCATAGTTGCCAACTCATAATACCAGCGGTGAGGATCGTCCGGATTCCACTTTTCATTCTTATTGAAGGGTGTATCTAAGAATACGAAGTTAGGGAAAAGAGCTTTCGCACTCGTGTAGCAACTTTCCAGAAGTAAGTCAAAGTTGGGAGTATCAAATTTTATCTTGCCCGCCAAAGCATCATCAAAGCTTCGCATCGCCTTCTTGCAATCCTCCTCAGAGTAATTGACACCATCTTTCACCTTAAAGATTTGGATGGGAAAAATAGGTACCTCCCCATGTCCCAAACCCTCAACCGTGGATTTTAGTAGCTCACGAATCACCATACGGCCCTCTTCGCTGGTATCTGTCCCATAGTTGATACTGCTAAATACTACTTGATTACCCCCGCGGGAGTGCATCGTATTTAGGTTGTGGATAAAGCCTTCCATTGCTTGGTGGGTATCCAAACGTGTACGTTCATAGCTATTCTCCAACGAAACCTTTACCTCTTCTAATGAAAGGTTGGGGCAAATAGATGCAATAGCTTCTTTTAAGCGAGCAGCATCCGGAGCATCTGCCGAGAGGGCCGGGGCTACTGCTGCTACGATATCACGTATTGCTTTTTCTTCCGGCAGCTTAACAGGCTCGGCAGATTCTGCACCGGTAAGTTCCATTGCAAGGAGAAGTGTAGAAGCAATGTGCTTTGTATAGGTTTTACGTACCCCGGGTGCCATAAAGAAGTCGAATGCCGGTATAGCTTGTCCCCCATGCTGTTCATTCTGATTCGTTTGAAAGACTATAGTAGCAAGCGTTGCATAGGATTGGATACTCTGCGGAGTGCGAACACTTCCATTCTTTGTCCACATTCCCCTGGTAAAGATATCCTCCAAGTCATATTGTACACAAGTAGTTGTCTTTGTGGGGTAATAATCTAAATCATGGATATGTATATCCCCATTCTTATGAGCTCTGGCAAATCTATTACTCAAAAGGTATTTAAGCGTATAGTCCTTCGTCACCTCACTGGCAAAAGTCATCATCTGGCCACTCGGTGTGTAAGCACTCATATTGGCATTACTCAAGTTGACATCATTCTTTTCAATTGAGACTATGCCGTCTAAGGTACGTTTTAAATGTGTCCTTTTATCACGTTCTACATTACGCCATTCGCGATAGATAATGTACTTTTTAGCGATAAATGGGTCAAGCCCCATAAGAGCTTCCTCAACCATGTCCTGGATCTGCTCTACTGCCAGTTTTTCTCCTTCATTGTTTCGAGCGAAGCTTTCAATACGCTTTACAATAAGGTCTATGCGGGAGCTATCTGGTCGAACTCCTCCGGCTCTATAAGCTTTCATTATGGCGGAGCGAATCTTGTCCGCATCAAACGGCTGCTCACTACCATCCCTCTTCAGAATATAAAGGGTCGTCTCAGTTGATTCCATACCTTTTGAATACTCCTATTCTTCTATCCATTAAGCTGTTTTTATTTGACAGTAAGGAGACTCATGAAGCTGTACAGAAAAAGAGGAGTATCTCGATTTCTCTGTAGTGCTATAGTTCCATTCCGTCACCCTGCAAATATACAACATTTAACGAGAAAGAAGGGAAAACCTATATACATCTTCACTACACCTTTGAAGAACATTATTATTTTTCTCTATTGTACTATTATCTTTTTGGATACCGTCTAATAGTGCTTTAGAACATGCGATTCCGTATATTTGTACCAAGAAGGCAATTTACACGATTAATAGTAATAAAACGAAATAAAAACGATGAAAACAGACATTGAAATAGCTCGTGAAACCAAGCTAAAACCTATTCAGGAGATCTCTCAAGCCATGGGCATTGCACCGGAGCAAGCAGAGCCTTACGGGCACTACATAGCTAAAATCTCACCTCAAGCGATGCGACCGGACCAAATCAAGAAAAATAATCTGATACTTGTTACGGCCATCACGCCAACCAAAGCCGGAGTAGGCAAAACGACCGTTTCCATAGGTCTTGCTTTGGGGCTCAACAAAATAGGCAAAAAAGCTATTGTAGCACTTCGCGAACCCTCTTTAGGCCCTTGCTTCGGGATGAAAGGAGGAGCCGCAGGTGGAGGACATGCACAAGTGCTCCCCATGGACAAAATAAACCTACACTTCACAGGGGACTTCCATGCGATCACCAGTGCCCATAATATGATCACTGCCCTATTAGAGAACTATATATACCAAAACCGCAACAATTGCGAAGGGCTTTCACGCGTACTTTGGAAACGAGTATTGGACGTCAATGACCGCACCTTACGCAACGTAATAACAGGTCTTGGTGCCGTTACAGATGGTATACCTCACGAATCCGGATTCGATATTACTCCGGCATCGGAAATCATGGCGATTCTATGCTTAGCAAATGATTTTGATGACTTAAAGCGACGTATCGAAAACATACTCTTGGGATACACCAAAACAGGTCAACCTTTCACCGTGAAGGACTTAGGTATTGCCGGTGCCATCTCTATTCTATTGATGGATGCGATTAAGCCTAATCTCGTACAAACCACAGAAGGCACTCCCGCGTTTGTACATGGTGGACCATTTGCCAACATTGCCCATGGTTGTAACTCCATTATTGCTACTAAGATGGCTCTTTCCTATGCAGATTATGCTATTACCGAAGCAGGCTTTGGTGCCGATTTGGGTGCTGAAAAGTTCTTTGACATTAAGTGTCGCATGGGAGGCCTACAACCAAAGCTAACCGTTTTGGTAGCAACCCTACAGGGACTTAAACTCCATGGTGGAGTTGCCGAGAGAGACATCAAAGAGCCTGATATGGAAGGTGCACGTCGTGGCTTAGTTAACCTTGAACGTCATGTACACAACCTACGTAGCTTTGGACAATCTGTAGTAGTATGCTTTAATCGCTTTGCCTCAGATCCAGATGACGAAATCGCTATGGTAAAAAAGTACTGCAACGAAACGCTCGGCGTAGGCTTTGCCGTAAATAATGCGTTTTCAGAAGGTGGAGAGGGTGCTGTGGAATTAGCTCACCTTGTAGTAGACACAATTGAGAAAAATCCTTCTCAGCCCCTAAAGTACGCTTATTCGCTCAATGAAAGTATTGAAGAGAAGGTTGACCAAATTGCTAAAAATATCTATTGTGCAAGTAATGTAACTTACAGCTCCAAAGCTTTTAAGGCCATCAAGAGTATCAACGAAATGGGCTTAGCGCACTTGCCCATTTGTATTGCCAAAACGCAATACTCGTTTTCAACCGACCCGAAAGCTTATGGCGATGTGCGCAACTTTGAAATGAAAGTGAGCGATATAGTTATCAATAAAGGTGCAGAGATGATTGTTGTTATCATGGGCGATATCATGCGTATGCCGGGCTTGCCCAAGGAACCTCAAGCTGTGAATATGGATGTAATTAATGGTCAGATTGAAGGACTAAGTTAAAGGAAGGGATCTATACCCAATTATATTTTCCTATATATTTAGAGCCGCTGTATGGTTAATCAACCATACAGCGGCTCTCTAACTTCATTACTCCTTAGATTATTTTTTCAAGTTATCTCTTATCTCGCGAAGTAGCTGTACTTCCTCAGATGGCTGAGGAGCAGCTGCAGGCTCTTCCTCTTTCGTACGTCTCAGCTTATTAATTCCCCTTACGAGCATAAATATGACTAATGCAATAATTAAAAAGTCAATTAGTGCTTGAATAAAATTACCTATCGTAATAGCCACCTCCGGACGAACAACTTCTCCGGCTTCTTCAATTCCCGAGCGCAGTACCCACTTCAGATCAGAGAAGTTTCCTTTGTCTGTCAATAAGGTAATAGGCGGCATAATCACATCCTTGACCAGCGAATCAACGATCTTGCCGAAAGCACCGCCTATAATTATACCGACTGCCATATCCATCACACTACCCTTCAGTGCGAACTCTTTAAATTCTTGAATAAACTTTGACATAAACTATCTCACATTACTACCATTTAAACTTAAAATCGAAATACTACTGCAAATATACCTTTTTATCAGCGTACAACACAGCATATAAGAGAATAAAACTAGGAATTAGAAGAGAGAACAAAAGCGGGAAATGAGGTCTAATCGCATTTAATAATGGCAAAATAATACTTTTTTGCTTATAAAATGGAGAAAAAGCATTGTCAGATAAAAATAATGATTACTTTTGGAGCCGTAAGGGATGCCTATCCAAGAAGCAGATAGCAAGTAGCCGACTCGGATCTCAAGGACCGACAAGTGAAGCAGAAGTTTGTATTAGGCAAAACCGCAGTTAAGTTGAATATAAAACATTGATAATAATACGTAAAAAGAATCTTTTAGTTTAAACAAAGAATCACTATGAACAAAACAGAATTCATTGCTCAAATAGCAGAAAAATCAGGACTGACGAAGGCACAGGCACAAAAGTCTGTAGCCGCTTTTACAGAGGTGATCGCAGAGCAAATGCACGCAGGTGAAAAGGTATCTATCCTCGGATTTGGTACTTTCTCTGTAACGGAAAGAAAGGCTCGCACAGGTATCAATCCTCAAACGAAGAAAGAAATCAAGATCCCTGCACGCAAGAGCGTTAAATTCAAAGCCGGCTCCAAACTTGATCTTACAAATAAGAAATAAGATCTTCAAGGAATAGAGACAGAATTGAGCATCCTATATTGGACGCTCTACTTTCATGGCAACAAGACCGCTTAGGTAGATTTACCAAGCGGTCTTGAGTTATAAAAAAGTATTTTTCTTCATTCATTTGACATAAATAGTCCGTGTTTGTAGTATTTATTTTGTAGCTTTGCGGAAGCGGAGTGACTATTTAGATACTGCTTAGATAATAAATCACTCGGTGAGATAGACTAAAGCAATAAAAGAAAAAAGAGCAACATAGCTGATGAAGACATTAATTCGAATATTAATTGGAATAGCCGTTGTTGTAATGGCTTATCTCTGCGTGATGAGCATCTACACACCGGAGCAGTTTGACCGTGAACAAAACAAACGAGAACAAGTTATTGAGGAGCGTCTCAAAGAACTAACTCAGTACCAATTAGCCTACAGAAGTGTCCATGGATGTTTCGCTAATGCGGAGCAGTTGGTAGATTTCTTACAAAATGGGCGTATCTACTACATCAACGCTGAAGGGGACTATACAGATGCCATGCGTGAAAAGGGTATTACTGAAGAACAGGCTGCACACCAAGGCCTAATCCAACGCGATACGGTATACGTAAGTGCTAAGGACTCTCTTCTAAAGAAGGATGTAGATCCTACCGACTTGGTTAAGGTGCCCAATATGCCCAACGAAAAGATTGACATTCAAGCTTCTACCATTGACCAATATATAGGTCAGGATACAGTTCAAGTAGCCGTATTCAGAATGGGAGTCCCCATGGATATATATCTTCAGGGTATGGACGCTCAGTTAATAGAAGCAAAGAAGCAGGAAGCCATGGCTCGTAATAATGGCAAAGGCTATCCGGGCTTAGTAATTGGTTCACTGGAAGAACTTAAGACAACCGGAAACTGGGAATAACTATCTATGCCTCTTCCTCCCGCATTACCGGTAGCACCGATTAGTGAGGAAAGGACTGCCACACTAAGCCTCGCTATCCGTTTTTTCTCGGATAGCGTGGCTTGTTTTATAAGCGATCGTGGACAAACGATTTGGGCAGTCCACGAAAACCTTCCTACTCAACCATGGGATGAGCAAGACAGCAGTGCTTTTTCCTCTTTATTAGACAGGAATCCATTTCTTACTTATCCTTATAGGAGTGTACATGTTTCTTTCACCCCTAATGCATTTGCACTTATTCCACAGGGTATGTCAGATCCGGAGGGCTGCGATGAATCCTGGCTGCTTCCTTGGTTACTTAAACTCAATGATGCCACCTATATTGATACGTACTTAATAGGACGAGGACAACCCTCTTTGGCTATAGCTTGGAATAGGGAGTTGTACCATTTTCTTAGGCGCACCTACTCCACCGCCTGCATTGAACCTATCACTTTATCCTACATCAAGAAAGCGCTACATTATTCTCGAGGAACAGGAGACTACTCTATTGATTTACTCATAGATGGGACTGAAGTGGACCTTATCGCAGTACAAAACCATAATATTCAGTTGCTGAATCGTTATTCTATTGAAGCGACTCATGATGAAGAGGAGGACTATTCAACTAGTCTCCTATATTATCTTACTGCGTATACCAACTTCATCCATTCAAAATCCATCATTGGCGATCCTTTAGATATTGATATTAGGTTGCACTATCTTCCACATCAATGGCACTTTTCTTCGGTTCCCTTGCCGACTCTTTCACAAGAGTTACAGCATACTAACTATCAGTATGACACTCTGCCAATGAGTCTTATTTTTCATGAATAGAAAAAGGAATTATGCGTGTTATCGGAGGGGCTCTTGCAGGAAGACGGTTTAATATAGATCCTAAGTTAAAGCTACGCCCTACAACGGACATGGCGAAAGAGGCTTTATTCAATATGCTTTCCGCACGCTTTGATTTAGGAGGAAGAGTGCTGGATCTTTTCTCGGGGACGGGAGCTATTGGCATAGAGTTCGCCTCTCGAGGTGCTTCAAAAGTGCTCTGTGTGGAAAAAGTAGCTCGCCATGCAGCTTCACTTCGCAAGCTTATTTCTGTAGCCGGATTAGAAGACATTATGGAAGTGCGTGTAGCGGATGCACTTCGCTTTATTACTTATTCAGCCGATGAGTCACTGCCCCCTTTCGATTTCATTTTCGCAGACCCACCCTACAACCTTAATGAATTAGTGACTATACCGGAGAAGGTATTTGCCTCCACGTTGCTGTCAGATAGGGGTATATTCATCTTAGAACATCCCAAAGAATACGATTTCGAGACTCATCCCTATTTTCGTATACATCGCTCTTATAGCGCAGTCAACTTCTCTCTTTTTTCTCGCTCTAACTGCTTCTAACTCCGCCCTCCTCGCCTTCGCTTAAGCAAAAAGATAACATACTAACTAAAGAAGAGGATAAGGCAGAGCCAAGCTGCATTTATTCTTCCTTCAAAGTACTTTTTTAATGCCCCCTTGATCCGGGGTTTCTGCTTTTCTTTGCAAAGTAATCATTAAAGCAAGAGATGTGTAGCCACATGTTCAATAATAGATTCTATTCGGTCACTCATTTGAGCTCACTTTTTTATTATTACTATTGTACTTTAAATAATCACAATCTATATATCCATTTTCACTATGAATAATAAATCCAGATAAAATTATTTTATACATTTGCACCATGATTTACATCAAACACAGTATAATGCTATGGAAACAGCTATGCAATCAGTAAGTATGCGGCCTAAGCTCGCATGGAAGCAGTCATTGCTTTCCTTTTTTCTCGTTTTATGCTTAATGCCTCTGGGGCATGCCTTTATGATTCTTATGGAGCTAATTATAGCACCGGAGGTACTTCCGTATAGTGCTTTTGCTCTGGGGTTTGTGGGATTGGTGATTGCCGTATATGGAATCTTTGTTCAAAAGGATACTGCGCAAACGATTTGCGGCCTTATCGGTGGCTTACTTCTATGGACAGGCTGGGTAGAATTCCTCTTTATGTACTACGCCCAACGCTTTGGTGCACACCCTGAGATTGTTGATGGCGTGATAACTACTACTACCACTTATGCAAAAGGTATAGCGGCAAATCCATCTCTCTATATCGATGGAGCCCCGGTTATGCACATGCACGATATCAGGGACATTGTGGTTACTCGTCCTGAATACCTGCTAATGCCCGCCACATTTGGCTTTTGGATTGCGGTAATGCTGCTCTATATCTTCAATGTGCGTACAGGGTGTAACTTTATGCTATGGTGCCAAAAGGTATTTCTCGGCAAAAAGCGTAACAGCGTAGTGCGCACGGGTATGACTCGCCACACCGCCATGGTAACTTTTATGGAAACAATGATGTTACTGTGGAGCTGCTACTTGTTGCTTATGTTTTGCTACGACCCGCGCTTCCTGGGGCAAAACCATCCGGTAACGATAGCCGTTGGGGTGGGATGTTTTATCGGATTTTTCTTCATTTTCCGTAAACAACTCGACCGCCGGCAGTGGGACGCCAATATCCGCATGGCCATTCCGGCCGTTATTGTGCTTTGGACTCCTGTAGAGATATTGGGGCGGAACAACCTTTTCAACGAAATATGGATCGCTCCGCTAGAACATATGGGTGAAATGATCGCCATCCTCATTACCTTTATACTTATCGGCGGATACCTGGCTTGGCACCACAAACGCACCGCCAAAGCATAATATCACTGCATCAGGAGCGGGATACTTTAGCCCGTTCCTGAGCTTTAGAACGGGGAACGCGTCATCTTACGCTTGGGCTATCTGAGCAAAAAGAGCGCAGCACAAAGCAATACAGACCCCAATACAGACTAATATCAAAAGCGCATTGATATACTTTGCCTTAGGTTTGGTATTTTGATGCAAATCCAACGCAAAATACTCCCGAAAGAATATATATAGAGCAGGTATTGACGTTAGCACCAAGATAAAATCCTCCGGAATACCGAAAAACCACGTTTTAGTTACTCCCACCATTGCCCAATTGAGTAGCAGCAAAACAATAAAGATATTGACTCGGCTCGTAAAGAGCAGAAGGAGCCCAATCGTATAAATCGCCACCGTGCAAGGCATCACCGGTGTAGTGATATAGGGAAATGTGAGGCCACGCATAATTGAGGCCAACGGATACATCAGCGGAAGTAGAAGAACGAAAACGGCAAAAGGCTTAAACTTATCCCGAAGCACAAACTGCGTATCGTTCTGTACAAGATCCTTAACCCAAGCAAGCGCCAAAATACCCCAGTAGATGCTCAGTAATGCGGAGTAACTACGTTCCGCACAATAGATAGCGTAGTAGACTACGGCAATCCATACGTATAGAAGTATCAGATAGGATTTGGCGATAATTGAACTACTGCGCGACGGGCGTTTTGCCAAAAGGTATAGAACCACCACAGCCAAAATGATCAGCAGCAACTGTATGTACCAAGTTGCCGCATTATAATTGGCAATTGTGTTCCAAAAGGTATTCATAAAAAGATCAGTATTCTTATTGTTTTTTACGAGTTAGAGAAAAGGTTCGTTTAGGGAAAAGCAGTATGGGGAGCGTAGCACCTACCGCTAAAACAAAGATAACGGTTACGGCAACCATTGTATTAAAGAAAAACATCTCCATATACTTCTGCTGTCCCTCCGTACTTCCCAAATTCTGAAGGAACATAATCTGTGCAAAAAACATATTGTACGCATATTTTCCCGGTATCATTGGTAGTAGTGCCGGTATAGATAAAACGGTAATGGGCGTCCGGATCCGCTTGCCCAACCATAGCGCGCCGAAGCCGATCGTTAGCGAGGCGCAGAGCGAGCCTATCGCTATATTGACGCCACATATCGTCATGAGAAAAAAGCGCAATGCGTGCCCCACAGCGGCAAGCAGGGCAATACTCCCATATGCCTTCAGCGGTGGATCCGATATCGCACCAAAGCCCATCGCCGCCAATGCGGCAAACAGCCCGTCCAACAGAAGATCTACTATCAGCATCATCATAACAAGCTACTTCTGAAAATAAAGAGAGTGATGGAAAAACCCCACCCGATGCAACCAATAAGCAGGAAAGCCTCTACCAACCGCGAGAAGCCTGTTTGCACGTATCCTTCCACAATGTCGATTACTCCATTAATGAGCGGAACGCCCGGTACCAGAAAGAGTACACTGGTGGTTAGTGCTATTTCACTATCCGTTTTGAAAATCAGCGATATACTTGTACAGAGAGATGCCAAAAAGGCTGACGCTACAAAGGCAATGTAGTGATTCACATGCTCCTGAATCAGCTTTTGTTTACAGATAAACCCTACCACCGTAGCCCAGAATACGATACCCATAGCCGGCAAATCGCCTCCAAATAGCCTGCAGAACGATGCATTGGCCAATCCCACTAGTATTAACACAAATAGAGGATGTGTACCGGGTGCGGCTAAAATCTGCTCGTATCGCTTGCGTACCTCATCAAGCGTTAGATGCTCGTCTACCGTCTCCCAGCTCAATGCGCTCAGACGTGCATTATGCTCAAAGCTGATCGGCAGCGAAGGAATTGCCCCTTCTATCGTGAAGTGTGTATTGCTCTTGGGATCATACAGCTTGATGATGACTCCTTTTTGTACCATCATCGTTACAACAACATAGCCGAAGCTCTCGCCTATTCGCTGCGTACAGCGCACCACACGAGAAGTATGCACGCCACTGCCCATCATATGCGTTGCATAGGCCGAGAGAAAGGTGCCTACAGCCTTCAAACTATTATCGTAAAGCTCGTTTCCCATAGTCGTCCATCAATGATAAATTGCTCGTAGCGCAATCGTCCCTCTATAGATTACTTTTATTCTCCTGAGCTACAAGTGCCAAGCAGGTACAATACACCGATGCAAAGGTATCTTTTTTTACGCAAATGCGCTCCGGAGAGATCAGTCCGATAGTAGCACAACCTATTCTAAATTACCTTTTTCGATTATTACCTCTACATAGTTCATGGCCTTGTAGCCGCGATAATTAAATATACATTTTATGAACGCAACAAAGCTCCCAAGAAGTGATAGCCGGAAAGAGTGTGCCCTACAAAAATCGATTTATCTTACACGGTAGACTCTTCGGGAAACATAGAGATAATATAGCGTTAAAAACATCTGAACCTATTGGACGAAAGATCTATACCTTTTCATTGAAAGTTATAAATATTTCAATTGAAAGATCAGAACCTTTTGAGAAGGGAGCTTTAATCCCCCTATTCATGGGGAATTTATATCGTGTCGTATACTTATCCACGTTATACAGCCAAGTTATTTCTATTTGCTTTTCTAATCATTATCTTTGCTGTGCGATATAGGCGCTAATGGACATATGAAAGCTGAAGAACTTAGTCTCGAAGCAAAAAAAGCGATTAGAGAAGCAGTCAGTGTGCTGCGTAAGGGAGGAATAATCCTCTACCCAACCGATACAATCTGGGGAATTGGCTGTGATGCCACTAATGAGGAAGCAGTAGAACGCATTTTCAAAATCAAGCATCGTCCTTCCAGCAAAGCCATGCTGTTATTGGTGGACAGCGATGCAAAGCTCAATGGATTAGTGCGCGAAGTACCCTCAATAGCATACGATTTAATCGATGTGGCCATTCATCCTCTAACGCTGATATATCCGGGTGCTCGCAATATAGCCCCGGCCCTTATAGCGGAAGATGGCTCTGTAGGGATAAGGATAACCAAAGAACCTTTCTCCCATGCACTATGCAAAGCAGCAGGGGTGCCATTAGTTTCGACTTCTGCTAATATAAGTGGAGCTCCTACTGCCGGATGCTTTGCAGAAATCAGTGAGGAGATTCTTCAAGCTGTTGACTATGTAGTGCCGGTACGTCAGGATGAACCGGCAGGCGCCCATGCCTCCGAAATACTTGCCATGGGAGTGGATGGCAGCATTAAGGTAATCCGAAAAGCATAAGAAGGTGACGAGAGAGAAAAGCTACCGTTTGCTCTATGTTGCTTTAGACAGTATCGCTGTTCTTATAGCATATTTTCTATTCAATTCTCTAAGATACACTATAGAGGAAACGGGGCAGTATTGGTCAAAGCTTAGTGGCTACCTTTTTAATCCAAAAGCGCTCTCAATAGGTCTACTTCAATGGCTTTTTTGGGTTGTACTTATATGGATTTCAGGCTACTATAATCGTCCTCTCAATAAGGGGCGTATTAATGATATCATTACTACTGCCGGCACTGTACTCGTAGCCGGAACCATAGAATATCTATTCCTTGTAACTAATGATGCCATACATGATCCTTCTCGCTTACTACCCCTGTACTTTCTGCTTATAGCTATCTATTTCGTCTGTCTCTACAGCCTTCGCGCCTTACTTACCCGACATTGTCGCAAGCGACGCAGCGATCCCAAATTTCATCCGAGGGTAATGATCATAGGCACCGCTGAGGAGGTTAGTAGGCTATGCAGCAAAGAGAAAGAAATACGCTTTATCACGTGTGCCACTGCAATTCTTGGGAACGACTTAAAGGTTACCGAGGAGGAGATAAGTCGCCTATTTTTTGAAAGGAACCCTTCAGCGATATTCGTTGCTATTGGGAAGCAACAGCATAGCACCTCAGCTGCCCCTATTTTGTACTCGCTTTACCAATACAAGGTACCCGTGTACATTACACTTGAAAGCGTGGCACTCTCTCACCTCTCCTATGTACCCAACACAGCTCTTTCGGAGCCTCTCGTAGAAGTAACGGCAACACGAATGAGTGAGATGGAAAAGAATATCAAGTGGACCTTCGATAAAATAGCATCTATATTAGCATTGATTCTATTGTCTCCGTTATTCTTAGTCATTGCAATTGCAGTCAGATGCTCTTCACCGGGCAATATCTTTTATACTCAGGAACGTATCGGCAAGAGGGGAAAACCATTTCGAATTATTAAATTTCGTACCATGTACGAAGGAAGTGAAGCAAATGGCCCCCAACTAAGCAATGACAATGACCCTCGAATTACCCCTATTGGTCGCACTTTGAGACGCTATCGGTTGGATGAAATTCCTCAGTTCTACAATGTACTTAGGGGTGACATGTCATTTGTGGGTCCTCGTCCTGAAAGAGCTTACTACATCAACCAACTATTTGATAAAGCGCCCTATTACTACTTGTTACACAATGTATTACCCGGGATTACCTCCTGGGGCATGGTTCAATATGGCTATGCGTCCACCCCAAATGAAATGCTGGAGCGCTTGCAATACGATTGGCTCTATTACCAAAACATGTCTTTGCGTTTGGACTTGGAAATTCTTTTGAATACAATTTGGGTATTATTTAAGGGAAAAGGGAAATGAAAGAAAAATACATATCCGGGAGCACATGGGTAGCAAAGCTCCTACCCTCACATCATAGACGAGCCAAGAAACCGGACAAGGCCCTATCGGAGGATCCTAGAGAGAGGAAAAAGGCAAGCCACACCATACTCATGCGCTTTATCAATTGGCGAGAGCGAAAGATGAGTAATCGATTTTTCTTATTGGTACTCAGCTTGATAATAGGCATTCTCACCTCTTTGGTTGCCTTTTTACTAAAAGGCATGATAGAAGTTTTGCAAAAATGGGTTACTACAGCTGCCTCATCTCGCAATTGGCTTTACCTCGTACTCCCACCAACCGGAGTCCTTATCACCGCCCTATTCGTGCAAAAAATACTCAAGCAGGATATTAGCCACGGAGTTTCCAAAGTGCTAATGGCCTTCTCCCAACGTAAGAGTCTAATTAAGCCCCACAATGTATGGTCCTCTATGGTGGCCAGTACCATTACCATAGGATTGGGTGGTTCCGTAGGAGCTGAGTCTCCCATCGTGCTAACAGGCTCCGCAATAGGAAGTAATTTAGGGAGACTTTTCAAATTGGAGCAACGCAATCTCATGCTACTCGTGGGTTGTGGTGCAGCAGGAGCTATTGCAGGTATTTTCAAAGCGCCAATTGCAGGATTGGTCTTTGTTATTGAGGTCCTTTTGATGGATCTAACGTTGACCAGCGTGCTTCCTCTGCTTACAGCTTCCGTAACATCTGCCGCCTTGGCCTATATCTACACTGGAGCTGAGCCATTCTTCCAATTTGCGCAAACTAATGACTTCATCACAGGACGTATCCCCTATACTCTAGTGTTAGGAGTATTGTGTGGGTTTATGGGAGTCTATTTCATGCGGATGTCGTTTTTTTTAGAGAAACGATTCAAACAAAAAACTCCTTATGCCAAGCGATTCATCATTGCAGCAGTCGTACTAAGCCTCTTAATCTTCTTCTTTCCTACTCTGTATGGTGAAGGCTACGCCACGCTGGAGTTGCTCATGGCCGGTAAGTCAAGTGAGTTGCTAAATGGTACTATCTTCAGTGGATTGAGTTCGCACAGCTATGTACTTTTTTTATACCTATCACTTGCTGCTCTTCTTAAGGTAGTCGCCTCAGTTGCGACTAATTCAGGCGGTGGCTGTGGTGGACTTTTTGCTCCAACACTCTTTGTAGGAGGACTCGTTGGCTTTGTGTTTTCCTTTGCGATCAACAGCTGGCTACCCTTTGCGATCTACTTACCGGAAGAAAACTTTGTATTAATGGGAATGGCAGGACTCATGAGCAGTGTGATGCATGCCCCTCTGACCGGAGTTTTCCTTATCGCTGAACTAACCGGTGGATACAATCTATTCCTGCCCCTGATGGTCGTTTCACTAAGTGCACATGCCGTAAATCGCATCTTCATGACCAATAGTATCTATTCGCAACGATTAGCAGAAGAGGGGAAACTATTGACACACGAAAAAGATAAATCTGTACTAACCCTAATGAATGTAGAAAGCCTTATCGAAACAGACTTTCTTACAGTAACCCCTAACATGAGCCTTGGTGATGTAGTGGTGCTCATTGGTAATGGGAGACGCAATATATTCCCGGTGATAGATGACGAAGGAAAGCTAAAGGGATTAGTTCTATTGGATGATATTAGAAATATCATGTTCCGTCCGGAACTATACGAACGTTTTAGTGTACAACGATTCATGGTTTCGGCTCCGGCACAAATAGTATTACCTCAGTCTATGGAAAGTACGATGGATCTCTTTGATCGTACAAAAGCTTGGAATCTACCGGTCGTGGACAAAGAGGGACACTATATGGGTATGCTATCCAAATCAAAGATATTTAATAGCTATAGAGATACTTTGGCAGAACTTACCACTGGTGACTAAAAATCATTGCTAACCAAAACAAAAATTATATGACTACTCCTCATCATCCGGAACAAAACATCGTGTTCATGGGAACCGCACTATTTGCTGTGGGTTTCTTAGAAGATCTTATCAATGACGGGTATCACGTTTCCCTTGTAGTAACGACACCGGACAAACCACAAGGACGCGGACACAAGCTTAAAGGGAGCCCTGTCAAAGAGGCTGCCCTACGCTTAGGATTGCCCATTGCACAACCGGAAAAACTATCTGATACAAGCTTTTTACATACCCTGCAAGAAGCAAAACCCACTCTGGCCCTTGTAGTAGCTTTCCGCATGTTACCCGAGTCAGTTTGGTCTCTACCCACCTTAGGTACGTTCAATATACATGCCTCATTATTGCCTCGATGGCGTGGAGCGGCTCCGATTAACCATGCTATTCGTATGGGAGATAAGGAAACAGGTGTTACCCTATTCCGACTCACTCATGATTTAGATGAGGGAGATATCTATGCTCAATGCAGCACACCCATAGAGCCCAATGAGACTTTTGGCGAACTATACGATCGCCTGAACCAATTAGGTCGCAATATGCTGCGGAGTAAATTACCGGCTCTATTAGATGGAAGTGCTACTGCAACCCCACAAGATAGAAGTACTGAGCTACCTTATGCCTACAAGCTCAATAAAGAGAATAGTCGAATTGACTGGAATCTTCCGGCTCGCTTTGTGCATAATTTCGTACGCTCTTTATCACCTTCTCCCGGAGCTTGGACAATGCTGCATTTAGACGAGGAGCATGAGCCAATCTCTATAAAAATACTATCTACTGAAAGCCTGGAAGAGGAATCGTATGAAAACACTCTCCCGGGTAAGATAATCTTAGATGAAAAAGGCGTGATTAAGGTGGCTTGCCAAAGTGGATGCATTAAAGTACTTACACTCCAAGCAGCCGGCAAGAAAGTAATGTCTTCTCGAGATTTTCTCAATGGAACGAAGCTTACTAATAGTAGATTCCTTGAATAAATGATTGGTCTTTTCAATGATAGCTTTCCTCCCATTATGGACGGAGTTGCTATGGTTACCTATAACTATGCCTACTACCTACAAAGAAAAGGGGCTGAAGTATGTGTAGTGGTACCCAATACCCCCGGAGAGAAAAAAGAGGAACCTTTTGCAATCTATCGCTACCCTTCCATACCCATTCCCGGCAGAAGACCCTATCGGTATGGACTCAGTATGCTGAATATGAAGGTATTCAAAGAAATCAGCTCACAGCATTACACAATAGTTCATGCACATAGTCCTTTTACTAGTGGGAAGATTGCACAAAAGATTGCACAAAAACAGCATATTCCCTTGGTGGCTACTTTCCATTCTAAGTTTCGCTACGACATAGAGCGTTATGTAAAAAGTGAGCTTATCGTGGATCTCGTATTAAAACAGATCATGTCATTTTTCAATACTGTGGATGAAGTATGGGTGCCGCAGCCTGCTGTCCTAGAGACTCTTCGTGAATATGGATACGAAGGCCCTGCAATGGTAATCCCGAACGGCAATGACATGGTCAACAAGTATGACGAAGATACTCTCAAACGATCTTTCAGAGAGAAGGAGCATATCCCGAATGAGGAGGCTATATTACTCTTTGTTGGGCAGCAAACTCGCGAAAAGAACATCCCTTTTCTCATTAACAGTCTAGCTCTGGTTAATCACCCTTTCCGATGTTATTTCGTAGGAGATGGCTATGGGATAGAGCTCTTCAAGGAGCAAGCTACGGAGCTTGGCATAGGAGATAAATGCCATTTTGTCGGCCCCATATACAATAGAGAAGAACTTGCTGCGTACTATGCAGCAGCCGATCTTTTCGTCTTTCCGTCGCTATATGATACATGGGCTTTAGTTATTCGAGAAGCGGCAGCACTGTCTACTCCCTCGCTCCTCATCGAGGGGAGTACCATCGCTAAGCCTATCATACCGAATATAAATGGGTTCATTACTGCGGAGAAAAATAATGAGTATGCAGCCTCCATTGATAGAATATTGGCAAACAAAGAATTGCTAAATTCCGTAGCTGCAAAAGCACGCACTACTCTGTCTCAATCTTGGGAAGAAGTGGCCGACATAGTCCTCAAACGTTATCAGTATCTCATTGAACAATACAAGTCTAAAGATGGCAACAAACACAGCTAAGAAGAAAAGGAATAAACGTATTATTCTTCGTATAGCCATCCCACTATTTATTAGCATCTTAGTAGTGGGTATATTGTTCAACCAAAGCTTTCACCCGAATGCTTTTCGAGAACTCCATTTTACCGGTAGAACCTGTATAGGAATTATACTCGCCCTACTAGCTTTTGCGATACAGAATGCTGCGACCTCCATTCGTTTCGGGCGACTATCGGATAATCAGATTTCTTTCAGAGGAGGACTACGGGTACAAATGATGCAAGAATTCACCGGAATTGTAACTCCCTCTTCTGTAGGGGGAAGTAGTCTGGTCTTCCTCTTTCTCTCCGGTGAAGGTGTCAACTCTGGAAAGGCAGCAGCGATCTCCTTCTCTACCCTTTTCTTAGATCAATTATTCCTTTTTTTAGCCTCCTTGCTGTTATATTTTTTTGCTCCCCATGAAATCTTTTTAGGAGGAGCCGAGCTATTTGGTGTAGGCGTGAGAATAACCTTTTTAATTCTCACGATCATTGTGGGGATTTGGACGTTAATCTTGTACATAGCTCTCTTTAGAAAGCCACAACTAATTGGAGCTTTCATCAAGGGGATATTCCGTTTACGTCTTTTTAGGCGCTATAGTCACAAGGCCTCCGCTCTAATACATGACCTTATCATGGCCTCAGGAGAGATGAAAAAGATGCCCTTTTCCTATTGGGTGGAGCTATTCTTTCTCTCCGCAGTAGCTTGGTGTATGCGCTTTGGCATAGCAATTGCGCTCATATGGGGTTTTAGTTCTGCAAATAGTGGATATTTCATTGCTTTCTTAAAGCAATTTATCATTTGGGTCACTTCATTGATCAGTCCTACTCCGGGAGCAAGTGGTCTAGCGGAATATATGTTCCAATACTATTATGAAAGCTATTTTGATACTGCCTCCATTGCGCTTGTAGTAGCTGTTATATGGCGCGGTATC
The DNA here is from genome assembly GCF_045865415.1 of Porphyromonas miyakawae. Lineage (NCBI taxonomy): Bacteria > Pseudomonadati > Bacteroidota > Bacteroidia > Bacteroidales > Porphyromonadaceae > Porphyromonas > Porphyromonas miyakawae. The sequence continues at coordinate 1,089,776 of NZ_BAAFSF010000001.1, forward strand.
AGCGCTTATATCTATTTGCTGATTGGAGGGTGGATACTTTCTGTTAAGGCGCCGGATATGGGGCTTCTGACCTCCACTGAGCTTAAGAGAAAGCACTTGTTAGGTGCAAAAAGGAAACGGGGGAAGGAGGAACTTTTGAGCTAATTGATCTCCAAGAAGCCTTTTGGAGGCGCTAAGCTTGGTATATACGCATTACACAGTCGCTACAGTCAAAGCTCAGACGAAATAAGCGATCATTTAGCCTCAGATAGAGTGGCTCCTCATAAGGCATTTTTTTAGATGACTGTGTACAGTAACCAATATGTCGTCGGAGACAATGCTTAGTAGTCATGAGGGCAGCTTCATATACCGGAGTCAACTCATAGGCCTCTTGAGGTACTTTATCAGAGAGATAAGAGTATGTTAATCTTGACGCACTATTAGCTATATTGTAAGCATAAGTCAATGGCTGCTTAATTAAGTGCTCCATTTGGATAGGACGCATATAGTTTCGTTCTCTAGGCTTGAAGCGGAGCCGCAAACTACGCTCCATGGCGGCTACAGCACGTCTCTTTAGTTCTCCCAGTTGAGAGACAGGTACAAAAAAGCCGTTTAATTCTAATTGGCACTCCACGGCAGTAAACGGTGTACCGCCTAACTTAGTCAAAGTCTCTTCTATGCGTTGTACATCCGGCTCTCGTTTTGCTTTATCAAGTGTAGTATGCTGTGCTACAGTGACCTGCATAGAAAGTTCGTCCTTAATAGCCATGGTGAGCTTCAGAAGCTCTTTGCTCGCTTCCAAATGGAGGGTTACTTTAATTGTTCTCTCTGTGGCATTCTCTTGAGAGAGCGCTTTCTCAAACGCCACATCCATATTTCTCCAAAGAAGAGTTCCTTTGGGTATATTCATTTTCTCAGCGGCCATAAAGCGTTGAGCATCTAATACCCTATTGACCCGCAGTCCGAATAGTTTTCCCTCCGGAGTGATGTAGCATAAGCCGTCTCCATTGTGCAGAGCTTGTTTTGTAGTGATGAAAACACATGCCCCCTCACATTTCCTCACTTGACCTATCTCTTCTCCCATGCTCTTAGGGCTCTCCGGTACAATAAGTGCCTCGGACATATTTCCCTTAGAAAGCTGATACTCCGTAAAGGATCGATTAAAGCTCTTGTACGGATTGGGCGTAAAACGATAATTAATTGCTCCTAATGAAGCACGTTTATAGAGATCAGAGTGCGCATCGATAAACGCATCCAGCAACTGCCTGTAATAAGCAGTTATATTACGTACATAGGAGGCACTTTTCATTCTCCCCTCTATCTTAAATGAGGTGACTCCGGCTTTAATCAAGTCAGGTAATATACGACTGCGGTTCAAGTCTTTCAAAGAAAGCAAATAACTATCTTTTATAATAACCTTCTCTTTCGCATCCACCAGATCATATGCCATACGGCACATCTGCGCACATTCACCGCGGTTTGCGCTACGCCCTGTCACAGCTTGCGACATGTAGCATCGTCCACTATAGGATACACATAAAGCTCCATGAATAAATGTTTCCAGCCGAAGTCCGGGAACACCTTTTGCCAAATCAGCCGTTTCCTCTACAGAGAGTTCTCTAGCCAATACAGCTTGCTCAAAGCCAAGCTCTTGAAGAAGTTGGAGTTGCTCTATTGAGCAATTATGACATTGTGTACTTGCATGCAGTGGAATAGGAGGTAAATCCAACGATAGGAGTCCAAAGTCCTGTATAATAAGCGCATCGCACCCAATTGCATATAGTGTATGGATAAGCCGTTCAGACTTCTTTAGCTCTTTTTCGAAGAGAATGGTGTTTAATGCCACATAAACCTTTGCTCCAAATATGTGGGCATTACGGCATATTTCAGAAATATCCTCAATAGAAACCCCACGCGCCTTACGTGCACTGAATTGGGGAGCTCCCACATATACAGCATCGGCACCTGCGGAAAGAGCTGCAAGTGCCGTGTCCAAATTGCCGGCCGGAGCCAACAACTCTAAAGGGACCCGTCTGTCAGAGCTTTTGTCCATACGACAAGTCTCCGGCATCACCCAGTCCGGGTACTATGTAGGAGTGCTCATTGATCTCATTATCTAAGGCAGCCACCCAAACTGTCGTCTCAATATCTTTAGGCAGCGTCTCCTCCAAATAAGCGAGTGCCGGCTTACTGGCTATAATAGCTGCTATATGTAAGCGTTTGGGCATTCCTTTGGTTGCTATTGCACGGAAAGCCATTTCCATAGAGCCTCCGGTTGCCAGCATCGGATCGGTCAAAATGAGAGTTTTGCCACTTATACTGGGACTAGCAATGTACTCAATATGTATATCAAAATGTAATGAATCTTTGTACTTACGATAAGCGGATACAAATGCATTCTCCGCCTCATCGAAATAGTTAAGAAAGCCATGATGAAAAGGGAGTCCGGCACGTAAAATGGTACCCAAAACAATGTTATCTGACAAGCGATGCACTTCAGCTTGCCCTAAAGGTGTTGTGGTTGTAGTCGTTTCAAAAGCGAGCCGACGACTTATTTCGTAAGCCATGATCTCTCCCAAGCGCTCAATATTTCGACGGAATCGCATTCGGTCGTTCTGTATCTCCACGCTTCGCAACTGCGCTATATACTCACTAATAAGCGAGGGAGTATGTGTAAAATCGATGAGTTCTATCATTATTGTATTGTTTTGTTTACTCTATATGGGGAAACGGGAGCTTACACAGCACCGCATCGCCTTTGCAAAAATACACTATTCACAGCGAACTGACATCCTATACAATAGGCAAACCGCCAACATACCTATAAAGTTCCTCCTACTTACTGATATAAAACATCTGTATCTTTCATTTGAAACATCTGTATCTTTCGCATAAAACATCAGAACCTCTCAATTGAAAGGTTCTGATGTTTCATTTTCAAAAAGTACTACTTCAGTATCGCCTTTTTGATCTTTTTGACGGCATGATGAAAAGAGGCCTTTAAAGCACCCTCAGAAGTACCGGTGAGCTCTGCCATTTTAGTATAAGAAAGCTCCTCATAATGACGCAAAAGAAAAACTTGTTGTTGCTTGGGTGGAAGCTCATCAATTGCCAAACGCAATTTGATTTCTAACTCATCCCCATCAAAGTAGGGATCCTCAGAAAGCTGCTCAATGAGGTATTGGTTATCTTCCGTAAGCTCTGTGAAATGGCGTTGTTTTCGTCGCTTTGCTTTTAGGAAGGAGAGGGACTCATAATATGCGATCCGATACATCCATGTAAATAGCTTAGCCTCACCCCGGAAGTCTCCAATGCCATTCCATATTTTAAGAAGTACCTCCTGAAGTACATCATTAGTATCCTCATGATTAATAAGCATATGACGGATCTGTGCATAAAGCTTCTCCGCATAGAGATCGACCAACTCACCAAATGCAACACGCTTCTGCAGAGGATCTTGTAGTCGATTGACAAGATCTTGCTCTGCATCGCTATTGCTATCTTGTATTTTTCTTTCCTCTGCCATTATTGGACTATAGAGGGTCACTTTCATCCAGTAAATCGTCCTGTTCGGTGAACGGCTCAACCCCTTCATACTCAGCGCCACTGACCTGTGAGAAATCGGGCAACTGCTGCGGAGTAACCTGCTCAACATCTTCATTCACAGGAAGCTCTTTGTAGTCGTAATAAGAAAGTTTTTCTTCCAACTGCTTGATATGCAACTCCAAACCATCCTTTTCAGTATGTAACGCCTTTAGCTCCTTTTCATTCTTCAGCCATCCCATTACCCCACGTATAGATAGACCGAGAGCCATCAAAGAGAGTGCACCCAAGCATCCGAATATGGAGACTGTTCCCTTATAGGGACTCATCGGAGAGCACCAACCAAAAATGGCATTGAGTAACAGCTGCAGAAAGAGCCCTATCAGCATCATCAGTACTACAACCGTTATGTAAGCCCCAAACATACGCTTTCGCATCATTCGCGGTGCGAGCAGATAGTAATTGGCATACCATAGTGCAATTAAGAAGAGATCCGTTATCCACAAAGAATAATACAGATTCGGACGCTGCCAAAAGAAAGGAACATCTGCAGCACTACCGCCTACTATTAAGGATTGAATAATCATTAGGACCGGCCACAAGAGTGTGTACACAATCCAGGACGAATGTTTATTTGATTTTCTCTGTATTACCATACTTAAGCGAATTATACACTATCTTTGCCACAAAGATAGAGGAAAAAAGTCTCTTGAAATAGAAAATGAACATTACCAGCGCACAATTTGTCAAGAGTAGCTCTTCAGTAGAAGAATGCCCCACGGACAATCTCCCCGAGTATGCGTTCATTGGGCGCTCCAACGTAGGAAAGAGCAGTCTTATCAATATGCTTACCGGGAAGCCAAAGCTTGCCTTAACAGGAAGCACGCCGGGTAAGACAAGGCTTATTAACCACTTTTTAATTAATGAGTCGTGGCATATTGTTGATTTGCCCGGTTATGGCTTTGCACGCCGCGGACTTAAAGAGCGTGAGGCTTTTGCAAAGATGATCGATGACTATGTCACGAAGCGCAGCCAGTTAGTAAGCCTTTTTATTCTCATTGACAGCAGGATAGCACCTCAAGCAATTGACTTAAAGTTTATTCGTGACATGGGAGAAAAAGGAATTCCCTTTGTACTCATCATGACTAAGATAGATAAGATATCTAAAGGGAAACTGCAGTCAGCCATTGCGCATTACAAAGATGTACTTAGTGAGGAGTGGGAAGAGCTTCCTCCTTTTCTTGTATCCTCGGCAGAAACAAAACAAGGACGCGACGAAATATTGCATTATATATCTCAAACCATCCACTTATAAGCTATGAAAAAAACTGTATTGGTAACAGGAGGAACCGGCTATATAGGGTCACATACTACAGTTCGACTGATTGAAGCTGGGTATAAGGTCATATGTGTAGATAATTTATACAACTCAAAGTTAGAGGTATTAGATGCGATTGAAGCCATCAGCGGAGAGCGTCCTCGCTTCTATCAGGTCGATTGTACGGATCGTAATGCTATGAAGCAGGTTTTTGCTGAACAAGAGATACATGCCGTGATCCATTTCGCTGCGCTAAAAGCTGTCGGTGAATCTGTTGAGATGCCGGTTGCCTACTACCGCAATAACATAGACTCATTACTCACATTGCTTGAATGCATGGAGCACTCAACAAGTACATGCGCCTTAGTATTTTCTTCCTCTTGTACGGTCTATGGACAGCCTCATAAGCTGCCGGTAGACGAGACTGCTCCCATACTACCGGCCTTATCTCCCTATGGTAATACGAAGCAGATCAACGAGGAGATAATTCGAGACGCTATTTCAGCCGGTGCTACATATAAGGCAATTTTATTACGCTATTTTAATCCTATCGGTGCCCACCCTTCCGCCTTGATCGGTGAACAACCCAATGGCATACCCCAAAACTTAGTACCGTATATCGTACAAACAGCGGCAGGCATACGCAAAGAATTAGCTGTTTTTGGAGATGATTATTCCACTCCAGATGGTAGTTGTATTAGGGACTATATAGACATTATTGACTTAGCAGATGCTCACATTGCCGCTCTCCATCATTTACTTGAAGAAGAGTCAGCTGCCCCCATTGATAGCTTCAATATAGGTACAGGAAAGGGTGTGAGCGTATTAGAGCTGGTAAATACTTTTGAGAAGGTAAATGGAGTAAAGGTACCTTATCATATTGCTCCACGAAGAGAGGGGGACATAGAGGCTATTTGGGCAAATTCAGATAAAGCGACTAAAGAACTCCATTGGCAAGCTAAACGCACACTTGAAGAGACCCTCCGGAGTGCCTGGAAATGGCAGCTACACTCAATGGGCAAAGAGGAATGAGCTACTCACTTTGAAATATTTGAAAGATGAAGAGTTATGCAAATGCATCACTTTTTCATTCCGGAGATTGGTCTATTAACCATTGATACACAATCACTTCCCTGGAGCATAAAAGAGCACCCTATGGAGATACCCATGGACGAAAGCCTGGAGTTATATCAATGGATGACTCATGCCTGCCCCAGTCCAGTACCTCTCTTATTAGGCACATCCTTTCAACAAAAGGTATGGAACGCACTTTGTAAGATTCCTTTTGGGGAAACTATATCCTATCAAGATTTAGCAATTCAAATTGGCCAAAGCAAAGCGTTTAGAGCAGTGGCAATGGCGGCAGCTCACAATCCTTTTCCTTTGGTAATCCCATGTCACAGATTGATTAGGAGCGACGGATCTATTGGAGGATATTCGGCAGGCTCCGGACCTGAACTAAAAGAAAAGCTACTACTTTGGGAGCAGCGCTTAGCGCAAGAGCTTCATCTTAATAGCAGGAGTAAGCAGTGAGGTAAGCCGCATGAAAGTATCAAAGAGAACCACTTTGGTAAATACATTACCCTTAACATGGCGGATAGCTTTTTCAAGCAATTCAAATATTTTGGCAAGCGTATCTACCGTAACTATGCCCTCAAGTGATGTTACCAGCTGCAATTCCTCACTGGTAATCTCTGATTCGTCTATTCCACTACACACACCTGCACGAAAGGCGTAGCGAAAACTATCCTCCATATAAGCCAAAGCAGCAATAACCCACTCACGTCCTTTGCCCGACATTGTCTCAGCAAGCCGCTGCATATTGGCCACATTTCTTTGTAACAAAGCTTGAATGAGGGTTTTATAAGCCACAAAGAAGTCCGGAGCGGCACCACTCAGCTCCATCTGTTTAATGGCACGACTTAAGATTCCATCGGAGCGAAGCATAGCGCGCTCAATGGCTGCGGGAGTTGCTTCAGGATAATACTTGCGTAAAGAGGTTATTATGCTCTGCCTATTCTCAGGGAGCAATTCAATCCTCTGCATACGACTTTTCACAGTAGAGAGCAATCGCTCTGTATCATAGGAAACTGAAATAAATAGACTTCCCTGAGGGGGCTCCTCCATCAGCTTAAGCAGCTTATTGGAAGCATCTATACTCATACGTTCCGGCTCATAAATAATGATAGCCCGCCAATTGCCGATGCTAATTGTTCGGCTGAGCTTATCTTCTATATACTCTGCATCTTTTGCGTATATAATGGGTTGGCTGTTACCTGCGTCAAGAGCATTAAGCCAATCTGAGTGATCATAGAGAGCACCTTTCTCCATTATCATATCACGCCACGATTCAAAGTATATCTCAGAGGGGTTAGTTGCTCCGGAGGCCTTTACTACAGGATAAACAAAGAACAACTCCGGATGGGTAAGCGAGGCAACTTTTCGACAATTGGAGCAGACTCCACACGAATCCTCATTACTTCTATGAGAACAGGTGAGATACTGAAAGAATGCAATGGAAAGAGCTATTCCGGGCATTCCATCTTCCATTTCAATCAAAAGGTTGTGTGGGACTCTACCGGTACATGCCATCTGCCGCAAAGTTTCCTTTGCTACATCATAACCCTCTATGTCTACAAAGCGCATTCTTTACTCTTTTTCTAAGGAAGTAATTTTAAACGATAGGATTTGGGGTAGTAACTATTGATTCGTTGCCCTACCCTATTACCAAAGCCCAAAGGGATACCCTGATAAGTAAGCGTAACCAAACCTCTCTGCTTACTTTCAATTGATAGAGCGGCACCGGATAAATAACGAAGTGCATCTTCATATTCAAGCGAACAGCTATCAAAAGCCCCCATAGAGAATTGCATAGATAAAGGAAGAAGAGAATGGGGAATCTCACCATTACCCTTCTTTTCGGTAAGCGGGATACCGGCAAAAATAGGCTTTATATCAGACTGACAAAGACTTCTATAAGCACACTCAACTGACTCACTCATAAGAAAATGAACGCCTCCTTCTAAAGCATAGATAGCCCCTGACCGAAAGCGATCGTCATGTATCCAATCCTTATAAGGTACTTTAGGACTTTGGGTAGCAATTTTAGATAGATCTTTAAGCCGCTTTTCTCCACACTTTGCATTTTTCCTCAAGACGGCAAAGAAAAGCCCCTCTCCATTTAATCGATGTGGGAAAAGATGATAGGAAGATGTGGAGGTTTGCACCCAATTCCACTCAGTAGGAATTTCAAGTGCCACCTCATCGCACCTCTTTGAATGCAAGTAAGCCACCTGTTCCTCATTCTCTTTTCTATTAAAAGTACACGTAGAGTATACGATGAGGCCACCGGGACGAAGCATATCAAAGGCAGAATCCAGTATTTTCTTTTGGCGGGAACTACAGAGCGCTACGGTGTCAAGAGACCAATCTTCACGTGCCGATATACTCTTTCTGAACATTCCTTCTCCGGAACAGGGCGCATCAACCAAGATAAGGTCAAACAGTATACCGCAAGAAGCAAGCTGCTCAGGAAATACAGACGTCACAATTGTTTCTGGATATCCCCATTTAGCTATATTCTCTACTAATGTACTTGCACGCTTAGGAATAGGCTCATTTGCAATAAGTAAAGACCCATTCGGCAGAATAGAGCTTAGCAAAGAAGCTTTTCCTCCGGGCGCTGCACAAAGGTCTAACGCTTTAATAGGCTCAGAAGGCAAAAGAGACTTAACCTGACTGATCGCTTGTGACGAAGCCTCCTGTACATAGTACCCGGCGGCATGCCAAAGTGGATCCCATGCAAAAACAGGACGCTCCGTTAAAGTAAAACCACCTTTATACCAAGGTACCGCTGCTTCAATTTGTAAATGGTCTAAAGAGTATCCATATCGCTCGCTTTTTACAGCGTTCAGACGTATAGCATAACTTGGTGAAGTCTCCTCCAAGCATTGAAAAAGAGCGTTAGCTTCATTGGGATATTCCTTGGCAAACAACTCCTTAAATTCGCTGCTTAGCTGTGGCATCGGCACTGAACATTCTGGTTGTCTCATCTACCTAAAATAAATAAGGATGGTACTTCAGGCAATTTAGTTTCCTTGCTACGCCACTCAGTTATCCTAAGGGTTTTTACAAAACCATCTGCAGCGGTTAGGTTACTAGCTACAGTAAGAAAGAGATTTTTACTGCAATGCGTCAGTATAGCTTCAAACAATCGCTGTGTACGGTAGGGAGTTTCTATAAAAAGTTGAGCCTCGCCCTTACGCTCTATCTGGTTCTCCAGTTGCTTCAGTGCATGTTGCAGATCTTCATCTCGACGAGGTAAATATCCCTTGAATGCAAAGGACTGTCCATTCTGTCCTGAAGCCATTAGGGATAGGAGCAACGAAGAGGGACCAACAAGAGGAATAACCGGTATACCGACTCTATGAGCTTGCCTGACTACCTCAGCCCCAGGATCAGCCACACCGGGACAACCGGCTTCCGATAAAATGCCTGCTGACATTCCTTCCTTTACTAAATGCAGGCCTTCTTGTATCTCTGCATCATCGCTTCTTTTACCTATCTCTATAAAGCGGATTGAAGCGATATCCTTCTCGGGACATGCGAATCGGATAAAGCGACGCGCTGTGCGTATCTTTTCAACAAAAAAAAGATTGATTCCACTCAATAACTCCAAATTGACTTGTGGAATAACGTCACTCAATCTCCCTTCTGCAATAGGTACCGGAAATAGGTACAACTTTCCTTCTTGCATACCCGCTCTATTAATTTGCCGTCTCGTGTCTCACTTAGAGGATTTGACAATAGTCATTTTCTTAATGAGCACATCTTTTACCGGTCTATTAGTAGGATCTGTTTTCAAACGTTCTATTTTCTGTACTGTTTTGTACCCATCAACTACTTCACCAAATACTGTATACTCCCCATCTAAATGCGGAGTACCGCCCAACATCTTATATGCTTCCCGCTGCTCAGGTGTAAACTTTCGCTGATGCGATTTCTCAAAAGCGTCTAAATCCAAATCTGTAAAGTAAGTACCGGTAACTATATAGAATTGAGATTTTGAAGACCCTTTTTCAGGGTTTACCTCATCCCCTTCGCGCGCTGCCGCTAAGGCTCCTCGTTTGTGAAAGAATAGATCGGCATTTACTTCTATGGGTATCCTTTCACTAATTGTATCTACGCTTACATCTGTAGACTTCGTAGCCCCCTTTGTAAGTAGGTTTCCTCCTTGGATCATAAATCGCTCTATCACACGATGGAAGAGCGTCCCCTCATATGCTCCACTCTTCACTAAGGCAATAAAGTTATCTCGATGCAAGGGCGTGCCATCATATAAAGCAACAGTAAAATTGCCCATAGAGGTCTCTATCTTTACATAAGTAGAAGATTCTCGTGTAAGCGTGCTTTCTTTCTGTGCATCTACGGTAAAGAAAGCAAATAAAGCCATAAGAAGTGTATATACTATTCGTTTCATATTAATGGTGGTAACGTATCGTTTGTTGCATTCATTGTAGCAATAAAGGCCTTAGGATCTTGCTCCAGCACCTTTTTCTTAAGTTGTGGCACCTCCTTACGTTGTGCAATCATAAAGATAATATCTCGCTCTTTCCCCATATACATACCGCGTCCATGTAGGTAGGTGGCACGTAGCCTTAATTCTGTCACGATCAGATCTCGCAACTTTTCAGGCTGCTCACTAACGATAAATATGGCTTTATTAGGATTCTCCGGACTCAACAAATCAAGCACCTTACCATAACAAAATATCGTTATCAGGGAATAAAGCGGCACCTTAATATCTCTAAAGACAAGCAATCCAAAGAGTACAACCAACGAATCAATAAGAATGATATAGTTACTTGTTTTGTTATTAGTTCCCTTTGACAGCACACGTGCCAATACATCCGTTCCGGCACTGGTACTTCCTACTCTAAAGGTAAGGAATACCCCTAAACCGAGCGTTGCTCCCCCATACACAGCGGAAAGAAGAGGATCGCCTACCACAACCGGTTGCCCTTTCGTAATATACCTAGTTATAAAGTCCGTCATCAAGGCAATTAGTACAAAAGTAGCTACTGTTTTAACCCCGGACCTAACTCCTAACGAGCGAGCTGCGAGTAGAAAAAGAGGAACATTAAAAAAGAGCGATACCGTTCCAATGGGCAAGCCATTTGGAAAAGCCTCAAAAATTCCTTTAGTCAAATGGTTAATCGCTATACTAATACCATATACCCCCCCGGGTACAATGCCGGCAGGTGCATTAAATAGACCATAGGCGGCCGACTGGAAGATAGCTCCTAGGATAAGGAGAGAGGCATCAGTAGCTATGCGCTTTACTTGCGGAGTACCATTTTCGCTAAATGGGTTCCGTCGCTTTGGTGCTCTATCGTTACGAAAGAGCATTTTCTCTTTATTGTTCAAAGTATCGTTTATTCAAGAGGTCGAACTGCAGGAAGGGTATCACTTTTAGGCAATGCTAGATGTAGAATTTCATTAGTTTTCTCTGCATCTACTAAGCCTTTTTCACCGAACTGCACCTTACGTTCTCTGAAGCGGTGCACTATTTCCTCAATAATATCCTCTCCGATAGCATTTTCCTCTAAACGAGTTGATAAGCCGATAGAGCGGAAAAAACCTTCGGTCATAGCAATAGCAGCTTCAATACGCTTTTCCTCATTCCCCGCTGTAATCCCCCACACACGATCGGCATATTGCAGGAGTTTCTCTCTTTTACCATGATTCTTCATCACTCTCAGAAGAGCTGGAAATACAACCGCAAGCGAATGTCCATGTGTAATATTGCATAGAGCAGTCAATTCATGTCCGATCATATGGGTAGACCAATCTTCAACCACCCCCCATGCAATAAAGCCGTTAAGCGCCATCGTAGCAGTAACCATAAAGTCGCAACGCAGGTCATAGTCAGGGGCTTCCCACACGACCTTAGGGCCGATTTCCTGTAAGGTAAGCAACAAGCCTTCTGCCCAGCGATCCATTACTCGACTTTGTCCGGGATAGGTCATATATTGCTCCAGTATATGGGCGAAGCTATCAGCAACCCCACAAGCCAACTGATACTTAGGCAAAGAATAGGTCACCTCAGGGTCTATGATAGAAAAAATGGGAAATTGTCCATAAAATGCAAATTTCTCTTTGGTTTCTCCCTTTGAAATAACACTTCCCCGGTTCATTTCACTTCCTGTTGCCGGAATAGTAAGTACTGTACCTAAAGGCACAAATGGGCCTTTAGCTACTCCTCGCCTCACTATGTCCCAAGGATCTTTATCTGATAAAAGTGATGCAGAAATAAGCTTTGCGGCATCTATTACCGAGCCACCGCCTACAGCCAGTACAAAATCACTTCCATGCGCACGACCTACGGCAATAGCGTCTCTGCAAGTTTCAACTTTAGGATTACTTTCTATACCCCAAAACTCCTTCGTATCGTATTCTTTGAGTGCATTTGTTACTTGCTCATACACACCATTACGCTTCACACTGCCTCCCCCAAAAAGTAGAAGTACCTTTGCGCCTGTCGGAATCTCTTTACTCAGTGTACTGATCGAATCCTTTCCAAAGATGAGTTTTGTCGGATTTTTGAAACTGAAGTTCTGCATGACTTAATTCCCTATACCTTACTTAATCTTATTCTCGAAGCAAAGTTAGGTAATTAAAGATAGAGTATCACAAAGCTAAGTTCTTTGCAGAATACCTCACGGGCATAAATTCGCCCTTCATCCACAAGGCAGTATCTTCCGGATTCCGCATTTGAGCGAGTAACCGACAAATAGGTTTTTCTCTGCTCGTAAGAGCCTTTTTCACGGCTCCAAACTGTTTTGCTCTTTTACATAGTTAGTAAACAGATCATCTATGATACCATCGGCAAGTCCACTGGTAGGTACAGAAATACCCTTTGCTTTTAAAGTATCCACAACAGAAAGAAATATTTGCGCTGCCGGCACTATGACATCCGCTCTGTCCGGCTTAAGATTAAAGCGCCTCATTCGCTCTGTAAACTCTAATGGGGCAAGTTCATCAAAAAGTGCATGAAGGTCGGCAGTTGAAATATACCGCTCTTTCTCTGTGGATAAAGCATTCTCGCCTAATCTTACTAATTTATTGATATTGCCTCCTGTACCGATCACTACAATATCCTCATACTCGGCAGCAATCTTTGAAAGCACATCAATAAAGGCCTCGTAAATACCATCTTCTACTTTTCCTTCAAGCATACGCACGGTGCCAATGGGGAAAGAGCCGGAGGAGAGCAGACGTCCCTCAGAGAAGAGATTCAACTCCGTACTACCACCTCCCACATCTACAAACAAAACTGATTTATTTTTAGGAGTGGCTAAACGAAGACGTATATCACCCACCAAACGAGCTTCTTCTTTACCGGTAATGATATCTATCTTAATTCCGGTACTTTTTTCTATTTCTGCAACTATTTTCTTTCCATTAGTTGCCTCTCGCATTGCACTCGTTGCACATGCCCGATAAGCGACCACATCAAAAATAGACATAATCTCACGATAGGCAGTCATCAAACTAATGAGGTGTTTCCGCTTCGTTTTGGATATTTTCCCTTCAATAAATACATCCTCACCCAAACGAATGGGGACACGAATAAGTTGGACTTTTTCCAATGGTAACTGCGGCTCATCAGGATAACCTCTCTTCAACAAAAGTCTAATCGCATTAGAGCCTATATCTATACCGGCAAAATACTTGATATTCATTCTCCTATATGTGATTATACGATAGAGTCTCCCTCAGCTTCTTTGTAATATTTATAGAGTTCTTCTTGAGAACGGAACCAAGGTTTCTCGCTAACTGAGCGAAGAGGAATTCCGTCATTGTAATTCACATAGTAAGCTTGTGACACATCCTGCATGCCAAGGGTTACGATGCGATCTAAATCAGCCTTTATATCCTCTTCATATACAGGTGTAATAACCTCTATACGACGATCTAAATTACGCTCCATCCAATCTGCTGATCCTATAAAGTATAGTGGCTCTCCCCCATTTCCAAATATGAACATACGAGAATGCTCTAAATACCTATCGATTATCCCATGTAACTTAATTCCCTCACTTATTCCTTTAACCTCAGGTACTATGCTACAATTTCCGCGTACCAGCAACTCAATCCTCACTCCTGCCTGAGCTGCTGCATATAGACGCGATATAAGGTATCGGTCAGTTATATGATTGATTTTAATCCTTATAAAGGCCTCTAACCCCTTTTTTTTGTTGCGTATTTCCCTATTTATAAGTGCTGTAAAGCGTTTCCGCATATCATTAGGCGAGACGATTAGCTCTCTAAAATAGGTATTAATAAATGGTCTTTCAATAAAGTCAAATACCTTCGCAACCTCATTTACTATAGACTTGCGATGGGTGATAAGCATATAATCCGTATAAATCTTAGCAGTACCTTCGTGCATATTACCGGTACTTATGCAGGCAATATCCCCATCACGTGTAGTAATATAGACCAGTTTACTGTGTATCTTTAGCTTTTCCGGTCCAAAGATTACATGCACTCCGGCCTCAACCATCTCCTGGCTCCACGAAATGTTACTCTCTTCGTCAAAGCGAGCTAATAGTTCTACTACCGCTGTTACTTTCTTACCATTTGCCGCGGCAGCCATTAGAGCTTCAACCACATTAGAGTGCTTTGCTACCCTATATAAAGTAATCTTAATTTCTTTTACACTGTCGCTAATAGCAGCTTCACGCAACAGTCGGAGAAAGCGGTCAAAGCTATGATAGGGGAAGTGAAGACCATAATCCTTGCATCGCACAGAATCAATCATACTATCCGAAAAGTCTATATTACTTCCCATCAAAGGCGGGTGGGGAGTAAACTGTAGATCTTTTCTTCCACAATCAGGAAAGCTCAATAGATCTTTAGTATTGTGATAGCGCCCTCCTGCCATGCGGGCATCATTGTGGTCTAACTCAGCTTTCTTAAAGAGTTGGCGCTTGATACGCAAAGGCATATTGCGATCAAAAGCCATACGAAGCATTTCCCCCTTTCGGCGACTTTTTATACCACTGGTCACACGCTCCAACATACTTTCTTCAAGCCCACCCTCAACGTCCATCTCGGCATCTTTTGTGAACTTAAAAGCATAAGCCTTAAAACTATTGTAAGGTAATCCCACGAAGATATACTTTAGATTGTAGCGAATAACATCATCAAGGAACATCAAGTAGGTTTCTCCATTATCATCAGGCAAGCGCACAAAGCGACCAAACTTCTCTACAGGCACACGAATAAGTGCGGTATCACGCTTTATCACCTCGCCATCCTCATCAAGCTGCTTAAGGTCAACAGCTAAGTATAGAGCTTCGTCCATCTGTTCAGCTGAAAACTGCATCTTTTGGATAAAAAGTGGATTCGTGGAGGCATTTAGTTTATTAAGGTAGAAAGATAGCACCTGCTGCTCCTGCTGCGGTTTTAACTGATTTTCATCAATTATGTGAATATGCTCTGCTTCAAGAGCATCCATTAGCTTATTGAAGCACAAGTCATACTGCTTAGCACCGGCATCTGACAGTTTGTAAATCTCTTTGAGCGTTTTCTGTGCCTTTTCCTCTTTTTTCCGATTTTCATCACTTTTCCCTTCTGCTTCGCGACGTAATGAAGCTACTCGTACACGAAAGAACTCATCTAAATTATTAGAATAAATACCTAAAAACTTTATCCGCTCTAATAGGGGCACATCTTCTCGCTCAGCTTCCAGTAAAATGCGACGATTAAAGTACATCCAACTTACGTCTCGCTCCACATAAGGAAATTTTATGTTCTTTGCCTGTTTACCCATACTATACTTTTTACTCTGCACTATCAATCTATTCAAAGATAACGAATTGGAAGCAAATAACTCTTGAGAAAATGTTACAATAATATTACCATCGATTAGAAATGTTCTATCAATGCACTTCGGAGTAAGTAGCACTTTTGCAATACATTCTGATAAACAAAATATTTTATCAGAATCTTTCAACTAAAACTTATAGATGTTTCAATCAAAAGATACAGATCTTTTGAGTGAAAGATATAGATCTTTCAAATGGTATATCTATACTTTTTTTATCGAGTAGGTCGGGAAACGAAAGTTTTCTGACCTACTTTCGTTTCCTTTCCTCTCACACCACCGCACATGCGGTTCCGCATAGGGCGGTTTAATTCGTTTTCAAAGAGTGACTGATCATATCCGATTAGTTTCATCTTCCCTCTTTCTTAATTTCCGCTTCCGATGATTGTGTGCTTAGCTCTATGTGGTCGATCGCATGGACGTTTTGACCGTTGCCACTTGTCAAAAAAGACATCGGAACATACATTCTTGCTTGTCGTTGCGAATTATTTGATACTTCACCTTGTCCAGCTCGAGAAGGGCTACTTCGACCTCTGCTGACTCCTCGACATTCGTTGTTACTATCCTTAATGGACTGCCGAGGCCTCACGGGATAAGCCATACATCTTTCATCGTTTACCTGCCTAATTTACCACTAATAACTTCAGTTTTGACGATACACTTTTTGCCGCTAAAAGGGGCAAGAGGAGGAAAAATCTTTTTTCGGCCAATATTGCATTTTCATGCATCTCTTTTTAGCGTTACTCACTTTGTATCAGTATATTACGAATTTCCGATGCACGATTTTGCATAATCATGAAAACGAAATTTAACAGTGGATGCACGATTTTGCATAGTCGAATAGCTCCATCTTGCCTATATTTGCCGGTGAAAATAGAACAAGAAAATTATGAAGAGGGATAAAAAGCCTCAAAGCTTGAAGGAGCAATTACGACTGTCGTTTCACACCGTTACCGATATGGTGGGTAGGGATATAGAAAAACGCAGGCAAGCTTTTACTGCTGCCGAGCATTTTTCTGTGGAGAATAATTCCTTTAAGCATCGAGGCACACACACTTATATAAAGAACGTAAAAAGACATATTAACCTCTCCCTCGGTAGCAACGATGGATACAAATCAACTTTATTACCATGAAACGTAAAGTATTACTTATTTGCGCCCTATTAGTCAGCGTGATTACGCTCTCCGGCGCAGCCAATCGCTCCTACCGCATTGCATTGGAGCAGTGGAACCCCATCGGCTTTACGCAAGCCCCATCCGGGTCCCCAATCACTAACCGCCTAACGGCAGGTAGCGCTATCCTACCCACAGTCGCTACGGTAGCGCCCTCCGGCGTGCTACGCAGCGACTCAGACAACGTGATCACCTTCACTACCGCCAAAGCGGTTGGGGAGACGGTACGTCTCAGTATGCAATATTCGGGTGACAAGCCTACGCTGACCGGTCTGACCGGTACACCCAAGAACAATGGGGAAGGAGTAACCTATACGCTCACATCGCAAACCGTAACCATCCGGGGCGATGTAACCTTCCTTGACTGCTCTTGCAATCAGCTGACGGCATTGGATGTATCCCAGAATACCGCCTTGACAAGGCTTGACTGCTACACCAATCCACTGAAAGCGTTGGATGTATCCCAAAACATCGCGTTGACATATCTCTACGGCTCCAACAATCAACTGACCACGTTGGATGTATCCAAGAACACCGCGTTGACAGATCTTGGCTGCTCTGACAATCAGCTGACCGCATTGGATGTATCCAAGAATACCAAATTGACATATCTTAATTGTGGAAGCAATCAGCTGACCGCATTGGATGTTTCCCAAAACACTGCGTTGACAAATCTTGTCTGCCATGACAATCAGCTGACCGCGTTGGTTGTATCCAAGAACACTGCGTTGACAGAGCTTTACTGCTCTCACAATCAGCTGACCGCATTAGATGTATCCCAGAATACCGCCTTGACAGGGCTTGACTGCAACACAAATCAACTGACCACGTTGGATGTATCAAAGAATACCGCCTTGACAACGCTTAACTGCTTCAACAATCAGCTGACCACGTTGGATGTATCAAAGAACACCGCCTTGACTGATCTCCTCTGCTCTCACAATCAGCTGACCGCATTGGTTGTTTCCCAAAACACTTCCTTGACATGGGTTACCTGCTTCAGCAATCAAATAAAAGGAGAAGAGATGACCCGCTTGGTAAATGGTCTGCCCGACCGTACAGGAAAGAAAGCCGGTGAATTTATTGTGGTGCAAGAACCGTCACCCGAAGGCAACCGATGCTTAAAAACAGATGTGGCTATTGCTAAGAGTAAGAACTGGAATACGCTAAAGTACAACACCGATATCCATAAAACTGTTCCCTACGAGGGTGAAGAGCCTATTCCTTATGCCGTTACGCTGACGAAAGAGGGCGAAGGCACGCTCACCGCTACCGGTGCTGCCGACCTTAACGCCGTTCCGGAAGGTACTGAGCTGACCATTGAGGCTACCCCCGCAGCAGGCTACGAGCTAAAAGCACTCACCGCCAACGGAACCGATATCCTCGCTACCAAGAAGTTCACAGTTACGGCAAATACCGAAGTGAAAGCCACTTTCACCAAGAAAACTGCTGCAGAGGTGGTAGCAGCCGGCACCCTGCGCCTCTATCCCAATCCGGCAAGTGCATACGTCAACGTGAAGGGTGCAAAGGCGGATACCTTGGTACGCCTCTACGATGCGAACGGCACGTTGCTATATGAAGCCCGCACCGCTGCCGACGGCATGTTGCAGATCGACCTATCTGCCTATGCAGAAGGTGTTTATCTGCTCCACATAGGTGACGCCACACAACGCCTCCTCATCCAACGATAACCGAATGACACAACCCACAGCGCAGTAGATGCGCTGTGGATGTACTGAGTACTGCTGATGCAATCGAGTAGGAGGTAAACACTAATGATAGGTGCTTATCTCCTACTTTCGTGTTCACCGACCTCTCACACCACCGTACGTGCCGTTCGGCATACGGCGGTTTAATTCGTTTTCAAAGAGTGGCTAATCATATTCGATTAGTTTCATCTTCCGTCTTTCTTAATTTCCGCTTCCAATGATTGTGTGCTTAGCTCTATGTGGTCGATCGCATTGACGTTTTGACCGTTGCCACTCGTCAGCAAAGACACCGGAACATACATTCTTGCTTGTCGTTGCGAATTATTCGGTCCTTCACCTTGTTCTGCGCGAGAACGGCTACTTCGACCTCTGCTGACTCTGCGGCATTCGTTGTTACTATCCTCGTGGACTACCGAGGCCTCACGGGATAAGCCATACATCTTTCATCGTTTACCTGACTAATTTGCGCATCAAGGTTACGATTGCCTTTGGAAACTTCACTGCCTTTGGCCGGCTTGTCCGTTTGATACGCCTTAGTATTAGGTTTCTGTTCGTCAGGCCACGAGTTCGCTATTGCTTCTTCTCTCCCAAGGGTCACCCCTTGAAACTTGCAAGTCGCTATGGGGTTCGTTGGCAACTACGCCCCGGGTGGTCTTTCACCACAGATGTATGACATGCCTGTCATACCAAAAAAAAGGACTGAGGAGCATAAAAACTCCACAGCCCTTGTTCATGGTTACAATATCACTCAGACCTTTTTCTGGGCTGAGAGACACAGTAAGTGCTAAATTACCCGAAGCCGGCTACATATCCCTAAAGTAGTAGCTTGCAACTGCTTCAGAAAAAAGTCTTCTAAGCGGTTCATTAGGAATAGCAGCAATAATATCTTCCGTAAAGGCCATTGAGAGGATCTTCTCCGCTACTTCAAGCGGAATACCCCGCTGCTGCATATAGAAAAGCACTTCCGCATCCAGCTGACCCGTAGTCATACCGTGTGAGCACTGTACATCATCGGCATATATTTCAAGGTGCGGTTTGGCATAGATATAGGCGTCCGGCGAGAGCAAAAGATTACGATCCTGCTGATAGGCCTCTGTTTTTACAGCACCTTGTGCTACAAATATTCGGCCGGTGAAAGAGGCTGTGGAACGTCCCAAAGCAACATGCTTATAACGTTCATTGGTGTAGCAATGTGGTTTGACGTGCTCTACACGGGTGAATGTATCAATTAGCCGCTCCTCATCTACAATAGCCATTCCGTTAAGTGTAAGAGACGCATGCTCACCTAAAAATCTACTCCACACGTTATTGCGAGTAACTCCATTGTGAAGTACCACGGTGTGCATAGCCACCTTACTATAAGCCTGCTGGCGAATGAAATAAGAAGCTAATTTGTTGTGTTTCTTAGAGGTCTCCTCACTAAGGTATATCGTGGCTAAGGCAGAGGGGCCTAAATCCACTTCCACGACCGAGAGATACAAGCTCTCATTGTCCCAACTTGAAGGGTTCGTATCGCTCAAAAGAATCTCCAATTGAGCATTTTTTTCAACTACAATTACTACTCTATCCACAATCATTTGCAAGCTATTTGCTGCAATGATGTGCTCAAGATGAAGAATCTTATCAATACAAGTTCCTTCAGGAACAAAGACAAGAAGTGCATCAATTGCAAACAGCGTATTTAATGCAACCATTGCATCATTATCTGGTGCTGCATGCTTAGCATAAACATCCGCTACGCGTTTTTTCTGTTTCTCGGGAGCATCAGAAGAAAGGAAGCTATTTAACGAGCCTACGTAGCACCCGGAAGGGAGCGACTCACGTAAGCTTTCCAGTTGAGCGTCATCCGGACAATTTCCATTAATTCTCGCTATTTGATAACCATCAAGGGTTGCAAAGCGATTCTTAGTCTCCGTTTTAAGCTCTCCTTCAGAAGATATATTCCACTGTTTTCCGAGCAGCGAAACCATATCAATGTGCCGATAATCCTCAGAATGAAGGGAGGGGAAGCCATAATCTTCCAAATAATGTAAAGCTTCAGCCTTAGCCTCTGATGTCAATCGACAAGCGGCACAGTCTAAATCTTTCTGATGTGCCAAGTAAGTATCTATGAAATACTTTACTTCCGGCTTCAATGTTCGTATCCCTTCCATGGATTAGATCTCCTCTCTTAGCCATTCGTAGCCCTCTTCCTCCAACTTGAGGGCAAGAGAGGCGTCTCCACTTTTTACGATTGAACCATTGATTAAGATGTGCACAAACTGAGGCTTGATATAGTTTAGCAGTCTCTGATAGTGTGTGATCACCACGGTGCTTTTCTCAGGGGTATGAAGCCGATTGACTCCTTCAGCAACTATACGAAGCGCATCTATATCCAACCCACTATCCGTTTCATCCAAAATAGAGAGTGTGGGATCCAACATAGCCATTTGAAAGATTTCATTTCGCTTTTTCTCCCCACCGGAGAACCCTTCGTTAACAGCTCGCTTAGAAAGCTGTGCACTCAGCTGTACAAGCTCCTGCTTCTGCTTCATCAACTTTAGGAAGTCGGCAGCCGGCATTGGCTCTTGTCCCTGAGCTTTGCGACGCTCATTTATAGCTGTGCGCATAAAGTTTGTCATACTCACTCCCGGGATCTCTACCGGATACTGGAAGCTTAAAAATATACCTCGATGCGCTCTTTCTTCAGGGGCCATCCCTATCAAGCTCTCGCCTTTAAATAGTATATCCCCTTTCGTGACCTCAAATGCAGGGTCACCTGCTATCACACTCGAGAGTGTACTCTTACCACTTCCATTTGGGCCCATGATAGCATGTACCTCTCCGCAACCGATGCTAAGGTTTACTCCCTTTAATATTTCTTTTCCCTGCACCGAGGCGTGCAGATCTATTATTTCTAATAGTTTATGATTCATTTATTAAGTATCGTTTGTTAGGTTGTTTATATATTTTCATCCTACAGAGCCCTCTAGTGTTACGCTCAGTAGCTTTTGAGCTTCCACAGCAAACTCCATAGGTAGCTTATTCATTACTTCTCGTGCATAGCCGTTTACAATCAAGGCAACCGCATTCTCCGTAGGGATTCCTCTTTGGTTACAATAGAAGAGCAAATCGTCACTAATCTTAGAGGTAGTTGCTTCGTGCTCAATGACAGCACTCTGATTCATCACTTCTGCATAAGGATAAGTATGCGCTCCACAATGATCAGTCAGTAGCAAGCTATCGCACTGGGAGTGATTTCTGCTATCCTCAGCTCCCTTTCCAATTTTTACCAAACCTCTAAAGCTATTCTGACTGCTACCTGCCGAAATGCCTTTTGATACAATAGTACTACGAGTACGCTTTCCCAAGTGGATCATTTTGGTACCTGTATCGGCTTGTTGGTAATTATTGGTCACAGCCACAGAATAAAACTCGCCAATGGAATCATTACCCACAAGCATACAACTGGGATACTTCCAAGTGATCGAAGAGCCCGTTTCTACTTGTGTCCAGCTGATCTTACTCCTATCACCTCGACAAAGTCCTCTCTTCGTCACAAAGTTGTAGATACCTCCTTTGCCATCAGCATCTCCTGGGTACCAATTTTGAACAGTGGAATACTTTACTTCAGCATCCGTTTCAGCAATAATCTCTACAATGGCTGCGTGGAGCTGGTTTTCATCGCGCATAGGAGCTGTACAACCCTCCAAATAGCTCACATAAGCCCCCTCATCGGCAACAATCAAAGTACGCTCAAATTGCCCTGTGTTGCGCGCATTTATTCTAAAATAAGTCGACAACTCCATAGGGCAACGTACTCCTTTAGGGATATATACAAAAGAACCATCGCTAAAGACAGCTGAGTTCAGTGCAGCAAAGTAGTTATCTGAAGCCGGTACGACCTTACCCAAGTATTTTTTTACCAAATCAGGGTGATTTTTTACTGCTTCACTGAAAGAGCAAAAAATTATCCCTAACTCAGATAGTTGTTTTTTAAATGTCGTTGTAACAGACACACTATCCATAACAGCATCCACAGCAGTGTTTCCGGCAAGTATCTCTCTTTCATGAAGAGGAATACCCAACTTATCAAAGGTTTTCACCAACTCAGGATCCAAATCCTTTTTCTCGTTGACATGCTTGCGAGGAGCTGCATAATAAACAATGTCCTGATAGTCGATAGGCGGTATATATAGATGCGCCCAATTAGGTTGCTTCATGTTGAGCCACCTCTGATAAGCTTTTAGCCTAAAATTCAACAACCACTCAGGTTCACCTTTCTTAGCACTAATTAGTCGGATAGTATTCTCCGAAAGCCCTTTGGCAATAGTATCCGTCTCAATATCAGTTGTGAACCCATACTTGTATTCATTCTCAGTGACCTCAAAGAGAATATCATCAGGATGTGGTTCGTCGGGTATATAGTTATTATTTATATCTTGATTCATCTTTATACTGAAAATTGTCTCACAGGAGCCTGCTCCTTTTTCTCTACCATTTTGTTAGGCAACAGCCGGGAGGGCAAAAAAGTTGTAGCAAAAGGCTTTATTTGGTCATAATAGTGCGATATATTACGAATATCGACCTTTTCAATCCCATTTTTTCTCGGAATGAAGCGATCAAGTACTACGAATGAGTAGCTCATGACAAGAAGAGCTATAAGTAGTGAGAAAACCATCCCAATCAAACGATTAACAAGCGAGAGATGCAAGATACGCACCCCTCGATCTATCCTTTTTCCAATAAAAATGATTACTCTGTATACCAGCACATAGCCAAGAGCTAACGTAGCAAAACGAATGGCAACCGGAGGGAAGCCAGAAATCTGCGTGAAAATATTTTCAAGGAGCTTAGAGACACTTCCGGAAAGCATGGCAGCGACTACCACTGCAACCAATGCCATAGCCCTATTGACAAAGCCTTTCTTATAGCCTATCCACAAAGAATAAATCAATGCAATGCCAATCGCAATGTCTAGCCAGCACATGGCTCCTCTACATCAAGCGATACTTTTCCGTTATAGTTTCTTCTTTACTTCCGTCTCCATGAAGGACTCTATGCTATCGCCCTGCTTAAGATCGTTATAATTAACAACCTGAAGCCCGCACTCTAAGCCTGTGGGCACCTCCTTAGCATCATCCTTAAATCGCTTAAGGGAAGCGATCTCTCCGGTATAAATCACAATACCATCCCTTATGATGCGCACCTTATCGGAGCGTTTGATCTTCCCTTCTTTAACCATACAACCTGCAACAGTACCCACTTTGGTAATATCAAAGGTTTGAAGTACTTCAAGCTGTGCCGTAACAGTTTCACGAATCTCAGGTGACAGCATACCTTCCATGGCGCTCTTTACGTCATCAATAGCATCATAGATCACCGAATAGGTACGTATCTCTACCCCATCCTGCTCTGCCAGCCTTCTAGCTTGAACCCCCGGACGTACTTGGAAGCCAATGATAATTGCTTCTGAAGCCTCAGCCAGTACGACATCTGATTCGGAGATTTGCCCTACGGCCTTGTGAATGACCTTCACTACGATCTCTTCTGTCGACAATCTAATCAAAGAGTCTGATAAGGCCTCTATAGAACCATCCACGTCTCCCTTTATTATCAAATTGAGCTCCTTGAAGTTTCCGACTGCTATACGATGGCCTATATCATCCAAAGTAAGCATCTTCTGTGTTCGGATTCCTTGTTCACGCTCAAGCTGTTGACGTCTTCGAGCTATATCTTTTGCTTCTTGTTCACTGCTAAGTACATTAAAGGCATCTCCGGCAGAAGGTGCTCCATCTAAACCTAACATAGTGGCAGGAATGGAAGGACCGGCCTCTTCAAGTCTATTCCCGGCTTCATCGGTTAAGGCCTTAACACGACCGAAATATTTACCTGCTAATACGATATCACCGGTTCGAAGTGTACCATTCTGCACCAAAATGCGAGACACATAACCACGGCCTCTATCCAAAGCAGATTCGATAATCATACCATTGGCATTACGATCCGGATTTGCTTTTAGGTCTAATAGATCTGCTTCCAATAGTACCTTTTCCAAAAGTTCAGGTACACCTTGTCCAAACTTAGCGGAGATTTCCTGACATTGGTACTTCCCACCCCACTCTTCTACGAGGTAATTCAATCCAGCCAACTCCTCCTTGATACGGTTTGGATTAGACGTGGGTTGATCTATCTTATTAATAGCGAAAACGATGGGTACTCCTGCTGCGGCTGCATGATTCAAAGCTTCAATTGTCTGAGGCATTACCTTCTGCGTAGCATCCACAATAATGATAACAATATCCGTTACCTTGGCACCACGCGAACGCATAGCGGTAAATGCTTCGTGACCCGGAGTATCTAAAAAGGTGATCTTACGACCCGATGGAAGCGTTACGTTATAGGTACCGATATGCTGAGTTATACCTCCGGCTTCACCAGTAATAACATTCGTCTTACGTATATAGTCCAAAAGGGAGGTTTTACCATGGTCAACATGCCCCATGATCGTAACTACCGGAGGTCTGGGAACTAAATCTTCCTCACTATCTTCATACTCTTCTGCCTTAATAGCTTCTACTACATCGGCACTGACAAATTCTGTCTTAAAGCCGAATTCCTCAGCCAACATTTCTATGGACTCCGTTTCCAATCGCGTGTTGATATTGACCATTAAGCCGATATTCCAGCAAATAGTAATCAATTCATTCACTGGCTTATCCATCATGTTGGCAAGATCATTAACCGTTACGAATTCGGTTATCTTAATCGTTTTCTGCTCGCCTTCAGTAGGTCTCTCACTTTGAGTTCTAACATGCTCCTTC
This sequence comes from Porphyromonas miyakawae, assembly GCF_045865415.1. NCBI lineage: Bacteria > Pseudomonadati > Bacteroidota > Bacteroidia > Bacteroidales > Porphyromonadaceae > Porphyromonas > Porphyromonas miyakawae. The sequence goes on from NZ_BAAFSF010000001.1 coordinate 1,115,196, forward strand.
CTTCCTCGACGTCCATCGGAGGGCTTTCGGGTCAAACGAGCTAATGTCTCCTTTACCTGACGCTGAACTTCCTCTTCGCTGATTTCAGCCTTTGGCTGTTCTTTACGTCCTTTTTTATTGCGTTTAGATTGATTCTTCCCCGTTTGAGCCTGTGTGGCAGAAGCTGAACGAGCACGTTTGCGTGCCTCAGCAGAAGTAGAAGGATCAACCCCTCGAGCTGCCTCCTTCTTTATATCTACTGCCCTGCTATTAATACGCTTGCGCTTACCTCCACGCTCTCCTTTCTTTCGAGAGGGAGCAACCTCTTCAAGGTCTATCTTACCTACTACGGTAAACTTAGGCGCATCTGATGCCGAATTGAACCTAAATATCTCAGGCTCTTGATTATCTCCCGACGGGGCAGCGGCAGGCGCGTCCTCTTTCTTCTCCTCCGTTAAAGCTTCCTTCTTTTCCGGTTCTGCGACTGCTTTCTTAGTAGGCTTAGCCTCTTTTTCTTCATTACTAACAGGCTTTGCAACCTCTTCTTCCTTATGAGGTGTTGCCGTTACCGGCTTAGCAGAAGGCTTTTCGCTCACTTCCTTACTCTTTTCCTTTGTTGCTTTCTTCGGTTCCTCTTTAGGTTTATCTGCTTTTGCAGACTTTTTCTTAAGAGTAGGTTCAAGTGAAATACTGCCCAACTTTTCAATTACGGGGGCAGGATGCTCTTTCTCAGGTTGTGTCTTTTCGGCCTGAGTCACAGGATCTTTCTCACTTTTCTTTTCCTCAGCCCCAGAAAGCACATTGGGTTGCTCTTTAGGCTCCGCTTTCTTCTCCGGAGTTTTTACTTCAGGCTTTTCAGTTATAGTAGAAGTAGTAGCAGTATTTTTTTCACTCTCCACCTCCTTGGTAGGCATTGCATTTGGCTTCGCTTTCTTTTTATCAGGGAGAGATATATGCCCCTTTACGATCACTTCGGGCTTAGAAGGCGTAGATGCGTCATCTTTCTCTGCAGACGTCTTTTTTTCGGAAGCAGTTCCCTTTGTAGCAGTGCGATGAGTCGTAGTGCTCTGTGATGAAGGCTTGGTTTTAGGAGCCACATACTTGAGCATCATAGCATCGATCTTTTCTTTCGGCAAACTATCATGGAACACCTTCATTATGAGAAGAAAAGTAGCTTCATCAATACGCGTATTGGGGTTATTAGGCACCTCTATTCCATTTTTAGTCAACTCTGAGGTCAACGACTCCACCCCAAAGTTGAGATCATTTGCCAATTCAATCAGTTTTATCGCCATATATATTTGCTTTTCTTCCTTTTTCTGTCTGCTCTTGCTTTCTTCTTAACAAAGATATAGATACACAATTAATCTATTCTATTTATTCCTCCTCTTCTTCACCCGGCAATGGCTTTTGTTCTTCCTCTTGTGGGGCTTGAGATTCATAATCTGAATGAGACGGTATACTCTGCGTACGAGGATTATGAGATATATAACCCAGTTCACTCAATTCATCCTCATCAAACTCGGTAGCCAGGACCTCTAATACATTATCAATGGTAGACAACTCAAGATCAGTACGTTTTTCCAAGTCTTCACGAGGTATACGGAGCACACTCTTTGCTGTATTACAACCTATTTTACGAAGCTCTTCAAGCACCCAGTCCTCTATTTCATCAGCATATTCCTCCAAGAGAATATCCTCTTCTTCTACATTAGGAACATCCCTAAATACTTCTATTTCAAAACCCGTCAAGGCCTTTGCCAACTTAATATTGGCTGCATTACGCCCTATAGCCATGGGGACCTCTTCAGGCGGTACACTTACCTCTGCCCTCATCTCCTCGGGAACAATCGTTATAGAGGTAATTTTTGCCGGATTCAATGCGCGTTGAACCAATAACGAGGGATTCTTTGTAAAGGGAATAACGTCAATATTCTCACCCCTTAGCTCACGTACAATACCACGGATACGGCTTCCATTCATACCCACACAAGCTCCTACCGGATCGATACGGTCATCATAGCTCTCCACTGCCATTTTAGCTCGTTCACCCGGGATACGTGCTACCCGCTTGATGGTAATCAAACCATCACCAATCTCCGGTACGTTAAGTTCAAAGAGACGCTTGAGAAACTCAGGGTTGGTGCGAGATACATATATCTTCACCACATTATTCTCATTATCCACGTGATCAACTACGGCATGTACAGTGTCGCCCTTACGGAAGAAATCTCCGGGTATCTGCTCACTGCGAGGCATGAGAAGCTCATTTCCTTCATCGTCTACCAGAAGCACTTCACGCTTCCACACCTGATATACTTCAGCAGATACAAGCTCTCCAATACGCTCCTTGAACATATTGTACAAACTCTCTTTTTGGAGATCTAATATCTTGCCACTCAATGTCTGACGAAGGTTTAAAATAGCTCGGCGTCCGAAGGAAGAAAAGTCAATCGAATCGGTCACGTTCTCCTCTTCTTCTGCATAGGGATCTATTTTTTTTGCTTCACTAAGCCCTATCTCCAAGAGAGGGTCATTTACAGCATCATCTGCTACCACATGACGCGTGCGCCATATCTCCAAGTCGCCTGTTTCCGGATTCACGATCACACTCAAATTCTCATCCGTACCCAGCATCTTGCCCAATACACTTTTAAATGCATCTTGCAAGACTGTGATCAACGTCTCCTTATCTATACTCTTCAGCTCCTTAAACTCGGTAAGCGTATCAGCCATGCTTACCTTATGCGTCTTTTTACTCTGCGCCATATACTCTGTTTTTATCTGTAGGGCTTTATAGTTCTTTTCTTAATATTCTTTCAGAAGCGATAACACGCCTCTTTCACCTCTTCGCTGCTTATCATACGCTCGGCAGATGGCTCGGCAGTAGCTTCTGTGCATTTCTTAGACGTACCCTTCTTTCCTTTTGTTGGGAGGCCTACCACAAACTTGCCTTCATCCTCTACACTAACCAACACGCCATCCAGTCGCTCGCCTGTTTTTAGCAATACCGTAATGGGATCACCCACATGCTTACGATACTGCTCCGGTACGACATAAGGCATATCCAAACCGGCACTTGACACCTCAAGAGAAAAGTCCTCCTCGTCTCTATTTAACGAAGCTTCTATCGCACGAGAGAGCGCAACACAGCGATCTATAGATAGACCATGATAAGCGTCTACACGTACCTTAATCTCATTACGCGGACTCACTTTGACGGAGACTAAGAACTCCTCTCCCTCCGTCAATAGAGACGCTACAATGGACTTAATCTGTTCCTCTGTAGGTTTCATAATAATACCCCGTTGCTATAGCAACCTATCTTTTTCTACAAAAAAGAGGAAACCGCTTGCGCATGGTCACCTCCACCGTCCGTTCAGTCTGCTACTTCCTTCCGTGGCAATGCTCCCAAGGATTCCCTTGTGTTGTGTCCGCAACTCACCATGAAGGATATAGAAAAACCTTACGTTTGCAAAGATACGCTTATTTATTCAAATATTCATCATTCTAATACCCTCTCTCTGCTTTATATTCTACCGAGCAACAGATATTTACTCTTTATTAGAAGAGATGCCCCCTTTTCATGTTGCGATACTTTTGTTGAACCACTGAGCGTATAAGCTATCCGACAGAGAAGACGGCATTACCTTTTTGGATGGAGGGCTAATAGCTCCATTCCCTCTAAAGACAAAAAAGGTAGAGAGAGAGGAGCATTACCTACGACCGATACAGTGCACTCAACACCTCCGTGCTCTTGAGAGAGGGAAAGGCAATCCAGTGAAAGCGCATGAAATCAAGTAAAGCAGCAACAATGCGTCTTCGCTGTATTGCGGTATAGCGATACAAGTGCATATTGCGGTAATTTATACGAAGCAGCGTAACGATGTGGCCAGCATCCTGAGGGGGAATGTCGGTATCGCTATATGGCTGAGGGACAAAAGCAGCCTCCTGAAGGCTAAACCACGCTCTATCCGTACCGCCCAACGACTCCCGGTCAGGTGCTATCCCCACAACTCGCAATAACGACACGAGAAAAGCGATGTGAAAATTCTCTACCCCTTTGCTTGCACCCTCCAGCTCATCTAAAGCATTAGACAGGAAAGCATAGAGCACTTCATCTGTTTGCTTCATCAATACAAGGTGTAGTAAATCAGCCAGAAATAGGGCTATACTACGCTTCTCCGGCTGCATCAATATACTAAGCCGTAAGGGAGCCGGACTCGCCTCTATGAGTCGCTGCAAAGAACGACCGCTGCGATGCTCTGCTACGATATGTACTTCACTCAGTGGATACAGAATACGCTTTAAATTACGCGCTGCACTCTTGTTAGCCGTAGAGAGTGGTAACATGTACGATACACATCCCTCCTTCGGAGTAAGGATATGCACAATGGAGAAACGATCGTTATAAGGGGTCTCGGTGAGTACTATACCATGGCTTTTGATCTGCATAGGCCAAAGCGTATCTTAGAAGGCGCCCATCCGCTCAAAGTAGGTAGCTATATCCTCCCACGTTTTGAAGGTTGGGCTTCCGAATGTTACCACTGTACCCATAAAAGCAGGTAGGAGGGACTTCTCTTGTGGGGTAATAAAGAAGTCGCCCAAAAGGAGTTGTGGTTGGGGGGTAAAGATCACATGATTATAGGCCGGTACCCCGATATGCATTTTAAGCCACGACAATACATGCTCATACAAAGCAGTATCATAATTAGGAGAAGAGGCAACAAAATATATCTCGTACGACTCAAGCAAGCGTCGGAAAGCCTTCCGCATAGAGGAGCGTTCCTGACCCGACTCATCGCTAAGTGCTTCGACGTCAATGTAGATTACTTGGCGCTTGCGCTGCTCCTGCTGGTCATCTATCCAACGAATTACCGGGATAACACTATTGAGGAATACCTCATCATTCATACGATGCTCACCGTGAAACCATATAGCTTTACGATAATGCTCAGAGAAGAGAGGGAAAGTATGTACGAGCTGATCCTCATCACCAAAAAGTCCCCAAACGTGTTTCTGCTCCTCTTCATCCGTACTATGAGCAAAGCAACCCTCCTGCACGGTGCGGTATTTCTTTACCATCGCCTTTGTCACCAAGAATTCCTGCACCCCGTCTTTACGCGGATTGAGGAATGTTTGTTTACCGGTTAGACCATGTGCACCCATAGTGTCTGCAATACGAAAAGCAGGATTAATGAGAATACGATCAAAGCCGTAAAGCTGCTCTGCATACATCCCCCCCATTGAAGTGCCTATTATAAGGTGTGGACGCTCACTCTCTGCCATTGCACGCAGCACGTTCAACCCCTCTTCGGGATCAACCGGTATATCCTCCGCTATCACTTGTGCCGAAGGCAGCATCTCCCTCATACGTACCACAGTGCCACTGGCGGCTGATGAGCCGAACCCATGCACATACATTATTTTCTTTCCCCGCATCAAGTCGGGGTATTGCTTTTGATAATTATTCTCCATTACCTCTTAAGTGCCTTCTCTACGGCAGAAAATTGCTTTGCGGTAAAGGTACATCATATTGCACTAACTCACAAAGAGATTCACTCATTTTTCTTGAAACAAAGTTTCCAGTCAATCGAATGAGATTTTCGCAATGTACAGTGAGGGAAATGTCAATAAGGGAGTATAAATATCTTTCCCGAATAAGATAAAAAGGCTTTTCCTACTTCTCGCTTAATCCTAATATTACCAATCCATAACCGCCCAAAGACTCATGCTTTAGGCGTAGGCATGCATTCCGCCGAGCCACATATTTACGCCCAAGTAGGTAAAGAGAAGTACGAGGAATGCAAAGAGTTGCGCTGCGTGAAAGCCTAACGGACGGTTCAAGAAGCGAACAATCGGTGCATGCAATAGTGCCGCATAGACCACAAAAGCAATCAGAGCCCACACCTCCTTTGGGTCCCAGCTCCAATAGGCACCCCAGCTTACATTCGCCCATACAGAGCCAATGGCAATAGCTGCAGCAAGGAGTAGCAGAGCGGGATAAAGAATCACCTCGGCAAGCAGTCGAGCTCGGAGCGATACGTTTTCATAATGCGGTAGCTTGTGGGCGAAAGGTGCTGCCAAAAGCATGGCAAGCGAAGGCAGGACGGCAAGGGCAAAGAGTGCGTAAGAAGCCATCGCCAAACTAACGTGCAATGACAAGAGTGGCGAATGAAGCACGGGCATCAGCGAAGCAATCTGCGGATTCATCTGACTGAATGTGGCTACCATTACCGCAAAGCCTCCCATAAGCAAACCGAACGATGCAAGAAGTGGCTCACGAAAGCTAAAAATCAAAGCCACGGCAGTGAGTAGCAAGGCGAGCAAAAGCATCGTTTCGTATCCGCTTGCCATGGGAATGCACCCTATAATATAGGTGCGCCACAGCACTACAACGAGGATTACGGCAAGAAAAAGCCCCAGTAATGTGCGGGCAGCAGGAGCAAGCCACAGCACCTTTTTTCCTTTGATGAGGGCAATTACCGCAAAGAGTGAGGCAAGGAAGCCAAGCATTACGGCACAACGCGCTGCCCAGGGTAGAAAGTCGAAGCCTGTGTAAAGGCTTTCGGCACGGAGCTTTGAGACAGAAGGAAGCCGGTTATCGGTTTGGAGCCGCTGATATGCTCCTATTTTGCTAATAATATCAAGCGCTTTCGGCTCATCAGCGAGACTTTCACGGAGTATTTCCAGTGCTTGCTCCGTAAAGGCGGCATCCAAATCGCTCATCGCTTCGGGGCGAGCATCTCGTGGTGCACGCCAAATGAATTTATCGTGGCTTTCCTCAAAAGGGAATAGCGTCAGCAGCTCACCGGTATGCAGGTGGAAGCACATTTCCACTGCTTCGTGCAGCGAAACCGCTGCGGAGAGAAGTTTGTTTCGTTCACCGCGGTCGTAGGCTTCAAGGAGCGGCTGGAGGCGATATCCCTTGGAGCGATCAAAAAGGTCGGTCAGCGCAACCCGCTTACCGGTAAGTCCGAGGTATTTTCTCAGCGGAGCCTCCTTAACTCGGATTACGGGTAACGATTTCATATGATCAAAACGATAAACCCACTGCCACAAATATTGGCGGTAATCAATTCCTTCTGGTCGGAGTGTGCCGGTTGTGCGTAGCGCAAAGTCTCCTGCCAACACAGCAACCGGAGCAATGCGCCCTTTGTAATGCATCGGCAATTCGCAGAGTGCCTTTGCCTCTTTTTGTGAAACTACCGGAGCAACCATCCCTTCAGCGGAAGCACAGGGCGATACTATAAGAAAGAGCATCAGCATAGGAGCAGTACGCCCAAGGAGGGCGATTCGGCGACGGAAGCCGCCTCGTTTGTCACACAGCAGGGCAATCATAGCCAAAAGGAACAGCACGAAGCCCGAATAGACAAGCGGTGTGCCGACTCTGTCACGAGAGAAGGTAGCGTAAATATGTTGCCCTTCGTGATCCGTTCCCTGCAGAAAGATGCGGACGCCCTTTACATGCGCTATTTGATTCATTGAAAGCACAGATTGATGCGGAGCCTCGTCCGCCTGTTGGGTAGTAATGTGTGCCACCCAGTCCATGGGAGTTGTACTAAGTGGATAAAAGCGCGTCGAGGCACTATCCAAGCGAATGGAAAAACCCAGCTCCATCGGCTGGTGGGATTTATCGGTGCAAGAGTAATACGTTTTACCGCGTTCGAGGGTTAGTCCGCCACTTCGTGCTGTCATTGCGGTAGCTAATGCGCCTATGGCGATCAATACCATGGCGGCATGCATTATGGTAGCTGGGCTCTTTCGCTTAAAAGGGAGGAAAGAAAGAATAATTCCTACAGCACACAATGCCCAAAGAATGGCGAACCAAGGCGTGCCATATATATAGGTAGCCGCAACGAGTTGCCCGGAGCGAGTCTCTACAACTGTGGCATAACCCATAAGGATCATTAAAAGTGCGAGCAATACAAAAGTAGCTATCTGCCCGATGCGACGGATTTTAGAAATAGATAGTTTCAAGGCTAAATAAGTAAGTGTAGGGATGCCCAAAGCGGACATCCCCCACATTGAATAAATATATTGTAAAAGTAAAGCCGCATTAAAGGGCCTTCAGGAAAGCAATAACCTTATCGCGCTCAGCTTTTGGCAAGGCTTTATACTTTTCTTTTACGGTCTCCGCTTCGCCTCCGTGCCAGAGGATAGCTTCCTCGTAGCTCTTGGCGCGACCATCGTGCAGGAAGTTGAAGTATCCGTTCACCGTTTCCGTGAGACCAATTCCCCACAAAGGACGAGTTTTCCACTCGTTACCATTAGCAAGGAAGTCGGGACGGTCATCAGCGAGTCCTTCACCCATATCGTGAATCAGCATATCGGTGTATGCGTAGATAGTCTGGTTAGAAAGTGCTTTACAGTACTTGTTTTCACCCGTTTTCATTGATGGAACGTGACACTTAGAGCACCCCAAGTCAATAAAGTGGCGTGCACCCTCCTTCACCTCTTTACGCTCAAGACCGCGAGGAGCGGGTACTGCTAGCGTACGTGCGTAGAAGACAACGGCATCCAAATCGTAATCGCTCAGTTCGACCGGCTTAGTATTGTCCTTTTCACCGTTAGGCTGTCCGTAGGATAAGTCTACCGGATGGATGTAATGCGTGATACCCATATCATTGGTAAAGGCATCAGCACACTGGTCAAGCAGCGTAGCGGTATTAGCCTTCCAACCGAAGCGCCCGAGGAGTCGCTTACCGGTTTTCTGCTCTATCGAGAAGTTCGGCCGTCCGGATATTTTGTCGCCGTCACGGTCATAGGGGTCTGCATAGGCGAGAATTTGCTCGTCGGGGATACATTCCAAGAGTCCTAACCCATACACAGGCATCCCCAGACGTGGTGATGTCATTGCGTTGGATGGGAAGGGAAGATAGGTATCGTAAACGGAGTAGATCGGCTTACGCAAAACGACTACCGTTCCATCGGGGAATACCTCCTTTTGCTCTTCGTAACGAACAGCAAATTGTACCTCTTTTTGGTGACCACGCACTGCCATTTGCTGCAGCTGACCGCTGAACTGAGGCGTGGCAATAGGTCCGGTTACAGGATCGTTGCCAATGCTGGTACGAAGGAAGAAGCCGCTGATGTCATTTAGGTTGGCGGGGAACTTAGCACGTCCTTCGCGAGGGTGACAAGCGGAGCAGCTTGTATTGTTGTAAAGCGGCCCCAAGCCATAGAAGACGGGTCCTTCGGGAACAAATGTCTGCTCAAATATCTTATCCCCGTGGTCAAAGAGGCGTGCTTCCTCATCGGTCAGTCCACCAATTGCCTGTCCATACGCCTGACTACCCACATAAAGAGTGGTACCATTCTTTCCTCCTGCATAGCTGTGCAAACCGATATCGTAAGGGTCCTCCTCACGCGGCTTATCAGGCGAGCAGGCGGTTACCAGACCTGCCACTGCCAAAAGCAATAATAACTTGTGTTTCATTTCCTTTTCTATACTTCATCAATTGTTCTCTTTCAAATACACTATCTTCCCCATCCTAACTCACTTTAAATAGCGATCTCTCAAATCATTGGTCCCATACAAGTCGATCCTTAGTCCCATACAAAGAGATTTTTCTTCAGAACCAAATAGGAAAAACCCTACAGCCTTTTTCCGAAAACCCTATAGCCTTTTCACAGAAACCCTATAGGGTAAATTTCATTTGATACCGTAGTACCGTCTGTTTGAAGCCGAAGAAAAATTCGATTCCTCATGAATAATCGGGTCCTTGCAGTAAAGGATTACAGTCAAATCTCCCCGGTTTCAAACAGTCGGATTAGAAAGGAAAAGAACGCCGTTCGGCTCTCCTACTCCGCTTTACGGCATATAGCCAAAGTATGAAGTACCCTTATCGGGCAGAGTGCCGTATAAATAGGTACGTCTATCCCGGAGCGACTTTGCGCTCCGAGATAGCCGACAATGTGGGTTATGCGTATGCTTTATTAGATTTTGTCAGCAGGCGCATTGACAATAGCGGGAAGCACTTCTTTTTCAAGGATAGTGCTCAGTTCAGCGGCAGCATCACGTGCAGCAGCAACAGCTTTACGTCCTTCGGGATTATCGATCTTGATAGCATCGGTAAAGGTACCGGGGATCGCGTTTATAGCAGCTTGTGAAGCCTTAATGGCTTTGATGGTTTTTTCGTTTAGCTCTTTCTTTCCGAGTGAAATAAGTATATCGGAAACACCCTTTCCGGAGTGGCTCTTATAACTACCCGTGTAGATATTGTAGATACTCTCAATATTGTTGACATAGTCCGTCTTTGAGTTGTGGCTAAAGCGAGACTCTTCAAGGTCGGGGTGGGGCTGACCATCCTTTCCATCGCCCTTACCGTTCAATGGTTCGTCGATCTTGTCGTTGGCCACTTCGTTAGAGATGGATGACATACCTTCCACAAGCTCCTGAATACCACTACGGGTAGAAGGATACTTGCCATTGCCCTCCATACCGGCATTGATAAGCCCGAATACGAAAGTGCTCCACTCGGTTTTCAGGGTAGCGGTATTGTTGTGCAGGTCTTCACCGGCAGCAACCATCATTTCCAATTCGCGTGGAGTAAAGTCTGCAATAGCTTTGTTGCCACTCTCACCCCAAATGATATACTCAAGCAGGTGGAAGCCGCGCGTATCGTTGTTGGCTGCAATTGTTTCGGCGGTAATAGGATCGGTACCCTTGAGCATAGCGTCCATTTCAACCTGATCAACGGGCCACGAGTCCATAGCGGGGTCCAAACCCTGTTGGTCGGTAGGACCAAAGAGGAAAGCTTCGCTCTGTTCCCAAGCTACACGAGCGGCACGCCATGTATCCTTAACGGCCTTCAGATTGGCATCGTTGGGGGTAGCACGAAAAGTCTTAATCGCCTTCAGGTGCTCGCTGGCAAGCTTTTCCAGATCAATGTAGGTAGCCATAATCACGTTGTTGGAAACGTTTTTCAGTACTTCTACCGTGAGTGCATTACGTGTGTCTTCACTCTTCTTCGGCTCCTGTTGGCAGGAAGCTGCCAAGACGCATACCGCAGCGGCAGCTGCTAATGAGATAAGTTTTAGTTTCATAATATTGTTACTTAATTCTTTTGTTCATTTAGTGATACCTTCTGTTTAATAGACAAAGCCCATACTGAGGGAGAATGTCCGCTCGCGCTGCTTGCGTCCTTGCGGTTCGCTGGTCACACGATCGAAATGCTCGGAGCCCAGGATACGATCCTGATACTCTGCCTTCACAATGAGATAGTCGGCCACCTGCCAGTTAAGCCCGGCAGTTATGGTATTTCGCTGCTGACGCGGCTGCTTAACGATCACACCTTCCGTGCGCCACATAGTATCGTAGAAGTCGTATCGCAAGAAGGGATAGAGCTTATGTTTCTGAATACGTGGGGCGAAAGAAAGCACATTGTATCCTATTTCTGCGGCAAAACCCAATGCCTGATGACCCACCGGCGTACGCTTTACCCCCAATGCATTCGATAGATTGCGGTTGCGCTGGCTGATGAGATCGGAGTGCTGAAGAATACCCCATACCGATGAAGCGTTGAAGCGCAAGGGACCGCGATTATAGGAGAAATGACCCTCCATTAGGAATAGATTGCCCTTCACATCATCCATATCCCGCTTCGGACGGTTAGGAGTGGTATTGTTCCAGTAGGCACTCATACCAAAAAAGTTGTCTCTTTCCGGTGCAAAATGCCAATCTATGCGACCACTCACTGCCAAAGCCTCGGCAACAGATTGCTCAAAACGTGTTTGATGACCACGCTTAATCCAATTGCGACTGCTGAAGCCCGACGCATCCAAGCCGCCTGAGAGAGAGAGCTCGTAACGAAGGCGATTATTAAAGAAACCGCCAAATAGCTGTATACCCGGCTCGTACCAACCCATCGGGAGCATAGTATTCTCCATCTCGGGACGAAGAACCGTAAAGTATTGCGTGGGGTGATCCAACGTTTGCCCCAGCCCGATATGCAACTTAAGCTGACCTACACGCACATTAATCCGCGGGTCCAATGCTAATTCGATGAAGCATTTCTCCATTTTAGCTTCACCGCCCTGCTCTACTTCGATCTCGTATTCACCTGCTTCCTCTTGGGAGTCGAATTCCATCGTAGCTCCCGAGCCTCCATATTCGTACTCAAATTCCGTCTTTAGCGTCATCCACTTGGTAAGACGCAAATCCAGGTACATTACAAACCGCTCAAAAGAGAGTTTATCTTTCATATAAAGGTCTGTATCGTACTGGAGATAGTTATGATAATTAACCGTTCCATAGCCACTCAGGCTGATGCGATCTAAGAGCGAACGGGTAAAACTCTTTTGTGGCGTAGCGCTGCTCACAGCGTCAGTAGTCGATGGCGTAGGTGTGCTGTGGCACGCTTCTGAGCAATGCGGAGTCTTTGCCTGTTCATCGGCAGATTGGTTCTGCGCCTTTGCTGAAAAGGCAAAAGGTAGCACCAGCAATAGTGCAATTAGCTTCTTTCGGTACATATTATTCTTCCTTTCCGGGGTGCCTTGGCGGCCACTCCCCCTTTTTCGTCTGCAAAATTAGTATCCGATTCCATGCAAGCTAATACCTACATTTGGTACAAACGAGAGTTCATTTATACCGAATAATAGGTATTCTGAGTCTAAAACAACCCCACCGACTATGGGTGGGATAGTACTTTCATATCGTAAAGAGTCAGAAAAAGCACTCAGCAGGATAAAAAACGCATCAATTAAGTAACTATGGCATACCGAAACATTATTACACGGCAGCGACTGCCACCACTCGTTAGCTTTCCGAGGGATACTTCTATCCGCATGCTGTTTACCGTAACATTTAAAAGGCAACATCATCCACTTCCTTAACTACCTATCTTTGTATGGGAGCAAGGTGACATACACCTTCCGCAAAACAAGAAAAGTGAGAGACCTACTAGATGGGATACAGAGATTGCATAAAAAGCACTCCCTCCCTACACTCTCCCTATTGTATACAGAATTCGATTTAAGCTGTGAGCGTCACCAATACACACAAGATGTAGAGAGTGCCTGAGGCGACCTAAATTAGCATGGCGAGAGGGAGGCTCATCGGCTCTGTCTATATGCCAAGCAACTACCCTACTATGCTTCACATAGTAAACATTACCACCTATAAATTTTCATTTTTTTATCTAGCAATAAAAGTTTACATTTGCAACGCAAATCGCTATGCAGGGGAGAGGGGATCGGGGCGCAAGCCCGCTCTGTCCCTACCAAGCGACAGGCAGCGAGGCGGTACGCCTCAAATAAAAAAAGTAATAATGAACGCGCAGGGTAACGCCTTTTACGGCACCGCATCGTATCGGCAAGCAGACCTTACTACCCCAAAGAGCAGTGAGGGCGATAGCCGGCATTCCGCTTTTCTCTATCGGAATGCCGCTCCCTACGACATAGCCACACCCTTTTGCCCCACATTACTTTGATGGAAATAACTTATACGTCAATAACAGAAAAACATTTAATACACAGCACAAATGCCTAAAGTAACCGTTACAGAAATTCGGAATATTATGGCACTGATGGCATAAAATAGAAAGTAAACAACAAACAGAATAACAGATAAACTCCTCTCGCGGCTACACTGCCAGTGCAGAAGCCCGATATACAAGCAACAATTAACTGTCATGAAAAAAAGATTATTATTCATGTGCGCCCTATTAGTCAGCGTGATTACGCTCTCCGGCGCAGCCAATCGCTCTTTCCGCACGGAAATGGAGCAATGGAATCCCATCGGCTTTCCGCAAGCCTCTAATGATATGACACAATCCCAAGCCGGGGCCCAAACTACTAACCTAACGGCAGGTAGTGCTATCCTACCCACGGTCGCTACGGCAGCGCCCTCCGGCGTGCTACGCGGCGGCTCAACAAACGTGATTTCCTTCACCACTGCAAAGAAGGTTGGGAAGAAGATATCGCTCTTTATGAAATATTCGGGTGCCGCGCCCACGCTGAGCGGTGCTACCGGTACACCCAAGAGCGGGAAAACGATCTCCTATACGCTCACATCGCAAACCGTAACCATCCGGGGCGATGTAACAGTGCTTCTCTGCAATGACAATCAGCTGACCACGTTGGATGTATCAAAGAATACGGCCTTGACAACGCTTGACTGCAGTAAGAATCAGCTGACCGCATTGGATGTATCCCAGAATACTGCGTTGAAATGGCTTTCCTGCTCTTATAATCAGCTGACCACGTTGGATGTATCAAAAAATACGGCCTTGACAAGGCTTGACTGCAGAAAGAATCCGCTGAAGGCATTAGATGTATCCAAGAATACCAAATTGAAATATCTTTTTTGTTCAAAAAATCAGCTGACTGCGTTGGATGTATCCAAGAATACTGCTTTGACAAGCCTAACTTGCTCCTACAATCAGCTGACGGCACTGGATGTATCCCAAAACACCGCGTTGACAGCACTTTACTGCTACAACAATCAGCTGACGGCATTGGATGTATCCCAGAATACTGCGTTGACAGTGCTTACCTGCTTCAACAATCAAATTAAAGGCGAAGAAATGACCCGCTTGGTGAACAGCCTGCCCGACCGTACCGGAAAGGATGCCGGTTCATTTACTGTGGTGCGAGAACCTGGCCTTGAGGGCAATATTTGCCTTAAATCCGATGTCGCTATTGCCAAGGGTAAGACCTGGAATACGCTAAAGTACAACTCCGATACCAAAAAGTTTGTTTCCTACGAGGGTGAAGAGCTAAGTCCTTACATTATGTCCTTCACCACCGCCAAAGCGGTTGGGGAGGTGATATCGCTCTATATGAATTATTCGGGTGACACGCCTACGTTGAGCGGTGCTACCGGTACACCAAAGAGCGGGAAATATGTAACCTATACACTCACATCGCAAACCGTAACCATCACCGGAGATGTAACCTTCCTTTACTGCTCTGACAATCAACTGAAAGCGTTGGATGCATCAAAAAACACTGCGTTGACAGAACTTTACTGCTCCAACAATCAGCTGACCACGTTGGATGTATCAAAGAATACCGCCTTGACAACGCTTGACTGCAGTAAGAATCAGCTGACCACATTGGATGTATCCAAGAATACTGCTTTGACAAGCCTAGATTGCTCCCACAATCAGCTGACGGCATTGGATGTATCCAAGAATACCAAATTGACATATCTTATTTGTTGGAGCAATCAGCTGACCGCGTTGGATGTACCCAAGAATACCGCGTTGACAGCACTTTACTGCTACAACAATCTGCTGACGGCATTGGATGTATCCCAGAACACTGCACTGACCGAGCTCGTCTGCTTCAGCAATCAAATTAAAGGCGAAGAGATGACCCGCTTGGTGAACAGCCTGCCCGACCGTACCGGAAGGGCCGCCGGGAAAATTGTTGTGGTACAAAGCGACGCTGAAAGCAACCGCTGCTTAAAATCAGATGTGGCTATTGCTAAGAGAAAGAACTGGAATACCCAAAAGTACAAAATCGATACCCAAGAGTATGTTGACTACGAGGGTGAAGAGCCTATTCCTTATGCCGTTACGCTCACTAAGGAAGGGGAAGGAACGATCACTGCTACCGGAGCCGCTGACCTTAACGCTGTTTCGGAAGGTACCGAGCTGACGATTGAAGCTACACCGGCTGACGGATACGAGCTAAAAGCACTCACCGCCAACGGCACGGATATCCTCGCCACAAAGAAGTTCGTTGTAACAGCGGCTACCGAAGTAAAGGCAACCTTTACGAAGAAGACTGCTGCGGAGGTAGTAGAAGCCGGCACGCTGCGCCTCTACCCCAATCCGGCAAGCGCATATATCAACATGAAGGGCGCAAAGGCAGATGCCTTGGTACGCCTCTACGACGCCAATGGCGCACTGCGGTACGAAGCCCGCACCGATGCCGACGGCACGTTGCGGATCAACCTATCCGGCTATGCGGAAGGCACCTATCTGCTCCGCATAGGTGACGCCACACAATGCCTCCTCATACAGAGATAACCAAATAACACTACCCACGGTGCAGTAGATGCGCCGTGGAGGTACTGAGCACAACTGATGCACAAAGGACGCTGCGGGTGGCATTCACTCGCAGCGTCCTTCTCTTTTTTTAACATAGTGGGAAAGGCACTACATCAGGGATTTCACAATCAGGCACTACCGGCTATGCACAGTAAAACATTTTTGCCTACCCTCGTCCCCCTTACTATTGTTGGTCGAAGGGAAGAGCTTAGAGGTCAGAAGGAAGCAGCGTTAGCGGTAGTCTGAGGAGTCCATATTGATTTTCCTTAGTAGTACGATTTATTTCTTACGAAGACTTTATTTTCCCCTATTTCCTACGCAACGTCTCAAGGGTAATAATCCTTAGCACCTAAAAGAGCACCTTGCCTAAGAGAGCCGATCTGCCGCTTGATGCGTGCTCTGTAGCAATCTCTTGCAGCGCGACTACCCTTTTTATTCCACCTTATATCTGTAAATATTTATTGTAAAGCGCACCACATAACCTCTCAATTCATTATATCTTTTACTTTGAAAAAGTATGAACTCTATGTTTTTAACCCCCGATTCATAATTATTATTTATATTTGCTCATTGAGAAGCAGATTTGTTTTAGTATGTTCCTAAATAACGCGCTACGAGCAGCCGTCACTCGATGCGAAACTAAAGCGATGGGCGTAGTTACTTCTATGCACACCAACCTTCGGGAGACTTTACAGCCTCTCCGAAAAGAGTCCCCTATCTCCTTTGAGATAATACATAACATATTCTAAAATAGATACAAAGCAATGAAACGAAAGGTATACATTTCTCTCTTCCTTTTCCTCGGCATGCTTTCAGTTGCTGTGCAGGTATTAGGACAGAAATCCGGCTCTGTAGGCGAAGGCATCATCACGCTGACCTCCGCTAAAAATATCGGCGAAACGATTGAATTGAGTATTACGGCTGAAGGCGCTGTCTCCATTGAGGGGGTTAAAGAACAACCACAATCAGGCGACAAGAGCTACACGCTCACTGCTCAGAAGATTATCATCCGCGGCAATGTAACCGCACTGGGCTGCTCTAAGAATAAATTGACAAACTTGGATGTATCGGGCTGTACCACGCTGACCACACTTGAATGCTTTCTCAATCAACTGACTACGTTGGATCTATCCCATAATACGGCATTAACAGACCTCACATGTGGGCAAAATGAACTAACAGAGTTGAATATATCGGGCTGCACCGCACTGACCACACTTGGATGCGAGAATAATCGACTAACGAATTTGGATGTATCGGGTTGCACTGCACTGACTACACTTGAATGCGAAGAGAATCAACTCAAGACATTACACTTATCCGGATGCGCAGCACTGACTACTCTTGAATGCTACACCAATCAACTAACAAGCTTGGATGTGTCGGGCTGTGCTGCACTAACAATGCTTGAATGCTACAACAATCAACTAACGACCTTTAGCGCTTCAGACTGCACTGCACTGGCAATGCTTTCATGTTGGCAAAATCAACTGATCACTTTAGATGTATCAAGTTGCACTGCACTGATAAGTCTTGAATGCGAGAAAAACCAATTAACGAGCCTAAATGTATCGGGATGTGCCGCACTGAACATTCTCTATTGCTACAGCAATCAACTGACTACATTGGAACTATCCAAGAATACTGCCTTGAATGAGTTATGGTGCTACGACAATCAAATAAAAGGAGAAGAGATGACCCGATTAGTCAAAAGCCTACCCGACCTTACCGGAGAGGAGGCCGGTAACTTCCTTGTCATACAAGTGCCCACCCCTGATGGTAATTGGTGCCTCAAGTCGGATGTGGCCATTGCTAAGAAGAAGAATTGGCAAACCATGAAGTTAAATCTTGCAGAAGATCCTTCCGAAGCGGAGAATTACGAAGGGGCAGAGCCTTCTTGTACCGTAACGTTCACTCAAGAGGGAGAAGGGACGATAGAGATATTCGGAGCTGCCAACCTTAATGCTGTAGAGTCCGGTACAGAGCTCGTTGTCTTAGCTACCCCGGCAAAAGGATATGAGCTTACTGCCCTCACCGCCAACGACTCGGATATCCTCGCAACGAAGAAATTCATCGTAAAGGCAGATACCGAAGTGAAAGCAACCTTTACAAAGGAGACTGCTGCGGAGGTGGTAGAAGCCGGCACGCTGCGCCTCTATCCGAATCCGGCAAGCACATACGTCAACATAAGGACAACAAAGGCGAATGCCTTAGTACGTCTCTACGACGCAAATGGCACGCTGCGATACGAAGCGCACACCGATGCCAATGGCACACTACAGATTGACCTATCCGGCTATGCGGAAGGCACCTATCTGCTCCGCGTGGGAGACGATGCGCAACGCCTCCTCATTCGGGAATAAATGAGAATGGACGACAAAATTGATAGTGCATCAAGACAAGCTTTGTGTGTGAGGAGCAGAGCATTCACTTCCTTGCTATAGCAAGTAGTAAGTGCCACGTGACGCCCCTAGTAGAAAAAGACAATCAAACAACTTTATAATTGGTATTAAAAATGACAAAACAAGTACGCATTTACCTATTCCTCTTCCTCGGCATGCTTTCAGCAGGTATGCCGGCATTAGGACAGGGATCCGGCTCTGCGGGAGAAGGTATCATCACGATGACCACCACTAAAAAGGTAGGCGAAAAGATTTTCCTGACTATCGTTGCTGATGGCAGTTTTACTGTTGAAGGAGCTGAAAAAGACTCCTATGGTAACTTTTACTGGACTAATAGTCAGTCAATTACCATACGAGGCAATGTAACCGATCTTAATTGCTCCAATAGCCAACTGACCGAACTAAACGTATCAGGCTGCACCTCATTGACATCGCTTAGCTGCTCTAAGAATCAGCTGACAAACTTGGATGTAACGAAAAGTACTGCGTTGAAAACACTATGGTGCTTTACGAATCAACTGACTGAACTGGATCTATCCCAAAACACAGCATTGACCTATCTACGCTGCTCAGAAAATCAATTATCCTCTTTGGACCTCTCCAAAAACAGCCCATTGAAAGAGCTTTACTGCTCCAAGAATCAATTGTCCACACTGGATCTATCCAAAAATACCTCGTTGACAAAAATCTACTGCAACGACAATAAACTGACCCAATTAGAGCTATCCGCTAACACTCTTTTGGAATCACTTTACTGCTACAATAACCAGCTAACCACATTGGATCTATCCAAAAACACTGCATTGAGATGGCTATACTGCAACCAGAATAAACTGACTACTCTGGATCTATCCAACAACAACGGCTTATGGGAGCTTGAATGCTTTCAAAATCAATTGACGGTATTGGATCTTACCAAGAATGCTGACTTAATGACGCTTTACTGCCAAGAAAATGCACTGACTGCATTGGAGCTATCCAAGAATGAGTTCTTGGCCTATCTCAACTGCTCTAAGAATAAACTAACTACGTTGGATCTTTCCCAAAACACCGAACTGACTAAGATTTGGTGCTCAGAGAATATGCTAACAAGTTTGAATATTTCTAAGAGTGCCGATTTGACCTCTCTCGAATGTAACAACAATAAACTGACCGGCCTAGATGTGTCCAAAAACAGCAGTTTGTCAAAACTAATATGCTATGGCAATCAAATCAAAGGCGATGAGATGACTCGGTTGATCAACGACCTCCCCAACCGCTCGTCAAGGGCTGCAGGTGAACTCGTTGTTGTACAAATACCTCAACCGGAGGGCAACCGTTGCCTTAAATCACATGTTGCCACTGCTAAAGCGAAGAACTGGCAAGTGATGACAATAAATCTTGCTAAAGATCCTACAGAAAAAGAAAGCTATGAAGGTGCAGATGCATACACATTCGCAGTCACCCTCAAGAAGGAGGGCGAAGGAACGCTCACCGCTACCGGTGCGGATAACCTAAATGCGGTAGCGTATGGTACCGAGCTGACTATTGAAGCAACACCTGCAGAGGGGTACAAGCTTGTGGCACTCACTGCTAACGAAAAGGATATCCTTGCCTCCAAAAAGGTTGTTGTGGAGGAGGCTACCGAAGTGAAGGCGATCTTTACTCAGGGTACCTATGCCGTTACGCTCACGAAGGAGGGCGAAGGAATGCTCAAAGCCACCGGTGCGGATAACCTAAATGTAGTAGCGTATGGTACGGAGCTGACTATTGTAGCGACACCGGCAGACGGATACGAGCTGACAGCACTTACCGCAAACGGTACCGATATCCTTGCCACTAAGAAGTTCACTGTTACAGCGGCTACAGAAGTGAAGGCGACCTTTACGAAGAAGACCGTTGCGGAGGTGGTAAAAACCGGCACGCTGCGCCTCTATCCGAATCCGGCAAGTGCATACGTCAACGTAAAGGGCGCAAAGGCGGATGCCTTGGTACGCCTCTACGACGCAAATGGCGCACTGCGGTACGAAGCCCGCACCGATGCCGATGGCACGTTGCAGATCGACCTATCCGGCTATGCGGAAGGCATCTATCTGCTCCACGTGGGTGACGATGCGCAACGCCTCCTCATCCAACGATAACCAAATAACACTACCCACGGTGCAGTAGATGCGCCGTGGAGGTACTGAGCACAACTGATGCACAAAGGACGCTGCGGGTGGCATTCACTCGCAGCGTTTTTATGTAAAAGGGCCGCCTACTTTGGTGCCAATGCACTGCCCCTCCCTTATACGTACCTACTCACATTTATCCGATTCCCTCAAATTTCCGCCAGTAACTTTTATCCAAATATTTAAAACCGGATTATTTATCTTTGTAGCATAAGACTTAATAAAATAAGCAAAATGGAAAAGCATATTGCAATCTTCGACCTTATCGCATCTTGCCTGATGCCCGTTTTTGCTCAGTCTTTTGTGCCAAAGTTATACGCTACAAGTACGACACAGACTTCGTGTACCCCTACTCGGTCAGATGTAAATCCGTACACAGGCGCCCCGGGGTCTCGTGCACATAATTCTTCAACCTACTCCTCTGATCCCCCTATCCATACAGGTAGCCAAGGCGGCCGGTACTATATCAATAGCAGTGAAACTTATATTCCAAAAAGAAATCGTAAAAAAAAAAAAATCAAATCCCATATAATATGAAATCCACATCATTAGTTTTGTCATTAGCAATATGTCTGTTGTGTGCATCTTGTAATTCCCAAAAGAACAACGAGAATAGCTATTACATTGATTCTTTGGACGATTCATACATCGATAATGCACTTAGCAGCGGTTCAAATCCCTATGATGAGGATGCCGATATTGAAAGCGATCCCTACATAAGTAATCATCTCAGTACAGGCTCTTTAGTTTACTCAAATGAGTCATTCCACTCGGGTAAGGGGTCAGAAATATCAGTTATTACTTCAAGCAATTCAAATTGTGATGTGGTAGTAATATTAAAATCAGGTGGAGTGATCGTACGAAATGCTTATATAGAAGCCGGAGATTCCTATTCATTCAGTATTCCCAATGGAAATTATCAAGTATTTTTCTATGGAGGAAGAGGATGGAATCCTAATAAGACCATGCCTAATGAACAATTAGGAGGATTTGTTGCTGACGAATCTTATTCGAAAGATTCTCCCGTATCATTACATGATGAAAAATTGACTTATGAATTAATACTACAGACAAATGGTAATTTCAGCACACAGCCGAGCAGTCCAAAAGAAATATTTCAGTAAATTACAATTTGGAAATGTACGCTTACTATAAAATAACACCTTGAAATGACATGAAGAGAAGCTATCTTTTGGTCATATGTTTGACCTTTGCCCTCTTTTTCTCTCAAAAGGCATGGGGACAAGTCAGTTTCTATGATGCGAGGGTGAGCGACTACGGGCAGTTGGAGCAAGTACTGGGCGACAAGTGGAACACGATAGACTCATTGGTCGTGCATGGACCTATCAATGCTGCCGACTTTAAGACCATCGTTCGATGTGCAAAAGAGGGTTCTATGCGGATTGTCAATTTGCAACATGCACAAATTGAGCACAACAAGATTCCTGATTCCGGCTTTGTCGATTGGGGGTGGTACTCTGCAGGGCATTATTTGGATATTCGCCGCATTATTCTTCCCGATGATATTACGGAGTTCGGGTTCTGTGCATTTTTAGGATTGACATTAAGGACTATCAATATCCCCTCTTCATTGAGAAAGCTGGGAGAAAGTAGTTTTGAAGATAATAAATGGCTCGCAGTGAATCCTCTAATAATACCGGAAGGAGTTACGGAAATCCCGGTCAGATGCTTTCAATGGTGCGATAGTCTTCAAAAAATTGTTCTCCCCTCCTCGCTCAAAACGATCGATCAACTTGCCTTCTATTACGCAAAGGTGAAAGAGATGAACTTCCCCGATGGCTTGGACAGTATCGGATTCTCCGCCATATATGCTACAGATCTTACGGAGATTGTCTTGCCAAACAGCGTAAAAAGAATAGGGGTTGCAGCATTCTCTGACAACAAGAGACTAAAGAGAGTAGTTTTACCGGAAGGACTCTTAGAAACCCCCAAACGACTATGCAGTTTGTGCTCAGAGTTGGAAGAAGTAGCAATCCCGAAGTTTGTAACTAAAATTGATCGCAACGCATTTCAATGGTGTTATAAACTTAAGACAGCACTTCCACCGAATTTGATTTGGATCGGATGTGATGCCTTTAGTTACTGTGCGTTGGATTCCATTGTCTTTCCATCTACTGTAAAATACATTGAGGGCGGAGCTTTTGAGGACTTGACTTCCCTACAAAAGATTTACTCTCTTTCATCCACTCCTCCTGTTTGTACAGAACATCCCATGGGAATCAATCCCGGAGAAGGACCTTTTCATAGCTTCACCCCCAACGACATACCTGTATATGTCCCCATAGGTTCGGGCGAGAAGTACCGTCAGGCTTTCGGTTGGCGTTACTTTACCAATATCATAGAGACGGATAAGCTCCCTACAGGGATAGAGCCCCCTCAGGTGGACCATGCCGGGAAGTACAAGATCTATGGAAGAGAGGGCCGACTGGTCATTGAGGTAACAGAAAGCCTTTCCTCTCCTGTTTCGTATGCTGTTTATGCCATAGATGGGACGCTGATAGCGCAAGGAAGCCTTTCCTCCTCCCATTCCATCCCAATGCCGTCCACAGGCAGCTATATCGTCCGCATCGGCCACACAATTCGTAAAATATGGATGTAGGCGGCATAATACCGATGTATAGCCGCAAGTTGTTGGCTTCGAGACTTGTCTTTCCCACTTTATATCATTCCCTCTTTGCAGCAATCCCGACCCCATTAAGACTGCACGATGGTAATGCCAGTGGAGCCAAGTGACATCCATCCCATTATTGAGATAGAGGCATACCGCTACTTGCATTTCCCTTGCTTGTGGCTCTTTGTGCCTGGAGTGGATTGCAAAGCCGATGCTACCGTTCTCGTCTGCAGAGAAAGCAGAGCTTGCTTCGGTGGTTTAAAGGTTTCCCTTATCATCAGTACCCGAAACGGTGGTGAGCTGTCCTGCTTCTTGCTGGTTCTTTACCTCGGTGCGATCCTCTAAGACCAGCACGTAGTTGTCATTGCCATTTGCTTCCATAAATCACTCTGTTTGATTTGAATAATACCTTTCAGACAGCAAATATATAGGCTAAAATCACCTCTTCTAAGTCTCAGGGAATTATAAGGAAAGGATGTGATGAAAAAGAAAATTCGCCCAAGATTTAGTAGTTTAATTTTTTTATGACTAACTTAGCACCCAGAAAGAATATTATTACAGTAGTACTAAACGATGATAAGTAAGAGTGAAGAACGTAGGAATCAAATTCTTGTAGGGGCATTCAAACTCTTTTTGGTAAAGGAGTATGCGGATGTCACTACAGCGGATTTGGAAGAAATAATCGGATTGTCTAGGGGAGCTATATACTATAAGGTAAAGAACAAAGAAGGACTATACAGAGCGGTCATTGACAAATTCGTTTTTGAACTCCTATCTAACTCCTTAAAGAGAGAAGAGCTTGTATCAAATGAGAAGCCATTTCTTAGCTTCATTATGAACGAATTAAATCTCACGAAAGAGCGGATGAATTCTGTAAGGAACACCCTTATAGATGCGAACTCCACGGAGTATATCAACCTACTATCCTCTGCCAAATTTCATTACGAAGGGTTTAATGATAGGTGCAAAGCTTTGGATCAAGAAATAACACAATTGTGGCTAACATATTACGAGAAAGGCCTCTCAGTTGGGGAGCTGAATCAAAGCATTGACCCGCTCCTTGTCGTATCTATGTTTCGATCATTATATTATGGAGATTCATTTATCCAATCCATAACAGGGAATGAGTTGGATATTGACGAGTTGAAAAATAAATACTTACTGCTATATAATTCTATACGCTTATGAGGAATGTATACATCAATAAGGTCGCGATCTTTTTGCCTAAAAAGCCTATATCCAACGAGGAGATGGAGGCTTATATTGGTCTCATTGGTGGGAAACCGTCGAAAGTTCGGTCTATTGTCCTCAAACAAAATGGTATAAAGACTCACTATTACGCGTTGGACGAAGAGCATACAATCACACACTCTAATGCCCAGCTTGCAAAAGAAGCGGTATTGGGACTGTTTGAAGAAAATGCTGTCCCGAGTGACATCACTCTCTTAGCTTGTGGCACAAGTACTCCAGATCAGTTGCTCCCATCGCACGCCTCTATGGTACATGGTGAGTTGGGTAACTTCCCGATGGAGATATTCTCTTCTTCTGGTGTATGTCTGACCTCATTACAAGCTTTGAAGATTTGCTATAGTAATATCCTCGCAGGGTTGCACGACAATGCTGTTTGTGTAGCTTCCGAACTGACCTCACCTGCTTTGGTCTCCAAGTTTTACGATCCCGAGTATGAGGCGACACACGACAATCCAGACAAAGATCCTTATATGGCTTTTGAGAAAGACTTTATGAGGTTTATGCTTTCGGATGGGGCTGGGGCTGTATTGCTACAAGACCATCCAGAAGGAGATTGTCCTCTTAAAGTGGAGTGGGTGGAAATGACATCTTATGCCAACGAGTTGCCTACCTGTATGTTTATGGCAGCCGAGCTAGAGACTAATGGACGACTAAAGAGTTGGAAGGAGTTCTCACCAGAAGAAATCAAGGAGCGTGGTGTTCTTGTAGGGAAGCAGGATATTCGTCAGCTAAAAAAGCATGCCATCAAGTATTGGGTGGATCATATCGAAACCGTTCTCGCTAAACACAAATTGAATCCAAAAGAGGTTGATTACGTTTTGCCACATCTCTCTTCAATGCTCTTTTACGACCAAGTGAATGAAGAACTCAAATCTCGTGGTATTGCATTAACGAAAGAAAAGTGGTTTGTCAACCTCCCCTCTGTCGGAAACGTTGGCTCTGCTGCCATTTACGTGGCGTTGGAAGAGCTAATGCGAACGAAAGAGATAAAGCAAGGACAGAAGATACTTCTTCTTGTTCCTGAGAGTGGAAGATTCTCCTATGGAACGGTGCTGTTAACAAGAGTATAGTTGAAGGAGGTTCATTCCGTCCATTTTCACCAAAAAAAATCCGTATAATAAACTCATGCTTAAACCAAGACGAAATATTGCTAGCGGTAGTTTAACTCTTAAATCATATTAGTTATGAAACAGAAAGTCAACCTTTTATGCCTATTGCTTTGTTGCCTAACAGCTTCCTCCGCAATAGCACAGCAAGTACGTAACATCTCCAAACAGGAGGCCTTATCCATCGTCAAGATGAGCTTCAGAGGTCAAGATGTGGATTACTACCTCTGTGAAGATGCCGTTCTCAATGTTAGGAGTGAGGGGCAAAACCTCTCCTTCTCGCAAAAGACGTGGGGACAAGTCAGTTTCTATGATGCGAGGGTGAGCGACTACGGTCAGTTGGAGCAAGTCTTGGGCGACAAGTGGAATACTGTAGATTCTTTGATCGTGCATGGACCTATCAATGCTGCCGATTTCACAACCTTGTGGAAATGCAGTTTTGAGGGAAAACTCACCGTGCTGAACTTGGAATATGCACAAGTGAAGGACGACAAGATACCTGAATGTGCATTTTGGAAAAAAGACAAACAAATAATCGATGATCCGAGAGCGTATCAAGGGGTGGTTTATCTCCCTATTCGTCGTCTTATTCTTCCTGATGGTATCCGAGAAATAGGAGATTTCGCTTTTTCTCGAATGAAGTTAGAACAGGTGAATCTCCCCAAGAGTCTAAGGAAATTAGGTGTGTTTAGTTTCTCAAGTTGCCATTGGCTGAGTACAGACCCTTTAATTATCCCTGAGGGAATCACGGATATTCCCGCCCAATGTTTTGTCCATTGCCAATGCTTTGATAAACTGGTCTTGCCCTCCACGCTTAAATATATAGGTGTATGTGCTTTCTACAATACAAGAATAGAAGAGGTAAACTTGCCAGAAGGCTTGCAGGAGATTAAGGAAGGAGCTTTTGCTGGCTGTGATCTAAAAAAAGTTATAATTCCTGGTTCACTTAATGAATTGTCTGGATTTCTTTTTTCCATGTGTCCCTACTTGGAAGAAATACATATTCCCGACCACATTACAAAGATTCCCGGCTCTTTTGCATCTTGGTGTCCTTTGCTCGAGAAGGTAAACATTCCTCAAAGTGTAATAGAGATTGGAAGCGACGCTTTCGGGGCTGCCTATAAACTTAAATCAATTGAATTGCCTGAAGGATTAAAGCGCATAGAGTCAGATGCCTTTTGGTATTGTGCATTCGACTCTATTGTCTTTCCCGCTTCACTTGAGTATTTGGGAGGAGGAAGTGGTGCAAATTGGAAATACATCAAGAAAATTTATTCCCGTTCTCCCATCCCCCCATTCTGTGAAGAAGACAAAGCAAACCCAGGACTCGGACCATTCCATAGTTACACGCCCAACGACATACCTGTGTATGTCCCCATCGGGTCGGGGGAAAAGTACCGTCAGGCTTTCGGGTGGAACTACTTCACCAATATCATTGAGACTGACAAGTTCCCCTCTGGGATAGAAATACCTCAAGTGGATGATGCAGGGAAATACAAGATCTATGGAAGAGACGGCATGCTTGTCATCGAGGTGGCGGAAAGCCTTTCCTCTCCTGTACTCTATTCTGTTTATTCCGTGGACGGGACTATTATAGAGCAAGGAAGCCTCACCACCTCTCATTCCATCCCAATGCCGTCAAGAGGCATCTATATTGTCCGTGTTGGCAACACCATTCATAAAGCATTGCTGTAAAGTCCCGTAAAATGATAGAACTCTAAACGAGGACCTATCTTTGTGTACCCCAGTAGTAAAGACGACAACAAGTCGTGTACCCCCAGCAGGGGCAAAACTAACAAATGGTATTTCGCAGGACTAACAAAGATGACCCGTATACCATCTCAGTAACACCTCCCAACTGTCTACTTTTTCAGGAAGAGAGCATCCTGACGATGATATCAAACAAATTCAGAATCAACTCAACAATATACCTCGTAAAAACTTTGGCTATAAAACTTCCTACGAGGTTTTTCCCCTACATCTGTAACTATGTTGCACTTGTCACTAGAATGTGGAAATGGGAATTAACCAAATGCAAGCTATCACCGATCCCTCAAAAAATAGTACCTTTGTATATCCTATAACTTTAGCATTAATAATAATATGAACAACGAGCATCTTAGTCTTACGAAGAAAGAGAGGTTGGAGTATATTTACCTTTTAAAGATTTTAGAGAAACTATATCCAGAACAAAGTGAGGAATACTCACAATACAGAAACGCACTTCAGCAAGGTTTCTCTTTGCATTATGCGGATATGATGATTGAACTAAGTGAAGATGAATTATCTATAAATGAGTGCAGAAAAGTACTGGACATACTAGAGATGTACAGAGGAATTATTTATTCATACAGAGCCCTTAAGCGTGAAAATACAGACATATCTCTGACTGACGAGGATGTCAAGTTTCCTGGCTTTGATGGGAATAATGAATATTACCATATGGCGTATGTAGAGTACTTTATTGATGACCTAGACAGATACTCTGAAATACAGGAACTATCCAATGGATATTACAATAGCCATTCTCGAATGCTATCGCAATACGAAAAAATGCTCCTAAAATGGAACGAATTCGAATCGCTTCCTAATAGATACCTAATGAATGAAGAACAAATCCGAGAGCTGTTAAACTCTAAATACAAATGACATCTCTTAGCATAATATCATCTATTTGCTCTATCATTAGTGCTATAATTGCGTACCTACAATATAGAAAAGCAAAGAATGCTAGTGTTGCAGCAATTAATGCCAAGAACCAAATTGCTAGTAACAAAGCGATCTTAGACTTAAACTCCTTACTGAAAGATGTTTCTGGACTCGAATTGCTACTGAAGAAGCGGTTAGGAAGAAGGGAGTTAGATACAAGAGGGGCAGATCCCTCTCAAATTTTAACCACGCTCGAGGAGTTTATATCATCTCTTAATAGGAATAGGGTTTTTATTACAGGTCCAGCAAGGTCAGACTTAGATAAAGAATATAACAAGTTGGTTGAATATTCTAAGCTGATAAGAAATTCACAAATAGACAGTCAAGTGTTTGAAAACTTAAGCCTATCTGTCAGGTCAATAATTTATATTGTTAACACAGAGATAGGTGCTAAGAGTTTTTTTCAATAGTCTATTTACCCTATATGATCTTTTTTGAGGCGTACAAAGATCGAAGTATGTTGATCTCTTTTTGTAGCAGTCAAATAGGTAGGCGGGCAATGGCAGACACAAGGTTTTGGAGGAAAATACCACCCGAAGAGACCTTGTCCGTGAAGTGTGGAGATTTTCTGAACAAACTGATAGTCTCAGACCTTGAGACAGCCTAAACCCGACGCTTCCTTTGCGTACAAAAAGGAAACAGCACACCGACCTCTTCTCTCAGCCAAAAAGGAACGGTGAACAAGAGATGCAGAAACGTGCTACGTTCTAAGCATAACAAAAAGTAGCTATCTAAGCGATGATGAGATAGCCTCAATACAAATTAAATGAGTTCTTAAAGCAGTGCGAGCAATAAGGTCGCAACTATGGCGAAGAGGATTAGTGGCAGATTACGATAATCGCGATTTTAATGATGAATTGTACTACGACTATCAAGGAACGATATCAAGGACTACTGTCATGACAGAGACTGCTTGAGGAGTCAGCGGACGTGCAAGGAGTGTATAGCCTACGATAACTATGCCAAAGAGCAATGCAAAAGCGATGAAGCGGGTTTTTCATTTCGAGACTGAGGATGGCAAAAGTATAAGCGTCCTGAGGTAGAGGAGTAGCCGACTTGCTTTGGAGTTGCAAGCATCTGTTCTTCAGCCGATGCTTGGGCGGGAAAGAGGGGCTGACGCATTATAATTCTATTTCGAAGATTTCCTCTGGAGTCATTCGTGCGAGTATTTTCTTAGTCGAAGCGTTGATCTGGCTTTAAGTTTGTCTTTAAGCTGTTGAATGGTAGTTAAGTTTATCTTGTTTATGATGTTCATATTCTGAGCTACGTTCCAGACTCTTTCGGTAGAGTAGTCCTCTCTGAAAAGCATATCCAGCATATAGTGTAGCTTGTTTTCCACAGCCCAATGCTCACGTATCAACTTGAAGACTTCTGTCCCGTCTGTCAGGCTAGAGATATAGAAGGTGGTCTCACTAGTGGACTTATCGGTCTTCTTGTCTGTCCTACTCTCGTCATCATATGGATACTTTTGAGCCCGTCCCATTTGTCTAAAGTTGAGTCTGGGTCTAGAGATAAAGGGTCTACGATACTACTCATCGTACGTGTTTCTATTCGCCCATGGCCAAAGTCTTTTTGCTCTTGATGCACTATGTGAGCATCGTAGAGGGGACAAAAGAAGCTTTGCACCTCTTCCTTCGTTAGTTTCTGATTGTCTTTAACTTGAAGTATGTAGTCACCTTTTTTTTTCAACCACTGCCTTTGCGATCTCAGTCTGAGTGCCGATAGCGGCAATGGAGATGACGGTGTATCGTAGATCTAGAGCCTTGAGAATCTCTTTGATGGCATTGATTTCGTTAGACTTAGTAGAGATATATACCTGAGCCAATGAGGCTTGCAGCTTGGGATCAAAGGCTGTGACGCAATGACTGTCGGCATCAAAGTCTAGCTTCTTAACTCCTCTCATCGTCTTACCATCTAGACAGATGTGCTTGCCGGTTGTTATTTCAAAGATTTCCTCTAGAAAGGCTTTGTAGAGGAAATCTTTGAGAAACTGTCTTAGCGGGTGGAATGTAGACAATACCAAATAGAGGGAGAAATACTCAATCTATCCGCTGTTCGTGATACCTTAGCACGTCAAGCGGCTTTATGTTACTTCAAGACGACAAATATCAGGCCCCTTGAGAATCAAACAGTTGACTTTAGATTGGTGCAAACCTCGGGCAATATGCTTCAAAAGCTACTTGGGGATAATTGGCTTTTAGCATCTCAATTTACTTCTTAATCAGATGAGAGAGTGTTGGGTCACCTTTGATACGAACAGTCTCAGAGTCTACGAGGGATAGCACCTCTTGCTTGACTTGGCGATAATTGGTTTCAATAGTCTCCCGCAGACTGTCAGAGCCATTTTCGTTTGTAAAGTCCGCTATGATGGGAATAGGCTGGTAAGCTTTCGTTTCAGCAGATACCTTGGCAACGTTCACAACTCCGTGGCGCTGAAGATGCCAAACTGGAGTGTGCCGCCCGCCACTTTGAAGCCATCAGCCAGAATAATAATGTAGTGTACGGTGTGGCTAAAGACTACAAAACTTTATATGACAAAGTAATGAAATAGATAATACGAATATAGCCGTAGGAACGATCGATAGTATAAAAGATTTTTTAACCGAGATCAAAGCGCAGCTTATTATTTTCCGTAAAGCAATGAACGAGAACAATAGTGAGCGAGAGAAGGTGGTGTATGGTAGCGGATTCGTTTTGCCGACCATAATAAAATGCCTTCAACAAGAGCTTGCAATGATCGTGTTCATTCCTTCAGCCATGGCGCGTTTCGGTAGGCAAAAGGAAGGATGCTTTTAGGCGGAAGTAATGCGACCTCCACAGTGCTCCGTTCTAATGCCGGCACTTCAGCAAAGAGGCCCTTACAAAAGATCTATAAGTATCGATCAATAGGTATAGATGTTTCAAATGAAAGGTTCTGATATTTCAAGCGAAAGATTCTGATGTTTCAAATGAAAGATACAGATATTTCGTAGTATAGGTATGGATTGCGGAGAGGGAGGGTTGTAAACCAAACCTTCTAACTCCTTATATCGTAGTTGTTTTATGTTCCAATGAATTCTGGTTCAATCAAAGACAGGGTTCTCATAGATGACAAGCCTAAAGAAACTAAGGGCAAGCACTTCAGAGACTGGGAGCTTGACCTTATTGTGGGTCCAAACAACCAAGTAGCAATGGTTACCCTTGTAAGAGGAATCCGCTAATGGCTCTGATTCGAAATCTACTCAACGGCAAAAAAATCAGAAGATGTAGCGAATGTCTTTTACACGATGCTAACTCCATACAGGAGACACAACGCCGTATCAACTATAACCACGGACAATGACTCTGAGTTTGCTCTGCACAAAGAGATTGCCAAAGCTCTCAACGTAAACATCTACTTCGCACACGCATACTGCTCCTCGGAGAAGGGCTGTATAGAAAACACCAACATGCCCATAAGATAATACATTAAGAAGAAAGTCGCTCTCGACAACTACCCCACTGAGAAGGTCCGAAGAGTACAAAAACCCTTCAATAACAGACCTCGTAAGAAACTCAACTTCCTAACACCTGGAAAGCTTTTCTACCAAAAACTTGACGAAATCAATTCAGTTGCATTTGATAGTTGTGTCATTCAAATATTTTGCCTATATTTGAATGTATTAATCATAACAAATAAGGAGGAATTATGAAACAGATAATTGACCCCATCGGGAAGGGAATCAACACCTTAGGTAAGGTGATTGACAACAAAGAACTCATGCTTGTACACCTGCAATTGAAAAGCGGAGAACAAGTTCCCTCACACGACCATAAAGGACAGGAAGTATACTTCACTATAGTGAAAGGAACGGTGGAGGTTACTCTTGACGATACCGAGGTACATCGTATCTGCACAGGTACCGTTCTACATTTCCCCGGTGAAGCCCACGTAGGCGTAAATGCCATAGAAGACAGTGATTTTTTCGTTTTCCTCATCAATAGACAATAACGTTATGGATATGAAAAAACATTTGCCGCATGTGGACCTTGAGAAGCTCGGCAAAATACTCGAGATCAAAGAGGCATACCAACGAGGAGATATTTCATTGGAAGAGGGTAGAACCCGAATAAGAGAGCAAGTTGGGAAAATCTACCCTTATGAAATTGCATTGGCAGAACAGGAACTTAAAACCATAGAAGAGGATGAGTGTCGTAAGGAAGATATTCAAAAGATGATTGAGCTGTTTGATGAAGTAATGGACACCAGTCGCCCAAATCTTCCTCTCAACCACCCTATCATGTGCTACTACAGAGAGAACGATGAAATGCGTCGCCTTATGCTCTCTATAGAAGATCTTGTACAATATCCGATTATCAAGAACCAGTGGCTGGAATTGTACGACCAAATAGCGGCTTTTCGCACTCACCTTTCACGTAAGCAGAATCAGCTCTACTCCATACTCGAGCAGAAAGGATTTGACCGCCCAACGACTACGATGTGGTTGCTCGACGACTTTGTGCGAGACGAAATACGCGATGCTAAAAAACTTATTGAAGAAGATAAGGAAGAAGAGTTTTTGGCGATGCAGTCTACTATTGTGGCAGATGTGCGGGACCTTTTACAGAAAGAAGAATCTGTACTCTATCCAACTGCTTTGGCAATGATAACTCCTGAAGAATTCGAACAGATGCGTTCGGGAGATTACGAAATTGGCTTTGCATGGATTGATGTTGAGGAATTCCAAAATAGCGACAAAACAGAACCCCAGCCCACAAGAGTCCCTGACGGATTCGCCTCAGAACTATCTGCGCTTCTTAGTAAATATGGTCTGGGAGGAGACGATACATGCCGAGTTTTCGACGTTACAACAGGCAAACTATCCCTTGAACAAATCAACCTCATTTACAAGCATCTTCCTATAGATATATCTTATGTAGATGAAAACGAACTCGTTCGCTTCTATTCAGATACCGACCACCGCATCTTCCCACGTAGCAAGAATGTTATCGGACGTGATGTGAAGAACTGCCATCCGCGCACCAGTGTCCACCTCGTTGAGGAAATCATTGCCAAATTCCGCTCAGGAGAGCAGGATAGTGTGGATTTTTGGATTAACAAACCCGGTGTATTCATCTATATTTATTATGTTGCTGTGCGTGACTCAGAAGGACGATTCAGGGGAGTACTCGAAATGATGCAAGATTGTAGTCGTATTCGTGAGCTTCAAGGTTCACGTACGTTGCTGACATGGTCAAATGACATGCAAGGAGTAAAGCCAATGGAGGCGAAAAAGTCTACTCCGGACGATACGCCTGCTATAAGAGAAGGCTCGATAATAGAACTTTCTGCCAATACTCGCTTACAGGATTTGTTCAAAATTTACCCAAAGCTACGGCAAGATTTGCCAAGCATGAATTCTGCTTTTAAAATGCTCAATTCGCCTCTCGCACGCATTATCGTTCCTAAAGCAACCATCGCTATGATGAGCGAGCGCAGTGGCATTTCCCTTGATGACATACTTTCTATGTTAAAAGAACTCATCGCTAAGTATAAGCGAGAGGAATAAATTCCTTATCTCAGAATAACAGAAAACCGAGTAGGTCAGAAAACTTTCGTTTCTCGACCTACTCGGTTCTTTTTGTTGATTTACACCCTTGTGTTTGCGGAGAGGGAGGGTTGTAAACCAAGCCTTCTAACTCCTTATATCGTAGTTGTTTATATTCCTCTAAGATTTAATTGTAGCCAAATTGTAGCCATAGGAGAGTATTTTGAGAATACTCATAGCTATTGCTGTGAGATTTGCTCGCTTGCATTTCTCGGGTTCAAAGGTACGAATAAGTAGAACAACCTCCAAATATCTGAGAATAAAATTACTCTAATTTTCTTGGCTACAATTCCAGTGCACGGTGCAAGCCCTTATATATAGATAAGGCTTGCACCGTGCACTGGCGGTCATTATATGAGATGCTACTCACTTCAGCTTATCTCATTATGACGTTCCCTAAAACAATGAGGGTTATAACCAAAAGATCTATGAAGTGCTATCGCTATGCAGAGAAGTGTGTTGATGCACACACTGGTAGAATATTACCAATGAATGGTGTTTAGATATTCGTCTATAAAGGGCTTTGAATAGGATCTTTGCAGGTGATAATTCAACAGTAGAAGAAACATGAACAAAAATCGACCCGTTAAGCCCGCAAGAGATAGACGATTGTATGTCATTTGCCCAACACTAGATATGATGTTGGCTTCGTGTGACAATGTCAAGCAAATAGCATATGATAGCGGATTAGACTACTCGAACTTTGTAAAGACTTGCAAGTTCCAAAGAGACATTCGCCTCAGTACTTATCAAAGATGTGCTGAAGCTTTTGGTATGGATACGCTCATTCTGCATTTGCCGTTAGGCGCGGTTGAATCTTTCGCCTCTGTGCAAACTCATCATGGTAATCAATGTCTTATAGTGCAGAAAGAGGACCTACTACGTATTCTTCGCCATTTTCACCCGCTTGAAATAGATGACACATTATCCAATATTGAACGTCTCATTGAGATCTTCCTGAAAGAAACCGAACATGAGCTACTGAAGAAGCTACTTCCACTTCTAGCTGAAACCTTTCAAACATTGGCAGAATCCTATGGAAACGTACAACCCTAGCACACTTCTTGATGAAATTCAAGGACTTCGAGAGGAAGTACGCCAAGTTGCAGACTTCATCAAAGAACTCAAAAGAGAGTATAGCGTCCTTGAGGAAAAGATCGAGCTAAATTCATCAGACGTTATGCGTCTATTAGGAATATCAAAAGCTTCTCTTGCTCGATGGCGAGATGCCAATGCTGTCCCATACCGCTATGTATCCTGCAATCACGTCCTTTATCCTTTTAAGGGTCTATATATAGCTGTAAAATCAGGCCGTGCGACGTTCAAAGGGTTTAGACGCATAGAAGCATTGCAACGGTTGAATGCTTACAAGGATGGTATACTGAAAGGCTATTTGGGGGAAGATGCACAAAATCTTTTTGAAGAGCTATGACACTAAAAGAAGAGGTCTTGCAGTTGACCAATCGAGGATTAGAGGTTTTCTACTTCTATATGCCAATTGACTTTGTTCCCAAGCGGAACTTTCGCAATCCTCTCTATGATGACAAACGAGCATCTTGTAATATCTATTTTGATCCTAAGTCAGACTCATATCGAATGAAAGACTTTGGAAATGAAGCATACTCAGGTGATTGCTTCTGGTTTGCTGCAACAATTTTGGGGCTTGACGTCCGATCTGAATTCAAGAAGGTTCTAGTGACTATTATCCAGGATCTAAATCTAAAGATTTCTATTGAATACAGAGGAGACACAAACATGAAAGCAGCCCGTTCCACCTATCCTAGGCAAGCCGTTGAACAGAGTCAAAAGAGGTGTACAGGGTCGATGGATAAAGTAGAATACATAGCAAACAAAAAATCGTTCCGAGTTTATGAGCGCCCCTTTACGCAAAAGGAACTTGCTTTTTGGGAGCAATATGGGATCTCCTTGGAAACATTGGAGCAATACCACGTCAAATCGTTGTCTTGCTACGAATCGGTGAGTAGAGAGGGAAAACCTTTTAAGCTCACCTCATCTTCCGAAGAACCCATTTTCTGTTACGCTCACAACGATTTCGTCAAAATATATCGCCCGAATAGTAAACTGAGGTTTCTATATGGTGGAGAAAAATCGGAAGAGTATGTATTTGGGCTAGCACGACTGCCTAATAAAGGAGATATCCTATTTATTACGGGAGGAGAAAAAGATGTCCTCTCCCTTTCTGCACACCATTTCAATGCTATTTGCTTCAATAGCGAGACTGCACAAATACCAAGAGGTATTATCGAAAGTCTTTCACTTCGCTTCTTACACCTCATCATTTTATACGACTCTGATGAAACAGGGGTCAGAGAGGCACAGAAACAGGTGGAAGCGCTTTCTGAATTTGGAGTACTTAGACTACAACTACCTTTGAGCGGTATCAAAACGGAGAAAGACATCTCTGACTACTTTGCCCTAGGCCATAGTCAGCAGGATTTAAGAGATCTTCTCGCTCGAATGTTTTCCAGCCTATACAGCGAAACAATGATGATATTGCAATCTTGTGAGATTGATTACGACAATCCTCCAGATGTTTCTAAGTCGGTTGTCTCAGTCAATGGAGTCCCTCTTGGCTCTCAGGACAATCTTTTCTGCATTACAGGTGGAGAGGGTACGGGCAAGAGTAATTACATTGGTTCTATCCTTGCAGGCACATTATGTGCTGAAAGGTTAGATTCAGAGCGAACACTAGGATTAGAAATAACTCCCAATCCAAAAGCCTTGGCTGTTTTGCACTATGACACAGAGCAGTCTGAGGCTCAACTATACAAGAATTTGGGAAAGACATTACGGAGAGCCGATGTAGAGACTGTTCCTGACTTTTACCATTCTCTATATCTAGCCTCACTTTCTCGTAAGGATCGTTTGAAACTCATTCGTGAAAGCATGGACTTGTTTCGTCATAAACATGGAGGGATACACTTAGTAGTTATTGATGGGATTGCAGACTTAGTGCGCTCTGCAAATGATGAGACCGAGAGTATCGCTGTCGTAGATGAGCTTTACAGGCTAGCGGGGATTTATAACACCTGCATCATTTGTGTATTACACTTTGTGCCAAACGGGATCAAGCTTCGTGGGCACATAGGCTCAGAATTACAACGTAAGTCAGCAGGAATTCTTTCGATTGAAAAGGATGACAATCCTGAATACTCTGTAGTCAAGGCTTTGAAAGTGAGAGATGGGAGCCCTTTAGATGTTCCTATGATGCTCTTTGGATGGGATAAAGAGCTGGGGATGCATGTCTATCGTGGTGAAAAGTCTAAGGAGGATAAGGAGAAGCGAAAAACAGACGAATTGATCTCAATTGTTACGGAGATCTTTCAAAGCAACCGCCGTCTCTCTTACCAAGAGTTGTGCGATGTTTTAATGCGAGAGCTGGGAGTCAAAGAGCGCACAGCAAAGAAGTATATATCCTATATGAGAGAGCAACGTATCTTGTCTCAAGATACTGCAGGGAATTATCAAAAAGGGGAACTATGTCATACTTAGACTATCTTACAGAAGATCCTTGGCAAAAACGACTGTTTGATAAGCTAGCGAATGTGGAAGAAAAACTAGACCAGTTGCTGGTATTACGAGAGCAAGCCATAGACGCTGCTGTACAGCCACCGCTCAAGCCTGAGTATCTTGACATCATTGATGTGTCTAGATTGCTAAAGGTTGAGCAAAAGACCATCTACAATTGGGTATGGGCGGGTAAGATTCCCTACCTCAAAGCTAATGGTCGCCTATTGTTCCTTCGTGAGGAAATTGATGAGATGCTAAAAAGAAGAGAGGAGTGGTAGATGTTAGGTTTACGCATTAACAGAAATCAGGGCGAAAGAATGAGTCAGTGAATCGTCAAGCTGACTTGAAGGAGGAATTGATAAAGTTGTTTGACAAGAGCAAGAAATACAATGAGGTACACAGCATCATTCTTGAGAAATTGCATTAGTGGGTGGAATGTACGTTCTCTTCCTCCGAGATGAAATAGTTGAAATGCTTCGCAGAAAAGAAGAAGAGTGATCAGCTTTCAGAATGAACGGCATCGTTTTCTTCGGAAAATCTGCACGTGAGTTTGAATTAAAACCAAAATGTCTACTATCGGTTTACATTTCTAAGTGATAATTCAACTACTCCTTTGAGATAACAAGAACTTACTCTATCTTTGCAGTTGGATATTTACTCTAAATGTAAACTGATAGTAGACTTATGGAGAATAAAATAAACTTGCTTCTACAAGGAGCTACTAAAAACGGGCTATTCTTTTCTAGGTGGTTATCTGAGCAAGGATATTCTAGGCAATTACTAAATAAATATCGTTCTTCAGGATGGCTAACATCGCTTTGCAATGGAGTAATGTATCGAACTGGAGAAGAATTATCCGCTTTTGGTGCATTACAGTCCTATAATGAACAACTGCATAAGGAAATGCGAATAGCAGCTCACTCTGCGCTAGAAATATATGGGTTTAATCATTACGTTCCTATGGGGAAACCTCGTTTGATGGTGACCGATAAAGAGAAGTTACCTCAATGGCTCAAGTTTGATCTGTTTGACAAAGAGTTTGAGACTTTCTCAACAACAGCATTTAGCTCACCCGAGGTTGCCACTATAAAGCATTTAGATTGGGAGCTACTCATTTCTGCCCCTGAACAAGCTTTTATGGAATGTCTTTTACTTGCTCCAAAACGATATGATTATATGGACCTATTTTATATCATGGAACAATTGACCACCCTGCGCCCCAAAGTTGTGCAAAATCTTATTGAAACGACTCAGAATTACAGAGTAAAAAGAGTATTCCTATATATGGCAGAAAAGGCAGGACACTATTGGTTTGAAGACTTAGATCTTTCTAAAGTCGACATAGGGACACATAAGTTGCAGTTAGTAAAATCGGGAGTTTACATCAGTAAATATTTAATTACTGTGCCAAAAGAATTGAATTCGTATGAATAATGAAACCTATAAGAGTCA
The DNA here is from genome assembly GCF_045865415.1 of Porphyromonas miyakawae. NCBI lineage: Bacteria > Pseudomonadati > Bacteroidota > Bacteroidia > Bacteroidales > Porphyromonadaceae > Porphyromonas > Porphyromonas miyakawae. Next base: position 1,153,976 of record NZ_BAAFSF010000001.1, read on the forward strand.
AGTAGCACTACTTGTCCGAATAATGCCGTTGGTTTATCGCATTGAACAATTTGCGGTACATGGCGGCACGGCAATCAATCTCTTTCACAAGAATATGCCACGCTATTCTGTGGATATTGACTTGACCTATATCCCGATTGAGTCTCGAGAAGAGAGTCTCAAACACATCAATGAGCACTTGAAAACGCTAAAAGTCAATATAGAGCGAGCAATACCAGGCATTAGGGTAACACACAAACCTGATGTATGGAAACTACAATGTAGCCTCAATGGTGCTATGGTAAAGATTGAGGTTAACGGCACTAAGCGAGGAGTATTGGGAGAGGTGGAAATCGTCGAGCTTTGCACCAAAGCACAAGAAGAATTTCAAGCTTATTGTAAAGCACGCATAGTACCTTATTCTCAGCTATATGGAGGTAAGATAACGGCAGCATTGAGTAGACAGCATCCAAGAGATCTATTCGATTGTAAATACATGGAGATGCAAAGCATCGAACAAATAAAGGATGGATTCTTCTTGTGTTTATTGGGAAGTGATAAGCCTTTTGTAGAGTCCCTTGCTCCTAATCCTATTGATCAAGAAGATGCATTAGATAATCAGTTCAATGGGATGACCGATATAGAATTTACCTATACAGATTACCAAAAAGCTCGTACAGAGATAATTGGTAAGGTCAATAACTGTTTGACTGAAATAGACAAGGAGTTTCTGCTGTCATTTGAGCAAGGATCACCCAATTGGTCTCTTTGCTGTGCAGGTAATCTAAGCACTTATCCATCGGTTCAGTGGAAACTATTAAACATTAGAAAACTCAAACAACTAAACCCCAAGAAGTTTCAAGCGGGCATTGATAAACTTAGAAATCACTTTGAACCATCCAGGAAACACCTATCTAAGTGAGTAGAGCGAATAAGAACTGAGCATCCTCAAAAAATCTTAATGATCAAGACAGGTATATCAATAATGTCAAGTATAGACCAGATCTTACTTGACATTATTAATATGAACATCACAAAAATGCAGAAATCGCCTTGATGCGACCTTGGAAATATTTGCAAAATGTCCAAGGTGAAGTAGTGATAGCCAATTCATTTTATCTCCACTTAGGGCGATAGCCGTTCTTGGGAGAGTCGTTGTCGGGATTTTGAGATTGACTCTCTTGTGGCTTTATGGTTGCTTGCTCAGAAACTCGGAGCGACTGCGAAGGTTCTTCACTGGCTTGGTTAGACTGTCGCTGTTCATATGCTTCTTCGGACTCAGAAGGTGGAGCAATAGTAAGGGCAATCTTTCTATCCAGCTCGGCAGCTTGGGCTTTGAGAGAACGCAAATCCTCCTCCTTCTTCCACGAGTTATTGGCAATGGCGGTGTAGACCTCCTTATTTGCTGAAACCTTTGCTATCTCCTTCTCGTGAGATTCAATCACCTTGGGAATGCGCTCTAAAGCATTGAAGAAGTTCAGACAAGCCAACTTAGGATCATTTGCCAATTTGCCGTTATTGTAGGTGTAGTAAATACTCCCCTCGCCCTTTACGAAGAAGCGGTTCACCGATAGGTCAAATAAGTTCTGAGAGGAACTTTCCGTCTTGACCATAACAGAGAAGCCATAAAGCTCTCCAATCTTGTTGTACTCACCATTGGTACGAGCCTTTTCTTCTATCTCTTGAAGACGATGAGCAATCTCTTTGATGTCAGAACAATCCTCTACGCCTTTAATTGAAAGTCGATTGAGTGGGTTGCCTTCAGCATCTCGTTCCACTCGTTGCTCAAAGCAAGCTAAGTCTTTCTTCGCCTCTTGTATCTTGCCTGTGTGATAAGAGAGCGAATGATCAATCTCAGCCAACTTACCTACAGCTCCATTTCGCTCACGAAGAAAGTTCTTACGTTCTGATTCTAATGCGGTAATCTTCTTGTCTAGCTTTGCCTTTTCCAAAAGGTCTGTATTGCCCGACAGCACAGCCACATACTCTGAGAAGTTCATACCACTATCTTCATCCATTGAACCTTCATCGATGGTACGCATACCGAGTTGATTGCTCTTCAACTGATTGATGAAAAGCTGCTTGTTGTGTAGCAGGTTGAACTTATAGCTGTCCAACGAACGCTCCACTGCATATATAATCACATCGACCTTGTTGTCGGCAAACTCCTTGGCAACCAAATTGCCCTTTCGGATAGCTCGTCCGTTGCGTTGCTCTAAGTCTGACGGTCTCCAAGGGGTGTCAAGATGATGTATAGCCACAGCTCGTTGCTGGGCATTGACACCCGTGCCCAACATAGATGTAGAGCCGAAGATGATACGTATATCGCCCCTATTCATCGCTTCCACCATCGCTTTCTTCGCTTTCTCATTCTTGCACTCTTGAATGAAGCGAATCTCGTGAGATGGGATGTGATACTCCTCTACCAACTTACGCTTAATCTCCGAGTAAACATTCCACTCGCCTAGCTTGTAAGTACCCAAGTCACTGAAGACAAACTGTGTTCCTTTCTGCTCGTTATACTTCTGATAGTAGTTATTGAGGAGCTTGGCACAGTGGCTGGCTTTGTTGTCTATATGGTCCGAATACTTTTCTAGGTCTATCATTCGCATATCCAAGCTCATCTTCCGGGCATAGTCCGTTGCGATTAGCATCTTGGCTTTCTCTTCCTTTTCCGATAGCTCATCTCGTCCTAAAAGGGTTGCATCCCCTGTCTTGGCGAACTCCATCAACTTGCCGATAAACTCTTCCTGCTCGGGCGTGGGCGGTATGTTATGCAATATCTCGTTCTTCTCTGGACGGTCGATGCCGATATCCTTAGCGGTACGATAGTCACAAATCTCCGCATAGAAGGCTGCCAGCTCTGGAACCTTGATGAAGGTTCTGAAGCGTTCCTTCTGTATGATGTCATTGGTGATGGAGAACTCGTAATCGGTAGACTTCTTCGCAAAGACAGCAGCCCAAGCATCAAAGCTATTGATGCCTTGCTTTTCGAGTGCTTGAGGACGTAGGTACTTGAAGAGCAGATAGAGCTCTGTGAGTGAGTTGCTGATGGTCGTGCCACTGAGAAAAGTAGCTCCTAAGTCTTTACCCGACCGCTCCTGAATGGTACGTATGGCAAAAAGCATATTGAGTGCACGCTGTGACCCTTCTGGATTACCTAAGCCAGAGACTCGGTCGTGACGGGTGTTGAACATCAAGTTCTTAAACTGATGACTCTCGTCCACAAAGAGGTGATCGATACCCATCATTTTGAAGTCCACTGCATCATCCTTACGCTCAGCAATGCTATCTTGAATGCCTTGTAGTTTGGCTTCGAGGGTCTGCTTTCGCTTCTCCAATCCCTTGAGCATCGCTCGGGAAATGTCTGCCCCTTGCTGACGAAGGACTTCTAGGTTTTCCTCTATAGAGTCTTTCTCCTTTTGCAAGATTACCTCTTGTATCTCTAGAGCTTGAGGTATCATCCCAAACTGCTCATGGGTCAATATGATGCAATCCCAATCGTTGTTCTTGATGTCGTTAAAGATGCGTTGGCGGTTTTGCTTATTGAAGTCGTTCTTGCCTGGATAAAGAACTCTAGCATTGGGATAAGCCTTTCTAAAAGTGTCGGCAATATCAAAGACATTTGCTTTTAGTCCGATAATCATCGGCTTGTTTGCTAAGCCCAAGCGCTTCATCTCATAGGCTGCTGCACACATGATGAGGGTCTTACCAGCCCCTACTTCATGGTCACAAATACCCCCGCCATTGGTTTTGAGCATCCATACGGCATCCTTCTGACTCTTATAGAGGTCAGAGATACCTAGTCCTTTCAGATTTAGGTCGGGAAAGGATTGATGCGCACCGTCAAAGTTGGGGCGCACGAAGCAGTTAAATAGCTTATTATATCTGTCGGATAGTTGTTGCTTAAAGCTCTCTGGCGTTCTGCCTAGCCAATCCACAAAGCCCTGACGTATCTCCTCTATCTTAGCATTAGCCATCTGTATCGCATGTCCATCACGTACTTTGATAGTTTTCGTTTCGCCTGTCTCTAGATCTCGTACCTCTTTGTTTTTATTGATATCGGGGATGGTATTGTGTAGCGCATGCTTTAAGAGATTAAGTCCATCATAGCGTCTGAACTCTCCCTGCACAGCATACTTATGCCAAATGTTGCCATTGCGTCTATCACATTGCAAAACATATTCATCCATCGTACTCTGATAGGAGACGGTGATCTCTGTCTCAAAGAACTCTGAGGCAAAGGCGCTATAGACTTTAGCCGGTATCCACCGCTCCCCAAGATTGAAGTCAAGATCAGCAAAGGGTATCGGTGTAGGTGTGGCAGCCCGTAGGGCAGCTAAGCTTTGCTGTGCTTCTTCATGATCGGGATGTTCTAGTAGCCACGACTCAATCTGCTCGCTCTTCTCTATTACATTGCCTGAGATAAACTTGTCTGCCACTTCGTAGCCATCTACTTCTGGATTGTAGTAGATACGTCCCTCTAGAGCTGAGATAATGTCACTCTCCTCCATCTCAGGGAGGAGCGAACTCATATAGTCTAGCTCCACAGAGCCATACTTATTCAGAGAAGAGACGAGAGCTTCCGTGGGGTCGGCAGCTACTGTCACCTCTGTAGTGGCAAAGACGGTAGGATGGTCAAATATGTCTGCCTTGATGTATTCCCCCTTATCGGATCGCTCTAAGAAGAGTATCTCGACCCCAGTTGCGTCCATCTTGATGAGGTCTGTATTGCTCTTCTGATTGAGATACCCCCAGCGACTGACGAAGTCGTCATAGAGCCGATTGAGTTTTATACGCTCCTCGCTATCCTCACATCTATTGTTCGCTTCGTAGTCGTATAGCCGATGGTAACTTTCTCGTATCTCGATGTACGCTTTGAGCTTGGTTAGGCGCTCATAGGGCAAGTCCATCGGATGAAAGGTAGGCTGTCGCTTCAGATTCGAGAGATACCCCACTTGTCCATTTTGCAGCACGATCGACCCATCTCGTAGATGCGAGTCGGGCAAAGAGAGGAATGGACGAGGTGAAGCATCAAACGACTTCTTAACCTCTGTAACTGGCTGTACTTCTCTCTCCACTTCTGCAAAGTCAAATAGAGATGGCTGCTCGATTGAGGAGAGCTTAGTACTTATTCTTGCTCTTGGACGCTTTACTGAGCTTTGCTTGGGCTTAGAAACTGTCTGTTGCTTATTGACCTCTTTGATCTCCTTGTTAACACGAGCGACCTCCTGCGTCCAAAGTTCGTACTCTTCGGGAGCAAATAAATAACCCGCTTGTTCCAGACCGACATCTGTAGTATCCATCACGGGATGATGGTCGTCATCAAAGTAGACCATCTGTCCGCCCATCTCTCGTGGGGCTTCTAGGTCTGTACGTATATCCGCTTCGTATTGATGCTGTAGCGTTAGAGCTGGCACACCTTTGGGTGCTGGTTCTAACATTGAAGAGACTTGCTCCTGCTGGGTGGGTTCTACCAATTCACTCTTTTCGATGGAGTTGACGGAAGTTCCCTCTGAAGGGGACTTATCCACGACCTCTTCCGTTTGGGTTTCTGTTTGTACCACCTCTTTGCTATACCGTCCTTGGACAAGCTCCTCTAGCTCGGCTATCTTATGCAATGCTGTAGGTGAAAAGTGAAGGTCACGCTCAATCCCCAAGCCATGTATCTTAACCTCTTTCATTTCGTCCAAGGAGATATAACCGAGCTCCCAACCGTAACCCATTGTAACTGCTCCGAACCCAAGACGTTCTTCTGGATTGTACTCTAAGAGGTAGGCTGTATAGGCACCCAGCGGGAAGAAGTATCGGACATAAGCTATACGATCGCCAATAAGTTGCTTCTCGGTGTCATATAGTTTGGGGAGTTGTCCCTTGATGCTATCAGGCATTAGAGCATAAGCGTTGTCTGTTTCTTGCTCCTCGTCTACTTTAGGCTCCACCCCAGGCAATCCGACCGTTACGCCCAGCTTACGCAATTGCTTCTCGGCTTCATTCTGTCGCTCCTCCTCGCTCATCGCTATTCCCGTCTCATAGAGCTTGCGGTCAAAACGTGCTGTCACATCTTGTGTGAGCTGTATTCGGAGACTCTCAGCCATATCCTCCATAGTTCCCTCAAAGCGATATTTCCAAGCTGGCTTGCCGTAAGGGTCTCTACCCAGCTCACGACTGGTAGCTATGGTGCGAGGTGCCACATCATCCCACGAGCCTTCGAAAAGTGAGTTGTGGTTGAATGCCATAGTAAAACCATCCCCCTTGGGTACGGCGACTGTCTGAATAAACTGCTTCTCCAGGCCCTCGCCAATCTCTTTGCCTGACTGCTTTTGCAAGACAATCAAGTCGCTTCCGACTTCAGTTCCTGCTTGCTCGTTAAACATACCTGATGGCAGACGGATAGCAGAGATGAGTCGGCTGTTTTGCATCAGATAGCGTCTGATTGGCTCATTTTAGAGCTGCATCGAGTACGCCTTGTGAAGTGATAAATGCAATGAGACCACCCTCTCTAGTACAGTCCAAGCCCTTTACGAAGAAGTAATTATGAATGGCTCGTGTTGACTCCTTTTTGAAAAGATCATTCCCCCTACTATACTCACGGTCATAGACCATAAAGTCTCCAAAGGGGATGTTGCTGGTTACAAGGTCATACTTCTCCGTCTCTTCTAGGGGTGCTATCGCTTCAAAGGGTTCATTTCGCACGAAGATGTTGCCCTCGCCATAAGGGTGCAACGCTTGACTGATGCGAGCCGTGAGCAGATCTTTCTCCAAGGCATCAACAATGCCCGTCTGCTTGGCAAATGTTTCGGCAAAAGCCCCCATCCCCGAGGAGGGGTCAAGGCACCGTTTGAGCGTTGCACCACTTGTTGCGAGAGCATCTGAAATAGCAGAGACGATACGTCTATCTGTATAAAATGAGGTGAGCACACTCGCCTTGATGCTCTCCCAATACCGCTTAGCGGTGTGAGCATCGACCGCTTCCCGATAGATCATCTGCTTGAGCTGCTGTGTCGGAGCAAAGAGTTCTTGCTCCGACTTACTCCAATAGCGGATGTCCGCTGGTGTGTCTGTGCGGTTCAACACGCACTTCAGACCTCCGAAACCTTGGTAGCCACGCAAGATGCGTTTCTCTGCTTCGGTAGCCAGACGATGCTCTTTTTCTAGTCGTAGCACCACACGGATTGCTTCTGCATTCGCTGCCAAAACTGCTTTCTTGTTGTATGCCATAGAGGTACTCTGTTTGTTGATAATAAGTTGTCAGCCATGCTGGGAGGAAATCAATCCCACGAAATGGATTGAGATACCTTCCACAAGAATGGAAATACGATTACTTGATGTCTTTGTTCTTCACGTGAATTGGTGGAGTCTCGTCTGAGTGGAAATGTTGCCCCCCGTCACTCCACAGTTTCATCCGTATGGGAAAAGTTTCCCATAGGCTTGGCACGGGAGTTTCTTCCCCATGAAACTGCAGTTTCTCCTAGATGAAACTAGAGTTTCCTACGTATGAAACTGTAGTGCCAAAGCGTATTGGCACTGCCTCTATCCGCTAAGAAACTACAAAGGCTATCCAAATGGCTTCCTATTAACTACGATAGAACATGTGGGGAGTGTCGTGAGAGATAGTTGTGGCCCTGAGCTAGGTCGCTTGTGCGGACTATCACTTCTTTCTCTTTTGCTCGAATTCAAATTTGGTAGAACTATCCTCTTGTAGAACCAATCGGGCATTGAACTTCTTACCAGCCTTGCTCGTCAAACCTTTCAAGATGGGGGTACGTCCCTTGGTTATGAGGTCTAGGATATTCTCTTCGGAGAGATACGTACCGCATACTTCACGGAATATGTGGAAATCACAATCATCATTCTTGCATCTCGCCACCTTGGCATAGATCCCCACACTCTCACGACCACACTTAGGGCAGTGATATGTGGGGTAGCTTTGCTGTCTAGATGCAGGGGCGAGGGAGAGCAACTCCTCGCAAATGGTGGAGACGTAGGAGTTGATGCCTTGTGCAAACTTACCAGCATCCATACTTCCTGCCTCGATTGCTGCTAACGCCACCTCCCATGCTCCTGTCATCTCAGCATTGGCAATGCGTTTGTCTTTAACGATTTCATAGACGGCTAATCCTTTCTCCGTTGGGACTATGCTCTTCTTCTCCCTACGGATATAGTCACGCAGGATGAGTGTCTCAATGATGTTGGCTCGTGTGGCAGGTGTGCCTATGCCACACTCTGCCAAAGCCTTTTTACTTGCAACATCCTCTACCTCCTTGCCTGCATGCTCCATAGCAGAGAGCAGAGTTGCTTCTGTATAGAGTGGCTTAGGTTTGCTCTTTTGCTCGATTATGTCTGCTTGTTGCAGGGGTAAAGTTCGCCCCTCGGTCAAGTTGGGCAAAGAGGACACAAGTGGCTCGTCCTCCTCGCTCTCTTTATGCTCTTGAGGAGTGGCACTCTGTACAGATTTCCAACCCAAAGAGACTTGACGGCACGCTTTCCAAACATAGCTGTTGGTCTCGTCCTTGAGTACTACCTGCATACGCTCCTCTTCTGAGTTTGCCGAGAAGGCTTCTGCGAAGCGGGTAACGACCATTTGATAAAGCGT